>JAAXIF010000098.1:142908-307112 GCA_012270485.1 Sphingobacteriales bacterium | reverse complement strand
ATCATGAAAATCCGTGTTCTATATAGTTGTAAATGGAACGCAGATGGAGCGGATTATCATGATTGACGCAGATAGTTTTTGTGGTACACGAATTGAATCAGCGTAGATCATGAAAATCATGAAAATCCGTGTTCTATATAGTTGTAAATGGAACGCAGATGGAGCGGATTGTCATGATTGACGCAGATAATTTGTTTTTAACTAAACAGTATATAAGTAATCCAACTCATTCCGTAAGCAAGAACGGTCATGTAGATCAATTGAATGGTGGGCCATTTCCAACTTTTGGTTTCACGCTTTACAACAGCGAGTGTACTCATACACTGCATCGCCAACACATAAAACACCATGAGTGAAAGTGCCGCAGCCAGTGTATATACTTTAGAACCATCCGCATGTTTCGCAGATTGCAGTTTGGCACGTAAAGAACTATCATCCGATTCTTCCACACTATAGAGTGTAGCCATGGTGCCCACAAATACTTCACGTGCCGCAAAAGAAGTGATGAGAGAGATACCAATTTTCCAATCGTATCCTAAAGGTTGAATCGCAGGTTCAATGAATTGTCCGAGGATACCGGCATAAGAGTTCTGTAATTTTTCGGTAGACAATTGTCTTTGTAAAGAATCAATCTGATCAGGCATTTGCTGGATCAGTGCTACATATTTTGTCTCCGTTTTTTCCATTCTGTCCCCCGGACCATAACTACTCAAGAACCACAGCAATAAGCTGATGACCATGATGACTTTACCCGCATCGGTAACGAAGATGCGTGCTTTCTCTACCATGGTGATGACTACATTTTTCCAACGAGGGGCACGGTAGATGGGGAGTTCGAGGATGAAGAAACTTTTCTCACTGATCTTGATGAACCACTTCATCACATAACTCACGATGAGTGCCATCACTGTACCGAGTAAGTAGAGTGCCATCATCACCAAACCTTGTAAACTGAGAAAGCCCAAATAATAAGTATCATCAATCACCAAAGAAATCAAAATCGTGTATACCGGTAAACGTGCACTACAACTCATGAGTGGTGTAACCATGATGGTGAGCAAACGTTCTTTTCTGTTCTCGATATTACGAGCACTCATGATGGCAGGAACAGCGCAAGCAAAACCACTCACCATGGGCATCACGCTTTTACCGTTCAATCCAACTTTACGCATGAGTCTATCACTGAGGAAACTGATGCGCGCCATATAACCGGTGTCTTCGAGAATGGTGATCAATCCGAAAAGGATCATGATCTGTGGAACGAAAACCAGGATGCCGCTCAAACCGGCTACCAGTCCATTGATGATGAGATCACTCCACCAGCCGGAAGGAAGATGCGTACCCAACCATCCGCTGATCTCAGCAAAGCCCCATTCAATACCATCCATCGGAAATGCGGCGAGCCAGAAAATACTTTGGAACAAGAGAAAGAGAACGGATAACAAGATCACATAACCCCAGGTATGATGTAGAAGTAGGTTGTCTAATTTATCGGTAAAGAGTTTTTTCTCAAGCGGTCCGGGCTCCAATACATTTTGCTGCATGATCTGGCGGATACGTGTGTATCGATGCATGATTTCTTCAGCCTGTGTTTTGGTAGGATTGAATTTATGATCGATCTCTATCTGTTCTATTTTTTGCTGAACAGTTTCGCTGAGTGGAAAACTTTCGTGGTTGATGAGATAATGTACAGCAGCATAATCACTCAAAGAGCCATCGAGTTGTTGAATGGCATCGATGGATGGCGCTGCCAGTTTTTTATTGTCGATGAAATCACGAGGTACGGCACTGTTACCCAGTCTGGATACCTGTGCCAATACTTTCTTGAGTTCGTTGAGACCTTTGTTTTTTCTGGGGTTCACTGCCACAACGGGAATACCGAGATCGGCTTCTAGTCCACTGATATCGATCTTGATACCTTTTTTGGAAGCGATATCATTCATGGTGAGTGCCATCACTACCGGAATCTTCAGATCAATCATCTGACTACAGAAGAGCAGGTTGCGTTTGAGGTTGCTGGCATCGGCCACGAGCAATACTACATCAGCTTTCAGATCGGTATCGGCGCCCATGAGCACCTTGTACGCCACCCATTCATCGGCCCTGCGCGGATACAGACTATATGTACCGGGCAGGTCAATGAGTTCAGCTTCGGTGCGGTCATCCAAACGGGTGCTGCCGGTCTTTTTGTCAACGGTAACACCGGGAAAGTTGCCCACTTTCTGGTTCAATCCGGTAAGGCTGTTGAAGAGCGAACTCTTCCCGCTATTCGGGTTACCTACCAAGGCGATATGTAATTTCTTGTGGCTCAATGGATGTGGTTGCAAAAGTAGTGGCAATACGGGGTAGGTAGTTACGAGATTGGGAACCCTTCGTCGCCGACGAAGGGTGACGGGTGTATGAACAAATCGTTTTTACTCATTAGCGCACTTACGTATTACATATGCCGTACTTCTTTCGGGTCTTCTTGGGGTTTTCTTTGGCAAAACCCCAAGCAATCATAATGAACGACCTTAGATAGATAAGGGGGCGATAAGCTGATACCTAGGGGGAGGGTTGATATAATACGAATGGAGGGCGGATGAATATCAAATGAAACTCGAATGAATACCGCTTGGAATACGGACCGATAACGGACTTATAACGGACTTATAACGGACTTGTAACGGGGTGATACCGGAATGTCACCCCGATCCAAAAAAGAAGTTCTCCGCAACGTCCCCCTCTTACCTCGGGAGACGATCGTGGGAAGCTGCATCTTTTGAAGATGAGTGGTAGAGTCTAGAAAGTACACCCTGCAGAAAAGCAATACCTACACTAATATCATTAATGGTATTCCTGTTTTTTCAGGGTTTATTCTGCTGGAAATGGGGGACTAGAATCTATGCGCAATAGTATATTCCAAGTGATATCGGTACAAGATCATTGCTGTTCATATTGAAAGCTAAATGGAATACTGATGTGTTTACCGATGGGTGAAATGACGATCAGTCTACCTGTTCTTTCTATCATTCCTTTTTTATTACTTTTCGTGGCGATATAGATTTCACCTTTTTCATTGGGCGAAAAAACTTCTGCGTAGCCATCAACAGATATGTATACTTCTTTGATCTTGTCTTGCATCGGCTCTTTGGTGCGTACGAGGGCAATATATTCTTTTGCACGTTGCTGTAATGAAGCCGGAACAGTCTCCGCCTTACTCACCACTACGGTATATTTCTTTCGGATATCTGCTTCATGTGTAGCTAATTCTGCTGCTGAATAGGATTTAAAACCTTTTAGGAATTCGGTCAGTATTTGATATTGAATGTCCACCGGTTTCTGCTCAAATGAGCGTAAGTGAATGGATGTGTAATCGTTGGCAGACAGATGACTTGCAAATATCTGCGCATAACGTTTTTTATCACTCTTACCTTCCTCAACAAAACTAAAACCTCGAAACGATCCCATTTTTAAGGGTTTTCGCTCATATTCAATCACTGGATTGCCCGATAAAGAAAAGGAGCCGGGATCCTTTTTTAGTCTGTCTATTGTATTTTTATAGTAGTCTTCCAGTTCAGAAAGATTGGTTGTTTTTTTATTATCAAGTGAAGGGGCTTTTTCCGAAAGTCCGGGACTCAATTTTATTTCAGTCTGTTCGCCCTGCACCCGAAAGGTAAAAATATCACGCTTGTAGGGTTTGAATCGGGTGGTATCATAGGTGATGGATATATTGGGTTCAAGGAATTGCGTAGTCATCTGCGCAATGGTATCCTGTGTTATGAGCATGGCTGCTATACAAAAACCGGATCGAAGAACTGAAAGTAGATTCATAGTATTGGATTGTTTTATTGAATCATAATATCCTAAACAGGTTATCATATTCCAAATATAAGTAAGGAGTTGTTATATAAGATAAAGTTGTCACCCTAAGGAGTCTTCCGACGAGAGTCGGAAATGACGACGAAGGGTACAGATGAACTTTTGGAAAGTTCTAAAACTTTCCAAAAGTTTCGGATGATGCTATAAACGCTCCTTAGGATGACTGTAAATGGGTATATTGCTTCAAATCCTCATTATCTATTTTATGCGTAAATTATTATTGTCTTTTGGCTTTCTTTTTTTAATCACACCGTTGATTGCACAATCAACAAACCCCAAACTCAAGATCACAGCACTTACAAATATTTTTTATATCTACACCACGTACAATACTTATCAAAATACACAAGTACCTGCGAATGGAATGTATGTGGTTACAAAGGATGGTGTGGTCATGTTTGATACACCTTGGGATACTACGCAGTTTCAGCCTTTGTTAGACAGCATACAAGCCAGACATCATCAACCCGTCATCATGGCTTTTGCTACCCATTGGCATAGCGATAAAACAGCGGGATTGGAATATTATCATCAAAAAGGTATCAAGACTTATACTACTCGAAAAACAGATGAACTGAGTAAAAAGAATGCTGCGAAGCGAGCTGCTTTTCTCATGAATAAAGACACTTTGTTTCAGGTTGGGAATTACCGATTTGAAATATTTTATCCGGGTCCGGGTCATACGGAAGATAATATTGTGATTTGGTTTCCCACAGAGAAAGTATTGTATGGCGGATGTTTGATCAAAGGTGCTTCGGATACCAATCTAGGATTTTTAGGAGATGGTAATGTGAAAGAATATGCCAACACCTTAAAAAGAGTACAACAAAAATACCCGTCTCCCAAACACATCATTGTTGCGCATAGCGACTGGAATGATCTCAACTCATTGAAGCACTCCATAGAAATGGCGGATTTGCTGGTAGCTGATGGCTCATAGGTTATAGTTCATGGGGTATGGTTTATTTGTTCGACACAGGAGTCTTAAGGACTATTACCTCAGAGACGCATGAGGGAATTCATCAAACCCCTTGTAGCCTGTAGCGTGCAGCCTGCAGCTCATCGCTAATCTTCTGCTAATCAAATCAGACATCAGACATCAGACATCCGCCATTCTCTCATTTGGCATTTGACCAAAAATTCAGGTTATTTGCAAACAAATCATTCCCATGCTTCCTAAGTTCAAAAGAATCCTCCTCAAGTTATCGGGTGAAGCCTTATTAGGCGATCAAAAAAATGGTGATCCATTCAACCCGCAGATCATTGAACAATATGCGCACGATATCAAACTCGTGACCAATTTAGGGGTTCAGGTAGCGATTGTGATTGGTGGAGGAAATATTTATCGAGGCATGAATGAGGCAGAGAGTGGTATTGAGCGAGCACATGGCGATTATATGGGTATGCTGGCTACGGTGATCAATGCCATGGCGATGCAGGCGATGTTGGAGAAGATTGGCGTGTATACCCGTTTACAAAGTGCCATCAATATGGAGCAGGTAGCTGAGCCTTATATCCGCAGAAAAGCTTTGCGTCATTTGGAGAAAGGAAGGGTGGTGATTTTTGGAGCAGGTACCGGTAATCCTTATTTCACAACAGATACAGCAGGTTCTCTTCGTGCCATTGAGATGAAAGCAGATGTGATTTTAAAGGGTACCCGTGTTGATGGCGTATATACAGCGGATCCGGAGAAAGATCCTACTGCCACTAAATATGATAAAATCAGTTTTCAGGAATGTATCACCAATAACCTGAAAGTGATGGATATGACGGCTTTCACCCTTTGCATGGAAAACAAACTCCCCATTATTGTGTTTGATATGAACAAACCCGGAAACCTGCTGAAAGTGGTTGAAGGGATGAATGTAGGCACTTTTGTAAGCTGATCGCCCGTTGGTGTAAAAACAAGGGTTATTGTTGAATGCTGTTGGTAATTTCACTCCAATGAAAAAACTATTGATACTCGTTTGTTGTCTGAATGCAGGAATGGCGCTATCACAAGGTCGCCTTACACTTTCAGATGCCATCAATCTTGCACTGAAGAATAGCCTCGATATTCAATTGGCTAAGAATAATGTAGAGATCAGCACCATCAATAATCATCCGGGTGTTGCCGGTGCATTGCCTACGGTTACAGCAACCGCCAATGACAATGAACAGATCGTTTCCATCAACCAAAAATTTCCGGATCCATCTAGAAATACAACTCGTAACAATGTTAGCTCGAATAACCTGAGTGTGGGTGTTACCGGTACCATTCTTTTATCCAATGGCTATCGGGTGGTCACTACTAAAAAGCGTTTGAATGAATTGGTGATCCAAAACCGTTACCTGTTGGATGCTCAGATTCAAAATACCATGGCAGCCGTAGCCACCCGTTATTATGATGTGGTTCGTCAACAGGAGTTTATTAAAACCATTGAACAATCCATTGATGTGTTTCAAAAAAGATTGGATATCCTAATGGCTCGCAAAGAAGCCGGATTATCCAATAACGCCGATATTTTCCAGGCCAGATTGGATTTGAACGCACAAGTACAATTGAAACAGCAGCAAGCATTGGTGATACAACAAGGCAAAACCGATTTGCTGAATTTATTATTCCTCAATCCGGATTCCACCATTACCATTCAGGATACCATCATCGTTGAGCGTAACCTTTCATTGGAAAATATTCGTACCAAGTTGAAAGACAATCCGCAGTTATTGAGTGCAAATGAACAGATCAAGATCAATGAACTGATTGAAAAAGAAACAGAAGCATTGGGTATGCCTACTCTTCGCGCCAATACCGGATATAATTTCAACAATACAAGAAGTGGTGCAGGTTTCATTTTGCAGAACCAGAGTTATGGTCCGTTTATTAGTTTGAACCTGAGTATTCCCATTTATAATGGTACGGCATTCAAGCGTCAGCAACAAGTAGCAGAGATCAATTCAAAAAATGCTGTGCTACAAAAAGAAACATTGGTGCAAACCTTGGAAACAGGCGCTGTTAGAACCTATCAGGCATATAAAAATGCGCTGCAACAATTGGAAACAGAGGTTGAAAATTATAAACTCTCCATGCAATTGGTTGACCTCGTTTTAAAACGCTTTGAACTCAATCAGGCTACCATCATTGATGTTAGACAGGCACAACAAAGTTTTGAAACATCGGGTTTCCGATTGTTGAACCTGAATTATACGGCTAAGTTGGCTGAGATTGAATTGAAAAGACTGGCCAATCAAATTACCCCGTAACTCTTTTTGATTTCAATATTAAACAGTATCAGTTGAATGAATGATCAACGGCGAATGCATTTCCGTTCGTAAATTGCCGGAATAAATTATTCAACGTGTCTGTATCGATCCTTTCTAAACTACCGGATGTAGGGACTACCATTTTTACTGTGATGAGTCAGCTGGCAGCGCAGTATAATGCGGTGAATCTCGGACAAGGATTTCCTGACTTCCCCATGAACCCAACACTGCATGAGCTGGTAGCCAAAGCCATGCGTGATGGCGCCAATCAATATGTGCATATGAATGGTTATCCGTTATTGCGTCAAAAACTGGTAGCAAAAGTGCAGCAACTGTATGCTACTGCTGTGGATGCAGAAACAGATATCACCATTACTCCCGGTGGCACTTATGCCATCTATACTGCATTGACAGCCGTTTTACAACCCGGTGATGAAGTGATTGTATTTGAACCGGCATACGATAGTTATATTCCGAATATTGAGATCAATGGGGCAGTTGCCGTTCGCATCGCTTTGAATTATCCAGATTATAGTATTCCTTGGGAGGAGGTCAAACAAAAGATCACGAGCAGAACAAGGATGATCATGATCAACTCACCGCATAATCCTACCGGCGCTGTTTTATCTGCTGCTGATATGCAAGCTTTAGCCAGTTTGGTAGAAGGAACGAATATCATTATTCTGAGTGATGAAGTGTATGAGCATTTGATCTTTGATGGACTCACACATCAAAGCATTCTTCGTTATCCTGAATTATTGAAACGCAGCTTTGTATGTTTTTCTTTTGGTAAAACCTATCACTGTACGGGATGGAAATTAGGTTATTGTATCAGTTCATCTGAATTGATGAAAGAGTTTCGAAAAGTGCATCAGTTCAATTGTTTTACTTGTGATACACCTAAACAAGTTGCACTGGCTACTTACTTGGATGATGCGCAGGCTTATCTGGAATTGGGTGCTCAGATACAGCTGAAAAGAGATTATTTCAGAAAACAAATGGAACAAACCCCTTTTCAATGTATTCCATCTCATGGAAGTTATTTTGAGTGTTACAGTTATGCAGCTATCAGTGATGAACCGGATATGGTCTTTGCCAAGCGACTAACAACTGAATATGGCGTAGCTACCATACCTGTTTCTGCATTCTATAAAGATGGGAAAGATGATAAAGTCATTCGTTTTTGTTTTGCTAAACAAGAAGCCACTTTGGATAAAGCGATTGAAAAATTATTAAGGATCAAATAAAAAAGAAACCGCCTCAATTATGTTATTGAGACGGCTTCTTTTTTGTGAAATTGTATCCAACGAAAATCATCCGATGGCCTGATCAATATCAGCGATCAAATCATCGATATCTTCAATACCTACACTGAGTCTGATCAAACTATCACTCAATCCATTTTTAATTCTTTCTTCTCTTGGAATAGAAGCGTGTGTCATAGATGCCGGATGGTTGATGAGTGATTCAACACCACCCAAACTTTCTGCGAGTGCAAATACATGGGTTGATGATAATACACGTTTGGCATTCTCAACACTATCATCTTTTAAAGTGAAGCTCATCATACCACCAAAGCCACGCATTTGTTGACTGGCAACGGCATAACCGGGATGATCTGTAAAGCCACACCAATACACTTGTTGTACTTTTGGATGAGTGCGTAGAAAATTAGCCATCTTTTCTCCGTTCTCACAATGGCGCTGCATTCTAACATGCAAGGTTTTAATACCTCTCAACACCAAAAAACAATCCATCGGTCCGGGAACAGCACCGCAACTTTTTTGAATGAAGTATAATTTTTCACGCAGATCCGCATCATTCATTATTAAACATCCTTGAATCACATCACTATGTCCACCCAGGTATTTGGTAGCAGAATGCATCACGATATCTGCACCCAGGTCTAAAGGATTTTGTAAATAGGGGGAAGCAAAAGTGTTGTCAACACAAAGCAATGCCCCTGCTTTTTTTGAAATGGCTGCCACTGCAGCAATATCTGTGATATTCATCAGTGGATTGGTAGGTGTTTCAATCCAGATAAGTTTTGTGTTTGCTGAGATGGCTGCCGCTACATTTTCAGTATTGGTTGTATCTACATACTTGAACTGAATACCAAATTTCTCAAACACTTTGGTGAATAAGCGATAAGTACCACCATACATATCATTGGCTGCAATCACTTCATCGCCGGGCGATAAGAGTTTAATGACGGCATCGGTAGCTGCTACACCACTGCTAAATGCCAGTCCGTATTTTCCATTTTCGATTTGCGCGTATGCTTCTTCTAATGCTTTTCGGGTAGGATTCTGACTTCTGGCATATTCAAAACCTTTATTTACTCCGGGTGCTTCCTGCACATAAGTAGAAGTTTGATAAATAGGTGTCATAATCGCACCGGTAGATGGATCGGGTTCTGTACCGGCATGTATATATTTTGTAGCAAGTTTCATACAAGGGATGGTTTAATTCTTTTTAGTAGTTTTTACGGGTGCATCTTCGATAAAGGTCATGGGTAATATTGCTTTTAGATCATCCCATAAAATAATCATTTGGGCACCGTTGTTTTTGGTTTCTTCAAAATAAATGGTGAATGCTTCAACGGTTTCATTGTTTCTGGCGATATCAATCTCTGTTCTCAATAAGTCTTTTTTTGCGTCATAATTAAAATTACCCCAACAGAAATTGTCTTTATTCAAGATCATGGTCCATTTATCTTCTGTTGGTACACAATACAAAGTATATCTTCCCTTGGGTACCAATTTACCGTCGATACGTATATTCTTGAAAAACTCTACTTCTGAAGCTTCATTGGCACCTAGTCTCCATATTTCATTGTACTTGATGATACCTCCAAAAATATCGCGTCCGCTTTTTAAAGGTCTGCCATAAATAACACGTGCAATAGGAGCATCTTTTGCTTTACCACTGAGTTTAAGAATGGGGTAGTTAGCAGGCCAGTAGCTCATATCCATGGGCGACTTATCCAGATCTGTCGGTTTTTGTTGGGCGAACATGCAAAAGTTGACTAGTAATGAAATACTCAGCAATAGAAACTTCATGTGGTATTTATTTTTTGGCAAAGATAGCTGCATAAGCGTTTCACAAAGTGTTTGAAAAGGCAGTAGCCATTTTTTTAACATCAGGGAAAAATGTATGGTATGCTTCCTGTAGAATCGTGTAATGATCTTCAAATAACCGATAGGCAGCAGTACTATCTTCCAGATATGAGGCTCTTCGTACCACCCCCTCAAAACTTTTTTGGATCCCCCATTTGTGACGGTAATTGTATAACCAGTTCTGACTGCTCATATAAGGAAGCATTCTGGCAAACTTTTCCGGTAACAATGATTCATGTGCATGTAAAGTAGCATAAGTCTGTTCTGCAAATGCTTTCCATTCCTGATCGGATAACATATTTGTATCGATGGCTAAAAAGTGATCGTAAACTACATCTATAAAAGCACCTGCATAAGGACCCACAGCAGGTTTTAATAGTTGTTTTGCTGCTTGTGTGGCCTCGTGTGCATCAGTGAATGTATCGATCATTCTGTGCAGCCTGATGCCTTTTTGAATATCGGGTGTATAGTCAAACTGTTTTTTTCCCTTGACAAAATCGCTGATCATATTACCGATCAGCAATCCCGGTTTATTAAAAGATAAAAAAGCATGTGCGAGATAATTCATGCCTGTTTTTTTCTGAAAAAGCGGTAAGAAAATATAGCCGGAATGATGATCATGATGATTGTGATGATGATGGTGGTGATAAATGCACTAAAAAAAGGCAATAACCAGGCAATAATGGCAATGATCAATCCACCGGGAATCCAAAGTTGAGCAGCCAACCGATGTGTAGCGTTCCAATTGTCATCATCTTCTAATGTCCAGGGTAATCGTAAACCAATAAAATAATTGGGTTGTATCGTACGCATCTGATAGCCTATAAACGATAATAAAAGTCCAACAGCGAATAGAACAACTGTTGTAAGATTAAAACTAGCAGGATAGTTGACAGCACTATATGTAATGCTGATATTGATCACGGAAAGAAACAATACAATAACAATCGCTATAAGATGCAAGGTAGCAGCAGAGGTTTTGGCTGTTTTTTTCGGATCAATTTTATGTAGGTTGCTGATGAGTAAATAAGTGCTTAAGGCAACTACAGAGATAATACAGGTGTGTAGCCATAAGGAAGATTTTGATCCAAATCCATCAGCTACTCCTTCTGCATTGAAATGTACAGGTACGGTATCGGGTAAGCTTGCGTATTGTATACCCAGATACAGAAATGGCAATGCTAAAATAACCACTGCCAGAAGCGGGGATGTAAAAACTCGTCTCATGGTAAGGCTTTGCTTAAAGATACAACAGCTTTGTCATCTAAGTATTGGTTCACCACTTCTAAAAATTAACCACACCATAACGCCTTTATCTTTTTATTATGAAACTTTTTGAAATGCAATGTTGATAAGGGTTTCAGCTGTCTATTAACTCCTGTTAACATAGTCATTAACACCGCTCATAATACTGAAGTAATCTTCTGATCGCATTGGTCATAAAGAATGGATGTCGGGTATTGTAAGCACTAGTTTTGATTTGTCAACCGAAAGATATACATCATCATACTTAAACTTAAAAAACAGAAAACATGAAAAAGATTTTTTTAACCACTTTGATTGCTGCTATGATTGGCAGTCAAGTATTTGCTTCAGATGTAAGCAAAGTTAGTTACCGCGTATTGACTGCATTTCAAGTGCAATTTACTGATGCTACGGATGTTAACTGGACAGTTACTGAAGATTATAGCAAGGCAAAATTCACGATTGAAGGAGAGCAGGTAGAAGCTTTCTTCAATGCCTCAGGAGATATGATTGGCACTTCAAGAAAAACAGATCTGAAACGTTTACCATTGAACGCCATTCAAAAGATCAGAAAAAGTTATGGTAAATACAAAGTCACTGAAACGATTGAATTTGAATTCAATGGCGAAAGAAAATATTTTGTTTCCTTAGAAAATGACGCAGACCGTAAGATTCTGGAAGTTTCATTGTACGGCAATGTGACCATTTTTGAGAAGAGTAAATAAGTTGGTTTGGTTAATCGGAAGTCCTCCCGGTCAATAGGCTGGGGGGCTTTTTTATTTTAATTGCACTTTCCCGAACCGTTTAAAAAATTTACTTTTGCCCCTCAAAATCACCGAATATGACGAAAGGGCCTGTTTCTCAGTTTATTATGCATCATTACAGACATTTCAATGCCGCTGCATTGGTTGATGCAGCAAAAGGATATGAAACCCATTTGCTGGAAGGCGGAAAAATGCTGGTAAGCTTGGCAGGCGCCATGAGTACTGCTGAACTGGGGATTAGTCTGGCAGAAATGATTCGTCAAGATAAAGTGGCCATCATCAGTTGTACCGGTGCCAATTTGGAAGAAGATGTGATGAATCTGGTGGCACATAGTCATTATAAAAGAGTGCCTAATTACAGAGATCTTACTCCTCAAGATGAGTGGGATTTATTAGAGAACCATTACAATCGTGTAACAGATACTTGTATTCCTGAGGAAGAAGCATTCAGAAGATTACAAAAGCACTTATTGAAACAATGGCAAGATGCTGAAGCAAAAGGTGAGCGTTATTTTCCACATGAATTTTTATACAAAACAGTATTGAGTGGTGATCTGAAACAATACTATGAAATTGATCCTAAGAACAGCTGGATTGTAGCTGCTGCTGAAAAAAATCTGCCGATCGTGGTGCCGGGTTGGGAAGACAGTACTACCGGTAACATCTTTGCCAGCTATGTAATCAAAAACGAATTAAAAGCGAGCACAGTAAAAAGTGGTATCGAATACATGGTATGGTTGGCCGATTGGTATCGTCAGAACAGTGGTGGTAAAGGTGTTGGATTCTTCCAGATCGGTGGTGGTATTGCAGGTGATTTCCCGATTTGCGTAGTGCCAATGATGTACCAAGATCTGGAATGGCATGATGTTCCTTTCTGGAGTTATTTCTGTCAGATCAGTGATTCCACTACTTCTTATGGTTCTTATTCCGGTGCGGTACCGAATGAAAAGATTACCTGGGGTAAATTAGATATCCATACGCCTAAATATATTGTAGAGAGTGATGCTACGATTGTAGCGCCTTTGATCTTTGCGTATTTGTTAGGGTGGTAAGATAATTCAGGATTACCATTATTGTTAAGAGGTAATCTGGTGTAGTTTTTTAACTCACTGAGGTAAAGTGTTGCTTATAACTTATATTTTTTGTTAGAAGAGGTATTTCGGAATAAAATCATTTGCTCCTATTTAACCGTCTAGTGGACAATTTTTTCCAAATTGTATGAGCAATTTTAATTTCTTTTTCACTCATACCATAATGATCTTTTAATATTGATTGATTTGTCATTTTGACTATATCATCAATGGAAGCTTTTTTTCTAATTAGGGTATCAATTTTTTTAAGCAGATAGCTATTAGCCTTATGATAAGGGAGAAGGATTTTCTCGGCTTCATTGGGCATCAATTCTAGTACCCCGCCTCCATGGCTACGACCACAAACTTCTGCAAATGCTAATGAAAGCGAGTTATAATAACTTGCGGTAAATGCATTGAGTTCGGTTCCTGGCTTCAGAAATACTCTATGCATTGTATCAGTTGTATATGCCTTAGCTTGATTTATGATCAATCGTGGATATAAATTATTTCGCCTTATAAAAAGGGCGTCAGAAATTTTTAGAGAAGGCACTACAAACCAATCATCACGAATACTTGTTTTGTAGCCTTTGTTAATACCAATTGATTCTCCATGAGAAATATACCTTACAGCCCCATTTTTTTTATTTAATAGTTTGCTTTCTGGGAATACTAAGAGATGAGCCTTTGCTTTTGAAAATTTATTTTTTTCCCAGTCTTTCTCAGTAAATATTATGCTATTTACTTGGACGCTTCTCCCAACCATCGGCTTAGCATAATTGTGCAAATCATATTCCTCAACAGTTGTTAGCGGCACAGTAAAAAAATCATTTGAACCTGTAGTTATTCCGACTTCAACATTTGCAAATTTTCCAAGTGTAGGAATATTTCGCTTAATAGAGATATTCTCAAGAAAATCAATTTCTTCTTGATCTAAAAAATAGAATGTCCATTTATTACTTTTAAAATCAATTCTCTTACGAGGGCTTTTCAGTCTTGCAACATCCAAAAACGCTAGTTCACTTGCATCATGTAATTCAATATGCTCAATGTTATGGTTCTTGCTATTGTTCTTTTCACATAACAATAAAACTACTTCTTGTTGAATATCAGGGAATACTAATTTTTCAAAAGAAATAATGTTTATTTTATTATAAAAACTCGAAATGAAATGCCTGAGTTGCTGGGCGAAAGAAACTTGAAGAATTTCGGCAGGTAAAACAAAGCCTATTTTACCTCCATTTTCTTTAAGTAGAAGTGATGATCCAACTACAAATGAAACCCAAGCATTAGTTAGCTTAGAATATGTTAAACCAGCTTTGATGAAAATATCTGCTGCAGCTATTTGCTGAAACTTATCAAAAAATTGATAACGTATATATGGAGGGTTACCTACTATTAAGTCAAATCTTTCTAAAGTATTATTGCAGAATTTATGAAAATCTGTATTTATTAATTGTTTATTTTTTAGCTTTATTTTATCAGCTTTTTGGGCTTCTTGCCTGTCGAGCTCAATCGCTGTAACTGATTTATATTTTAATTTATGTTTTTGAAGTTGTTCTAAAAAAACACCATCACCACAACTTGGCTCAAGAATATCATAGTTTTTACTTCCATTAATGCCCCATTTTAATATAAACTCCGCAATAGGCTCTGGAGTATAAAATCCACCTCTCAATTTTTCTGCTGATGCTTGCGTTATTAGCTTCATACTCTTGACTTCTTTTTATTTTTTAGATAGTTCACTTTCCCTTCCGCAGCTTTAAATATTTTATTTGATAAATCTAAGTCTTCTAAAACTTGATAAGCAATTTCGTCACTTAAGAAAGCGATAATCAGATCTTTGGTGCTAACATCGAAATATTCAGCAAATTTTGATATTAATTGTTTAGTTGGCTTGCGATTATTTTTCTCAACCTTACTAAGCATAGAGATGTCAATTGCTAATGCATCTGCTACTTCTCGTAAAGTAAGTTGTCTTTCTTCTCTAAGCTTTCTGACAGTTTCACCAAAGGTTTTTTCAAATATCATTTTGGACTACTTCAGTCCAAAAATAAGTAGTGGGCACCTATTAAAAAATCTTTTTTATAATGAATTATTAACAGTTGTGAAGATGAAAACTAGTTAACTGATAATAAGTACATATTCGCCATTATTGGGGAAACTTCTGTACAGTTTTGCACTTCTTCCAATAAGTTTTTTCTTTGCTATAATAGGTTTTGCGTCACCCCAGCTAATTGAAGTCATTGAATTCTTTTGAAAATAAGACTGGGTATCGGTTTTGGGATTATGTGTTAGTGTTAATGCGAAAGTTCCATAGTCTTTTCCCAAGACCTCCAATCTAAATAAACCAGCAGCTTTTTCTAAATGTGAAGAGCCTTTTCGTGTATCGAAAACCCATTTTAATGAAGCAAAAACTACATCACGAAAGTAGTGTCTTTGGTCAATAGCATCAGTTCTTCCTTTCTTAAAAAGCATTGATCCTGTGGGATTCGTGTTAGGTCCTTTAGGAATATTCAAATCCCTTTCAGTTAGTGGACCGCTTTCCCATAAAAGAGTTAGTCCTTTGAGTATGGAAGGGGGTACTGATTTTTTAATAATATCTTTTTTTATACTCCGAAAATCTCTTGGGATTTTAGCACTTGTTCTTTTTGGAAAAATCTTAGAAAGTATAGCTTTTGTATCAACCGTATCCGAGTCTTCTCTTTTGTCTTGAAGTTCCTTTCTTTCTGTTTCTGTGGGTACGATTTTAGCATTAACTAAATCAGTAATTAATTCATTTGTTAAAGGTTTTAAATTAGGGTCACTATAATCAAAAAGACCAGTGAAATACTGTTTCAATCTTTCTAAAGTTTTTTTGTCACTAACTTTTTGATTCGAAATACTTAGTAGAATTGAGGCTTCGAGATTAGTGAAAAGGCCATTAACAGTAAGATTCGAAGAGCCAATTATTAATTCTGATTTTTTTTGGCCTTCAAATAAATAAATTTTCGGGTGAAAAATTGGTGATGGTGGTGGGACAAAAAATACATAAGAATTGATATTAAGTTTAAGTAATGCTCTTAAGGCCTCTTCCGATGTACCTTTTTGGTCTACGCCAGTAATAATTGTTACGTTTTTCAGATGTTTCCCATTTTCCAAGTGTTTTTGAATACCAGTAACACCTGCGAAACTTGTAAAAGCGGTAATCGCATAAAAGCTATGAAAATTTTTATCCTTTAAAAATTTCATTAAATAATTTCCAACAGAATTCTCGGATTCTTTTTCAAATCCTTGTCCTAGTATTGTGATTTTCATAACTCGACTATTTTTTCAAATAAAATACAAATTACTTAAAACCTTCAAGTATTAAATTTATAAAATAATAAAGTATAATTTCTAGTAATCGTGTAAAACAAAAAAGCTCCGAATTTAATTCGGAGCTTTTTTGTTTTAGCGTGGAGGCATATTCAGTGGAATATCTCTTTTCAGCATCGTATCTTTTTGTGCAATGACCCAGGCCGTATGGTAAATGAGTCGAACTCTTTTTTCCATCAGATCAAAATTGATTTTATCAACCGTATCGGTAGGTCTGTGGTAATCGCGGTGTGTACCATTGAAATAGAAAATAATGGGAACGCCTTTTGCAGCAAAATTGTAATGATCGCTTCTGTAATAAAAACGATTGGTATCATTTGGATCATTGAATCTTCTGTCCAATTCCATCTTAAAGTATTTCTGATTTACTTCATTGGTAATAGGTGTTAAGTCGCTACTCAGTTTATCATCACCAATTACATATACATAGTTCATAGAATCACCTTTATACGTAGGATCAATTCTTCCCACCATATCAATGTTCAGATCAACAGTGGTTTTGTCCAATGGATAAATCGGATGTTCTGAATAATAACGAGAACCCAATAATCCTTTTTCTTCACCGGATACATTCATGAATACAATGGTTCTTCTAGGACCTTCTCCTTTCTTTTTGGCGTTGACAAATGCTTCAGCAATTTCAAGTACACTCACTGTTCCAGAGCCATCATCATCTGCACCATAATAGATCTGTCCGTTTATAATACCTTCATGATCGTAGTGGCTGGTAATGAAAACATATTCATCTGCTTTATCGGTACCGGGTAATACTGCTATTACATTGGCACTTTGTAGCTCATTGATTTTTTTATCTGCTTTGATTGATAACTCAGAACGATAAACACCTTTATTCAATTCAGATATTTGCTGCATGCTCAGTTTAGCTGTACGGCCCAATAAAGCTGATGCAATCTCTTCTGAAATAGTGATGGATGTAAAAGTTACATCGATAGTAGGTTTGCTGATAGACAAACCGCCTTTTAACTGACTTGGGTTTGTTCTAGGGAAGTTTTTAGATACAACTAAAACACCGCTTGCACCCTTTGATCTGGCTATAGTCATTTTTGCAAACGAAGAACCCGGACCTCTAGGATTTGTAACAGTGGCATTTCCTGGTAAACCTTCTAATATCAGTACCAATTTACCTTTCACATCAAGATTTGCATAATCATTTCTGCTGGAATCACTAAGGCCATATCCAGCAAATACTACTTCATTGATCATGGATTTACCATTGGGTACCATCGCTACAGATAATGAATAGTCTTTGTCTAACTGAAATGAACGGCCATTTACAGACAATCCAGTCTCTGTTAACTCAGATTGGAATAATGTAAATGGTTGTAGGTAACTATTACCATTACCCGGTTTTAGTCCTAGTTTTTTATACTGACTTTCCAGATAAGCAGCTGCTTTTCTTTCACCTTCACTGGCAGCTTCGCGACCCTCCATTTCAGGTCCGGCTACAATAGTGAGGTGTTTTTTAAGGTCAACAGCTGTAATGGTGCTGGCATAAGTGGCAGGATCTCCTTTCTGCGCCATACCTGTGGCTGCAGATAGCAGTAATGCTGATAAAAGAATGATTCTCATAAATTGATTTTAAATGAAAGAGCCATCACAACATATGGTGGTGGCGCCGTAAGGTAAGTAATAATTTTTTTTATGAAATTGGATTATCTGGGTTTTTAAATCCGGTTAAGTGCGTAGCGGGAAATTTTCTTTACAACATTATGAACAGGCAATTTTGTTGACTCTTGTAGCATGACGTCCACCTTCAAAAGCAGTGGTCATGAATATTTCAATCATTTGTTGCGCAAGTGGTAAAGCAACAAATCTGGCAGGTATACAGATGAGGTTAGCATCATTGTGTAAACGAATCAATGAAGCCACATCATTTTGCCAGCTTAATCCGGCGCGAATACCTTGATGTTTGTTGGCAGTAATCGCTACACCGTTGGCACTGCCACAAAACAGAATACCAAACGCTGCTTCGCCATTCTCTACACTGGCAGCAGTTGGATGGGCGAAATCGGGGTAGTCTACCGAATCAAGAGAAGGTGCTCCAAAATCTTTTACGGTATATCCTTTATCCGTCAGCCATTTTTTGATGGCTTCTTTATACTCAAAACCGGCATGGTCTGAACCAATGGCAATCGGTTTTGAAGCATCAAACACGTAGTTCATGACTAAAAATTAAGCAGTGAAATTAAAGTATTGATCCAACGAAAAACTAAAAAATGTATAAGCGGAACAATGACCAGGCATCATACGCTTAACTCCACTCTTCTTGCTCTCTTCTTTCCTGCTCCTTCGATACACGAGCAGAAATGATGATACTCACTTCATATAAGAAAAATAGTGGAAGGAATACGATGAGCTGACTCATCCAATCCGGACTTGGCGTAATGATGGCAGCAACTACTAATATAATTACGGCTGCATACTTGCGCATGCGTCTAAGATAAGATGGGGTGACTAGTCCGATTTTTGTCAATAAAAATGCCAACACCGGTAGTTCAAATGCAATACCACAACCTAGGATGAGGTTGGTAAGATTGTCCAGATAATCTGTTAATGTGGGTCTGGTGACGAGTAGTCCTTGTGTACCTAACTGAAAACTGCCGAGAAAGTTAAACGTAAATGGACCTAGTAAGAAATATCCGAAAGCTGCGCCACAAAAGAAGAAAAAAGATACCCAGAAAATAATGAAGCGGGTATTCTTCAGTTCTTTCTCTTTCAATGCGGGTTTAATGAATTTCCAGAACTCCCAGAAGATATAAGGAAAAGCAATAATAATACCTCCAATCAGTGCCATGGAAATACTACTGAGGAATTGTCCGGCAAAAGTGGTGGATTGCATATCCACTTTTACCGGTGGCATACACAGTGCATCGCCCATATGTGCCCAATGACTAAAATCACATAGCGCCTTATAGCTGATGAAATTAGGGTTGATAGGACCTGTGATGATATTATCAAAAACCCAATCGCGATAAATAAAGATCACGATCGCCATTACCAAAATAGCAATAATGGAGCGAACGATATGCTGTCTCAGTTCTTCGAGATGGTCAATAAAACTCATCTCTGCTTTTTCCTGTCCTCTGTTTCTGTTGAATAAAGCCATGTATCCGCGCTGCTTTTGAGTTGCCAAAGTTACGGGTAACAGGAACACGAAAAACGTCGATTTTATAGGCTATTCAATGATATGGATGTATAATACCGTCTAGTTGATGAGCGAGATCCTGCTCATCCAGGTAGTATATCCGTTCACTGGCGATGCCCGATACGGTAGAAGAATGAGCAGCAGCCTTATTTCTCAAGTACCAAACAGGCTTGTTTTTGGCGGCAGCATAACCCGCTTCCAGACCTACCCCTATGGCTTTGACGGATACTTCTGCGATCAGTATGTCGGAACGATCGATTTCTATCATGGCGGTTTGCATCATTTCCACTTCTTCATTTGAGCTGAAATGATAATGGTCTACAAAAACAAATAAGTCAATGGAATATTTGTTGAGACAGTTGTGAAGGGTTTGAATCACCGATTCAAGATGTGGTCGATGATCAAGACTAACAGCGAGATAGGCTCTTCGCGTGTTAGCGTAATATTTTCAGCTTAACTGTATCAATACGTGTTTCGCTCACATTCAGGATATCAAAACGATAATCGTCAATAATGATGGTCTCTTTTTGTTTGGGAATGGATTCGTGCTTATTAATGATATATCCACTGAGCGTTTCGGATTCATTTTCAGGAAACTCGAGCTCATATTTTTCTTTGAGATAATCCAGTTCCAGTCTTCCGCTCAAAATGAACTCATCATCAGCCAATTGCTTCTCTACAAACTCTTCTACATCATATTCATCATGTATTTCTCCAAAAATCTCTTCCAACAGATCTTCCATGGTTACAATACCTGCAGTGCCACCAAACTCATCTACAACCCATGCAATGCTTTTTCTTTCCTTGGTGAATTTATTGATCAGGTCAGCAGCACTCATGCTTTCCGGAACAGCCAGAATAGGATGAATGATGTCTTGGATACTGTGTGGTTTTTTAAAGAGGTCTATCTGGTGAACGTAACCAAGAATATTGTCGATATTCTCATCAAAAACAATGAGTTTACTCAATTTAGATTGAACAAAACGATGTTGTAATTCTCGCACAGAAATACGTTGGTCTACTCCCTCAATTTCTGTACGTGGAACCAGACATTGTCTGATTTTAATGGTAGGCAGGCTCAGGGCGTTTTCAAAAAGCTCTGTATTTAATTCCTGGTTGTCTTCGTCTTGTTCTTTGGTTTGTTGGAAGAAATGTTCCAGGTCTACTTTGGAAAAAGCTTCTGTTTTATCATTCACACGAACATTCAAAATGTATTTCAAGATCCATTGTGAGAGGTTCACGAATAAATTGGTCAAAGGCTCAAAGAGTGTGTGAAAGAACTTTGCGAGTGGGGCAAAGAAAATCAGTAAGCTATCATTCTTGGCACGGAAAATAGCTTTTGGAATGAATTCACCAAAAACCATCACAACCAAAGCGGAGATGATGGTATCAATAAATAATTTTAAGAACTCATTTTGAACATTGAGGGGATTCCAGGCAATACTTTTCAGGAATTCGTCAAACAGCAAGCCATATACTACCAGTACGGTATTCAATCCGATTAAACAGGTACCGATGAATTTTGCAGGATTGTCAACAAAATCTGATAAGATGATACCGCTGCGTTTACCTTGTTTCTTTTTGAGTTCAATACTCAATCGGTTGGCACTCACAAAAGCGATCTCATATCCGGCAAAAAAGCCGATGAAAATCAGCGACAGCAGAATCCATATAATCGTATACAGCTCGGTCATGGTTACTTATTCACTATGCAAGATAAGAAAAAGTGAAAGGTGAAAGGTGAAAAGTGAAAGGGGTTAATATTTTCACCATTCACCATTCACTTTTCACCTTCACAAGAGTGCCCCGTAGAAACGGGGCACGCACCGATCGTGAACAAATGAGAAAAATCGGCTGTGTGAAATTTATATGCACATGAAGAAACTCGAAAGAAAGAATGAGCAGTATGGCGCTGCTCATTCGGGTATATGGAAACTGAAATATTATTTAAAATCAACCGTACAATTCTGGCATTTTATCTGCACTTTCAAACCGGAACCGCTTCCGATATTGGCAGTGAATTTCGAAGGGGTACTATTCACACCACGATACATGGGGTGTCCTTGTGCGATGGTTGGTGACAGTGTTCCTGAAAAAGTTCCTTCGGATATTGTTCCGGTTGTAGCTACCATTTCCGGCATAGGTACAGTTCTAGCTTCTATTGTTCCCGTTGGGGTACTAGCTTTACCAGATTGTGCCGGTATGTTGATAGCAGTCATACCATTGACAGAGCTAATTTTAGCAGTACCTGAAGTATTGATCATCGATTGTATCAGACTTGCATATTCTTTTTTCTCTTCTTCAGTAGGTTCAACCGCTTTTCTTTCAAAATCGCCATACACAGTAGAATAGCTACCTAAAAAGTCTACCGCATAGTTTTTCATATCACGTAGTGGAATACGAATATCTGCATAGCGGTTATTGATTTTGATGAGTTTTACATTCGCACCTACATTTCTGATCTTCACATCTGCATTGCTGCCATCCATTTCAATGGAGCCGGTGAGTCTGGTGATGCGCAGGTTGCCATAATTTTTTCGACCTCTGATATCGGTAACATCTTCTACTTCAAACTCGTCATTCGTACTCACCATTTTGATCGTTTTCGCAGTAGCCATTTCAATGGTGGAATACTTGCTTTCTATATCAAGATCATCAATATTATTAGCAGTGAATCTGCCATTTGCAAACTCAATTTCTGCATCTTTGATATCACGCAGATTGGCATTGGAGTATTTAGAACGAAGACGAAGTTTATTTAAGTTCTCTGCTTCAACACTACCATTGGTAATATCCAATAATACTTCCCCAATATTTGCCGGTAATTGTAATTCGGAAAATTTAGTTTCAATATCCAACTTACTTCCGACAGGAACGTAGATGGTGAGTATTCTTTTGTTATCGGTACCGGATCTGCTCATTGTTCCCGATTTATTAATGGTGGTTGGGTATCCTACTACAACATTTTGACCACCGGTTGCATAAGTGTATGTTCCGAAACTATTTGCTCCTGATTTAATCTTTACAGAAGAACCCAATGCTTTTAAACTGATGCCCATTCTCTCAAACCATTCAGCATCTGTGAGTGTACTTTCTTTCTCGAAATAAGCAGTGGTTACCACTTTTACTTTTTGTTGATCCCAGGTTTTTACCTGAATAGATCTGGAATTATTTTCAATATAGATCTCACCACTTTTAGGCATATTGATCTCTTGGCTGACTTCTTTAGACTTAAGATCTTCTTGATTGATGTTGCGGGTCTCAAAACCATAGCCATAGGCTGTCGCTACATTATCAACACTTATTACATTGGTATTTGATGATCGATTAATATTTTGTGCAGCAGGAGAACTTGCTGTCTGACCAAAAGTTCCGCTGATGGATAGTGTTACAATTCCCGACAGCAGTACACATTGTTGAGCAATACGTTTCATATTATTGATGGTTTTAAATATTGATGAAATAAGTTTTCACACTATCAACAGGTGCACGATTTTGTTTGATGCGGTTGTTGATCTTGTTCATTTCAAGTTGTAATTGTTTGAGTGTATTGAGTTTGATTTGATAGATATTCATAAGTTGATTCAATAATTGATCAGACAGTCCTCTTTTGACGATCTCTGCTTTGATACTTTTTTCGTCTTTTTCCAATTGGTTGATCTGAATTTTAAAATCTGTAAAATAGTCGCTTGATTCTCCAAACATTGGAGTGGTACTTACTTTATCACGCTGTAAATTGATAACCTGTTTGAAGCTGCTTTCAATATTGTTCATGATCATCAGATCCTGTCTTTTAGCTGCTGCTGTATTTGTGGATTCTTTTTTCTTGGCTTCTTTTTTTACAGATGCGGACAGTTCCTTTGTAGTAATGATGGATTCGGTCTCCGGTATTGTTTCAACAGGTTGTTCAACGGGTGTGATTGTTTTAGTAGCGGCGGTAAGATTGGATGATTCAGGTATTGTTGTATCATTCACAATACTCCATACGCCGATTCCTGCCAGTACGAATATACAAGCTGCTGCCACCCATCTTGTCATCAGTACAACCACCCTTGTTTTTTTCACGGGTTCTTGTCTTTCTATGCGTTCCCAGATGGCAGGCGATGGCTCTTCCACATCTAATGCAGAACGATTTTCTTGCAGGTATTTTTTAAAATTATCCATGTAGCTGCATTTGTTTAGTGATTCTTTCTTTTAATAGTTGTCGGGCCCTGTGGTACTGACTCTTACTGGTGGATTCAGAAATTCCCAAATGGGTGGCGATCTCTTTATGACTATAGTCTTCCAGTACATACAAATTGAAAACCTGTCTACAACCATCCGGTAAACTTTTGATCTCCTGATGTACCATATTGAGATCAACTGTTTTCCACCATTCGGGTTCTTCATTGCTTAGGGTTTGTTCCCATTGTTCATCCCATTCAGACCAGTACACATTTTTCTTGCAAAAACGAATACATTCATTCACCACAATTCTTTTCAGCCACCCGCCAAATTGAACAGGATCCTTTAACTGTCTCAGGTTTTTGAATGCGATCATGAAAGCTTCCTGTAAGAGGTCTTCAGCATCATTCTGATTGCCGGTCATGCGAATACAGATGTTGTACATGGCTTTACAGTACTGACGATATAGCCATGCCTGCGATGCTGCATCTCCCGTGCAGGCTTTTCTCACAACAGCCGTTTGTATGGTAGATTCCTGTTCCAAGTATAATTCCGCTTATAGGAGTTGAAAAGGAGATAATGGTTGGAAAGAAGGTAGAACTTTTTTTAGTGCTTGCATAAAAAAGCGGAATGAAAGACCTTCATTCCGCTTCTAATATATTGTTTTTCAAAACCTTATGCCAAGTCTAGGATAGGCTTGTTTTGTAAGATCTGTTCTATTTTCTCCATGATTTCCGGGGTCAATAATGGCAATACTTGTAAAGCTTTCAGGTTTTCTTCCAATTGCTGTTTTTTGGTAGCACCCAGAATAGCAGTGGTGACATTTGGATTTTTAATAGTCCAGGCAATGGCCAGTTCTGCCAAGCTTACGCCCATTTCCTGTGCCAGTAATGCCAGTTTCTTTACCTTCTCAATTTTGGCTTCCTGTACCCAGCGCTCTTTCAGCCAATCAAATCCCTGAATGGCCAGTCTGGAATCTTCTGGAATACCATTGAGGTATTTACCGGTCAAGAAACCGGCTGCCAATGGACTCCAAATGGTGGTACCCAATCCCACATTCCGGAATACGGGTAAATAATCTTGCTCAACCTTAAATCTTTCGAACATATTGTATTGCGGCTGTTCTACGGTTGGACCGATCAGTCCATATTGCTGTGCAACACGATGCGCTTCCATAATTTCTGCGGCACTCCACTGACTGGTGCCCCAGTATAAGATCTTTCCTTGTTGAATCAGGTTATGCATGGTCCATACCACTTCTTCAATGGGCACATGGGGATCGGGGCGGTGACAGAAAAACAGATCCAGATAATCCAGCTGCAGACGTTGCAAAGCTTCGTGACAGGCTTCCATCAAGTGTTTGCGGCTGAGTCCGGTTTGATTGGGTTTATTTTCTTTTCCTCTCCATCCGAAAAATGCTTTGGAAGAAACTGTGTAAGAAGTTCGGTCCCAATTTTTCTTTTTCAGAATTCTTCCCATCATTTTTTCACTTTCACCCAATGCGTAGGCTTCTGCATTATCGAAAAAATTAATGCCATTGTCATAAGCAATACCCATCAATTCATCGGCAATGCTGTCATCAATCTGTTTGTGAAAAGTTACCCAACTACCATAACTCAGTACACTTAGCTGTAAGCCACTTCGGCCCATTCTTCTGTATTCCATATTGTGTTTTTTAGTAATGCTGTATGCTCCCATGAGTCGGGAAGATGCAATTTACAAAAAAGGCTGTTCAGACATTTATGGTTTCGGGTATTCTTGCCTAAATTGTTGTTATGTCTAGTGTATCAATTGAACAACTGAATGCCATGCGGCATTATTTCACATCCGGCGTCACTCGTTCTTATACTTTTCGGAAACAGCAATTATTGGCATTGAAAAAAGCCATCATTGCACATGAGCAGGAAATTTATACTGCTTTGTATCGTGATCTTAAGAAGAGTCCGGAAGAATGTTGGGTTACCGAAAATGGTTTTGTTTTGAGTGAACTGGATCATACCATCAGTTGGCTGAGCGCCTGGATGGAACCGGAACGTAAATCAACGAATCTTTTGAATTTGCCGAGTAAGAGTAGCGTTGTTAAAGAACCTTTAGGAATAGTGCTCATCATGGGTCCATGGAATTATCCTTTTCAATTATTATTAACTCCATTGATTGGTGCCATTGCTGCAGGTAACTGTGTTGTATTAAAACCCAGTGAATTTGCGCCGACTACCGATGCTGTGATGCAAAAGATCATCGAGTCGATTTTCCCTAAAGAATATGTTTTGTATGTATCGGGTGATGGTGCTACTGTGATTCCGGCGATGATGCATCATTTCACTTTTGATCATGTTTTTTATACCGGAAGTACAGCAGTGGGTAAGATTATTTATAAAATGGCAGCAGAGCGATTGGTGCCCGTGACTTTAGAGTTGGGAGGGAAGAGTCCATGCGTTGTGACGGAAAAAGCTAACATCAAAGTAGCTGCCAATAGGATCGTTGTAACTAAGTTCTCGAATGCGGGACAAATGTGTATTGCGCCGGATTATGTGTTGGTGCATACATCTGTTAAGCAGCAATTGGTTACAGCCATGAAGAAAAAAATTGTACAGTTTTTTTCAGAACAGCCGATCAATAGTCATGAGTTTGGAAAGATCATCAATGAAAAACAATTCCATCGATTGATTGGCTATTTGAAAGATGGAACAGTAGTGCATGGTGGTGAGCATGATGTGCAACATTTATTCATTGCACCTACATTGATAGAGTCTGTATCGCTTGATAGTTCTATTATGAGCGATGAGATCTTTGGTCCTATCTTACCCATCATTAGTTACGACACTGAAGAAGAAGCTTTGTCTATCATCCAAAAAAATCCGAATCCACTCGCATTTTATGTATTCTCGAATCAACAGAAAGAAGCAGAACGGTGGTTAGATAAAGTTCCTTCCGGTGGGGCTTGTATCAATAATGCGAGCTGGCATGCCACCAATCATCATTTGCCTTTTGGTGGAAGGGGTTTCAGCGGAACAGGGCGTTATCATGGAAAGTATTCATTTGATACGTTTAGTCATGAAAAAGCAGTGCTGCAAACGCCTACTTGGTTTGATCCTTCCATGAAATATCCGCCATTCAAAGGGAAGCTGAAATTATTCAAGAAATTTATTTAGCATATCCATATCAATAAAATAATGCGTAAACTAATCATTGGACTGATTGTTATCATTGTACTACTTATTCTCATTAAAAAGAAAAATATGACCTGGAGAGAGTCTATTCTGAAAGCAGTATATCCTGTGATTATGTTGCCGGGAAAATTATTCGGCACACAGAAAGGCTCTTTGAACAAGCAACATAAAACAGCGACTATGAATTTTTATCAGCTTACAGTTACACTCAATAACGGACAAGCCATTTCCATGGAACAGTTCAAAGGAAAAAAATTATTGTTGGTAAATACAGCGAGTGCTTGTGGTTATACCGGACAATATGCCGAATTGGAAGAGTTGTACAAAAAATACAAAGATCAATTAGTGATCATTGGTTTTCCTGCGAATGATTTCAAACAACAGGAGCAAAAGAATGATGAAGAGATCGCTGAGTTTTGTAAAGTGAATTATGGAGTTACATTCTTGTTGGCGAAGAAAAGTTCAGTGATCAAAGGGGCTGAGCAACATCCGGTGTTTGCATGGTTAAGTGATGCCGGTAAAAATGGATGGAATGATCAGGAGCCTACTTGGAATTTCTGTAAATACCTGGTGAATGAAGAAGGTATTCTCGAAGCATTTTTCCCACAAACAGTATCGCCTTTGGATAAGTCAGTGGTTCAGCTACTAGTTAAGTAATCTGTGAATCTGTGGCTGAATTTTTAGCCACAGATTCACAGATGATTATAGAGGACAATTTTCGTGATAATTCACCAGCTCTATTTGCTGATGCTCCATCGCAAAGCCTTTATAGTTGATGGCAACTTCATCTAACACCGCTTCTACTTCTTCCATGGTTTTCAGCGTCACCAATCTGTTTCTGTAATCTTTGATACCCGGCAGACCTTTCAAATAATTAGCATAATGTCTGCGCATTTCATTGATACCAACAATGGGTCCTTTCCATTCAATGGATTTGCGTAAATGTTGTCTACACACCTGTACTCTTTCTTCCACTGAAGGCGGTGCCATTAATTCACCTGTTTGAATATAATGCTTGATCTCTCTGAAGATCCATGGATAGCCAATGGCTGCACGACCAATCATGACGCCATCTACACCATAACGATTTTTATATTCCACGGCTTTTTGTGGACTATCAATATCTCCATTACCAAAAATGGGAATTTTGATACGAGGATTATTCTTCACTTTGCCAATCAACGTCCAGTCAGCTTCACCTTTATACATTTGAGCCCTGGTTCTACCATGAATACTCAGTGCTTTGATACCTACATCTTGTAAACGCTCGGCAACTTCTTCGATGTTTTTGCTGGTCTCATCCCATCCCAATCTTGTTTTCACAGTTACCGGTAAGCGTGTGGCTTTTACAACGGCATCCGTCAATCTTACCATCAGGTCCAAGTCTTTCAATACACCTGCCCCTGCACCTTTGCCGGCTACTTTTTTAACCGGACAACCAAAATTGATATCCAGCAGGTCGGGGTTGGTAACATCTACAATTTTTGCAGCAAGTGCCAGACTCTCCTCATCGCCACCGAAAATTTGGATGCCTACAGGGCGTTCATATTCAAAAATGTCTAGTTTTCTTCGACTTTTGATGGCATCACGAATCAATCCTTCACTGCTGATGAATTCTGTATACATCAAATCGGCGCCATTTTCTTTACATACCACACGGAATGGCGGATCACTCACATCTTCCATGGGTGCAAGTAACAAGGGGAAATCGGGTAATTCTATTTGATCAATCTTAACCATGCGGCAACTTTCTGTCTGTTTGACTGTTTCTTTGCATAGCTGTTCTTTTCGAAAAGAAAAGGATTCGATGTATGGTAGAATATCCATGTGACCGGAAGTCGGTATTTCAATGGTTACCTGTACCTTAGTCGCTCAGCGCAAAGATCGGCTGCAAATTTACAAGCTTATTCTTCAACCACATGAATCAGAGGCAACAGATTAATTATCCGCTTCAGTTTTTAATGCTCCTTTTGCTCGTTGGGCTTTTTATGGTTTTTGGTTCACTCCTAGTTGCCGCCTTGGGTTCCAATATGTTAGGTGTTTCTTTGTTGCAGGTGCCTGATGCTTTGAATCGCCCTCAAAATGCCAATATTTCCCGTTTATTGAATACCCTGGCTACGCTCGTTGCTTTTTTAATACCCGCCATTGTATTTGCAAAAGTGCTGAGTAAACAACCTTTTTCATGGTTGGGGTTTAATAAAAGAATGAATGGCAAACAAATATTGATCGTTGTATTGATCACTTTTGCCGGCATGATACTCAGTGGGTCTTTGGGCATGCTCAATCAAAAAATTCCTTTATCAGAAAACTTGCTGAAACAGGCACAACAACTTGAAAATGCCTATAAAAATGCCATGATGAATATGGCGCACATGACAAGCCTTACTGATTATTTACTGGCGATGCTGGTAATGGCACTGGCTCCGGCTGTTTTTGAAGAGGTTTTATTTCGTGGTGCATTTCAGAAAGTATTTGTGGGCTGGACCAAAAATGCCTGGGCGGGTATCATCATTACCAGCATTCTGTTCAGTGCTATTCATTTCTCTTTCTTTGGATTCCTGCCAAGAATTGCATTGGGATTGATCTTGGGGTTGATTTTTTATTATACCAATAATTTGTGGTTGAGTATTCTGCTTCACTTTTTGAATAATGGTTTTGTGGTAACGCAACTCTATATTTTATCTGCCCAAGGAAAAGCCATTGATAAAGTAATGGATGAAACCATGCCCATTTGGTGGGGTAGTATTGCCCTGATTTTGCTGGTGGTATTATTCCGTTTATTACTGGCAGAAAGCAATCAGTTGAAGACCGAAACAGCTGTAACAAACCCAGAAATGAATACAGAAATATGAATCAGTGGCAAAAAGTATTCTCCACCCGTGTATATCCTGAAGCTGCCATCATCAAAGGAATGCTGGAAGAAAATCAGATACCCGTTCAGCTATTGAATAAACAAGACAGCAGCTACCCCATGTTTGGCGATATTCAACTCTTCGTACCCGGACAATACGCTATAACTGCGCAGGAATTGATTAATAAGGCGTTGTTGAATTAGTCCATGGTTAATAGTCCAAGGTCAATAGACATGTTTTTTAACCATTGACTATGGACTATGGACCATTGACTAAACACTAATTTCCTACCTTCACCCCATGGCATTTAATTTTCAAACTTTTCGGACGCGGGCAATTACGGCGATTGTTTTTGTGATCGTGATGTTGGGTGGATTGTTATGGAACCAGTGGAGTTTTTTGCTGCTCTTTGCGATGATTCATATTGGATGTTGGATCGAATACCGTTCGCTAATTGCTAAGATTGATAATCGATATCAACATATTTCTCCGATTCATTTCTATGGCGCTATTGCTGCCGGATTAGGTTTTATGTGTTGGATGACCGGGGATGCTTATGTCATCGGCGATTTTGTTTTAAGTGAAATCGGATTTCGTATTTTATTGATTGCTTTAACTGTATTGGTACTTGTTAAATTGATCAAAGGAAAAATGCCGGATTGGAAAATCATCGGTTATACGGTTGGCGGACTTCTATACATATCCATGTCATGGGGATTATTGATCAATTTGTATCATTATTTTGATGGTAATGTTTATGAAAAGGGATGGCTATTACCCATGTTGATCATTGCTACGATTTGGATCAATGATACAATGGCCTATCTCGTGGGTTCTTTTATCGGCAAAACACCTTTTTCTCCGATCTCTCCTAAAAAAACCTGGGAAGGCACGGCCGGCGGGGCTATTCTAGCCGTTGTTGTGGTAACTGTTGCAGGCGTTTACTGGCTTGAGCTACCTTGGATTCAGTTATTGTTGATCACCATCACTTCTGCAGTCATGGGTACATTGGGTGACCTTCTGGAAAGTAAACTCAAACGCATGGCAGGTGTTAAGGACAGTGGCAATTTTATGCCCGGACACGGTGGTTTCTTAGACAGATTTGATTCCTTATTATTGGCAGTGCCTTATGCATGGCTGGTTTTGTTTCTCTTTGGTTAAGAAGGCTTAGATATTTGCCTTAATCCGTTTACATTTGCAGTTCAACATCAACCTCATGACCATTCATCGCGAAGGTTACCAGTCTATTGGCATCGGTGCATTGATTTTTGGTGTACTGAATGTGGCATCTTTTACTTTTTTAAGTGCCTCCTTGCCCTGGTTAACCATCATCATTTTTGTAATCACACTCGGGCTTTTACTATTCCTGATCTCTTTTTTCAGAATACCCAATCGTACCCTAACCATCAATGATCAACAATTGATTTGTCCGGCAGACGGAAAAGTGGTGGTGATTGAAGAAGTGATCGATGAAGAATACTTCAAAGACAAAAGAATACAGGTGAGTATTTTCATGAGTCCGGCCAATGTGCACGTGAATAGAAATCCGATGAGTGGTGAAGTGGTGTACAACCAATATCACAAAGGAAAATATTTGGTAGCCTGGCATCCTAAGTCATCTACTGAAAATGAAAGATGGAGTGTTGCTGTAAAAAATAACTACGGTACCATTTTATACAAACAAATCGCTGGTGCATTGGCAAAGCGAATTTGCAACTATACCACTGTTGGACAACAAGTGAAGCAGTGTGATGAGTATGGGTTTATCAAATTCGGTAGTCGGGTTGATATTTTACTGCCTGTGGGTACTAAAGTGAATGTGAGTATGAATCAGGTAGTGAAGGGGGGAGTGACTGTTTTGGCTAGTTGGCAATAATTTTCTTGAGCCACAGATTCACAGATTACTTTCGAATAATCTGTGAATCTGTGGCTTTTTATAATCAGCGTTCATGAAAACAATTGATATCAGCTCACTACCTGTAATGGAAAAACAGCAATGGTTGCAACATGCGATTGCACCCAGACCTATTTGTTTTGCCAGTACAATTGATAAACAGGGTAATGTGAACCTGAGTCCATTTAGCTTTTTTAATTTGTTTTCTTCCAATCCACCTATTGTCATATTCTCACCTGCCAGAAGGGGTCGCGATAATACCACCAAGCATACTTTAGAAAATGTGTTAGAAGTTCCTGAGTGTGTGATCAATATTGTTGATTATGCGATGGTACAGCAAACCAGTTTATCGAGTTGTGAGTTTCCGAAAGGGATCAATGAGTTTGGAAAAGCCGGTTTTACAGAGCAACCATCCACACGTGTTCAGCCACCCATGGTGAAAGAAGCCAAGATTAAACTGGAGTGTAAAGTCAATGAAGTAAAGAGTTTGGGTGAAAATGGCGGTGCAGGACAATTGGTGATCGCCGAAGTGCTTTGTATGCATGTAGATGAAAGCATCTTAGGTGATGATGGAAAAATTGATCAGCAGAAATTAGAACTCGTTGCCAGACTAGGAGGCGATTGGTATTGTAAAGTGGATCATACCAATTTATTCAAAGTTCCCAAACCGAATACTCAATTAGGTATTGGTGTAGATCAACTGCCAGACAGTATTCGTAATAGTAACATACTTACGGGAAATCATTTGGGCATGTTAGGAAATGTACATGCTATGCCTGATATCGATGCTTCTTTTAGCGATGATCGGGTAAAAAATATCTTTCAATATTATTCGGTGAGTCCGGCGGAAATGGAAACAGAGTTACACAAGTATGCTGCTGAATTATTGAATACCGGAAATATTGAAAAAGCCTGGCAGGTATTACTTTGTAATTAAAATAAAGCCAGTAAGTCTTCTTCGTTTAGTAAAGATTCCTCTTTTTTAGCCGGCTGTAAACTTCTGCCCAACTCAATTGCTTGTTGTACAATTTCATAAGTACTATGTGTGAGCGAAAGTTGTTTTGCAGTACATGCCTGAAGCCATTGGTAGACTTGCTGTGCAAAATCATTATTGACTTTATCGATGATGGTGACACCAAAATCTTTCAACGCAGCGGCATTGCATAGTTGCTCATATTGTCCGCGTATGGGTAAGCATAACAATTGTTTACCTAAGTACAAAGCTTCTGCGGGTGTTTCAAAACCTGCGCCGGTAATGACCCCTTTCGAATGAATCATACTTTGCGTAAAACCTGTATTGCTGATCGGGAATAATTTCACATTGGCAAGTGTAGTTACTGATTTTACCTTTTTTGAAAACACTTCAAAGCGAACATCCTTGATCTTTTGCAAAGCATGGATTACCACTTCATCACTATAATGAGAAAGATATACTGTAACATGTCCTTGATCTGTTGGATCAGCTTTTAAAACTTCTTCTTTGATAACAGGCGGATAAATAAAATCATCATAAGATGCGAAATGTAAACCGATGTATGCTGATGAAGTTGCATAATGTTTCAATATTATTTCACCTGCAAGATCTTTCTTGTTATTTCTTGGTGTTAACGCACTTTGAAAACTTGCCTGGTGTCCGAAGCCAATACTTTTTATCTTTTTTAGTTTACACGCTATGGAAGTAATACTGTCGAAATCATTGATCACCAGATCATATTTTTCTACCGGCAACTCTTTTGCTTCTTTCCATATTCTTCTTAGATCTAACTCTTTCCACATACGCCAATAATCCAATCCACCGGTATTCCCATAAAACAAACTCAATCCATTGCTGCGAAATTTTACGGGTAGATCAGGTTGAAGATTACTATTACTACCACTTAAAAAAACATCTACCTCGCCATACTGTTGTAAAAACGGCATGAGCTCCATCGCTCTACTGATATGTCCGTTACCGGTTGCTTGAACGGCGTATAATATTTTCATACTCATGGTTGAATGGCTAAAGAGTGAATGAATAAGGCTATCTCATCGGTCACCACATTCAACTGTGGTAATTTCTTCTCCATAGTAACTACCGGAGCGACCGTATCTGCGAATTGTTTTTCATCGTATTGATAAATCGTCCATTCATTGTTTTGGTATTCGAGTGAGGTTAGGTTTTCAATCCAGTCGCCACTATTGAGGTAGGTAACATGTCCGTATTTGGTTGTAATGACTCTTTTTTGTGGCTGGTGAATATGTCCGCAGATGACATAATCATATTTCTTTTCAATGGCCAATTCTGCTGCTGTTTGTTCAAAATTCCCGATCCAGGATACTGCTTTCTTGACACTGTTTTTTACTTTTTTACTGAAGCTCATTTTCTCTCTGCCCATCAGTTTCAAACAACGATTGATCAGACTATTGATCAGAATGAGGAGATCGTAGCCATGTCCACCAAGCTTGGCCAATAATTTAGCACTGCCTTTTGTAGTGGCATCAAAAACATCACCATGAAAGATCCAGGTCATTTTACCGTTGATCTCCATCACTACTTTATCTGTCAACTGGAAATTGCCCATGTGCATATCGGAGTAGCGGCGTAGTGCTTCATCATGATTACCGGTGATATAAATAACGCGGGTTCCTTTGCTGAGTAAATGCATGATCTCTTTGATCACCTGCATATGTGCAACAGGAAAATATCGTTTACTGAACTGCCATATATCGATGATATCGCCGTTGAGGACAAGAATTTGTGGCTGAATACTTTTCAGATAGTTGACAATCTCTTTGGCATGACAACCATAAGTGCCCAAATGAAGATCGCTCATTACCACAACATCAAGCGGACGTCTTTCCATACATTATGAGGTTTTACAAAACTGCTCATACAGTATGAATAGAATGTTAGGAGGGGATGAAGAAATTGTTACGGTGAATAGTCCATGGTCGATAGTCGATAGTCCATAGTAAAAAGATTGGGTATTCCTATGGACTATCGACTATCGACCATGGACTACTACCTACAAATCCCCCAACTGCGGACGTAAAATAATATCCTCAGCTACCGCCATGGGAGAGAGGTGGGCGGCTGCGTATACCATTTTGGCGATATCATCAGCTTCCATGATGCGTTTGGGGTCTATATTGAAACCATCCCAACTGGCGGTCAGTGCTGCACCTGGGTAGACGGCTGTTACCTTAATACCATGAGGTTTCATTTCTTCTCTGAGATTACGACTGAAACCTGATAAGGCATATTTACTGATACTATAGCTCCCTCCGTTTGCATAGGCCTGTAAGGAAGCAATGGAGCAAATATTGAAAATATGTCCGGATTTCGCTGCCATCATCGATGGTAACAAAGCCCTGGTAAGATGATAGGCACTGAACAAATTGGCTTGTAACATTTCATCCAATGCACCTTCCGGCTCATTATGAACACTACCCGGAATAAAATTACCTGCGTTATTAACGATGATATCCGAAGTGCCTTGTTCTAAACACCAATGGGCAAATGCCAGTACTTCTGATTGTACAGACATGTCTGTTGGTCTGGCGTGAATCGTTACATGGGGGAAGCGCGTTTGTAAATCTTCAACACAATCATACAAAGATTTTTCACCTCTACTGCATAGCAGTAAATGATGACCATCTTGTGCAAAGCGTTCAGCAATGGCTTTGCCAATTCCCTTTGAGGCTCCAGTAATAACGATTTTCATATACAGAAAGATAATAGTTAGAACACTACGAAGTAAATCATTTTATACGGATTCTGATAGCTGATTCTTTAGCAATAAGGTAATGATAAGACCTGTACAATAAGGTATTAACTTTGTGACATGCGCTATCGTCATATTTTTTTCGATCTGGATCATACTTTATGGGATTTTGAAACCAATGCCAAAGACACATTGAATGATCTGTATCACAGTCATGAGTTGAGTAAAAGAGGTATTGAAGATTTTGATGGATTCTTTGATCGATACAGTTACCATAATGAACGCTTATGGGATCGATATACCAAAGGTTTTATTAAACAAGATGAGTTGAGATGGAAAAGAATGTGGCTGACTTTGCTGGATTATAAACTAGCAGATGAGGAATTGTCTCGTAACATGGCAGTTCAATTTTTAGAAACCTTACCCTCAAAAAAAGCAATTTTCCCGTATACATTTGAAATACTGGAATACCTGAAGACCAAGGGCTATCATCTGCATCTTGTTACCAATGGCTTTGAAAAAGTGCAACACAATAAATTGCAGAGTTCAGGATTGCATGCCTATTTTAATGCGGTGATTACATCAGAAGCAAGTAATAGTTTAAAACCGCATAAGGAGATTTTTGATTATGCCTTTCAACAAACAGGGGCTAATGAGAAAGAAAGCATCATGATTGGCGATAATTTGGATGCTGATATTCAAGGCGGTATCAATGCGGGGATGGATACTGTGTTTGTGAATCATTTGAATATTGCTGCACATATACAACCCACCTATACAGTGTATCACCTCAAAGAATTGGAACATATCTTATAAATAAAAAAGGGTGTCAAAAATGACATCCTTTTTTATTAGCAACAGAAAAAGATTAAGCCTTAGTGGTTTTCTTAGTCTCTGTTTTTTTAGCTTCTTTAGTCTCTTTGGTTTCTTTTTTAGCATCTTTACTGCAGCACTCTTTACCTTCCTTGCTGCATTCTTTTGCTTTTGCACATTTTTTACCACCATCGTGCTTATGGTCGTTGGCTAATGACACACCCGTTACCAGGAAAGCCGCCATTGCAAGTACAATTACTTTTTTCATATGATTCGTTTTAGTTTTTGAGCATATCAAATATACGGAACCGAGGGTTGAAATTGTGTTAAAACGTTGGGGTGGTGCTGGGTACAAGGTGCTAGGTTTTAAGGTAACACCTTTTTTACATAATACCAGTACCTAGCACCTTGTACCTAACCCTTCTTCTTCGCTAAAATAGAAAAGTCAGTATCCTCTTTCACAATCGTATTTTCAAGTATTCCGATGCCTTCGATCTCCATTGTAACGGTATCTCCGGGTTGTAGCCATTGTTCCTGGTAATTGGGGTCATTCAGTTTGCCGGTTCCATTCAGTTCCAGAAAGCAGCCGGTTCCTACCGTACCACTTCCGATCACGTCTCCCGGATGTAATTGTACGCCATAAGCACAACGCTCAATGATCTCTGCAAAAGTCCAGTCCATATCTCCAACATTACCTTCACTTACTTGTACTCCATTCACCCAACATTTCATTCCCAGGTTCCAGTTCTTACCGGAGTGTCCGGGTTTGGCGGGTATTTCATAAGATTCCAACTCATCGAGCGTCACAAGACAAGGTCCAATTACTGTTGAAAAATCTTTTCCTTTCGCCGGCCCCAGGTTCAATAACATCTCTTCCATTTGTAATCTTCTAGCACTCATATCATTCATGATCATGAGTCCGCCGATGTATTGATCCGCATCTTCAGCAGGAATATTTTTTCCGCTTTTACAGATCACGATAGCGGCTTCGAGTTCAAAATCAAGTTTTTCAAAATGATCGGGCATGCAATAGATATCGCCGGGTCCTTGAATGCTGTGGTGATTGGTAAAGTAGAAAATAGGATACTGATCAAATTCAGGAATCATCTCTACTTTACGATTACGACGAGCTGCGGCAACATGTTGACGAAAAGCATATCCATCTCTACAAGATGTTGGGAATGGAACAGGTGCCAGTAAGTTTTGTACTTGTATATCAACGCCTCTTTCTTTTCCTATTCTACCATCTTTAATAGCGGCATTCACTTGTTGTGCAATAGGAAACATATCATCCCAATATTGCAGGAACATATTCATGCTACTGGGTAATTCAGGATGTACCAGATCACAATCGAACAAATAACCATCTACCAAAAATGCAAGTTGATCACGACCATCAGATAAGTAAGAAACAAGTTTCATAATGCCATCATTTGAGTGGCGAAAATAGTTTAAAAAATCTCTGCGAAACTCTTTTTCTCTTTTCTCTGCGGTGATAATGAACCGCAGAGAAAGAAGTACGCTGAGGTTTCGCAGAGAGTAGTTAATCAGGTATCTTTATTGACCCAAAACAGCCGTATGAAAAGAATATTGTTCTTTGTTGGAATTATTGTATTCATTCTTTGCGTTGCATTTAAAAAATCAGAGGACCCACAACATTGGATTCGTATCAATCAACTGGGCTATACTCCCAATGGCAGTAAAGTAGCAGTTTGGTGTAGTAAAGAGAATGTTTTACCAGAAAAGATTGAGTTGGTGAATGCTGAGACGAATGAAGCTGTTTACTCCATTGATCAGTTAGAAGCTTTTGGGGCTTATGGTCCGTTTAATAAAACGGCACGAGTTAGGTTCACTTCATTTCGTAAACCCGGACGTTATTTTCTTCGTGCAGGTAATACTGTATCACCCATATTTAAAATTGATCAGGATGTTTATAAAGGAACCGCTGATTTCTGTTTGCGATATATGCGTCAACAAAGAAGTGGTTTTAATCCGTATTTAAAAGATAGTTGTCATACCCATGATGGATATACTTTGTATGGTCCAATGCCCGATAGCACATATATTGATGTAAGTGGTGGATGGCATGATGCAAGTGATTATTTACAATACACGACTACCTCTGCCAATGCAGCCTGGCATTTATTATCAGCTTATAAAAGTTTCGGAAGGGTATTCAGTGATGAAAAGCAAGCCAATGGATTGGATGGGAAAAATGGTGTAGCAGATATTTTGGATGAAGCCAAATGGGGATTGGATTGGTTATTGAAAATGAATCCTTCTGATGGTATCATGTTCAATCAGTTGGGTGATGACAGAGATCATGTGAAAATGCGCATTCCTAAAGAAGATACCAACTATTATGGCAAAGGCTTTGAGCGACCTGTTTACTTTGTTTCAGGTAAGCCACAAGTAAGGGGTAAGTTCATGAACGCAACAACAGGAACTGCTTCAACAGCCGGTAAGTATGCGAGTACTTTTGCATTGGCTGCGCAGGTTTATCAGGAGAAAGATCAACGCTTCTCCAAAAAATTATTACAAAAGGCAGAAACAGCCTATCGATTCGGCAAGCAATATCCAGGGGTGTCGCAAACAGCTTCTGTAAAATCACCTTATATCTATGCAGAAGGGAATTGGGTAGATGATATGGAATTGGCTGCAGCAACATTGGCACAAACGAAAGGGACTAAAGATGGTATCTATCACACAGATGCTTATTCCTTCGCTAAAAAAGAACCCATCACACCGTGGCTGGGAAAAGATACAGCCCATCATTATGAATGGTATCCGTTCGTGAATGCGGGTCACTATGTGTTAGCGAATGGGACACTGGATAATAACCAGCGTGATACCCTTCATGATTTTTATGAAGCAGGTATCAAAGCGGTTTGGAATAAAGCCAAACAAAATGCTTTTTATCGAGGTGTTCCGTTTATTTGGTGTAGCAATAACCTTACGGTTTCATTTGTATTGCAGTGTTATTGGTACAGAACCATGACAGGTGACGATAGTTACACCGAACTGGAACAAGCAAATATTGATTGGATCTTTGGTTGTAATCCATGGGGAACGAGTATGGTTTATGGATTACCATCATGGGGTGATACGCCTGTAGATCCGCATTCTGCCTTCACACACTTGAAAAAGTATCCTATTGATGGTGGATTGGTGGATGGTCCGGTATACACAGCCATCTATAAAAATCTGATTGGTGTCAAATTGAATGACCCCGATGAATATGCTGCTTTTCAAAGTGATCTGGCTGTCTATCATGATGATTATGGTGATTATAGTACGAATGAACCTACGATGGATGGAACAGCATCCTTGATTTATTTATTGGCAGCAAAAGAAAATGAAACAAGACCAACAACTAATGGTGGCTGGACAGCTCATCCTTCTATAAACCCTGCTTTTACATTACAACATGGCGCTATTGTGAGAGGTGATATGACTAAGAAATCTATCGCAATTGTTTTTACTGCAGATGAATATGTAGAAGGATTGCCAGTTATTCAGAAAATTTTGCAACAACAAAATGCCAAAGCATCTTTCTTTTTTACTGGAAGATTGTATCGTAATAAAACGGTTCAGCCTATGATTCAAAAGCTGTATCAACAACAACATTATTTAGGCGCGCATTCCGATCAGCATATTTTATACAATGATTGGAAGAATAGGGATAGTATTTTGGTAACAAGAGATTCTTTGGAGAACGATTATCAAAATAATATAGAAGCCATGCGCTCCTTGGGTTTATTGAAGAAGGGAGAACCAAAATATTTTATTCCGCCTTATGAATGGTGGAATAAAAAAATATCAAAATGGTTTTCACAAAGACTTGTTCGATTGGTGAGTTTTACACCCGGTACAAGAACCAATACTGATTATACCTGGCCGGAAATGGGGGCTTCTTATAAATCAAGTGAAGAACTAATTGACCTGCTTAAAGCATTTGAAGTAAAGCATACATTGAACGGTGCAATCTTATTGATACATGCAGGTACAGATCTAAGAAGAAAAGATAAACTGTACAACCGTTTACCTGAGATCATCACTTCGTTGAAAACAAAAGGCTACCATTTCACAACCATTGACAAATTATAAAATGCCTTCAGTGGCAATTTTTAATGATTGATTGCCACTGAAGGCACAGAAGCACAGAAGTTATATTGCTCTACCATCTTTCTTCTTCTGATCCCTCCCAATCTTTTTGCTTGAAAGTTTCTCTCGATTTCTTTTTTTCTTCCTGTCTATCAATGATCAGTTTGGCAATTAATTCACCGGCATTTTGATCCGGATGATCGGCTAGGGTTTGCTTGAGTTTTTTTTCATTGATATCTAATCGATACAGTAAGGTCAATAGTTGATTGAAATCTTGGGTGATCAGCTCATTTACAAAAGCCACCCATTGGTCCCAGGAATAGGAATCGATACCCATCAGCTTATTTTCTTCTGCCATTCTCTAAAGATATAGGAATCTTTTGGCGGTGTTTTTTACCTCAATATCAACCAATTAAGTCAATTAAAGCGTACAAATTGTTAAATAATTAATACAAAATGTAAAATAAATTTTACAAAATGAAAAATTAATTTTACGTTTGTGTTGTTAAATCAAACAAGCATATGAAACAGATCAAATTATTCCCGCATAGCTATCAGCGCATAGGTTATGTCTTATTGGTGCCTTTTCTGGCATTGGGTATTGCGCACATGTTTTTTGAATTCAACCCTTCTTGGTTGGAATTTAAAATGATTACAAATGGTCAGTTGGAATTTAGTGCCAGCCATAATTTCACAGATGAAGTGGCTTCGGTTGGTCTCATCATCAGTCTTATCTTAATTGCTTTCTCCAAAGAATCCATTGAAGATGAAGCTATCCAATTTTTTCGGTTGGAAGCATTGCAGTGGGCGGTATACGCCAACTATTTGGTATTGATTATCAGCATATTGGCTGTATACGGAACCACATTTTTTCAGGTGATGACGTACAATATGTTTACAGTACTGATCATCTTTATCCTTCGTTTTCGGTACATATTGTTTCAGTATAATAAAGTAGGTTATGAAAAATAAGATCAAAGTGCAAAGAGCCATTCATAACCTGACACAGGATGATTTGGCCAAAAAAATTGCTGTAAGCCGACAGACTATCAATACTATGGAATCAGGGAAGTATGTACCCTCTACTGTTCTGGCACTCAAAATGGCCAAACTGTTCGGTGTTCCGGTAGAAGAATTATTTGAGTTAGAGGACGAGGATTAATTTTTTCTCCTTTTTCCAACCTTTTCGTGTAACAGAACTCTTTATTTGGAGTTAAGTAAATAAGTCATTTGTATGCTGAATCTGAGAAAATGGATACCGCTTTTGTTGCTGCTGATCACCACAGCTGCACTCGCAGGGGTTCTCTTATTCGGTATACACCCTTCTGGCACTGGGAAAACAAAAGTTCCCGAAACATCAACTTTTGAATGGAGAGGAATTCCTTCGGGTAATTACTTATGCATCTAAAAGTCACTGTTTCCTAACCATTTATTGTTTACGAGAAAAATACGTTCAATGCGTAACAGAATTCTTTTGCTCTTATTGAGCATATGTATGACTACTGTTGTTTCAGCCCAGACCAATAATAACAAAGGCTTACTATCCGGTAAACTGATTGATTCAGCTTCTAAACAACCGATGAATCTGGCAACAGTCTCCGTTTTTACAGCCGCCGATACTGTGTTGGTTACCTATCGTTTGAGTACAGCGGCAGGAGAATTCAAAGTCAGTGGTCTGCCATTGGATATACCATTGAGAATGATTGTTTCTTATTCCGGTTACATGGTTACCAGAAAAGAATTTAAACTCACATCAGATGCTCCTTCTTTTGATGCAGGCACTCTTGAAATGACACCCAATCAAGCCAATACTTTGGATGAAGTGTTGGTGTATGCGGAACGTCCACCGGTAGTGGTGAAGCGTGATACCATTGAATTCAATGCCAACTCTTTCAAAACATTACCTTCTGCTTTGGTAGAAGACCTGCTTAAAAAATTACCCGGTGTTCAATTGGATGCCGATGGCAACATTACTGTGAATGGAAAAAAAGTAAACCGTATCATGGTGGATGGAAAAGATTTCTTCGGTGGTGATCCTAAAATGGCGACTCGTAATTTACCCGCTAACCTCATCGATAAAATTCAGGTAGCAGATGATAAAGATGAATTGGATTTGAATCCGGATAAAGCCAAGGCAGATGTCGGTCAGGTCATCAACCTTAAATTGAAAAAAGCCATTAAACAAGGATGGTTTGGAAAAGCCTATTCAGGTAAAGCAGATGAAGATAGATATGAAGCGGGTGGTATCTTAAATATGTTCCGTGATACTTTACAAGTGAGCGTTTTAGGTTTCAGTAATAATTTGAATAAAGCCGGATTTGGATTCAATGATATCAGAACCCTAGGCGGTTTCGATCGGAGTGGTATCAATTCTATCTCCATCAATGGTAATGGCGGATTGAATGTGAATGGCATTTCTTTTGGAGGAACCGGACAAGGTGTTCAACAATCTCGGGGCATTGGATTTAACCTGAATAATGAATTCAAAAAAGGGTTAACGCTCAATACACAATATTTCTATGGTAAAACAAGAAATGATATTACAGAGTTAGAAAACAGACAACAGTTTTTGGGTGATACCATCCTCAATACAAGATCGAACAGATCTGAAGTACAAAATGCCAACAGCCATCGATTGGGTTTTGGTCTGCGTTGGAAAATTGATACGACTTCAAGAATGGAATTTCGCCCTTCTTTAACGGTTGGAGAGCAGAATAATAATCGTCTTACCAATATCAATACAACAAGTAGTGTAGATGGACTTTTGAATACAAGTAATAATCTCCAGTCTGTACATGTAAAGGATCTAGGCTATAATCATCAATTGAGCTATTTCAAAAATTTCAGAAAAAAGGGAAGAACATTTAATGTATTCAATACAGTGAATTACAACAGCACCAACAGTGATCAATTCAATAATGTTTTGAATACTTTTTTCCCAACAGGTTCCACTACTTTAAATCAGTTACGTGATTTGGAGCGTGCCAATTTCTCTACCAATACCAATCTGAATTTTGCTGAGCCGCTTGCTAAAAACTTAACCTTACGCTTGGGATATGCATTAACGTATTTTGAAAATAAAGATGCTTTATCAACTTTTAATAAGAGCAATAGTAGTGGTAAATATGATCAATTAAACAGTTTATTGACCAATCATCTGCAAAGAACGAGCTGGAGAAACAATCTCTCATCGGGATTGAATTTCAGATATAAAAAATTAAGTATCACGGCTACGCTGAACTTCTTATGGCTGAATCTGAATAACCGATATGTTTCTATTGGACAAAAACTGGATCAGCACTTCAATTATATTTTACCGGGTGGCAATATCAGTTGGCGAGAGTTCAACCTGAGTTATAATGTGAATGTGAATCCACCGGGTATTGGAGATATTCAACCTGTAGCGGATAACAGTAACCCATTATACATCAATAAGGGTAATCCTAATCTGAAACCGGCAGAATCTCATAATTTCAATCTCAACTATTTTAAGAATATCACTGCTAAACAATTATTCATTAGTGCTTATTTGGGCGGAAACATTAGTAATAATGGTGCGGTAAGAAGTCGCGAAATTGCTGCCAATGGTGTTCAAACCACGATGCCTGTAAATGCAGATGGTATCCATAATTTTTATACAAACTTTTATTTCAATAAACAGTATAAACTCAACAAGACTTTTTCTGTAAACTTCGGAAGTGGGTATAATCTTAACTATACCAGAAATTTTTTAATCATCAATTCGAAGAAGAGCTATGTAAAGAATATTGATTTCAGTCCGTACTTACGCGGAGGCTTCAACTGGAATGATAAAGTAGAATGGAATATCAGTTATAACAGAGGTATCAATAATGCCTATTATGAAAGCAGTGATTTCCGCAACCTGCAAGTGGAAAGACAGAGTATCAATACCGATCTGGTGGTACGACTGCCGAAAAAATTTGTATGGGAAATGACTTTGGATCATCAATATAATTCACAAACAGCTCCAGGGGTTCAGAAAGCGGTGGCTTTATTGAATGCAGGGTTAACCTATTTGTTCCTGAAAGACGATAAAGGACAACTTAAGTTCTCAGTCTTTGATCTACTGAATCAAAATCGTTCAGTATTCCGTTTCTCAGCTGAGAACTTCATTACCGATAGACAAGTAAATATTCTTCAGCGTTATTTTATGCTCACATTCACCTATAATATCAGAAGCTTCGGTGCAGCGGGAAAAGGTGCTGGTGGTAAAGTTGGGGGAAGACAGAGTCTGTTTTTCTTCTAATTTCTTATCTCGATAACTCATTTCTCCTATCTCTGTGGTTAATTTATTACAAAGGATTAACCGTAAAGAATAGGATTTTTTTAGTAACGACTAATACTTCTCCATCACGCCCAACCCAAATAAGGCAAAATCATATTTCACCGGATCTTTGGGGTCTAGTGTCTTCAGGTAATTGGTGAGTTCTACAGCTGCTTGCCAGTCTGTTTGTTTTCTATCCAATAACTGAAATCTTTTTGCCACCCTGGCTACATGTACATCAATCGGACAGATCAATTCAAAGGGTTGTATTTGTTTCCAGATCCCAAAATCAACACCTGCTTTATCCTTTCGAACCATCCAGCGTAAAAACATATTCAATCTTTTACAAGATGAGCCTTTATAAGGAGTGGCAATATGTTTTCTGGTTCTTGCCGGAGCATCTTCTAGGGAGAAAAAGTATTCATGAAATCGTGTTAATCTGATTTCCATTTCATTTTCTTTTGGAATCGTAAAAGCATCTTCTAAAGAGTCATACTTTTTATAATGCTGTTGTAGAAAGCTGATAAAATACAGGAGATCGGTAGCATTAAATGTTCGATGCTTGAAGTGTACCAATATTTTTAAATCCTGATCTTGATGGTGCAGACAAAACTCGTGAGGGCTATTGTCCATCAGTTTCATCAATTCAAATGATTTTTGAATGATGGTAGTTCTATTACCCCAAGCAAATATGGCTGCAAAAAAACCTGCTATTTCTATGTCCTGCTTTTTGGTGAAAGTATGTGGTATGCAGATAGGATCTTCTTTGATAAAGGAGGGTTGATTGTATTGTTGTACTTTACTGTCGAAAAAATCTTTTAAGGAGCTCTTACTATCGATTTTCATACAGCACAAAACTATCACAATCGTTCGTCACTATGTACTACATTATTATTAGTTGAAAATAGCTTATGGTTCATAGCGAATAGTTTGTAATAAATAATTTGCTATGCCCCATAAGCTATCTGCTATAAACTATTTGCTATGACCCATCAGCCATCCGCTAAACTTTACCTCCATCCATCTCCATCCAAAATATTACCGATACCTCCGAGAATGCTACCTTCTTCTTTTCTGCTATAAGTGCCATAAGCAAGAATTCTTCCTGCCAGTCGACTGATCGGTAATGTTTGAATCCAAACGATACCCGGACCACGGAGTGTTGCAAAAAATAAACCTTCACCTCCAAAAATGGTGTTTTTAATACCACCTACAAATTGGATATCATAATCTACACTTGAAGTAAAGCCCACTATACAGCCGGTATCTACTTTTAACAATTCACCCGGTTGTAATTGTCTTTGTACTACATGACCACAGGCATGTAAGAATGCCATTCCATCACCTTCCAGCTTTTCCATGATGAATCCTTCGCCACCAAATAAGCCGGTTCCTAATTTTCTTTGGAACTCTAAACCCACACTTACACCTTTGGCGGCACAAAGGAATGCATCTTTCTGACAAATGATTTTATTCTGAAAACGGGAAAGATCAATAGGGATGATTTTTCCGGGGTAAGGGGAAGCAAAGCTGACGGTTTTAATGCCACCGGTAACATTGGTAAATGCGGTCATGAATAGATTTTCACCTACCAATACGCGTTTACCGGCATTGAGAAGTTTACCTAATAATCCTCCTTGTTGTTTACTGCCATCGCCAAACAAGGTTTCCATTTGGATACCATCATCCATCATCATAAAAGCACCCGGTTCAGCAATGGCCGTTTCATTTGGGTCCAACTCCACTTCCACATATTGCATTTCTTCTCCGTAGATTTTGTAGTCTATTTCGTGGTTTTGTTTCATATCAAACAATTTTAAAAATTAGTAGTCAAGTAGCGATAAAGATTACATATCAGTTATAACTCGAGTAAAATAATCTGTGAATCTGTGGCTAATTTTTGCCACAGATTCACAGATTACAGTATTATTCTTTGGTATTGCAATGATTTTTCATGGAAGTTTAAAAGCAATCCTAGTTTTAATTTTGAAACAGCCAAATAGTTTAACACCTGTGCTTGATGTTGCTCTATAATTCCTGCTTTTGATTTGATTTCTAAAATTATTGAGTTCTCTATTACAAAGTCGGCATAAAATTTATGCGGTAAAATGGTGTTTTTATAGGTAACTGAATATTCTTTTTCTCTTTCATATATAATATTCCTCAACCTTAATTCATACTCAAAAGCATCTTTATAAACCACTTCCAGAAATCCTTTACCTAAAATTCTATGTATCTCCATCCCCATACCGATTAATTGATAGGTCAAAGGTTGGAGGGGGTAGTCTTTGGAGTTGTATTGGTTCATTTTATTGCCACTAAGGGCACAGAGGTACTCAGAATTTTTTTTTCTTGTGTACCGTATTTCCCGCAAAAAAAACCGCCCCTGTTCTCAGGGGCGGTGTGTGGATTATTACCAAAAACCAACTGTACACTATCATTAGAACCAACTGCCAATAAAAGATTGGTTAACAGTTGCTACATTTTTCAAACGTTTTTCTCTTTTCTTTCTCGCTATTCTATTTCTGATCAATGCCGCTACCATCAACAATAAGAAGATAATAGTCAACGGTGGAATACCCATGAAGCTGATCCATTTACCACCAAACATTCTACGCATTGGTCTGCGTAAACGTTCGGCTATCAGATACATCGCAGGTACAATGATCAATGTCATGAAGAAAGCGAAGGTCAGACCAAAGATGATGGTCCAGCTCAGTGGCTTCCAGAACACTACGTTATCACCACCAAAGAAGATCCTTGGGTTCAACTCAGAGAACAGTGTTATGAAATTGATATTAAAACCTACAGCAATTGGGATGAATGCCAGAATCGCAGCAAGTGCAGTCAATAGTACCGGAATAATACGTGTCTTACCAGCTTGTATTACCGCTTCTTTTGTCTTCATACCTCTAGATCGTAACTCATCTGCAAATTCAATCACAAGAATACCATTCTTCACCACGATACCAGCCAGACCTACAATTCCCAATCCGGTCATCAAAATAGATACTTCCATTCCTGTGATAGAGAAACCGAGGAACACACCGATCACACTGAAAATGATTTCAGTTAAAATGATCACCGGCTTGCTTACACTGTTGAACTGTAATACCAGAATCAATAAGATCAATGCCAATGCAATCAACAAAGCGCTGAATAAGAAGGCTCCTGTTTCGGCTTGCTGTTCTCCTTCACCGGTTTGTTTGATGGTGACACCATCAGGTAAACCTTTGAAGTCAGCAATATGCTTAGCCAATACCTGATTCACTGCCGTAGCATTGAATCCTTCTGTGGTCAATACATTGGAACGTAAGGTAATCAAGCGCTTCTGATTCTTTCTTTTTACACTACCCAAGGTACTGGTAGGTTCAACTTTTACCAATGCACTGATCGGAATATTTTTTACCGCGCCACCCGCTGCCATATCTCTAAATGAAATACGCATATTGAGTAGATCTGTGAGACTCTTACGCTGAATCTCATTGTTGCGCAGTTGTATTTTATATTCTTCTTTTCCTTCCTTCACTTTTGACACTTCCCTTCCAAACAGTGCAGTACGAATTTCCATACCGATCTGAGCAGTGGATACGCCTTCGATCAATGCACGCTGTCTGTCAACAGTTAAAGTGATCTCCGGATTTTTCAGGTCTACATCCATTTTCAATTCTTCCACACCCGGTACCTGAATAGAATCCAGATAATTTTTCAGTGCCGTAGCACCTTTGATCATCGCATCAAAATCTTCACTGGCAATTTCAATATTGATCGGAGGATCGGTTGGTGGTCCACCACTTTCTTGATCCACACTAATTTCTGAACCCGGAATACCTTTCATCGCTGCACGTATCTGATCTAAGTAAGGTCTGGTAGAAACACCATGTCTTTTTTCAAATTCCACAAATGATACCTGAATACGTCCCAGTTCACTTCTCGTACTTCTATCACCTGCCATGGGATCACCGGCACCTACGGCAACATTACTGATCACACTTTCCACGATCGGATTTTCTTTACCATTCTCAGTACCCAAAATCTTATTCACCCTTCCTTCCAATACCTTGGTAACAGAGTCGGTGTATTCTACATTCGTACCTACCGGTAATTTCAGGTAGACAAAAATCTGGTTAGGATCACCTTTGGGGAAGAAAGTAATCGGAATGCGACCACTTCCAATAGAACCCACAAAAATGAACAGGGAGATAAAGAACAGTGCGATGGTTCCCAATAACAGGTGTACAGGTCTCCATCCGTTCAATGACCATCTCAATAAACTTTCATAATGACTCATGATCCAAGGCAATGCCTTGTTCTGGAAATTATGGATGGCATCATCTAATACATATTTATTGAATACCACCAATATCATGAAGAAAAGAAGGAAGTTACCCCAGAAAGTAGCGCCTGCGATATCTAATAAGATACCAATAGCAATTGCGATCCAGAATCCTTTCTTTTTGAAGATGGCACTCTTAGGTTCTTTTACACCATGCTCATCTTCATGATTCATGAAGTCAACCGCAAAAATGGGGTTCATGATAAAAGCAACCACTAGTGATGCTGCCAATGTGAAAATCAACATCGTTGGCAGGTATACCATGAATTTACCAATGATACCCGGCCAGAATAACAATGGGAAGAAAGGAGCCAGTGTAGTAAGTGTACCCGCTAATACAGGCACGAATACCTCACCCGCTGCAATTCTTGCAGAGAAAGCAGAAGTCAATTTGCCCTTGCCTTCCATAAAGATGCGGTGTGTATTTTCGATTACTACGATTGCATCATCCACAATGATTCCCAATCCGAATAATAAGGCAAAGAGTACGATGAAGTTGAGTGTTACATGTGTTCCAACAATCAAATCGGCACCCGGTAAGAATACAAATGCTACGAACATACTTAGTGGAACAGATAATGCCACGAAGAAAGCATTTATAACACCCATGAAGAACATCAATACAATCAATACCAATACGAAACCGATGATGATAGAGTTCACCAATTCATTGAATGAAGTTCTGGTTTGAATACTCTGATCACCGGTGATGACTGCTTTCATATCCGTAGGATATAAAATACCTTTTCCTTCTTCTACGATCTTCTTAACACCATCACTCGTTTCGATCAGGTTCTCACCACTTCTTTTAATGATATTTAGTGTCACCACATTTTTACCATCCAATCGCGCATAGCTTTCTCTTTCTTTGATGGTATCAATAACGTGAGCAATATCTTTCAGATAAATAGGAGCGCCGTTGGTATTTCTGATGATGAGCTGTTGAATATCAAAAGCAGTTTTCAGTTGTCCTTTCAGTTGCAGGTTACGTTTCATGTTACCCACTTCTAAAAGACCACCGGAAATATCCATGTTTTCGCGCTGAACAGCTGCTGTGATATCATCAAAAGTGATACCGGCACTTTGCATGCGGTAATTGTCGACATTGATCTGGAATTCACGCTCAGGGGCACCTACAATATCTACACGGTTGATTTGAGGTAAATCTTCGAGTTTATCTTTCATATCATCCGCATACTTCTTCAAGCGCGGAAGATCATAATCACCACTCAGGTTCACATACATAATGGGTTGCTCACTGAAACTTACTTCAAGAACAGTGGGCTCTTGTGTAAGATCATTCGGCAGGTCTTGCTTAGCCTTATCTACCGCATCTTTTACTTTTTGTAATGCGATATCTGTTTTTACATCCGTATCAAACTCCACCATAATGGCTGAGAAGTCTTGCTGTGATGTACTGGTGAACTTTTTGATCTTAGCACCCGTAATACCCTTGATTTGTTTTTCGATAGGACGGGTAACCAGGTTCTCGATATCTTTTGGAGAGTTACCTACATATACAGTTTGTACATAAATAGTAGGGATAACGATATCAGGAAATTGCTCTTTTGGTAAAGTGATGAATTGGTAAATACCTGCCAAGCTCACAAACAACATCATCAGATAGATCGATGTTTTGTTTTTGATACTCCAGGTAGTAGGTCCAAATTCTTTGAACTTACCTTTTATATTTTCTAATGCACTCATACAATTAGTTTAATAGATCTTGAATCTTAATGCCTACTTAGCGCTGGTGGTAATTACCTGACCATCATATAAACTCTGATAACCTTCTGTAATCACCATATCACCTGCCTGTAACCCGGATTTCACTTCCAGCTTATCACCATAAAATTCTCCTACAATCACTACTTTCTTTTTAGCGATCATTTTACCATTCTCTTTTACAGCCACCATTACATATTTACCTTTCTCGTCATTCTGTAAAGTGTTGACAGGAACAGTGATGGCATTATTGATGGTATAATCCTGAATCTGTACCATCGCAATTTGATTCGGTCTGAAGTCCTTGTCATTCGGCATTCTTGCTTCAATAAAGAAGCTGCGACTAATTGGATTGATGATTTTTCCGGATACAGATATTTTTGCTTCTACGGTTTTGTTGATATCAGGTAAAGTAACTTTCAAGCGGGTTCCGTTATTAACACGGTCAATATAGTTTTCAGGAACTTCAGTAGTCACTTTCAAATTGCTGGTATTGACAATTTTAATTTGACCCGGACCGGCAAAGATTTCACCTACACGAATGTTCACATCTTCAGCAACACCATTCACATCACTGTATACTGAAGAGAAAGCGAGTTGTTCTCTGCTAAGTTTCACTTGCTCTTCCGCACTTTTCAATTGATTTTCCAGTGTTTCTACATTGTTTTTTGCAGTGATCAACTGTACTTCTGTGCCAATATTTTGTTCCCAGAGATTCTTCTGTTTCTGATACAAAGTTTTAGCGAAAGACAATTGTGTTTTCAGGGTTTCAAGACCTTGTTCTGCTGCAATTACACTTTGACGTTGTAAGGCATCATCTAGTTTCAAGATGAGTTGCCCTTTCTTTACTACATCACCACGTTTGATATAAACGGCTTTAACCTGTCCACCACCACCACGGGGAGTCACGAAAGAAATATTTTCAGATTCGATCTTACCCTGCAGATCAATATAGTGTGTAAATGTTTCTGGAGTTACAGTAGTTAATGAAACCAGTTTTGCATTATCCGGTTTAGCAGAAGCAGGATCCAGTTTGGCGATTTCTGCTTCAAGCTTAGCGATCTCAGCATCAATTCCATCCTTTTGTTTTTTTAATTCAGCCAGTTTTGCTTTTTGCTCAGCTGCGGCACCGCTGTTGGCTTCAGTAGAACCTGCACCACAAGAAACCAGTGTTACTGAAGCGGCGAGTACCAGAATAGTGAATATCTTTTGCATATACTTAGGTTTATAGTTTTCCGATTGCTTTTAAATAATCTACCCTGGCAATAATGGCACTGTACAGGGCACTGATATAATTGGTTTGTGCGGTCACCAGATCTGTTTGCGCAGCAGTGATCTCGGTATTAGAACCGGTACCTACTTCATATTTCTTCTTGGTCTGGTTGTATACACTTTCTGCCAGTTGCATGTTTTTCTTTTGGAAATTCATCGTGGCAATAGCCGTTCTGAAATTCACCCTCGATTGAGCTACTTCATTGTCAATGCTCAGTTTCAAGTTATCCAGCTGATTTTCGGTTTGTTGTAATTCAAAACGTGCTTTTTTAATTCTGGCATCTTTCCCAAAACCATCAAAAATGGGGATCGATACATTCAAGCCGATGAAAGAAGTAGTGAACCAATCACCTTTACCAAAAAAGTCAAACTTATTTCTTTGTGCATTCTTGGTATAGGAACCTGATAATGATACGGTAGGTAAATAGCTCAACTGATAACGTTTGATATTAAACTCATTGAGTTTTTTACCCAGATTCAAATACTGAAAATCTTTTCTGTCTGCATAGTTATAGGCAGTATCCAATGTAAAATCTTTGCTGATTTGATCTTCGCTTAAACGATCGGTCAATATCAGTGTGTCATTTACAGGCATGCCTAATAAAGTTTTCAATCCCATGTAACCCAGATCGATACTATTCAGGGCTTTCAATTTTTCTGTTTGCAAATTCGCAACCTGAACAGCTATTTTGTCGAGGTCGAGTTTTTCAGCAAAACCATTCTTGTACAGCTCTCTGGTATCGTTTTCCAGTTTGGATAATCTATTGATGTTCGCATCCAAAAGATCGATCTGTGTTTTACTCACCACCAACTGATAGTAGATCTTGTGGATATTTGTTTTGATCATCTCTTCTGTTACTTCCTTATTCTTGGTTTGGAATTCGATGGAAGTTCTTCTAGCCTGTAAGCCAATGAATACTTGTCCGTCGAACAGTAATTGCTGTACTTGAACAGTAGCAGATGCATTGTATTTTACCCCGAAACGAACCGGAATAAAAGTACCTGCAGCTCCTCCGAAAAATTCTCCGGGCAATAAGGAAACAGGTAATTGTAAATAATCATTACCACTCAAGTTACCGGTAACAGTGGGTAATGCAGCCGCAGTAATATCGCGGTTGGTTTGGTTTTGCACCTGAATATTCAACAATGCATTTTTTACCTGAACGTTGTTTCTATTGGCATAATCAACACATTGCTGAATGGAAAATTCATGCTTTGCAGGATTTTGAGCGTTGGTAAGAAAACTTATCAATGCCAGCCCTATCAGTAAAACCAGTCTCGGCGTCCTTCTTTCGTGCATAGGTTTAGTTTTATTTTTTTTGTCTTTGTTGCTTGTATTTTAAAATCAGTTTTTGTCCTTTTGCTGTTGCCATACCAAAGAGGAAATTGTCAGTGATTTCTGCTATGACTTGGCCGGGTGTGAATTTGGGAGCAGGAAAATTTTCCTTATCAAACATGAAAAACATGGTCACCAAGCGAAACCTTGTCAGTAGCTCTACGTTGATGTCTTCACGATATAAGCCTTCTGTGATACCCCATTCCAAATTGCTTTTGATGACTTCATGGAAGAATTTATTCTTGTGGTCTAGAAATTTTTTATAGGCTTTTGGGTGGTATTTTTCCAAGTCGAACATGAGTGATGGATTCATGTGTTTCAACATTTCCTGAACCATATCTACCGCCATAAAAATTTCATGAATGGCGTTTTCGCTCTGATTTCTGTGACCGGTACAGTCGTTTTTGCTTCTTTCGATTTCAATATCGATGGTGCCTTCTACCAGCGCATCTTTATCCGCATAATACTGATAAATGGTTTTCTTGCTCATGCCCAGGTGATTGGCAATTTCATCCATGCTCACACTACGGAGTCCATATCGCATGAACAATTCATGAGCTTTGATTAATATTCTTTCCTGAGTTTCCATAATCTAAATTCGGGCGCAAAACTATGGAAACTTTTAATGTTACCAAAGTTTCCAAGTGTTTTTCGGATGAATTTTATGTTAAGCGGTTAATAAAAACGATGAATGAAATGCTTATGATAGTTAGTTTTTTAGACGGTTGAAGCATTTGTATATTGTATACAAATAGCAGATTTATTGATTTCTTAGTTACTTTACATTGAAATCCAGAGAGATGAGTAATGTAGATGTAAAAAATAGCCTTCGCTTGTACCTTAAAAAGTTATTGCAATACTTTTTTCAAGGGATGATCGTATTGGCGCCTATTGGCATTACACTTTGGGTGGTAGTAGGATTGTTTCGCTGGATCGATGGATTTCTGCCCAATCTCATCAATTCCCTCTTTCCTGATCTGTTGGAAAAAGATGCGGCCGGTAATCTGAGAAGCTTACCCGGCTTGGGTTTTATTGTAGTGGTTGCATTGGTTTTATTGGTAGGATGGATCTCTTCTCTTTTTGTGGTAGGAAGATTGGTAACACTTTTAGACACTGTTCTTGAAAAAACACCCGGTATCAAATTCATTTATTCATCCGTAAAAGATTTTCTGGAAGCTTTTGCCGGTAATAAAAAGAAATTTGATAAACCCGTACTGGTGAATGTAGATGGAGCAGATATATGGCGTATTGGATTTATCACACAACAATCCTCAGAAGAATTTGGCTTGAAAGAGCATGTAACTGTTTATGTACCACACTCTTATGCCATTTCCGGCATCACCTATTTTGTGCCCAAAGAAAAAATCAAACCCCTACCATCTATTAGCGCCGCCGATGCCATGAAGTATACGGTGTCGGGTGGGGTTACGGAGGTGGAGTAGGTTTTGGTCCATAGTTGATAGTCCATGGTCCATGGACGGTGCTTCACGGTTTTCTTTATGTAATACTAGGAGGTTAATTTTTTTTACCATGGACTATGGACCATGGACTATTCACTATCGACTAATCCCTACCTTGCGCATTCAAGCAATCGACATGAAGGTTCATAATTTTAATTCGGGGCCATCTATTTTGCCCCAAAGCGTGATGGAGCAAGCCGCACAGGCGATCCATGATTTTAATGGAACGGGTTTATCTATTCTTGAGATCGGACATCGAACTACTCATTTTCAAGAGGTATTACAAGAAGCCATCAACAGTGTAAAACAATTGATGAATCTGGGTGATGATCATGAAGTGTTGTTCTTACATGGAGGCGCTACTACGCAATTCATGCAAGTACCCATGAATTTGCTGGATGAAAATGCAACAGCTGCTTATCATGTGAATGGTATCTGGGGTAAAAAAGCAGCTACGGAAGCGGCTTTGTTTGGTAAAGTAGAAGTGGTAGCAGACAGCGCCGACAAACAAAATACCTATATCAGTAAAGACTTTGCCGTACCTAGATCAGCGGCTTACCTGCATATTACCTCTAATAATACAGTAGAAGGAACACAGTGGCATGAATTCCCGGAAACACAAGTGCCGTTGGTTGCTGATATGAGCAGTGATATCTTTTGCAGACCCGCTGATTACAAACGATTTGGATTGATCTATGCCGGTGCACAAAAAAATATGGGTGCAGCGGGTGTTAATATGGTAGTAGTGAGAAAAGATCTGTTAGGAAAAGTAAACAGAAAAATTCCTACCATCATGGATTACCAAAAACATATCGCTGCCGGTTCATTGATGAATACACCACCGGTATTTGCTGTGTATGTGAGTATGCTCACTTTACGCTGGATTCTTCAGGAAGGTGGGTTAGAGGAGATGGAGAGAAGAAATAAAGCAAAATCAGCACTTTTATATCAAACCATTGATAGTATTCCTTTGTTTCGTGCAGATGTAGCGAAAGAGGATAGAAGCCTTATGAATGCTGTGTTTTTCCTCAATGACCCATCATTAGAAACAGCTTTTTTAGAAGCCTGTAAGCAGGTAAATATGATTGGCGTAAAAGGCTACAGAACTGTTGGAGGAATACGTGTGAGCATGTACAATGCATTACCATTATCGAGTGTAGAAGTCATTTGTGAACTCATGAAAGACTTCGCATCTAAACATGGATGATTTTTATAAACGGTTGTGACCGGAAATAAATTTTACCTACTTTTGGACCGAAAAACGATTTTGGTCGAAAATGATAGTTACGCAGAAAGAAGAGATCGTTAAAGACGACATCCTGAAAGAGGCGCAAAAGTTATTCCAACAATTTGGTCTGAAGAAAACCACCATGGAAGACATTGCCCGATCCATGGGCAAAGGTAAAAGCACCTTATATTATTATTATTGCAGTAAGGAAGAGATATTCGATGCCGTCATCAGTAAAGAAATGACGGAGGTCTTTAATGAGGCTAAAGATGCTGCAGAAAAAGCCCAGTCTGCAGAAGACAAGCTGAGGGTCTTCACCATTACCAAGATCAAAGCCCTTCAGAAAAAATCCAATTTATATAGAGTGGTACGCGGCGAAATGCAAGAAAACAATCGATGCATGAAACACGTACATAGAGAGTATGACCAGCAGGAAATAAAGTTGGTAAAGAATATTCTAAGTTTTGGTATTAAAACCGGAGAGTTCAGTAATGCGATCAAAAAGGACTTGGATATTTTACCGTCTGTAGTGGTGAGTTCTTTGCGCGGACTGGAATTTGACTTGTTTGCGGGTAATAAATACCCAAAACTGGAAACAAGAATCGATTCGATTGTGAGTATTATGGTAAAAGGAATTAAAAAATAAAATAAAAAAGCGTTTTATACGTCCCGCCTGAGGCGGAACGATCATTTACAACAACAGAGAAAATCTACTAAACATGAAAGAACAAATCCAACCTGCAAATGGCAAACTGGGTATCCTTCTTCCCGGACTGGGAGCTGTGGCTACCACTGTTATTGCAGGTGTTGTGGCTGTGAACAAAGGCCTTGCTGAACCTATTGGTGCACTTACGCAAATGGGCAATATCCGTTTGGGAAAAAGAACAGAAAATCGTTACCCTCTCATCAAAGATTTTGTGCCTTTGGCACCATTGCAGGATGTGGTATTCGGTGGATGGGATGTTTACAGTGATAATGTATACGAAGCAGCCATGAATGCAAAAGTATTGGAAGCTTCCTTGCTCAATGCGATCAAACCGGAACTCGAAGCCATCAAACCCATGAAGGCTGTTTTTGATAAATCTTATGTGAAGAATCTGGATGGCACACATATCAAACAAGCAGCTACCAAGTGGGATCTTGCTAATGAAGTGATCAACGATATCGAAAACTTTAAAACAGCAAATGGTTGCGACCGCGTGGTGATTGTTTGGTGTGGTTCTACTGAAAAATATATTGAGCAATCAGCAGTTCATGAAACGATTGAATCATTTGAAGCCGGATTAAAAAACAATGATCCTGCTATCTCACCAAGTATGATCTATGCATATGCAGCAATCAAAATTGGCGTTCCTTATGCAAATGGTGCACCGAATCTGACTTGCGATATTCCTGCATTGATTGAATTATCCAAAGAAACAGGTACACCAATTGGTGGTAAGGATTTCAAGACCGGACAAACTTTGATGAAAACCATACTGGCGCCTGGTTTGCACGCACGTGCATTGGGTGTTCGTGGGTGGTTCTCTACCAATATTTTGGGTAACAGAGATGGTTTGGTTTTGGATGATCCGGATAACTTTAAAACAAAAGAAGTTTCTAAGCTGAGTGTACTGGAAGATATTCTTCAGCCGGACATCAATCCGAAATTATATGGTGATCTGTATCATAAAGTTCGTATCAACTATTATCCGCCACACGGTGATAATAAAGAGAGCTGGGATAATATCGACATCTTTGGTTGGTTGGGTTATTCTATGCAAATCAAGATCAACTTCTTATGTCGCGACTCTATTTTAGCAGCACCGATTGTATTGGATCTGGCCATCTTTATGGACTTGGCTAAGCGTGCCAATATGAGTGGTATTCAGGAGTGGTTGTCTTTTTACTTTAAGTCGCCACAAACTGCACCCGGATTAAGACCGGAGCATGATATTTTCAAACAACTCATCAAGTTGCAGAATACACTGCGTCATATGATGGGTGAAGATTTGATCACTCACCTGGGTCTGGATTATTATCAGGATCTGGTGGAAGCATTGTAATGAAAGTTAAAAAAGCAATAGCCAGCTGTCTGGGTATCGGGTATATCAAAGGAGGCGGAACAATCGCTGCTTTACTCTGTTGTATTCCGTGGTATTTCGCTCAGACAGTTGGTTCTTTCCAAACGATTGCATGTGTAGTAACTGTTGTCGTTACTGCATTGGGAGTGTGGGCTGCGACAGGTGTTGAAAAAGACTGGGGGAAAGATAGCAGCAGAGTGGTAATTGATGAAGCAGCAGGAATGATGATCTCACTGCTGTTTGTACCGGTTACCTTGAGTTATGTGGCAACGGGTTTTATTTTATTTCGATTACTGGATATTACCAAACCTCTGCTGATCAGAAAAACAGAATCACTCCCTAGTGGATGGGGTGTGATGATGGATGATATGATAGCCGGATTATATACCAACGTACTGTTACACACAATTATGTGGTTAAATGTTTTTTGACCGATGGTTACTTTTGTAAAAGCACAAGCTGCATCATTAGCGGCTACCATAGTTGATTTTTCTGTCTTTATTCTATTGACAGAATGGTTGAACTGTTGGTATCTGGCAGCCAGTATTACAGGAACCATCTCAGGAGGCGTTACCAATTTTTTACTGGGTCGTGTATGGGTATTTGATGCTACGCAGGGCAAAATCCCGAGGCAAGCATTGAAATATGTATTGGTATGGATCGGTAATCTATTATTGGTATCAGGAGGTGTGTTTGTGGTTACAGAATACGCACGAATCACTCCCCTCGCATCAAAAATCATGGTATCACTAATTGTAGGGTTCACCTATAATTATATGTTACAAAAAAAATTCGTGTTCAAATAATAACAAAAATGAAAATTAAAAGTGGCGTTGTAAAATGGGGGCTTCTGGCTTTATTCATCCTGGCAGGCTTTGTTCAAAGCATGGCACAAACGGTAGTGAAAGGCAAGATCGTTGACGCATTCAGCAAAGACCCATTACAATATGTAAGTGTAGTATTCAAGGGAGGACGTGGCACTGTTACAGATAGCTTAGGTCAGTATACTTTACGTTCATCAGGAAGTATTTCAGTGATCCTTGTTTCTTATGTAGGATATAAAACCATTCAGCGTGAAATTGTTGTGGGAAAAGAACAAACCATTGACCTTGAACTAGAGACCGATCCAAAAGCAGTGTACAATGTAACGGTATCTACCAATAAAAGAGCCAAGTACAGAAATAAAAATAATCCTGCCGTAGATCTTATCAGAAGAGTGATTGACAACAAGCCGCTCAATCGTCCGGAGAAATATGATTATGTGGAATACGATCAGTATGAAAAATTGGAAGTATCATTAAGCAGTGTTCCGGAAAAACTGGCCAATAATAGAATGCTACGTAAGTACCAGTTTCTATTTGAGAACGTAGACTCTACTAAGCTTCAGGGAAAAACATTATTGCCTGTTTATCTTGAAGAAAAACTAGCGCAAAAATATTATCGTAAAAATCCGGAGAAGACCAAGACCATTGTTCGTGGAGAGAAAAGAGTGAACTATGGTGAGTATATCGATAATGATGGTGTTAGCTCTTATCTGAATCGATTGATCATGGATATTGATATTTATGATAATAATATTCCATTGTTCACTTATCAGTTTTTAAGTCCGATTGCAGATCTGGCTCCCACTTTTTACATGTACTATATCCGTGATACCATCACGGATGAAACAGGTAATAAACTGATCAAAATGTATTTCACTCCGAGGAATACCAATGATCTGTTATTCCGTGGTAATATGTATATCACACTGGATGGAAACTATGCGGTGCAAAAACTGGATATGTTCCTGAGTAGGAATGTGAACCTGAATTTTGTACGTGAATTACGTGTTGATCTCGACTTTGAAAAAAATCCCGATGGTCGTTACCACTTAAGTAAAAGTAATGTAATGGCGGAAGCCGCTGTTACCAAGGGATCCAGCGGAGGTTTCTTTGGTGAGCGAACCGTTTCTTTTAAAAATTATAAGATCAATGAAGCCAAGCCGGATAGTGTCTATGATGGTCCTGCAACTGTAAAACTGGAAAAAGTTGATAAACTCCCTGATACTTTCTGGCAACAAAACAGACATGATACACTTACGGCAACAGAATCAAAAGTGTATTCCAATATCGATAGTTTGGAAAAAATGCCTTCTTTCAGAAGAACACTGGCATTCGCAACTTTCTTATTGGCCGGATATACTTCTTTTGGCCCTTTTGAAATGGGTCCTGCAGCAGCATTTTATGGATTTAATCCGGTAGAAGGTTTTAAATTAAGACTTGGGGGAAGAACAACACCTAAACTCAGTAAACGCATTTACTTTGAAACCTATGGTGCATATGGATTCAAAGATGAAAGATGGAAGTATTTCTTGAGCACTACCTATTCTTTGAATAATAAATCGATTTATACTTTCCCATTGAAATTTATCAGAGCCAGTTATCAGCACGATACAAAAATTCCGGGTCAGGAATTACAATTTGTGCAGGAAGACAACTTTTTTCTGTCATTTAAACGTGGCTTGAATGATAAATGGATCTATAACGATATTTTCAAACTGGAATATGTACATGAATTTCAAAACAGATTGTCTTATACATTAGGTTTCAGAAACTGGCGTCATACTCCGGCAGGATCTATTGTGTACAATAAGTTCAATAATGGTGTTCTTCAAAATGTTGCTTCGATCAATACCAGTGAGATATCTGCACAAGTTCGTTGGGCTCCTAAAGAACAGTTTTATCAGGGCAAGGTGTATAGGATTCCTATCATCAATAAATACCCCATTTTCACTTTGCGTTATACTGCCGGTGTGAAAGGATTATTCAATAGCGAATACAATTATCAAAACATCAATCTGCGTGTAGAGAAACGTGTATTCATGTCGCAATTAGGCTATAGTGATATGGTACTTGAGGGTGGTTATACATTTGGCTCTGCGCCTTATCCTTTATTAACTATTCATCGTGCTAACCAAACCTATGCTTATCAGTTGAACTCTTATAACCTAATGAATTTTCAGGAGTTTGTGAGCGATCAGTTTGCTGCATTGTCTATTGATCATCATTTCAACGGTCTCATCTTTAACCGTATTCCATTGTTACGTAAACTAAAGTTGAGAGAGTTGTTGACGATGAAAGTAATTTATGGCGGTATCAGAGATGAGAACAATCCGGATAAAAACCCTGATTTGATTAAGTTCCCAGAATTGAACGGTCAGACAACTACTTTTTCCTTGAATAGGAAACCATACATTGAAGGAAGTGTGGGTGTAGGAAATATCTTTAAAATTTTTAGAGTGGATCTGGTGAGAAGGTTTAATTATAAAGAAAATCCAAACATCAGTACTTGGGGCGTAAGAGCGCGTTTTAAATTTGATTTTTAATTCTATTATTTTGTATAGCAGTTAACGGTACATGGAAAAAATACCCTTGAGAATAAGATTACAGAAAGCCATTTATGTGGTCATCGATCCTTTTGTGAAAGGATTGATCAAGATCGGACTAACCCCTAATATGGTTACCATGATAGGGTTTGTTTTGAATATTGGAGTCGCCATCATTTTTGTAGAAGGAGGTGAAAGAGGTCATCGTGGCGATCTCTCTTATGTTGGATGGGCAGGTGCTTTAATTTTATTTGCGGGCTTATTTGATATGTTAGATGGTCAGGTGGCGCGCTTGGGGAATATGAGTTCTTCATTTGGTGCTTTATTTGACTCGGTATTGGATAGATACAGCGAGTTGATCATGTTCTTGGGTATTTGTTATTACCTTATTGCACATCATTATTTTCTGAGTTCTTTATTTGCGTTCATTGCCATGATCGGCTCTATGATGGTAAGTTACACGAGGGCGAGAGCAGAAGGTTTGGGCATAGAGTGTAAAGATGGACTTATGCAAAGACCGGAAAGAGTAGTTACCATTGGCGTATCTGCTATTGCTTGTGGTATCGTGGGAGAATCTATTGGTGGTGATTGGAAATGGTATGTAAGTGGAATCCGTTTTCATGTATTAGAGACCATGTCCATTTTTACTTTACCGCTTACTTTAATGGCAGTATTAACCAATGTAACGGCGATCAATCGCTTAAGAGGATCAAAAAAGGCCTTGGATTTGAAAGATGAACAAATGAAACAATCGAAATCAGGAATTTTACCATCAGTTTTCATCGGATTACTGATCAGTTTGACAGCAGTACCGGCAATGGCACAGAAAGAATTAAGTGCCCTGCAAATAGCAAAATCAACAATTGAACCTCAGGATACATTCCCGGTTCCTAAAACCAATAGTAAACAACTGTTTTATCTGCAAAGAACGGCGAATACCAATACCATTGTATGTGAGCTGAATTATGATAAAAATGGATTGTTGAATGTATCAGACCCGGTCCATGTTTATTGGATACGTTATACAGAAGGTGGGGTAAAAAAAGAGTTATCTTATATACAACGAGTATTTGCTTATGGTATCAAATCTCAGATGCTGGAGAAAGATTCCTATAAACTTCATTTTGTTTCGTATAAAAAGAAGCCTCTCTACTTGATGCGCTCGCAAAGAGACAACCAATACAAAGTGTATGCTACCATCAATAACCAACAGGCAGTATTGAGCAGGATATTTATTAAAGTAGATGGAGGAACTTTTTGGTCGCCCAATGTGGTATATATGGAAATGAAAGGGGTAGATGAATATACCGGAAAAGAACTCATGCAACGTTTCAAACCCTGATATGACAGGTCGTTTCACGCAAACAAATAAACTTTTTACAGCGAAAGATCTATTGATTACTTCGCTTATTTCATTGGCGTATTTATTATTAAGTTATTGGTTGATCGGATATCAACAAGATCAGCTGAGCTTGGTATTATTATTTAATGTTTGCTACTATCTTTCTTTCATTACTCGAAAATTTATTCTGGGGTTTTCCATATTCATCATTTTCTGGATCATTTTTGATTTTATGAAAGCATTTCCTAATTATAACTATCAGGAAGTGAATATTCAAAGCCTGTATGAAACCGAGAAGCAATGGTTGGGTATACAAGAAGCAGGAAAAATAATTACTCCCAACGAATACTGGGCTATTCACTCGAATCGTTTTTTAGATGTACTCACCGGATTTTTTTATCTCAGCTGGGTGCCTGTTCCACTTGGATTTGCAGCCTTTCTATTTTTTAAAAACAGGAAATGGTTTCTGGAATTTTCACTCACATTTTTGTTTGTTAATATCCTAGGTTTTATCATTTATTACGTTTACCCTGCAGCGCCGCCTTGGTATGTACAACAATATGGTTTTGATTTTATAGCCGGAACACCGGGTAATACAGCCGGTTTACATCGTTTTGATGCCTATTTTGGCGTCTCTGTTTTTAAATCGCTCTATGAAAAGAGCTCCAATGTATTTGCAGCCATGCCTTCTTTGCATTCGGCTTATCCTTTGATTGTTTTGTATTTTGGATGGCGATTTCGCTTTACATGGATCAATCTGTTCTTTGCAACCATTATGTTGGGTATTTGGTTTTCTGCTGTGTATACAAGCCATCATTATGTATTGGATGTATTGGCAGGAATAACATGCGCAGCGATCGGAATTGTTATTTTCTCTAAACTATCCCAACAAAAGACTATTTCAAAGTGGATTGATGCCTATGCTCGTAAGATAGCCTAGTTAACTACGCTTTCATAACGTTTCTTTTATAATTAATTACTGATATTTGCGCAATGGCAAGTATAAAACCCTTCAGGGCTTTGCGCCCACAACCACAGCTGGCTAAGCAAGTGGCCAGTAGACCCTACGATGTATTGAATAGTGCAGAAGCTAAAATTGAAGCACAAGGCAATCCAAGTTCATTTCTTCATATTACCAAGAGCGAGATCGATCTGCCGGATGGAATAGATATTCATGCGCAAGAAGTATATGAGCAGGCGAAATCAAATCTGGATGCTTTTATCAAAAGAGAGGTATTGTTTCAAGAGTCAAAGGAATGTTATTATATCTATCAACTAATCATGCATGGTAGAAAGCAAACAGGCTTGGTTTGTGTAAGTAGCATTGATGATTATGAGCATGATATCATTAAAAAACATGAGTTTACTCGTCCGGAAAAAGAATTAGACCGCATCAATCATATTAAAACTTCGGGCGCACAAACCGGTAATGTATTTCTTGCCTATCGTAATAATACAAAAGTGGATGAGCTGATTGAAAAGTGGAAAGAAAGCAAATCGCCTGTATATGATTTTATAGCAGATGACGAAATACAGCATACCATCTGGATTGTAAATGATTCTGATGTTTGTGATCAGATCACGGCTTTGTTCACGAATGAAATTCCTTGTACTTATATTGCTGATGGACATCATCGCGCGGCATCAGCAGCCAAAGTACGTCAAGCTTTGGGAGAACAATCGGGACCTGCAGCAGATTATTTCCTAACGACATTATTTCCTTCCAATCAACTGGCAATTTTAGACTATAACAGGATCGTGAAAGACCTGAATGGATTAACACCGGCATCTTTTCTTGTTGCATTGGAAAAAGATTTTACAGTGAAGTTAGTAGGAGAAAAGGCGTTTAAACCATCCGAATTGCATCATTTTGGCTTGTTTATTGAAGGTAATTGGTATCAGTTGATCGCAAAGCCCGGCACTTATACCAATGATCCTATTGGTGTTTTAGATGTTACCATACTACAGAATCGTATACTGGATAATATACTAAGCATTAAAGATCCGCGCACAGATATACGCGTTGAATTTGTTGGTGGTATCAGAGGTTTGGGCGAATTGGAAAAGAAAGTCAACAGTGGCGATTTTGCTGCGGCTTTTAGTTTATATCCTGTAACGATCGATCAACTATTCGATATTTCAGATAGTGGCAATGTAATGCCTCCTAAGAGTACATGGTTTGAACCCAAACTTAGAGATGGACTATTGACACACTTAATCGGAGAATAAATAGCTCTTATTGATCAATAAAAAAATGCGAATGCGTATCCTATTATTCTTGATTTTCTTTTCCTTGGTTAGCTTTTCTGTTCAGGCGCAAGAACCTGGTAAGAAACTTCAAGAAACAGCGAAAACAATGTTGATGCAAGGCGACTTCGAGAATGCAATCGCCATTTTAGAGTCTGCTGCAAAACAGGCGCCGGGAGATTTAAGTATATTAAAAGACCTTTCCTATGCATGTTATTTGAAGCGAGACTTTGCAAAAGCAATTCAGGTAGGAAGACCCTTATCTGAAAGACAGGATGCAGATGAGCAAGTTTTTCAAATACTCGGACTCTCTTATAAAGCAATCGCTGCTTATAAAGACGGGATCAAACTCTACAAAGCCGCTTTGAAAAAATTTCCCAACAGCACCATTATTTACAATGAGTATGGTGAGTTACTGGCAATGGACAATTCACCTGCAGAAGCTATTGAGCAATGGGAGAAGGGTATTCAGGTTGATCCCAATTTCAGTGGAAACTATTATAATGCCTGCATCTATTATACCAAAACCGGTAACTGGATCAGAATGGCATTGTATGGTGAAATTTTTATAAATCTGGAAAGTTTTACAGAAAGAACAACAGAAGTTAAAAAAGCGGTGCTGAATGCTTGGCAAAAAATGTTTTTGCCTACGGTAATCAGTCAACAGTTAAAAGCCGGGGTATCTTCATTTGAAAAAGCAGTATTGCAAATTCTAGAGAAACAAATCACTACGGCGAAAGCAGGATTTCAAGCAGATAATAGCACTTCATTACGCTCACAGTTTGTATTGGAATGGTTTAAAACCAGTGCAACTGCTTTTCCTTTCCGTTTGTTTGAACAACAGCAGTATTTTATCAGAGAAGGCCTATTTGAAGCTTATAATCAGTGGATTTTCGGCGAATCAGTCAATGAGAATGCTTATAAGGTATGGAAAGACACTCATCCCAAAGAGGCAGAAGCGTTTAGCGAATATCAAAAAACAAGATTATTTAAGCTGCCTGCCGGACAATATCATTTTTCCAAATAAAGGATAAAAGCGAATAGCAGCCCGCAAGCTTATTGCGGGCTTTTTTGTTTGTATTCTTTTGCTTAAATTGACTAACCTAAAACTGCTTATCATGGAACCTACCAAAGACGACAAACTCTGGCGTATCGCCAAAAGACGTGCTTCATTTAAGAGAAGCCTTTACAGTTATATCATTATAATAGCTTTTCTATGGGTGATTTGGTGGATGAATACAGGCCGATATCATGGCTTTCATGGCACTCCTTGGCCAATATGGGTGATGTTGGGATGGGGTATCGCACTTGGCTTTCAGTATTTTAATGCGTACAATGGCAGTGGCAGAGACTTAGCGGAAGAAGAGTATGAGAAATTAAAAAGACAACAATAACAAATCGTCTTTCTTATTTGTTATCGTTTACTTTTGAACACTTTAGAATGCTTGCACTATGACGATAAAGAGATTATTTGATTGCCTTGAACATCAGTTGAATCGTTTTCCTAAAAGCGATATGCTCGCTGCCAAAGAACATGGTCAGTGGACAATCTACAGTACTGAACGAGTAGTAGACATTGTAAATAAATTCAGTGCCGGTTTGATTGAACTTGGAGTAAGTGCTCGCGATATAACACCTGAGTCTAGTGATAAGATCGCTATTATCAGTAACAATAGACCTGAGTGGATCTTTACAGATCTTGCAGCACAACAAATTGGTGCGATATTGGTACCGGTATACCCCACTACCAGTCCCTTAGAGTTAGAGTTTATTCTTAATGATGCTGCAGTGCAATATCTTTTTGTAAGTAATGCAGAGTTATTAGAGAAAGCAAAAGCAGTTGCTGCAAAAGTGCCTTCTATCAAAGCGATTTATACATTTGATAAAATAGAAGGTGCAAAGCATTGGTCTGAAGTAACTGCATTAGCCAATGATGCCTTATTGCAAAAAGTAAATGAGGTAAAAGCAACCATACCTGTTTCACATCTGGCTACCATCATTTATACATCCGGTACTACCGGAACCCCTAAGGGGGTGATGTTGAGTCATAGAAATATTTACTCCAATGTTCAGTTCTCCAAAGAAAGTTTTCCTTTTAATGATGCGCCCGATTCAAAAGTATTGAGCTTTCTGCCTCTCAACCATATTTTTGAGAAAACGGTTACTTATATCTATCTCTACAGCGGTATTAGTATTTACTATGCAGAAAGTTTAGAGACGATTGGTGATAATCTTCGTGAGATCAAGCCTGATGGATTTACAACCGTTCCACGTTTGCTGGAAAAAGTATTCGAAAGAATCATGTCTAAAGGGAATGAGTTAACGGGGCTCAAAAGAAAATTATTTTTCTGGGCTGTGGATCTCGCCGAAAAATACGATAACCTGAAAAGCGGAGGTCTCTGGTACAATATTCAATTAGCGATAGCCAATAAACTTATTTTTAGTAAATGGAGAGAAGCGCTTGGCGGAAATGTTTCTTTCATTGTTACCGGTGGTGCTGCATGCCAGGTAAAACTACTTCGCATTTTCAATGCTGCTAAAATACCGGTATTTGAAGGCTACGGTCCAACTGAAAACAGTCCGGTGATCAGTGTCAATAGACAAGCAAAAGGACTCACTAAGTTCGGAACCGTAGGTCCGGTGATCAATGGGGTACAACTCAAATTGGAAGAAGATGGTGAGATATGTGTTGCGGGTCCTAGTGTTATGGAAGGCTATTACAAAAGACCCGATCTTACTGCCGAAGCAGTGATTGATGGCTGGTTGCATACCGGTGATATAGGAATTCTGGAAGATGGAAAATTTCTGAAGATCACGGATCGAAAAAAAGAATTATTTAAAACCAGTGGTGGTAAATATGTAGCTCCGCAGCCTATTGAAAACAAATTAAAAGAGAGTCCATTCATTGAACAGATCATGGTAGTGGGTTCTGAAAGAAAATTTGTTGGCGCTTTAATCGTGCCTTCCTTTTTAACATTAAAAGAATGGATGAAAGAAAAGGGGATTACTTATACCACCAATGAAGATGCCATCCATCATCCGCGGGTGCTGGAGTTATACAGAGAACTGGTAGAGAGCTATAATACTTTCTTTAATCATGTAGAGCAAATCAAAAAATTTGAATTACTGCCCCAAGAATGGACAATTGATACAGGAGAAATGACACCAAAAATGAGTTTAAAGCGAAAAGTGGTGATGGAGAAATTTAAATCGGCGATCGAGAGAATTTATGCTTGATAAAAAGCAAGAAAATCATTCCTGCTTTTACTATTCTATAACCTCTTATTATCGGAAATATGTCTGATCAAAGCATCTATCGTGTCATGATTGAAAATGCACTGGATGCTTTCTTTTTGACCAAACCAGATGGTACTATCCTAGATGCCAATGCTGCAGCCTGTTCCATGTTTGGTTATTCTTTGGATGAGTTTAAAATTGCGGGGCGACAAGGTATTATCGATCCTGAGTCACCCGGCTTAGCTGAGTTGCTGGCAGAAAGAAAGGAAAAAGGGAAGATTATATGTGAGTTGATAGGAGTTAAAAAAAATGGTGAGAAATTTCCTATCTGGGTATCTTCTGTCATTTTTAAAGAGGAAGGAAAAGAAGAAAAAACTTTTACCATCATTCAAGATATTACTGAGCGTAAAAGAAAAGAAGAGGAACTGCGCACTTCAGAGGCGAACATGAGAATGATCCTTGATAATACGGATGAATTGTTTATTATCATTGATAGAAATCTAAGGGTTATCAACTTTAATAAAGCTACAGAACAGAAATCAAAACAATTATTGGGGGTGCCATTTGAAAGGGGCAGGTCTATTCTGGATAGTGCACAGCCAGAGAGAATTCCGATATTGAAACAATTGTATGCTGATGTATTGAATGGGGCTGTTAGAAGAAATAAAGTAGTAATTCCACCTATTCATAATAATCCAAAAGTTGTAGTTGATATTCGATATAGTCCTATTTATGAAGATGGGGTGATAGTAGGGGCCATTATTAATATTCGGGATATCACCGAAGCGCAATCCAAGGAAGAAGAATTGGTAAGAACAAATGAACGATTCTATTATGCAGCCAAAGCAACCAATGATGCTATATGGGATTGGGATATTCAAAACGATAAAGTATTTCGAGTAGGGGATGGGTTGAAAAATATATTTGGATATGATAAAGACCTAGCAGGTATTGATGATCAATTTTGGATCAAAAGAGTGCATCCGGATGATATAGATGCTATGATTTCAAAGCGAGAAATGGTTCTTTACAGAAGTCAAGAGCTATACTGGGAAGACGAGTATAGATTTCGAAAATCAGATGATACTTATGCGCATGTATTCGATAAGGGATATATAATTCGTGATGCAAATGGTGCCCCCATTCGTATGATTGGGGCTACTCAGGATGTATCGCAGCAAAAAGAAACAGAAGCATTATTAGTAGAACTCAATAATAGACTTAAACAACGCGCGGAAGAACTGGCCAACTCAAATGTAGAACTTGAAAGGTTTGCATATGTTGCTTCCCATGATTTACAAGAACCTCTTCGTATGGTGACAAGTTTCTTACAATTACTAAAGAAACGATATGAAGAAAAGCTGGATGAAACTGCGGATCAATACATTGCTTTTGCAGTGGATGGTGCTGAAAGAATGAAAACACTTATCATGGATTTATTGGATTATTCCAGAGTAGGCTCTAATACTGAACCAAATGAAAATGTAGACCTGCATTTATTGATCGATGAGATCAAAAACCTACTTAGTAAATCTATTGATGAAGTAAAAGCCAATATTACAATTGATCATTTACCGATCGTGAAAGGCAATCGCACACAATTGTTACAGCTTTTTCAGAACTTAATCAGCAATGCCATTAAATACCATAAAGAAGGAGTTCCCCGCATTGAGATTCATTACACAGAACAGGAGGAAGACCATCTGTTTGAAATCAAGGATAATGGAATCGGCATCGATCCTGCCTTTCATGAAAAAATATTTGTGATTTTTCATCGACTTCATAGTCGATCTGAATATACGGGTACAGGAATTGGGTTGGCGATCTGTAAAAAGATCGTTGAGCGTCATAATGGAAAAATATGGTTAAAATCAGCTCTCGGAAAGGGTAGTTCTTTCTTTTTCACACTCAGTAAAAGATGAATATATTGATATATATATAACCCCCTTATTTTAGTATCTTGTATAGCTTATTATGAAAACTGTGTCAATCATTTCCCTAAAACCATAGGTTATGTCTGATAACCGATTACCCTTAAGCATACTGATTGTTGAAGATAATCCCGGTGATCTATTCCTACTGGAAGAGTTATTGAGGGGGTCAACACTTCCCATAAAACAGCTGATTAAAGTCACCAGTGCCGGTGACGCATGTAAGGCTTTACAAAAAGAAGAAATAAATCTTGTCTTATTAGATCTAAGTCTCCCTGATAGCAATGGTCTTCAGTCTTATGAAATGGTAGATGAATATGCAGGCTCAATACCTATTGTGGTATTAACAGGTTTAATAGATATGGAAATAGCCCTTGAAACGATGGCAAGTGGTGCGCAGGATTATCTAATTAAGGGTGAATTTGATGAAAAGCTACTAGAAAAATCCATACAGTATAGTATCGAACGTAAGAAAAGTCAGGAAAGTCTAAGAGAAAGTATTGATCGGTACAAATTTGTAACACGTGTAACGAATGATGTGGTATGGGATATGAACTTGTCTACCAAAAAAATTCTTTGGGCTGAGGAGAATATGCGACGTGTATTTGGATATGATATTGAAAATGGTGAAAGCGATTTTGATTTTTGGTCAGATAAAATTCATCCGGATGATCATGACCGGGTCGTTAAAAGATTATTAGAGGTGTGTGATGACAATAGTAGCAATCAATGGGAAGATGAATACCGTTTCAAACGATCGAATGGAGATTACGCATATGTTCTTGACCAAGGTTATCTCCTGTATGTAAATGGAAAGTCGATACGGATGATTGGCTCTATGCAGGATATTACAGAAAGAAAACTGGCAGAATTGAAATTGCTGGATAGTGAGAAGAGATTTAGATCATTGGTGCAGAATGGTTCTGACATGATCAAGATACTCGATAAAAAAGGGGTGTTTACTTTTTCCAGTCCAAGTGTTGAGAAAGTATTAGGGTATTGCCAAGATGAAATCGTAGGACAAAGCACATTTGATTTTATTCATCCGGATGATTTACAGGATATTCGTCATCGATTTGAAATCATCAAAAAAACGGACTATCATGAGATTCCTTATTTCCGTTTTAAAAATCAAAAAGGAGAGTGGCGTTGGTTGGAAACAAAACTCACCAATTTACTTGCAGATCCTGCGGTACAAGGTATCGTGTCAAACACGAGGGATGTAACAGAAAAAAAGCAAGCAGAAGAAGCCATCCTTGCTTCTGAGGCAAGATATCGTAGCTTATTTTTTAATAATCCCATGTCCATCTATATATGGGATATTGATACTTTAGAAGTTCTAGAAGTAAATGATACTGCACAGAAAGAATATGGATACTCGCGAGACGAGTTTCTTTCTAAGAGCATGAAAGATCTCCGAAGAAAAGAGAATATTGAAAAATTTCTCCTATTCGTAGAGGAGTTAAAGAAGACCGGACAGGATATGGTCATGCAAGGTGTTTGGAAGCATCTGAGAAAAGACGGAGAAGAGATTACAATGGAAATCTATTCACAGAAAATATTTTTTAAGGAAAAAAATGCTGTATTAGCACTGGCAAATAATATTGATGAAAAGATAAGGCTTGAAAGTAAACTGGCAGAAGAGCGTGAAGCCAAACAAAAGGAAATCACCGAAGCAGTTATCAGGGTTCAAGAAAAAGAGCGATACGAAATAAGTAGAGAATTACACGATAATGTGAATCAGCAATTAACAGTTGCCATGATGTACATAGCTACTGCTGAGAAGGGTGTAAACAATGCGGAAGCTCTGCTGAAACAATCTTCTGGTTTTATATACAATGCCATCGAAGAAATTCGTAAACTCTCAAAAGCACTCGTAACACCACTCATCAAAGATTTCGGACTTTGCAAAGCCATTGAGGGTTTATTAGAAGATATTCAACTTGCAAATAATAGTATACATTTTGATCTCTTTTGCGAGAATTTTTATGAAGAAGATATTCATTATGAGTTCAAGTTGAGTATTTATCGGATAGTGCAAGAACAAACAAATAATATTTTAAAGCATGCAAAAGCCAAAGAAGTTGTCATTGAATTGTATCGTGATGAAGTCATAAGGTTATCTGTGAATGACAATGGTGTTGGATTTGATACTAAAAAGAAAAGAAAGGGTATTGGTATACATAATATTCAAACAAGGGTTGGACTTTATGGTGGACAAATCAATATCTATTCCGAACCCGGAAAAGGATGTCAACTGAGAATTGAGTTCCCGATTACGAGTGATATTTTGGTGAACCAGCAATGATATTAGTTGACAGATGACAGTTGATAGTTGACAGTTGTATATTGCTGAATAACCTATCAACTGTCATCTGTCAACTACTCTATCCCCGGCTGTTTTAATTTCCAACCGGTTTTTGCTTTTTGTGCATCTACTATTTTCTTCACATCGGCTAATAGTTTTTTAGCGTCATATACAATGCCATCTTTAATGGTAAACTGTACACCACCGGCTCTTATAATTTCATTGTCTTTTGTCAACTCAATAGCACCTGTGCCGTATAAAACTTGTAGATTTTTCAATGGGTTTGCATTGACGATTACCAAATCAGCAAGTTTACCTACTTCAACGCTGCCTAATTCTTTTTCCATCCCCAAAGCTTGTGCGCCATATAAGGTAGCCGAACGTATTACTTCTAATGGATGAAAGCCGGCTTCACGTAATAACTCTAGCTCACGGATATAGCCGAAACCATAGGTTTGATAAATGAATCCATTATCAGAACCTGCTGTTACCCTTCCACCACGGTTTTTATATTCATTGATAAAAGTCATCCATAAACGATAATTATTCTTCCATTCTACTTCTTGTTCTGTTCCCCAGTGATGCCAGTATGAACCATGGCTTTGGTAGCTGGGCTCATAGAATTTCCATAAAGAAGGCAATGTATAATCTTCATGCCACTCTGCCCTTCTTGCACGGTGTAAATCACGGTTGGCTTCATAAATATTGAATGTAGGATCTATTGTGAAGTCTAATGCAATCAGTTCATTCATCACTTTATTCCAATGATCTGAATAAGGAGTAGCCGCTTGTTTCCATAACTTCCCTGCTTCTTCAAAGCGATGTTGTTCATTATTGTAATTATAATCAGCAGGATAATCCTGAATCGTTTTATTGGTGAATAATGCTTCCGGTAAACCATACCAATGTTCCATACTGGTCATACCTGCACGAGCAGAATTCAATACATTCCATCGGGCAACATCTGTTTGCGCATGGTGTGCGGTTGAACGCAATCCAAGTGCTTTGTTCTCACGAACAGCAGCATCCATTACTTCAGGTGATGCACCAAAAAATTTAATTCCGTCCGCGCCCTTCTTGGCATTTTCACGCACCCAGTTTTTGGCCTGCTCTGCATTGCTGATCGGGCCACGATGACCCTGTCCGAATGCGGTATATGCAAAAATCCTCGGAGCAGTAATCGTGTTAGCCGCACTTTTTCTTTTGTGTTCCAATACCCAATCCAATCCATTGCCCGCCGATGGATCGCGGATGGTGGTGATACCATGTGCCATCCATAACTTGAATACATATTCTGCAGGTGTACCTTGTGCAGTACCACCGATATGTCCATGCATGTCAATAAATCCGGGCATGGCAAACATGCCTTCACAGTTCAGTTCTTTTCCACCTTCTTTTAAAGCAGGTCTTCTACTTTGATGAATAGGTAAACCCGGACTCCCTACAGTCTGGATCTGAACAATTCGGTTATTCTCAATCACAATATCTACGGGTCCTGCCGGCGGTGCGCCCGTACCATTGATCAGTGTTACGCCACGAATGATCAATTGTGTATAAGGTCCATCACCTTCTTTTACTTCTGGCGCTTTGGAAATTTGGGCGAAGGAAGTGAAAAAGGAAAGGTGAAAACTGAGAATGAGTAACAACTTTTTCATACAGCATAATTGTACAATGAATGTAAGAAAGAAAACTGAAGCTGTATGTGGAAATCGGTTAATAAAACTGACGTGGAATAGTGATAATTATCAGCTATTACCTATTCTGCAAATATTTTTCCCTAATCACTTTTTGTACGTCTTTACCCTCTACTTTACTCTCTAACCAAGAGAGCACATCTAAATACATAAATGCCCTGCTTTCCATTTTATTCTTAGATAACTTACGAAGCTTGGACAATAATTTTTCAAAATGAGGTTTTACTTGTCGTGGAGTTAATCGGAACGACTGCTTTAGGAAAGCGAATATTTCTAATTCTACAATACTCAGGTTATTCATTTTCGACATGAATCGATACACAGATTTCAATAAATACTCTAATAAGTCAAAATTGCCCAACTCATAATGTGCAATCAAATGCAAAAGCCGCGCATAACATTGCAGGTCGGTTCTAAGATCTACTTTCCAGTTAATGATCTTATTTAAATAATCAATACTTTTTTCATGGTCGCCCGATCCAAAATAAAGAGAGGCGAATTTGTAATAAAAAACAAGGATACGATGACGATCCAGATAGATCTCAAAACTTTTTAGTTTCTCTTCAATCTCCGGAACCAATGCCAAACCTTTGGTAAAAGTTCCCTCCATAAAGTGTTTATTCAGCTTTGCAGTATAGAGATAGATAAAAATCTGAATCAGGTTATTTTGATTTTGCTGTATACCCGGATTTTCTGAGAATGCTTCAAACTGTTTGAGTGTTTCATCAAACTTTTGATAATTGCGCAGATCGAAATGAGCACCCAATAAATTATGCATACCCTTGATATAGTGCATGGTTTCTACTTCTATCATTTTGGGTTCTTTTTGAAAAAGATCAACCCATTTCTGACAATAACGATAATACAGTAGAAAATCTTGAATAATAAATCCATACCAACAAAAGCACTGATAACGGTATAGCTTCTCATAAAAGCCATCACCTTTAGAAGCTGCTTCCATCATAGGTTGGCTCATCAAAGCATCTAGTTGCTCTCGATCATGATTGTTTCTGGCATGTCCATGCTGAATATACCAGCTATACAGCCGAAGTGATAAATCCGATAAAGCCCCGATCAATCTCAGCCTTTCATTGATTTCTACAGATTCCAGACTTAATTTTTCAGCACGGTCTTGCATACTTCTGGTAATATGTAAGGCTTCTATTTTTTTCTCTAGAAAAACAACTTGTAAAATATAAGTAACCTGGTTATTCGTTTTGGCAAGCTCCTTGATCTTATCCAATACTTTCAAACTCTGCAGATATAGCCCTTTATTGTAGAGTAAGCGAGCAAAGTCGAGTTGCTCATGTAATTGGAGGTCTATATTTTCCTCTTGCTTTAACGAACGTAAGCTGCTGAGTACTTCATGGTATAAACGTGCTTTGAGATTCGAAAGCTGTTGTTTGAGAATGCTTTTGTTCTTTTTGAGCAATGCTTCTTCATCATACTGCTTCAATTTATCGATGGCATCAAAGAGCTGTACCACTTTCAAATCCCCTGATTCTCCCGACCTCGACTTCATATACAGTTTAAAATGCCTTTTTTCAGAGGCTGTGAGCGACTGAATCAGTTGAAAAAGGGTATCTGTACTACGGTTGGGCATGGTAATTCAAAATAATTATGATCCTTTACTGGTAAGGGTTTCAGCAAATACAACTCATTTCATACGGCGTAAAATAAGACCAAAATTGATCTTAAGCCGCTGATTAGAGTATCTATATTCGATGATAAGCAGGCTGTGAATTTGTTAATACAGGCAATCGTTAACAAATATAAACAGCTTGCTTTTTTATCCTACATAAAAAAATAATAAACCATTCATGGCTCAGCAGGTCCACATATTTGATACCACTTTGCGAGATGGAGAGCAGGTTCCGGGTTGTAAACTCAATACTAAAGAAAAACTGGAATTGGCACTTCAGCTGGAAGCGCTAGGGGTTGATATCATTGAAGCCGGTTTTCCGATCTCATCACCCGGTGATTTTGAATCGGTGGAACAGATTTCAAAAGCCGTTACATATGCAACGGTATGTGGATTGAGTAGAGCCGTTCAAAAAGACATCGAAACAGCTGCCCAGGCGTTGAAGTATGCGAAAAGACCAAGAATACATACCGGTATTGGGACATCTGATTATCATATCCGTTCCAAATTCAATGCTACTCGAGAGGAAATTTTACAAAGAGCTGTGCAAGCTGTAAAATGGGCAAGAAATTTTACGGATGATGTTGAGTTTTATGCAGAAGATGCAGGCAGAACAGAAAATGCTTATCTGGCTACAGTTATCGAAGCGGTGATCAAAGCCGGTGCTACTGTGGTTAATATTCCGGATACTACCGGTTATTGTTTGCCCCATCAGTATGGTGAAAAGATCGCCTACCTCAAGAATCATGTATCTAATATTGACCGAGCCATTATTTCCTGCCATTGTCACAATGATCTTGGGTTAGCCACTGCCAATGCCATCGCAGGTGTAATCAATGGGGCCAGACAAATAGAATGTACCATCAACGGGCTGGGAGAAAGAGCTGGCAATACTTCATTGGAAGAAGTGGTCATGATCTTACAACAACATAAAGACCTTGGTTTTTATACACAAGTGCATACGCAGCAATTGAACCCGATCAGTAGAGAAGTGGCAGAAGTGATGCGCATGCCGGTACAACCAAACAAAGCCATCGTTGGATCCAATGCCTTTTCTCATTCATCCGGAATTCATCAGGATGGATTCTTAAAAGATGCTCAAACCTATGAAATCATCAATCCGGAGGAAGTAGGCGCAGAAGGCAGTAAGATCGTTTTAACAGCCAGAAGTGGTAGAAGTGCACTGGCCTATCGTTTTCAAAAGATAGGGTATCAGTACAATCGAAATGATATCGATATTCTTTATCAGGAGTTTCTCAAAATAGCAGATAAGAAAAAAGAAGTAGAAGAATCGGATTTACAAGTACTGGCACAGGCGTATCAATCAGAACCTGTTACTGCTTAAGTCTGGCGATAGCAACTATTTAAATGATTGGAAAGTAATACGATACAATGGCAAAAACATTATTTGAAAAGATTTGGGACAAACATGTTGTTAAACAGATCGAGGATGGTCCTTCTATTCTGTATATCGATAAACATTTTATTCATGAAGTTACCAGTCCACAAGCTTTTAAAGGATTGGAGAAAAGAGGCTTGTCGGTGTTCAGACCCCAGCAAGTAGTAGCAACAGCAGATCATAACGTACCTACTTTGAATCAGCATTTACCGATCAAAGATGAATTATCGAGAATACAAGTACAACAGCTGATTGAGAATTGTAAAAAGCATCAAATAGAGTTATATGGACTGGGACATCCCTTTCAGGGCATTGTTCATGTGATTGGTCCTGAATTGGGCATTACGCAACCGGGTATGACGATTGTTTGTGGCGATAGTCATACTTCTACCCATGGAGCATTTGGTGCCATAGCATTTGGAATTGGAACGAGTGAAGTAGAAATGGTATTTGCATCACAATGTTTGATGCAGACCAAGCCCAAATTAATGCGTATCAATATCGAAGGTGAATTAAATAAGGGCGTCGTAGCAAAAGATATCATCTTATACATTATTGCGCAGATATCTGCTAGTGGAGCCACAGGTTATTTTGTTGAGTATGCAGGTTCGGCTATTCGTGCATTATCTATGGAAGCAAGGATGACCATTTGTAATATGAGTATTGAAATGGGTGCCAGAGGAGGCATGATTGCTCCTGATGAGACCACATTCCAATATATCAAAGGACGTCAGTTTGCACCATCCGGTGAATCTTGGAATCAAAAAGTGCAAGAATGGTCTGTATTGTATAGTGATGCAGATGCTGTTTTTGATCAAGAAATTCATATTGATGCAACTGCTATTCAACCTATGATTACTTATGGCACGAATCCCGGATTAGGTATTGCCATCAATGGTTTCATTCCCGTTGCCGAAAGTATACCCGATGAAGGCGAGCGTCATACCATTGAAAAAGCATTAAAGTACATGGGACTAGAAAGTGGTAAGTCTTTATTAGGATTACCGGTACAACATATTTTCATTGGCAGCTGTACGAATTCTCGCATTGAAGATCTCAGACAAGTGGCATTATTGGTAAAAGGAAGAAAAAAGAATGAGCATGTTCAGGTGATGATCGTTCCGGGATCACAGCAGGTATCAAAACAAGTACAGGCAGAAGGGTTGGATAAAATTTTTCAGGAAGCCGGATTTGAAATTAGACAGGCGGGGTGCAGCGCGTGTTTGGGAATGAATGAAGATAAAATTCCTGCCGGTGAATATTGCATCAGTACCAGTAACAGAAACTTCGAAGGCCGACAAGGAGCAGGCGCAAGAACATTATTGGCTAGTCCACTCACAGCTGCTGCTGCCGCTATTACAGGTGTTGTAACAGACGTAAGAGAATTAATGTAATACTAAAAGCCATGAACCATAAGCCATCAGCCAAACACCACTAAAATCAAAATGGATAAAATAACCACTATACAAAGCAGATTTGTTCCCATGCCCATCGAAAATATCGACACGGATCAGATCATTCCTGCTCGCTTCCTGAAAGCCACTACACGCGATGGTTTTGGAAAGAATCTTTTTAGAGACTGGAGATATAGCAATGATGATGAGTCACAACCCAAAGTAGATTTCGTATTGAATCATAAAATATACAGTGGTGAGATACTGGTTGCGGGTAAAAATTTTGGATGTGGTTCATCCAGAGAACATGCGGCCTGGGCTATCAAAGATTATGGATTCAAAGTAGTGATCTCTAGTTTTTTTGCTGATATTTTTAAGAACAATGCATTGAATAATGGTTTATTACCCATCACCGTTAGTGATGCGTTTCTCCAGCAGTTATTTCAGTTATCACCTGCAGATACACTAACTGTGAGCTTAGAAGCCCAAACAGTTTGTATTGATAAATCTGGTCAAAAAGAAAGTTTTGAAATCAATAGTTATAAAAAAACTTGTTTGTTAAAAGGGTATGATGATATTGATTACCTCATCAATATGCGAACATCAATTGAACAATTTGAACAACAAATAGCCTAAAGAAAAATATATGAATAAAAGAATCGCAGTTTTACCGGGAGATGGTATTGGTCCTGAAGTCACCAATCAGAGTATCAAAGTGTTGGATGCGATTGCAGCTAGATTCGGACATTCATTTGATTATCATTTTGCAGTTGTAGGAGCGATTGCTATTGATCAAACAGGCAATCCATTACCTGAGACAACGATTGATACTTGTTTAAGTAGTGATGCTGTATTGTTTGGTGCGATTGGCGATCCCAAATATGATAACGATCCTTCAGCAACCGTACGACCGGAACAAGGCTTATTGAAATTGCGAAAAGTATTGGAGTTATACACCAATATTCGTCCGATTGATACTTATAAAGCCTTACATCATTTATCACCGGTAAAAGCGAGGTTATTGGAAAATGTAGACTTTGTAATATTCAGGGAGCTGACAGGAGGAATTTATTTCGGAAAAAAAGAAAAGTCGGTTGATGGTAATTCTGCTATGGATGAGTGTACGTACTCAAAATATGAAATAGAAAGAATCACACATCTGGCTTTTCAATATGCGCAAAAAAGAAAAAATAAACTGACCCTTATTGATAAAGCCAATGTATTAGAAACATCCAGACTCTGGAGAAGTGTTGTTCAGGAACTTGCTGCCAGTTATCCAACAGTGGCAGTAGATTATATGTATGTAGACAATGCAGCCATGCAAGTTATTTTGAATCCTGCACAATTCGATGTTGTACTAACCGAGAATATGTTTGGTGATATCATTAGTGATGAAGCCAGTGTATTAGCAGGATCTCTTGGTTTATTGCCATCGGCTTCAGTAGGTAATAAAGCAGCATTGTTTGAGCCTATTCACGGGTCCTATCCACAAGCAGCGGGGAAAGATATCGCAAATCCAATAGGATCTATACTTTCAGCAGCTATGCTGCTCGATCATTTTGGCTTACCGGCAGAAGCACTAGCTGTTCGAAAAGCTGTAGAATGGACTTTATTGAACGGCTTTGTATCAAAAGATATTGATCCTGTTAATAATTATTCCACCAGTGCTATCGGGGATTTGATAGCTGATCATATAGAGCGAAACAATGAATTGGTAGTAAGTGCTAATACCAGTTTAAATAAGTCTACCATTATCTGATCGGGCTTTAGGTAATGAGTAGATATGGATGTGTAAAGTCAATATTTAAGTGCGATACAATAGGTGTCGCACTTGTTGTATTCGGGTATCAGATAACAAACAGTTGTTCGTTAGATGAAAAAATAATAGAAGAGTTCTTTGTTTTTATCAGAGGCGGGAGTATATTTGCTGAATAGAATCTCCTCATGTTTAGTAACAGTACCAATATTGGCAACATCATCAGCACAATTATTATTGTGGTTGTCATTATTATCCCTGTACCAAACGGAGGAGGAGTTTTACTATAATATCAATTAACTGAATTATACAGCCCCGCCTCCAAAAGGCGGGGCTTTTTTATTTACACAAAACAGATATATGTATTACGGATCATCAACCATTATTTACTTCAAAGACAACTTTGTAAAAGCGACAGAGGCAAGCATTGATGTATATAGTCAATCACTACACTATGGGTATGCTGTATTTGAAGGAATTCGCTCCTATCATACGGATCAGGGAACGGTTATATTCAAGGCAAAAGAACATTACGAAAGGCTCTGCTATTCAGCACAGGTTATGGGTATTCCCTTCTCAGTAAGCGTTGAAGAATTGATTGACATCACTTATGAGCTGCTTCAAAAAAATGAATTTACTGATGCTTATATAAGACCTGTGATTCTTTGTTCTCCGAATATGTCTTTATCAAAAGGAAAAGAAAGTTATCTGGCTATTACTGCATGGGAATGGACCAATGGTTATTTGAGCAATCAAATGCGCGTGATGACATCTTCTTACCGAAGACCCAATCCAAGTGGATTTAAGATCAATGCAAAAGTATCGGGTCATTATGTAAACTCAATATTAGCTTGTCAAGAAGCAAAAGATCAAGGCTTTGATGAAGCTTTACTGCTGGATATGGATGGCTATGTAGCAGAAGGTCCCGGAGCAAATGTTTTTTTTGAGAAAGAAGGTATTCTCTATACCCCTTCGGTAGGCAATATCTTACCTGGAATCACGAGAGCTACTTTATTGGAACTATGTGATGAATTGAATATTACCGTAGTAGAAAAAAAGATCAAACCTGAAGAAATACGTGGAGCAGATAGCGCTTTTTACTGTGGTACAGCTGCGGAAGTAGTGGCATTAGAGTCGCTGGATAATATCCCTTTTCAAAAAAGATGGGAAGAGTCATTAGGTATTGTTCTCCAACAAGCTTATAAAGCAAAAGTGTTACAAAAAGAATACACAAGAGAAATGACAGAAGCTTAAGTAGTATCTGTTTACAAATAACGAATATGAGCGAACTGAATAAATATTCTAAAACCATTACACAAGATGTTACGCAACCTGCGGCACAGGCTATGTTTTATGGTATTGGTTTAACAGAAGATGATTTAGCAAAGGCACAGGTAGGTATTGCCAGTATGGGTTATGATGGGAATACCTGTAACATGCACCTGAATGATTTGGCGAAATTGGTAAAGCAAGGTGTATGGGATAATGATCTGGTAGGTCTCATTTTCAACACCATCGGTGTGAGTGATGGTATGAGTAATGGAACAGATGGCATGCGTTACTCTTTGGTGAGTCGTGATGTGATTGCAGATTCAATTGAAGCTGTTTGTGGGGCACAGTATTATGATGCATTAATCGCTTTGCCCGGATGTGATAAAAATATGCCGGGATCATTGATTGCAATGGGTCGATTAAATCGTCCATCCATCATGGTATATGGCGGAACTATTGCGCCGGGTCATTATAATGGACAAGATCTCAACATCGTATCTGCATTTGAAGCTTTAGGACAAAAAATTGCCGGTGAGCTTTCTGAAGCAGACTTTAAAGGCATTATTCAACATGCTTGTCCGGGTGCCGGAGCCTGTGGGGGTATGTATACGGCCAATACCATGGCGTCAGCTATTGAAGCTTTGGGTATGAGTTTACCATACTCTTCTTCAAATCCGGCATTGAGTGATGAAAAAAAGAAGGAATGTTTGGAAGCCGGAAAAGCCATCCGATTATTATTGGAAAAAGATATCAAACCCAGTGATATCATGACACGAAAGGCTTTTGAAAATGCCATGATAGTGATCATGGTGCTGGGTGGTAGCACGAATGCAGTACTGCACCTGATTGCCATGGCTAAAGCAGTCAATGTTCCATTGACACAAGATGATTTTCAAACCATCAGTGATCGTATTCCGGTGCTGGCAGATTTTAAGCCGAGTGGAAAATACTTAATGCAAGATCTGCATCAATATGGCGGACTTCCTGCAGTGATGAAATATCTCTTATCAAAAAAATTATTGCATGGTGATTGCTTGACTGTTACCGGAAAAACGATAGCAGAAAATCTTGCGGCTGTTCCAGATTTAAATTTTGAAGAACAAAAAATCATTTATCCAATCGAAAATCCGGTAAAAGCAACAGGACATCTGCAAATATTATATGGGAATCTGGCAGAGAAAGGAAGTGTAGCAAAAATATCCGGTAAAGAAGGTGAATTATTCATTGGTCCTGCACGTGTATTTGATGGAGAGCATGCCTTGATAGAGGGGATCAATAGTGGAAAGATCAAAAAAGGTGATGTGGTAGTGATTCGTTATGTAGGACCCAAGGGTGGTCCGGGTATGCCTGAAATGTTGAAACCCACATCAGCTATTATTGGAGCAGGATTAGGTAAGTCTGTGGCATTAATTACTGATGGCAGATTTAGTGGGGGTACACATGGTTTTGTTGTTGGACATATTACTCCTGAAGCCCATGACGGTGGACTGATTGCTTTGGTGAAAGATGATGATATCATTGAGTTGAATGTTACAACAAGATCTATCAATTTACAGGTAGCTGAGGAAGAAATACAACAAAGAAAGCAAGCATGGAAAAGACCTTCTTTAACAGTAACAAAAGGCTTATTGTTTAAGTATGCAAGATTCGTAAAAGATGCATCAGAGGGTTGTGTAACAGATGAAATTTAATTATTCATGAACAAGTAATAATAATGGAAACAGCAATAGATATCATAGAAAAGCCGGTAAAAGAAACCATAAAAATTACCGGGTCACAGGCCCTTCTCAATGCTTTGATTGCCGAGAATGTAGATACTATATTCGGGTATCCGGGTGGAGCTATCATGCCTATTTATGATGCATTGTATGATTATCATGAACAACTGAAACATATCCTTGTTCGACATGAACAAGGAGGAATACATGCTGCACAGGGGTTTGCAAGAGCATCGGGAAAAGTGGGTGTGGTCTTTGCAACGAGTGGTCCGGGTGCTACTAATTTGGTTACAGGATTGGCAGATGCACAAATAGATAGTACGCCACTGGTTTGTATCACAGGACAAGTATTCGCCCATCTTTTAGGAACGGATGCTTTTCAGGAAACAGATGTGATTAATATTACCACTCCGGTAACCAAATGGAATTATCAGATCACAGATGCTTGTGAAATTCCGGAAGTATTAGCAAAAGCTTTTTATATCGCTAGAAGTGGCAGGCCTGGTCCAGTACTCATTGATATTACTAAAAATGCGCAGTTGCAATTGTTTGATTATGCAGGATATCAATCCTGTGATCATATCAGGAGTTATCGTCCAAAACCTTATATCAGAAAAGAATTTATTGAAGCTGCAGCCGCACTGATCAATGCAGCGGAGAAACCGTTTGTGATTTTTGGTCAGGGAGTGATTCTGGGTAATGCAGAACAGGAATTCAAAGCATTCCTTGAAAAGTCAGGCATACCTGCCGCATGGACTATTTTAGGTTTGAGTGCATTGCCTACCGATCATCCACTCAATATGGGTATGTTAGGTATGCATGGTAACTACGGACCGAATGTAATGACCAATGAATGTGATGTATTAATAGCGATCGGTATGCGTTTCGATGATCGAGTTACGGGTAGACTCGATAAATATGCTAAACAAGCAAAAGTGATTCATCTGGATATCGATCCATCTGAAATTGATAAAAATGTAAAAGCAACCGTAGGTGTGTGGGGCGATTGTAAAGAGACATTGCCCATGCTCACACGATTGATACAAACCAAAGTATATCCTCAATGGATAGAGAAATTTAGGGCTTATCAAAAAGAGGAAGAAAAGGAAGTGATCGTCAATGAGTTGTACCCTAGTGAGGGACAAATATCGATGGGTGAAGTACTTCGTGTATTGAATGAGTTAACAAAAGGAGAAGCTATTGTGGTTTCAGATGTAGGTCAGCATCAGATGGTGGCTTGTCGGTATGCCAAATTTAACCAGACCAGAAGCAATATTACTTCGGGGGGATTAGGTACTATGGGATTTGCTTTGCCCGCTGCTATCGGAGCAAAATTTGGAGCACCTGAAAGAGCGGTTGTAGCTGTTATTGGAGATGGTGGTATTCAAATGACCATTCAAGAATTAGGAACCATTATGCAAACAGGAATTGATATTAAAATTCTCATTCTTAATAATCAGTTTTTAGGAATGGTACGTCAATGGCAACAGTTGTTTCATGATAAACGATATTCTTTCGTTGATATAGCTAGCCCTAATTATGTAACAGTAGCTAGAGGATATGGCATCAGCGGGGAGACTGTAAAAGAGCGAAATCATTTAAAAGATGCATTACAAAGAATGCTTTCACATCGGGAATCATATTTGTTGGAAGTAATGGTAGGAAAAGAAAACAATGTATTCCCGATGGTTCCTCAAGGCTGTAGTGTTAGTGAAATCAGATTAAAGTAAATGTATGCAAAAACAAGAATTTACCATCACAGTATATACAGAGAATCATATCGGTTTGCTAAACCGAATTGCGGTCATATTCTCCAGACGAAAAATCAATATTGAAAGTCTGAATACTTCACCCTCTGAAGTAGAAGGTATTCATCGTTTTACCATTGTTATTGATGAATTAGAAGAAGTGGTAAGAAAACTGGTACGTCAAATCGAAAAACAAGTAGAAGTTTTAAAAGCTTATTACAATACCAATGATGAAATCGTTTGGCAGGAGCTGGCGCTGTATAAAGTATCTACAGATGAAATTGCCGAGAAGGTAAAAGTAGAACGATTGTTGAGAGAGTACGGCGCAAGAGCAGTAGTGATCAGAAAAGACTATACCATTTTTGAAACCAGCGGTCATCGCGAAGAGACCAACAGACTCATTCGTGTTTTAGAACCTTACGGGCTGATTGAATTCGTTCGAAGTGCACGTGTGGCTATCATTAAAGCCAGTAGCGGTTTTCATGAAAAGATCAAAGAGTTCGAAGCAACCGACCCCAGTGATGATTTGATTGAAAATGAATACCTGGGAAAACAACAGGAAATATTTAGTATGTAATCAACCCAATCTATTAAAATATAAAACAAGCAACATGGCAAAGTTAAATTTCGGAGGCGTTGTAGAAAATGTGGTCACCAGAGAAGAATTCCCGCTGGAAAAAGCACAAGAAGTATTAAAAGATGAAGTAGTAGCCGTAATTGGATATGGTGTTCAAGGTCCCGGGCAAGCTTTGAATCAAAAGGAAAATGGGATCAATGTGATCGTGGGTCAACGTAAAAACTCTAAGAGCTGGGATAAAGCAGTACGTGATGGTTTTGTTCCCGGCGAATCTTTGTTTGAAATTGAAGAAGCATTACAAAGAGGTACCATCATTTGCTATCTCTTGAGTGATGCTGCGCAGATCAAATTATGGCCAACGGTACAGCAATACCTTACACCCGGTAAAGCTTTGTATTTCTCCCATGGATTCGGTGTAACGTATAAAGATCAAACCGGAATTGTGCCTCCGAAAGATGTAGACGTATTTCTGGTAGCACCCAAAGGATCTGGTACTTCATTACGCAGAATGTTTTTACAAGGAAGAGGTTTGAATAGTAGTTATGCCATCTTTCAAGATGCAACAGGAAAAGCTTTTGACAGGGTTGTTGCATTGGGCATTGCTATTGGGAGTGGCTATTTATTTGAAACAGACTTCAAAAAAGAAGTATACAGTGATTTAACAGGCGAGAGGGGCACTTTGATGGGTGCTATTCAGGGAATATTTGCAGCGCAGTATCAGGTTTTACGTTCCAAAGGACATTCTCCGTCAGAAGCCTTCAATGAAACGGTAGAAGAACTCACACAATCATTGATGCCACTGGTTGCCGAAAATGGGATGGACTGGATGTACGCTAATTGTTCTACCACTGCACAAAGAGGTGCTTTGGATTGGTGGAAAAAATTCAGAGATGCAACACTACCTGTTTTTACAGAATTGTATGAGAGTGTAGCAACCGGAAAAGAAGCTGCTAAATCAATTGAAAGCAATAGCAAAACTGATTATAGAGAAAAACTGGAAGAAGAATTAAAAGAGTTGCGTGAGAGCGAGTTGTGGCAAGCAGGGAAAACGGTGAGAAGTCTTCGTCCCGAAAATCAAAAAGTAGAGGAAGCGGCGGTGCTTTCATAAAGTTATCGGCATGAAAACAATGAGCTATTCAATAGATTTTACTGCAGCGGCTGATCGTTTGCGAAAAGTGGTGGTTAAAACACCACTTACTTATAATCATTCGTTATCCAAAAAGTACGACTGTGATGTTTATCTGAAAAGAGAAGATCTACAAATCGTTCGTTCTTATAAGTTGAGAGGGGCTTATAATATGATGAGCAGCTTAGACCCCATTCAATTATCGAAAGGAGTTGTGTGTGCCAGTGCGGGTAATCATGCGCAAGGCTTTGCATACAGTTGTAAAAAACTAGGTATTCGTGGAGTTGTTTTCATGCCGGTGATCACGCCGAATCAAAAAATTACCCAGACTAAAATGTTTGGTGCAGATGCCATCGAAGTCATTCTTACCGGAGATACTTTTGATGATTGTGCGATGGCTGCCAAAGCATATACAGCAGCAAACGGAATGACGTTTATTCCACCCTTCGATGATCTGAAGATCATAGAAGGACAATCTACTGTAGCCATGGAAATACTTGAAGAGCAAACCAATATTGATTACTTGTTTGTACCAATTGGTGGCGGTGGATTGAGCGCTGGGGCTGGTTCAGTTTTTAAAACCATGTCTCCTCATACAAAAATTATTGGTGCTGAACCGGAAGGAGCACCTTCTATGACGGCGGCCTTGAAAGCAGGAAAACCCATCGAGCTGGCAACAATAGAGCGATTTGTAGATGGAGCTGCTGTAAAGAAAGTGGGTGAACTCACTTTTGCTATTTGTAAAGATGTATTGGATGATGTATGTCTGGTTCCCGAAGGGAAAATCTGTTCTTGTATTCTCAAATTATACAATGAAGATGCTATTGTAGCAGAACCTGCCGGAGCATTATCGGTAGCTGCTTTAGACGATTATGCAGAACAGATCAAAGGAAAAGTAGTAGTATGTGTAGTAAGTGGCAGCAATAATGATATTGATAGGATGCAAGAGATCAAGGAAAGATCATTGCAGTATGAAGGATTAAAACATTATTTCCTGATCCGTTTTGCACAAAGACCCGGCGCATTAAAACAGTTTGTTAATGATGTATTGGGTCCAAATGATGATATTACCCGCTTTGAATACATGCAAAAACATAACAAAGAAACAGGTCCGGCATTGGTAGGTATTGAATTGAAATCAAGAAAAGACTATCAGCTGTTAGTTGATAACCTGATTGCTCATCAAATAAATTATACGGAACTCAATAAGAACGATAATCTTTTTGGTTATTTGGTTTAGTGATCTAATAAGTCCTTATCTTTATTCTGTAATGAAACAAATGCAGTCATATATTTCCTTCTCTTTCGCTTCAACGGCGACAGGTACTGCTATGATTACTACGACCCTGTAAGGGGTTATACATTTTATATCATCCAAGGATCTTAGGATCGTTTTCAGGAATCATCCTCTATTCATTCTATTTCAAATCATTATTATGAAAGTGCTCAAATTCGGCGGGACCTCAATGGCCAATGCCGATCATATTCAAAAAGTAGTATCCGTATTATTGAATCAATCTTCTTCGGATAGTCTACTGGTAGTTGTTTCAGCCATGAGTGGTGTTACAGATCATTTGCTCAAAATGGCTGTAATGGCAGCCAGTGCCGATGAGTCCTATACAAAAGAAGCAGAGCTATTAGCACTTCAACATCTTACAGCAGTGAGAGAACTTTTACCATTAGAACAACAAAGTTCAGTACTGAGTAAGGTCAAACAGTATTGTAATGAGTTAGAGGAGTTGCTGGATGGAGTGTATCGACTCAAAGAATTATCTGCTCGTACACAAGACAAAATTGTTGCTTTCGGAGAGATAATTTCATCAGTTATACTGTCTGCAAAAACTCAATCATTGCAAATGAATCAGCAATGGATTGATTCCAGATCTTTGATTATCACAGATACGCAGCACGGTAATGCGGCTGTAGATTTTTCAGCTACTAATGAAAAGATACAGACCTATTTTAAAAGCCATGACTACAAATATTACATCGCTCCCGGATTTATTGCATCCAGTTTGGCAGGGTATACCACAACATTGGGGAGAGGCGGGTCTGATTATTCTGCTGCCATTTATGCTGCAGCGTTAGATGCTGAAGTATTGGAAATATGGACAGATGTAAGTGGCATGATGACTGCAGATCCAAGATTGGTCATCAATGCAAAGCCTATTGCACAAATTTCTTATCAGGAAGCTATGGAGCTCTCTCATTTTGGTGCTAAAATCATTTATCCGCCAACCATACAGCCTGTTATGCATAAGCGAATACCGGTATGGTTAAAAAATACTTTTGCGCCTGAAGAGCATGGAACATTGATTGAAAACTATTCAGCTGCTTCTGCAGATTTCATTCGAGGCATATCCAGTATCAATAGTATTAGTTTATTGAGTTTGGAAGGAAGTGGCATGGTTGGAATTCCCGGTTTTTCTAAGCGACTGTTTGAAGCATTGGCCAATGAAAAGATCAATGTGATATTGATAACGCAAAGTTCATCGGAACACTCTATTTGTGTGGCTATTAATGAATCAGATACGTTGAAGGCAAAAAGAGCCATTGATGCTGCATTTCATATTGAAATTATAAGTGGAAAAGTAGAGCCGCTTATTGTAGAAACAAATCTGTCAATTTTAGCATTGGTGGGTGAGCAGATGAAAAGCCATCCGGGTATTAGTGGAAAAATGTTTGGTTCATTAGGACGTAATGGTATCAATGTTCGAGCGATTGCACAAGGTTCATCAGAAAAAAATATTTCAGCTGTTATAGCGTCACGAGATGTAAAAAAAGCGATCAATGTATTACATGAAACTTTTTTTGAAACAACTTATAAACAACTGAACATTTTTGTTGCAGGTGCGGGAAATGTTGGAGGTAAATTATTGGAACAAATTAGACAGCAACAAACGATTCTTCGAGATCAACTGCATGTGCAGATTAGGGTTATAGGTATTGCTAACAGTAAAAAAGCACTGATTGATGAAAATGGAATTGACCTAGACGTTTGGCAGTCGAGATTAGCAGATGCACCACTCAGCTCCATTGAGAATTATTTTGCTATTATTAAGGACAAGAATTTAAGAAACAGTGTGTTTGTAGATGTTACAGCAAGTGATGTAGTAGCAGGTGTTTATGAATCTCTGTTAACAAAAAGTATATCCATAGTAGCTTGTAATAAAATTGCATGTTCTTCTTCTTATCCTTCTTATCAACGTTTGAAATCTTTGGCTAAATCCTACAATGCCTTATTTCTTTTTGAAACCAATGTGGGGGCAGGGCTCCCAGTCATCGGAACCTTAAATGATCTTTTAAGAAGTGGGGATCAGATCCAAAAAATACAAGCAGTACTATCAGGTACTTTGAATTATGTGTTCAATCATTATGATACTTCAATCCCTTTTGCAGAAGTAGTTAGAAAAGCCCAAGCAGAAGGATATACTGAACCGGATCCTCGACTCGATTTAGGTGGTACAGATGTGATGCGTAAAATAATGATACTGGCCAGAGAAACAGGTCAGCCTTTGGAGATGCAGGATATTATCAATACTTCTTTTCTTCCTTCCAGTTGTTTCGATGGAACTGTAGATGATTTTTACGAAGAGTTAGCCAAGCAGGAAGCTCATTTCCAACAACTATATAAAGAAGCTGCAACAAAAAACGGTAAACTAAAATTTATCGCTACTTATGAAAATGGAACGGCAAAAGTTGGATTGGAAACGGTTGCCCCTGAGTCCGATTTCTATCATTTATACGGTAAAGACAATCTTGTATTATTTCATACGCATCGATATCATCAACAGCCATTGGTGATTAAGGGAGCCGGCGCGGGTGCTGAAGTAACAGCATCCGGTGTTTTCGCAGATATTATTCGTGTAGCAAGAATATAAACTATGGAATACGGACAATCAATAAAAATAAAAGCACCGGCAACCATCGCGAATATGGTTTGTGGTTTTGATATACTGGGATTCGCAGTTGCAGAACCGTATGATGAAATGACGATTACGCTTAAAAAAGAACCTGGTATTTCCATCGTTCATACAGATGATCATCAATTGCCAACTGAACCCAATGATAATGTTGCAGGTGTAGCATTACAAGCTATGTTGTCTGAGCTAACCATGCCTGTTGGGTTTGATGTAATTATTCATAAACATATCAAACCGGGAAGTGGATTGGGTTCAAGTGCTGCAAGTGCAGCAGGGGCAGTAGTAGCAGCTAATTATTTATTAGGCGAAGTATTCAATAAAGAATCCTTAGTTCAGTTTGCGATGCACGGTGAAAAATTAGCATCCGGTGTAAAACATGCTGATAATATTACTCCATGTATTTATGGAGGTATTACATTGATCAGATCTATTTTTCCATTAGATATCATTCCATTACAACCACCTCCATTATTTGTTACCATTGTACACCCACAGATTGAAGTAAAAACAGCTGATGCACGAAGTATTTTAAAAAAGCAAGTCTATTTGAAAGATGCCATTAAACAGTGGGGGAATATCGCCGGATTGGTATCCGGATTATTACAGAGCGATTATGCATTGATTGGAAGATCATTAGAGGACGTACTCATAGAACCCGTAAGAAGTATTCTTATTCCCGGGTTTGATGAAATAAAAGAAAGGTCGAAATCAGTAGGGGCATTAGGTGGTGGTATTTCAGGTTCGGGTCCTTCTGTTTTTATGTTGAGTCGCAGTCTGGAAACTGCCCAATTAGTGGAGATACAAATGAAAGCAGTATTTCAACAAATGAATTTGCTACACTATACGTATGTTACGACTGTTAGTTCAAACGGCGTACAGTTGTTTTCTGCATAATCACCAACCATGAAATATTATAGTACCAATAGACAATCACCGGTCGTCAGTTTTAAAGAAGCTGCATTAAGAGGACAAGCACCAGATAAGGGACTTTATTTTCCTGAAAGAATCCCTGTAATAAATCAGCAATGGCTGAATAATATTCGATCTATTCCTAAAATAGAGCTTGCCTATCAAATTATGCAACCTTATGTAGGAGGAGATATTTCAGCAGAGCAATTGTATCAGATTGTGACAGAAACCATCGATTTTGATTTCCCTTTGACTCAACTGGAAGAAGATATTTATGTATTGGAATTGTTTCATGGTCCAACACTCGCATTCAAGGATGTTGGTGCAAGGTTCATGAGTCGCTGCTTGGGCTATTTTTCGCATGACAAGACCACTAAGACTACTGTTTTGGTAGCTACTTCAGGAGATACAGGCGGGGCCGTAGCCAACGGTTTTTTGAATGTAGAAGGTGTAGAAGTCATAATTCTGTATCCGGCTGGTAAAGTAAGTCGTGTGCAAGAGTTGCAACTGACCACTTGCGGTAACAATATTACTGCAGTGCGTATTAACGGAACTTTTGATGACTGCCAGCAAATAGTGAAAGAAGCGTTTATGGATCAACAGTTGGCTGAACGCCTACAACTCACTTCTGCCAATTCTATTAATATTGCCCGATGGTTGCCTCAACAACTCTATTATTTTCTGGCAATGCAACAATGGCCGGCATCACAAACAGCTCCTGTTATGGCAGTTCCCAGTGGTAACTTAGGTAATATAGCGGCGGGCTTATTGGCAAAAAGATCCGGGTTGGGGATGGGTAATTTTATTGCGGCATGTAATATCAACGACAGTATCACTGATTTTTTAGAAACAGGAATCCATACATCTAAACAAGCAGTGATGACTTATTCTAATGCAATGGATGTAGGAAACCCGAGCAACCTGATTCGAATCCTAGAAATGTATCAGCATAATCTCAGCTTCATCAAATCACAAGTAAGTAGTAGTACACAAACGGATGAGGCAACTATTTATGCCATACAATCAGTATATGAAAACAATAAGTATATTTTAGATCCACATGCAGCAGTTGGTTATAGTGCTTTGAAACAAGTACTCAGAAAAGGAGGGAAAGGGGTGCTATTGGCTACTGCTCATCCGGTAAAGTTTCCGGAGATTGTCGAGAAAGTTATTGGTACATCTATTCCAATACCGGAATCTATCAAGCCATTATATACATTGTCTCAGCAAATGATTGATATGGAAGCTTCTTATGAATGTTTTAAAGAGTGGATCTGGTATCGAAGTGGATTATGACTTATACTTCTTTCTTATTAAAGAAGATCGTAAAAACACTGCCCTTATTCACTTCGCTATCTGCTGTAATAGATCCACCCATGGCTTCAACTTGTGTTTTGGTAATAAAGAGTCCAACACCCTTGGCTTCCGCATGTTTATGAAAGGTTTTGTTGAGTCCAAATAGTTTATCAGCATGTCTTTTAAGATCTATACCCATGCCATTATCGCTAAATTTGAGAGTGAGTATACCATTTTGAAACAGCGTTTCTACATGTATAACAGGCGTTCTGTTAGGTGATTTGTATTTTAAGGAATTCGATAACAGATTTTGCAAAATACTTTCCAGATAAAGTCTTGGATATTCAATAGTAGGTGCTTTGGTAAAATTATAACTTACAACGGCTTCAGTTTCCAATATCTTACCTACCATACTTTCTTTTACTTTTTTGAACACTTCTTCAAAAAGAAGCACTTCTCTTTTTTTATCTGTATCTTCTTGAATTTTTAATGCATCAACCAATTCATTCAGGGTTTCAGATAGATTATGAATAACGGTTTCAAACTTTTCGAATAAAAGTGCTTTCTCTTCACTGGTTTCACTTTCTTTATATAGCCACAATAATGAATTGAGGTTACTAACCGGAGAGCGAAGATTATGAGAAGTAATATGTGCAAAGTTTAATAATTGCTGATTTTTCTTTTGCAGTTGTAAGGATAAGATTTCCTGCTCTGTTTTAGCATTTTTCATCTCAGTGAAATCTGTTGCTACACAGCAAATAGCGAATACCTGATTATGCTCATCGATTAATGGGAATTTATTCGTCATCATTGTTTTCTGACTTTCATAGGCCTGAACATTCACTTCATTTGTTATTCCCTTAGCAGATTGAATAATTTGATTCTCATCCTGTGTTAGTTGATCAGCAGTTTCTTTTGGAAAAATATCATAGGCATTTTTACCGATCATTGATTCAGGTTCAAGTCCGAAATCTGAAGCAAATTTTTTATTGACCAAAATATAGTCTCCGGATATGTCTTTTACAAAAATGGCTGCTGAAGTATTATTAATGATTGCGTTTAGTAGTTGTTCTTTTTTTCGTAATTCATTTGTTCTTTGAAGGATGGTATGTTCCAGATTTTTATTTAATGCTTCAAGTTTTTCCTCTGCTTGAGTTTTTCCATAGTTAATTCTATTGAGCTGACGGGCAGAAATACTGATCAATAACAGGCCTATTAAAATGAATGAAGTAGCAAATATTCCAATTCCGAATTCTACACTTACCAAATTAGACCTATGTAAATAAACTCTAATGACGCCTAGAAAAATCACAGATAAAGTTAATGTTGGGAATAGCTGACGCGCCATTCTATTCCCAATTTTATTCCCTGTTAATAAACCAGTGATGCCTAGATTGCTATTTAAAAGAGAAGTCGCAATTGATAATATTAAAAAACCGAAAGCCGTGTGTATGGCCATTGACCCAATAGATGATAATTTATAGAATACAGGTACCCCCAATAAATAACCAATGATTGCTAGAAATGAAATAAGGGAGATGGTATGCAATAAATATTGGGCAATTTTTCTCGAGCGTTCTTGCGTACCCTTGACTAAACAAAAAGAAAATCCTAATAAACAAAAAGACAAAGCAGTACCTCTGGCCATTCTTCCGGGATAGGAATCTATGTCTTGATTGTATAAAAAATCTTTGACAAATAATTCGTCAATTGAAAAGTTCAATTGAAATTCATACTGGATTAAAGTTGCTAAACCAATTAACGCTATAAAAAAGCAAAGTATTCTATTTAAAAAAGACCATTTTTTAGATGCTATCCTATATAACTCAATAGATGATAAAATGAAAAGAATTGAAGTATTGGCTTTCATATTCGCATACCCAGGGATAATACTAGTCAGTAAAGGAATATTCAATAGCCATCCTAATAATACCATACAACCTAATGCAAATACAAAAATGCATGTAGATTTTATGAAGAATGTTATTTTTTGTTGAGTCATGTTTTAAAAAACCATTCTGATAAGGTAAAATATGATTAATTATTCAGATTATAAATTGATCTGCAATGTTTTTAAGCCATAATTAAACAATAATGTTGAATAAAGCGTATACTGTGAAAGGAATCATTTTATTGTTCGTCTAGTAAAGCAGTATCTAAATAAGCTTTCTATCAATCTATGATAAAAAAATCGAGCATACAACTTTTGCGTATCCCGTTTTCTTACTTTTTAATGCCAGTATTTTGGTTTAGTCTGAGTTTTGTTGAAAATATCCATTTGATGAATGCGGTTATAAGTTTTATCATATTACATGTATTCGTTTATCCATCTAGTAATGGCTATAATTCTTTCATGGATCAGGATACATCCAGTATAGGTGGTATTAAGAATCCTCCGAAGGCCGAGAAAGAATTATTTATTATCACCATTATTTTGGATATCATTTCTTTGTTATTGTCTTTGATCATTTCATTATCGTTTGCAGGAATGCTAGTCATTTATATAGTATGCTCTCGGTTGTATAGTTACAGAGGTGTGAGATTGAAAAAATATCCGGTTTTAGGATACCTGACCGTTATTCTTAATCAGGGAGGAATTGTTTTTTTGATGATTTATAATGGTGTTACTAATAATATTCATCTCGATTTTCCTTTTATTGGCTGTATTACAGCTTGTTTATTGATTGGAGGCTTTTATCCTATTACTCAAATTTATCAGCACGATTCAGATGAAAATGATCATGTCACAACCATCTCTATGCTATTGGGGAAGCGAGGTACTTTTATTTTCTGTAGTTTATTGTATCTGCTGGCTTTTGGTTTGTTGTTTCTTTTTTTTAATCAGCAACAGCAGCTCCATCTATTTGCTGTTGTACAAATCTTCTTTTTACCCGTGGCCGTATATTTTCTTATTTGGGCATCAAAAGTTTGGCGAAATCCTCAAAAAGCAGATTATGAACATACCATGAAAATGAATTGGATAGCATCAACCTGTACTTCATTGGCATTTATAACCATACTCTTAATTAAATATTTTGACTGATATTATTTCCATAGCAACGACCGTACCTCAATACTGTCATCCGCAAGATGATATTCTTCTTTATATGGGAGATGCTTTCCAACTCGATGATACAGAAAAACGAAAACTCAAGTTCATGTATCATCAAAGCGGAATAGAACAGCGATATTCTGTAGTGCCAGATTTTTCATCAATAGCGGCTGAAAAATTTTTCTCTTTAAACAATAGTAAAAAAATAGAGCCTAGTTTGGAAGAACGTCTGAAAATTTACGATGAGTCTTCTCTGGAACTTTCTGTTGATGCAATACAAAAATGTATCAGTGGGTTTATATCGGAACAGGAGATTACTCATTTAATAACGGTTAGTTGTACCGGAATGACAGCTCCGGGTTTAGATATTAAATTGATGGAGGAATTGGGACTGAATAAAAATATTTTTCGTACTTCAGTCAATTTTATGGGTTGCTATGCTGCTATACATGCTTTGAAGTTAGCAGACATGATTGCACAAGGAACTCCCAGTGCCAATATTGTAATAGTTGCGGTTGAATTGTGTACGCTTCATTTTCAAACTACGATGACTGAAGATAATATAGCTAGTAGTCTTTTATTTGCTGATGGTTGTGCAGCTGTTTTAATATCAAATAATATACATCGAGCAAATAAGATCAGGATGGATGGATTTCATGCTCAAATTGCTATCGAAGGAAAATCAGATATGGCCTGGGAATTGGGGTCTAAGGGCTTTCAAATGAGGTTAAGTGGGTATATTCCCCAGTTAATTGAAGCTGATATTGAATCCTTGTTATCAGGTGTATTAGAAGAAAGAGGGATAACTAAAGAATCTATTCATCATTGGTGTATCCACCCCGGCGGAAAAAGAATTCTTGACAGCATTCAACGAAAATTAAACTTATCAAGCGATACGCTTGATCAGTCTAGAGCTGTATTGAAAGAATATGGGAATATGTCATCACCCACCATTCTTTTTGTACTCAAAAATATCTTTGAAAATAAGTATCAACCTAATGAAAACATATTGGGAATGGCTTTTGGTCCGGGCTTAACCATGGAAACTTTTACAGCACATTTTGTATGAATTTAGCAAAGAGATCATATGAACAGGAACTCTTAGATGACATTACTATACCCTTTGAAGCTATTCGTCTGAATATGCTTGAATTGGACACTATTAATACTTACTTAGGAGGGCATCGTATCACGATAAAAGGAGTAAAACTATTAGCCGGTAAACAAGAAGTTATACATGTTTGTGAAATAGGTTGTGGCGGAGGAGATAATCTAGCTGCTATTGCACGATGGGCAAGTAGTAAAAATATTCAACTTGAAATGACGGGTATAGATATCAATCATAATTGTATAGACGTTGCTGCCAATAGAAAAGATATTGGTTCTAAAGTAAAATGGATTACAAATGATTATCGTAATGTCAATTTTTCTGAGTATCCCGATATTATTTTTTCAAGTTTATTCTGTCATCATTTCACGGATGAAGCTCTTATAGAACAACTTCAATGGATGCATCAAAATTCAACGAAGGGATTCTTCATCAATGATCTCCACAGACATAGGCTGGCTTATTATTCAATAAAAATTCTGACGCAAGTATTCTCTAAATCTTATTTAGTGAAAAATGATGCACCCTTAAGTGTTAAACGTGGATTTAGAAAAGAGGAGTGGGTGTATTTACTCGGCAAGGCTTTCATTAACGCTGAGGTATCATGGGAATGGGCATTCAGATATTTAGTGCTGTCAAAAAAATAGAATTGAGCGAAAAAGATAAAATATATGACATAGCGGTTATTGGCGGTGGATTAGCCGGACTTACACTTGCCATACAATCTGCCAATGCAGGATATCAAACCATTCTCTTTGAAAAAGAAAGCTACCCATTTCATAAAGTTTGTGGCGAATATATCAGTATGGAGAGCCATGATTTCTTATCGCAATGTGGAGTGCCTTTACAAGAATGGAATTTACCAATGATTTCTAAATTACATATTTCCGATTGTGAAGGAAAGCTATACGAATTTCAGTTGCCTTTAGGTGGCTTTGGTATTAGCAGATTTAAATTGGATAACACTTTGGCTACAATTGCCAAGCAAAAACAGGTGGAGCTATGTGAAGAGACGAAAGTGGAAGATGTACTATTTCAAAATGATTTGTTTACAATAGATACCAAAAATAAAAAGTATACCACAAAATTGGTAGCTGGATCATTTGGCAAAAGGTCTAATCTAGATATCAAATGGAGAAGAAGATTTTCTTTAAAGAGTAAGAATAGATTGAATAACTATATCGGAGTAAAGTATCATATCAAATATGATATAGCTAAGGATTTGATAGCGCTGCATAATTTTCAAAATGGATATTGTGGCATATCTAAAATTGAGGACGATATATGTTGTGTATGCTACCTAACCACGACTGATCAACTTTCATCTGCAGGAAATACGATTGAGAAATTAGAAGCTACTGTTTTGTCTAAAAATAAAGCCTTAGCTGATATTTTTTCAAAAGCACAGTTTTTGTACGAGAAGCCGCTTACAATTGCTCAAATTAGTTTTGATCAAAAAAAACAAGTTGAAAACGGTATATTAATGGTAGGAGATGCTGCCGGTCTTATTACGCCTCTTTGTGGCAATGGAATGAGTATGGCGATGCATGCTTCAAGTCTGGCATTTCAACAGATGAAACTTTTCCTCGAAGGAAGTATTACTCGTGAGCAAATGGAAAACCAATACAGTAAAGCTTGGAAGAATCAATTCTCAAAAAGATTGGCTATAGGAAGACTTGTACAGTCTTTTTTTGGAAATCCTTTTGTGACAAGAATTTTCTTGTCCACCATATCGAAGACACCCAAACTTGCTAACTGGTTAATTCGCCAGACTCATGGCAGTTCTTTTAGTTAGGGCTTTAACAATTTGATAATATTCAGTTGTAAGGGATTAAAAGATGATCCGTCTTTATGGATAATCAATCAACAACTGTTATATGAAACAATCCTTTTTGCTATTCTTTTCTATGATTTTGGCATTTTCTCTATTCAGCCAAACACCGGAAACTCGAAAAAAGCAGTATAATCTTTCCAATAATCTTGCCATCAGTGGATATGACCCTGTTGCCTATTTCACGGCCAAAAAAGCCATAAAAGGGAAATCAACATATTCAGTCACTGAAAAGAGTGTTACATATTATTTTTCTTCAAAGGAAAACTTAGAGGCTTTTCAAAAAAATCCTTCCGCGTATGAACCTGAATATGGCGGCTGGTGTGCGTATGCCATGGGCGCTACCGGTGAAAAAGTTCCGGTTGATCCAGAAACTTTTAAGATTGTCAACAATAAACTCTATCTCTTTTATAACCGCTTCTTTAATAATACACTGAAAGATTGGAATAAAGATGAGGCTAACTTAAAATCCAAGGCTGATATAGCATGGAAAAAATTTATCAACTAATGCGTATTTAAAAAACAAATCAATGAAATCGTCTATTATACTATTGTGGGTATTAAGAATCATCGCTGCAGTTATTATGTTACAAACACTTTATTTCAAGTTTTCAGCAGCGGAAGAATCTGTTTTTATTTTCACAGAAATGGGTATTGAACCTTGGGGGCGTATAGCAACCGGAATATTTGAATTGATTGCTTCCATTTTAATACTGTATAGTCCAACAAAATTTTTTGGAGCCATTATAGCGGCCGGTATTATGAGTGGTGCTATACTTTCTCATCTGACTGTTTTAGGGATTGAAGTCAAAGATGACGGAGGGCAACTTTTTGCGTATGCACTTGTTGTTTGGATTTGTAGTGCCATAATAATCTGGATGGAAAAAGAAAAAATAATACAATTGGCAAAAAAACTGAATCATAAGTAATATGAAAAAATATATTGTCACTGCTTGCTTAGTACTTCTTGTTAATATCGTTACTGCTCAGACAGCATCAACAAAAAAAACGAATCGCTTTGTTGATTTGGCATTAACTGCCGGAACCTCACAAGGGTCTGCAGCCTTTTCTTATGTACACAATTGGAAAATCGGGAAAAAACAAAAATGGGAAATCGGAATTGGAGGAAGACTAACTAGCTACTTTGGAACTAAAAGAGATTATATCACAGCAGGTCCTGCCAGACTAACCAGAAATCATTCCATTCCATTTTTGATATTCTTTGCTGATCAAAAACCGGAAAATTGGGATACGCTCAACGTGCAAAGACCTTTTACAACTGCTTTGAATGCAACGGTTAATATCGGGTATCATTTTAATAAGAAATGGTCTGCAGGTTTTAATATCGATGTGATTGGTCTTACCCTAGGAAGAACCACCAATGGTATTCTCACGAGTAATGGTACTACAAGAAATGATGCTGATGTAAAACCTTCTGCCTTTAATCTACTGCTTACAGGCGATCATGATCTGGGTAGTTTGAATTCTGAGCTTTTCATCAACTATAAGCTATCTGATAAATGGTCTTTAAGAGGTGTTTATCAGTTCTATTTCTCAGAATATAAAACCAATAACTTGAATCAAGTGGCTTCAGATGGCACTATTATTAACAGATTTCGAAATAAAGTAAATGCATTTGGTATTGGAATATCCAGACATTTTTAAAAATTTGAATCATGAAAAAACATATTTATCTCATAGCTGTTATATTATCAGTTCTTTTTTATAGTTGTACAAAAACTGCTACATCATCTGATCAGCTAAATGAGCAAGTTGGTAGTTCAAGAATACCTGTAACTTCTGCGATGGCATTTACTTCGGCAAATTCATATACAGTTACAGGTAATGTAAGAGTATATCAGAAAGATGGTAAACTGGTTTTGGCATTAGAAAATTTTAAAAGTACCAATGGACCTGATTTGCGTGTATACATATCAAAAGAAATGCAACCGGTGAACTTCATCGAATTAGGAAGATTGAGATCTGTTCAAGGAAACCAATTATATGATATTCCGGGAAATCCTGATTTTAATACCTATAAATTCGCAGTCATACATTGTCAACAGTTTAACCGGGTTTTCGGTTTTGCAACCATTAAATGATTATTGAATTAAAAGAATATAACAGTGTGATGCGAATAATATTAGTTGGGATGATGCTACTGAATGTGCTACTCAGTTCTGCACAGAAACTTACACCTATTGACGCGGAATCATCGGTGAATTTTACCATCAAAAATTTGGGCATAAATGTTACAGGTAAGTTTACAAGCTTGTCCGGATTGATCAATTTTGATCCTGCCAACTTAGCAGAAAGCAAGTTTTCAGTATCTGTAAATGCGGGCACTGTGGATACCGATATTAAAGCCCGCGATAATCATTTAAAAAAAGAGGATTATTTTTATGTAGAGAAACATCCAAGGATTAGCTTTATATCAAAAAGTATAACCTTAGAAGGTGCCGGACAATACAAAATCACAGGAATACTTGAGATAAAAGGGATCGGCAAAGAGGTTAGTTTTCCATTTACCGCAAACCCTGTGTCGGATGGATACGTATTTAAAGGCGGATTTAAAATCAATAGAAAAGATTTTAAAGTTGGCGGAAAAAGCCTGATATTGTCTGATCAACTATCAGTTAACCTCTCAGTTTTGGCAAGAAAAAACTAACAAAAGAAACCCTATCTATGCAAATTGCTTTTGCTATAAAAAACGTGTTTGTACAACTGCACGAAACTTTAGATAAGCTAAATCCTGATCAATACACACAACCCAGTAAAGCATTATTCAATGCAACCATTGGTCAACATGTTCGACACATTGTTGAATTGTTTCAGTGTTTGGAAAATGGCTATGAGCAGGGTTTTGTGAATTATGAGCAAAGAAAAAGAGACAAAAGCATTGAAACGGATAAGCAGCTGGCCATTCAACTATTACATGAAATCAGTAGTCGACTGATTCGTGAAGACAAGATCATTCAGCTGGAAATGAGCTATGATGATCTCTCTAATGAGACAGTAGTGGTCAATAGTAATTATTATCGTGAAGTGGTCTATAATCTTGAACATACTGTACATCATATGGCATTGATACGTGTAGGTGTGTCAGAAGTATCTGATATCATTCTACCTGATGGCTTTGGTGTAGCTTCCTCTACTATGAAACATCGTGATACATGTGCACAGTAACTTTTATACCCGTGAAGGGTAAAGTAATGCTTACTTCTAACAGAGATGAAAAAGGAGTTCGGAAGAAAGCAGCGGCACCTGTTGTTCACATGGTTGGTCAATACAAACTATTGTTTCCCCAAGACACACAGGCTGGCGGTACCTGGATCGGCGCTTCTGAAACAGATACTACCATGGTGTTATTAAACGGTGGTTTTATTAAACATGAACCCGCAGCCGAATACCGGAAAAGTAGAGGGCTGATATTTCTGGATATCCTTTCTCAACAAAATTCGTTAGCTGCTTATAAGAAAATCAATTTGCTTGGCATAGAACCCTTTACCCTGATCATTTGGGAAGCAGGTTATTTATATGAATGCAGATGGAGTGGAGAGGAAAAATACATTCGTGAAGTAGATACAACACAGCCACATATATGGTCTTCGGTTACATTATATACACAAGATATTATTCAAAAAAGAGAGCAGTGGTTTGCTGAATGGTTGCAACAGCACCCACATCCGAATTCTGCTGATATTCTATCTTTTCATTTGTTTGGCGGCAATGGGGATGCAGAAAATGATATACGTATGAATCGTAATAATGAAATGCTAACAGTAAGTGTTACCAATATTGTTTGTGATGAACAGTCTGCTACCATGTTATATAATGATATTATTCATCAGGAACAGCACCAGTTATCGCTTTCATTTGTACAGCAACAGCCGGTTTCTTAACTTTCAGGCATGTCTTTGATCAGGAAACTCAAGTTTCATCCTTTTTTTATCAAACTTTTCAACTGGGAGTATTGGTCTTTTAATGTGCTCTATGCGCCCTTATATCCTTATTGGTTTTGGCTATGTTTAAAAGCTAGGGCTTTTTTTTATATCAATGCTGCCAATCCCGGCATACGTAATGGCGGATTTTTGATGGAGAGTAAAAAAGAGATTTATGATATTCTGCCGGAAGGCACTTATCCTACTACACTTTTCTTTCCTGCCGGAACAAATGCAGAAATTGTATGGAAGACAATTACGAATGAGCGTTTGCACTTTCCTTTGATCGGAAAGCCTGATATTGGTATGCGGGGAATGAGTGTTCAAAAACTAGAAAGTGAGTCAGAAGTAAAAAATTATGTTGCGCAAGCAGATTTTGATTTTCTCATACAGGCTTATATACCTTTTGAAGAGGAAGTAGGGATATTTTATTATCGCATACCGGGTGAGGAAAAAGGAACAATTACAGGTATTGTTGGAAAAGAGTTTCTAACTGTATCTGGTGATGGGATATCAACCATTGATCAGTTATTACAGTTGGACCCTAGATACATTCTACAATTGTCGGTATTGCGTAGAACTATGGCTGAAGAACTATCTATTGTTCTACAAAAAGGGGAGCAAAAAATACTAGTACCCTACGGTAATCATGCTCGCGGGGCTAAGTTTATTGATCTTAGCTATTTAGCTGATGAATCATTGAACCAAGTGATTGATCAACTGGCCAAGAAGATTGAAGGATTTTATTATGGCAGAATGGATATTCGTTATGAATCGATTGAATTGCTCAGAGAAGGTAAAAATTTTATGATTGTTGAACTCAATGGCTCAGGAAGCGAACCTACACATATGTATGATCCGAGACATTCGGTATTTTTTGCATGGCGTGAAATTGCGCGACACTGGTATCTCATGTGTAAGATCAGTATGATCAATCATGCAAAGGGCGTGCCTTATATGACAAAAGCGGAAGGACTGGCTATGTTAAAAGCCAATACTGCTTTGGTTAAAAAAATCTCCCAATAATAGCTATCGGTAAGTATTGATCAATAAATTAATCATTTGTTGTGCCATCATGCATTAATTTGTGCATCAAAATTTATCGGATGTTACATAGTGCCAAAGCTTTTCTTTTTGACTTGAATGGAACCATGATCGATGATATGCATTATCACAAACAGGTATGGTTTGATGTGCTGACCAAAGAACTGGGTGCAAACTTGACTTGGGATGAAGTTGCTCATCAGATGTATGGTAAGAATACGGAGTTGCTGATCCGCATCTTTGGTCCGGATCGTTTTACAGCAGAAGAAATGGATCATATATCAATGGAAAAGGAGAAAAAATACCAGGCACTTTATCGACCTGAAATGAAAACCTTACCCGGACTAGAACCATTCCTTGCCACCGCCAAACAAAAAGGAATCAAAATGGGAATCGGCTCAGCCGCTATCTTATTCAATATTGATTTTGCGATTGATGGTCTCAATATCAGACACTATTTTGATTCTGTGATTGGTGCAGAACATGTAAAACACAGCAAACCCGATCCCGAACCCTTTTTAAAAGGTGCAGAAGAATTGGGTGTAGATCCTGCAGACTGTATCGTTTTCGAAGATGCACCAAAAGGTGTGGAAGCGGCGTTGAATGCCGGAATGAAATGTGTAGTGCTGACCACAATGCATGAAGCAAAGGAATTTGAAAAGTATACTAATGTGATCATGTATACTAAAGATTATTTGAGCTTAGTGCCGATGATAGAAGGTTAAAGGAGTACAAAAAGCCAATCATCAACATATTCATTCGCTACTTTTTTGCATCGCGGTTGATGGGACGCAGATTTTTATGATGTGTTAGGATAGTAGCACTAAAATCAGCGCTGATCATAAAAAATCATAAAAATCTGCGTCCCATCAATATACTTTCTTACTAATGTCTTTCTTCTAAAAATTCAATACGTTAATATTACAGTATAAAATGTTGAATTCAATTTGGGAAAATTCCAATACTTTCCCAAGGGTCTAAACCTATAAACTATTCAGTATGGCTAATTTGACATGGAAGGGTGTTTATCCTGCTCTTCTCACACCATTTAAACAGGATGATGCTGTTGATTTTGAAGTGTACCAAAAAAATCTTTTCGCACAGTTAGATGCAGGTGTTGATGGTATCATTCTCGGCGGCTCTCTTGGTGAAGCAAGTTCTCTTTCCAATGAAGAAAAAAGAGATCTCTTATTGTATTCTAAGGAGCATATTCCAAAAGATTTTCCTGTCATTATCAATATTGCAGAGCAGACCACTAAAGCCGCTATTCAGCTGGCGCAGGATTCTGAGAAAAATGGGGCTGATGGGTTGATGTTGTTACCCCCCATGCGTTACTACGCAGACAGTAAAGAAACATTGGAGTATTTTAAAGCAGTAGCAGCTTCTACTTCTTTACCCATCATGATCTATAACAATCCCGTTGACTATAAGATTCATGTTACATTGGATATGTTTGAAGCCATGGTGCCCTACAAAAATATTCAGGCGGTAAAAGAATCTACACGGGATATTTCCAATGTAACAAGAATGATCAATCGTTTTGGTGATCGTTTTCATATTCTTTGTGGTGTTGATACCCTTGCTATGGAAAGTTTGTGTATGGGTGCAGATGGTTGGGTTGCCGGTTTGGTAGATGCTTTTCCGCAGGAAACAGTAGCCGTTTATCGTTTAGTGAAAGCGGGCATGATCGATGAAGCCTTAAAGATCTATCGTTGGTTCCTGCCCTTATTGGAGCTGGATATTCATCCGAAATTGGTTCAGTATATCAAGCTGGCCGCAACGCATACCGGTATTGGATCAACACATGTCAGAGCACCACGTTTGCCACTGGAAGGGGAAGAGTTGAAACGTGTGACTGCGATTATAGAAACGGCATTGACCAATCGTCCAACATTACCAGATTATTTGAACCTGAAACACAAGTAGGATGCTACAAGGGCATAACATTATCGGATTTGAAGTAACTGCAAAAGGCAAAGGATCATTCCAGTCTTTTAGTACCCTTCAAAGAACTTATTTACCGGAACATTTTCATGTTGCAACTGATGAAGAAATTGAAGTAGCTATCAAAAAATCGGTAGCAGCTTTTATAATTTTCAGCAAGACCGCTTTTATACAAAGAGCCATTTTTCTGGAAGCTATAGCAGAAGAGATATTGAACATCGGAGATTTTTTATTGGAGCGTGCCCACCTGGAAACCGGATTGCCCTTACCAAGGTTGACAGGCGAAAGAGACCGCACCATGAATCAACTCAAACTTTTTGCTACGTTACTCCGAGAAGGCTCTTGGGCAGATGCAGTGATAGATACAGCAATGCCCGAAAGAAAGCCACTGCCTCGCTCAGATATCAGAAGAATATTGCAGCCTGTTGGACCGGTAGCCGTATTTGCTGCAAGCAATTTTCCTTTTGCTTTTTCTACGGCAGGAGGAGATACCGCCTCTGCATTGGCCGCAGGTTGCCCTGTCATCGTGAAAGCACACAGTGCTCATGCAGGTACCAATGAACTGATGGCCCATGCTATTAGAAAAGCGGCTGAAAGAACAGGAATGCCTGATGGTGTATTCTCTTCACTGAATGGCGAAGGGGCCCTATTGGGACAAAGACTTGCCTTAGAGCCATCCATCAAAGCTATTGGTTTCACCGGTTCTTATCGCGCAGGAATGGCATTGTACAATACCGTTACACAGAAAAGAAAAGAGCCGATACCATTGTATGCAGAGATGAGTAGCATCAATCCTGTTATTTTATTACCGGAAACATTGGCATTGAAAACAGCGGAAACAGCTACTACTTTAGCGGCATCTATTACACTGGGTGTTGGGCAATTCTGTACCAATCCGGGTTTATTATTTGTTATCCGATCAAAAGCATCAGAGGCATTTACTGAATCACTGATAGCCGCACTTTCAAATGCGGCAGCGGCAACTATGTTGAATCAACATATTTGTAAAGCGTATTATGCAGAAAGATCAAGAGTTGCACAAACCAAAGGAGTAAAAGCATTGTTCATTGGAGAAGATCAGGGGCAAGTATATCAAGGAACTGCGGCTTTATTCACTGTGAATGCTCAGGATTTTATACGAGATTTATCATTACAAGACGAAGTATTTGGCCCATGTTCTTTGATAGTAATATGTGATGACAGAACAGAATTGGAAACTGCTTTACAAACATTACATGGACAATTGACCGGTTCTGTATTTGGTACTACCGATGAGTTGAAAAGATATTCATCTGTAGTAGATATTTTACAACAAAAAACAGGCAGGATTATTTTCAATAATGTACCTACCGGTGTAGAAGTTTGTCATGCAATGGTACATGGAGGTCCATTTCCGGCTACTACAGATGCAAGAACTACTTCTGTTGGAACAGAAGCAATTCGCAGATTTGTAAGACCGTTATGTTATCAGGATTGTCCACAGGAATTACTGCCTTTGTATTTGCAAAATGAAAATACAGCAGGTATTATGCGTAAAGTAAATGGAGCTTATACACGTGATGCTATCTGATTAAGTTTGATCGACCAACGACAATATTATAATGGCATATAAAAAATTCTTTTGTATTGATGCACATACTTGTGGCAATCCTGTTCGTCTCGTAGCAGGTGGTGGTCCTTTACTGGAAGGTGGTTCCATGATGGAAAAGCGATTACATTTTCTTCGTGAATACGATTGGATCAGAAAAGGATTGATGTTTGAGCCACGTGGGCATGATATGATGAGTGGAAGTATTCTATACCCACCTAATGATCCGCAAAATGATATTGGGGTGTTGTTCATTGAGACCAGTGGTTGCTTGCCCATGTGTGGACATGGAACCATTGGTACCATTACCATTGCCGTTGAAGAAGGATTGGTAACACCCAAAACACCGGGTCAATTAAGAATCGAAACACCTGCGGGTTTGGTACTCATTGAATACAAGCAAGAAGGAAAAAAAGTCGTGTCAGTAAAGCTCACGAATGTTCCTGCGTTTTTATATGCTTCAGATCTAGAAGTGGAATGCCCGGATCTAGGCAAGATCAAAGTAGACGTCGCTTATGGCGGTAATTTTTATGCCATTGTAGATCCACAGGAAAATTTCCCGGGTCTTGAACACTATACTGCCGATCAATTGATCTCATGGAGTAGGGTCTGCAGAAAATTATTGAATGAACAATATAGTTTTATTCATCCTGAAAATGAAAATATCAAAGGGTTAAGTCATTTGTTATGGACAGGCAAACCCATCGTACCTACATCAACAGCACGCAATGCTGTATTCTATGGCGATAAAGCCATCGATCGTTCTCCTTGTGGTACCGGAACCTCGGCACGTATGGCACAATGGTATGCAAAAGGGAAACTAAAAAAGGGCGATGCATTCATTCATGAAAGCATTATCGGCTCAACTTTTACCGGAAGGATTGAAGCAGAAACTACGGTAAATGGACAACCGGCTATTGTTCCAAGTATTGAAGGTTGGGCAAGGGTAACAGGATATAATACGATCATCATTGATGATGATGATCCCTATGCACATGGGTTTCAAGTGATATAAATATTGGGTCATTGAAATTTTATACAACAAACTACCAAAACAGCTATATGAAACAACAACAATTGCTCCTTGCACTGCTACTAACAGGCACTATGTTCTGTGCATTGCCACAACAAGCGCTTGCACAGGTTTCAAAAGAGACCTATGTTCCTTGTCAGGAAATGCCAACATTGATTCAGCAGTATGCTGCTGATAATCGTACACTGAGCAGGTATTATAGTCCTGCTTCTTCAAGAAGTGGTGGTTTTGGTGGTGGAGCCGATGCAAGCATCGGTTCTCCGGAAAAAAATAAGCGGTTACAACAGTTGGTGCAAGAGTATCAGAAAAAGCTGGCAGCTGTTGATTTCAAAAATCTTTCACAAGAGTGTAAGGTGGATTATATCTTATTCAAGAGAGATCTGACCGAAAGAATGGAGCAATTGGTAACAGAAGCCAATGAAGTTTCAAAATTGAGTCAGTGGCTTCCTTTTGCACCCAAAGTATATGCGTTGGAACAGCAACGCAGAAGAGGCTATCAGCCCAATGCAGAAGGAGTGGCAAAAGATTGGGCCGCCATGATTACAGAGATCAAATCCTTACAAGCAAAATTAAAAGAAGAAAAAGTGATCGATGCTGAATCTGTGTATACAGCGGGAGAAGTGATCAACAATCTTCGTCAGACATTACAAAGTGTATTTGATTTTTACAATGGTTATGATCCCATGTTTACCTGGTGGATACCAACGGTGCATAAATCTTTGGATGAGGCTTTAACAGCTTATGCAGGCGCATGGAAAACAAAAGCCAGTAGTTCGTTAACAGCAAGTGATAACAGCGGTATTGTAGGTGTAAGAGCTGGAAAAGCGAATCTTATCAAACAATTACAAAGTGAAATGATTCCCTATACTCCTGAAGAGTTGATTGATATTGCGAATAAAGAATTTGCATGGTGTGATGCTGAAATGTTGAAAGCTTCTAAAGAAATGGGTTTTGGTGATAACTGGAAAGCAGCATTGGAGAAAGTAAAAACCTTGTATGTTCCACCGGGAAAGCAACCTGAAGCAATTTTAAAATTATATACAGAGTCAATTGATTTTCTCAAAAAGAACAACCTCATTACCATTCCATCATTGGCAGAAGAAACCTGGGGCATGATGATGATGTCTCCTGAAAGACAATTGATAGCCCCATTCTTTTTAGGAGGTGCTGATATCATCATCTCTTATCCAACCAATACCATGACGTATGAAGACAGGATGATGAGTATGCGTGGTAACAATCCGCATTTTTCAAAAGCAACAGTACATCATGAACTGATTGCCGGACATAACCTGCAACAGTTTGTGAATACCAGAACCAGAACCTATCGCAATTTCGGCACACCCTTCTGGGGCGAAGGATGGGCATTGTATTGGGAATTGATTTTATGGGATATGCAGTTTGCTAAAACACCGGAAGACAGAATTGGTATGCTCTTCTGGCACATGCATCGTTGCGCCAGAATTATTTTCTCTTTGAATTATCATATGGGTAAATGGACACCCCAAGAGTGTATTGATTTTTTAGTAGACAGAGTAGGTCATGAAAGAGCCAATGCAGAAGGTGAAGTGCGTCGTTCATTTACAGGTCGTTATCCACCGCTGTATCAGCTGGCATACTTAACAGGAGGCAGACAGTTCTATGCGCTGAAAAAAGAATTGGTAGATACTGGTAAGATGACCTACAAACAATATCACGATGCAGTGATGTCGTTGAATAGTATGCCTGTTGAAATGGTAAGAGCTATTTTGACCAAGCAACCATTGACTGAGAATTTTAAAACTAGTTGGAGATTTTATAGTGAGTAATTTTTTTGCTTATTGTATGAGTCGAATTAACTTTTGGAAAGTTTCGGAACTTTCCAAAAGTTTTATATCGCGATTGATGGAACGCAGATTTTCTCCACCGGAGTCCTTTGGACATGATTATTATGGTTAGCGCGGATTTTTTATTACTATCATAACCCATCATAAAGATCTGCGTTCCATCATTATATTTCGATTTAACATTTTAAGCCTCATATAGCCACGATTATTTCAAAACACTGCCAACCCCTTAAAAAGAAAAGATCCTCGATTTCTCTTTGAGAAAACTACCCTGCAAAATGGGGTGCTTGGCGGATCCGGGTAACACCCCGTTATAACTCCGTTACAAGTCCGCTACAAGTCCGTTATAAGTCCGTATTCCAAGCGGGATTCATTCTACTTTCATTTGATGTTCATCCAATCCCCATTCTTACTATATCAACCCTCCCCCTAGGGCTCAGCTGATACTCCCCTTATCTATCTAAGGTATTCCCGAAGAAAACCCGAAGCAAGCACGGTCATGGTCCCTAGGAAATTCGAAAAAGCCCGAACAAGTAACGAAGCCTATCCGTTTTAAACACTAAATCAGGCGATTTCACGCTAAATTTGTACCTCATATCTCATTTATGCAAGCATACTGTCATTCCCTCACACAGTACAACCGATTGAAGACCAAAGAAGTGCGTATTGGTGATCTTTTGCTGGGTAATTTCCACCCCATCCGGTTACAAACCATGACCACTACCGATACCATGGATACGCTGGCAACAGTAGAACAAAGCATTCGTTGTATTGAAGCGGGGGCTGAACTGGTGCGTATTACCGCTCCCAGTAAGAAAGAAGCAGAAAACTTGCTCAATATTAAAAATGAACTTCGTAAAAGAGGGTATCATACCCCATTAGTGGCAGATATTCATTTTACACCCAATGCCGCTGAGATCGCTGCCAGAATTGTAGAGAAAGTACGTGTAAATCCGGGTAACTATGTCGATAAAAAGAAATTTGAACTGATTGAGTATACCGATGCTGATTATGCAGAAGAAATAGAACGTATCCAGGAAAGATTCACACCACTGGTTCGTATTTGTAAAGAATATGGAACTGCCATGCGCATCGGCACCAATCATGGTTCTCTGAGTGATCGTATCATGAGTCGATATGGCGATACACCGATGGGTATGGTAGAAAGTGCCATGGAATTTCTGCGCATCGCCCGCTATGAAAGTTTTCACAACATTGTATTGAGCATGAAAGCCAGTAACCCACAAGTAATGGTGCAGGCATATCGATTATTGATTCAACAGATGGATGCTGAATTTGGTGAATGTTATCCACTACACTTAGGAGTAACAGAAGCCGGTGATGGCGAAGATGGTCGCGTGAAAAGTGCTGCAGGTATTGGTACTTTATTGGAAGATGGGATTGGTGATACTGTTCGTGTGAGTTTAACAGAAGATCCAGAGTTTGAAATTCCTGTTTGTCGTGATCTTGTGAAACGTTATACAAGTTCAACCAGACAAACACAACATATTCCGGCTATTGAAAAGCTCACCTATGATCCGTTCAACTATCAAAGACGTGAAAGTTTTGAAGTGAGTAATATTGGCGGAAAACAAGTACCGGTTGTGATAGCCGACCTCAGTAAGCTGGATGCACTGACTCCTGAAAAACTTAGTGCTGTTGGATATACCTATGATGCTGCTACTGATAAATGGAATATCAGCGATATGGCAGCAGATTATATTTTCACCGGAGACCAAATACCTGATTTCGCTTTGCCGGGAACTTTAAAAGTGATTGTTGATACGAGTACCTGGAAAAAAGCAGCGGATCATGATAAATACTTTCCCATTGATGATGTAAAAAATTTTCTCAAGGGTTCAGCAAAAAGCCAACAGTTGAATTTTGTGATGCTGGACTGTTACAATGATGGTACACTTGCTACCCCTGCTGAATTACAAGAACTAGCAGCTGATAAAACCGTGGTACTTTGTTTGAGTAGTACCAATGATCACGCCATGCCTTCGGTGCGCAGGGCTTTTGTAGAGCTGATGCAACAGCAAGTGAATAATCCCGTGGTGCTGATCGTTGACAGTAACTGGCAAACAGCTGATGAACACCTTATTCATTATGCAACCGAGGCAGGTGCTTTATTACTCGATGGTTTTGGTGACGGAGTTTGTTTTGGGATGTCTGTCAACAGTTACTTACAGCAATCAGAAAAAGGTCATGCAGATACCAGTGGCAGAAACTATATGACCAATACTTCAGTCGAACAATTCATCAATAGTACGGCTTTCAGTATTCTGCAAGCAACAAGAACACGTATTTCCAAAACAGAATACATTTCTTGTCCGAGTTGCGGAAGAACTTTGTTTGATCTGCAAGAGACCACTGCAAAGATTCGCTCGGTTACCAATCATTTGAAAGGTGTAAAGATCGCCATCATGGGATGTATTGTGAATGGTCCGGGTGAAATGGCAGATGCTGATTTTGGATATGTGGGAAGTGGTGTTGGTAAGATCACTTTGTACAAAGGAAAAGAAGTAGTCAAACGAAATGTAGATAGTGAAGTGGCGGTGGATGAGCTGATCAATTTATTAAAAGAAAATGAAGCCTGGGTAGAACCGGCATCATAAATTTTAGATAGCTACGGGCTTAAGCCTCTAGCTATCTGAAATTTATGGAAAGGGATATTTTATGCAAACAGATTTTCTTGTTATAGGTTCAGGTATTGCAGGGCTTACGTATGCGCTGAAAACAGCACGTCATTTTCCGGATAAGAAAATCATGGTCATCACCAAGACACAAGCCGATGAAACCAATACCAAATATGCACAAGGAGGTATTGCTGGTGTATGGGATGAGAATAGAGACAGTTATGAAAAACATATTGAAGACACATTAATAGCGGGTGATGGTTTATGTAATGAGTCGATTGTAGAGATTGTGGTGAAAGAAGGTCCGGAAAGAATTCGGGAGATCATTTCTTATGGTGCTGAGTTTGATAAAAATGAAAAAGGAGAGTATAGCCTAGGTAAAGAAGGTGGACATAGTGAAAACAGAATTTTACATCATAAAGATGTAACCGGACAAGAAATGGAACGCGCTTTATTGGATGAGATGGCGCAGGTATCGAATATTGAATTGATCAATCACTGTTTTGTAGTAGATATTCTCACACAACACCATTTGGGTTTTCTGGTAACAAAATCTACTGCAGATATTACTTGTTATGGAGTGTATGTACTCAATCTGCACACCAATAAAATTGAGAAAATTCTTTCCAAAATTACTTTATTGGCAACAGGTGGTTGTGGACAAGCATACAGAACCACTACCAACCCCAAGATTGCTACGGGTGATGGTATAGCGATGGTATACAGAGCTAAAGGAAGAATAGAGAACATGGAGTTCATTCAGTTTCACCCCACTGCTTTGTATGAACCCGGCACTTCCCCTTCTTTTTTAATTACAGAAGCGGTACGTGGTGACGGTGGTGTTTTGCGCAATAAATATGGGGAAGCTTTTATGGAACGGTATGATGCCCGTAAAGACCTCGCACCTCGTGATATAGTAGCTAGAGCCATCGATAATGAAATGAAACGTACCGGTACGGAATATGTGTATTTGGATTGCAGGCATATGGATCGGGAAAAATTCATTCATCACTTTCCCAATATTTATGAGAAATGTATGAGTATGGGTATTGATGTATTACAACATATGATACCGGTAGCTCCAGCAGCTCATTACAGTTGTGGTGGTATTAAAACTGATGAGCATGGCAGAACTTCTATTCGTAATTTATATGCCTGTGGAGAGTGTGCCAGTACAGGTTTGCACGGTGCCAATCGATTAGCGAGTAATAGTTTATTAGAAGCCATGGTATTTGGGCATCGTTGTTATTTGGATAGTATTGAAACCATTCACAATATCCATATTCAACACAGTATTCCCGATTGGAAAACCACCGGAACCACAGAACCTCGTGAAATGATCCTCATCACTCAAAGTTTGAAAGAGTTGCAGCAGATCATGAGTGATTATGTAGGTATTGTAAGAACCGATATTCGTTTGGAACGTGCTATGAAACGTTTGGATCTGTTATATGCAGAAACCGAAGAATTGTATCGCTCTACCAAAGTATCACCACAGCTTTGTGAGTTGAGAAACCTAATTACGGTAGGATACCTCATCGTAAAAGGCGCACAGTTCAGAAAAGAAAGTAGAGGTTTGCATTATAATACAGATCATCAGGAGAAGAGTGAATTGTTGCAGAATATTATACTTTGATCTGTGATTTTTTGATTTGAAGAAGTCAAAAGTCAAAAGATCAAGAAATCAAAAAATCAAGAATTCAAAGATCATGTACACCCTTGTATCAGGCTTATTTCATTTACTCTCCCGACTGCCTTGGTGGTTGTTATACTTGATAGGTGACGGTATTTATGTATTGCTGTACTATGTGTTCGGATATCGGAAAAAGGTAGTGGCGGCGAATCTGTTGATTGCATTTCCGGAGAAGACGGCAGTTGAACGAAAACAGATCGAAAAAAAATTCTATCATAATTTTGTTGACACATTTATTGAAACCATCAAACTATTTTCGGTTTCAGAGAAGGAATTGAGGAAACGATTTACCTGTAATATTGAAGTGCTCAATGATTTGTATGCAGGTGACCAGAATGTACAAATAGTCAGCGGACATTATTTCAATTGGGAATATGCGAATTTGGGAGTTGCTATGGACAGTAAGTTTCCATTTGTAGCAGTATATATGCCTTTGAGCAATAAAGTATTTGATCAATTGATTTATAAATTCAGAACCCGTTTTGGTACACTACTGGTGCCTGCAAGTGAGTTCAAGCAAAATTTTCATCAATACGCCAGAAATCGATACGCATTAGCATTGGTGGCAGATCAAAACCCGGGTAATCCGGCAAAAGCTTATTGGACTAACTTTTTCTCTAAACCGGCGCCTTTTGCTCGAGGACCGGAGAAAGGAGCAAAGATGAACAATACAGCGATTGTCTATGCTCATTTTTATAAAGTGAAACGTGGTTACTATCGATTGGAGTTTGAATTGATCACCACAAAGCCACATGATTTTGCAGACGGCGAACTAACCAAGCTATTGGTAAAAAAAGTAGAGGACTCTGTCCGTAAAATCCCAGACAACTATTTATGGAGCCACAGAAGATGGAAATATAGTGATCAGGCAGAGAAGTATAAGCACTTGATGGTTTGATGTCGGATGTAGGATGTAGGATGTAGGATGTAGGATTTGTTGTGATCTTTCAAATCCGACATCCGACATCAGAGATCAGAAATTAATTCAACACTGCTGTTGTTTTCTCAATGCTGAACTTGTCTTTTAATTCTTTGATTTGTCCCCAACCACCCAGTACATTTCTGAGGTTATGGATGCCTTGTTTCTTCATGAGGGATGCTGCTATTACACTTCTGTAACCACCGGCACAATGCACATAGATATTGTGATTGTCTTCCAGATGTGCCATACTTCCGGGGTCTGTAAGTTCATCCAAAGGAATGTTCAATGCTTCTTTGATATGTCCGTCAGCATATTCAGGAACTTTTCGAACATCTACAATGACAAGTTGTGGATCAAAAGGCATATCCATTGCCAATTCATCTGCTTCTACATCAATGATCATATCGGTAGGCTCACCGTTGTTTTTCCATTGCTCAAATCCGCCTGCCAAGTGGCCGGCAAATTTTTCAAATCCAACCCTAGCCAAACGCACGATACTTTCTCTTTCTTTACCGGGTTCTGTTACCAACAGAATTTCTTTATCAAATGACAACAAGCTACCCGCCCATTCTGCGAAGCGACCTTCGAGCCCGATAAACACTGAACCTGGAATAAATCCTTCTGTAAAAACAGAAGCTTTGCGCGTATCTAATAAGAGAATATTGTCGTCTTTGAGTTTTAGTTTGAATGCAGGAATATCCAATGCCTGCATTCCTTTTTCCAAAACAGCAGCTAGACTTTCATACCCTTCCTTGTTGATTTTGGCATTGATTGGAAAATATTGTGGTGGAGCAGCGAGTCCATCTGTCACCGCTTTGATAAAGTCTTCTTTGCTTTGTTGTTGTAATGCATAATTCGTTGCTTTTTGCTCACCAATGGTACTGAAAGTCTCCGGCCCTAAATTTTTTCCGCAGCTGCTACCGGCGCCATGTGCAGGATAAACAATTACATGATCAGCTAGTGACATGATCTTGCCTTGTAAGCTTTCATACATCATTCCTGCAAGATCCTCCATTGTAATTTCTTTTCCTTTTTGTGCGAGATCGGGTCTACCCACATCTCCTACAAACAAAGTATCACCGGTGAAAATAGCATGGTCTTTTCCGTTCTCATCTTTCAACAAATAACAACTGCTTTCGAGTGTATGTCCGGGTGTATGCAATACTTGCATGCTCAGTGCACCAATAGAGAAGGTTTCGCCATCTTTTGCAACATGAACAGGAAAGTTGGTGGTAGTACCCGGACCATATACAATAGTAGCACCTGTTGCTGTAGCGAGATCAAGATGACCGCTCACAAAATCAGCATGAAAATGTGTTTCAAAAATATAGCGAATGGTACTTTTTCTTTCTCTGGACAGTTTCAGGTATTCATCGATATCCCTCAAAGGGTCTATTACTGCTGCAATACCATCACTTTCAATATAATAAGCTGCCTCACTCAAACAGCCGGTATATAATTGTTTTACAAACATATTCCTGAGTTTAAGGCAAAGATAGTCCAATGATCAAGCCAGAAAAGCAGATCACGGCTAAAAAAGGCATTCTGTCAGTTAAAATATCAGCCGACGAGTGATTCTACAAAACCGACCACTTCATTCAAGCGTGCATAGTTAACGGAATAGAAGATGAATTTACCATCACGTGTAGTACTTACAATACCTGCTCTGCGGAGAATAGCAAGGTGTTGAGAGGCTACAGACTGCTCCAGGCGAAGTTTTACATAAATTTCTGTAACCGTCATTTTTTGATGATCGTCAAGTAATTTGATGATTTGCTGTCGGAGTTTGTGATTGATTGACCTAAGTATCAGAGCAGCTTTCTTGGTATGAAGAAAATCTACCTTGATCGGGGATTTGCCATTGTTTAGTACAACGGATTGTAATGATTGACTCATGACAATTAAGTTGATTGGGGGGTTAACAAACTAAAATTGTATTAATAAAGATACGAAAATCTTTATTGATTTATTGTATAAAATTTATATACAAATAAGCACTATACTAGTTTTTTACCTTGCCTGAAGTATCAAAAAAAGCTTTTAAATACAGCGGTTCGCTATAGGCTAGATCTGCAAAGGCTTGATCAGCAAAGGGTTTTAACACCCGCTGGGCCAAATGTCCGGCATGCTGATGACCGGTTTTGAATCGCATTTCGGGGTGGCTTAAAATTCCCTTTAATTTTTCAGCGCCGCTTCCAAAGAACAAAATTGATTGCTTTTTGAGGAGTTCTGAAAAAGAATGCTGTTCAAGTATCATGGGTTGTGGCTCCAAAATTACTTGCAGTGATTGATCGTATACAGCGGTAAAGACTTCCATTCTTCTGGCATCAATCATCGGGCAAATCAGACAATCTTCTGTTTGTTTTTCCCCTTCCTTGGCAGCCGTAGCCATAACTTCCAAAGTATTGATGATAATCAAAGGTTTATTTAGTGTATAACAAATACCCTTTGCACTTGCCAAACCCACCCTTAAGCCTGTATAACTGCCCGGTCCGCCGGTAACAGCTACGGCATCTATCTGTATGAGTTGTAAACCCGTTTTTTTAACTAGGCTTTGAATAGCCGGCTGTAAAAAAGAAGCATGATTTTTTTGATCGGTACTGATCTCCATCTCCAATACACGATCGTCTTCACTCAAACAAACACTGGCCTGTTCTGTGGCTGTATCAATGTTGAGAAAATAACTCATGGTGTATTTGTTTTGGATAATGCTTCTGCTGTTAAAGCGGGTGCGGGTGTGTACCGATCATCTTCTTTTGCCAGTACTTGTAATAAATGATAAACCGGCTGCACTCCAATGATATCACACCATTCAAATGGTCCATGCGGATAGTTCGTACCTAATTTCATTGCAGTATCAATATCCTGTTTGGTACTTACTTCATCGCCCCATGCAAAATAGGCTTCATTGATGATCATAGCAATGACGCTGGCCGCAATCATACCGGGTACATCGGGCACAATTTGATGATTCCATCCAAGTGTTGCCAATATTTGCTCAAACGGCATTTTATTTTTTGGAGGAACCACTTCTAGAATGGTACGTTCCAAAAAACCATTCCAAGCATTGATACGGATATAATTGTCAGCCAATGTATCAGTGGTGGTCAATACAGCGTTCACAAAAACCGGCGCTGTCTTAATCTCAGGAAAAGCGGCACCTTCAGTTTCAAAACACAGATCGAACCATGCATCCGCCTGATCGGGTAATGTATCGATCCCTTTACGGTAAATAGTTACCGTATCCGGAATGGTTCGGGAAAGAAAAACAGCAGTCTGTTGCGGACTGGCATTCAACACTATTCGCATCCTGCAAATTTAGGTTGGCAGGTTGATAGAAATGCAGCAAATTGCCAATCACTAAAGAAGTTATTATGTCCAAACAAATCATTAAAACCGATAAGGCGCCATCGCCAATCGGCCCTTACAGTCAGGCAGTAAAAGCCAATGGTATGGTGTTTTTGAGTGGTCAGGTTGCCTTTGATCCTGCATCCGGTGAGTTGCGAATCGGTGATCTGCAAACAGAAACCCATCAGGTGATGAAAAACCTGGCAGCAGTGATGGAAGAAGCGCATATCACTTTTGAGCATGTGGTAAAGACCAGTATTTTCCTGAGTGATATGGCACATTTTGCACAGGTGAATGAAGTGTATGGTTCTTATTTCAAAGGTGATTTTCCAGCACGCGAAACAGTGGCAGTAAAACAATTGCCACGCGGTGTAAATGTGGAGATCAGTATGATTGCCGTAGTGGATCTATAATACGTCTACCCGATAACTAGTTGCAAAAGAAACAGGTTCATTGGGTAACAAATGCAATAACCCCAATCCATTATTAAAAGCATTCGGAGCAGCACTGAGATTTTCAATGGCTACACTTTTCCGATGCGGGGGTGTATATACTTGCAGGTAAGGATAGTTGATCAATGGTTGGATCACTATTCTTACCTGTTTATTTTTTAGCTCACAATATCCTTCTTCTGTTGTTGGGAGTATAAATGAGTTATCTAGGAAAATATCTTGTAAAGAATGACCTGCTATAAAACGATCATCTGTTTCTTCTTCACCTGTGGGAATCAATTCAGGATCAAACACCAATTTTCGGCTGGTATTAAATTTCAGTTCACATGCATCCACAGATTCACCGGTAGTAAAATAAGGATGCCATCCATCGCTAAAGGGAATGGCTTTCTCGCTATGGTTCATTGCAGTGGTAGTAACTGTTAAACTATTGGCAGATGTAAGCTCCCACTTTACAGAAAGGGTATACTTAAAAGGATATCCTGAAAAATGTCCTTTGTATTGATGTTCTAGTTCAACACTGGCTGCCTTTTCATCGGCAACCCAATCCTTGATGGTATATACCGCATCATAGAGGATACCATGTAAGGCATGATTGCCCAAATAAAAACTATCCATGGTATATGACTGGTCATCAAAATGATAGCGACCGTTTAGAAGTCTGCAAGCGAAGGGACTCATTTTCGCACTCTTAAATCCATCGGTAATATGAGCCATGGCATGGTCGGGATCGGTGAATCCATCAATCACATTCAAAGCTCCCTGTGCTGTTTGTACCACAAAAGCATTTAATAAGCCACCGAAAGCAAAAATTTCGGTAACGGTACCTGTCGTCGTATCTGATAAACGGATGGTCAGACGACTTCCTTCTCCTGTTGTTTGAATGGAAAATGACATATGGGAATTTATGTAAACATACCCCTCAAAAAACTAACGATTGTTAACCATTCGGCATAAAACTGCTAAATTTGCACCTCAGTGAAAAGTAAGGATATGTCGTATCAACCCCAGCATAAAATCAGAATTGTTACCGCTGCCAGTTTATTTGACGGACATGATGCTGCCATCAATATCATGCGTCGCATTCTTCAGTCAAAAGGGGCGGAGATCATTCATCTCGGGCATAACAGAAGTGTTGCTGAAATAGTAGAGTGTGCCATTGAAGAAGATGCACAAGGTATTGCCATTACCAGTTATCAGGGTGGACATGTAGAGTTCTTTAAATACATGCGTGATTTGTTGGAGCAAAATGGCTGTGGTCATATCAAAATATTTGGTGGTGGCGGTGGAACCATTCTTCCCGAAGAAATCCGTGAATTGCACAATTATGGTATCACGAGAATTTATAGTCCGGATGATGGTAGGAAAATGGGATTGGAAGGCATGATTGAAGATGTGATTCGTCAGTGTGATTTTAATTTGAATGGAACAGGGGTCTATCAGAAGCCAATGACACTGGGTGAAGTAAAAGATATCAGAACCATTGCCCGTAAGATTACCAATGCAGAAAATGGTGTTGAAGTAAACAAAGAACAATCAAATATAGGAGCACCGGTATTAGGTATCACAGGAACGGGTGGTGCAGGAAAAAGTTCTGTAACCGATGAAATTGTAAGAAGATATCTGCAGTTGTTTGAAGACAAAACAATTGCCGTGATATCGGTTGATCCTTCTAAGAAAAAAACGGGTGGAGCTTTATTGGGAGATAGAATTCGCATGAATGCCATCTCACACCCCAGAGCGTATATGCGCAGTTTGGCTACACGTGATGATAACACTGCTTTGAGTGCGCATGTACAAGATGCGATTGATATCTGTAAAAATGCAGGCTTTGATTTTATCATTCTGGAATCAGCAGGTGTGGGACAAAGTGATGCATCGATTCTTGATTTTTGTGATGTGAGTTTGTATGTGATGACACCTGAGTATGGTGCAGCTTCTCAATTAGAGAAGATCAATATGTTGGATTACGCTGATGTAGTATGTATCAACAAATTTGATAAGGCCGGTGCATTGGATGCTTTACATGATGTGCGTAAACAATACAAGCGGAATCACAATTTATGGACAGCCAAAGATGAAGATCTTCCGGTTGTTGGAACCATCGCTGCACAATTCAATGATGCAGGCGTGAATGAGTTGTTTGAAAAGTTGATGCTGACCATTGAGCAAAAAATAAAAACCTCATTTGGTGATTTTTCGAAAGAAGGGCATACAAAAGAAACTACTACCAAATCTCAGATCATTCCACCAAAGCGTGTTCGTTATTTGGCTGAGATTGCAGAGAATAATCGTGGCTATGATCAGTGGGTGAATGAACAGGTGACGATTGCCAGTAAATTATACCAAATTCAAGGTGCACTGGAAGCAGTGAGCGGAGAAGTGGCAGCCGGATTACAGGAAGTAAAAAAATCTTTCGAGAAAAAACTACATCCTGAATGTCAGCAACTGATTGAGCAATGGCCGGCATTGGTACAACAGTATGCCGCTGATTTCTTTGAATACAAAGTGAGGGATAAGATCATTCGTCAGCCATTGACCACAACTTCATTGAGTAATACAAGGATACCTAAAGTAGTATTACCCAAATACAAAGACTGGGGCGATATTTTGCGTTGGCAGTTACAGGAAAATGTGCCCGGAACATTTCCATATACAGCAGGTGTATTTGAATTGAAAAGACAAGGTGAAGATCCTACGCGCATGTTTGCAGGAGAAGGTGGTCCGGAAAGAACGAACAAGCGTTTTCATTATGTATCACTCGGACAGCCGGCTATTCGTTTATCAACCGCATTTGATAGTGTGACTTTATATGGTGAAGATCCGGCTGTACGCCCGGATATTTATGGTAAGATCGGTAACAGTGGTGTGAGTATTGCAACCGTGGATGATGCCAAAAAATTATACAGTGGTTTTGATCTATGTGATCCCAAAACATCGGTAAGTATGACCATCAATGGTCCGGCCCCGATCTTATTGGCATTTTTTATGAATGCAGCCATTGATCAGTTGTGTGAGAAATACATTGAAGAGAACGGTCTGTGGGCACAAGTAGATAAAGTCTTTGCTGAAAAATACAAACAGGTTACCAAGCCGGTTTACTATAACCCATCTTCACCGGAACGTTTACCGGAAGGAAATAATGGTTTGGGTCTTCGTTTGCTAGGATTAAGTGGCGATGAAGTATTACCGGCAGATGTGTATGCAAAAATTAAAGCAGAAGCATTGTCGCAAGTGCGCGGAACCGTGCAGGCAGATATTTTGAAAGAAGATCAGGCACAAAATACCTGTATTTTTTCTACGGAGTTTGCATTGAAATTGATGGGTGATGTACAGGCGTATTTCATTGATCAGAAAGTAAGAAATTTCTACAGTGTCAGTATCAGTGGTTATCATATTGCAGAAGCAGGTGCTAATCCCATAACACAATTGGCATTCACATTAGCGAATGGATTTACTTATGTAGAGTATTACCTAAGTCGCGGAATGCATATTGATGATTTTGCGCCGAACTTATCATTTTTCTTCAGCAATGGTATGGATCCTGAATACAGTGTGATTGGTCGTGTAGCCAGACGTATTTGGGCCAAAGCCATGAAGAATAAATACAAGGGCAATGATCGTTCACAAAAATTGAAGTACCATATCCAAACAAGTGGAAGAAGTTTGCATGCACAGGAGATCGACTTCAATGATATCAGAACTACACTACAAGCATTGTATGCGATCTATGATAACTGTAATAGTCTTCATACCAATGCTTATGATGAAGCCATTACTACACCTACAGAAGAGAGTGTAAGAAGAGCCATGGCCATTCAGCTTATCATTAACCGTGAATTAGGAAGTGCAAAAACAGAGAATTTCATACAAGGAAGTTTTGCAATTGAAGAATTGACGGATCTGGTGGAAGAAGCAGTATTAATAGAGTTTGAAAGAATCAGTGAGCGTGGCGGTGTATTGGGTGCGATGGAAAGAATGTATCAGCGCAATAAGATCCAGGAAGAAAGTCTTCACTACGAAACATTGAAACATACAGGTGAACTGCCATTAATTGGCGTCAATACCTTCCTGAATAAAAAAGGAAGTCCAACAGTATTGCCTGGAGAAGTCATTCGTTCTACTACGGAGGAAAAAGAACAACAGATCCAAAACCTGCATGCTTTCTGGAAAAGAAATGAAGGGAAGTCGGTAGCAGCGTTAGCGCAATTGAAACAAATAGCCATTCAAAATGGTAATCTGTTTGAAGCATTGATGGATACCGTGAAATATTGTTCATTGGGACAGATCACACATGCATTGTATGAAGTGGGTGGACAATACAGAAGGAATATGTAAGAAGCATGTTGATTTCTGTAAAATCTACTATAAATTTACCGGTATGAAGTATTCACTATTTCTTGTGTTCTGTTGTTTATTTTGCATGCATATCAGTGCAACAGCGCAAGTTCCTGCCAGACGTTATGATAGTTCCATGAAAATTGGTAAAGCGGGATATAGAGTAACCTGTACCAATCGTAATCCTGAAAAAAATTCTATTAATATTTCACCTATAGGGTTCAGTAATGAAGTGCGCGATTTCAGTTTTGAAATCAAAGGCCGCATTTTACGTGCAGAAGTAGATGATGTAAACCGAGATAATTTCCCTGATTTACTATTGTATATCTATCATGGAGATACGCTGAACAAGGGGAATCTTATTTGCATCAGCTCTGAAGCCAATAATAGTGTTGTTCCCATTGGTTTTCCAGATATTGTAGATGACCCCAAAATCAGAGAAGGTTATCGTGGGTTTGATGAATTTAGAGTGATGGAGGGTGTAGTTACCAGAAGATTTCCTCTTTTTACAACTGATAGTTTAGGTGCTCAACCCACCGGGAAAATGCGTCAGGTGATGTATCGTATTGTCCCGGGCGAAAAGGGCGGGTTCAAATTTCAAGTTGCGCGTACTTATGATTATGTGAAGCAGTAATACTCTTTTATCTGTTTGCTGTCATCACAATCTTAGTTGCGATACGTTCTTCTCCAGAATCATCTCTTACCAGTACCAGATACACACCACTGGCTACTTTGGTACCCAGATAATTTCTTCCATCCCAAACGGCTTGTCCGCCTAAGGAGCGGGTTTGATAAACCAGTCTTCCATTCAGTTCTGTAATTTTTACCAACGCCTTATCTACTAACCCTCTAATAGCAACCGTGCCATTGAAACCGGGAGGAACCGGATTGGGAAATACCAATACTTTATTTTGTGTTTCAGCAGGTGTAGTTGCTGTACTTCTAAAACTACAAAGTCCTTCAGAAGTAGCTATAAACAGTTCACCGGTAACAGGATCGATGGTTAATTTTCGAACATCGTTACTGAATAGCGGACTGTTCTCTGCCGTAAATCGATACACTATTTTTTCTCCGTTGGAAGAAAGCAGCCATAAACCATTTCGAGTACCCACCCATTTTCGGTTAGCGCCATCCACTGCCATGCATTGAACCACTTCATCGCGGAATAATAATCCTGCAAAACGATCTTGTTGTACAATGGGTTGAATGGCTTCACATCCTGCAGCGGAAAATGCTAATTCCGGACAACGAATGATGCCAATACCTCTGTCTGTTCCTACCCATACAGCGCCATCTCTGTCTTTCACAATGCTGAATACATTAGAAGAAGGTAGGTTACCATTGCCGCTTCCTTGTCTGTAATACTTCCATCTGTCATCAGCCAGATTATCAATATCGGTTCCGGGATTGAAACAAAACAAGCCATTGCCTTTCGGACTGATCGCCCAAATCTGATCAAGGTCATCTGTAATCAGTTGGGCGATGGCATTTTCGCTGTGAGTAAAAGGAATGGAGAAAGACCTCCAGTTATTATCTCGCTTGCGTACGCTTAGATTTTGTGGTGCCCCATAATTGGCTACCCATAGTTGTTCTTTACTATCAAAAGTCAATCCACTCACACGTGTACTGCCCGGATCGCCAATAGCAGCTCTTAAGCTACTATTGAATTGTTTAAAAATATTGAATTGATCATTGGCAAAACGAACCAATCCACCTCCATAACTACCTGCCCAAATCGCTTGATCACGTGGATCAATGGCTACTGTGATAAAATCTAAAACAGAATCCAGTATCGGCGTATTGAAAAAACCTCTGGAACTCCATGCATTGTCTTTCAATACATAAAACCCATCTCTATTAAACAAATAGTTCCAGGCATCATTCACACTACCGGCTGTAGCAACTGTTATATTACCATTAGAAGCTAATTCACCAACAGCAACACCGGGAGGTCCGTTGGGAATGAATCGATCTGTGGTATTATCGGTTCTTGATAGACCACCAAAGCGATCGGCCACCCAGATTTGTGCGTTGTCTACAATAGCAGATAATGGCAATGAGATGATACCACTAGCACCGATGGTTCTAGTGATGGTTCCATTGGTATTTAATAACAAAACCCGTGCAGCCCCGGTGTTTGTACGTTGACAAACAGTTAACTGATTATCGGCAGCAGTGATCGAAACAATGAGCCAGTTGCTATCATGGTATAAGAGCTGCCAGTTGCTTCCGTTTTGAATGAACAAAGAATCTCCTTTTTGAACAATCACATTGTTATTGGCAACGATTACATTTTTAATACTGCCTGTCGGAAGTTGATGGGTACCACTTACCAAAGTCCAGTTGCTGAAATTAGCGGGATTGTTGACAGTAGTGCTCGCTGTTTTAAGTCCCTCTTCCGTAGCTGCGTAAAAAAAATTATTGTGTAAGGTAAATCCGTTCACTTTTACTTGGTTACCATTATTACCAATGATCCAAGTATCCTTGATTTCTCTTCGATTGAGATCAGTAACAATGATACCAAGTCCGCTAGCCAAATAAGCCAGACCATTATTACAAAAAATCTGTTGGATCGATTTATCGCCGGCAATGGCGCTATTGGCAATATCACGAATATTATGAACAATACTGCCTTTGAGTAGATCGAGATTGCTGTTGTTATACGCAACCACTAATTGATTGGTACCGGCATCCCATCCTATACAGCGTATGCCTATATCATTGAGTCCCGTTACTTTGGAATAACGGGTGAGTTCATTCTTATCATCAATGGAAAACAAAGCTTTGGTTGTAGCGCAATACAACTGTGATCCTTTCACTACCTGAATGGTTTGCTGATAGTTCAAGTGTTCACGCCATTGTCCAATCGGAGGTACTTGTGCACAGATGTTATGACTCATGAGTAAATAGCCCATCAGCGATATCGCTATTAGCAGTAAAGTTCTACAAGTATACAAGCGATGTTTCATCGTCATAAGTAAAGTTACAGGATAAAAATATAGGTAATTCTACGACGAAGTTTTATCATAAAAATCAGGTGTTTTTGCGGTTTTTGTGAAAGAGAAAGCGGTCTATTTTGGCATTCTAAATATGATACTATGTCCACTCGAATCGCTATTGACCAAATCAAGAATATCAATCAGCTGATTGTGAAAAAGAACACAGGCAAGCCTGCTGAAATGGCTGTAAAACTTGATTGTTCGCTCACAACTCTATTCACGTATCTCTCAATGATGAGAACGATGGGAGCACCCATTCGGTACAATAAATTTAAGCAGACTTATTACTATGAAGAGGAGGGAGATTTTGTAATTGGCTTTATTGCGCGGTAAAGTTTTTTTCATACTCCGTAGGGCTCGTATTGAACAATATTAGTTTAGCATCAGATTCATAGGCCATGAATGGGAGTATTGTCGGTATGCCTTGTATCCCGCGCTGGTACAGAAGAAGCGACATTAAAAACTAAAACTGTTTGTATGAATCATCAAACATTAAAACTGGAGCCCCTATCAGATCAGGAGCTGATCAGTATAGAAGGAGGAACAATTCCATCATGGATGAAAAGGTTTGGATGGAGTGGTCTTATTATGGATGCCATAAAAAGCTGGGACGAGATCAAAAGCGAGTTCAGTAGAGGGTGGCATTTCGCTGATAATAAATGATTATTAAACCTTTAAAACAAATGGTCATGAAAACCAAAAATCAATCTAGTAGGCATTCATTTGAATGTCAGTCACTGTCTTCAAAAGAGTTGAAAACAATTGAGGGTGGTGGCTTTTGGGGAGATTTATTCTACAAAGTTGGTGTAACGTTTCGAAGCTTTTATGAGTTTACAAAAACTGCAGGGGAGTATCAGGCTTCATTACCACCAAGTTTGAAAAAATAATCGATATGAGAATGACCTCATGTTTCAAGTGAGGTCATTCATTACAATACATTCTCAAAACTTATTTTAGTATGTCAATTAGTAATCGTCTATCAAAGCTCATCGAAAGGCTCACAATTTTTAAGTTGGTCATTGGGGCGTATTTTATTAATTTTTTTGTTTCGGTCTTATTTGGGTACGTATTATTCCCGGAGCAAGATGCTAACCCGAATCAACTACCGGATAATATATATTTTATTGCTTCAATAATTGTGGCGCCATTTCTCGAAACTTGGCTGGTTCAATATACAATCATGGAATATGGGTATAAGTGGACAAAAAAATATTGGCCGGGTATCTTAATAAGTATTGTTGTGTTTTCAGTTCTACATCATTATTCAGTTCCTTATATGTTGAAAACATTGATTACCGGAACTGTATATACGTCAGTTTATTTTGTTTGTATGATTCGAAAATGGAATGGCTTTTTATGGACATCGATGGTGCACATGCTTCATAACTTGACTGCGTTAATCTTCAATTATTTTATTGATGGATAAGGAAAAGGAGCGATTACTGGAAGCCAATAGGAGCATCCAATTCTATCTCGCAGGATTTTCAGCCCATGCCAGACTCTTTTATATATCACTGATCCTGATCATATTGATCGGACTTGCCATGCTTCCTTTTTGTTATGTCAACGTCATCACCCGTACTGAAGGAATCATCCGACCCTTTCAGGAGCGAACTGTTGTTCGAAGCTTGATCAGCGCTACGATTCAGTCTGTTCATTGTAAAGATGGAAGTGTGGTTAAAAAAGGCGATACCCTCATCTTGTTTCAGCAATTGAATTATAGAGCACAAAAAGAATATATCGCACAAAAAATAAACAACTGTAAAAAACTGATAAATGATCTACTAGTGCTTACTCAACTGGATGTGTGGAAAGACACAACCATCCCTAACCGTTTGCAAACGGCAGTTTATCGTTCTCAATTCCTCCATTTTTATGATCAATTACAAGAGAAAGATATACTTAGTAAAAAATTACAGAAAGATATACTACTGTATGATCCGTTACTTCGGGAGAAGGTTATAGCACCTAATGAGTTTTCTGATATTAGGTTTCAGTTACTACAAGCATCGGCGGTTTTTCAGTTACAGATTAGTAAACAAATCAGCCAATGGCAACATGAATTGATTGAGCAACAAAAATTGTTAGTGGAATACAAAACGGAAAATAGTCATCTGCTATCGAACGCACAGTCTTATATCGTTAAAGCCCCCATAACGGGTACCGTATTGATGCAAGAACCCTTGTATGTAGGCACTGCTGTTATTCCTTCCGGAGAACTTTTATCTATTTCTCCCGCACAAGATCTGATTGTTGAATGTTGGATATCTCCTTCAAATAGAGTAACCATTTATCATGGACAAAGCATTACCTATTCAATTCCCGAAATCCGCAATCAGATGTCTACGCCATTACAGGGAAAAATTATTTTCATAGCAGAGGATTATACGCTTGTTAATAATAAGCCCATGTTTAGGGTTAAATGTAGTTTGAACCAAACAAGGGTTCAGTTACAAAATGGGTTTTCGTATGCATTAGGTCGTGGACTTTTATTGGAGACAAGATTCCTTTTAGCTAGAAAAAGTTGTTGGCAACTGCTTTATCAGCAATTATACGATTGGTTCAATCCTGCCACACTTAGTCAATCCGCCGCATGAAGAGGAAGATGGTTTGTGTGAAGCAACGAGATGTTACCGATTGTGGAGCCGCCTGTTTGGTATCCATTGCCGGTAGTTATGGGTATCGTTTTTCGGTTAGTAAAATCAGACAAATTGCCGGAACAGATAAACGAGGTACCAGTATGTTAGGTATGGTAGAGGCTGCGCAGAAAATGGGTTTTCAAGCAAAGGCGGTACGTGCAAATTCTGAAGTGATTCGTCAGATTCCACTTCCTTCTATTGCACATGTATTATTGGAAAATGGGTTGCAACATTTTGTAGTACTCTATCGAATCAACAAACATCAGCTCGTGTATATGGATCCGGGAACGGGTACACTAGTGAAGACAAATCCGGATGCTTTTGCCAAAATTTGGACCGGTGTACTTCTTTTACTGGAACCTTCAATAACAGTATCCGGTTCTACGGCCATCATCAGTACAAGACAAAGGCTATTTCATTTACTATACTCCAATCGATCCTTATTGTTACAAGGGTTTATGGGGGCCTTGGTATATACTATTTTGGGTCTTTCAGTCAGTATCTATATTCAGAAACTAGTGGATACCATATTTGTGGATGGAGATCTGGGATTTTTGAATCTGATCAGTATGATGATGATTTTATTGTTGTGTGTTCAACAATATACAGGTACGTTTAAGGCGGTACTTGGATTGCAGGTGGGGCAAAGAATGGATGCAGCACTCATTACCCATTATCTGCGTCACCTCTTACAACTCCCACAGGTTTTCTTTGATACTATGCGAACGGGTGAAGTATTGAGTCGAATTAATGATGCTGTTATGATCAGGAATTTTATCAGTGATACAATCATGCAGGTAGTAGTGAATAGTTTGATCCTGCTCTGTTCTTTTTTATTGATGTTTTTTTATAGCAGTAAGTTGGCTTTATGGATGCTCGTATTATTACCGCTTTATTTGGCACTCTATTTTCTGAGCAATAAAATCAACAAGTATTGGCAAAGAAAATTGATGGAAAGAAGTGCTGCCATGGAAACAGAACTAGTAGGTACTTTACAAGCATCAGCTACTATCAAACGTTTTGGACTGGAATATGTAATGATGGAAAAAAATGAGATGCAGCTTGTCGGTTTATTGCGTACCCTGTATGCTACCGGTACCAGGAATATTGCAGTTTCCTCTATAGCAGAATTTTCGACAAAACTTTTTACTCTCTTCATTTTGTGGATAGGCTCAATATTAGTGATTGAGCGAACACTTACACCCGGTACTTTGCTGTCTTTTTATAGTATTATCGGGTATTTTACCGGTCCTGTTTTGGTATTAATAGGAAGTACCAAAAGCTTTCAGGAAGCCATGATAGCATCAGATCGTCTTTTTGAGATCATGGAATTAGAAACTGAAAAAGCTACTCTGATCGGTCGTTATCAATGCTCTTTTACAGCAGGTGCCATTGTATTTGATAAAGTCAGTTTTAGATATGGTAGCAGGCAAATAGTCTTTACTGATTTGTCTTTTCAGATCAACTCGGCTGCTTGTATTGGGATAGCTGGTGAAAGTGGGTCAGGAAAATCTACTTTGTTACATTTATTATTACGTTTATATCCATTACAAAGTGGACAAATACGCATTGGTGACACGGATATCAATGATGTAAGTCTTAACGAATTAAGACAGAAAATCGCCATAGTCCCACAAGAGACGGATATACTCTCAGGTACTATTCTTGAAAATATCTGTTTGAATACAGCTGTTGATATGGATAGCGTAATAAAACTTTGTCAGCAAGTAGGATTAGATCATTTCATTCGCAGCTTACCGGATGGGTATCATACCGTATTACAAGAGCAGGGAACAAACTTATCTGGCGGACAAAAACAGAAAATTGGTATTGTGCGTGCGTTGTACCGTCAACCATCTATATTATTATTAGATGAAGCCACGGCTTCATTAGATACCATCAGTGAATCGGTAGTGCAGGAATGTTTGCAATACCATCGTCGAAAGGGTATAACAATCATTCTTGTAGCACATAGGTTAACAACACTTAGGTTCTGTGACGAAATATTGGTATTACAAGAGGGTAAACTAATAGAGAGGGGTTCACATCAATACCTGATACAAAAGAAAAGCCTGTATGCTACAATGTGGAATCAGCGTTAACGCTTATACGCTTACAATACCATGCTTGATAGCAAAAATGGCTAGTCCAACCCGTGTTTTGATGTCTAATTTCTTAAAGAGATTATCGCGATAGGTATCAACGGTACGTGGACTGATATGCATTTCTTCAGCAATCTCTTTATAGGTTTTATCGGAGCAGATCCATTGTAAGAAAATGGTTTCATTTTCTGTTAGGCTGCTGAGTGGAGATCCATCACCGAGGAAGGAGTCTTCATTGCTGATATAGTGCATGAGTTTATCACTCACTAATTCATTGATGAAATAACCTGTATCGCGTATGTTTTCGAGGGCTTGTTTAAAGACTTTGGGTTTACTGTCTTTGAGTAAATAGCCACGGGCACCATTTTTCAGCATACGAATAATGGCAATATCATTTTCCAACATACTTAATACCAATACCCTGGTTTCTGGCATATTGGCTTTGATCCATTCAGCGGTTTCAAAGCCATCCATTAATGGCATATTGATATCCAGTAAAACAATGGCCGGTGGCTTATTGTTTTTCAACGCCTCTATGAATTCCTTACCGTTACCGGCTTCCATAATTACTTTGAAGCCTTCAAATGAATTGATCATTGAAGCGAGACCGCTACGAAGTAATTCATGATCGTCCACAAGTGCTACAAAGGTCATACTAAGGTTATTTCGATTTCGCCTGCAATATAATGGCTGTTCCGTTTCCCGGCTCACTTTTTATATCAACAGTGGCATGAATCATTTTTGCCCTGTTAAATATGTTCTGTAAACCGATACCTGGTCCGGCAGTTTTAAATTTTTCCATGTCAAATCCAATCCCATTATCTTTTATGATCAGCTGAACTTCATTTTCGTTGCCCTCGATTTTTACAGATATCTGGTCAGCCTTGGCATGTTTCATGATATTATTGATAATTTCCTGAACCATTCTAAACATGATGAGGTCCGTATTCTTATCAATACCCGTAAAATTCTCTGCTACTGAAAGATCTGTTTTATATCGACCACTCTTCTGTAAGTTATTCAAGAGTTGTCTGATAGACTCAACAATTCCTATATCCTGTATCCTATTCGTTTGTAAACTATGACTCAGATCGCGTAAATCTTTGATTGCCTTCCCTAACAATTCATCGGTATGTTCCAGTTTCTCGTGCTCTTCAATATTCGTAAAGGTACTTAAGTTCAGTCTGACCAGACTTAATACTTGTCCAATATTATCGTGGATTTCTCTACTGATATGGCTAAAAGTTTGTTCCTGGATCTCTAGTTGTGATTTCAGAATGGTCTGTTCAAATTTGTTTTTCATCTCATCCCTTTCCAGTTGAAATTTTCTTTGTCTGCGTAAAAAAACAAATACGATCAGCAACAAGAAAAATCCGATTAAAACCAGAAATACCGATGCTATAACGATGGTGATGAGGATGTCTTCCTGTTCTTTCGGCATAGAATAAATGAAATAATAAATGATCCGTACAATACTACGTTCAAACCATTATTAATGTAAGAATATATCTCAGTTCCCTGCTTCCCTAAGGCTGCGCTTGTAAGATATTCAAAAAGTGCATTAATAATAACAGAACCTAAATAAAAAATTAGCAAACCAATTGCTACCCAAAAGAAAGGGTGCTCTGATAATTTGATATTGATTGAATCAGGTAAAATGGATTCATATAAAAAGAAGCAACTGTATACAACCATTAGAAAGGCACCTAACAAAAATGTATAACGATGAAACTTGTCAGTACCCTGAATATAGCCAATATTGATTGCCACTGAAATGATATAAACAGGAATTAATATGGTAATTATTTTTCTAAGTGTTTTGTTGGAGAGGTAAATCAAAAATAGGATAGAATAAAAAATGAATTCGCAAGTCGTAAAAACATTAAAAATCATATATCTGACTGATCGATATTCATTTGGGTTTTCAGTATTTGTCAATAGTTTAGCAATACATTCAACTGCAACAGTTATTATCAGAAATGGTACAAAATATATAAACGCTTTATTTCTTTTCAGATCCTTTAAAAAGAGTAAACTAATCAGTAGACTAAGGACTTCTAGATATAGGTGTAGATATTGTCTGAAATGTTCGGACATGCACTTAAATTAAGGAATAAACCCCTTCCAACATGGAAGGGGTTTATCTAATTTTTGAATCAACTATTTTAAGTAATTATTCTATTAAGGAACTAAACCACCATGGTTTAAGTATTTTTCTGATCCATCTTCAAAATTACCTCGAACATTTCCACTACTGGTTTTCTTGTCACCTGAGAAAAAGACAGTAAGTCTTCCGTCGTGGCTACCTCCTTTGTAGATTCCGAAATTCACAGTAAAACTTTTAGACCCCTCTTTTCTCAAAACGCTTAAAAAGTTTTGGATGTCTTTTATATCAAATCTAACAGAGGTAGATGTGTTAATATTTGCATTTGCATAATTAGCAGCAAGTTTAGCAGCTTCATTTCTGTCAATGATACCTGGAATGTCAGACGCATTGACTTCCACAGCAGCAATGGATTCGTTATTTCTTGTGCTGTTAACTTCGTTTGCAACACCATCCTGTTCTTTCTGGCAGGCTACCAGAAGGATGGTAACTACTGACAGTAGTAAAACTGTGCCTAAAATTTGAAACTTTTTCATCTGTCTATTTTTAATAGGTTTTGACCAAGGTTTAACGAAATGGGTGCTACAAGTTGTTAAGATGAGACTTATCCAGTTTTTTTTCCCATCAGATACAAAGTTCTGTTTTTTTTCTTATGAATGCACTATTTATTCACGGAATATAGGCAGGTGTTTTCACTGAATTTTTAAACCGTTTTTAAAACGAATATATAAAATATTTATTTATAAATATGTTGATAAACAATTTATATAATCATTATTTTGAAATATTAGTATGAATACTCTTTCGATTAAGTATATAAATGATTAATAATACTAAAACAGAAATGCTTATTGTGATAGAAGATATGAACGGGGAAATGTAAGCAGATTGTTGTTGTAAAAATAGGGCCAATGCATACTGTGCAACAGATATAACACATAACGAACACAGCACAATCCAAATATTGGATGGGAAAAATTGACGTGCTAGAAATGAGCGCAATTGTGATGGCGAAGCACCTAAACTAATCAATAGTTTTATTTCTTCTCTGCAAGAGCTGATGGTGAGTTGTATGAACAAGGAGAAGATCAACATCGCAAATAAAAACATGAGCAATCCTGTTACACCGGTAATATTCACCACTATTTCTACAATTTGTCTGTACTTACTAAACCTGGTTTTATCTTGATCTGTTGTCAATTGTTTTTTCTTCAAATAGCTGATCAAATCCGGATGTCCGGGATCCTTGGTTCTAATGATGATTCTGGATGGAGCACTACCTGTATTTTTTCCATACAATGCATTGGCATGATCCATGAATGATTGTGGAATTAATAAAGAGGATACCCTGTCGCTGAAACCTACTACTTTGCCTCTGAATACACGTGTTGTACCATCAACAGCATACACATTTACATTGAAAAAAATCATTTTCACTATTTCCCGTGTTAATTGTGGTAAGCCTTGTGATAATGAGAATTGAAAATTATAAATGTCTAGAAACATACCCGGCACAATGATGGGTACATAAGCACTGTTTTCATTCCAATTCCATTCTTTTGTGTTTACATCTAAAAACGCATCGGGAACACTTTCAAAAGCAATGTCTGTATAAAATGGAAAAACATCACTGCTGCTTTGAATAGAAGCTTTGAAGCGACTGGTTGCCAAAACACCTACTGCTTCTGTAAATGGCTGTGCTTTGATATCATCAATTTCTTCTTGTGTGAGTACCGCTTTTCCTATATTCTGATCGGTCAGTATTTTATTGACAACTAAAAAATTGGCTATACTGTCTTTGTTCTGTTTTCCTTGTAAAAGTTCATTGTAGTTCACCTGTATCTGTACCGCTGCCAGTATCAATAACAAGGCAACAGATAACCCCATGATGGCCATAGCATACCTAGCTCTGCCCGTAGCTGTTTTGATTAATTTTTTTAGAAGGATATTCAGATCATTCATGGTTGTCTACTTATAAATTCAATATTTGATCGTATGCAAAATGATGATCATCATCAAGATCAGTAATGATAAAACCTGCATTTCTGTCTTTACATTCTCTCATGATCAGCGCAGCAGCTTTTGCTGTATTTGCCTGATCTAAATGACTAAAGGGCTCATCCATCACCAACATGGAAAATGGATGAATCAGGGCTCTGATAATAGCAACTCTTTGCTGTTCTCCATAGCTGCAAATACCGGCTTTTTGGTGTAGAATATGTTGAACACCTAATTCCGTTGCCATGCTAAAAATTTTTTCCTGATCGTAATATGGTTTTTGTAAAACCCTTTTCAGTTCTATGTTTTCAAAGGAACTTAGGTTGGGAAATAAACGCAGATCCTGGAAAATAATACTGATTTTTTCTTGTCTGTATTGCGCCAATTGTTCAGCAGGTAATTGTTGTAAGCTCATGCCATCCCATTCTATTATACCACTATAATCTTCGCGCAATTTGTATAAAGAATGGATCAATGTAGTTTTTCCGGTACCACTGGGAGCTTTGATTTTTGTGCATTGCCCAGCAGAAAAACGAACCTCACGATTCCATACATCAGAACCTTGCTGCAGCACTTTGTCTTTCAGAGGGGTAGGTACAACATTATGTAGTGATAGGATCATGACGCTAAGTTATCATTCTATAGGGTCAAATAAAAAGTCCTGCTACAACAGGACTTTTTATTTGACGCAACAATTTCAATTAGTTCGTGCGGATGATCGCTGGGAAACCCCCGGGGAACATTTTCTCCTCCATTTCTTTTTGTCTGCGTGCTGCTACTCTCATGTCTACTGCGATATCTGTGATCAGACTGGTAAGGGTAACCAGACTGTTTTGTTTTTCGTTCTGCATGCGAATTTCAAATGTGCCTTTAATACTCTTGCCATCGAAATTATCTGAAGTGCCGATAATGTCTTTGAAAGTTTCTTTGGCAGTTTTCATAGATTGGTTATAATCTCCGCCATTACCATAAAATCCACCAATCGTATTGGCGATATCGAAATAGAAAACGGTTGATTTTCCTTTGAATCTGTTCAGTGTTTCGGTATTGATGACAGCTTTATTATTGCCAGACATATACTGTGTATACGTTAATGAATCACTAGCGATAACCAAATTTTTATCATCAGCCTGCATATAAATACCCAATACTTTCATCAACTCACCACTTTTATAAGTGCTGCCATTTTTCGTGAAATAGCCCAATTCGGTGGCTTTATCCATGAGCTTGGTAAAACTGGCTTTGTCGCCAACAGGTGCATTCAGTATCATTTTACCCATTGGTTTTTTCATGGTCATTTCTTTTTCATCTTTTCTTTCCTGAGGTTCAGGCTGAGAAGAACCCAGATCAGATACCACTACTGCAATCTCTCCTTTTAATGATTTATACAAGTCTTGAACGGAGAAACCTGTTTTTTCCATCATGCCATTTACCAATCCTTCTACTTCGAGTTGCTTCAAGAAGCCGCCAAAGATCTCCGGATTAAAAGATGCCAACACAATACCATTGATTTTATCAGATGGGTATCTCTCGATCATCGATAAATTAACCGTAGGTCCTGCATATTCCTTTAAAATATTACTTACCAATGGGTTGGTGAAAGTGTTAGATTTAGCCACAATTCTACCGTCCTCAAAGCTCAGCGTTGAAGCGGAATAGTTGTCTTTCAGTAGCTCCTCTACTTTCGGTAAAGAAACAGGTAACATGCTGAGGGCAGACAATGAACTGTTTGAAGATGTGAATGCATAACCATCTGCTTTCTCTTTAAACATGCCGGTAAATTCTTTCACGCTAGCCATCGATGCATCTTTCGCCTGTGTATAGTAAGTCTTTACCTGCTCTTTCATTTCAGCTTCAACATTCTTCTTTTCAGGAATCTTGAATTGCATGGTTACTGTATCATAGGTAGGTTGCTGGCTAAAATTGTAAATGGTTACGATTACATTTTTATCGCTCCATGAAACGATGGTATTGTCTTCTGCTACTAAATATGTATAGTCTTTTTCCTTTACAACCGTTTTTTTGCTGAAATCATCTTGTTTTTTCAGCCATGCTTCAAATTTGGCAGCATCTGTTAATCCGCCCATCAGGTTCATAACCGTAGTACCACCTTCAGGTGTAGATGGATTGCCTTTTTGTGATAGGAAGAAGAAGAACTGACTCTGCCAATTCACACCTGCATTGGTTCTAAACTCATTCAATTTTTCTTTGTCCTTTGCATCAATAGAATCGTTCTTAAATACACGACTCAGTAATGTATCGATGCTGATACCTCCTTTAGTGAGCTTGTCTTGCATCGCTCCCGGATCTAAAACGATCACAGCACTGGATGATTTAGGAATAAAGCGAGCCTCTTTCGGGCCACCACCTGAGCAGGAAGTAAATACTACCGCAATAACAATTACGGCTAAAACAGATTGCAGAGCAGACTTCATATGTATACATTAATGATTATAGTATACGAAGTTAAAGCCTACAAAGTAATATTTATAGAAATCTGGTTTTACCTCACAATAGCTCCATAAATGGCTTCCTGTATGTTTGGACGCACATTTAAGCGGCCTAGTTTGTTACTATTTCGGCTAGGATTTACCCGATTGGAAAGAAAGATATAGATCAGTTGCTGAGCCGGATCTACCCAAACACAGGTTCCTGTAAAACCGGTATGTCCAAAAGTAGCAGGGGAAACACTCAGCGATGGATAAGGTTCTTTTCGGGTGGCATTGTCTTTTTCGGGCTTATCGAAACCCAATCCACGACGGCTGATCTCACTATTATAGGCAGTGAATTTATCGATCGTTGTTTTATTCAACAAACGAATGCCATTCAACTCTCCTCCATTCAGTAATAATTGAGACAGCTTCGCGAGGTCATAGGCGTTACTAAATAAACCTGCATGTCCGGCAACACCTCCAAACATGGCAGCACCTTCATCGTGTACATCACCATGCATTTGTTGTTTGCGAAAATGTGTTTCTACTTCTGTGGGTACCAATACACTTAATGGCATTGACTCTCTTGGTTTGTACATGGTAGAAGTCATGCCCAAGGGTTCATAAAAAGTTTTACGAACATAATTGTCTAAGCTCATTCCACTCACTGCTTCAATGATTTGACCTAAAAAAATAAAATCATTATCACTGTAAACATACTTACCTTGTTCGGTGAGTTTGCTGGATAAAATCCTGCTGAACATGGTATCTCTCCAATCATTGCGTAAGTATACATTTTCTGCAACGCGATAAGAATATTGTGCTGTAGCTGTTTGAGTGAAATATAGTGGAAAAGGATTTCCTGTTGCCGTATCAATCACTTCACGATAAAAAGGAATAAAGGGGTTTAATCCGGCTTGATGCAGTAAAATATCAACCAATTTTAAAGGTGCTTTATCAGTGCCTTTTGTCCAACTGAGGTAATCACCTAAAGTTTTGTTGAGATCAATTTTTCCTTCTTCATACAATTTCATGATACCCATGGTAGTCGCTGAAATTTTTGTAACCGATGCCAGATCAAATACCATATCATTTTTCATAGGTATTGAACGATCGGTATTGGTATGACCAAATGACTGGTGATACACTACTTTCCCGTTCTTGGCGGCTAGTACTACCATACCCGGAGCAGCGCCACTATCGATGGCGGCTTTTGCAATGGCTTCGATTTGTTGAAGTGTTTCACCTCGCATGCCTACAGTTTCTGGTTTGGCAAGCGGAAGCATATTATCATAAACAATACCATCTCCAAAACGAAATCCTTCACAAACGGTTACCGGTAATTTTCCTTTAGCATTGATTTTGCCCATTAACAGATCAGCAGCAGCCTGTTGTGTGATCTCATCATCTTCGTAACAAACAACTAGATTATTGCTATTGCAGATGTATTGAACTGCATAAGGGTTTCCAAAAGCAAATGTGATGCTGTTGTTTCCTTGTAATTTGTTCAATAAATCAAGACTGTTTTTACTCAAACCAAATTGACTGGCGGGTCTGCGATTGTAATTATGAAATCCTACCACAACTGCGTCATAATTCTTGAGTTGTTCAAGAATACTGTTGACTTTTGTAATGGTATCCTTGTTTTCAAAAAAGAAGAGATCTGCGTTAAACGCTTGCTGTACACGTGTTGCAAAAGTATTGGCTTTATTGATGCCAATGCCTATGAAAGCTACTTTATTACTTTTAAGGGGTAATAAGTTTTCATTGTTTTTGCGAAGTAAAGTCAATGCATTGGCTGCCAATGCCTTTTTGATTTCATTGGTTTTTGCATTGAGATCTTCTGCTAAATTTTCAGTATTGATCACTTGTTTTTTATGTAATCCGAGATGGTATTTTGCCAGTAATACTTTTTTAACCCTTGCATTGAGATCATCCCAAGTAAGTTTTCCTTCTTTGATGGCTTGTTTTACTTTTTGGATACTTCCCGGGATATCTCCAGGCAAACAAAGCATATCGTTACCTGCTATCAACGACATAACAGATGCATCTCCTTTAGGGAAAAATTTCGCAACACCCTGCATTTCCAATGCATCCGTAAACGAAATGCCTTGATAACCCAATTCATTACGCAGTAGGTCTGTTACATTTTTTGCGGATAAAGAAGTAGGAAGATTGGCAGTGGTATCAATGGAAGGAATGGCCAAATGGGCAATCATCATACTGCCTACACCCGCTTTGATCAACTCGCGAAAAGGATATAATTCCAACTGATCCAATTGTGCACGTGTTTTATTGATCACAGGTAGATCATAATGAGAGTCTACACTTACATCACCATGACCCGGAAAATGTTTTGCGCATGCCATCACACCTACATCCTGCATGCCTTTCATGTATTGTACACCAAAGAGCGCCACTTTGTATTTGTCTTCGCCAAAACTCCTATCATTGATCACAGGATTCATAGGATTATTATTGATATCAATATCCGGTGCATAATTCACATGGATGCCTATTCTTTTACATTGTTCACCCACAGCTAATCCGAATTGATAAATCAGTTTTGCATCCGGAACTGCGCCCATCATCAGTTGTCGAGGAAAGTTGATCACGCTGTCTAATCGCATACCCAAACCCCACTCACCATCAATGGCAATCATCAAAGGCGTTTTAGCGATCTTCTGATATTCATTGGTGAGATTGGCTTGGCGAACAGGTCCGCCCTGGAAAAAACACAGACCACCTACATTGTATTTTTTGATGAGATCGGTCACTTCCTTTACATGATCAGCTCCAAGATTGCTATGTGCACGGATGATCATCAACTGAGCGATGCGTTGGTCTTTCGATAATTTGCGGAATTGTTTGCGTACCCATTTATCAGCTTCGGGTGTACGCTCATAAAATTGTTGAGCAGCGATACCTGTGAAAATCAATGCAGAAAGACAGAACAGAAAAAGTTTTTTCATATGGTGAGGTTCTGGGCACAAGTTAAGGATTCTACTTTATTTGCGGTTTTTTGCAGGTTCTAAATACTACTGCATAAAAAACCCGCAGCTACTGACTGCGGGTTTTAAGGCGGTTGGAAAAGATTATGCTTCTCCTTCTTCAGTTTCTTCTTCAGATAATTTGAGCTCTACCTGATTGGCTTTCAGGATATTGAACCATTTCACCATCTTTTTCATGTCGCTGGCATATACACGATCAAAATCCATATCAGCATATACTTTTTCAAAATACGTCTTCACTGCTTTAGCATCATTTTCTGCAGGTAATTTTTCCTTGCTTTTTTCCATGGCCTGAAATACCTCTACAAGATTCACGTTTTCGCGTACCGTATATACTTCAATACTTTCCAAATGAGAAAAGTTATGTACACGACTGCTGACAAACTTGGTGGTTTTATCATCCAATGAACGCACAATAGCGCCATCAGTCTTGCTTCCAAGCATTTCAAACAATCCGGGAAGTCCGGTAATAGATATCAATTTACTATACTCCATATACAAAATGTTAGGGCTGCAAAGTAAGGGAAAAAGCATCAGAGTTGGCAGGTCTATACAACTAAGTTCTTACGGATAAATACAGTAAAACCATCCTGTATGATCGAAGATTTCAGCGTCAATGGTTGTATTCATCGACAGGTGGTTATAACTTGTGATGAGTGAAGCACTGAGAAGCCCATATTTTTTGTCTTCCTGAAATGACTTATGCTATTTTTCATCAGAAAATTCTTTAACAAATCATATTAATATTTAATCCCCCTGCAGAGGTACTGATCCATGTATGAAAAGAAAAGATTTTTTAAAGACTTTATCATTTGGAACCGCTGTATTATATGCGCCTTCCGGACTGGTGGCACAAACAGAAAAAGTTCCGCCCTTGGATAAGTTATTGGTTCAAGAATTTGTGGGAGCGGGACATAATAACCTTGATAAAGTAAAAAAACTCTATGAAGAGCAGCCTGCGCTGGTGTATGCAGCACATGATTTGGGAGGTGGTGATTTTGAAACAGCCATAGAAGGAGCCGGTCATGTGGGTAATAAAGAAATCGCTCAATTTTTGATCGAAAAAGGAGCCAGAACCAATTTATTTGTATTAACCATGTTGGGTAAAACGGAAATAGTGAAAGGATTTATAGAAGCTTTCCCGGCTTATTTAACAGCTCGAGGACCTCATGGATTCACGCTGCTGCATCATGCACAAAGAGGAGGAGAAGATGCCAAAGAGTTATTGGAATATTTAAAAATGAAAGGACTAAAAGAAACAAGATCTAAGCTATAATACTTAACACCCTAAAACAGATATTTATGGAACATGCGATCAGTTGGTTTGAAATTCCAGTAACGGATATCAACCGCGCACAACAGTTTTATGAAACGATTTTTGATTTTAAAATGATTCCATTGGATCTGCCCAATATCAAAATGCGCATGTTTCCGGTAGATAATAGTGTTGCCGTTGGAGGCGCACTTTGCGATAGTGGCGGCTTTCATAAAGTATCTGCAACAGATGGTCCATTGGTATATCTAAATGGCAATCCAGATCTTCAGATTATCTTAAATAGAGTGGAAGCTGCAGGTGGAAAGATCATCGTTCCAAAAACAGAAATATCTCCTGAATATGGCTTCATGGCTGTGTTCATTGATTCTGAAGGAAACCGTGTTGCTTTACATTGTATTTCTTAAATATAGTTTTACATGAGTCTATAAAAACTGCGAAAAAACACAGTCGTTTAATATACTGACTGAATCTATTTTAGAGTTTAATTTTAAATTCTAAAATAGATATCCAATGAAAAACGTAAAAACATTTAACAAGGGAGTTTTCTCTGCTGCATTTGTCATTATTATTTTTTCTTTTATCATTTATGGGTGTAAAAAGGAAGATGCTATTCCAGCAAGTATTAACCCTACTATTGAAAATTTCCTAAAGTCAGAAACATTTAGTCGCGCTAAGAATGATATTGAAAAATATGGAGAATTTGATTTCAAAAATGTTAAAGTAGATAGTATTAAAGTTAGAAACGAATGGTATCACTTTTTCACCGTTGAAATTAAAAAGGGAGATAAAATTACAGCTACTTTAGATGTTGTAGATCTCCATGATACTAGGTACTTACCTTACAATGATAAATACGCTATGAACATAAGTGATTTGTCAAATTTTGATTTTGAAACTAAAAATGGCGAAATAAGATCAATTGATGTTAATTATGATAATTTCCATCATTCTACTTTTAACATAAAAGACAATATAATTGAGAAAAGAACATATAAAAGCCTCACATATGAGCTTTCGGTAAAGTTTCACTCAATAAGGATGCCAGGAAGAAACACAGAACAAATAAAAACTATTGTAGCGAGTGAAAACAAAATATCCAATAAGGCAGTACCTTGTGATAGTAATCATAATGGAAATCTAGGTTTTTGGGAATGTTATGGTTGTTTTAAAGAAGCCTCAGAAGTAAAAGGAACATTTGGTGAATGGTGGTGTGATGCTCCTGTTGCTGGCTGGGTCTCTTGTTGGACATCAATTTCAGCAGCATGTGTCATTTTATCTAGTATTTATTAAATTGTATGACGATGGCTATCATTATATTCTTACTTTTCGTAACAGGGATTATATTCTCAATAGTTGACTTACAAAAACAAAAGAGCTTCTCAAAAAGGTATAAGGCTAATATGACTTACTTGATCATACTGTTACCGGTAGCGGGTTCAATAATCTATTATTTGATAAAAAGCCACAATGTGCAAAGTTCAAGAAAGTAAATTATTTATAATGATGTCAGATTGCACTTAGTTCTGTTATAGTGATGCTTATTGCTGTAGATAAAAATATTAATAAATCAGGAAAAATTGTTAAGAATAAAAGTGTAAATAAATTCATACAGCTGGATTATAAAAAGTTTTGAATACCAAACACATCATCGTAGACAATTTACTATTTATATTCGCTTACAAAGGGTGACGCTACCGGATAAAAGATTGTTTTAAAAGAATTAGCCACAGATACATCCACCAAGGTGGACGAATCTGTGGCTAATTCTTTACTATACTAATCAGCAAATAAAGTCTTATCAATATTCGGAATCAGTCTGAGTGCATTTTTATAATACACTTTCTTCAACACTTCATCACTCAATCCCATCCCATACATTTTCCAAAAAGCATGGTATTTTTTGTGATAGGGGAAGTATTCATCTGTTGTTTCCAATACACGGAAATAAGTAGCATACTCATCAGGTACCCAACTGTCTTTTCCAAACATGATACGATCCTGATATTTATCAAAAAAAGCTTTGGCTGTTCTTGGTTGTCTGCCTAGTTCTGCAATCACTGCCCCAAATTCTATATACATATTGGGCATGTTATCTAATAAGCTGCCGAGTTTAGCGAGATTATTTGGATACCATCCAAAATGTGCTGCAATAAAATTGGTTTTTGGATGACGCTTGATGATATTGTGCTGTTGTTGAATGAGATCAGCCCAAGGTGCCGGATCGGTATCAGTTCTTTTACGATCTGGTCTGGTGGCCAATTCCAGCCAACGTTCATTTTGATCATCTAAAGGTTGCCAGAATGGTTCTGGGTCTGCGCTGTGGATCAGCACCGGTATTTTTAATTCGCCACATTTTGCCCAAATCGGATCCAATCTGGGGTCATCTATGCGCAATAACTTGCCGGTATTGTCTTTAAAGGAAAACCCTAAGTTTTTATACACTTTCAGACCATTGGCACCCGCTTTTACATCGTTCTCTAATTCCTTCACCGCTTTTTCTGCCCATCCGGGTTCTCCCACACCAATGAATGACACATTGGTAAAATGAATGATCCTGTTGGGCGTTGCTTTCTTTGCATTGGCAATGGCATCAGCCAAATATTGTGGATCCTGTAAACCAAATTGTCCATTCACCGATTTGAATCCCCTGCCACTTAAATTCACCATCACACGCATGTTCAGTTCATCCATTTGTTTCAATAATGCTTTTACATCTTGTGAGGGCATATTGAATTGATGATTGTGTACATCAATAAAAGGGAATTTGGCTTTGGCGACTTTGTGTTCCGGTACTACGAGTGTACTTTTCGGTTCATATTTTTCAAAATCCATTTTGGCATTCTGTGCCATTAAAGCAACTGCACAGCTTAGCGCTGTGATGGTAAATATCAACTTCATGTGTATATGATTTGAAAACGAAAACTATTCTGATGAATCGATAAGCAACAACCACTCTTATATCTTAACGTTTCTTTGTGTTAGTGTTAGCCCTGTTGTAACTCATTTAAAACATTATCCAGTCTGCTTTTCAGTGTATCAAAATCGGTATATCCTCTTGCCAACAGATGAAATTTTGTTTCACTGATTTGTATCAATACGCAAGGGTAACCTGTCACTTGTAATTGTTTTACCAATGAGAACTCATAATAGGCCTGTTCTTTGTACGTATCACTTTTCAGTTTCTCATAAAAAGTTTCAGGGTGGATGCTGTATTTCTCTAGTAAATGTCTGTAAGCTTCATCATCTGTTAAATCACGACCTTCAAAATGTAAAGCGTATTGTAAATCAGATGCAAAACCTACTTGTTGATCCGGATAGAACTCTTTGAAAATACAAAGAGCAATGGCCGGTTTTTCAGAATGCGGAAACCAATCGCTCAGATCCGGATTGTTGATATGCCACAAATAGTCGGGTCCGAATGTAATACCGGTATATTCTTCTACTGTTTTGTATGCTTTTTGAATATATCCGGCCGTAGCAGCAATGGAAACGGGTTCTTCCGGTAAAATCATCCCACCTGATAATACTTCAATGGGTAATTGAGGATATTGTTCTTGTATTTTTTTCATTACCGGACTAAATCCATAACACCACCCACAATAGGCGTCGTAGCAGTAGAAGAGTGTTGGAGTCATGGGGCAAAGATAGGTGACAGTTGATAGTTGACAGATGATAGATAACGAGAATCTTTTTGCTTCTGTCATCTGTCTTCTGTCATCTGTCAACTTCTTCCTTATTTTTGCATCAAACTTTGCAACTATGCCTGGATTCGAATTATTTGGTGCTGAGGAAAGAAAAGAAGTGAATGATGTGCTGGAAACAGGCATCCTGATGCGTTATGGGTTTGATGGTCCAAGGAAAGGGATGTGGAAAGCCCAGGAGTTGGAAAAAGCCATCACTGAAGTATTTGATTGTCAATATGCTCATTTAACGTCCAGCGGAACCGCTGCATTAACCACGGCTATGTCTGCTTTGAATATTGGAGCAGGCGATGAAGTGATCATGCCTTCTTTCACTTTTGTGGCCAGTTTTGAAGCGGTATTGAGTGTGGGAGCGGTACCGGTATTGGTGGATGTGGATGAAACATTGACGCTTTCACCTGCTGCAGTGAGAGCAGCCATTACCCCAAAGACAAAATGTGTGATGCCTGTTCATATGTGTGGTAGTATGGCCGATCTGGATGCGTTGAAAATAATTTGTACTGAACATAACCTGATCTTATTAGAAGATGCTTGTCAAAGTATCGGTGGAACTTATAAAGGAAAAGCATTGGGTACCATTGGTCATGCAGGTACTTTCTCCTTTGATTTTGTAAAAACCATTACTTGTGGGGAAGGCGGTGTGGTGATGACCAACAGTGAAGATGTTTGGACTAAATGTGATGGTTATACAGATCATGGACATGACCACAAGGGTGTTGATCGCGGTGCAGATCTGCATCCTTTCATTGGATACAATTTTAGGATCAGTGAATTGCATGCTGCTGTGGGATTGGCACAAATCAGAAAGCTGGATACTTTTTTGAGTTTGCAGCGTAAAAATAATAAAGCGTTACGAGCATATCTGGAAAACATACCGGAACTAAGTTTTAGAAGAGTACCTGATGAAGCAGGTGATAGTTGTAGTTTCTTGAGCTGGTTTTTACCAACTGAAGCGTTGACAAAAGCGGTGATCGCTGAAATGAAAGAGCAAGGAATATTAGCAGGTAATTTTTATTGGTATGCGAATAACTGGCACTATATCAGCAAATGGGATCACCTGAAAAATGCAATTACCTTAAATAGATTGAGTGATGTTCAACAACAAGCATTATTGAAACTGAAAGACAGTTCATTTGCTGCAAGCGATGCTGTAATGAGTAGATGTATTTCAACCGCTATTAGCTTGTTATGGACAGAAGAGCAGATCAAAGAGAAGGGTGAAAAAATGGTAGCAGTTATTAAAAAAGTATTGGCAAATGCTACAGTGAATGCCTGAGCCTAAATCATATACTGCTTATTATAAACCGGTGCCCCTTAATTTCTGGTTTTATTTTGGGGTAATTATCTTTTTGCTACTCATTGGATACAATATTTTCCGAATGGCAGTACCCTTTGATTCTGATGATTTTTTGGATCAGTGGTTTGTACCATCTGCCCATGTCATTCTTTTTTACAGTTTTCTTGAAAGGTCTTATAAAAAGTATAAAAATAGTAAGGTTAATAATTGTTTTATTCAAGTTGACTCTGAAGGCATCAAATGGTGTGTATATGAGGCTAGTTATCATGTAAGAGAAAGTGAAATTATTGTTTGGAGTGATGTAAGGAAAATAGTAGTCGATGATAAAAAGATCACAATTAAGTACATGTCAACCTACTTTTCAGATAGTATTCCTTTTGAAAAATTAGCTGAAGAAGATAAAAATTTATTGATCGAAGCTTTGAATGACCAGATTCAACATCGCTCTATTCCTTACGAAAACCGGATGGCCGCTTAAGAGAAGCCGGTATGAATGTAGACTGCTTTCCTTCCAATAGATTAACGTGATCTAAGCTGCCTAATCGAAAACGAAATGGCACTTTAGTGATCTTTTCAAGTTGCAATTCCTTTTTACAAAAAAATGATAAGTTTTTGCAGTAGTAATCTTCAGACAGTAAACGAAAGCCTGTATTTCGTAAACTATCTGTCAATATAGGTTTTGACTGCACAGACGTAATGAATTGCGCTTTCGTGGAAACTGCAGTAATTAGGAATAAATTCACAAACAAACAAATCCGTTTCGCTAACATCTTGCAATGATTGTACGTAAATTTACGGCGTTTTAGCATTATGAGATGTTAAACAAAAAAAAGTGCTAAATGGGATTGTTCATTTGTATTTTGAGGAAGATATGTCGTTAAGCCAGTCGTTACAACAGAAATTATTGCAGAAATTATCTCCACAACAGATTCAGTTAATGAAACTGTTGCAGATACCTACTGCCAATCTGGAAGAACGCATCAAAGAAGAATTGGAAGAGAACCCCGCACTGGAAATGGATGAAGAAGGTCATACGGATGATTTTGGAGACGACATGAAAGATGAGTTCGAAAACTCGCCTGAAGATGAATTAGATCCTGATGGGAGTTCAGATGAATATGATAATGTAGATATCAGTGAATATGTAATGGATGATGACGGTGAAATAGCCGATTATAAAATGAAGGATGATAATTATCCGGAAATGGATGATCAAAAAGTGATTCCTATTCGGGTAGAGACTAGTTTTCATGAATTGGTATTGAACCAATTGGGTATGCTGGAATTGGATGAAAGAAATTATAAGATTGCAGAACAAATTGTAGGGAGCTTGGATGATGATGGGTATTTGCGTCGCGAATTGACTTCCATTGCAGATGATTTGGCTTTTCGTCAGGGTTTGAGTGTGGAGGAAAAAGAAATTGAAGATATCATTCAGCAAATACAACAGTTTGATCCACCGGGAGTTTGTGCAAGAGATTTGAAGGAGTGTTTATTGCTGCAACTGAAAAGAAAGTTGAGTGAAGGTATTTCTGTAGAACTGGCAGTTCAAGTGCTTTCCAAATATTTTGATGAGTTTACCAAAAAGCATTATGAGAAAATTCAGCGTGGATTAAATTTAACAGATGACCAAATTCGTGATGTCATCAATCAGATCATCAAGTTGAATCCCAAGCCAGGAGGGAATATTGGTGAAATCAATAAAGCCGAGAGTTATATTGTTCCTGACTTTTTTATCCTGAATAATAATGGTAAGCTGGAGTTAACCCTCAATGCTAAAAATGCGCCTGATCTTCGTATCAGTGAAGGTTATCGAGATATGTTGAAGGAGTATGATAAAGGTAGTAAAAAGGATAAGCGTCAGAAAGAAGCCGTTCTTTTCATCAAGCAAAAGATCGATTCTGCTAAGTGGTTCATTGATATGATCAAGCAACGTCAGGATACTTTGATTGGCACCATGAGTGCCATCATGAAACACCAACAAGAATTTTTCCTTACTGGTGATGAAACGACGATGCGCCCCATGATCTTAAAAGATATTGCAGAGCTTACCGGGTTAGATATATCTACCGTTAGTCGTGTAGCCAATAGTAAATTTGTACAAACAGAATTTGGTACCTATCGATTGAAATTTTTCTTTAGTGAATCACTGAGTACCGACAGTGGGGAAGAAGTGAGTACCCGAGAAGTAAAGAAAATATTAAGTGATATTATAGAAGCTGAAGACAAGCGTAAACCTTTAAGCGACGAGGTATTAACAGAAATGCTACAGGAAAAAGGATACAATATTGCACGCAGAACGGTTGCCAAATACAGAGAGCAACTGAATATACCTGTAGCGAGGTTGCGCAAAGAGTTGTAGTGATATCCCTACTTTTTTATAGAATCTCCCGAAATGCTTGATTTTTCTCGATTTCAAGGCAATAATCTTGTTGTGTTTTAGTATCTTTATCTTATCTGCAAGGGCAGCTAAAATTCAATATCCATCCACGTGAAAAAGCGAAATGTATTATTTGCTTTATTCATGGCTTTATATATAGCCATGTCTCCCTTCCATCTGTATGCGTCTTCTGCTGCAGATACAAGCCGTTTTATTATTCAGTCTGACACCACTATTTGTAAAGGAGTATCTATACAACTTGAGCTTAGAAATCCTTTACCTAAAGACACTGTATTACCGGGTGTATGGAAACAACTCATTAGTGCTAACCAAATCAATCCATCATCATTTAATATCAAACCTTTCGGATACGATAAGGTGAATCAGTATCTCTATTCCATTATCAACAGAACCGTTACACGTTATGATCTGAAAAAAAATGAAGTAACCATTATTCCTGCCACTAACTGGCCAGGTGATTATTCTGACTTTGTATACGATTTTACCAATAACCGTTTATTGTGTTGGAGAAGTGGACGAGATAATATTTATGCGCTGCCTGCCAATGGTGGTACTTGGACACAAATTGGAGCAGGCGTTGCAGATAATGAATGTTATGGGGCTTCTGCTTACTGGAATCCATTGCTGAATCAGCTGGGTATTTATGGCGGTTATGGTTCTGCACAAGTGAAGAGTTGGATTTTCGAACACAATGGAACTGCATGGCAGATGAAAAAAAATAATCCTGCGATTGATATGGCTCCTCCTAAAGGTGGCAATATTGTTGCCAGAAATAAAGATGGCTCTAAACTGTATCTTTTTTCCGGTCAAGGTAATTACAGCGGCAGTGAACTAACAGGATCTTGTACGTTGGGAAGTCCATGGGCTACTGCTACAGGAATTTTCTGCTGGCTGAAAGACTTATGGGAATTGGATCTTAATACTTATCAATTCAAGAATATACTGCCTGTTAATGAACCGTCTATTCAGTATGAAGGAGCATTGGCTTATGATTATGACAAATCGCGATTTTTTCTTTTTGGTGGATTTCAGCCAACAGGAGATTATATCCGCAATCAATTCTTAAATAACACGAACAAAACTTTTCGTTTTCATCCATCGAAAGATGGTGGATTTACAGAGTTTCAAGCAGATGGTTCTGTACAACCTCCGGCAATGGCAAGGACATCATTACCCAATTATGCCTATTATGATGAAATAGGTAAACGTGTTATTTGGGCTCGGTTTGATGGTATCTGGGCATATTATCCGGATTCTTCTACAGCTCCCATTCCCGATACCAGTTATAGATGGTCTAATGGAGCCACTACAAAAAATATTCAAGTACAACCGGAGCAAACAACCAGGTATACGGTTACAAGAACCATTGGTACAACTGTTTCAAAAGACAGTATTCTCATTACTGTAAACAACTTAACTACACCGTTAACCGATACCGTAAAAATTTGTGCCGACAGTGCTTTATTAGATGCAGGTTTGGGGCTTACTTCTTATCTATGGAATAGTGGATCTTCAACTCAAACTATCTGGGTAAAACAAAGTAGTCGGTATATCGTTACGGTTTCTGATGGTATCTGTTCTGTTAAAGATTCAACCGAGGTATTGCTTGGTGTGGTGGTAAATGACTTTATCATCAGACTTGAGAAAGATTCTGTTTGTAATGGGGAATCAGATTCTTTGTTTATTCCCTCACCACAAAATGGCGTTACATATAAATGGTATGTTACAGGTAATCCGTTGGCAGTACATACCGGTGAATACCTGAAGCTGAATTCAGTTGTGGCTGATACCACTTTTATGGTGCGTGCAACCGGCAATCCTGATATATGTCCGGCAAAAGCTGCCAATGCAACGATCGTGTTGAGAAAAAAGACAGCTTCGCCCATGATTCAAGCAGATAATATTACCGGAAGTTCTGTACGGTTTAGGTGGAATAGTGTTGAAAATGCTATTGGCTACAAACAAAGTATGGATAGTGGTATCACATACAATGATCCTTCATCGGGCTTTCAAGGACTACAGCATACGATCAGCGGATTACAGCCCAATCAAACCGTGAAGATATGGGTAAAAGCCATCGGTAGAAATACCTGTGAAAACAGCGATAGTGTGAAAGCTGTTGCCACTTCATTGAATCCTTTTGGGGATGGTATTTATGTGCCCAATGTTTTTACTCCGAATGGAGATGGCATCAACGATTTTTTCCAGGTGTATGGCAATACCATTGAAACCATGCGATTGGTGATTTATAATCAGTGGGGACAAGAACTGTTCATCAGTACAGATAGGCAGAAAGGCTGGGATGGAACTTTTAGAGGCCATCAATCGCCTGCAGGAAGGTATTCTTATGCGCTGGAAGTAAAATCACAAAGCGGTAATAAAATAACAAAATCAGGTTCTTTTAACCTGGTCAGATAAATTTAAAACAGATCCATGCATGCGTAGATGTTTACTCATATTGAATCTGGTGGTGGTATTATTCATCAACAGATCAGCAGCGCAGGTCGATGCACATTTTACTCAGTATTATGCGCATCCATTATGGCTGAATCCGGCTCTTACAGGAGTGAATGATGGCTTTTACAGGGTAACGGCAAATTATAGATACCAGTGGCCTTCTATTGCTTCTCCATTTATTACCAAAGGTATTTCAGGTGATATCAGTGTATCTGATGCTTTTTCAGTTGGAATGACAGTGCTGAGTCAAACTACAGGTGATGGAGGATATTATTATAACAATGGTTATCTATCTGTTTCCTATAAAGCCCGATTAACAGAATACAAAATGATTAGTGGTGGATTTCAGGTAGGTATGTTGAATCGGGGCATCGATCCGGGTAAGTTTCAATATGGGAATCAGTACAATCCATTCATAGGCTACGACCCAACCATCCCATCCAATGAACAATTTATGCGTATCAATGCTACAGCTTTGGATGGAAGTCTGGGTCTTATGTATTTTGATGCAGAACCTGATAAAGCGGCCAACGCATTTTTTGGTGTAAGTGCTTATCATCCTACACAACCCCGCAATCAATTTCTTGCTAATGGCAACAACAATAAAATTCCAATGAGATATGCACTTCATGGCGGAGTAAGGATGCGGATGAGTGATCGTGTAGATCTCACACCACATGCAGTTTTGCTGAAACAGGGTGATGCCAGTGAAATTACCGGTGGGTTATCCATGAATATGCAACTGCAGGAGGGAGCTGATCTGCTTTTAGGAACGACTTATCGTTTAAATGATGCAGTGGCACCTAATATTGGTATTCACCTGAATGGACTGACGATAGGTTTCAGTTATGATATCAATATGTCGAAAATGAAAAGTGCATCCTCTGGTAACGGGGGATATGAATTATCCATCAGTTTTATCGGACGAAGAAAAATTACGGATTCGAAGTTTGTATGCCCAAGATTGTAAACCCTAAATATTATTTGCCATTTATTGTTGTATTGTTGTCTTTAGTAAACAGTAAACAAATATTGTATGCACAGCGTGCCAAAAAAATATTGAAAACGGCCGATGCTGCATTCAAGTCAGCAGATTATTATCAGGCATCCAAATTATATGCAGTTGTTTTGTATGATAGTCCATTGGTAAAATCAAATACAGGTCTTGTCTATCCGCATCAAGCTGTAAGTCGAAGAGGAAAATTAAAACCGACAGAAAGAATTAGGGCTACTTATCAGTTAGCTGAATCTTATCGTTTACACAATAACAATGGGGCAGCGTTGTTGGCATACAAGGATTACCTGAATTTTAGGGATAGCAGATTTCCACTGGCTCAGCTATGGTACGCTAATAGTCTTTTGGCGAATGATGATCCCATCAACGCACAAAATGCTTACAACAATTTTTTAAGTAGATACCCCAAAGAAGATGAATATGCAAGTATGGCTCGCTTGGGTATTGCATCTTGTTTGTATACCGTTCAAGAATTAAAAGAAAATCAGCGGGCAACAGTTATAAAAAGCAGCACGACCAGTTCTTCCGATGGTTCCAATTTTGCGCTCGAAAAAACAAATGATAGTATCGTATGGTTCACGAGTTCGAGGCATGAAATGGTCAAAAAACAAAAAACATATCCTGTACGACTTTATACCGGAAATGATTATACCGGATTGGTAAAAAAACTGGTTTCGAGTGCCGATGATCAACTGAACATGGGGGCTTCCTCTTTGTCCGCTGATGGATTAACGCTTTATTTTACCGGTTGGAAAAAAAATAAGAGTAGTGCAACAGATGAATACCAGATCTATTACCTAGAACGCGGTTCAGTATCAGCGCAGTGGGGTAAACCTATGGTATTACCGGCACCTGTAAATGTTAAGGGCTATAGTTCTAAACAACCTTTTATTACTCCTGATGGACAATATCTTTTCTTTTCATCTAATCAGCTTGGAACTAAGGGTAGCTATGATATTTGGATGGTAAAAATGAATGGTAAAATACCTCAAGGTGCTGCCATCAATGCAGGAGTACATGTGAATACGGTGAGAGAAGAAGTGTCGCCCTATTTTGACGCCACTGATAGTAGTTTATATTTTAGTTCAGACGGTGCGATCGGCATGGGAGGAATGGATATTTATAAAGCACAGGGCACTCCTTTTCAAAATAATTGGTCAAAAACGGTTAACCTAGGACACCCCATCAATTCCGGTAAGAACGATCTATACTACAAAAAATACAAAGGCTCTGATACAGTATATTTCAGTTCAGACAGAGCATCTTCCTGCTGTCTTGAAATATTTAATGCTATACTGCTGCCCTATACTCCAAAAAAAGATACGGTATTATCGATACCAGTGAAGCCGCAACAACCAAGACAGGATACTGTGAAGCCGGTACAGCCTGTTGTACAACCATTCATTAAAAAAGATACCGTTCAAACCATCAAACTCACACCTGATTCTATAGAGGCTATTACCACAAAAAGAATGTATGTGAATTATAACTTCGCCAGCGCAAAAATCAGAAGTATAGATGTTCCTGTGTTAGATGAAGTCGTGAAGCAGTTACAAGAAAATCCTGAGCTGAATATTGCGGTTGCTTCCTTTACAGACTGTATAGGTTCCCGCGAAGCCAATATAAACATGTCAAAAAAGAGGTCAGCATCTGTACGAGCATACTTGATAAAAAAAGGTATTGATCCAGCGAGACTTAATACAGATTATTATGCCAAACGATATTTCTTAATGGCATGTAAGGAAGATGCTTCTTATGATAAAGCTGTACAAATAGCCAATAGAAGATCAGACCTTATACTTACAACCGATAAAAATCCACGTTGGATGCCATCGGGCGAAGAAATAGATGCAGATTCTTTTAATAATAAGTCTCTAGTTGCCACTACTGCTGAAGGCGGTAATCTATTCGTAAATACACAATCGGACAAATCTTCTGTGAATAAGCGTACCAACAGCAGGCATCAAAAAAATAAAAAAGGAAGTAGTGCGCGTACGACAGCTGAAAAGAATATCATTAAAGCAGATTCTGTATTGCCGGCAAAAGAAAAAATCAGACAAGAAAAATCTCCCAATAAGATAGCGGTTCAACAGCCTGCATCTGTACCTGATCAGAAAACGAATGCAAATACAAATAAAGTGGTTAATCAGCAGCAGAAGCTAGACATCAGCGAGTTGCTAGAATTTGTTCCAAAGGTTAAGGCCAATAATCTCGTAGATGAAATGAAGATGCGTATACCGAGTAAGCCCTTATTTGTATATACGACATCTGATTCTGTACGAGTGGATCTTTTTGATAATGGAAGTTTTGATTATGATTCCTTATCTGTTATTTATAACAAAGAAATTGTTGTTTATAAACAGTTATTGCGTACCAACAAACCCGTTACATTCTATGTGAAGCTTAGTAGCGATCAAAGTAAAAATGAAATGATATTTTTTGCGGAGAGTCTGGGAATTACACCGCCTAATTCGGCATTAATGGTGATTACAGATGGTGCAAATAAGCGTACCGAAGTGAATATTTCAAGCGATTTCAACTTTAATACGGTAGTATACTTCATCAAAGTCAATAAGTAGTTGTAGTATTGCGGTGTCGAAAAAAATCATGCACCGAAATAAGGATGATCATGAATGAAGTTGTTGAAAAAAATGATAAGCAGTTATTATTGCTGGTAATACCTGCGAAGATTATTTCGTATGTGTTTCACCCACTGTTTATCCCTACCTATATTTTCTTCTTTTTGATGAAACAAGTACCTTATGAGTTTGCCGGTATTTCACCCTGGCAGTTAAAGATGAGGTTGTTCGGCTTATTTTGGCTAACTGCTTTTTTTCCTGCTTTTGCAGTCTTTCTTTTATGGCGCTTGAAATTCAGTGAAAGTATTTTTTTGAGGACGCAAAAAGAAAGAATCATTCCTTTTGTGATCACGATGTTTTTTTATTGGTGGATGTATTATCTAAGCCGCAATTTTACTGACCAGCCAATAGTGCTTAAATTTTTCTTCATGGGCATATTTGTTGCAACATCAATTGGCTTGGTCTTTAATAATTTTATTAAAATCAGTCTTCATGCCATGGCCGCCGGTGGTGCTGTGATGGCAGTGATTCTATTTTCCTATTATTATCAACTTCCTTTTGGCTTTTTCATCAGCATGGCTATTCTTCTTGCAGGCCTGATTTGTACATCGAGATTACTGGTAAGTGATCATACCCATGCAGAAATCTATTATGGCCTGTTGGTAGGAGCCGCTTGTCAGTTCATTTCCTATTTGTTTGTGATGTGATGCTGTTAAAATCTTACGCATCTTGTTTTATCAATGCTAGAGTTTCTGATTTTTAGGAATCCACGGTAGGTTGCTGTTAATTCGAGTCCACCTCTCCAGTTTGAAACTACTTTTAGTTTAGATATATTCACATCATAACTTACGCCAATACTGAAATGCTCAAATTCCATTTTTACAGTGGGTATTAAAGCATCGCCCCATCTCATAAAACTACCGATATAGAACAAATCAGGTTCATTACCATCATCATATTCTCTAATGGTCATTCCATATAACAGGCCTCCGAGAATTTGTTTATTGTTGTTCTGTGTAAAATAATCTATGAAACCCATGATTCGGCTCCGTTCGCCTGATGGTGCATTAATGCCTGCATTGAAAGAGAGTCTGGGTGAAAGAAAATTTTCTGTTGATCCTGTAACAGATTTGATGGTTGGGTTGGTTACATGTGATAAGCCGGCTGCTACATACACCCTGGTTTTATCATTAAAGGAAGTACTCAATGATAAGCCTGTACTGAGATCCCAATAGGAATAACCCGAATTTGTGATGGGCTGTGCACTAGGGTTGGCGGCATTGTATTCTCCGCCACGAAACTGGTCACCCATTTTTAATTTTGAAGCATCAAACTGACTAGAAACGGGTCCACCCATGAATGCCAGAGAAAGATAAGTATCGTTGTCGTTGCTCAATGATTTGTGATAATTAATAGCAGGAAGTATTTGCGTTCTTCTCAGACGAAGATCTCCGGCAACATCAATACTCATTTGTGAAGCGATGGTGAGAAAATCATTTTTACCGCCCATGGGAATTTTGTGTTCTACACTCATGGCAGATGTTTTAAATGGAACGGTAACACTTCCCCACTGACTTCTGTGTGCTACAGAAGCCCTAATATCGCCTGTGAACACACCCGCCAAAGCAGGATTGCGCAATAGCGGCTGTTCATAAAACTGAGAGAAGGTAAAATCCTGTGCATGAACTTTACCGGTGATGAGTATTGCTGCTAAAGCAATAAAGCGAAGGGTAGAATTTTTGCTCATTTTAATATGCTTATATTTCCTTTAAATATGGTTGGTAATCCTTTTTCACAGATGACTTCAGATACATATACAAATACATCCGGTGTTACTGCCTTGCCAAATGCTGTTCCATTCCATGCATACGCTGGATCACCGGGAGAGAAATTGGCTTTCTCGAAAACCAACTGTCCCCATCTGTTGTATATTTTAAAACTTTTGATCAGTTTAATACCCTTACCCTGAACCAGTAAAACATCGTTTACGCCGTCGCCATCAGGTGAAAACGCATTTGGAACGAATAATTCGGTAGCAGGACAAAGTGTTTTAATGCAAATGGTATCGGTACTAACACAGCCGTAATTGTTCACTACTGTGCAGGATATGCAGGCATCATTGGAAAGTTTTACTTCAGGAGCCGGGCAGGTAGGGCAACTAATAGAAACATCACCACCCCAGCGCCATTTTTTGATTTGATCATTACCACCATTGATAGTATTGGTTGATAAAACCCTTAGTTGGAAACTGGTACCTGCCGTAATAATGGTATCGCGGCCAATATTGATTGGTGTAGGATGACCTACTACTACTTTGATCTGTGCAGTATCTGTAAAGCAGTTATAAGCATCTTTACCAATAACATTATACACTGTTGTTTCAACAGGTCTTGCAACAGGGTTGGCTACCTGAGTATTGTTTAATCCGGTTTCAGGATACCATCTGTAGCTGCTAGCACCTGTAGCGATCAGTTGTTTGCTTTCGCCGATACACAATGTATCACCTTGTGCAGCAAGCATTTTCAAAGGTTGTATAACACGGATGCTGGTAGATTTAATTTCACTACAGCCATGTTCATCATAACCTATTACGCGAACGGTAGTGGTTCCGGTTGGACGAACAATATTTGCATTTGTACCAGTTGCAGTGATATTGTTGAGTTGATCGAACCAAATATAATGTCTAGCACCCGATGCAATCAAGCGAATAGAATCGCCTTTACAGATAGTACTGTTGGGAGTAATATTAATCACGGGAAGTGGATGTACTGTCATTGCTTTATAAGCAGAATCAAAACAGTTATTTACTGTTGTGGCAGTTAATCGAACTGTATATTGTCCGTCTATGAGATAGCGAACAGCAATCACAGAATCAGAGCTTCTGGTACCATTACCCAGATTCCATAACAACATGGCGATGGTATCTTTTGAATTGACGATAGGAGCTAGCTGTGTTAATTGACCTTTACAAACATCTCTGATCGCATCAATATCTACCTTCGGAAACTCAAAGACATTAACTGAGAACTGTGCTTGCAAAGTATTCACACATCCTATATTACTTACTACACTCAAGTTCATGGTATAAGTGCCTTCAGAAGTAAACCTGATATTGTTTTCTTTTTGATAAACAGTATCTCCGGGAGCGATGCTCCACTTCCACGCTGCGATGCCGAAATTAGATTGGCTGCGGTCATTAAATCGATAAACTGTATTTCCGCAGTTATTAGCTCCAGACAAAGTAAAGTCTGCAATTGTCCGATCTACTTTTACAGATACTGTATCAGAAGAACTTACACAAATACCATTTGATATTTCCCACGCAAATTCATAGGTACCTGGTATCAATCCGGAAACAGTAGTATTCGGATTGGTTGCATCAGCAATGGAACCATTATTAGGTCCTGCTATTTGTCTCCACATACCGGTTCCTGATAAAGCTGTATTTGCTCTTAATGTTGAGAAACTTGCTGCATTACATACGACTATATCATCACCTGCATTGGCAGTGGTAACAGGTTCAACAACTGCTATTTCTATAGGCGTTGTATACATTACTGCACAGGTGCCATTTTTCACGAGACTACGGTATAAAGTAGTACGCTGAAGATTATTGTAACGGATTGTATCGGTAAGTGCTGTATTGATCGGACTCCAGATAGCTCCACTGTTTTCAGACGATTCCCACTGAATAACACTACCCAGTTTACCTGATAATATGACTTGCCCCGAATTGTTGTTATAACAAACTGTATCTGCTCCGTTAAGTGTTCCGGCAACAGTGGCTGCATCAACAACAATATTTACGGTATCACTAAATGCTGCAGAACAAACACCACTTTGTACCATTACCCTAAACAAGGTTGTTGAAAGCAGGTTACTGAAACTATATTGATCACTGGTATAATTAATCAGTGTCCAGCTATTACCATTGTTTATTGAAGACTCCCAACGAATAAGGTCGCCAACATAATTGGTAAGTTGTAGTGTGCCGTTATTGGATGTAACACAAACCGTATCATTCGCCACGATATGTCCACCTACTGTTAACGGGTTTACAGTAATCGTAACTGTATTTGAATACAAGGAAGCACAAACACCACTTTGTACCAATACTCTGAATCTGGTAGTGGCTGTTAAATTTGTATAATTATAAGTGTTCTGTGTGCTATTGAATGAGCTCCAGTTGGCACCATTGTCAATAGAGCTTTCCCATCTGATGATGGTTCCGGTATAATTAGCAATAGATAGTGTACCCGTATTGATATTGGTACATACGGTATCATTACCAGATAAGATACCTGCTGAAGTAGAAGGATCTATTCTAAGTTCAACTTCATCTCTAGAAGAAGCACACACAGCATTCGAAATGGTCCATGCAAAACGATAAGTGCCAGTGCTGAGACCCGAAATATTGGTAGCTGCAAATCCTGCATCAGCAAAAATGGCTGTAGTAGGTCCGGAAGTCTGACTCCACATACCCACACCAGAAGACGGAGTGTTGCCTTCCAATCTGGCGATACTGCTATTACACAAAGCCTGATTTAAACCAGCAACAGCAAGTGTAACCTGTGGCATTACTGTAATCTGAACTGGGTTTGAATAAGCCGTTGCACAAACGCTATTTTGTACCAATACCCTGAATAAGGTAGAAGCGGTTAGATTAGTATAAGTATATGTGTTGCTAGTATTAGCGAATACTGTCCATGAAATACCATTATCAGTAGAATATTCCCAATGTAAAACGGAGCCGGTTGTTCCGCTTAATTCCAGAGAACCGTTATTGGTACCGGAACAAACAGTGGCATTAGCTGATAATACACCCGGAACAGTCACCGGCGCAATCGTAATTTGAACAGTATCTTTTGAATCAATACAAAGGGTATTGGTAATGGTCCATACAAAAACATAAGTTCCAACAGTTAACCCATTGACAGCCGTACGTGGATCCGTGGCATTGGCAAAAACAGGAATAGTAGGTCCTGATACATGAGTCCAAGCACCTGTACCAGATACCGGCTGGTGACCTTCTAATACAGTAGTTACTGCATTACATAGTAGCTGATCTGCACCTGCATTTGCTGGAGTAACAGGTTGTAAAACGGTAATGGTAACTTCATTTGAATACAACGGAGTACATGAACCACTTTGTACAACAACACGATAAGTTGTAGTTGTATTCAAGTTGGTATAAGTGAGTGTGTTGGTAGTATTGGTGATATTTATCCATGAAGCATTTCCTAGAGTGGATAATTCCCATCTCAGTATATCACCGGTATATCCACTAAGTGAAAGGATATTACCATTGACGGTAGCACATACAGTAGCATCGGCAACCAATGATCCCGGAATGGTAAGCGAATCAATTTTTACTATAACCGTATCAGCAGAAGGCGCGCACATTCCATTACCGATCGTCCAGATGAAATGGTAGATGCCGTGTGTAAGTCCATTCACTGTTGTATTTGGATCATTGGCATTGGTAAAGCTTACTGTTGAAGGAGCACCGGCAGCCAGTGTCCATGTGCCTGTGCCTGATGTAGGTGTATTACCGTTGAGTGTTATTGCATTTACATTACACAATACCTGATCAGTACCAGCATTGGCCGGAGTAACAGGTGGAATCACAGTAATGGTAACATCATTGGAATACAATGCGGGACAAATTTCATTTTGATTCAGTGCTCTGTATGTAGTGGTGGTATTGAGATTGTTATAAGTATAAGTATTGGTAGTATTGGAAATATTATTCCAAGAACCACCATTGTTAGTTGAGTATTCCCAGCGAATAATGTTTCCGTTATTACCAGACAGTGTGAGTATATCAGTATTGTTGGTAGCACAAACAGTAGCAGAAGCTACTAGGCTACCCGCTATGGTTGGAGGTACGATGCGTATTTCAACCATATCAGTAGAAGGATCACACATTCCATTACCGATCGTCCAGATGAAATGGTAGATGCCGTGTGTAAGTCCATTCACTGTTGTATTTGGATCATTGGCATTGGTAAAGCTTACTGTTGAAGGAGCACCGGCAGCCAGTGTCCATGTGCCTGTGCCTGATGTAGGTGTATTACCGTTGAGTGTTATTGCATTTACATTACACAATACCTGATCAGTACCAGCATTGGCCGGAGTAACAGGTGGAATCACAGTAATGGTAACATCATTGGAATACAATGCGGGACAAATTTCATTTTGATTCAGTGCTCTGTATGTAGTGGTGGTATTGAGATTGTTATAAGTATAAGTATTGGTAGTATTGGAAATATTATTCCAAGAACCACCATTATTGGTTGAATATTCCCAACGGATAATGCTACCATTATTACCTGATAAAGTGAGTATATCAGTATTATTGGTAGCACAAACAGTAGCAGAAGCTACAAGGTTACCGGCAATAGTTGGTTGTACAATACGTATTTCAACAATATCGGAAGAACTGGCACAAAGTGTATTCGAGATCGTCCATACAAAACGATAAGTACCATGTGTAAGCCCATTTACAGTTGTTGCTGGGTCAGCAGCATTGGTAAAGCTTACAGTAGAGGGTGCTCCGGGAAGAACGGTCCATATACCTGTTCCTGAAGTAGGGTTATTAGCATTCAATGTTGCAGCCGTTGTATTACATATTACCTGATCTGCACCTGCATTGGCTGGAGTAACTTCCGGTAATACGGTAACCGTAACAATATTCGTAACCAATGCAGGACAAACGCCATTTTTTATCTGGCTACGGTATTGTGTAGTTTGTGTAAGATTGGTATAGCTGATCGTACTTTGATTGGCAGTATTTGTAACACCTGCCCATGTGATACCATTATCCGTAGAATATTCGGTTTGTATGATACTTCCAAAATAACCGGTAAGTTGTAAAGTTCCGTTATTGCTGGTAACACATACAGTATTATCTGCACTGATGGAACCGGCAATGGTTGGTTGTTGAATAGTGATAGCGACTATATCCTGTGAATCTGAACAAATACCGTTTGAGATCGTCCATACAAATTGATAAGTGCCATAGCTTAAACCACTCACTACACTATTCGGATCTGCAGCATTCGAAAAAGATACAGCGGTAGGGTTACCGGGAAGTGCAGACCATGTTCCCATTCCCGAAGTAGGGCTATTACCAGCAAGTGTTGTAGATGTTGTATTACACAGGAATTGATCTGGACCTGCATTGGCTGGAGTTACCAATTCAAGCACTGTAACAGTGGCTGCAATACCTGAATACAATTCAGCACCCACACCATTTTTTACCAGCGCTCTGAATAAAGTTGTCTGCGTAAGATTATTATACGTGTATGTATCTTGATTGGTACCTATGGTAGAAGAAATCACAGTCCATGTAGCACCATTAGTAACAGAGAGTTCCCACTGAAGAATGGTTCCGAGATAGTCTGTGAGCTGTAAAGTGCCACTGTTATTACCAGTACAAACCACTGCATCGGGTCCGATGATACCCGGATTTGTTGGTGGTTGTACTGTAATCTGCATGGTATCTGTCGAAACAGGACAATAACCATTTGAGATTGTCCATACCAGTAAATATTTTCCGTCTGTTGGTGGCGTACCATGAACATAATCAAGACCCGTAATGGTTGCTTTCGGATTGGTGATTCCTGAAAAATTAAGTGGTGAGGTAGCACCCGGCACAACTGACCATACACCTGTTCCTGAACTTGGTATATTACCATTGAGTGTATAGCTAGATACACCATTGATGAATGTAGTATCCGGTCCGGCATTGGCAGGTGTTACAGGTTGTAGAACTGTAATGGTGTTGAGATTGGTATATAATGCCGGACAATTTTGGTTCTGAACAGCAGCTCTGAATGTAGTTGTTGAACTGAGGTTATTATAATCCAGTGTATTGGTAGTGTTCGGAATATTGGTCCAAGAAGTTCCATAATCAGTAGAAGATTCCCATCTGATAACATTACCTGTATTACCCATCAAAGTCAGTGTTCCATTGTTTGCGATTGCACAAACAGTGGCTTCAGCAGTGATATTACCGGGTACAGAAGGAGGATGAATTACTACTTGAACGGTATCTTTTGAATCGGTACAGGTACCATTAGAAATCGTCCATACAAATTGATAAGTTCCTGCAACCATACCTGTTACAGTGGTATTGTGACTAGCTGCATTGGTAAAAGTAACAGTTGAAGGTGCTCCTGGAAGTACAGACCATGTACCTGCTCCCGATGTAGGATTATTGCCATTCAGGGGTATACCGGTAACATTACAAATTGACTGATCAGTACCTGCATTGGCAGTAGTTACAGCAGGTAGTACCGTAACAGTAATAATA
>JAAXIF010000098.1:0-142808 GCA_012270485.1 Sphingobacteriales bacterium | reverse complement strand
TTGAATCGGTACAAGTACCATTCGAGATGGTCCATACAAACTGATAAGTACCTACCACTAATCCATTCACAGTTGAATTAGGATTATTCGCATTGGTAAAACTAACAGCAGAAGGAGCACCCGAAAGAACTGACCAAGTACCAGTACCATTTGTAGGCGTATTGGCAGCAAGGATGGTAGCCGTAGTAAAACAAACATGTGTATCAATACCTGCATTGGCAGTAGTTACAGCAGGTAGTACAGTAATAGTAATAATATTAGAATACTGCGGAGCACAAACACCACTTTGTACATACACTCTGTATTGAGTAGTAGAAGAAAGTTTGGTAAAGTTGAGTGTATTGGTAGTGTTAGGAATATTGGTCCAAGAAGTTCCATTATCTGTAGAAGCTTCCCAATGAAGGATGTTACCTGTAAACCCGGCGAGAGACAGTGTGCCATTATTTGCTGTTGCACAAACAGTAGTGCTGGCAGATAAAGTGCCCGGAACCGTTGCAGGATAAACAGTAACAATAACAGTATCTTTCAAATTTGTACAAACACCATTACTGATGGTCCACTCAAACTGATAAGTACCCGCTACCAAACCATTAACGGTAGTATGAGCATCGGCTGCATTGGTAAAGCTTACAGCTGACGGACCACTGATCAGTAACCAACTTCCGCTTCCGGAACTGGGAGCTGTTGCATTTAAAGTAGTTGCAGCTACATTACATACACCAAAATCATTTCCGGCATTGGGTGTTTCAACAGGAGGAACAACAGAAACAGTAGCTGTATTGGAATACTGAGGTGGGCAAACACCGCTTTGTACATTAACTCTGTATTGGGTGGTAGTAGTAAGATTTGTATAGCTGTGTGTATTAGTAGTATTGGAAATAACAGACCAGCTACTGCCATTATTCACTGAAAACTCCCAGTTCAGAATAGTACCATTATAACCATTCAATGTTAATGAGCCATTGTTTGCGGTAGCACAAACCGTGGCATTATTACCCAATGTGCCGGGAACAGTAAGTGGTGAAACAGTAACAGTAATCGCATTACTATATTCTATAGAACAGCTACCACTTTGCACAACCGCTCTAAATGTGGTTGTTTGGGTAAGATTACTGAAAGTATAAGTATTGGTATTTACAGCATAGCTTGTAGGCCAAGTGAGACCGCCATCTGTAGAAGCTTCCCAACGAATGATATTTCCGGTATATCCACTAAGTGTGAGAACACCTGAATTACTGCCAGAACAAACAGTTGTGGTTCCACTTAATGTTCCGGGAACAGTCAGAGGATCAACAGTAACCGTTACAGTATTTGAAAACTGGCTGCTACAACTGCCACTTTGAACAACAGCTCTGAAAATAGTTGATGCTGTAAGATTATTAAATGAATGCGTATTACTTGTATTGGTAAGCGATGTCCAGTTTGCACCGCCATTGGTTGAAAACTCCCAGCGAATAATATTGCCTGTATAACCTGCGAGTGTAAGTGTACCTGAATTACTGCCAAAACAAACATTCATATTGTTGGACAATGTTCCCGCCACTGTTTTCGGGCTGATGATCACATTTACACTATCTCTTGAAACAGCGCAAGGGCTATTTGAGATACTCCAAACAAATACATAAGTTCCTGGAACCATTCCACTAACAGTACTAGTGGCAAGTGAAGCGTTACTGAATGTTACGGTGGAAGGGCCCGAAGCCATTGTCCAGGTTCCGTTGCCAACAACTGGAGTATTGGCATTAAGCTGTGTGGATGAAAGATTACATAATTGCTGATCGGTACCGGCAGCACCAGTTGTTGGATTTGGTTTGATAGTAATATCAGTTGAATCAATTCTGGTACAACCACTTGGAGAAACGGTTGTGATCCGGTAACGAATAATTGCATTAGAGGTAGATGTATTCGTAATAATGTCTGTGATGGTATTCACAGATGAAGCAGTAGCATTTGATGAATGACCACTTGCAGTACCCGAAACAATGGAAGAAGTCCAGGAAAATAAAGAACCTGTTAAAGAACTGCTTAGCTGAATATTGGTAGCAACACCCGAGCAAATTTCTGTTGTTGTGTTGGTAATGGTAAGCGTTGGATTAGGATTCACAGTAACCGTAAGTGTATAAGGCTCTCCTGCACAACCTCCATAATAAGGAGTGATGGTATAAGTTACCACAGCTGCTGTAGTAGAGGATGCATTCACTAACAGATTGCTTATATTTCCAGAACCACTGGCTGTATTGCCACTGCCTGAACCACTTGTGAAAGCGGAGATCCATAAAAATGTACTACCCGGTTGTGTAGAGGACGGTGAATATGTCAATAATTGATTGGAACATATCGCTGAAGTTGTGTTGGTGCCGGTATTATTCGGATAAATTCTAAGTATCATAGAATCCTTACTCGTATTGCTTCCGCAGTTGCCGTTGGCATTATAAGTAGATGTTCCTGTGAAGTACAGTTTTACCAAACCACTTAACTTGTCTGCAAGACTGGGGGTATAAGTTGGATTCAGTGAGTTGGTATTGGAAAAGCTACCTGTACCGGAAGTGCTCCAAGAATAGTTATTGGTAACATAGGAAACACTGCCCGACAGTGTTACAGAGTTTGTATTATAACAAATAGAGGTGTCTTTTGAATTGAGAATACTGGCAGTCGCTATTGCATTTTTAAATACGACCTGTGTATCACTACAGCTTACACCATTGGTAGTAAACCGAACGCTAACAGTGTAAGCTGCAGAACTGTTGAACTGAAAACGGGGATATTGTGAAGAGGGGTTATGCGCACCTTGGAAACTCCATGAACCAGAACTTGATACTGACCAGAGATAACTGTTGCCTACATTGTTATTGCTATAAGTGACTTTATAATATTGGTCGGATGAAGAATAACTGGTAATACCATTGTTACATTCAATGACATCGTCATTCAGTTTAACCGATGCAACAGTAAGTGATACTGCTGCTGATGCAGTGATACAAGTACTGGAAGATAAGCTGGCTACATCTGGGCCCACTATTACACGATACGAAGCCCCATCAGTGTTAGTAAGATTATTGATTGTATAGCTGCTAGATGTGCTCGCAGTTCCGATGTTTGACCAAGTGGTACCCCCATCTGTACTCTTCTGCCATTGATAGGCAGGTGATGTGAAAGGGTTATTAGTAATCGCAGCATTAATAGTTGTACTTGTTCCTGCGCAAACAGTGGTTCCATTACTAAAATAAATAGCAACAGTAGGTGTACAAGCAGTAAAAAGAATATCATCAATTGCGAGATCATTGCCACATTGAGGCTGACCACCATACGCATCTACCATTTCAAGTATCAATGAAGTAGTACCTGAAGGAAGGGCAAAGCTAAAACCATATTGCTGCCAATTAGGAGCTACTGAACGATTGACGGTAAGTGGAAGATTTCCTGTATTATAAGTAGCTAATACAGTGCCTGATGTATTCTTAATGTTGAATGTAACATTGGGATACACATAACCAGTTCCGCAAATAGGTAGGGTATTACTAGTGGTATTCACATTGGCAAGCCATGCAGAAAAATTATAAGTAGAACCCGGACAAAGATTATCGACCTGTTGTGTAAAAAAAACAGAACCACCGGTTCCGGCATTTACAAGAAACATATTACCATTTGAATTGCCGGTATGGTCTGCACCTACAGCCCAGTCGTTTCGACCGGAGTTCTGAACACGGGGCGTTACAATATACCTACCATCATCCAATGCACCACTGCTTTGGAATGAGTAGTTGGTAATGAAACCTGAGGGTACTGTTGTTTTGGAAGAAGAACTAGCACCTTGTCCAAATGCCTGTGAAAAAACGGGTGCTAAAGCACCGTTTGAACAAGTGCCTTGTCCTTTTACCAAAGAAGAGGTATATAGACAACAAAGCAAGAGCACAACACGATATGTGTACTTTTGGAGAGTCATGGATATTGGATATAAGATGTTAATCAGAAATCGGGCGGAAAGAATTCCGATTTTCTGAAACAGCTTTCATAGGTCTATGCAATCTACACAACTAAGACCGCTAAGCCATGTTATTTCTATATGACAGAATCTTCTTTTCTTTGTAGGAATACAACTACAAGATTAATTACACTCACTCTATTGTTTATATATTAAGAAAAAGACTATTTACGAAAATGTGGTATAGACTTGGTCAATTTATTTTAAAGTATAGATTTTCATTGCTGTTATTGTTAATCCTTTTTACAGGAATCATGACTTATTATGCTACACAAGTAAAATTGAGTTATGAGTTTACGCGAGCAATACCAACCGATAATCCTAAGTACCAGGATTATCAATCTTTCCTCAAGAAGTTTGGTGGCGATGGAAATATGATGGTAGTTGGATTTGACACTGACTCCTTTTACCAAACCACATATTTCAATGAAGTAGCACAACTTCATCAGGAAATAAAAAAGATAAAAGGCGTAACAGGTATCCTCAGTATTCCTGATGCAGTGAGTCTGAGAAACGATCGTGAAAATGCAAAACTGGTTCCCGAGAAAATTTTCAATACACCTTATACTGATCAGGCTGTACTAGATAGTAACCGAATGATCTTTGAAAATCTTCCCTTTTACAAAACATTGTTATATAGTGATTCTTCTCATTCCTATTTAATGGGAATTTCTGTGAATGGAGATACAATCAATAGTAAGAGCAGAACCAGATTGATCAATGATATAATAGCACAATTAAAATTATTTGAGGATAAGACAGGATCAACGTTACACATAAGTGGACTCCCATACATTAGAACAACGATTGGTAATAGGATTAAAGATGAAATGAATTGGTTTTTGATTGGATCCTTATTATTGTCTGCCATTACATTGCTTATTTTCTTTCGGTCATTTAGTGCCATGTTCATGAGTTTGATTGTGGTGGGAATTGGTGTAGTATGGAGTTTAGGAACCATTGTTCTATTGGGTTATAAGATTACATTGCTAACTGCCCTAATACCACCTTTGATTGTAGTCATTGGTATTCCGAATTGTATTTATTTCCTCAATAAATATCATACTGCTTACCGGGATACCGGTGATAAAGAAAAAGCATTGGTTACCATGGTAGGAAGAATGGGGATTGTAACCTTGTTCTGTAACATTGCTGCTGCCATCGGTTTTGCTGTATTTGCATTAACAAAAAGTGCATTGCTACAAGAATTTGGAGCGGTCGCCGGAATTAATATCATGGCATTATTTCTGATTTCATTGATTTTTATACCCGTTGTTCTTAGTTATATCAAACCTCCGCAGCCCAAACATGTACGTTACCTGGACAATAAATTTTTAGAAAAATTACTGGTAAGAATTGAAAGATGGACCTTTCAGCATGCACGTTGGGTATACGGTGTAACCATTGTAATCAGCGTTGTAGCAATTGCGGGATTATTTAGATTAAAAAGCGAAGGGTTTATTGTAGACGATCTTCCCAAACAAGATAAAATATATACCGATCTGAAATGGTTTGAACAAAATTTTGGTGGTGTAATGCCATTGGAGATTTTGATTGATACAAAAAAGAAAAACGGGCTACTCAGAACCACCCAACCCATTTCAAAGATCGATGAACTATCTGCGTATATTGGTGCTACCCCTGAAGCTGCAAGACCATTGTCTTTCGCAGAAGGATTAAAATTTGCAAAACAGGCATATTATGATGGAGATATTTTGAGTTATGCTATTCCGTACGAAGGAGATCTTGCATTTATGGGTCCGTACTTGCGACAATCTGGTGATAGTGGAAAGACAGCAGAGACGGGTGTATCAAAAATCATCAGCAATTTTATGGATAGTAGTAAACAAGTAGCTCGTATCACTGTAAATATGAAAGATGTAGGTAGTGTAAAACTACCACTGCTGATTGCAGATTATGAAAAGAAAGCCAAAGAAATATTTGATACTGCTTCGTACCATATCAGTTTTACGGGTAGTAGCATTACTTTTTTGGAAGGGTCGAGTTTTATCATCAAGGGGTTGAAAGAAAGTATTTTCTGGGCATTTTTATTAATCACAATTTGTATGCTGTATTTGTTTCGTTCGATCAGAATACTATTTTGTTCTCTTATCCCCAATCTAATTCCTCTTTTGATCACAGCTGGGGTCATGGGTTGGGTAGGAATAGCGCTGAAGCCCTCTACGGTTCTAGTTTTTAGCGTAGCACTTGGTATTGCGATTGATGTCACCATTCGTTTTCTCATTAACTATAAACAGGAGTTACCCCATTATAATTATCAAGTGCCGCAAACACTGGTGCAAACAATACAACATACAGGCATTAGTATCATTTACACATCATTGGTGTTGATTGCCGGTTTTATAATTTTTTGTATAAGTGACTTTGGTGGTACTAAAGCATTGGGATGGCTTACATCTTTAACATTGATTACAGGAACACTCACGAATTTGATACTTCTACCGGTTTTGATTTTACATTTACGGAAAAAGACTAAAAAATAGAAAACTTGTTTAAAGCGGCTTTAGAAATTCGCGAATGAATTTCTAAAGTCTCAAGAATATTTTTAATGTTTATCACCTTTTTACATAGATAAATAAAAAAAATATGTTTATCTAACCCTCTTTTTCCTCTCCCAAACAGCGTTTTTTAGCCTCGTACTGTCTAGATTTAACACTTCTATAAACCTTAAACTAAGATGCGCATGAGAAAATTATTGGCACTTGTTGCCAGTGTTGTGCTATTAATGACACAACTTCAGGCACAAACGAGCCGTACCCTCACAGGAAAGGTAACGGACTCAAAAGGGACACCACTTACCGGTGTGACCGTTTCTGCTGGCTCAGACAGGAGAACAGTTTCAGACAATGCGGGCAATTTTACCATTCAGGTAGGAGCAAATGTCCGTTCCCTTCGTTTCACTTATGTTGGCTTTAACATTCTAGACGCCAGCATCTCTGACAAGAATTCCATAACTGTCAGTATGACTGAAGAAGACAAGTCATTGTCTGAAGTGGTGGTAGTAGGTTATGGTACACAAAAGAAAAAGGAGATCACTGGTAGTATTGCCAGTGTAAAAGGGGAAGCATTGGCCAACAAGCCAACCCAAAGTTTTGATCAGGCATTGGGTGGTCGTGCTGCCGGTGTACAGGTGAATATTCCGAATGGTGTATTGAATGCACCACCGGTTATTCGTATTCGCGGTACCAACTCTATTTCCTTATCATCTTATCCATTAATCGTACTGGATGGAGTTCCAATGTTTACCGGTGATTTTAGCGGCGTTGGTGGTGCAGCTGGCAATATTCTGGCAAGCATTAATCCGAATGATATTGAAAGTGTAGACGTTGCGAAAGATGCGGCTGCAACTGCTATCTATGGTAGCCGTGCTGCAAATGGTGTATTGTTTATCACCACTAAAAAAGGTAAATCCGGTCGTTCTAAAGTTACTTTAGATAGCTGGGTTGGATTTAGTCAGGTTCAGCGTTTACCAACGTTGTTAGATGCATTCCAATACACTGATTTTAAAAATGAAGCTTTACGTAATGCAGGTACATTCAATGCCGCTACGAACGCATTTGCTTTAACAAATGGGCCTGATGGACAACCTATCAACACTCGTTGGTATGACTATGTGTACCGCACTGGTGTACAGCATAGTAATACGATCAGTATTTCAGGTGCCAATGAGTCTACCAACTATTATTTTTCTGCAGGATATACTAATCAGGAAGGTATTCTTAAAAGAAACGATTATCAGCGTTTGTCATTGACCATGAATGTTGATCATAAAGTAGGTAAAGCAGTAAATATTGGAGGAAAGATTCAATATTCAAGTGAAAAAAATCTGGCTGCAGTTAGTTCTGGTTCATTGGGTGATGCATTTGCAACTGCAGGTTTGGGTCGTGTAGTACAAGTTACTGCACCAAATATCTCTCCTTATAACAATGATGGTACCTACAATTACAATGGAGCTTTAATTGGAGTAATGGGTAACAGAGTTGGTCAGGTTGGATTTAACAACCCCGTTATTCAATTGGATCTGAATAGAAACAACAACTACATTGAACATGTTATCAGCAATGTATACGCTCAAGTTAAACCCTTCAGTTGGTTAACGGCAAGGACAAACTACGGCATTGACTATGTACTTACAGATAATGACTCTTATTTCCACCCGATTTCTGGGGAAGGGTTTGCGTCAAACGGTTCCGTTACTGCAACGTTTAGCAAGAATAAAAGATGGGTTTGGACTACCACTTTACAATTTGATAAAACTTTTGGTGAAAAACACAATGTAAGTGCATTGGCTGGTATTGAGCATCAAAAGTCTGATGGTAACAGTTTTGGTTTGAACCGTATTACAGTAAATGACCCAGCTTTCACTAACATTCAGGGTGGATGGACTACGCCAAATGCTGCCGGGTTGGGTATCGGTGAAAACTATCTCTATTCTGAGTTTGGTCGTGTTCAATATAATTTCGATCGTAAATACTATTTAACCGCTAACCTCCGCAGAGATGGTGCTTCTCAATTAGGCGCTAACTCTAAGTATGGTACATTCTGGGGCATATCTGCTGGTTGGGAAGTGATGAACGAGAAGTTTTGGACTTCCGCTAAACTAGATCGTATTTTCAGTAGCTTTAAAGTGAGAGCCAGTTATGGTAAAGTAGGTAATATCGGTGGTCTTGGAAACTTTGCTTCTCTGTCTCAGTTCGCTTCCGGACTGTATGGCGGAAATGGTACAGTAGCTTATAGTCAGGCAGGTAACCCTAACTTAACATGGGAAACCAGTAAAAAAACCGATGTAGGTATCAATTTTGGTATTCTGAAAGATCGAATGACCTTCGAAATTGGTTACTATAATAGCGATAACGATGGATTGTTGTTGTTCGTACCACAACCTCCATCAGCTGGTTTGCCTTCTACCATTCCTCAGAACATTGGTAGTATGTACAACAGAGGTTTAGAATTTGCTGTAAATTTCTCAGCAGTACAGAAGAAGGATTTCAGCTGGAATACTTCTTTCAACCTCTCTACCAATGATAACAAAGTAAATTCATTGGCTCCTGGTATTAACAGTATCATCGGTTCTACCGGTGGATTGGAAAATCCTAACATTACTGTACCGGGTCAGCCCATCTCTATGATTTTTGTTACCCGTACAAAAGGAGTAGATCCTGCAACCGGTCGCAGAATCTTTATCAACGCTCAAGGTCGTGAAGTATTCTTCCAGCATGTGGCTCCTGCCGGACAAGCACGTTTCATGTATGCAGATGGAACAACTGCTCCTACAGTAAGTAACGCAGATGCGGTGGTTTACAAGAATACACATGCTAAGATTTTTGGTGGTTGGGAAAATACTTTCCGCTTCAAAGGATTTGAATTAACTGCATTGTTGACTTATCAGTTTGGTAACTGGATTTATTTCGGTTCACAAGCCGGTTTGAGAGATCAGCGTTTCTGGAACAATGAAGTAGCCATTTTGAATAGATGGCAAAAAGCAGGAGATGTAACAGCGATACCAAAACCCGTATTTGGCGATAACGTATCGAATGGTTCTTCTTTCCCGCTTGATATCAATGTATTCAGAGGTGATTTCGTTAAGCTGAGAACATTAACAGTTGGCTATAATCTTCCAAAGTCATTATTGGAAAAGATCAAGATCACAAGTGCTCGTTTCTATGTTAATGGAAATAACCTGTTGATCCTGACCAAATATCCTGGTCCAGATCCTGAGGTTTCATCCAATGGTAATGGTACTACCAACTTTGGTGTAGACAGAAACACAGTTGCCAACCAAAGAACCTTAACCGTAGGTTTGAATATTGGCTTCTAATTGTTAAACTATTAATGTAGCAGAAAATGAAAAATAAAATATTATATGTAATCATGGCTGCAGCAGTGGTACAATTAACCTCCTGCGCCAAGGATAAATTCATAAGCCCTGTTCCAACGAACGCCATCTCTGATCTTACTGCCTTTGACAGTAAAGATAGAGTGGAGGGTCAGGTACGTGCCATTTATGCCTCTATCAAAAATGCAGGTATGTATGGCGGTCGTTATCAGATCTTCAACGATATTAGAGGTGAAGAATTCAATAATGAACGTACTAATGTTGTAACTGGTTTCGATGTATGGAACTATACGCCAAGTAACAGTTCAACCAACAGTGTACTGAATCATTGGTCAAGAGCATACTATGTGATCAATCTTGCCAACGTATTCATTGATGGTATGGCAGCTAAAGGAACCAGCGTTGTAGGTGCTGCACTCTCCAATAATTATTTGGGAGAAGCTCGCTTACTGCGAGCAATGAGTTATTATTCTTTACTTCAATTGTACGCTCGTCCATTCTGGGATGGTAACGGAAGTAAACCCGGTGTTCCTTTGCGTTTAACGGGTAATACCGGTTCCGGTGATTATGCATTGGCTCGTGCTACTGTTGCTGAGGTATATAACCAGATATTAGCTGATCTTAATTTCGCTGAGCAGAATCTGCCATTGACTCAAGCCAATGCAACATTGAATACTACCCGTGCACATAGAAATACTGCTATTGCTTTAAAAACAAGGGTATTATTGAGCATGCGTCGTTATGCAGATGTTATCACAGAAGCCAACAAAATTGTAAGTGCAACCGCACCATTTGTAGCTTCAACGGGTGTTCCTCATGCATTACAAGCAGATTACAGAACCATGTTCACATCGAACTACACTACTACAGAATCTATCTTGTCCATGCCGTTTGCTTCTAATGAACAACCTGGTGGACAAAATCAATTGGGTTATTATTATGGTCCATCTGCATTCAATGGTGGTAATGGCGAATACTCTTTATTGCCCACAGGAATCATTGGAGATGCCGGATGGTTACCAACTGACAGAAGAAGAAGCTTCGTACAAGTATTCAGTGGAAAAAGCTATTTAACCAAATATAGTGTACCTTCTACTTTCATAGACTGGGCTCCAGTAATCCGATATGCAGAAGTATTATTAAACTTAGCAGAAGCACGTGTTCGTTCAACCAATACGGTAGATGCACAAGCCATAGCATTACTGAATGCAGTTCGCGGTCGTTCAGATGCCACTACTATTTTCACTCCGCTCAATTTTGCGAATGCAGATGCATTAGCCAATGCGATTGTGAATGAAAGACGTATTGAGTTCCTCGGAGAAGGATTAAGAGGAACCGATCTTACCAGATTGGGTCTACCATTACCTGCTAAACCAGGTGTGGGAGCAATTGCCCCAACAGCTCAACAATATATCTGGCCGATTTCTTCTACTGAATTGTTATTGAATCCATTGTGTGTAGATAACAACTAATATCAACTTCATTGAACGAAGTGCTTGTAAAAGAGGCTGTATCAAAAGTCCGATACAGCCTCTTTTTATTCGGGTACCTGATGGAGAAAGTTTTCATTTAGGCGATTCTCAAAGCCTTCTTTTTACTTTTGAGACTTCCTCTTTTTTGATGGGCTTCAGTAGGCCTAGTCAATGATGTCAAAGCTTTCATGTAATCCTTAGGCCATATCGGCTTCATCACTATCATTATTATATTAGCTATTTTTTCATATAACCTTTGGTGTAATCAGAACCGTTAAAAGGTAAAAAGTCGGTAAAATGGTTTTTTGCAGCATTGTTTAATATATTTATGTCTTACTCCTGCATGATTCATTACCATTTCGTTAATTTTTAAAAACTGATTTATGAGAAAACTTGTCACAGTCTTACTGTGCTTTTTACTGGCTGCTACCCAGTTAATGGCACAGAACAAAACCATTACCGGTAAGGTAACGGATGAAAAAGACGGAACACCTATTGCGGGTGTATCAGTTACGGTAACCGGTGCTACGGGTACAGTAACAACTGCTGATGGAACCTTTAGAATAGTGGTTCCCACCTCGGCTAAAACCATGGAATTTAGTTATGTAGGATTTGCCACACAGCGATTAAACATTGCTCCAACCATGACTGTAGCATTGAAAAGAGAAGATGCTAATTTGGATGAAGTAGTAGTAGTAGCTTATGGTACTGCTAAAAAAGAAACATTAACCGGTTCTGTAGGACAAATCAAATCAGCCGATTATGCTAAACGTCCTATTTCGAATGTAACTGCAGCCATTGAAGGTGCTATTCCGGGCGTAGTTACTTCTACAGCGAATGGTCAGCCCGGATCAGGTATCAGTATCCGTGTTCGTGGATTCGGTTCTATCAATGCTACTTCAGAACCTTTATTTGTGGTAGACGGTGTGCCTTATGTAGGTGGAACATCCAATATTAATCCGGATGATGTAGAAAGTACTACCATTTTAAAAGATGCGGCGGCTACTGCTTTATATGGTTCAAGAGCTGCGAATGGGGTAGTAATGATTACCACTAAAAAAGGTCGCAAAGGCAGAAACAATATTTCTGTTAGAGGATTACAGGGTGTAGTAACAAGAGGCTTACCCGAATATGAAAGAGTAGATGCATTTCAATATTACCCATTGATGTGGGAGTCTTACCGTAACTCATTGGTATATCCTGCATCGGGTGCAGCTATCTCAATGGACTCTGCAAGCAGAGTAGCATCTGGATTAACTACCCGTACCGGTATTCAGGGTTTATTGTCCTATAATCCTTTTAACGTGCCCAATAATGCAATTGTGGATGTCAATGGACAACTGAATCCAAGTGCAAGTTTGATTTATGGAGATGATTTGGATTGGACCAGAGACCTCATGCGTGACGGGGTTAGAAAAGACTATTCCGTAAACTTCAGCGGCGGAGCCGATAAATCAGATTACTTTTTCTCAATGGGTTATCTAAAAGAAACTGGGTATACGATACGTTCAGACTTTGAAAGATTTACAGCCAGACTGAATATGAACGTGCAGCCATTACCTTGGCTTAAAACAGGGTTGAATATTTCCGGTAATTATTCCAGCTCTAATACCGCCAGTGATGGAGGAAGTACAAACTTTGTAAATCCATTCTTTTATTCCAGAAATATAGGACCTATCTATCCTGTATATGCACATGATATGACTACTGGTGCTTATTTGATAGATCCTACAACCGGTATGCGTTTCTGGGATCTGGGGAATATGGGTGGAGCCATGGGCGTTCCCAACAGACCCAGCGGTGCATTTGCCGGTCGACATGCGCTGGCTGAAACAACGCTCAATGAGCAGTATTTCAGAAGAACAGTAGTGAGTGCCAGACAATATACTGATATCACTTTCTTGCGTGATTTTAAATTCACCAATAATGTTTCCGTGGATTTTGAAAACCAATACAATGGTTCTTTCCAGAATACGCTCGTAGGTGATGGAGCTCCTGCCGGTCGTGCTGATCGTGAATTTGGTTCATCAACCGGATTGGTATTAAGTCAAATTTTAAATTATGGCAGAAGATTTGGCAGCAGCCACAGATTAGATGCCTTGGTAGGTCATGAAAGTTATAATCAACTTGACTTGGGTTTACGTGGATTTAAGCAAGGACAGTCTTTGTCTGGAAATACTGAGTTGAATAATTTCACCACCATTAACTCTGCTACTTCTTCATTAGATCGCTATCGTATTGAAAGCTTTTTCTCTAAAGTTAACTACGATTACAAAGGAAAATATTTTGCTTCCGGAAGTATTCGTAGAGATGGTAACTCCCGTTTCGCACGCGATTCCAGATGGGGTACTTTCTGGTCTATTGGTGGTGGATGGAATTTGGATAAAGAAGATTTCATGAAAAATGTTTCATGGGTCAATCTCTTGAAATTAAGAGGTTCTTACGGTGTAGTAGGTGTTGCTGATGGTATTGGTTTTTATGCTTACCAAGGTTTATATGCATTTGCCAACAATGCTAATGAGCCGGGTATTGTGCAAAGTCAGACTGCATTCCTGAACCGAGAGTTGACTTGGGAAACCAATAAGCAGCTTGATATAGGAGTAGACTTTTCATTATTCAAAGGTCGTATCAACGGTTCATTTGAGTACTATAACAGAAATTCTACTGACCTGTTGTTTGCAGTACCGCAACCACTATCAAGTGGCGCTCTAACAGTGAATCAAAATACCGCTACCATGTATAATCGTGGATTGGAATTGCAATTAACTGGAGATATCATCAAGAATAAAAACCTGATCTGGAATATGGGGGTAAACCTGTCTACCGTTACCAATAAAATTACCAAGATGCCAGAGAGTGTTCCTGAGTTTATTACCGGAACCAAAAAATATGCAGTAGGTAATTCTATTTTTGACTATTGGTTACGTAGTTATTATGGAGTAGACCCAACTGATGGCGCTGCATTGTATGTTGCTGAGAATACTGCACCTGGACCAACAGTGAGGCTTATCAATAACAAATCAGGTGGTGTTGATACAGTAACCACTGCTATTGCGAACGGTAAGTTTGCCAATTTGGGAACTACCATTCCGGATCTCTACGGTAGTTTCACGCAATCAATTACCTATAAGAACTTTACGCTGAGTGCATTATTTACTTTCCAGATTGGCGGTAAAACCTATGATGGTTTATATGCAGGTCTGATGTCATCAGGAACTTATGGCGCAGCAGTGCATACTGATATTCTGAAAAGATGGCAAAAGCCTGGCGATATTACGGATGTTCCGCGTTTAGATGCGGGCAGAACAGCTGATTTCAACGCTGCTTCTTCAAGATGGTTAATTGATGCCTCTTATTTGAATATCAGAAACATCAATTTGACTTATACATTGCCTAAGTCACTCATCTCAAAAATCAAAGCAAACAATGCTCAGGTTTTTGCAACAGTAGAGAACGTTGCATTTTTCTCAAAGAGAAAGGGTATGAATAATCAGCAGGCATTCAGTGGTGTTACATCTAATGCTTATCCGCCATCAAGAGTATTCACACTTGGATTTACCTTAAACCTATAAACAGACAGTTATGAAAAAATATATCTTATCATCTCTGGCACTGGTAACACTTGCTTTCAGTTCTTGTAAAAAAGAATTTTTAGATACGTATCCCACTACATCAGTAGCAGCTGCTGATGCATTAGCCAGTACCAGTAATGCTATTGCTGCCCTCAATGGAATTCACCGAATCATGTATGTGCAATATGATGCACAAGGACAAGCCGGTGAAGGGTCCAATAATATTTTCAGAGATTTAATGGGAGAGGATATTGTGTATCCACTTGCCAATGGAAGTACAGGTTTAATTGGCTGGATGCGCTGGCAAACACATAGAAATGTCAATGCAGGTGACTTGCGTTATTTATATCGTTTCTATTACAGACTCATTTCAAATGCCAATGTACTGATCAATAATATTGATGGTGTACCCGGACCTGATGCCGATAAAAAAATAGTAAAAGGACAAGCACTGGCGTATCGAGGTTGGGCTCATTTTCAGTTGGTACAATTGTGGGGTAAAAGATATGTGGCTGGTGCGCCAAATACGCAGCCGGGTGTTCCCTTGCTATTAACAAATACACTGGAAGGACAACCCCGTGCTACTGTAGAAGAAGTATATACACAAATCAATAAAGACCTTGATGAAGCCTTGACCCTACTGACCGGTTATACACGTGCAGGTACGGCTGCTAAGTCAAATTTCAATGTGAATGTGGTGCATGGTATCAAAGCACGCGTGGCGTTAACACAGCAAAATTGGGAATTGGCTGCTACCAGTGCTATTGCTGCCAGAAATGGATTTACGCTGATGAGTAATGCACAGTATTTGAGCGGTTTCAATGATATTTCCAATCCGGAATGGATATGGGGTAGTCGTCAAATTGATGACCACAACACATTCTTCTTTTCCTATTTTGCGTATATCTCTGCGAATTTTAACTCGACTGTTTTGCGTACCCAGCCCAGAGCGATCAATGCTAATCTATGGGATGCAATACCTGCAACAGATATCCGTAAGCAGTGCTGGGATCGTACAGGAGCTACCGTTCCTGTACCACCGGGCGGTGCAAGAGTGCCTTACCAGAATAAAAAATTCTTGGCTAAGAGCAGCTCACTCAGTGTAGGAGATGTACCTTACATGCGTGCTGCTGAAATGTACCTGATAGAAGCAGAAGCAAGAGCCAGACAAGGACAAAATCTTGCCGCACAAACAGCATTATTCACGCTGGTACGTAACAGAAATGCTTCTTATACACAATCAACAGCTACCGGTCAGGCCTTAATTGATGAGATTCTTTTTAACAGACGTATCGAATTGTGGGGTGAAGGTTTCCGTTTTACAGATCTAAAGCGTTTAAACCTGCCGATGTCTCGCGCCGGAATACCCAATCACCTTGTTGCTCTAACGCAGGTTACAACAATACCTACAGGTGATATACAATGGGAGTTCTTGTTCCCACAAGATGAAATGAATGCCAACAAAGCGATTGTTCAAAATCCGCTCTAAATAAGTTCTAATTTCTTTAACAGTGAAAAAATGGTCAGCAAAAAAATGCTGGCCATTTTTATTTTTAAGATTGAAGTAAGATTAGAAAACTAATTTTATCATATTGATAATCAACGTTTTATTTTTAATTTCCTGAAAACGAAATCACTAAATCGGTGAAATGAGCAGCTTTTTCAAATAATCATATGTCTATTCATGCGCATTTATGTTTTCTTTAACTTAAATTGCGTCACGCATTTTTACTTTAAAAACTGAAATATGAGAAAATTAGCCATGTTTTTTCTTGTGCTAACGTTTGCCTATACGCAAGCGGACGCACAAAATCGGACGATTACTGGTAAAGTAGTTGACGCCGATGGGAAGCCAATTCCGGGAGCATCTATCACTGCTCGTGGAACAAAGACCGGTTCATTGACGGATGAATCTGGTAATTTTAGATTTAGCGTTGGTGCTGACGTTAAAGTTTTAGTCATCTCTTCTGTAGGTCAGCTCACTCAAGAATTGAGAATTAGTAGCCAAAATGAATATAGTATTCGTATGGCTCCGGCTGATAAAAGTTTGGATGAAGTAGTAGTTGTAGGTTATCAAGCAATTAAGCGTAAAGACCTGAATGGTGCAACATCTGTAATTAGTGCTAAAGAAATTGCTCAAAGACCAATGCAGAACTTTACTCAAATTTTACAAGGTAAAGCTCCTGGGTTACAAGTAGTAGGTGCAAGTGGTCAGCCTGGTGCTGCAGGTTTCCTGCGTATCAGAGGTACAGGTTCTATCAATGCGTCTAATGAACCCTTGATTATGATTGATGGAATCGCTGTAACTAGTACAGCTTTTTCATTATTGAACCCTAATGATATTGAAACCATCTCTGTTTTGAAAGATGCGTCTTCGGCCGCTATTTACGGTTCAAGAGCTTCTAATGGTGTAATCGTAGTTACTACCAAAAATGGTAAGCCTGGTGCACCTCAAGTAAGATATTCTTATCAAAGAGGTTTTGTTTCTCTGCAAGAGTTGAAAAATGTAAGCTTCATGTCTGCCGCTGAAAAACTGAAATGGGAGTATGAAGTAGGTCTTACAAACCCAATCATTGATTCAATGATTGTTAATAGAAGAGGTAGCGCTTTTCCGACGAATGCTACACTTGCTAATATCACAGACGCTCAACGTCAAGGTCTTTGGGATTTGATGGTCAGCAGGGCTCCTTCTAACTGGCTTGATTATTATTTACAGCCAGGTAAAACAAGTTCTCATGAAGTATCTATCAGCGGTGCAACTGAAAAAATGAAATACTATTTTTCAGTGAATACTTTTGATGAAGATGGTATTGTTTACAAAAGCTTTCGAAACAGAATCGGTGCCCGTTTAAACGCAGAGTACAAAGCGACAAGCTGGTTAACTACGGGTATTAATGTGTCTACTGCCTATGCAAAAGAATACCAAACACGTGAATTATTTAACTCTCAAGCTCCATGGACAGCGTACTTCTTAACCAATCCATATGAGCCGGTATTTTTACCAAATGGATCTTATAATCTTACTATGCAAGGTTTCTCTGCATTAGAAGGACAGGATAGGAATACTTTCTTCAACAATAACCTTTCTACTTTTGCTACAGGATTTCTTGAAGGAAAAGTGAATAAGAATATTACGCTTAAATCAGTAGCTGCTCTTAACTACAATACTAATATTTCTGAAAGCTATTTACAGCCAGGTTCTAACTTAGCAGCAATTTTGGGCTTTAACCAAAAAAGTGATGGTGGTAATAATGATTTTCAATATGTAATTACCAATACTGCCAATTGGATTCAGTCATTCGGTTCAAAGCATAATGTGAATGTGCTTTTGGGGCAAGAATTCACCAAGAGAAATTTCTATTCTTATACATTAGCGGCAAGAGGTTTTCCTACAGCTTCTGTGAACACATTGGATAATGCTGCTACTGCTCAAACAGCTACTACCAGCAGAAGCCAGTGGTCAATCATTTCTTATTTTTCATCAGTTGGGTATGACTTTGATAAAAAATATGGAGTTAAGTTGAGTGTAAGAAGAGATGGATCTTCTCGTTTTGGTGCTAACAATCGTTTTGCTAACTTTTGGGCTGCCAGTGCTTGGTGGAATGCCAAGAACGAAAAGTTCATGGATAATGTCAACTTCCTGTCAGACTTAAAAGTTCGAGCATCTTATGGTACTGCGGGTAACGTTCCTAACCAGTTTTATGGTTCTCTTGGAACTTATGCGCTTAACGTAGCGTACAACAACTTACCTGCTGCAGTACCTACTCAGATTGCAAACCCTGATTTAACCTGGGAAAAAAATACCAACTGGGATATCGGAATTGACTTCGGTTTATTTGAAAACAGAATTACCGGTACTTTAGATTACTACAATAGAAAAACCAACGACCTTCTTTATCCTCAACCTGTGAGTCAGGCAACTGGTTTCTCTTCTATTTTAAGTAATATCGGTAGTTTGACTAACAAGGGTATTGAGGTTTCTCTTACCGGCGAGATTATTCGTAAGAAAGATTTGAAATGGAGTGTAACGGTAGCATACAGCAATAATAAGAACAATGTAAATAGTCTGATTTCAGATAATGTTCCATCTTCAAACAATACTCGTCTAGTAATTGGTCAACCATTGAATACTTACTACATGGTGAGATGGGCTGGTGTGAATCCTGCAAACGGAAGAAACCAGTACTTCGCAGTTGATGGTTCAGTTACTGAAACATACTCTCTGAACAATGCTGTGTTGTTAAGAGATAAATCTCCATTGGCTAAATATTTTGGAAATATCAATTCTAACTTAACCTATAAGAACTTTGATTTTTCTCTTCAGTTCTACTATTCAGGAGGTAACTACATTTACAATGCTATGTACCAGAATAATCTGGCTGATGGTGGTAATGCTTCAGTTGGTTTCCGCCCTCAATATACAGATGCTGGTAAATATTGGAGAAGACCAGGTGATAACGCATCATTACCTAATATCACTGAAGCTGGTCAGAAGCAAAATCTGACTACTGACAGATTCCTTGAAAAAGGTGATTACATTTCGCTGAGAGATTTGATGATTGGATATACACTGCCTTCAGATTTGGCTAGATCATTGAAACTTGCAGGTTTGAGATTCTATGTACAAGGAACAAACCTTTTCATTGGTACTAAGTTCCGTGGTATTCCTGAAGTGGGTCTTGCTAACAGAGAATCTGGTACACCGGTTCAACCAGGGGTGCTTTCACTGTATGCTTATCCTAACACAAGAACTATCACAGTAGGTGTTGATGTTAAGTTTTAACCCAAAATTTCTATAAGATGAAAAAAATATTATTTGCATTATCTACAGTAGCGTTACTTGCTTCTTGTAGTAAAAAGGAGCTTGAGCTTAGTCCGTTTAACCAAATTGAGACCTCTCAGGCTTTTAATACGGAAACTGATGTTAACCTGGCAGTTTTGGGTATGTATACCGGGTTGCGCAATAATAACTATGTTAACGGTACTTGGAACATCCTTGCGGATGTTATGGCTGACAACTTGATTATTAGTAGCCTTGGTCGTCAAACACTAACTGTTTTTGGTGACTGGCGTTATAATGGTGACGCTACAGTTGGATTCTTTTCCAATGGATACGTTATCGCAAGACGCGCTAATGCCATTCTTGAAAACATCGAAAAATTTCCAGCTGGTGTTTTTAAAGACAACGTTAGAGGTGAAGCATTGGCAGTGAGAGCATTGGTTTATTTTGATATGGCAAGAACCTTCAGCAAAACATTTGAAAATGCTACTGCTGCTGATTCAACAATGGCTTATATTACATCTACTGATGCAAAACAATTACCTACTAAAGAGCCTGTTCGTGGGTTTTATCAAAAACTTGTAACAGATCTAACTACAGCTCTGCCATTGATTAACACCACCAATGGGGTAGGTAGATTGAATAAGGCTGCTGTTAACGGTTTATTGTCAAGATTGTATCTTTACATGGGAGATTTCACCAACTGTATCGCTGCTTCTAATGCAGCATTAGGCACAACTCCAGTTTTACCTTCTCGTACAGATTTTTCTCTTATCTGGACTGATCAAACAAATAACGGTGTGTTATTTAAAGTTGTAAATACTACTTTAGATAATATTAATGCACAGGGTGTAAATTATTATCAAACTGTGGGCGGATTGATTCGTTCAGAATATGTATGTGAGTACAACCTTCGTCAATTGTACCAGCCTTCTGATATTAGAACAACTGCATACATTCAAACCAGCTTGTATAACGGTGTTCTTCAGAATCATATTATCAAATATGCAGGACGTCCCGGTCAGGTAGCAGGTGTTGTTGATCATAAAGTATTGCGTACTGCTGAAGTGTTACTCAATAGAGCAGAAGCATATCAGCGTTCTGGTAATGATGTACAAGCTTTGGCAGACCTGAATTTGCTGCGTGCAAATCGTTATAGTTCAAGTACACCACTTGCATTAACAGGAACAGCATTAGGCGATGAAATTCTGAAAGAAAGAAGATTGGAATTGGCATTTGAAGGTGATAGATTCTGGGATTTAAAAAGAAGAAATCAACCTGTTCAACGTGATGCAAACTTTGGAGACCGCGCTGATGGAACAGGTGTGAAGTATATCTTCACAAGTTTACCAGCTGGTAACCACAGATTCCAGCTGCCTTTCCCAAGCTCAGAAATCAATTTTAATAAAGGATTCAAACAAAATCCTGGTTATTAATTTGATTCTTTGAAGAATAATAAAAAGAGGCTGTATCAAAAGTACGATACAGCCTCTTTTTATTCGGGTACCTGATGGAGAAAGTTTTCATTTAGGCGATTCTCAAAGCCTTCTTTTTACTTTTGAGACTTCCTCCTTTGTTTGTAGCTAATCTCTGTCTTTGTATGATTAGTTTATCAAAGCTGTTTGATGGGACGCAGATTTTTATGATGGACGATGAAATTATAATCAATCATAAAGTCCCATCTTTCTAATTATCTCTAACCTACTATTTAAGCATTTTCGCTAATGTTTTTTCTAAATCATCACCTCTCAAATCCGTTGCAACGATTTTTCCGGTTGGATCTAACAAAACGTTGAATGGGATACCTTCAATTTTATACATAGGCACTACCACGCTTTCCCAATATTTTAGATCACTGATATGCTTCCAGGTTAATTTATCTTTTGCAATGGCTTCTAACCAAGCTTCTTTATCCTGATCTAATGAAACACCCAAAATGGTAAAGTTCTTATCCTTGAACTTATTGTAAGCAGCTACGACATTTGGATTTTCTTTTCTGCAAGGCATACACCAACTCGCCCAAAAATCAACCAACACATATTTGCCCTTTAAACTACTTAATGAAAACATCTTTCCATCTGTGTCAGGTAAACTGATCTCCGGTGCTGGCTGATTCAATAAGCTGTTGGATGGAGGCGGTTGTGTACTTACTGTCATCAAACTTTTAAGCTTGGCTAATCCACTATGTTCTTTGAACTTGTCTGCTGATGCATCAGCCAAAACTTTCAGTTCCTCAGGTTGCATGGTGCGGGAACCCATTCCTATAGCATAGTACCTGGCAGCAGGGCTTTCTGAGGCATTGACAAAATCGGTCACCAGCTTGTTGATATCTTTTAATTGGCGATCACGCTTGTCTCTTTCTATTGTTAGCAAACTGTCGTTTCCTTCATTTTGCTGCATGCTGTCCACTTTCGTAAATGTTAAATACAACAAAGAGTCTTTCACACGAAAGTCTTCGAAAAGTTTATGCAAACTGTTACTGGCATCTGAGCCTTCAACGGTATAAGCCCTGTAATTGTTGACATCAACATTAACACGAATACTTTTACCATCATTTACGAGTAAAACATCCGGACCATTTTCAATCACCAATCTATATAATGCTTCTTCCTTGCCAACCGCTCTTAATTCAAAACTGCCATTATCTTTTAAAGTGGTGGAATCCAAGATAACGGGTTGTTCGCCACCATAAGGTAATTCCTGTAAAAATATTTTTTTGGAGGGTGCATTGATGATCTTACCACTTACGGTAAAAGCACCATATTTTTTTTCCTGACAACTGCTCAATAATGCAATAACAGCTGCGATGTATACCAATGGTTTCATGTATGTATATTTATTGATTGAGTTTTTGTTCTAATAATACTGTTACTAATTTGGGATCTGCTTGCCCCTTACTTCTTTTCTTCACTTCACCTACAAATAAACCGATTAAACCTTTTTTACCTTTTTTATACTCCGTTACTTTGTCCGGCATGGCAGTTATGGCCTCCTCTACCCATTGTTCTAACAAGTTTCCATCATTCACCATGATCAAATTCATATCAGTAGCCAGTTGTAAGGGATCAACATCTTTCTCTAATAACAAGGGTAGTAGTTTTGAAGACGCTACAGAGAAGCTAACCTTACTGCTTTGTACCAGTTCTATCAAAGCTGAAAGACTAGCAGGCTTCAATGTAAGTGCTGTAAAATCTTTTTGCTGTTCATTAAGGTATTGTCTGATAGGTCCAAGTATCCAGTTAGCAATGGCTTTGTAATGGTTGGTATGCTTTGCCACCACTTCAAAGTATTGAGCGGTAGGTATGGAATCACAAAGTTGCCCTGCATCATATGCATTCAATCCGTAAGTAGCTATTAACCTGGCTTCCAGTTCGGCGGGTAATTCTGGCAAACTTTCTTTGATACCAGCAATAAAAGTTTCAGTCAAATGAAAAGGAGCGAGGTCGGGATCGGGGAAGTAGCGATAGTCATTGGCTTCTTCTTTATCACGGATCGCAAAAGTGGTATCATTCGATGCATCAAAACTTCTGGTTTGTTGTTTTACAGCTTCACCCTTCTCCAATAACTGAACGATTCTTTCGATCTCAAACTCAATCGCTTTTTTGACATTGCGTATGGAGTTCAGGTTTTTAACTTCTACTTTAGTGCCCAGCGTTGTGGTTCCTCTTAATCGAACAGAAATATTGGCATCACAACGCAAACTACCTTCTTCCATATTGCCATCACAAATACCCAACCATTGTACAAGTTTCCGAATTTCGGTAACATAGTGCCAGGCTTCTTCCGCACTATGCATATCCGGCTCAGTAACAATTTCAATCAGTGGGGTACCGGCTCTGTTCAGATCGATACAGGTATTGTTTTCATCCAAGTCATGGATGCTTTTACCCGCATCCTCTTCTAAATGAATTCTATTCAGTTGTACATCTTTGCTACCCGTAGAAGTATGAATGGTTACATACCCGCCTTTGCAAATCGGAGTCGTATGTTGCGATATTTGATATCCCTTGGGAAGATCAGGGTAGAAGTAATTCTTTCTGGCAAAATAATTATACTGCTCAATTTCACAATGACAGGCCAATCCCATTTTGATAGCATATTCAACTGCTTTTTGATTGGTTTTAGGAAGTGTACCCGGATGACCTAAAGTAATTGGACTCACCTGAGTATTGGGTTCGGCTCCAAATGCAGTACTATCTCCACAAAATAATTTGCTTAGTGTAGCCAATTGAGCATGAACTTCCAGTCCAATAACCGCCTCATATTTTTCCTGCAATGACATGAACTACAAAAATACTGCTGATTATTCAGCTAATGGATGTTTATCATGGTTTTATGAGATAATTATAAGGAAAGTATTCGCTTTAGGTCTGTTTCAGACACCGTCAATAAATTCACTGCTGGTAATCGTCTGGTGAGTTCTTTCCAGTTTTTATCTTGATCATAAATCTTCTTTAACATCGGCAGGGCCTTGTCTACCTCTTTGTTATTCGCCAGCGTAATGGCCGTCCAGAATTGCATTTCCAGATTATCGGGGAATAATTCCATGGCTGCTTTGTACTCAGCCATGGCTTTTGCCATATCGTTTTTCTCCACAGCGAGGTCTCCATCATTCATGTGTTGATATGCAAGATGTACGGTATAAATGCGGCGTAATTCTTTTAATGGTTCCGGGGCATCATCTACACGGATATCCACTGTTTTATTATTCCAGGCTTCGGTGATCTTGCCTGGAACAACAATAATCGCAGCAGCCTGCATACCTCGAATATCGCCTCCTGCTTTTTGCGCAGCTTCCAATGCCAGTAATACCCTTTCTGCCAATGGTTTGCTTTTACTTTTTTCAAATGCCTCAGACATATATTCATCTACTTGATCGCCCAGCATCATATTACTTTGTACGCTGTAATTATTCCCTTTGATATGACTGGCTACTTGTATACAATTCTTACCGGTATGTGTGGCCACATTTCCTTTACTATCAATAATCGATACTTGTCTGACATCTCTGCCCGGATCATCGGCCACTAGTTTGTCAAGAACCTGTTGTGCTGATAATCCCGTTTTTAACAAGGCCAATGCTTTCGGCCCATAAGATTTGTCAACAAAAGACTGGGTAGCTACTGCTCCCACACCGGCTTCGGCCCAAGGAACTGAAGTACCTACACTGAACCAGTGGCTTTGCACGCCCACAGCCATTTCCCCGGTTTGCTCATCTCTGGCAACAATAGAATAGGTATGCACCAGCGGCTCTTTGGTTCGATATATCTGAGCGAAATTTTGAAGACTTAAACAGATAAAAGCAATCAGTATAAGAAATCTCATAATCATGTTTTTATTAAATATACAAATAAAAAAAACCGCGACAACCCTTACAAACGCAAGGTGACGCGGTCTTACAATGCACATGAGATATTTATAACATTAGCTTAGACCTAATGGTTCAGAGATCTGCTGTTTTTAACTTTTTAGGAATTTTAATTTCCAGTGTTTGTGTTTTTCCGGAGCGAATGATAGTTGCTTTGATCAGATCGCCTTCTTTCAATTCCTTCAGGGCCGCTTTGATTTCATCTACTGAGTTTACTGCTTTATCGTTGATACTAGTAATGATATCATTTTCTTGAATTCCTGCTTTTTGAGCCGGCATTTCATTTTCAACCTGTATAACTTTTACCCCTTTACTGTCCTCAGTATCCTGAATTTCAACCCCCAATCTGGGCTTACGTGAGTAATTCCAGTTAAAATTTTCCAGGCCTCTTAATTCAGGCATGTTGAAGTTAAAGCCGCGTCCAAAACGATCATCAAAATTAAAATCGAAGTCCATCTCCATGGTCTTACCAAGCACTGCGGTGGTTGTTTTTAATTGACCATCACGTAAGTAAGAAACAGTCACTTTATCTTCAGGCTTGAATTTGCGGATGGTTTCAAACAGATCTTCACTATCTGTAATAGTGGCGTCGTTCACTTTGGTAATGATATCGTCTTTCTGTAGTCCTGCCTTAGCAGCAGCACTCTCTTTGGTAACAGAAGTGATTTTAGCCCCTTTTTCATTTTTCTCGCTCATCACACCCAAAAAAGCACGAGGCGTTCCTTCCGGGTTCTTGATTCTTATTTCATCCAGATCAAAGAATCCATCAGCATTACGTGGACTTCTTATGCGTACAGAAGGGGCTATTCTCAATCTCATGTCGCCCAGTTTCTCTTTTTCTTCCGGAGACATATCTTTTACATCCTTTCCATTCACAATAACCCTGTCACCATCAACTACAATGGTTGTTTTTTGTCTTTTTTCTTTTACCTCTTCTTCACGTTGCTTTTTATCTGTGGTTTGTGCCGATGCAGTCATTCCTGCAGTGAGTAATAATGCGGCGATCCATTTGCAATACATAATCATAAAATTTTAGTGTACGAAATGTTTGGTAGTCAAATGTACAGTAAAATTTTATTTACGAAGGTTTTCGGAAATGTTAAATAAGGTTAATGGATTGGCTTATGGTTTATGGTCCATAGTCTATTGGGAAGACCGATGTCCTGCCATGGACTATGGACTATCGACCATGGACTTCTAAAGCAGCGACCTGACCTTCTCCACCACCTGTACCAGATTACTGGCGTCTTGTCCGCCGGCAGTGGCCAGGGTTTTTTGTCCGCCGCCGCCGCCTTTGATCAGACCTGCAATATGTTCTTTGATAATTTTTGGTGCTTCGAGTCCTTTTTCGTTGACCAGATCTTCGGATACCATCACTGCTACATTGGCTTTCCCGTCTGCATTGACAGCCAGTGCTACCAAATAAGTAGTAAGATCATTTTTCAAATCGAAGCATAATTTCTTAAGGGCGTCAGCACTACTCAGTTCTGTTACAGCACCAATAAAAGTAACACCATTGATGTTTTCAGATTTACTTAATAATTCTTGCTTGAGAATTTGAATTTGCTTGGCTTCTAAACTTTCAACTTTCTTTTTTAATTCGTTATTTTCCGCAAATAAGTTCTCTACTGATTTGATAATCTCTTTTGGATTTTTCAATGCTTCACGTACTGCTGTCAGTTGATTGAGTTGTTCATCAATATAGGCTTCTGCAGTAGTCCCACTCACTGCTTCAATACGTCTTACACCCGCAGCTACGGCTGATTCTGATTTGATTTTGAAAATACCCAATTCTCCAGTTGCACCAACATGTGTACCACCACACAATTCAATAGAGTATGCGGGGTCAATAATGACTACTCTTACCACATCGCCATACTTCTCACCAAATAATGCCATGGCGCCTAATTGTACAGCATCATCTTTACCCATTTCTTTAATGACCACTGGAATATTTTCTCTGATTTTTTGGTTAACGATTTTTTCAATTTGATTAATTTCCTCGTCTGTTACTTTAGCAAAGTGTGAGAAGTCAAAACGCAATTGTGTATCATTGACCAAACTTCCTTTCTGTGCTACATGGACTCCTAACACTTGTCTGAGTGCCGCATGTAACAAGTGCGTAGCACTATGATGAATGGCAGTAGATTGTCTTCTGCTTGCATCCACTTTCGCAACTACAGGGCCATTCATACTAGAAGGCAATTGCTCGCAGAAATGAATAATTAAATTGTTCTCTTTCTTAGTATCTATCACTGGAATAGATTCACCATTAAAATCAAGTGTGCCTTGATCTCCTGTTTGTCCACCACTTTCAGCATAAAAAGGTGTGTTTTCCAATACCAGTTGATAGGCTTCTTTTCCCTTGGCTTTTACTTTTCTGTATCGAGTAACGAGGGTATTGGTTTCTAGTGTGGTATATCCGACAAAGCTATTGTTGGTAGTTTCTTTTAAAGTGATCCAATCTTCTGTATCAACAGCAGTAGCAGCGCGACTTCTGTCTTTCTGTTGTTGCATTTCTGCTTCAAATCCTTTTTCATCAACAGTCAGATTATTTTCTGTAGCGATCAATCTTGTTAGATCCAACGGGAAGCCATACGTATCAAACAACTCAAAAGCAGCTTTGCCCTGAATTGTTTTATTACTAGCTGAATGAATAATATCATCAATTCGCTTCAATCCTTTATCTAATGTGCGGAGGAATGCGTCTTCTTCTTCCTTCACTACCTTACTAACAAAGTCCAGTTGCTGCTGTAATTCCGGAAATACAGTTGCAAACTGTTGAGCAATTACAGGAACCAGTTGGTGTAATAACGGTTGCTTATAATCAAGATAAGAATAATAATAACGAACGGCTCTTCTTAAAATTCTTCTGATCACATATCCGGCTCCGGTATTCGAAGGAAGCTGTCCGTCAGCAATCGTAAAAGAAATGGCACGGATATGATCAGCCAGTACACGAAAAGCTATCGCCTGTTTGCTATCGCTGTAATCATATTTTTTTCCTGTGATGCTTTCAACTGCTGCAATGGTTCCGGTAAAAACATCTGTATCATAGTTACTCTGCTTTCCTTGGATCACACGTACCAATCTTTCAAAACCCATTCCGGTATCAACATGCTTGGCAGGTAATGATTCCAGACTTCCATCTTTTAAGCGGTTGAATTGAATGAATACATTATTCCAGATTTCAATCACCTGCGGATGATCGTTGTTTACCAGCGTTTTCCCATCCACTGCTTTCCTTTCTGCTGACGTTCTACAATCCACATGGATTTCAGTACAAGGTCCACAGGGACCTGTATCACCCATTTCCCAGAAATTATCTTTCTTATTTCCGAGTAGAATTCGGTCTTGGGGAATTACTTTTTTCCATTCTTGAAAAGCTTCTTCGTCACGTGGAATACCTTCTTTCTCATCACCTTCAAAAATGGTGACGTATAAACGGTCTTTATCTAATTGGTAAACTTCAGTCAATAATTCCCAACTCCAGGCAATGGCTTCTGCTTTAAAGTACCCGCCTGCCGGACGGGCAGGGTCGCCAAAACTCCAATTGCCCAGCATTTCAAACATCGTATGATGATAAGTGTCCACGCCTACTTCTTCCAGATCATTGTGTTTACCACTTACACGCAAACATTTTTGTGTATCTGCAATTCTTGGAGAAGCGGCTTGTTTATTGCCCAGAAAATAGTCTTTGAACTGGTTCATCCCTGCATTGGTAAATAGGAGGGTAGGGTCATTCTTTACCACAATTGGCGCAGAAGGCACGATATGGTGCTGCTTAGAGGCAAAAAAATCCAGAAACTTCTTTCTGATCTCGGCGCTGGTCATCATCTGGGTATATATTTTAAAAACTGTATTTTAGTTGCTCAGAAGCTATCTTTGAGCGCTTTTAAAGGGCATCAAAGGTAAGGAATTGACCTTTCTTGGAAAGCGGTAAGATTTCAAGGCTTTACCTTCAACCAGAGCAAAAAATACCCAAAAACACGAGTTTTTATGCCGTTCACAGCGGCGCCCCCCAGGATATGAAGAAGATCAAATATTATTACAATACCCATACACTCCGGTATGAGAAGCTGGAAACCCCTCTAAGGGTAAGGTTATTGCAATTATTTGGTTTTATCGCTGCTTCTATTGTAACGGGTATGATCATTTTTGCCATTGCCTTCCGTTATATTGATTCTCCGAAAGAAAAACTCCTACGCCAGCAGAATGAAGATCTGAGGCAGAATTATGGCGTATTGGAAGAAAGGTTGAAGCAATTGACCCTTCAAATGGATGAATTGGCCAATCGGGATAATGAAGTGTATCGCTCCATTTTTGAATCCAAACCCATTCCGGACAGTGCCCGTATTCGTGAAATGGAGAAGCGAAAAGAGATACAATTGTTACAGACCATGGGGTCTACTGAGCTGATCAAAAACATGACGGCACAATTGAATAACCTATCGCTTCGAATGGCTTATCAGCAACGGTCATTTGACGAGATCACACAGATGGTAAAGAATAAGGAAAAATTTCTGGCATCGATTCCGGCCATTCAACCCATTAGCAATAAAAACCTTACCCGCATTGCATCGGGCTATGGGTATCGTATTGACCCCATTTATAAAGACAGAAGAGCGCATTTGGGCATGGATTTTACAGCCCCGCACGGTACACCTATTTATGCCACAGCAGATGGCGTGGTAACCGATGCAGGCTTTAATACCGGTGGATTTGGTAATCGGGTGGTAATCAATCATGGAAATAGTTATGAAACTTTATATGGACACATGTTCCGTATCAAAGCAAGGGTTGGACAAAGAGTAAAACGAGGGGAAGTAATTGGATATGTTGGGAATACCGGAAAGAGCTCCGGTCCACATTGTCATTATGAAGTACATCGTTATGGAAATCCTGTGAATCCTATTTATTATTTTTACAATGACCTTACACCGGCGCAATTCGATCGATTGTTGAAGATTGCTGCTGCCAGCAACCAGAGCATGGATTAAAAATTATGCTTTCGCGAAATAATTTAGATTACGTAGAACAATCGGGTATCGCAGTTGTAGTTAGTTTACAAAAGATGCATTTTGGAACCTGCCGTAAGAAAATATCTACTGAGAATTGTGAATACCCTTTCACTGGGTCTTTTATGGCTTGCCCTCAATTCTACTTTTGGAATCATGTATGATTATGCGTTTATACATGAGAAAATTAAGCTAGGAAATGTTCTTTTTTACTGCTTTTTTGTTGCTAGTCTCACTGCCTATTTGTGGTATATTATCCGTCTTTGGAGTAAGCCATTGAATTTCGAAGAGTAACTTTTATAGGTTTCAACCGTTGCAAAAAAAATAGCGATGTATGAATTACATCGCTATTTTCTTATTTTCATCATTGAAACCATACGGAATGCCCTTAAAACGAATATCTAAACAGATCATGATCATCGGTACACTGGTGATCTGGACGATCAAATTTTTGGTCCGTCCTTTTATACATATTGATCCGGCTTTTAAACCGTTGATCGGGCTGGCTCCCAATTTAATCGGCTCTTTTCTATTGCCTTTCGGGGCATGTTGGTTCTTTCAACGCTTTTTCAGACTGGAAAATGATCGAGACTTGAACATTACCTGCTGCTTTGGTTTATTACTGGTAGTCATCAATGAATACCTGCAACTGATTCCTGTTTTCGGAAGAACCTTTGATTACCTGGATATTTTATCATCCGTCATTGGTGTTTTCTTTGGACATATTTTATTTCGCAGACTGATGGTGTATTATGCAGTGATTCCTCAAAAAACCACCGCTTAATTTTTCTGATCTTTTGTATCCAGAATCACGGGTGTATTTCCTTTGCCCATAACAATTACTTTTGAATTTGGGGAGGTCACCAATCCTTTTAGCACCTGAATTTGTTCGTATTGTAATTGTTTGTCGGTTAATCCACTACTCATGATACGCTGATAATCAGCAATACCCTGTGCTTCTACACGCTTTCTTTCCGCTTCTTGTTTTTCCTTTTGTAACACGAACTCCATTTTCTGTGCTTCCTGTTCTGCTTTTATCTTTTCTTCGATAGAGGTTTTTACATTGGCAGGTAAAGTGATATTCCTTACCAGCAATTGTTCCAGTATCAATCCTCTTTTCTTGAAATCTGTTTCAATGCTTTTGAAAATACGGTTTTGGAAATCATCTCTTCTGTTAGAGTATAATTCAATAGCTGTAAAGTAAACTGCATTGTCTCGAATTTTAGTACGGGTAAGCGGACGAACAATTTTGTCTTTATAGTCAAGTCCGGTTTCTCTCACAATACGTGGGGCCTCGGTACCAATTACGCGATATAAGACAGTAAGATCTATAACTACTTCCAATCCATCGGCCGTTAATACTTTAATGGCATCATCTCCCGAAGTGCTGTTAGTACTTTCATCATGAACGCCACTCATGGTATAGTTCTGTGTTTTGATATCCACTGTTTTTACATCTACCAATGGGTTTACCATATTCAATCCACTGGTGAGTACATCATCGGATACTTTACCAAACAAACTTTTCACACCAATCTGACCTGCATCTATTTGTTTGATACAAGAAGTAAGAAAACCAACGATGATGATGATCAAGGCCAATATTCGAATACCCCCTGCGAGTTTACGCAACTCTTCTCTTTCCTGATTTTTGAGGACGATACCTACAATAAGTATAATGACCCCTAAAATAATTGCTACCATTTTGTTGATTTTTAGTATTAGTAGAAAATCTGCATGAAATATTACACTCAACTACTGTGATCCGCTACAATCACCCATTCTCCTTTGATCTTTTTAAATAACAATGTGTAATGTCCACTCAAGTCTCCGATGGTTCTTTTTAGCATCCATTTCCCCAGTACAAAGTAGTGACCCTTTCCCAAAGGCTTTACCTGTAGAATTTGAAATTGTAACTGCCCCATGGCAGTGGCATCCGGATAATTCTTTTTATAATTGTTCAATGTAGTTTGATAACCATATGTAACGCCATTTTTACCGATGAACATGAGACTATCACTTTCCCAATAACCTTTCATGAATGCAGGGATATCGCCGCGATTCCAGTCTTTGGTTTGGCGATCAAGCATATTACGGATGGTTTGCTCGTCTTTACTCTGGGCAAATGAAAACGTGAGCTGAAAAAATAAAAAACAAAAAAGAAGTCTTCTCATGCGGATAATTTTCAGAAAGCTACTGAAAATTAATGGTCTCTGAAAGCCCTTACCATTTCTCTTTTTCCGGGCGGACCTTGTAGTTTGGTGATCCTAAAACCCGCTGCTTCCATAGCTCTTCTTACCACACCTTTACTGCAATAAGTCACCAATATGCCTTCCGGTTTTAACAAGTGGTATAATTTTTCAAAAATCTCAACCGTCCATAATTCCGGTTGTGCAGTAGGGGCAAATGCATCGTAATAAATGATGTTGAATTGTTCTAAGTGATTAAAACTATTCAGTGTGCAATGATGTTTGTACAATTCAAATTTTGGATGAATGGGAGTGCCTGTATTCCAGGGTGCTGCATGGATTTGTGAAAAAACGGATATCTGTTGCAACAGCGTTCCATAGTTCAGCATGCCTATCTCCTCAGCCGTTAAAGGAAAAGCTTCGATACTATGATAGTTGACATACACATTCATCTGGTCAGAGAAAATAGCAGTGAGTAATGCATTCAGTCCGGTACCAAAGCCCATCTCAAGAATTTGGTATTCATTAATCTGTTGAACCTGATGTAGGTAGCTAATACCTGCATCTATGAAAACATGTCGACTTTCTTGGATGGCTCCATGTTTACTATGATAAGTAACATTGAGTTCGTCGATTTGAATGGTATGAGAACCATCTGCAGTCAATTGAAGATGCCTTTTCATAATTCTTTGCAAGGTAAGTTTTCAGGTTGAAATCGATTCTCTAACTTGCTGATATGGAATACATCAAACATCTCAAAAAAGACCACAAACTGGCTACTATTTTAACTGGGGATGCTCATACACTAAAACTCCATAAAAATATCCCATTACGATTGATGGCTAGTATTATGAGTCAACAGTTGAGTACTAAAGTAGCTAAAGTGATCTTTCATCGTTTTTTGGCACTCTACAATGGTAAAGAACCTAAACCACAGCAGGTATTAGATACGCCTTTTGAAACCCTACGTGCCATTGGTTTGAGTAATGCTAAAGTGAGTTATGTACAGAATGTAGCGCGATTTTGTATAGAACACAAGATCACAGATAAGAAACTATTACAGATGGATAATGAATCTGTCATTGAGCTACTCACCGATATTAAAGGAGTAGGCAAATGGACTGTTGAAATGCTTTTGATGTTTACGCTGGGTAGGGAAGATGTATTTGCGGTAGATGATCTCGGTATTCAACAAGCCATGTGTAAACTGTATAAGATCAATGCAGCTGATAAAAAGAAAATGAAAACAAGAATGCTCAAGATATCGGCTAATTGGAGCCCATATAGAACCTATGCTTGCTTACATCTCTGGAACTGGAAAGACGGAGGAGAATGATCAATAATAAATGTCGAATGTCCAACTTCGAAGTTCGAAATTGGACATTCATTATTCATGATTTCTCTAGGCCGAGTTTCTGCCGGCATTGATGATGCCGAACATGCTTCGGGTAATCAGTTTTTCATAAACTTCTTTCTCAGGTCCATCACCCTTATGGTTTCGAATTTGGTGTAGTGCGTATTGTTGTATGGTGAGAAGCGGCAAAACAATTTTATCACGCATTTGGATGGATGCTCGTCCGGGTTGATCATCATCCATGAGCTGAGTAGCTTCTGCTAATTCCAGTACCATATTACAGGTGAGATCAAATTCGTCTTTTACCAATTGCCATACTACACCAAACTCAGGATCTTCTTTGATGTATTCTGTTAATGGGAAAAATGATTTGAGCATACTCATCATGCTGTTATCGATCAGGGTCCGGAAGAATAAAACATTTCTGAACATGGCTTTTACATCATCCCATAAACCTTTTTCCTTCATACTCTTTAATGCAGTACCGACACCAAAAAAACCCGGTACATTTTGTTTCAGCTGACTCCAACTGCCTACAAAAGGAATCGCGCGTAAATCTTCAAAACGTAAAGCTCCGCCACTGCCTCTTTTAGCAGGCCTACTGGCAATATTACTTTTACTGTAATAGTTCAATGGACTGAATTGTTGCAGGTATGATAGGAATAAAGGATGTGTTTTAAATTGTTGATAGGTGGCATGACTAATGTTACCCAATTCTTCCATTAAGTAACGGTCATGTTGCGATAATTGGATTCTCGAGTCGGCAAACAATTCATTACTGATACCGGCACTTATCAATTGCTCAAGATTGTATTGCGAGGACTGAATGGTGCCAAAATTTGATGTGATCGTTTGTCCCTGTATGGTCAGTTGTATTTCTTCATTTTCAATATTGGAACCCATGGAAGCATAAAACTTATGTGTTTTTCCGCCGCCTCTTGATGGAGGTCCACCACGACCATCAAAAAATTTTGCTTTGATATTGTACTTTCTGGAAATTGCGGTCAGGTTTTCTTTAGCCGTATAAATACTCCAGTTGGCTTGAAGGTATCCACCATCTTTTGTACCATCACTAAAACCCAGCATGATGGTCTGTTGCATTTTTCTGTTCTTCAAATGATGCGCGTACAAAGGGAATTGATACAATATATTCATGGTTTGTTCAGCTTGGCCCAAATCATCAATGGTTTCAAAAAGCGGAACAATATCTACGGTCAGTGATTCTTCTTTCCAGCCACATAGTTTGAAAAGCGCATATACTTCCATTACATTCAAACTACTCTGACAATTACTGATTACATAGCGATTACAACCTGCTTCACCATTTTGGTGTTGAATGGTTTGAATGGCATAGATACTTTCGAGGGTGTCGCGCGTAATAGATTCAAATAGGGTTGGATCGAGCTGATCTTCCAGTGAACTGAGTACGGTAATTTTTTCATCAGTAGGAAGATGGTTGTAATCATCGGGCAATAGTCCCTTGCCACGAATGTTGATCAGTGTTTCATGAATATTTTGAATGACCTGGGTATGAATACGACTATCTTGTCTAATATCAATCGTAGCAAAATGAGTCCCGAATATTTTCACTTTATGGATTAGACTATTCAGTCTTTGTAAAAACAAAGCATGATGTTTTTCTTTCACCAACTGCTGGATGATGAAGAGTTTTTCAAGTAATGTATTAGCTTGAATAGGCTCCGATTCTGTTGGACGAAAAACATTTTCATACAATATGGCTTCCAGTTCTTGCAGTAATATATCTACATTGTAGAAAGTGAGCCTTCTCTTGAGTTTGCGGATATCCCGGTAATAACACAGGGTGATAGAACTGCGTAAGGCTTCTGCTACTTTGAGTGTGGTTGCTGCATTTACAAATGGATTACCATCTCTATCACCACCCGGCCAGAAACCTAATTCAATAAAAGGGTTATCGCCGTCATAAGTGTGATCAAAAATATCTCGTTCAATAACATTGTAAATATTGCCGATAGAATGGTATAAGATATTTTCCAGGTACCACATCAGGTTCAACGCTTCATCATAGGGAGTGGGTTGCTTTTTATTAAAGAAAGGGGTGATGCCTAATTGTTGAATATATTCATTGATGGTATGGAAGTCATTTTTAGCAATGGCTTCGCTCATATCATGAATAATACCCAAGACATTACCCGGATAAAACTGTGTGGGATGGGCTGTCAATACCACTCTAACCCTAAATTTTTTCAATTTATTTTTTAAAGCTTGTGTTTTGCCCGCAAATACTACTTCATTGTACAGGGCTTTTAAACTGCCCGGACCTTCGATATTGTTAACGGTATTGAATGCGGCGTCTTCTATGGCATCAAACAATACCACTTGTCGCTCGATGTATTGAACAAACTTGAACAAGCGATCTACTTTTTCTTTTTCATCACGAACCGGTGTATGCTGTAAAAAAAAGTCGTTGATGATTTCAACCGGATTTTTCCCTGATTTATAATCATCCTCACAGGTTTGAGAAAGAATGGGCAATAAAGCTCCTACATTGGCAATACCTGAAAAAGGCAGGGCAGCAAAAAGGCTGTTGTAAATGGTATATTTATCCGTTACGTTACGCCTGAATTGTTGGATATATTGACGCGATGACATACCCTAATATACATTTTTATCCTAAAAACTAACAGATTTCGCTCAATAAACCAATGATTTATAACATTTTACAAAACAAATGTTAGTTATTGATGGATTAAACTTTTGGATAAAACGCGAGTCCAACGTGTAGGAGCGTTTATATTAGCGTAAAATAGCCCTGCATGCAATCAGACGATTTGGTATTACTGCAACAGTTTCGGGAGCCGGCTACAAAAGAGCAGGGATTTACAGGTATCATTAAAAAGTACCAGGAGAAACTATACTGGCATATTCGGAGAATGGTAGTTGATCATGAAGATGCCAATGATGTATTGCAGAACCTATTCATTAAGGTTTGGAAGGGGTTGGAAAACTTCCGGGAAGACAGTCGCTTGTACACTTGGTTGTATCGGATTGCTACCAATGAATGTTTAAGTTTTATTGAGCAGCAAAAGCGAAAAGCATCCATTAGCATGGACGAGGTAGGGGAAGTATTGAGTAATAAAATAAAGGCTGACAGTAATTTTGATGCCAATAAACTGGAGTGGAAATTACAATTAGCCATCCAACAATTACCGGAAAAGCAAAGAGTAGTCTTTAATCTTCGGTATTATGATGAAATGCCCTATGAAGAAATGAGTCGGATACTGGATACAAGTGAAGGGGCTTTAAAAGCAAGCTATCACCATGCTGCAAAAAAAATTGAGGCATTTATGCTGGAATATTAAACCTACGAACACCACAGTTATCTAATGAATATGCAGAACAGGGAAGAAATAACAATAGAATTGACAAGCATAGTAAGTGCTGCTAATGCTTGGCCGGTTGCAGTACCTTATATGGTACCTGTTGGTTATTTTGATGCTTTATCTGAAATAATCCTGGAGCGAATCAGTATTGGATTGTCCGACAAAACCAATGTATTTGTAGTGCCGGAAAATTATTTTGAACAGCTTCCTGATACTATTTTGCTAGCAGTAAGACATACTGAAGTGAGTGACGAATTACAGGAAGTAGCACCATTCTTACAGTCGATACCTAAAACCAATCCTTATCAAACCAATACCGTTCCTGAATTAGATATTCAAGCAATAATTGCAGAGAAAGCAACAATTGATACAGGAAAGGTTATTTCGATGCCTGCTTTCAGAAAAAGCCCATGGATGCGTTTTGTAGTGGCGGCGGTAATGATAGGCTTGTTGGTAACAGCAGCTTTTATTTATAACGGTAATCAAACCATTGAATCAGTTAATACTGATCAATATGCACAAATGGATGTTTCCAATGAAATATCTAAACTGAGTGAAGATGAATTAACGAATTATCTAAGTAGTGCTGAGAAATTAGTGATTGCTACGGCTGATCGAGAATCTTTACAAATAGATGAATTACCGGATGTAAACGATCATTTGGGTGATATGTCGGATGATGAACTGAAACAGTACTTACAAGAATCTACAGGATCAACAGAAACAGTAGATATTAAATAACTGATCATGAAAACAAGAATACGCTTTACAATTTCCTTTTTAATGTTACTTATTGCCTATAGTCATGTTCAGGCACAGCCTCCCGGCGAAAGAATGCGAGGGCCACGTGAGAATATTGAGATACTAAAAGTGGCTTATTTCACCAAACATCTTGCTTTGACGACCGAAGAAGCTGAAAAGTTCTGGCCATTGTATAATAGTCACAGTGCAGAAGTACGGAAGGCAAAACAAGATAACAAGGAAGATATTATTGCTTTTGAAGAAGCTGTATTGAATATTCGTAAGCGTTATCGTGTTGAGCTCAAAAAAGTATTGGTATCAGATGAAAGAGTAAACAAAGCATTGGTTGCTGAACGTGAATTCATGAACGTAGTTCGTAAAGAGTTGCAGGATCGTATGGAGTTACGTCGTAAAATGCGAGAAAAGAAAGACGGAGAATAGGATTACTATTTTAATGGTCCCCAAACCGGTGATTGAATATCATGATAGAAGAGGAAAGTCCACCCTTTGCTCTGACCTTCTTCCCACCACTGTTTTCTAAGTTCCATACATTTTTTTCCGTCGTAATCATATTTGGCTACGAACCTGCTTTTCATTTGCTGTAGTTGCGGAGCGTCATCACCACCAAAAAAAATCGTTTGTCCGTTTTCCTCGATCCAAAATACCTGATGGTATTTACTATGTGCCCCGGTTAACTGGTAACGGATATATCCATCTATGAATCCTTCATCTTCTGTTAACCATTCAACACGGCTAAACTCTTCTAATAATCTGAAATCTTCCGGTATATACGATGCTGAGCCGATGCCTAAAGCAAATTCCATTTCTCTTTGTTGCACATAATACGTGGCATAAGGGAAAGCGATGAATCTATCTTGACCACTATTGCCATCAATGGTTACGCCACCTGCATGGTCTTTGTGTAAATGACTCATCAATACTTTTGTAACCTGTGAAGGATTGATGCCTGCACGTTGCAGGTTATTGTATAGTTGTGGGGTGCCATCTGCTTCATTGTAACCAAGACCACTATCCAGCAGTATCACATCTTTTTCAGTAATCACCACAAATGGCTGGATCTCCACCAATAAACTACCAATGGGTCTATTATTCAGTTCTTCTTTTTCTGTATCAAATGGAACAAAAATCTTTGTTTTATCAATGGTAAAACTGCCCTCCGAAAGTGGAATAATTTTCATACACACTACACTATTTAACGTAAAACCATTTGTCTATCTGCATCTAAACGCAGCAGAATAAAAATCAATACTGTAAAAGTAAGCAAAGACGATCCTCCGTAACTCATGAGTGGCAATGGAATACCCACAATAGGAAACAAACCAATGGTCATACTCACATTTACGGCAATATGAAAGAAAAATATACTCACCACACTGTATGCATACACTCTACTGAAGGTACTACGTTGACGCTCAGCAATCATAACAATACGGTATAATAAGAAGAGGTATAACAATAGAAATACAAAACAACCTACGAATCCAAATGCTTCCCCCAGTGATGTGAAGATGAAATCGGTGCGTTGTTCTGGTACATATTTGCCACGGGTTTGCGTGCCTTTCAAAAATCCTCGACCAAAAAAACCACCTGACCCTATGGCAATTTTACTTTGTCGCACATTGTAATCATCCGGTTTACGAACGGTTTTATTAGAGGTCGATTTATCCTGTGCACGCTTGTTGTCTTCACAGTTATACTCTTTACCCACCATGCTATAGATACGTGTACTCTGATAGCACTCCAATACATTATTAAAGATATAAGGAACCACAAATCGTTGAACACCTACACAAACCAGCCAAATGGTAATGATAATTGTTAATAACCCTTTTTTCTTTTTGATTTGTTTGCGCAAAACAAAAATGACTGCGGCGGCGATCATGGTAAGGATCACTGCTAAAACGTTGGGCTCTAAAATGAGCGTCGCAACAACCAGTGCACCAAAAGAAGAACCAACAATCAAAATTTGTGCGGGTAGGCCTTCACGATACATGGCAATAACAAAACTTGTGTATACCAATGCAAGCCCTAATTCATGTTGTAGAATCGATAACACGGCCGGAGCCAAGGCGATAGCTCCTGCTACCAATTGTGAGCGAATTTTTGAAAAATCAATTTCTTGTCTGGATAAGTATTTCGCCAATGCCAATGATACAAATATCTTACACAGTTCAGCAGGTTGAAGGTTAAATCCACCTGCCAATGGTATCCAGCTTTTTGATCCATTGATATTTTTACCAATTGCAAAAGTTGCGATCATTAAAAGAATACCAAAGAGATAAAACAGATTCGCAAATGCTGTGAACAATTTGCTATCAGTCAATAAAATAAAAGTGGCAGCAATAGCGCATACACCGGCAAATATCAATTGCTTGCTATAGCTGGTCTTGCCATCTAAAAACGAAGCCAACCAATCTGTTTCAGGACGATACTCCACCATGAAGATGCAAAGAATGCCAATGGCTACTAAAATGGCATACAACCAAATAACAACATAATCAACCCCCTGCGTGACGATATTTTGATTTCTTCTGTTCATGTTATGCCGCAGTTTTTCTTTTTACAGTAGTTGATTTGCGTAATTCTTCGGGAAGAACTGCTGCTGTTCTACCACTGTCTTTTTTAGGGGTCTTTGCGGGATTTGGCTTTGTAGGCGTGCTTTCTGTTTCCATTTCTTCAGGAGCTTCTTGTACACCCGAAGTGTCACGCGCTGCCTTTTTAGCTGCAGCCATTTGTTGCGCCTGCCTCAAAGAATCTCTTTTCGCCATTTGTCTTTTCATCTGAGGTGGAATCAGATCCATTTTAGCCAACTGTTCAATTTTAGCTTTTCGATCATTACCGCTGATGGAATCTTTCAAATATTTTTCAATCAATAAGCTGGCAATAGGCGCAGCGGAAGTAGCACCATACCCCGCGTTCTCACACATCACAGCAATAGCGATGCGTGGATTTTCTCTCGGTGCAAATGCACCAAAGAAAGCATGGTCTTTTAATTTTTCACCACGGTACGCGTTTTCCACCGTACCTGTCTTACCACACACATTGATACCCGGAACTTTTGCATAAAAACCGGTACCAAATTCCATGGTTCCCTGCATGCCTTCATGCACTTCTTCCCATACATATTCAGGAATTTCTTTGGTCTTATGTTTGATCTTGAACTTATCCAACATACTAAACTCATCGCCACCTTCAATAGAATCAATCAGGTGAGGTGTATAGTACCATCCTTTATTAGCAATGATGGCCATTACATTCGCAAGTTGGGTAAGGGTAGTGGTGATTTCACCTTGACCAATACTATTGGAAATGATATTGCAGGATTGCCAATTCTTACCAAATATGCCATGATAATATTTAGGAGTAGGCATATTACCCATTTTCTCCGATGGTAAATCAACCCCCAATCTTCTACCCAAACCAAATGAATAAGCATATTGATTGAATGAACTCAATGCACTGTCACGGTTAGGATATTTACCATTTTCGAGAATACGTCTATATGTAGCAGCGAAATAACTATTACATGATTTTGAAATAGCAGGTTTTAAAGTGAAAGTACCTGCCGCATGACATCCCATCGGTCTGCCACAACCATAATAGGCACCACCGCAACTCACGGTGAAGTTATCATCAATGACTCCTTCATTCATACCAATAATCCCTACCATTGTTTTGAATGTAGAGCCGGGTGAATAGAATGTGCCCACCGTTCTGTTCAACAAAGGAAGTCGTGGGTCGAAGTATAACATATCGACCAAGTGTTTTTTTCGTTGGTTGCCTGTGAGGTAGTTGGGATTGTAGGTTGGTGCACTCACCATACATAATATACCGCCAGTCTTAGGATTAATCGCTACAATACTGCCCACTTTATTCTGCATCAGTTTTTCACCAAGTTCTTGTAGCTCCACATCAATACTGGAGTATAAATTGTTTCCGGCAACTGCGGCTGTATCATATGCACCGTTCTCCCAAGAGCCTTGTAAACGACCTTTGTTATCGCGTATATATCGTTTGATACCTCTTTGTCCCATCAACACTTTCTCATAAATATTTTCCAATCCGGTACTGCCAAAGTAGTCCCCCATTTCATACCCTTCTCCTTTATGCCGACGTAAAAATCCGGTATCCACTTCTGCCATATAACCCAATACTGCAGCTCCTACATTGTAAGGATATGTGCGAACAGAACGTTCATTCAAAGAAAAGCCGGGGAAACGATACATGTTTTCATTCAACTTCGCGAACATTTCAGGGGTTAGCAAGGCCTCAAAAACGCTGGGTTTTACACTTGTATTTTTGAAGATAAGGTCTCGCATCCTCTTTTTGTAAGCAGCAGTATCTATATTCAATAATCTACAAAGGGTCATTGTATCGGTACCACGAGCTTCTGATGGAATGACAACCAAATCATAACTGATGGTATTTTCCAGAATCCCTCTTTTCTTTCGGTCGAAAATAATACCGCGATCGGGATAGATGACTTTCCGATAAAAAGCATTGTTATCTGCAGCCAGTTTATACTGACCAGAAAACAACTGCAGGTTGATCAATTGCCCCGTGATAGCAATGAAAACACCTGCAAAAATAAACTGTATCACACGGCTGCGACTCTGGTTGAAGACAGGCATAGATCTTGGGACTAAACTTAAAAGTGAAGTGTATTACAAATTTGACGCTTTGTTATGGATCAAACGAAAAAAATTTTGCAAAAGTGTGAAGAAGTCAAAATCAAAAGTAAAAAGTCAAAATTCAAAACTTTTCCCTTTTTGAATTTTGACTTTTTACTTTTGATTTCTAAGCCGCATTCGTTCTATACTTTCCTTTCCGCAGGAACAATAGCTCTGCAAGGAAAATCATCAGTAAGCTGATAGCAGTGGTACCCAGCACTTTTCCGAGGAAGTAGAGGAAGTCTCCGAATTGGAGCCATTCTATGAGTACAAGATAGAAATGATGGATAAAAGTGAGTAAGCCTACATAGAGGCTATAAGGAGCCCAGCCCATACTCCTACTGCCCGGTTCGCTATAGCTCTGTTCAATGGTTTCTTGGGGTAGCAGTATGCTCAGCATAAATGGGCGAATAAATGCAATCAGTACACACGGAGCGGCATGCAGTCCTAAGGTTCCGGTAAAAGAATCGAGTGTGAGACCAAAAATAAATGCGATGACCATCAATAACACCCGGTTCATATTAAAAGGCAACCAGAGTATGTATAAGAAGTAAACATAGGGAACAATGAACCGATGCAGAGGTGGAACCTCATTGAGGATGAATACCTGTAAAAAGATGAACAGAGTAAATCGAACAATATTTTTTACAAGACTACTCATTGGTTGGTCAATGGGGTATTTTCAATTTGTACCTGTTCAGCAAAACGGACATTTTCTACTAAGTAAACATATTGAATACTAAAGAAATTGGTGGCTGTTTTGATTTTCAGCGTATAAAAATTACTGGACGGGTCTGCTACAATGGATGCTACAGTTCCCACCATCAAATTTGAAGGGAAGTTCGCGGAATAATTGCTGGTAACAACGGTATCGCCCTTCACTACTTTCGCACTTTTAGAAACGTTGCGAAGCGTTAGGATCGAAGGATCACTGCCATCCCATTCAATACTACCTGCATTATTGTCTTTTTTGAGCATGGCACTTACACGGCTATTGCGGTGAAGTAAGCTCATGACTTTGCTGATATTGGCACTGGTTTCAACTACTACTCCCACAATTCCCTCTGGTCCAATAACTGCCATTCCTTTTTTCACACCTTGATTACTGCCTCTTTCTAGGGTTAGGAAATTTGTTTGAAGTGTGACGGTATTACCAATGACTTTGGCAGGAAGCCAGGTGAACTTACGATAACGACCGGTTGAGTCTCTGTATGTAGTATCTGTATAGTTGATGGTAGTGCTATCCGGGGCGATATGATTACTGGCCAAGAGATTTCTCAGTCGATTATTCTCTTCTGCTAATTGTCGATTGGTTTCTGAAAGACTAAAATAACTGCGCAGATTACTATAACGTTCATTGAGTTTTCCGGTTAATTCACTGGTTGCATCAGAAAAGAAAGCCTCATGCGTTTTGCTGGAACGGGTCAATAAAACGATGGCAAATACCTGAAGCAGTAAAAAGCTCAGGAAAGTGAAATAACGCCGTATGAAAAGAAATATATTCTTCAACGCAAACTTTGATTAGGACATTCAAAATGATCGGATACATTCACCGGTTTCGGTGTTATCTCATAATGAATGGAAAACGCTGATAGTTTTTCAGTGCCAGTCCGGTACCACGTACTACACTCTTCAAAGGATCATCCGCTACATGAACCGGTAATTTGATCTTTGCACTTAAACGCTTATCCAGTCCACGTAACAAAGCGCCACCGCCGGTGAGGTATAAACCTCTGCGGTAAATATCAGCAGCCAATTCAGGTGGTGTGGTTTCCAACGCTTTCAGGATCGCTTCTTCAATTTTGAAAATGCTTTTATCCAATGCTTCAGCGATTTCCTGATAGCTGACCATGATCTGTTTAGGGATACCTGTTACCAGGTCGCGACCATTTACGGGCATATCATCCGGTGGATTATCTAGGTCTTTCATGGCAGCACCTACATTGATTTTGATCTGTTCAGCGGTACGCTCACCAATCAATAAACTATGGTAACGACGGAGGGCTTCCATGATATCTGCAGTAAACTCGTCACCTGCTACACGGATACTCTGGTCGCACACAATACCTGCAAGGGCAATTACTGTAATACCGGTGGTACCACCTCCAATATCAATGATCATATTTCCTACAGGCTCTTCCACATCAATGCCAATACCCAGCGCCGCAGCCATGGGTTCATGGATCATGTATACTTCTTTGGCTCCTGCCTGCTCGGCACTATCACGAACGGCACGTTTTTCTACCTCGGTAATAGAGGAAGGGATACAAATCACCATTCTCCAACTGGGTGGGAAAAGGGGTTTTTTGGGGTAGATCATCTTGATCAACTCCCTGATCATCAACTCGGCAGCATTAAAATCGGCAATTACACCATCTTTCAGCGGACGAACCGTACGAATACTTTCATGGGTTTTCTCGTGCATCATGAGGGCTTTCTTACCTACGGCAAGTACTTCCTTCATATTGTTACGGTTCAGGGCCACGATCGATGGCTCATTTACCACTACTTCATCATTATGGATAATGAGGGTATTAGCGGTACCCAGATCCATGGCTATTTCCTGCGTAAAAAAGTTGAATAATCCCATTGTATAGAAAAAGTTCTTATTTGTTCGTCAATGATTGCAAAGGTGGATGAAATTACTTGAAATAACAAAGCCTAAAATACTGATTTTTCGCGGGCTGGAGAAGAGTCCATGGTCCATGGTCGATAGTCCATAGTTTTTAATTTCCTTGCAAGGTTTTCAACCATGGTCTATGGACTATTAACTATGGACTATTCACTCCCCCCAAACTCAAACCCAATATCCCTCCGAAAATACATTCCTTCAAACGATATTTCTTTCAATTTATTTTTTGATTTGTTCACAGCATCCGCAATATTATTTCCGTACGCGGTTACTGCTAAAACCCTGCCACCATTTGTTAAAACATTGTTTTCGTTTTGTGTTGTACCTGCATGAAATACGATGACTTCTTTTGATGCAGTAGCATGTTCCAATCCATGAATGATTTTATTCTTTTCATAATCGCCCGGATAACCGCCACTAACTGCCATTACTGTTGCACAGTATCTTTCATCATAAGCAATGTTAGCATCAGCGAGTGTACCGTTATCCATCGCAGCAAATAAAGCAACCAGATCAGTTTGTAAACGTGGCATTACCACTTCAGTTTCCGGATCTCCCATTCTGCAATTGTATTCAATCACAAAAGGTTCACCATTTACATTCATCAGTCCGAAGAAAATAAAACCATGATAGATGAGTTCTTCTTGTTCCAATCCTTTTACGGTTGGCACAATAATGCGTTCTTCTACTTTGCGCATAAATACATCATCCATAAAAGGTACAGGGCTTACACAGCCCATGCCACCTGTGTTTAAGCCGGTATCGCCTTCGCCGATTCTTTTATAATCTTTTGCATGACCGATAATCTGATAATCTGATCCATTGGTTAAAACAAATACACTTACTTCTATACCTTTCAAGAATTCTTCAATCACTACTTTGCTACTAGCATCACCAAATTGTTTATGAAGAATCATTTCTTCAAATGTTTGTAATGCTTCCTCATGTGTTGAAGCAATTACAACACCTTTACCCGCAGCAAGTCCATCCGCTTTTAATACAACAGGTAAACTATGCGTTACAATGTATTTTTTTCCTTCTTCAAAATTGTCTGCAGTAAACTCAGCATACCCTGCCGTAGGTATCTGGTGACGCTGCATGAATTTTTTACTGAATGCTTTACTGCCTTCTAATTGTGCAGCTTTTGCAGAAGGTCCTACCACCACAATTCTTTGTAGTGCAGGATCTTTTTCAAAAAAATCATATACGCCCTTCACCAAGGGTTCTTCCGGTCCTACCACCAGCATATCGATTTTGTTTTCAATACAAGCTTGTTTGATGGCTTCGAAATCTGTGACAGCCATCGATAAATTGGTACCGAATTGAGAGGTACCGGCATTACCGGGTGCAATAAAAAGGGCATCACAATGATGGCTCTGCGACATTTTCCATGCCAGTGCATGTTCACGGCCACCTGATCCAAGTAAAAGAATATTCATAAAATGAAGTTCAGGTGGCGAAAGTAGTCTCTATGCAGGATTTTCAGCATGAGCGGGGGATTTTTTTGTACAGACCGCGCTCATGCTGAAAAATTAGTTTTCGGTTTCCTCTGCTACACCAACATAACGTTTCTCAGGCAAACGTTTAGCCACTAAAAGGAATAAAATAAAGGAAACAGCCAAGATACCGATGAATAGCCAGTAGTATTTGGCACCTGTGAATTGACTGAAAAAGCCTTTGTCCACTATGTTTCCATTGATCAGTCCAACGAGTAAATTTCCAGCGGAAATACCTAGTAAATACAGGGCACTCATGGTACTTTTCATGGATATCGGTGAATGTGTATAGGCATATTCAAGACAGGTAACGGAAACCAGTATTTCAGATGCTGCCAATAAAATATAAGCCAGTATCTGCCACCATACCGAAGGTTTACCTCCTGCATCTATACTTTCCTGTAAGAATGCAATGATGGTGAATGAAAGGCCTATGATGACCAATCCCGCACCTATCTTTTTTAAAGGGGTTACTCGTATTCCCTTTTTATCCAGATAAGGAAACAGAAATGAGTTGAAAACGGGGATCAGTAGTACTAAAAAAAGGGGATTGATAAAATTGATCTGCTCAGGTAAAATGGAAAAATCTCCGACTAGTTTTAGGTCTAATCGTGTAGCCTGCAAGACCCACTCAGAAAGGTTTTGATCCCAAAGCGCCCAGAAAATAGGTGTAAAAGCAAATACGGCCAGTACACGATACACCGCTTTGATACCATCGATGGATGTAACTGAATATTTTTCTGCAACTGCTTCCCAAACTTTTTGGCCAGGTTTCCGGCTAAATAGCTTTATCAATGCATAAATAGAAATGGAAAAAAAGTTCTCTTTTTTGATACCAGCAGGTTTAATCCGAACATATTTTTTTCGACCAAGCCAGAATACAACAGTTGCAATCGCCATTAGTATACCAGGTACACCAAAAGCGATTTCAGGCCCATAATATTTTTTAAGTAATGGAATAGATAATGGCGCTAGTGTTCCACCCAGGTTAATACTCATATAAAACCAACCATAGGCTTTTGAAAGCAGGTGTTCATTCGATTTGTTGAACTGGTCGCCTACATTGGCGGATACGCATGATTTAATACCACCGGCACAACAGGCAATAACGATTAGTCCTAAACTAAAAATAGTATAACTGTCGCCTGATACAGAAAGTATCAGATGTCCAAATGTGTAAAGAATCGATACAAGTAGGATAACCCGGTATTTCCCAAAAAACCAATCGGCCATTATTGCACCAACCATCGGCATGAAATACGCCAGCGTAACAAATAAATGTGACATTTCATTAGCTTTTGCATCTGCTTCAGCCGTAAGTGCCGGATTGAGGGTTGGATTGAAAAAAGTGACTGCCATAAAAGTCACCATGATAGAACGTAAACCATAAAAACTGAATCGTTCTGCGATCTCACTACCTATAATGTACGGAATCGATTTTGGCATTCTGACTTTAGTCGACTCATTTTGTATATCAGACATAAATCGTATTTTGAAATTTAAAAGTATTGGAAACTATCGGTAAAGATTCATCTGTATACCGAAAAAATTGCTTGCTTCATCTAAAAACCAACTCATGTCTCAACCCAAAAAAACATTCAAACCCTTTGTTTCTCCGGAAACAAACATGAAAGAACTCACGGTAAAATCGATTCTCGTGGGGAGTCTTTTTGGTGTCATCTTCGGTGCTGCTACTGTGTATCTCGCATTAAAGGCAGGTCTAACAGTATCAGCGTCTATTCCCATTGCGGTGATCGCTATTACGCTGGGAAGAAAATTTTTGAAGACCACCATCCTTGAGAATAATATCATTCAAACAACAGGATCTGCAGGAGAAAGTATTGCAGCAGGTGTGGCATTTACTTTACCGGGTTTTCTTTTTCTTTCTTCACCCAGTAGCGCAGAATATTTTAACTATCTCACCATTCTGATCCTAGCCATTGTAGGTGGATTGTTGGGTACACTTTTAATGGTGCCTTTGCGTAAAGCACTAATCGTAAACGAGCATGATAACCTACCCTATCCTGAAGGAACGGCTTGTGGTGATGTATTAAAAGCCGGCGAGCGTGGTGGTGATTTTGCTAAAACTGCTTTCTGGGGTTTAGGTGTTGCATTTGTGTATGCCATCTTTCAGAAAGTTGTGCATGTGATTGCTGAAACACCTTTTTATGCCACGAAACAGATCAATAAATTTTTCCCTTCTGCAAAAGTCAGTGGTGAGATCACCCCTGAATATTTAGGTGTGGGTTATATCATTGGTCCGAAGATCGCAGGTGTGTTGGTAGCAGGTAGTGTTTTAAGCTGGATGGTTTTCATTCCTTTATTGTCAACACTTGTGCCGCCTGATGTAATTGCTATTCAATTGGTGAAGCTGGGTTATCTATCTGATATCGCCAATGCAGGTGGTAAAGGAGGATGGGATCCTGTAACACATACTTTCAATGATTATTCTGCTGCGATCTACTATGCCTATGTTCGACAAGTAGGCGCTGGAACAGTTGCTGCGGGTGGTATCATTACATTGGTGAAAACCATTCCTACTATTGTCAAATCCGTGAAAGGAAGTATGGCCTCTCTGCGTGGTGGATCTTCAGCTGCGGAGAGTTCAATATCCAGAACAGATAAAGACCTTAACTTGAAAGTAGTAGGACTTGGTAGTTTAGCATTGATCGCTATCATCTCCATCATTCCAAGCTTACCGGGCGATGGATTTCTTCAGAAAATTCTGATCGGTATTCTGGTGGTATTATTCGGTGCCTTGTTTGTAACGGTTTCATCACGTATTGTTGGATTGATCGGGTCTTCCAATAATCCGATCAGCGGTATGACCATTGCTACGGTGATGGGAACCAGTTTGATATTCTTGAGTTTGGGATGGTCAGGACAAGCATATGAACCGCTTGTATTAGTTGTAGGTGGTATGATCTGTATCGCTGCAGCCAATGCCGGTGCTACTTCTCAGGATTTGAAGAGTGGTTATATTGTAGGTGCCACACCACGTAATCAACAGATCGCATTGTTTGTGGGTGCGATCGTTTCTTCCATTGTAATTGGTATCACAGTGAAGTTTCTTGATAAGCCAACTACTGAAATGGTACAACAGGGTGTGCAACATGCTATCGGTACTGAAAAATATCCTGCACCTCAAGCTACTTTGATGGCGACATTGATCAAAGGAATTCTTTCCCAGAATTTAGATTGGCAGTATGTGATTGTAGGGATGTTCCTGGCAGTGGTGATGGAACTCTGTGGTATCAAATCACTCAGCTTTGCTATCGGTGTGTATCTGCCATTAGCGACTACACTCCCAATCTTTATTGGTGGTGCGGTACGTGGATTGGTAGAAGGTCGTCAGAAAAAAGAGAAAAAAGAAGTGAGTACTGAAGAAGAGGAACTCAGTAAGGGTAGTTTGTTTGCAACCGGACTGGTAGCTGGTGGTGCTGTGGCAGGGGTGGTGATTGCATTCATTACGGGAACCTCCGGAGGAGAACAATTCTTGAGGAACATCAGTATGGAACATGGACTGGTAGAACTGTTATCCGAAAATGGATACTTCCTATTAGGTACTTTGTTCTTTGCTTTAATGGGACTTATATTATACAGGGTGGCTATGAAGAAAACGGAGTAGCTAGCTTAGAACGCATATTTTTATTGCCACTGAAGACACTGAAGGGCACAGAAAGGTTTCTGTGTTCCTCTGTGCCCTCAGTGGCAATTTTTTTCTCCAGAACAATTTAAACTTCCACCCCATTCACCCGTCAAAACACAAAAGAAAAACCATGTGGCTGAAACGATCGATTGCAGTTTTCTCATTGATAGCATCCACAGCATTCATTCCTGTAGATCCTTATTCTTCTACCATTCGAATGCCTTATCAGCAGGCAGGTCTCTCCAAAGAACAAGCGGCAGCCCATTTATTGAATCGATTTAGTTTCGGCATACAACCCGGACAAATCGATGAGGTAGTAAAGATGGGTCTAGAAAACTGGTTACAACAACAGCTGGAAGCTTCTGTACCTGACACAAAACTGGATAAACGTTTGGCAGATTTTGATGCCTTGAAGATGAATAATGAAGAGATTGTAAATCATTATTTAACTCCTGCGCAGATCATACGCTTGGGTATTCAGCAAAAGATTATTCGTAATGATTCACTCAGTAATACCGACCGTGAAAAATACAGACAAGAGTTAGCTAAAGTGATGAGAGCATCCGGAGTAAAACCGGTACAAGAGTTGCATCGTCAATTGGTAAACCAGAAAGTTCTTCGTGCGGTATATAGTAATAATCAATTGAAAGAAGTGTTGACAGATTTCTGGTTCAACCATTTCAATGTATCGTTAACCAAAGGACAATCGCAGCAATATGTAATGAGTTATGAGCGTGATGCTATCAGACCGCATGTATTCGGAAACTTTAAAAATATGTTATTGGCAACAGCCAAGCACCCTGCGATGCTGGAGTATCTCGATAATGCATTAAGTGTAAGCAATGACAATGAGCGTGCACGCAGACAACAAAATAATGCCATGCTGCGTGCTGCAAGAGAAAGAGCAGAAGCCAGATTGAATGATACAACCATGCAAGGGAATGCTTTATTACAACAAGCTGTTGCTGCAAGAAGAACACAAGGCTTGAATGAAAATTATGCGCGAGAAGTCATGGAGTTGCATACCATGGGTGTAGATGGTGGTTATACACAGAAAGATGTAACAGAACTAGCACGAGCATTAACAGGCTGGTCTGTACGACCCATGTTTAAAAATGGTCCGGCGATGCGGTTGATTGAAAATCTTGATGAAGTACAACTGAAAAGAAGGGGACTGATTATAGATGGAGATTTTTTATTTCGTGGCGATAAACACGATGAAAGTGAAAAAATCATTCTTGGCAAAAAATACAGCGGAACAGATGGGTATGAAGAAGGCGTAGCAGTATTGAATATGTTGGCATCCCATGTCTCTACAGCTAAATTTATTGCAACAAAAATGGCGATACGTTTTGTATCGGATGAACCTTCTCAGGCATTAATTAAAGCGTTGACAAATACTTATCAGCAAACAGATGGAAATATTAAAGCCATGATCATTGCTATGGTGAATCATCCGGATTTCTGGTCAAAGAAAGCATTGCGTGAAAAAATTAAATCTCCTTTTGAATTCGCTATCAGTGCACTGCGGGCTACAAAAGCACAAGTCATGCAACCTTTTCAGGTATTTAATTGGTGTAGTAAAATGGGACAAAGGGTTTATTACTATCAGGCACCTACAGGTTTTCCCGATCGCGCTAACTTTTGGATCAATAGTGGAGCGCTCTTGAATCGAATGAACTTTGGATTGGCATTGGCTACTCAAAAGATTCCGGGTGTTCGTGTAAATCTCTTAGCATTAAACAACGATCACGAACCCGAAAGTGCTGATGAAGCGCTGCGTGCATTCAGTAAGATATTGTTACCGGAGAGAGATAACGAAGAAAACATTAAAAGACTAACAGCTATGGTACGTGATGCAAATGTGGAAGAAAAAATAGCTGTTGCAGCTGCTAAAGCAAAGAATAATAATATGGATGAGGAAGGAGAAGAAGAAACAAGAAGACAAGTGACAGGAGACAAGGAAGATTACAAGAAAGAAATAACAAGTATGGCGCAGGTGGTGGGGATCATTATTGGTTCTCCGGAGTTTCAACGGAAGTGAGGAGAAGACGTGAAAAGTGTCCATAGGACTCCATCGGAGAAAGGTGAAAAGTGAAATGAACAGTTAATAGTATTTGTACTTGTAGCTTGAGGCATGCAGCTTGAAGCTAAAAACTTACAGCATAAAAAAACTAAACAAATGATTCATCGCAGAGCATTTATGAAATCAGGCGCTATGGCCTTGTTCGCAGCGGGGTTTGGTGGTGTTCCCAACTTTATTGCACGTGCAGCAGAGAGTAGCAAGATCATTCCACCCTATAAAAGAAATAAAGTTCTGATCTGTATTTTTCAAAGAGGAGCTATGGATGGATTGATGGCGGTGAGTCCGTTTGCTGACCCAAATTTGAAAACACTGCGTCCAACTTTGTACATGAGTCCGGCACAAACACAGGGGGGTATGCTGGATTTGGATGGACAATTTGCATTGCATCCATCACTTCAAAGTTTGTCTTCTTATTTTACAGAGGGACGAATGGGTATTGTGCATGGTGTCGGTAGTCCGAACAACACACGTAGTCATTTCGATGCGCAGGATTTCATGGAGAGTGGAACACCTTTCAATAAAGGTACTACGAGTGGTTGGTTGAATAGAGCCATTGGGTTGACCGGACATGAAGCAACACCCTTTAGTGCTGTAAGTATCACAAATGCATTACCACGTAGTTTGTATGGTGATAAAGAGGCTTTGGCCATTAGTAATCTTCAGGACTTTGCCATACAAATGCAAGGCAATCCCATGGCTGGTAATATGGCCGCCAAATCATTTGAGTCTTTGTATGATCAAACCAGTAATCAGTTATTGAATAAAACAGGCAAAGAGAGTTTTGAAGCGATGCGGATTTTGAAATCTACTGATATTAAAAATTATCAACCTGCCAATGGTGCAGTATATCCCAATTCGCCATTTGGAAATTCTTTGAAACAGATTGCAACATTAATTAAAATGGATGTAGGCATGGAAGTGGCGTTTGCAGAAAGTGGTGGATGGGATACGCATTTCAATCAAGGAACTGTAAATGGTGCATTTGCTCGTAACCTGCGTGATTTCAGTGATAGTATTGCAGCTTTCTGGAAAGATATGGGAACTTATCAGGATGATGTTACTGTGATGACCATGACAGAATTTGGCCGAACGGCACATCAAAATGGGACCGGTGGAACAGATCATGGAAGAGCCAGTTGTTTATTTGTTTTGGGTAATGATATTGTAGGAGGTAAAGTGTATCATCAAATAAAATCATTAGCGAAATCTGATTTGGAAGACGGACGTGATTTGCCTGTTTCAACAGATTTTAGAGCAGTATTCAGTGATGTGGCGATGGGACATCTGAAATTGAAGCAAACAAAAGGCTTATTCCCCGGATGGGATGGTAAAGCGTTGAATCTAATCAAGGGATAATTGATGCATCAACAATCATCGTTGAAAACGGTATAAAATTGTTCCTTCTTTATTGATATAAACGATATCATTCCCCATTTCCATCATGGCCAATCCATTGTTGAAACTGCCCATGCGATCGAATTGAGGTGCTATGATCCATTCTCCTTTTTTATTGATAAAGCCCCAACTTTTATAATCTTTTTGAACGGCGACAAGACCTTCACTAAAATTTCCGGCATTGGTATAGGTAGGCGGAATGATCCATTGTCCGCTTAAGTCTACAAATCCCCATTTGTTGCTAGTATCACGAGCAGCAGACACACTATCCGCAAAACCATTCATGCGTGTGAAGGAAGTTTTGATATTTGTTTTGTTTTTGATAGTTATGATCTCCCACTTATCAGTCATATTTTGCTGTGTACAAACAACACCTGCAAAAACAGAACTGATATTGTAGTAAATAGGTTGCAATACAAATTTTCCGGAGCTGTCAATCAATCCCCACAAATTATTTTTTAGTGATGCAGGTGCAAGCCCTTCTGAAAAATTATGACATTGTGAAAACTGTGGCTGAATAATGATGACTCCCTTTTTATTGATATAACCCCATTTACCATTTTTTTGCACTCTTGCTTTACCCTCAAAAAACTGATCGGCTGAATTGAATTGGGGAGTGATGATCCATTTTCCTTTTTCATTGATGAACCCATATTGAGAAGATACAATATAATTCCCGATTGCAGCTACTGCCATGCTGTCTTTAAATGCACTTGCAAAAATAAACTGAGGAGGTATTACGGTTCTTCCATTGGTTTTATGAAGAAAACCAAATCGATTTTTCTCAATAAAAGGAATGAGGCTTTGCGCTTGTAAGCAAGAGCAAATGATTATGGAGAATACAATCAGGAAGTATATTTTTCTCATCCGAATAAAGATAAGTTATAATCTCCCGTTCTTAATCTCATCTACCACACCCGGATCAAGCAGTGTAGATGTATCACCCAGATTTTCTGTTTCTCCTTCTGCGATCTTTCGAAGAATTCTTCGCATGATCTTACCGCTTCTTGTTTTGGGTAGTCCGCTTACAAATTGAATTTTATCAGGTTTCGCAATGGCGCCAATAATTCGAGTCACTGTTTGCAGAATATCTTTTCTCACCAGATCTCCCGTACCATGTGTATCCTGCGTATGCGATCCTTGATAAATCACATAAGCATAAATGCCTTGTCCCTTGATATCATGCGGATAACCCACTACAGCGCTTTCCACCACACCTGCATGCATATTGATGGCATTTTCCACTTCAGCAGTACCAATTCGGTGTCCGCTAACATTCAACACATCATCTACACGACCGGTAATACGGAAGAAACCGTCTTTATTCTTTAAAGCACCATCACCGGTGAAATACATGTTTTTATAAGTAGCGAAATAGTTTGTTCTACATCTTTCATGATCACCATAAGTGGTTCTTAAAATAGATGGCCAAGGTGCTTTGATACAGAGATTGCCGGAAATGGTTTCTTCCCCTTCTTGTATGATCTCTTTTCCATTTTCATCTACCAATACCATTTGCAGACCCGGCATTGGAAGTGTCGCCCATCCGGGTTTGGCGGGAGTAATGCCTGCCAGATTGGAAATGAGACATCCACCTGTTTCTGTTTGCCACCAGGTATCAACGATCGGACATTTTTTCTTGCCTACATGTTCATCATACCAATGCCATGCTTCTTCATTGATGGGTTCACCCACAGTTCCCAATACTTTAAGGGAGGAAAGATTTTTTCCTTGTAAAGGGCCTAAACCAAATCCCATCAAGCTACGAATAGCGGTAGGGGCCGTATATAAAATGTTGACTTTGTATTTGTCTACAATATCCCAAAATCTGCCAGCATCTGGCCAAGTAGGAACGCCTTCAAATAGTAATGATGTAGCACCGGCACTTAGTGGTCCATACACGATATAACTATGTCCGGTGATCCAGCCAATATCTGCTGTACAGAAATGTACTTGTCCGGGTTCGTATTGAAATACATTTACAAAAGTGTAATTGGTATAGATCATGTATCCGGCTACAGTATGTACCACTCCTTTGGGTTTTCCCGTAGAACCGGATGTATAGAGGATAAACAATGGATCTTCTGCATCCATTGCTTCTGCTTCAATAAAAGTGATGCCTTTTTCTTCCACTTGTTTCATCTCATCTTCCCAGCACACATCTCTTCCTTTGATCATGGATACGGGTGTGCGTGTGCGTGTGGCAACAATAACACGTTTCACAGTCTTGTTTCCAATCAATGCATCATCAATGACACTCTTCAAAGGAATATCTTTCGCACCTCTGTAAGCGCCATCACAGGTAACGATGAATTCAGCCTTGGCATCTTCTAATCTGTCAGCAATACTTTGTGCAGAGAAACCGCCAAACACAACGGAATGTATGGCGCCAATTCTGGCACAAGCCAAAACTGCAATAGCGAGTTCAGGGATCATACCCATATATATACAAACACGATCTCCTTTTTTTACGCCATTGTTTTTAAGTAGATGTGCAAATTGGCACACTTTCTCATGCAACTTTTTATAGGTAAGTATGCGATGATTCTCATCAGGGGCATTGGGTTCCCAAATAATGGCAGGGTGATTGCCTTTGGTGGCAAGATGTCTGTCTAAACAATTCTCCGTAATATTTAATTTTCCTCCTTTGAACCATTCTACCTTGGGTTCTGTAAAATTCCATTCCAGAACTTTATCCCATTTTTTCTTCCAGGTAAAATGCTCAGCAATTGCACTCCAAAATGCTTCAGGATCTTGTATGCTTTTCTGATACGCTTCCTGATAGGCTTCAAAACTTTTGATCTGATAGGGATAAGACATGCCAACAATTTTTGAGCTATAAATATACTGTATGCTGCTACTTTAAATGTGCATGTTTTTGATAAATAGAGAAGCAAAAAAAATCCCGACCAGTTGTATGGGTCGGGATTCCTTGATTCGAAAGCTAATTTATTTTACGTATTTCAAAATATCATCGCTATCGGGAGTTACTTTGCTTGGAAAATAAGCGATCATTTTTCCATTTTCATCCAACAAAAACTTATTGAAGTTCCATTTGATATCTGCATCCAAAACACCATTCTTCGCTTTACTTGTCAGCCACTGGTAAATAGGTGCCATATCTTCTCCTTTTACACTCACTTTACTGGCCAATGGAAATTTTACACCAAAACGGGCTTTGCAAAACTCTTGAATATCACCATCACTACCAGGCTCTTGTCCACCAAAGTTGTTGGCGGGAAAACCTACGATTACCAGCTTGTCTTTATACTGATCATACACTTTTTGCAAAGCTTCATATTGTGGGGTATAGCCACACTTAGATGCAGTATTGACAATGAGTATCTTTTTTCCCTTGAATTTAGCGAAATCGATAGTGCCGCCTTCAATAGATTTTACCTTGAAAGCGTGAATACTGCCATTATCGGGTAAAGTGAAGGCAGACATCATAACCACTGCTACTAATGTGAGGATGTATTTCATACAATAGATTTTTTTCAAAATAACACTTAAATAAGGGAATTGTTATAGCATTTCTGTGAATGGATGAAAATGGTACCTACAATGTATATGCGGCAGCAGCAATACTAAGTCTACAATTGGGTATCGACATCAATGTTTGTCCGCAGGCTTCCAGGGTAGCGCCGGTCGTTATGATATCGTCTATGAGTAAAACATGCTGATTCATCAATTGATCTGGTGCTGTCACCTGAAATACGGCTTCCATATTCTGCCACCTAGATAGCCGGTTTCGGGTAGTTTGACTATCTGTAAACTTTTTCCTTTGAATGGTTTTTGCGTTCAAAGGTCTGGACCAGACTTCCCTAATACCCTCACAAATCACTTCGGCCTGGTTATATCCTCTTTTGAATTGTTTTTTAGGATTTAAAGGAAGCGGTACAAGTAGATCTACGTCGGCGAAGCGGGGCTCGGATCTCAGCGCATACCCCATCATTCTGCCCAAAAAGAGTCCGGCATGCTTATTCTGATGGTATTTGAGCTGTACCATCAGTTCCTGCACCAATGACTGCTTGGTAAAATAGTACAAGGCAGCGGCGTTTTCCACCCGAATTCTGCCAAAAAAGGCTTTTTCAACCGGATTATTGGGCTGGCGAAAGAACCCCGTTTCCGGTAGCTGATGGGTACAGCGGCTGCAAATCTGCTGGTGGAGACTCAAATAATCGCTTCCGCAACCTATACAGTAATGCGGATATACGAGTTGTAGAAGGGATTTTGCTATGGATATCATGCTCCGAAACTACATGCTCGGGAGTAAGTATTTGCCGCAGAAATGATGGAAGTCAAAATGTAAAAGTCAAAAGTGAAAAGTGAAAGGTGAAAAGCGTACTTCCGTTTCACTTTTGACCTTTCACTTTTCACTCAAAAAAGTTGCTGATACACTTCATCTACGCGACTCAATGCAATTACCTGAATCTTGTAAGCTTGTGCGTTGAAACTTTTCTTATTGTATTTGGAGACAAATATTTTTTCGAATCCGAGTTTCTCTGCTTCGGCAATACGTTGTTCTATTTTATTAACGGCTCTGATCTCTCCATTCAATCCTACCTCACCTGCGAAACATACATGAGGGGGGAGTGGAACATCTTCATAGGAAGAGAGTAAAGCACAGATCACTGCAAGATCAATGGAAGGGTCTTCTACTTTAATACCACCTGCAATGTTTACAAAAACATCTTTCATTCCAAATTGAAAACCTCCACGTTTTTCGAGAACTGCCAATAACAATTGTAATCTTCTGGTATCAAAACCGGTCACTGTACGTTGAGGTGTTCCATACACGCTTTGCGTGACCAATGCCTGCACTTCAATCAGTAAAGGACGCATACCTTCCAGTGTAGCAGCAATACCACTACCACTTAACTGATCTTCTCTTTGTGCAATTAAAATTTCTGATGGATTGGCTACTACCCGCATACCATCACCTGTCATTTCATAAATGCCCAACTCGGCGGTACTACCAAAACGATTCTTCAAAGTTCTTAGGATTCTATAAGCATAATGACGGTCGCCCTCGAACTGCAAAACCGTGTCTACCATGTGTTCCAGCACTTTCGGACCGGCGATAGCGCCGTCTTTGGTGATATGTCCGATCAAGAAAACAGGAGTATTGGTTTCTTTTGCAAAGCGTTGAAATTCGGCAGCACATTCCCGGATCTGTGAAACTGTGCCCGCAGAAGAATCAATCAAATTAGATTGTAAAGTTTGAATAGAGTCAACAATGACCAATTGAGGTTTCAGCTTTTTGATTTCCTGAAAAATAGTTTGTGTAGATGTTTCTGTCAGCAAATAAAAATTTTCATACTGAATCTTTAACCGATCTGCCCGCATTTTAATTTGTTGTTCACTTTCTTCACCACTGATATATAAAACCCTTAGTTGCTTGAGTAGTAATCCGTTTTGTAAAAACAAAGTACTCTTACCAATACCCGGTTCACCTGCTACCAGAACAATACTTCCCGGAACAATACCTCCCCCCAATACTCGATCTAATTCCGGATCTTGACTTTTGATTCTTTTTTCTTCGGTTGTCTGAACCTCGTTTAAGGAAATCGTTTTTGTTTTTCTTTTTTCTTCTTTGTAGTCATCCCATTTTTCTTCCTTCACATTTCCTTTATCCAATATTTCTTCGGTGAAAGTATTCCATTGAGAACAAGCCGGACATTTTCCGATCCACTTCGCACTTTCATAACCACAATTGCTACAGAAAAAAGCTGTTTTAATCTTACTCATTGGTTAAAGGTACTGTTGAAATGATGAGTTCTTTTCAGTAAAAAAATGCACAAAAAAAAATGATGAAATCTTGTGTAAAATCAACAGTTTTTAGAATCAAAAATTTGCTATTCATGAAAGTAGAAAAACGCTGAAACGCAGTACTGACGGGCATGTAAAAGGGCCAACATTGCTGTTGACCCTGTTTACTTACTAACCCATTAAATTCTACCACTAAGTTACAAAACCGAGGCACATGGCAAAATAATTTTTGGGTTCTGTGAATAATTTTTTGAATCCGAAAAATTTCGTAAATGACCTTAACAGTTTGTTAATCAAACGGGTTACAGCCATTTTGTCGAAGTGGGGAAAAATGTCATTTTTTTTGGTGCTTTTTGTCAGGAATCAGTGATTTTAAGGTGCCAAATACCCATTTTTGGGTTTGGTAGGCATTTTGCAGCAGTCTCCGAAACAAGTCGTATGAACTCAATCTTATTATTGTCTTTATTATTTGTCGGAATCAGCTTTCTGGTTTCGATGCGCTTAAAGTCGAAATTTACCCATTATAGCCACCTGCCCATCACCAATGGCATGAGTGGTAAGGAAGTGGCTGAACAAATGCTCCGCGACAACGGAATATATGATGTAAAAATAATATCTGTTGAGGGCTTCCTAACCGACCACTATAATCCCATGAATAAAACTGTGAACCTGAGTTCGGAAGTGTATAGTGGAACAAGTATTGCATCCGCGGCTGTGGCTGCCCATGAATGTGGTCATGCCGTTCAACACGCTACGGCTTATAATTGGCTGATGTTGAGAAGCCGATTGGTGCCTTTTGTTCAATTCAGCAGCTCAATCGTTCAATGGGTATTATTGGCAGGTATTGTGTTGATCAATACATTCCCGATGTTATTATTAGGGGGTATCATTTTATTTGCCCTCACCACGCTTTTCTCAGTCATTACATTACCTGTAGAATTTGATGCCAGCAACCGTGCATTGGCATGGTTAGAAAACAAACGTGTATTGGTAGGTAAAGAGCAGGAAGGAGCAAAGGATGCCTTAAAGTGGGCAGCGATGACTTATGTTGTAGCAGCACTTGCTTCAGTAGCTACGCTGATTCAATATGTGTTGATCTTTTTGAATGGATCAAGAAATGATGATTAAGAGGTGTTGTGGTGAATTGTGAATGGTGAATTGTCAATTATGAGTAAGTTCCTTTCTCTGTTATTGACAATTCACCATTCACACTAAAACTTGATTTCCTCCTCTCTTTCATCAAAGAATCTAAACTCTGTGAGGTGATAATTGGTATTGGCTTGTGCCTTTACTTTCACTTTGTGTTTCTTTCTCCATTTCTTAATGATAGAATAGAATAATCCTTTTGTAAGATAAGAATGAACAATCGGATGTACAACGATGGTAAGATTCTTATGTGAGTGTGTAACGAGATAATGTAATTTCTTTTCGATCTCATCTTCCAATAATAATGTAGAAGTGATTTTTCCTGTTCCATTACAAGCAGGACAACTCTCTGCTGTATTGATATTCACTTCCGGACGCATACGTTGACGCGTGATCTGAAGTAGTCCGAATTTTGAAATTGGAAGAACAGAATGTTTGGCTCTATCGGCTTTCATGAATTGCTCCATGGCTTCCTGAACCTTTCTTTTGTTATCAGGTAACTTCATATCAATGAAGTCAACAACGATGATACCACCAATATCTCGTAGACGTAACTGACGGGCAATTTCTTCTGCAGCTTCAAGATTGGTTTCCAGTGCATTTTCTTCTTGGTTATTACTTACGCTCTTATAACCACTGTTCACATCAACGACATGCAGGGCTTCCGTATGTTCAATGATCAGATAAGCACCACTTGGTAAGTTCACTGTTTTTCCAAATGATGATTTTACTTGCTTGGTTACACCATACTGATCAAAAATGGGAAGCCCATTATGATAGAATGAAACAATATCCGTTTTATCGGGTGCAATACGTTGGATATAGGATTGCGTTACCTGAAACAAATTCTTATCATTTACAACAATGCGATTGAAATCTGCACTCAGCAGATCTCTCAGTATACTGGTTGTTTTTGTTTCTTCACTCAGAATCCTGACTGGTGCAACAGCACCTTTTAAATTATGCTGAATGGTTTTCCAGGTTTCTACCAATGACAACATATCCTGATGTAATTCTGCTGTACTTTTTCCTTCAGCTGCAGTACGAACAATCACACCAAAATTTTTCGGACGAATTGCTTCAACGATTTTGTGTAAACGTTTACGTTCATCGGAAGAGTGTATTTTTTTGGATACGGCAACAATCTCATTGAAAGGTGTTACTACCACAAATCTTCCGGGTAACGATATCTCACAACTCAAACGAGGTCCTTTTGCAGCAATTGGTTCTTTTAAGATTTGAACGAGTACATGTGGTTTGCCATTCAGTACTTCATTGATCTTTCCTGTTTTTAGGATCTCAGGTTCAGCTTGCAATTTCGCAAAATCAAAAGGCTGATCTCCTTTATCCGTCATCGCTATTTGCGTAAACTTGATAATAGAGCGAGCATAAGGACTCAGATCGGTATAGTGTAGAAAGGCATCTTTTTCAAACCCCACATCTACGAACGCGGCATTGAGTCCGGGTATCAGTTTTTTGACTTTACCCAGATAAAGGTCACCCACTGCGAAGTTGGCGTCCGTTTTTTCGTTGTGCAGCTCCACCAATTTTTTATCTTCCAACAATGCTATTTCTACACCTGTTGGAGCAGCATTAATAATTAATTCTTTGTTCACAAAGTGCAACTTTTAAATACAAAATCACATACCGGTATTCGGTAGATCAACATCCACAACATCCGTTAAGGCAGCCTAGGAAGGAAAAGGTAAAGTTGCGAAAAGGAGGAAGGTAAGGCTGCTTCCAGATAAGTGTTAAACGGGTTTAATCAGGCCGTAGCAAGATTAAACCCGTTTAGTATCATGATCGGTAATCCGAAGAATTACTTATTCTTCTTCTTATGACGATTCTTTCTCAGACGCTTTTTACGTTTGTGTGTAGCGATCTTATGACGCTTTCTCTTCTTACCACAAGGCATACCAAAGTAATTTTATACAGTTAAAAAATAAATTTATCGTTTCAGTTCAGCGATTCTTTTTTCCAGTGCTTGCTTAGCTTCCGGTATCGCCACTCTTTTCTTTGCTTCCTCATACCATTTGATCGCATTGGCTTTCTCATTATGGATATCATAAGATTCAGCCAGATTGAAAATGGCATCCAGATTTTCCGGATCAACTTTCAATACATTCAAAAAGCGTTCAATGGCTTTATCATATTGACCACTTTTCTTACTACCCAATCCGAGCATCATTTGTCCGAATACATTTCCCGGATTCTTCTCTACTACTTCTCTGATCTTTAGAATACCCTGCATTGGGTTATCTGAAATGTTTCCGAAAAGATAGCAAGCGCCCAATCCGATTTTACTCGAATCATTTGCCGGATTAATGCTTAATGCCTGATCAAAAAGAACTTTTGCTTGTGAGGCCAGCCAATTTTGCATGGCAGGCTCACCCTCTGTCATTAGGTTATCTAAAAACAGATGGGCGGCAAAGGTGAGGCTTTTTTCAGAATTTTCCAACTTAGCAGCTTCGCCGGTATACCAGGCATAGGGTTCAAAAATGCGGGCGGAATCAGCCCAGAAGCGTGCTAGCTGATGATAAACATGGATCTTTTGTTCATTAATATCCCCTCTTACAACGGAATTTTCAAGGGCACCTAAGCGAGCAACCTGCTCCGGAGTAATGCGCTCCTTGGCTTTTACTAAGAGGTCTTCAAACTTAATCGATTGATTTACAGTACTATGTGGCGCTTCGCCTTCTTTATGGACATGTTTACTGGGGGAGACGGTTGGACTAAAAAAGTACAACAGAATAAATATAACCAAGCCTCCACCCGCTAACAGAAGTTGCTGTTTCTTCACTGATCGGAAATTTCGGCGAAGTTAGTCCGACTTCCGTTTGCTTTTCACTTCACTTACAAATTCTTTTGCCGGCTTAAAGGCAGGAATATAATGTTCAGGTATTTCTACTGCTACGTTTTTCTTGATGTTACGACCAATTTTGGCTGCACGCTTCTTGGTAATAAAGCTGCCAAAGCCACGGATATAAATATTTTGTCCGTTGGAAAGGCTTTCTTTTACCTCTTTGAACATGGTTTCTAGCGTCACCAGTACATCCACTTTCGGTATACCCGTTTTATCGGAAATCTGGTTGATGAGATCTGACTTTCTCATTTGTATAATGTTATTTTATGAATCAGATTTAAAGTACGACAAAAAAAATGGTATTTGCAAGAAAGATAGTGTAAATTTTATGTGCGTTACTGATTGATAGATAAATGATTCAAAGAGCATGCAATTGGTTAAGATTTGTTCATATTAAAAATATTTCTACAGTCTATCAACTTTATTACCAATCATGCGTTGTTTTGAGCATCTTTGTCTCTTAGGATGAAAAAGTCGTTTACTCAGATATTAATGGACTGGCACCGCCATCAAAATGACCGGGAAATGCCATGGAAAGGAGAAAAAAAACCTTATAGGATCTGGTTGAGCGAGATCATTTTACAACAAACCCGTGTTGAGCAGGGAATGGGATATTATCATCGATTTATTGAACAATATCCTACCATTCAAGATCTTGCAAAAGCCCCCGACCAACAAGTATTCAAATTATGGGAAGGCTTGGGTTATTATAATAGATGCCGTAACCTACTATACACAGCCAGAGAAATTGTACACCAACGCAATGGACTTTTTCCAGATACTTATGAAGCATTGCTAGCGCTGAAAGGGGTGGGTCCTTATACAGCTGCTGCTATTGCATCTTTTGCTTATAATTTACCCTATGCAGTAGTAGACGGTAATGTGTTTCGTGTTTTAGCCCGTTACATGGGAGTTGATACCCCTACCGATAGCACAGAAGGGAAAAAAATATTTCATGATCTGGCTTACCAAATGCTAGACAAGAAAGAACCGGCTTTGTACAATCAAGCTATCATGGACTTTGGCGCCACTGTTTGTAAGCCAATGTCCCCATTATGCGCTGCCTGTCCACTCCAAAATGGTTGCGCGGCATTGTCTACAGGTAAGGTAAATCAACTTCCGGTTAAAGAGAAAACATTACAAAGAAGAACGAGGTACTTCAACTATTTTATCTTGGAATACCGGCAAAAAATTTGGGTACAACAAAGAACTGCAAAAGATATCTGGCAACAGTTATTTGAGTTTTACCTGGTAGAAACCGAAAAACAGGTACGCTGGGATCATTCTTTGATTCAAAATTGGTTAAGGGATCAGTTGAATATTCATGAACCGGTAATAGGAAAGATAGCTGAGCCATTGGTACAGCAGTTAACCCATCAACAAATCAAAGGACAGTTTATACATCTGCAATTGAAGCAAAAACCTGCTTCTTTAAAGGGTGGTGACTGGAAGACGGTAGCCCAAATCCAAGAACTGGCTTTCCCCAAATTGATTACATCCTACCTGCCTCAGTTAAAATCCTAATTTTTTGTGAGCTGTTCTTTTGTTGCTTAAAAAAAGTTATTTTTAAGAGTGATTAATCTGCGACGAACAAAAAATCAATCGTATGAGAGGTGTTAACAGAGTGATGCTCATTGGAAATCTGGGAAAAGACCCCGATGTACAACATTTAGAAGGCAATATTGCCGTTGCGAAATTCCCCCTAGCTACCACAGAAACCTACAAAGACCGCTCGGGGAAATTAATATCCCAAACAGAATGGCACACTGTTGTTTTGTGGCGAGGGCTGGCAGAACTGGCACAAAAGTATTTGCACAAGGGGAGTTTGATTTATGTGGAAGGTCGTTTGCGTACCCGTAGTTGGGAAGACAAAGAAGGTAATAAGAAATTTGCTACGGAAGTAGTAGGTGATAACCTGATCATGCTGGATAAACGTGGTGACGGTTCCGGTGGACATGTTTCCGGAGAAGGTATTGATGGTTATACAGGCGATGATATGCCACCATTGTCTGATCCCGGAGAATCATTGCCTTTCTGATAACCCTGCGCAATGTATTTTTGTGATGAAAAGAATGCACCTGTCATTCATTGTTAACTAAAAACACCTGTTTTGGATTATCACTCGGTATTGTATACCCAACTCTTATCGGCCATTCATCCACAAGGTACCACTGTACTTGTGATGATACTGGTTGTGTTGCTTTTTCTTTCTTTCGTTTTGTCAGGATCTGAAGTGGCTTTCTTTTCACTCACTTACAAAGACATCAACAACCTGAAGTCTAAGCAGATACCCTCTTACAAAAGAATTGTAGATCTATTAGAGCAGCCCAAAACCTTATTGGCTTCTTTATTGATTGCTAATAGTTTCATCAATATATCCATTATCATTATTTCAAACCTGCTTATTGATAATATGTTCAACTTTGAACAGTTCAATGCAGTATGGGTAGAGTTTCTCATTAAAGTATTGGCTGTCTCTTTTTTATTGGTGCTCTTTGGCGAAGTGATGCCGAAAGTGCTGGCTACACAAAACAATATTCGTTTTGCCAAAGACTTTGGAGCGGTGGTACAGGCTGTGGCATATACATTTGCCGGTATGAGTAAATGGTTGGTGAAATATTCGGATATCATTGAAAAAAAACTAGCCAGCAAAACAGGAAGTGCGTATAGCTTGGAAGAACTGGATCATGCCATTGATCTTACTACCAATGAAACGGCTTCTGAAAATGAGAAGAATATCCTAAAGGGTATTGTTAAGTTCAGTAATATCTCCGTGAAACAAATCATGAAGACCCGTATGGATGTTCATGGTGTGGAATATGGAACTTCATTTGGTGAATTAATTACACTGGTAAAAGAACTGAATTATAGTCGTCTACCTGTTTACAAAGAAGACCTTGATGAAGTACTTGGAATGATCCACACCAAAGATCTACTACCATATCTTCATGAACACAATGATTATAACTGGCATCCGTTAATGCGTCCGCCATTTTTTGTGCATGAGCAAAAGCCTATTGAAGACTTATTACAGGAGTTTCAACAAAAAAGAATTCATTTTGCGGTAGTAGTAGATGAATTCGGCGGTACCAGTGGTATCGTAACCTTGGAAGATATCTTGGAAGAAGTAATTGGTGAGATCAAAGATGAGTTTGATGAAGAAGACACTGTATTCAAAAAAATTGATGACAACAACTATGTCTTTGAAGGTCGTACCATGATTCATGATGCATGCAAGATTATGGACATACCCGCTGAAACTTTTGATGAAATAAAAGGTGAAAGTGATTCACTGGCCGGATTGGTACTTGAGATTGCAGGTGATATACCCAAGACAGGTGCTATTTTACACAGTGGTGATTTCGAATTTACAGTGCTGGAGCTCGAAAAGAATCGTATTCAGAAGATTAAGTTAATGATTAAGAGAGAGGGCATTAGCTTATAGTTCATGGCTTATGGTTCATAGACCATGGTCCATAGTCCATGGTAGGAGCGAGAAACATTATTGGAGGGCTTTAAACGTGTTGGATTTTACTTATGCGAAGAAAAAATAGGAATCTGTTGAATCATATCCATCCATTGACCAGGGTCTATGGACTATTAACTATTCTCATATTCACTGCTTGCAATAGTTCATTCACCCCCAAACCCAACGGCTATTTCAAGATCGATTTTCCTGAAAAAGCGTACAAAAAATTTGATACAACAGGGTATCCTTATGCGTTCGAATATCCGGTATATGCTAATGTAGTAAAAGACAGTACTTTTTTTGGAGATGCAACGGAGAATCCGTGGTGGATCAATATAGAGTTTCCTCAGTTCAATGGTCGAGTGTATATCAGTTATAAAGAAATAGGTCCTAACAGATTTGATACTTTGGTGAAACATGCATTTGTGCTTACAGGTAAACATTCTGCAAAAGCATATTCGATTGATGATTCATTAATGATAACGCCGAATGGCGTCCATGGAATGTTCTTTTCTGTGGGAGGGGATGTGGCTACTGCTAATCAATTTTATCTGACAGACTCTACACGCCATTTTTTACGTGGGGCGATGTATTTTGATGCTACTCCCAATGCAGATTCTTTGGGCATTGTGAATGCATTTATTCTTCAGGATGTACGGCATCTGATCAACAGTTTTCGCTGGAAAAAATAATACAGCCGCCCAGGAATGGGCGGCTCTCAGGCAAACACTGAACTACCCTTCAGTAACCAGTATACTATGTATACGCTGAAAACATACGAATGTTACCGGTTACCCTGTTAAATCTTAGCTTATACAAAAGATGTATACGCCACTAAATCTGGTTATCTTCGTTCCCATATTTTAATAACTGTTTTCATGATAGCTATTGATAATAAATTGATCAGTGACGAAGTACTGGAAGAGCAATTTGTATGTGATCTTACCAAGTGTAAAGGCGGTTGTTGTGAAGATGGAGATGCCGGAGCGCCCATGGAAAAATGGGAACTTGAAAAATTGAAAGAATACTATGATGTCATCAAGCCTTATATGACACCGGAAGGTATAAAAGAGGTAGAGCGTCAGGGTAAATATTTATATGATCAAGAATTTGGATGGGTAACACCTACCATCAATAGCGGTATCTGTGCCTATGGTTATCGTGACGAAAAAGGAATTATAAAGTGTGGGATTGAACAAGCGTACAATGATGGCAAACTGGATTGGAAAAAACCCTTGAGTTGCCATCTTTTTCCGATTAAAACCAAAAAGAGCAAAAGAGATCCCGATATTGAATATGTGAACTATGAACCTCGTGCAGATCTTTGTAAAGCAGCTTGTTCATTAGGTAAGAAACTAAAAGTACCTGTATATGTTTTTCTGAAAGATTCTTTGATCAGAAAATACGGGGAAGAATTTTATGAAGCGTTGTCAGCCACTGCTGAACACATGAAAAAAGCATAACATCAATTTATGACAGATACTGCCGCCTCTTTTATTGCAAAAAGTACCATTAAAGCTGCTGATCTGGAACACAGAAGAAAGATCAATTTTAATATTGGTAAATACAATGCCGTAGTTCCTATTGGCAAGCAACAGTTCACCAATGTAATGGATGCAAGAGAACGAGCAAAAAATACCAAATGGGAAGCCATTGAACATTTGGATCAATACCTGTTAGAATTTGAAAAAAAGATTACAGCCAGAGGTGCACGTGTAGTATGGGCAGAAGATACAGAGCAAGCATTGGCAGAGATCGGTAAGATCTGTAAAGAGAAGCATTGCAAAACACTGGTGAAGAGCAAAAGCATGGTCACGGAAGAAATACACTTGAATGACTATCTTGAAAAAAATGGGATTGAAAGTGTGGAGACGGATTTAGGTGAATACATACAACAATTGGATGGGGAACCGCCTTACCATATTGTTACACCTGCCATGCATAAAAGCAAAGAAGATGTAGCCAAACTTTTTGCCAATAAACTGGGTACAAGACCAGATCTTACTCCCGAGCAACTGACATTGGTTGCGCGACAAAAACTCCGTGAAAAATATGTAGAAGCAGAAGTAGGCGTTACAGGTGCTAATTTTATTATTGCTGATATTGGAGGCATTGCGCTTACGGAGAATGAAGGAAATGCAAGACTTAGTTGCGCTTGGCCCAAAACACATATCGTGATCGTGGGTATTGAGAAAGTGATTCCATCTATCAAGGATCTGTCACTTTTCTGGCCTTTGCTTTCAACTTTCGGTACAGGACAAAAGGTAACGGTATACAACACTGTCATCTCTGGTCCGAAACAAGCTGATGAAACCGATGGCCCGGAAGAAATGATCGTGATATTGTTGGATAATGGCAGAACCAATCTGCTCGCCAATCCAACGAGCCGTGAAGCTTTGTACTGTATTCGTTGCGGCGCTTGCTTGAATGCTTGTCCGGTGTATAAGAATATTGGTGGACATGCTTATGAAACCACTTACAGTGGTCCCATCGGTAAAGTGATCACACCACACCTTCGCGGAGTAGATGATTATAAACACCTGAGTTATGCTTCTTCATTGTGCGGTAATTGCACGGAAGTATGTCCGGTAAGAATCAATCTGCATGAATTGTTATTGGATAATCGTCATGAAGCAGTCGTGCAAGGTTCTAGTACCATCGCTGAACGTGTTGCTTGGAAAGCTTGGAAGATGGCGAGTTTGAACCGTATCATGATGAATATGGGGAATGGCAAAATGAAGAATTGGGTAGTGAACAAGGTATTCAAAGGATGGTCGATGCATCGATCAGAACTGGATTTCAGTCAGAAAACCTTTAATGAGTTGTGGAAGGAGAAACAAAAAAAATAACAGGTCTCACTGAATCATTGTGCCGGTCATTTATACTCCACATATCAGTCCACGCCTGCAATATATTGTAGCACATCTGTTTGAAGGATCAGCCAGGATCACCACATCAATTGAAGAGTATCAGCATGATGAAAATATAAAGATCAATTATTCTCCTACACCTCTTTTCGAGAATGAATTATGGGTACTGCCCTCAAGATTATTGATGGAGGATACCATTCATGAAGTAGAGATTGATGTACAACGATGGAATGGATTACCCATCTTTTTTGCAACAAACGGTTCTATACCTTTTGATATTTTCTCTGCTTCATTTTATCTGTTATCTCGCTACGAAGAGTATTTACCTCATGAGAAAGACCGATATGGTCGATACGCACATACCAATAGCACTGCATACAAGCATCAGTTCATCGATCAGCCATTGATTGATCTATGGATGCAACAACTGGAGCTCATCCTAAAACAACAACGATCATCCTGGCATTTACCGGTTCGTATTTTTACCATACAACCCAGCTATGATATTGATGAAGCGTATCGCTACATATGGCAATCGCCTTTCAGAAATATTCTTGGTTATTTTATAGACTTCTTACAAGGGAAATTTGAGCATGTTACCAATAGGATGAAAGTATTGGCAGTAAAGCAAAAAGATCCATATGATGTGTATGAATGGTTAGATCAATTGCATGAACAGTATCACCTAGATCCTGTTTACTTTTTTCTGTTGGCAGAAAAAAGGACTTCGCTGGATAAAAACATAGACCCTTACACAAAAGGAATGCAGCAATTGGTACAAAGACATACTGAAAGATACAATGTCGGTATTCATCCATCAACACAAAGCTTCGGTAGTATGGATACCATGAAACGAGAATGTCAGTTACTGGCGTATCATACCGATAAAAAAGTCAATCGATCCAGACAGCATTATTTAATGATGAATTTTCCTGATACTTATCGGTTATTGATCGCATTGGGTATTCAACATGATTATTCATTGGGATATGGGTCTGTCAATGGTTTTAGGGCATCTGTTGCTCGTCCTTTTTATTGGTATGATCTGGAAAATGAAAAAATAACTTCCCTATTGATCCATCCATTCTGTTATATGGATAGCACGGCTATCTTCTATGAAAGATTGAATACAGAAATGGCATTTGAGCGAATGAATAGCTTCTATGAAAGCGTAAAGCAGGTGGAGGGTACGTTCTCCTTTATTCTACATAATCACTTTTTAGCAGAGCAATTTGAATGGATGATATGGCGACAACTGTATGAAGATTTTCTTGGTAAACATTGCTGATACTACATCTCATCTACATCAGCCAAAGCTTGTTCTCTTTGTTTTTTGAGACTTCTATTCACCAGAAACACGCCAATCAGTGTGATCAATGAACCAATAAGGATATTGATCGTTAATTTTTCATTCGTGATCATGGTTCCTAATAAGATGGCTACCAGCGGATTCATATAAGCGTACAAGGAAGCAATGGCGGGTTCAAGATGTTTCATCGTATAAATGAAAGCCACAAACGCCACTATTGAGCTGGCAAGTACCAAATATGTAATGGCCAGCCATGTATTCGCAGGCACGCTGGTGAGTGGGATGCTTTCACCCGAAACCAATGTCATGATCATCAGTACAAAGGAACCCATCAACATTTGCCAACCGGTGGCATTATAGGCATTCATCTTTACTTTATTTCTGGCAATGATGATAGTTCCCACACTCCAACTCAACATGGCAATGACAGAAAGTAACAATCCCCAGATATATCCTTCTGTATAATTATGAAATGCATTATCATAAAAAACAAAGCCGATACCTGTAATTCCTAATAACATTCCTATAAAAGTAATGGCAGTGATTTTGGTATTTTTAAAAAATAACTTCTCAATCACTACAACAGATAAGGGATAGAGTGCTGCAATTAAAGCAGCAAATCCACTGGGGATGTATAAGAGTGCAACCGTAGCAAATCCATTGGCGATTACAAATAAAAGCATCCCCATTCCTGTAAGCCATAGTAATTGTTTGAAGGTGGGTAGTTTTTCTCCTCTGATTAAAAAGAACGCAACAAACAAACTACCACCCAAAAATTGACGGATAGCAGCTACTTCCAATCCGGGTACACCTTGTTGAACAGCAATTTTACTGGCCACCCAACTAGTGCCCCAGAGAATACTGGTAGCTACTAAACCGATATATGCTTTTTGTTTTACTGTCATGATCAATGTCTGAAATGACGCATACCCGTCATTACCATTGCCAGCTGATGTTCTATACAATAGGCAATACTGTCTTTGTCTCTTACAGAACCACCCGGCTGTATGAAAACCTCAATACCTTCTTGATGAGCAATCTGTACACAATCATTGAAAGGAAAGAATGCATCCGATGCCAATACCGCACCTTTCAGATCAAACTGAAATTGATGTGCTTTTTCAATGGCATGTCTGAGTGCATCAATGCGACTGGTTTGTCCGCATCCCTTTCCTACCAGTTGTTTATTTTTTACCAATGCAATGGCATTACTCTTTAAGTGTTTGCATACCAGATTGGCGAAACGAAGATCTTCCTGTTCTGCAGCAGTGCTAGTTCTGCCACCTACTTCTTCCCATTTCTCAAAATTACCTTCATCAGCACCTTGTTCTAATACACCATTTAAAATGGATTTGGATGGAGCTTTCAATACAGGAGTGCCGGGTTTCAATTGTAATAAGATCCTGTTCTTTTTGCTTTTCAATACTTCTAAAGCATCTGCATCAAAAGAAGGCGCAATCAATACCTCAAAGAAAATTTCATTGATGGCATCAGCAGTGGCTTTATCAACAGTACCATTGGTAACCAATACTCCACCAAATGCACTTTCCGGATCACCCGCGAGTGCTGCATCCCAGCTTTCTTTTACAGAACTGCAAGCAGCGATGCCACATACATTGGTATGCTTAATGATTGCAAAAGTGGTATCTGTAAATTCTCTGATCAACTGAACCGCTGCATCAACATCTACCAGATTATTATAAGAGAGTTCTTTACCATTCAACTGATCAAATAATTGAGTTAAGTCGCCATGAAAAACGGCTTGCTGGTGTGGATTCTCACCATAACGCAATGATTGTTGGTGTCCGGGATTAAAATAATTACTGATGGCAATATCATAGTGCATTACTACTTCAAATGCTTTCGCAGCAAATACTTTTCGTTGTTCAATAGTTGTAGAGCCTTTTTGCTCAGCCAGTATTTTTTCAAGTGATGCATAATCATCTTTGGCAGCAATCACTACCACATCTTTAAAATTCTTAGCAGCAGCACGTATCATGGATGGCCCACCGATATCTATCTTTTCGATGATGGCTTTTTCTTCACTTGTATGCTTCAAGGTTTCTTCAAAAGGATAGAGGTCAACGATCACCAAATCGATCTCTGGTATTTTGTATTGCTTCATCTCCTCCAAATCCTGTGCTTCATATCTGCGACCCAATATTCCACCAAATACAACAGGATGTAGCGTTTTTACACGACCTCCTAAAATGGAAGGGTAGGTTGTCAAACTCTCCACCGCAACACACTGAATCCCTAAACCTTCCAAAAATTGTTGGGTGCCACCGGTGGAATAGATCGTGATACCTTCTGATTGTAAGCGTTTAGCCAATGGCTCAAGACCATCTTTATAAAAAACGGAAATAAGTGCAGATTGAATCTTTTTTTGCATGATGAACAGTTTGGTTTATCACCGGGAATCCGGTGGTATGAGTGAATGGTTGGCGCAATCGTCAGTATTCCATTACAAAAGCACCTTGTTCAGGTACCGAATGGTGGCGCAAATGTAGGCTGTCTGCCTCTTTTTTCCATTTCCGGATTTTCCACAAGGCATTGTTTCCGTCAAATATGTACTGGCGGGCATTGAAAACACGATGTAAATCGCTCATATTCAAAAAAGAACCTTGTTGTACAACCACAATATCAACCGGAAAAGACCCATGAATCGGGGCTTTGTCTGTAAAGACCAAACGGTGTTGCTTGATACGTACAACAGGATATTCTTTGGTAGATAATATACCCATTCTTTGTACCAAACCAAGTTGAGTTCGGGAAGACATGAGAAATTTTTCAGCTTTTTTATCCGGGTGATCACTAGTCCATGAATAATAAGCACCTCCGCTACCAATATCAGTCATGGTTTGTCCGCGGGACTGGTAAATAACCAAACGTCCGGTATTTCGGATGGTGATTTGACGATTACTATGGAAACCAACTATTACGAGACCACTGACGCCTCCTATTATTGTATATATGGGTTTCTTATAGATAATTCTACATCCAATCGTTATCACCATCACATAGTAAAGTACTACCTGAATAAAATGAAGCTCAATATGATTGGTGACTGTAAAATTCAATTGATCAAAAAAGAGAATCATTTGATTCATTACCCTTAATATGTTTTCAATAATATTACCTGCAATCATGGCTACAGCATGGGAAGGAGATACGACTAGTAAAACAATGCAACCATATAGTACCAATCCTGATAGAGGTACAATGAGTAAATTAGTGATAAGAAAAACATTGGGAAATTGATGAAAATGATACAAGATGATAGGTGTTGTTAATACCTGTGCACTGATTGTAACAGCCATCAACTGCCATACATAACGAAACGGGCGAAAAGAAATATACACGGATCGATACAGTGGTCCGGATAACCAAATAATACTCAGTACGGCTAGATAGGATAGCTGAAATCCGATATCCCATAAATAAAAAGGGTTCACTAATAATAATAAAAAAGCCGATGCCGCAAGCGTATTATAAGTGTTGTTCTTGCGAAGCAATGATTCTCCCAACATCATCAGCGAAAAGATAACAGCCGCTCTTAATACCGAGGGCCCGGCACCTGTTAGCAAGGTAAAAGTCCATATCAGTAATAGTATACATAAAGTTCTGATCCATCTAGAGATGGTGTTGCGTTGAAGCAGTTTTGTAAAGAATAATAGAATGCCATAGATCAATCCAAGATGCATACCACTGATTACGATTACATGTACTACACCTGTATTACTATATGCTTGTAAAAGATCGTCATCCAAATCATATTTGTAGCCAATCGTCAATGCTTCCGCAATGGCTTTTTCTTGTTGTCCTCGGATATACTGTTGAAAAATGTCCTTAACATATTCCTGTGCCTGAGTCAATATATTCTTAGCTTTTTTGGTTTGTTGTGCAACATAAAAATCCTTTGCTGTCAAATACAAGCTATGATAAATGCCTTGTCGAGCGCAATAGGCAGCATAATCGAAACTGCCCGGATTTTGCATTCGAGTAATAGGCTGTAAAGATTTTTCTGTAATGATCTGCTGGTCTTTCTGTAACCCTTTTGTACGTTTATCTATATACAACAAAATTCTACCGGAAGCTTTTTTCCATCCTTGTTGATCCTGAAAAGCGAGTATGTTGGCTTCTATTTTCCATGTTTTATCTCTTTCGATGGGTTGCGAAGAAAATTGCAATAAAATTGACTTTGCTTCTGTTGCATATTTTCCGATCCAATTTTTTTGATAAGAAATATTTCTCTCTCGCGTCAGCAGCGACCCTATACAAAACAAAGAGGTATATAATAATGTTGCTGTTAGTTTTCTGAAACGAAATTTTGATCTTACTGAAATGAATGCGTGTATCATCAATAGCAGCAGGGATATCAGCAGGACAACAGCAGGCAAGAAGGCTGCATGTGGGAAGTAATATTGAATCAGAATACCCGCAATAAAACAAGGCAGTATTCGTATGAAGGGAATTTTCCTATAAAGTGGGATAGACAATACACGCATTATTAAACCTACATGAAAAGACCGCGTTGTGGAACGCGGTCTGTCAATTCAAGTAAGAATACTACGTATTTATACCTGTTATTTAGAAAGATTCATACTTCTTTCTTTATACAAAGTTCTGAAGTAAGGGTCTCTTAAGTCTTTGATAAAACGAATCGCTTCACCGGTACTCTTCATTTCAGGTCCGAGTTCTTTGTTGACGCCCGGGAATTTCTCAAAACTGAAAACAGGTTCTTTGATTGCATACCCTTCCAGTTTTTTATCCATGGTGAAATCTGTCAGTTTATTGGCACCCAACATTATCTTGGTAGCAATATTCAGATAAGGGATTTGATATGCTTTCGCAATAAATGGAGTGGTACGTGAAGCCCTTGGATTGGCCTCAATCACATATACTTTACCATCTTTGATTGCAAATTGAATATTGATAAGGCCTTTGATATTGAGTGCTCTTGCAATCTTTTCACTGTAATATTCCATGGTCTCTACAACCAGTGGTGTAAGATTGAAAGCAGGAAGTACGGCATTACTGTCACCACTATGAATACCTGCCGGTTCAATATGTTCCATCACACCCATGATGTGAAAGTTTTCACCATCAAAAATGGCGTCCACTTCTGCTTCCTGACAACGATCCAAGAAATGATCGATCAAAATAGTATTACCCGGAATATGTTTCAACAAACTGATCACCGCTTTCTCCACTTCCTCATCATTGATCACAATACGCATTCTTTGTCCGCCCAACACATAACTCGGACGCACCAATACCGGATACCCAACCTTATTCGCCACTTCAATAGCTTCTTCGGCAGTGTAGGCTGTTCCGTATTCCGGATAAGGGATATTGAGTTCTTTCAGCAAATCACTGAATCTACCCCTGTCTTCAGCAATATCCATGCTATCGAAAGAGGTACCAATGATGCGAATACCTTTTTGGTGTAAACGCTTCGCCAGTTTGAGGGCTGTTTGTCCACCCAACTGAACAATCACACCATAAGGCTGCTCCAGTTCAATGATTTCCCAGAGATGTTCCCAGAAAACGGGTTCGAAATACAGTTTATCTGCCATATCGAAATCGGTAGAAACTGTCTCGGGGTTACAGTTCACCATAATGGCTTCATAACCACATTCTTTAATGGCCAAAAGACCATGTACACAACAATAATCAAATTCAATACCTTGTCCGATGCGGTTTGGACCACTGCCTAAAACAATGATCTTTTTCTTAGCGGATGGGATTGATTCGTTGGATGATAAGGTAGGATGGCTCATTTGCGACAAATTGCGCAAAAATAAGGGGTTGGAAGAATTTACCGTCGTTATTTTTCGAATAATCGAAGAATAGTTTAAAATGAAGCGATCAATCGGTCAATTCCTCACATAGCCAACCGCCGGTTTGAAGCGTATTTTCAATGATTCGGGGCGATAAAGTAGGGTCTGCTTCTATTCTTAAAATATTGTCAATATCATGCATATCTACATTCCAGCGATGTATGCCCCGAATGGGATGCAATAATTGACCCGCATGAAGAATCTGACCCTGGTCTTCCAGATTGGTTTTAAAAACAAGAACTTGCATGCTTACAGTTGTTAGGTGATGGTCGTATATTCTATTTAGGCATCCGGTTCGACACTATTCCGCTTCCACATGTTGCATCGGTTACGCCATTCCTCTTTTATTTTTTCTCTTTCTTCCGGACTCAATCCTTCCAGTTTGGCTTCCATTTTTTCTTTCCAGCGTTTTTTATAATCGCCCCCTTTACCACGGAAGCCACCGAACAATATTTTGCTTAATACCAATAAGCCCAAAGCCTGCCAGTAGGTAACGGTAGAAACGGGTACCACTTCTGCGAGTACACCATTCCATAACAACATTACCACCCAGGTAAGCAAAGCTATTCCTGCGATGGCAAGTACGGTAAGCCCTACTACTTTTTTGATCCAAAATTTCTTGTTCATCATATTCTATTTAGGAGTGGTTCAATAATTCATTTTTTAAAGTCCCTAGCCTTTCACGCAAGTGTAATACTGCATAGCGTTTACGGCTGATCAGGGTATTGATGGTGTCACCTGTTTGCTCTGCGATTTCTTTGAAAGGAATGCCTTCAATTTCATTCAATACAAATGCATCTCTTTGCGGGGCAGGTAACTCATTCAAAGCAGTATACAAGGCATCCCAGAACAAGGAACGCATGTATTCCGATTCAGGATTGTTTTCATCATCAAAGAAAAGATCCGACCATTCAAAACCTTCATCGGAATCAGAAGCGTAAAGGTCTTCCAGTAATTCCGGCTTTTTCTTTCTTTGTTTATCGGTAATCTTATTTCGGGTAACCGTGAATAGCCAGCTGGTTAGTTGTTCAATAGGGGTAGTATTCCCAATGAACTGATAGAAGACATCCTGCAGAATATCTTCTGCATCGGCTTCACTGCTTACCCGTTTACGGATAAACCCCATCAATCGCTTGCTGTAAGTATTGATGACTTCAGTGATATGCTTGCCGCGGGAATCGCTCATGTTAGCCGGTAGTTGCCATGCCTGATCCATACCTTTAGATGGACGAATCAAGAAATGCTATATTGTAATGATCTATCATTTTTTTATCGTTGTCATTATTTTAGTTCGCCTGCCATTTCATGGTCATCATATTGATCACGCAAACGCAGCAACTCTTTTTTCATATCAGCAAGGATCCCGGAATAGGCTTTGTTCTGAATCAGGTTACGTTGTTCTGATGGATCTTTCAGTAAATCAAATAATTGCCACTCATTGACTGTATAAAAATAGATCAGTTTGTAACGTTCAGTTCTTACGCCCAAATGTTGTAATACCGTATGATCAGCCTCATACTCATAAAAGTGGTAGTACAAACTTTTTCTATTCCAGGTGGTTTTTTGCTGAATAAGTAATGGCTGTAAGCTAAGCCCATGCATGGAAGTAGGTACGGTAATGCCTGCCATAGCTAAAAAAGTAGGCGCGTAATCAATATTCTGAACCATGGTTTCATTGCTACTACCGGCTTTGATTTTACCCAGCCAACGTATGATCAATGGAGTACGCATAGATACATCATACATCCATCGTTTATCAAACCAACCATTTTGACCCAAATAAAAACCCTGATCTGAAGTATATACGACCATTGTATTTTTTGCAAGACCGGTACTATCCAGATAATTCAATATCTCCCCAACGCTTTCATCAACTGAAGCTGCAGAGGCTAAATAGTCTTGCATGTACCACTGGTACTTGAGTTTCAATAAGTCATTGCCTTTGGGTTTTTGTTGTTGTAATATTTCTCCGCGTATGGAATAGATCTTTTTTATTCGTTCTCTTTCAGTAACAGGTATTCTATTAAAAATGCTGTTATAGTAAGCGATCTCAGCTGAATCAGGTTTCAGCCATGGAATATCTATTAAGTAAACAGGGTCTACTTTGAGGTCGCTAGATAGTTTCATGTCATGTAATATGCTCATGGTCTGCAATTTCCATGCAGTGCCTTTTCCTGTAGTGTCTGCGTATAGGGTAGCAGGTTCGGGAAAAATTTTATCTCTGAATGCTTCAATATTTTTAGGAGAAGGGAAAAAATAGCGATGGGGTGCTTTGTGATGTAGCAATAGTAAAAATGGTTTTGTATCATCTCTTTTTTTATCCAGCCAATCAATGGCTTCTTTGGTGATTACTTCTGTAGCGTAACCGGCGTAGGTATTCGTATCGCCTGTCATTGATATCAATCTGGGTTGGTAATACAGCCCCTGCCCGGGTAAAATTTTCCAGTAATCAAATCCGGTTGGATAAGTATGTAAATGCCATTTACCTACGATAGCAGTTTGATAACCGTATTGTTGAAACAACTTAGGCATGGTGATTTGTGAACCGTCAAAACGAGTACGATTATCTTTCATTCCATTTTTATGCGAGTGCTGTCCGGTTAACAGAGTTGCTCTTGCCGGACCGCAGATTGAATTTCCCACAAATGCTTGCTTGAACAGCATTCCTTCTTTTGCAAGTCTGTCAATATTCGGTGTAGCTAATAGTTGAGAGCCATAAGCACTAATCGCATTGGCATCATGATCATCACTCATGATATAAATAATATTGGGTCTTTGCTGTGCTGTTACGATGATGGGCAATAGCCAGATAAGCAATAAGTATTTTTTCATGTTCGAAGGGTAAATGCTGAATAAAGGAAATATAAACCTGTTAGCTTTGTATACAAACTTACTGGTATGGAATTTGGCCGCGTACATGAATCGGAATTAAATACGATTGATTTTACCCTTCCCACAGAGCCTGCATTCAATCAACAGGTATTGAAAGGTAAGCCACAAAAGCATCCCAAAGTATACTTGGGTTGTGCCAAATGGGGGCGTACGGAGTGGATTGGTAAAATCTATCCGCCTAAAACCAAAGAGAAAGATTTTCTAGAGCATTATGTAAAGCACTATAATAGCATTGAGCTGAATGCTACTCATTATAAGGTATATGGTGCTGCAGGTATTGAAAAATGGGTGGATAAGGCGGTAGGAAAGGATTTTAAATTTTGTCCAAAAATGTATCAAGGTGTTACCCATCGTGGTAACCTGAAGGGCAAGGATTTTATCACCACTGAATTTTTACGTGGCATCATCGCATTTAAGGAGCACCTCGGACCAGTATTCGTTCAGGTAAGCGATAGCTTTTCTCCGAAACGAAAAGAAGAGTTGTTTGATTTTCTCAAGTCTCTCCCCACCGATATGCAATTCTTCATGGAAGTACGTCATCCCGATTGGTTTACCAAACCGGATATCAGTGAAGAATTGTTTACTAGGTTGAAAGAAATGAGTATCGGCGCAGTCATTACTGATACCAGCGGTAGAAGAGATTGTGCACACATGCATTTGACGGTTTCTAAAACCTTTATTCGTTATGTAGGTAATAGTTTGCATCCGACAGATTATACACGTGTGGATGCATGGATTGAAAGAATGAAATACTGGATCAATCAGGGAATGGAAGAGATCTATTTTTTCATGCATATGCACGATGAAGCATTTTCTCCCGAGCTTACGGTGTACATGGTAGACAAACTCAATGCCGCCTGCGGACTTGAACTGAAAAAGCCAGTGTTTGTGCAACAGCAACAGTCTTTGTTTTAGTCCATAGTCCATGGTCGATAGTCCATAGCAAGAAAAATACCTGCTTAACTATGGACCATGGACCATCGACCATGGACTCCTCACCCCACCTCGCACAACTCCTCCCATCTCGTTGTATAACGTGGACTGCGTAATTCTTGTCGCATTTTCCAGTTGCGAGTAGTGCCGGAGGAGGCGAACTTGATGATGTCGTCTCGCATGGCGAAATTGACATTGTCCATCATATCCATGAGTAGACGGTTGTGGTTTTGCGAGGGTGTTTTGAACAAATTACCTTGTACGGAATCATCGGGTACGATACCGCTGAGGATCACACCGGCTTTTTTGTAAAGTGTTCCTTCTTCATAGAGTTCCTCTACCAATGCCATCGCGGGTTTGATAAGCTCTTGTGTAAAAGAAGTGGCGACTGGTAAAGTAGTATACTTACTGAGTGTGGGTCCGTGTTTGAAATAAGGTTCAACAGAAGGTTGCTTGGGAACCACAAATACGCTGATGGTATTGGCAGCGGAATATTGTCGGCGTAATTTTTCAGCTGCTCTTGAAGTATAAGTAGCTACTGCTTCTTTGATGTCTTTGAGTTCGGATACCGGTGAACCAAACATACGGGTAGTGGCGATCATTTTTTTTCTGATTCTTTCATCTTCCATTTCTCTGCTGATCGAGCCTTTCAGTTCTCTGACCAAACGAACACCTGTAACGCCACCCAGTTGTTTGCCTGCCCAATGAATATCTCTGATGCTGAGATCATACGCATTCAGAATATTCATGCGCTGTAGTTTTACTGCATACTGATGCCCCACACCCCATACATCTTCTATCGGAGTTTTTTTCAATGCCTGTTCAATTTTGCGTGGGGTATCTAAAACGAGTACGCAATTGGTGATTACTTTATTTTTCTTAGCAAGCCTGTTGGCTACCTTACTCAATACTTTGGTAGGGGCTACGCCGATGGATACCGCAATGCCTGTCCACATTTCTACGGTTTCTCTTAGTTGTAATGCAAAGGCAGATAATTGTTCTGCTGGAATATGATCAAGGTTCAGAAAAGCTTCATCCACTGAATATACTTCTACACAACCGGGTGGTAGCATCATGCGCAATGTTTCCATTACACGCCAGCTCAGATCACCATACAGATTATAATTGGAGGAGAAAGTGGCGACACCATATTGCTCAATCAATGGTTTGGCTTTGAAATACGGTCCGGCCATTTCCACTCCCAATTGTTTGGCTTCATCGCTGCGTGAAATGATACAACCATCGTTATTACTCAATACCACTACCGGACGATGCTTCAGTTCAGGTCTGAATAATCGTTCACAGGAACAATAAAAACTATTACAATCAACAATCGCCTTCATAGCCCCCTAGCCCCCTAAAGGGGGGATTTTATGTATTTTAAAATGGTTTTGATGACTTGGTCTGTGTTATGTAAGACCTCATGATTCGTAAATCTTAATATAGTAAGTTGTAAACTTCGGAGTTCTGCATCGCGTTCTTGATCATATTCCTTTCTGTCTGGTCTATTATGAATAGAACCATCTACTTCAATTACCAATCGATGTTGGTGACAATAGAAGTCAGCAATATAGCCTGCGAGGGGATGTTGTCTTCTGAATTTACAACCCAGTAAATTTTGCTTCAACCGATTCCATAAAATGACTTCAGCATCCGTAAGTTGCTTACGTAGCTCCTTCGCCCGCTGAAATGCAATAGGCCCAGCATCATAATACATCGTCTTTTTCATACTAGCTCACTTATACCCCCCTTCAGGGGGCAGGGGGAAAGGGGGTTATATAGTATGAATATTATAAAGTACCACTCCCCACACCGCGAAACTTCCATACGGATCCAATTCAATATCTCCGAACTTTTTGTTTTCGGCGAGTAATCTTTTTTTGTTGAAGGCATCTTGAAATCTTCGAACCAGCAATTCACCATTGAGAATGGCTACGATTACACGGCCATTGGCATTGCGGATACTTCTGTCTACGATCAAGATATCACCGGGATAAATACCGGTGCCTGTCATGGCTTCGCTATTCATGCGGAAAAAAAAGGTAGCCGGTTTGTTGCGGATGAGTTGTTCATTGAGGTCAATGCCTCTTTCCATATAATCATCTGCAGCGGCACCAAAACCGGTGGCGTTGGCAGTGGGAACTTCCCACTGACTGTATTGTTTGGAGCCTTTGTAGGCAGCTCCGTACCACTGTTCCCCATCCATATAAATAAATTTTGTTTAGCTAAATATTTTAGTAAATTTATGCTAAAATAATTGACACGGTAAAATTTTGTTTATGGAAATACATACTGTAATCAGCGAAAGATGGACAGCCGCTCCAGGCACTTTATTGAATAGTTATCAGTTGATGGCATATCCCGATACAGTCACAGGGGCAGGCATTCATGCCGAACAACAATATCTGGTAAGAAGGTATCAAACCGCTTTGCTACCTCAACCCACAGGTATTATGGTAGCACAGTTTATGGCCAGAGAAGAAATGGAGCCCACCCTTATCCGATGGATGCATCGCATCATCAGCTTACAACAAAGCTTTCGGGTGAGTATGGCTGGGTTTGGTGCTTTATCGTCCAAACAAATTTACCTGCGTGTACAAGAGCAAGAACCTTTTCAGGAACTAGCGACGGCTCTGCAAGTGATAGATCAGTATGTAAGAAGTTATGATTGTCCGCCGGTAAAACGATACACGCATCCTTATTTGCCATTAACGGGAAAAGTAGCTGATCATGTATTTGGAGAATTGGAAGCTGAATATGCTACTCGTAAGACAGATCTTTCTTTCGAAGTAAAAGAACTCTTACTCGTCAGATACAATCACGAACAGGAAAAAGGCAGACAGATCAACGTATTTCATCTACAACCTGCTTAATAAAGATATATCTCTTGATCCTTGTTTCTTGATGCTTGAAACTTATACCCGCTATGTTTACTTCTTTGAATGGTCATCATTTTTCTGAATACCTATTGGTACTGGAACCCCATGAGGCTTTGCAGCAACAGATACTGCAATTGAAAAAACACTTTTCGGAAAGCTATGACTGTCCCACTGCTGTTTATTCCAAACCTCATATCACTTTACTGAGTTGTTTGCAATACACGATGGCAGAAACGAGGTGGATACCCAGGTTAGAGCGCATCATTGCAGCTGCAGATCCTTTTATGGTAGAGCTGAGTGACTTTGGCAGTTTCCCAACACATACCATTTTTATTCAGGTAAAAACAAAAAATACCATCATTGAATTGGTGAAGTCATTGCGACCCTTGCAACCGATGATCAAAACCGATAAAGAGCACAAGCCGCATTTTATCATGGATCCGCATATGACCATTGCCAGAAAACTATTGCCTTGGCAATATGAGAAAGGATGGTTGGAATACAGTAATACTCAGTTTACAGGCAAATTCATGGCGAATCATGTATTACTGATGAGAAAACAGATGGATGCAAAAAAGTATGAAGTCATACAACGATTCAAGCTGCTTGGGCACAAACAAACCATTGAACAAAGTTCACTTTTTGATTGGTAAGTGCTGATTAATTTGATATTAACAATCGCATCATAAGCGAAGAAAGAAAAGTTATGGAAGAGGAATCATCCTATCTAAAAGGGCGTGGCGCACAATTCAATCCGCGTAATCGGTTTTTAAAAAACGAAAGGGTTAGGGAACATATAGAAGCGATTGACGATTGGACAGAACCCAATGAAGAAACTGTGTATCTGGAAGACCAAGCAAAAAGTATTGTGAATAAAGTGGAGAGTCCGGATGTAGGTATGTGGTACAGTATGAATCCATATCAGGGTTGTGAGCATGGTTGTATTTATTGTTATGCGCGAAATGCACATGAATATTGGGGTTATAGTGCCGGATTGGATTTTGAGCGAAAGATCATCGTCAAAAAAAATGCACCACAATTACTGCGTAAATTTTTGATGCACAAAAACTGGGAGCCTGTACCCATTAGTTTGAGTGGTAATACAGATTGCTACCAGCCGGCAGAGAAAAAATTCAGGTTAACGCGACAATTATTAGAAGTATGTAATGAATTCAATCAACCGGTGGGAATGATTACCAAGAATGCAGGTATTCTACGCGATAAAGATCTGCTACAGGAAATGGCGAAGAAAAATCTAGTAAGCATATTGGTGAGTATCACTTCTTTTGATGAAGACTTGCGCCGGGCCATGGAACCCAGAACAACAACGGCTAAGCAAAGATTACGAGTGATCAAAGAATTAAGTTCTGCAGGTGTAAGAATGGGAGTAATGTTAGGTCCGATGATACCCGGTTTGAATGATCATGAAATGCAACGTATCATGAAAGCAGCCAGTGAACATGGTGCTGTATTCAGTGCTTATACTTTTATTCGCCTGAATGGAGCCATCAAACTGATTTTTCATGATTGGCTCTATAAAAATTTTCCCGATAGGGCCGATAAAGTCTGGCACCTAATTCAAAATGGTCATGGTGGACAAGTGAATGATAGTCGCTATGGTGTGAGAATGCGTGGCGAAGGTCCGATTGCAGATATGGTAAGACAACAATTTATCAAGTACAATAAACTCTATCAACTCAACGCGGAGCGATGGGAGCTCGATGCGACAAGATTTAGGCGGCCTGGGGAGCAGGGGCGGTTGTTTTGATGTGAGTTGACAGTTGATAGTTGACAGATTATAGAAGACTATTAGTTCATAGTTGAACTATACGACATCCCCATTAGTCATGAACCCTTGTCAACTGTCAACTAACAACTATCAACTCTCCAAAAATCTCTCTTATCTTTAACCATGCCCACCCTGCTCCGTCAACTGAATAGAAATACTGCTATTGCCATCGTGGTGGGTGGCGTCATTGGGTCGGGTATTTTTATGAAGCCCTCTTTGATGGTCGCTCAGTTGCAATCACCTATTTTATTGTTGAGTGTTTGGGTAGTAGCAGGTATCATTACATTATTCGGAGCATTGTCCAATGCGGAAGTAGCAGCCATGTTCCCCGAAACGGGTGGACAATATGTCTTCTTTCAAAAAATGTATGGTAACGGATTTGCGTTTATTTATGGCTGGGCTGCATTTGCTGTTTTTAACACAGCTGGTAATGCTTCGATTGCCTATGTGTTCTCACAGTATACTGGATACCTCATTGAATTGCCTCGACTCAATACTGCAACTGAACAATCTTTTAGCTTGGTCATTCCTTATATCGGAACTTTTTTTCCTCTGCAAAACCTGGGTGTTAAATTTTTGACCATTCTAGTGATCGTCATATTTACTGCCATCAGTTATCGCAGTGTTCAATATGGCGGAAGGGTACAACGTATTCTTACTGCTTTGAAAGCTGCAGCCATTCTATTGTTGATCGGTGGTATTTTTTTCTCAGGCAAAGGAGATGTATCCAATATTTTACAAGGCACAACACATGTGCCCACCGATTGGATGATGTTGAGTGCTTATATGGCTGCGTTGGCAGGAGCTTTCTGGGCTTATGATGGATGGAACAATATATCTTTTGTAGCCGGTGAAATCAAAGAGCCGCAAAAAAATATTCCGCAAAGTTTATTCTTGGGATTAAGCTTTTGTATCATCGTTTATGTATTGGTGAACTTAGCTTTTGTATACCTGATGCCTGTTCAACAAATAGCAGCTTCTTCATTCATTGCTTCAGATGCAGCCAATATTGCTTGGGGAAGTATAGGCGGTGTACTGATTACACTTATGGTAATGCTTTTTGTTTTGGGAACTACGAATGCCAATATCCTCGCCACATCAAGGGTAACATTTGCCATGGCTGATAACAACAAGTTATTTGCTTGGGCCGGTAAAGTACAACCTCGGTACAAGACACCAGGTAATGCACTTTGGCTCAATGCGGCATGGACTATTTGTTTGATCATCAGTGGTTCATTTGACATGCTTACAGATATTCTCATTTTTGTGAGTTGGTTTTTTTATGGCATGAGCGCTTTAGGTGTTTTTCTGTTAAGAAAGAAAATGAAAGAAGAAAAAAGGGTGTATAAAGTATGGGGCTATCCTTTTGTACCGGCGGTCTTTGTCATATTCACTGCTTTTTTTCTGGTCGTTACTTTGGTGAATGATATCAGTCATTATCAGCATGGACAAACACAGGTTATTCATTCTGTTTTAGGGATACTCATCACCTTAGTTGGACTCCCTGTCTATTATCTTTCGAGAAAAAAATAATAATCCAATGGTTATCAACCATAGACCATGGACTATTCACTATTTTCGCCACAAATCAATGTCAACATGGAAGCGGTGATACAAGGTATCCACAATCTTTTTTCTTCTTTAAAAAATCAAATAGCTGAGCGTATCGAGAAACTACCTCAGAGTGGTAGTGATAGGGTGTATTTTAGAATTTATACAGCTGATGAAAGTTATATTGCCACCTATAATAGTAATCAAAAGGAAACCAACACCTTTATCCAGTTTAGTAGACATTTCAAAAAAGCGGGTTTGCCTGTTCCTGAAATATTAGGTGTCAATGAAGACAATACTATTTATATACAAGAAGATCTGGGTACAGAATCCTTATTGAATCAACTGGAAAAACATGGGCATACGGAAATCCCCTATCAGTTATTTCAGAAAAGTTTATCTGCACTGGCACAAATTCAAATCAAGGGAGATCAAGGGCTGGATTATAACTGGTGTATTACTGCCAAAGAGTTTGGTAAGCAAGCCATTTTGAGTGATCTATTGTATTTCAAATATTACTTCCTTGATACACTTCAGCTTCCCTACGATAAACAAGCTATGTTGGATGATTTTGAAGCATTGAGCACTTACCTCACCCATACACAATACAAGTATTTTATGTTCCGAGATTTTCAGAGCAGAAATATCATTGTAAAAGATGGTGAAGTGAGTTTTATCGATTTTCAGGGTGGAATGAAAGGTGCTTTACAATATGATGTGGCTTCTTTACTCTGGCAGGCGAAAGCAGAACTAAGCGAGGAGTGGAAGAATAGTTTGTTGGATTATTATATGGATCAGATTGATCAACTATTAAAAGAGCCGGTTGATCGTATCACATTTGTAAGTCAGTACAATGGCTATGTATTGATCCGCTTATTACAAGTCATGGGTGCTTATGGTTTTCGCGGATTATTTGAAAGAAAAGCACACTTTTTAGCCAGCATTCCTTTGGCGTTGCGCAATCTGAAATTTTTTATTGAACACAAGCGTATCGGCATCATCACGCCTGAATTTGATCGGGTATTGAAATTAGTGGTAGCTGATGAAATGGTTGTACGTTTCGAACCTCCACAAGCCAATGAACAAACGCCCTTGGTGATACAGATCAGCAGTTTCAGTTATAAAAAAGGAATTCCTACTGATGAAAGTGATAATGGAGGTGGCTTTGTATTTGATATGCGTGGTATCCTCAACCCTGGAAGATTTGATGAGTATAAAAAGTTAAGTGGATTGGATAAACCGGTTCAGGACTTTTTAGAACAACGTACTAAGATGAATGAATTCCTGAATAGTGTATGGGATCTGATTGATATTACAGTAGAAGATTATTTAAAAAGAGATTTCAAACACCTTATGATTAATTTCGGCTGTACCGGTGGGCAACATAGAAGTGTGTATGCTGCTGAACAAACGGCCAGGCACCTCAGGAATAAATACAAAGTGAAAGTACAGTTACAACATACCAATCGGGAGAACTGGGTTAAATAAGCAGCTTATGAAAGCAATGATACTGGCAGCCGGACTGGGTACACGTTTAAAACCCTGGACAGATCATCACCCCAAAGCATTGGCGGTGGTGAATGGTAAAAGTTTATTGCAACGAAATATTGAATACCTGCAACAATTTCGTATCTCTGAAGTATTGGTGAATGTGCATCATTTTGCGGATCAGATCAGGGATGCTGTTCAAAAGAATAACGGATGGGGAAGCAAGATTACCATTTCTGATGAAACTGATGAGGTTTTAGAAACAGGTGGCGGCTTAAAAAAAGCCGGATGGTATTTTGAAGGAGTATCTCCTTTTGTTTTAATGAATGTAGATATACTCACATCTATGGATATGGGCGCAATGATAGATGCACATCAATCTTCTAAGCCACTTGCTACACTTGCAATTAGTGAAAGAAAAACTTCTCGTTATTTTTTGTTTGATACAACACTATGTTTAAGAGGTTGGCGTAACGTGCAAACAGGTGAAGAGAAACCTGCTAGTATCTCAACAACAATTCCAAATTTAAAAGAAATGGCTTTTAGCGGAATTCATATCATAGATCCGTTACTATTAAAACTAATGGAGCGTAACGGAAAATTCTCAATGGTAGATGTTTATCTTGATCTCTGCGAGAAACATACTATTCTTGGGTATGATCATACAGGTGCCGTATTGGTAGATGTGGGTAAGCCGGAAAGTATTAGTAAAGCAGAACAAATTTTCTCATAACATGGAAAAAATAAAGTTCGCTATAGTAGGGTGTGGACAGATTGCCAAAAAACATCTGCTCCAGATTGATACTATAGGAACTTTAGTAGCCATTTGCGATTCGGATCCTGATCGGGAAACGTCATGGATCAATAGGTCTGATACGGTTTTTTTCTCCTCCCTTGAAACATTATTGTCAGCAAGGTTAGCCATTGATATTATTGTCATCTGTACGCCTAATGGATTACATGCCTCTCAAGCTAAACTATGTTTACAGTCAGGCTATCACGTGTTGGTAGAAAAGCCCCTTGCTTTAACTGAACAAGATGCTTTAGCGGTAGTTGAAACAGCCATCCAATCAAAGCAATATTTATTTACAGTACTGCAAAATAGGTTCAATGATCCGGTACAAGCTGTTTATCAGGCTATTCAAACGGGTAAGCTTGGTAAAATATTCAGTGTTCAAGTAAGTTGTTTTTGGCATAGAGATGTTACTTACTACGAACACCCATGGCATGGAAATAAAATGCTCGACGGAGGAGTGTTATTTACGCAGTTTAGTCATTTTATAGATTTGTTACTTTGGTATTTTGGTGAAGTGAAAGAACTGTCTGTCATGATGCACAACGCAAATCATCCTCAAACAGAATTACTGGAAGATGAAGGGGCTGTATTGCTACGATTTGAAAAAGATATCATTGGTACGATTCAGTTTTCAACCAATGCCTATCAAAAAAATATGGAGGGTTCTGTTACCATAATTGCGGAAAAGGGAACTGTGAAAATTGGGGGTACTTATTTGAATGAAATAGTATACCAAGAAATAGAAAGTCCCATTATCTCAGCATCAACAGATCCACAAAAGTCATTGGCGCAGGTATATCATTCAATGCTTCGTACCTTACAATATGGAGAACCCTATTATGTTGATCCAAAAGAAAGTGTACGTACAATTGCTTTGATTGAGCGTATGTATGCGGCATCTAACAATTAAGTATTTATGTCTTTTCGATCTATACCATCAACTATTCGCGATGTTACATTTGGTAAGGATGTTACCATTGTAGAACCTTGTAATCTATATGGCTGCAAGATTGGAGATCAATGTTTTATTGGTCCTTTTGTAGAAATTCAAAAAGAGGCAGTGATTGGCGACAGAACAAAAGTACAATCACACAGTTTTATTTGTTCATTGGTAACCATTGGTCAAGATTGTTTTATAGGTCATGGTGTGATGTTTGTAAATGATAAGTTTCAACAAGGTAAACCTGCCGGAGGAGACCCATCAAAATGGCAGAAAACATTTATAGGGAATCATGTAAGTATTGGTAGCAATGCCACTATTCTCCCCGTTACTATTTGTGATCATGTTGTCATAGGTGCCGGAGCAGTAGTTACAAAAGACATCACCGAACCAGGTGTATATACCGGCAACCCAGCTGTTCGATTGAGCTAATAGCTTATAGTTCATGGCGTATAGCCAATCTTCTTGCTATCTGCTATGAACTATAAGCTATGAAACATAAGTTAAACCTTCACATACCACTTCTTCTTATCCATCCAATAAACAATCAGCCAGTAGAATACGATCATTACTATAGCATATAACAATGATCCATTTCTTAAATCTTCTGATATGGGTTTACAGATATGATTCCAGAACCAAGATAGAGGGGTGGTGGTTTCTTCTCCATCTGCAAAACGAATCAATCCAAGTAATCTGGGTAAGAATCCGCTCAATACAAAAATGAACAAAGGATTTTTTCCAAATACATCAAAGAATTTACTCCAGGCTCCTTTGATCTCTTTGAATTCGATGAGATAAATCAAAACACTGATCGTAAGCATGGCAAGTCCTGTAGTGTACAGTACATAACTACTGGTCCATATTTTTTTATTGATGGGGAAAACAAGATCCCAGCATAATCCTGCCACAATCAATACCACTGCCGCAATCATCAAATTGGTGAGCATTTCATAAGTCTTTCCCTTTTGCTGAATGTATTGTCCCACCATAAACCCAAACACCACTTGTACAATAGATGGCATTGTGCTGGTAATACCTTCCGGATCAAAAGGAACACCCTCACCTTTGTACATATGTGCTTCACCTAAAACAGCTTTATCAATGCCTGTACCAAAGTATCCTTCTAAACTAAATGGATCACCCGGCGTGCCCAACCAAACAGTAATGAACCAATACAGTAAGAGTAAAATACCACTGAATACAAATGACCCCTTTGTTTTACCATAAAAAACAATGATCGAAGCGAAGAAATAACAAAGTGCAATCCTTTGGAGTACACCAAATATTCTAAGGTTATTCAGACTTTTGGCTACCAGATGATCATCTTCCCATTTTACAAACGGACTCCAATGCAGGAGTAAACCGATCAAAAATATCAATGCAGTTCTTTTGATTATTTTTTTCCAAAATGTAGCAGGTCCGGCTTGCTCAAATCTAGGCATCACAAATGCCATGGCATTACCTACAGCAAACAGAAAAAAGGGGAAAACCAGATCTGTAGGAGTACAACCATGCCAGGGGGCATGTTCCAATGGGCCATAGATATGCGACCAGCTTCCGGGATTATTTACCAATATCATTAAGGCAACAGTAGCTCCACGAAAAACATCGAGAGAGTAGTATCGTTGGTTCATAGCAATTGTTTGGAAGTGAAAGATAATAAATAGACCTATTTATTCAGCAAATAGAGTCCAATCAGTAGTAAGCGAAATTTCTGTTAAGCTGAATAGTGGGTATCTGAGTCATATCCACGCATTTGCTTATTTTGCAGCCATTCAGTACAACATATATGAGCAAAAAGATATTGATTACCGGAGGTGCCGGATTTATTGGTTCTCATGTGATCCGATTATTTGTTAATAAATATCCCGACTATACCATCATTAATCTGGATGCACTGACCTATGCCGGTAATCTGGAGAATCTGAAAGATGTAGAGCAGCAAGCTAATTATCGCTTTATAAAAGCCAATATTTTGGATGCAGAATCACTGGAACAGGTTTTTCAAGCGTATCAAATTACTGATGTAATTCATCTGGCGGCTGAATCCCATGTAGATCGTTCCATATTGTCGCCATTGGATTTTGTATACACGAATATCATTGGCACTGTTAACTTATTGAATACAGCTAAAAAGTTCTGGGCGGAAAATATGAGTGATCATTTGTTTTATCATATTTCTACTGATGAGGTATTTGGTAGTTTAGGAGAAACCGGCTTTTTTACAGAAACCACAGCTTACGATCCCCGTTCACCTTATTCAGCCAGTAAGGCGTCCTCTGATCATTTTGTTCGGGCTTATCACGAAACCTATCATTTGCCTTCGATTGTTTCGAACTGTTCTAACAATTATGGACCTAATCATTTTCCTGAGAAATTGATTCCTTTGTTTATTCATAATATTCTTGAAAAGAAACCATTGCCGGTTTATGGCGATGGTTTATACACTCGTGACTGGCTCTATGTAAAAGATCATGCCAGAGCTATTGATACCATATTCCATCAAGGTAAAGCAGGCGAAACCTATAATATTGGTGGCTTTAATGAATGGAAAAATATTGATCTGGTTAAATTGCTGTGTAGATTGATGGATGAAAAATTAGGAAGAACAAAAAGTGAAAGTGAACAATTGATCACTTATGTAAAAGACAGACCCGGACACGATAGAAGATATGCCATTGATGCAAGTAAGATCAAAGAACAATTTGGTTGGGAGCCCAGTGTAACATTTGAAGAAGGTTTATCTGAAACAATTGATTGGTATTTGAGCAATACAGAATGGTTACAACATGTTACTTCCGGCGCCTATCAACATTATTATGAATCAATGTATGGTAATCGATAAATATGAAAATCGAAAAAACACCTTTAGCAGATTGTTATATCATTCATGATACCGTACATGGTGATCAGCGAGGATATTTCTTTGAGAGCTTTAATCGAAAAACATTTTTTTCAGAAACAGGTTTGGATATTGATTTTGTTCAAGACAATCAGTCTAAGTCTCAAAAGGGGGTTTTACGCGGACTCCATTTTCAGGAAGGGGAACATGCACAGGCCAAGCTGGTAAGGGTTTTACAAGGAAAAGTGTTGGATGTTGTAGTAGATATTAGGAAAAATTCTCCTAGTTATGGACAAACCTTCACGATTGAGTTAACAGAAGACAATCACCAGCAACTTTTTGTACCAAGAGGTTTTGCACATGGGTTTGTTGTATTGAGTGAAACAGCAGTCTTTTTTTATAAGTGTGATAACTATTATAACAAAGCATCAGAAAGAGGCATTATTTTCAACGATAAGGATTTGGCAATCAATTGGCAACTGCCTGATACGAATTTGATATTATCTGAAAAGGATCAGGTTCTACCTGCTTTTCAGGATGTGTCAAACTCTTTAAAATTTTAAAGTATGAAAGGTATTATTCTAGCCGGTGGTTCAGGAACAAGGCTGTATCCGATCACAAAGGGAATCAGTAAGCAGTTAATGCCGATCTATGATAAACCCATGATCTATTATCCGCTGTCTATTTTAATGTTAGCGGGTATCAAAGAAATATTGATCATCACCACGCCTGAGGATAGTGATCAATTTAAAAGACTATTGGGTAATGGAAAAGAATTGGGATGCAATTTTCAATATGCTGTACAACCCACTCCCAATGGACTGGCACAAGCATTTGTAATCGGGGAGTCGTTTATTGGGAATGATAAAGTTGCATTGATCCTTGGCGATAATATTTTTTATGGTGCAGGTTTTAGTCAACTTGTTCAATCTTTCAATGATGTAGAAGGTGCTGCAGTGTTCGCCTATGAGGTGAATGACCCGGAACGTTACGGTGTGGTTGAATTTGATGAACATAAAAAAGTGATCTCTATTGAAGAGAAGCCTGTGAAGCCTAAATCGAACTATGCTGTACCCGGACTTTATTTCTACGATAATTCGGTAGTGCGTATCGCAAAATCAATTCAACCATCTGCACGTGGTGAATATGAGATTACAACTGTAAACAATGAATACCTACAACAAGGGAAATTAAAAGTGGGTATTATGAACAGAGGAACAGCTTGGTTAGACACAGGTACTTTTGATTCATTGAGCGATGCCAGTGAGTTCGTCAGGGTTATTGAAAAGCGACAAAGTCAAAAGATTGGTTGTATTGAAGAAGTAGCTTGGCGAATGGGCTATATTGATAAGGAGCAGCTTCGGAAACTGGCAGAGCTATATGCAAAAAGTGGCTATGGTGCCTACCTCATGAACCTAAAATAACTTTTAACAGATGCTTTGTGGAGTCTCTAAACGATTTGATTATCAATAAATTCAACATTTTTTTGATTAAGTTTTAATCTTTTCTTTTTAAACAAAACAGCCTCCTGCCTGTTTATTATGGTATGGACGCTTTTACCATCAAAGATTTGGAGAACCTGACCGGTATCAAAGCCCACACGATCAGGATCTGGGAGCAACGTTATGGATTTCTAAATCCACAGCGTACGCAAACCAATATTCGTTATTACAGCAATAGCGAATTAAAAACAGTATTGAACATTGCCTTGTTGAACAAGTATGGGTACAAGATCTCCCATATTGATCGCATGACGCCAGTAGAAATGAAAGAAAAAATTCTTTCATTGACGCAGGCACAAGCACAACAAGAGCGTATTGTCAATGATTTGATTCATTGTATGGTGGATCTGAGAATGGAGGATTTCGAAACCGTTCTGGATAACTATATCATGGCAAAAGGAGTTGAAAGAACTATTACTCAGATCATCTTCCCCTTTCTCGAAAGAATCGGAATTCTTTGGCTTACCAATCATGTTAATCCGGCGCAAGAACATTTGGTGACCAATATTATCAGACAAAAGCTGATTATTGGTATTGAAGGTGTAAGCAGTCATGTTTCTCTCAATAAAACTACTTTATTGTTTCTGCCGGAAGGAGAACACCATGAATTAGGGCTTCTTTTTATGTACTTTCTGTTGAAGAGCAGGGGTGTAAAAGTGTATTACTTAGGCTCCAATGTTCCATTGAAAGACGTGGAATATGTTGTGAACCTCAAAAAACCTGATTTTCTATATTCACACTTAACTTCCGTAGCACATAATTTCAACTTCGAGAAGTTCTTGATCAATGCACATAACCGCATGCCGGATATTCCAATCATTGTTTCCGGTTTGTTGACGCAGACTTACAAAAAACGCGTTCCGTCAAATATTAGCTTTAAGAGATCTTTGTCTGAAGTGATGGAATATGTAGCAACTTTTTCCTAATTCTCATCGTATTTTAATAGCATTTGGGTCGATTGGAACTGCAATCGGCCCTTTTTTTGATGTTTAAACATTTGTAATCCGTTGATTTGGTTTGTTTTATCTTTTTTAAGAAATATTTAAACAAAATTTTGGAAGGGTAGGATATTTATGTTTAATTTTATGTCCTAAATAATTAAACACACTGTTTATGTCTACATTGGAATTTAATCAGATGCTGTTGAACAATACCGAGTTCTTAAAGCCTTTTGCCATTACACTCACCCGTGATGCAGAGGCTGCCAAGGATTTGGTACAAGAAACGATGTACAGAGCCCTTGCCAACAAGGACAAATACAATGTAGGAACCAACATTAAAGCATGGTTGTACACCATCATGCGTAATATCTTCATCAATAACTACCGTCGCAAGGCTAAACAATCCACCATTTTTGATAGCACACCCAATGAGTTTTTGTTAAATCTCAACCAGGGTGCTGTAACGAATGATGCAGTGGCGAAAATTAATCTCAAAGAAGTACAGGAGGCAATTCATCATCTTCCAGAAATATTTCGCAATCCTTTTTTGTTGTATTTCGATGGATTCAAATACCATGAAATAGCAGATATGTTGGGAGAGCCATTGGGAACCATCAAAAGCAGGATCCATTTTGCACGTAAACTGCTCAAAAACCAATTACAGCGGTATTAACTTTTTTGTCTAATTTACTAGTCGAGTGAGCAAGTCTGTCATTATTATAGGAAGCGGCTTTGCCGGACTTTCTGCTGCCTCTTTCATGGCCAAAGCAGGATGGAAGGTTACCGTTTTAGAAAAGCACACCATGCCGGGTGGCCGCGCCCGCCAATTCTCAGAAGCCGGATTTACATTTGATATGGGCCCAAGTTGGTACTGGATGCCGGATGTATTTGAACGTTATTTCAATCAGTTTGGTAAGAAAGTATCCGATTATTATCATTTAAAAAGATTGGATCCATCCTATCGTGTTTACTGGGCTGATGGTCCGGTTGATATACCCGCCGATTATGAAGCATTGCGACGTTTATTCGATGAAATTGAGCCGGGTAGCGCTGTTCAGCTGGATAAATTTTTGAAAGAAGCCGCTTATAAATATGAAGTAGGGATTCAAAAATTGGTATACAAACCAGGACAATCGCTCGCTGAATTTTTAGATTGGGAATTGATCACCGGTATATTTCGTTTAGATGTATTCAACTCTATCAAGTCGCATGTAGCCAAACATTTTTCAAATCCGAAGCTGAAAGAGTTGATGGAATTTCCGGTTTTGTTTTTAGGTGCTTTGCCGGAAGATACACCTGCGCTATATAGTTTGATGAATTATGCCGATATCAAAGGCGGTACTTGGTATCCGGATGGCGGGATGTTTCAGATTGTAAAAGCTATGTATGATCTGGCAGTAGAATTGGGTGTAGAATTTCGTTTTGGGGAAGAAGTAACTACCATTTCTATTGATAAGCATGCTGTGAAAGAACTAGTGACCCAAAAAGGTGATTACAATGCCGATGTGGTGATTGGTGGGGCAGATTATCATCATATTGAAACCGGGTTACTACCGGAAGCATTCCGGACATACTCCAATCAATATTGGGATAAACGTGTAATGGCTCCGAGCTGTTTATTGTATTATGTGGGTTTGAATAAGCGACTCAATAATATTCATCATCATACCTTATTCTTTGATACTTCTTTTGAAGTGCACGGTAAAGAAATCTATACCACCCGTGAATGGCCTTCGGATCCTTTGTTTTATATGAGTGCCACATCGGTTACAGACCCCACTGTAGCTCCGGAAGGATGTGAAAATTTATTCCTGTTGATACCCGTAGCTACAGGACTGAGTGATGACAGCGAAGAAAGACGCGATATGTATTTCAATAGGGTGATTGACCGATTGGAAAAACAGCTCGGACAGTCGGTACGAGAGGCTATTATTTACAAAAAATCCTTTGCACACAGCGATTTCGTATCTGAGTACCATGCTTTTCGTGGAAATGCCTATGGTTTAGCGAACACTTTACGTCAAACCGCTGTTTTAAAACCCAGATGTAGGAGTAAAAAAGTGAAGAATCTGTTCTATACCGGACAATTAACGGTTCCTGGACCAGGTGTTCCGCCGAGTTTGATCAGTGGGGAAGTAGTGGCGGGAGAAGTCATAAAAGCATTTGGATAAAAATATTTCAATAGGCCATGAGCTATTGGCCATAAGCAAAAACACAACCCATGATCAATCTGTTTCATGAAGTAAGTCAGGAGTGCAGCAGGATCACGACGGAAAAATACAGTACCAGTTTTTCTTCGGCCATTAGGTTGTTGAATAAAGACCTGCGTACACCCATTTTTAATATTTATGGTTTTGTTCGCTTCGCGGATGAGATCGTAGATACTTTTCATGATTTTGATAAACCGATACTATTACAAGAATTTAAAATTGCTACGTATGATGCCATTGAAAAAGGCATCAGTATGAATCCGATACTCCACAGTTTTCAGATCACCGTTAATCAGTTTGGAATAGACAGGGAATTGATCGATGCATTTTTGTATAGCATGGAACTGGATCTTGATCAGCGCAAATACGATCGTGCCGGTTATGAACAATATATTTATGGCAGTGCAGAAGTAGTAGGGTTGATGTGTTTGTTTGTATTCTGTGAAGGGGATAAAAAAATGTATGAGCAATTGAAGCCTTATGCCAGAAGCCTTGGCGCCGCATTCCAAAAAGTTAACTTCCTGCGTGACCTAAAAGCTGATTACGAAGGATTGGAAAGGGTATATTTTCCGGGTTGCGATTTTAGAAATTTTACTTCAGAAGATAAAGCTGCTATTGAAGCCGATATTCAAAAAGATTTTGATCATGCTTATGAGGGTATTCTATTGCTGCCTTTGAAAGCGCGATTTGGGGTTTATGTAGCTTATAAATATTATCTCTCTCTCTTCAAAAAAATCAAAAAAGTTCGCCCACAAAATATCATGGAAGAGCGGATTAGAATACCCGATTACGGCAAGGTTTTTATTCTGGCCAAAGCGGGTATCCGTAGTCAGTTGAATTTACTATAGCCACACAAAGCAGGAAGACTTATTTTTAATGTATGGAACAGGTGATACTGGTTAACGAGCAGGATATCGAACTGGGCGTTATGGAAAAAATGGAAGCACATAAAAAAGCTTTGCTACATCGAGCTTTCAGTGTTTTCATTTTCAATAACCATCATGAACTGCTTTTACAACAAAGAGCCATCAGTAAATACCATAGTGGTGGACTCTGGACCAACACTTGTTGCAGCCATCCTCGTCCGGGTGAAGCAGTTGCTGATGCCGCTTTACGTCGACTAAAAGAAGAAATGGGTTTTGAAACAGCACTCTCCAAAGCATTTGACTTTACTTACAAAGCCCCTTTTAGTAATGGTTTAACCGAACATGAATTTGATCATGTATTTGTCGGTACCTATATGGGAGCTATTGAACCCAATGCTGATGAAGTTGAAAACTATGCGTATTATTCATTAGCATCCATTGAGGAAATGTTACAAAAAAATCCTGATGACTTTACTGTTTGGTTTCATATTGCATTTCCTAAAGTGCGTGATTGGTATCTGAAACAACAAAACAATTGATAATGGATACATCTCCTCATGCAATTGTAATTGGCGCAGGTGTTGCAGGAATGGCTGCAGCTATCAGATTGGCAGTTCAGGGATATACAGTACATGTATATGAACAATCTGATCAACCCGGGGGTAAGTTGGGATACTTTGAAACAAAGGGATATCATTTTGATACGGGGCCAAGTTTATTTACGCAACCTGACAATATTGAAGAGTTGTTTGAACTAGCAGGAGAACCCATCGGAGATTATTTTCATTATAGGAAAATGGATCATTCATGTCATTACTTCTATGAAGATGGCACCATGATTCGTGCAGCAGCCGATACAGATGATTTCGCTGCTGAATTGCAACAAAAAACAGGAGAGCCTGCACATCATGTAAAACACTATCTGAATAGTTCTGCTAAACTATATGATGGGGTTGCGAATGTTTTTCTGAATCATTCGCTTCATAAAAGAAAGACTTTGGTCAAGGCGAATATTGGAAAAGCCATTAAAACCGTTCGAATATCACACTTGATGAAAAGTATGCACCAGGTGAATCAACAAAATTTTCAGAGTGAAAAAGTAGTACAGCTATTCAATCGGTATGCTACTTATAATGGTAGTAACCCATATAAAGCACCCGGAATGTTGAGTTTGATCCCACATTTGGAACATAATGAAGGAACGTTTTATCCGGAAGGAGGGATGATCAGCATCACAAAAGCATTATACCGATTGGCTACCAAAAAAGGAGTGATCTTTCATTTCAAGCAACCGATTGAAAGAATTATTCGGCACAATAGCAAAGCGATTGGCGTAGTAGTGGCAGGTGAAAATATATTGTCTGATATTGTTGTGAGTAATGTGGATGTATACTTCACGTATTTACGATTATTGAATGATCCGGAAAAAGCGAAGAAAATTTTAAAGCAGGAAAGAAGCAGTAGTGCACTGATCTTTTATTGGGGTATTCATAAATCGTTTTCTCAATTGGGATTACACAATATTTTCTTCAGTAATCATTATCGAGAAGAATTTGATCATTTATTCCGATTGAAGAAAGCATATCAAGATCCCACAGTGTATATCAATATAACTGCTAAGTGTGAACCAGGCATACAAGCACCGGAGGGAAAAGAGAATTGGTTCGTCATGGTGAATGTTCCGGCTAATGTTGGACAAGACTGGACACAATTGAAGACCGTATATCGAAAAGCAGTGATTGATAAATTGAATCGGATGTTACAAACCGATATTGAATCATTGATTGAAACAGAAGATGTACTAGATCCTGTCTTGATTGAAACAAAAACGGGTTCTTATCAGGGTTCATTGTATGGAACAAGTTCGAATTCCAGAATGGCGGCTTTCTTGCGTCATCCGAATTTTTCAAGACAAATCGAAGGACTGTATTTTGTGGGTGGAAGCGTTCATCCGGGTGGTGGTATACCTTTGTGTTTGAAGAGTGCTAAGATCATGAGTACGATTGTACAAGAAGATGCACGAAAAAGGAAAAGACATTGAGCAAGTATAAACTAACCATATCAGCTTTTTTGGCCATTCTGTTTCATGTGAGTGGACTGATCGGTATGTTGTATACCGATCATAAAGATTGGTTCATTGCCAACACTCCCTTGAACCTGATTTTGATGGCGGCACTGTTGGTCTGGAATCAACCCAAACCCAACAAGGCTTTTTTACTTTTTTTATTGGCTGCATTTCTTACAGGCATGGGTTCTGAAATGATAGGGGTAAATACGGGTAAGTTATTCGGCTGTTATCATTACGGACAAGTACTCGGTCCACATTTCAACGGAGTGCCTTGGTTGATAGGTGTAAATTGGTTTGTGATTGTTTATTGTTCTGGTGTGATCATGCAGAAAGCCATTGACTGGATGAGTTTGAAATATGAAGAGTCTGGCGGACGCTTATCCAAGCGTATGGTCACTATTTCACTAGTTCTTGATGGAGCTTTGTTAACCGTTTTTTTTGACTGGGTAATGGAGCCGGTAGCCGTGAAATTAGGATTCTGGCAATGGGAAGGAGGGCTGATACCCTTTTTTAATTATCTCTGTTGGTTTCTCATCAGTGCAGCGCTACTGTTACTTTTCCGGTATTTGCGGTTCGATAAGACCAACCATTTTGCGGTACATTTGTTTATTATACAGCTTCTGTTTTTCTTAACACTCAGATGGCATTTGTAATATGTTATACGTATTGATTACACTGGTAACTTTTTGCATCATGGAAGGCATTACCTGGCTTACCCATCGGTATGTAATGCATGGATTTTTATGGTATTTGCATGAAGATCACCACCAGAAAGGTCCCGGATTTTTTGAGAAGAACGATGCTTTCTTTATCATTTTTGCAATACCCAGTTGGTTATGTATCATGTTAGGAAGTATGAATCAAGTGTATTGGGTGGTGAGTATTGGTGCGGGTATTGCCATGTATGGGTTTGCTTATTTTTTGGTACACGAAATCATCATCCACCAACGTATTAAATTGTTTACAAGAAGTAACAATAAATACATTAAAGCCATACGTTGGGCACATAAAATGCATCACAAACATCTAGACAAACATGAAGGTGAAAGTTTCGGTATGCTCATCGTTGCTAAAAAATACTGGGATAAAGTTCGAAAAGATGAAATGATGCAAAAGCAATAATTTCACCATTCACAATTGACCATTCACTACTGACAACTCACTATCACTATATCATCTCCGGTTTAGGTCTTGCAGGTATGAGCCTGCTTATGCGCATGATGCAAGACCCTTTTTTTGATGACAAACAAATATTGGTTGTAGATAAAGCGCCAAAACAGCAAAACGACAGAACCTGGTGTTTTTGGGAAAAAGAAAAAGGGCTTTTCGAATCAATCGTATATCATCAATGGAAACAGTTAGATTTCTTTTCAAATGATTATTCAGCCACATTAGCTATCGATCCGTATCGGTATAAAATGATAAGGGGCATTGATTTTTATCAGTATGTGTTACAAAAGGCAGCCAATAAAAGTAATGTTCATTTTCATTATGAGGAAGTGCTGGGAGTTGGGAATGAAAATAATAAAGCCGTATTGACATTGCCTTCAGGAAAGATAACCGCTGACTATATTTTCAATAGCATTCTTTTCCGGGAACCAAAAATCACAGCCAGACAATATATGTTGCTGCAGCATTTTAAAGGTTGGGTCATTGAAACACCTACGCCGGTCTTTGACCCTTCCAAAGCTACTTTTATGGATTTCAGGGTGTCGCAGAAAGAAGGAACAACATTTATGTATGTATTACCGGTATCAACTAATAAAGCACTGGTAGAGTATACTTTATTTACAGAGACATTATTACCACAGGAGAAGTATTCGGAGGAGCTGATACAATATCTTTCTGACTATCTGGGGATCAATACATTTACCATTGAACAAGAAGAATTTGGAATCATCCCTATGACCAATCATGTTTTCCCTTCAGTTGAAGGTAAAGTCATTTATATTGGAATTGCAGGCGGACAAGCCAAAGGAAGCAGTGGATATGCATTTCAGTTCATACAAAAAAGAACAGCAAGTGTGGTGGATGCTTTAAAAAACAATCGTGTTCCTAAAGCTGATAATAGTATTAATGCGAAAAAATTTCGCTTGTACGATAGTGTATTATTGAGTGTATTACACCATAAAAAACTCAACGGCGATCAGATATTTGCAGCGATCTTTCAAAAGAATCCGCCTCAGCGTGTACTTCGTTTTTTAGATAATGAAACCAGTGTATGGGATGACCTGCATATCATGAATAGTGTACCCACTGGTATATTCCTAAAAGCAGCGATGCAACAGTTGTTCAGGTAGTTAATATAGTTTCTGTTATTTTTGCGATATCACAATGTAAAATGGCCTTGTAGTATCCGCCAGGGCGGAGATAGTATAATCCGAACAGTAGTGTTGGGGCAAAGCTTAAGCTGCAGGTTAGTCAAAGTTCTTTTAGTTATTTGAAGTAATTTATTATAATGGCCTCGTAGTACAATGGATAGTATAAGAGTTTCCGAAGCTCCAGATCCAGGTTCGATTCCTGGCGAGGCCACAACGGTAAGTAACAAGGATTAATAATTTAATTGTATTTGAGAGTTTCCGAAGCTCCAGACCCAGGTTCTCCGCCGCGGCGGATGGCGAGGCCACAACGGTAAGTAACAAGGATTAATAATTTAATTGTATTTGAGAGTTTCCGAAGCTCCAGACCCAGGTTCTCCGCCGCGGCGGATGGCGAGGCCACAAGGGTAAGAAACAAGAAGGAAGAAACAAGTTTCAAAAAGTTTACATTCTCTTTCTTTTATGACTATTAATTATTGTTCATGAGGTAATCCCTTCAATCTAAAATACTTCCCTTTTGATGTTTCGATCACCGTTTTAATTGTGTTGAAATGATCTTCGGTTGGTGACAGGTTTACAAATTTTCCTACGATTCTTCTGTGTTTATAAATGATGATCGTATTCTCTACATTAGGATCTATTTTGTTTAAATACATTTCTGTTTCTTGATCATTCATGGATGGGACATAAGTAAGCGCTGTTCTTTGTAATTTCAATTCTTTCCCAAGAGACTCTAGCAATTGCTGTCTGTCTGCAGCATTATAATTTCTTTCATCGCCATATACAAAATAGGCTTTCAGTGAATCCTTATACTGCTCCGCACTAACTTCCAGAAATTGTAGCCACTGTTTAATAGAGGGCCAATCGGGTCTATTGCCGGTATAAAAAATGATGCCGTGATAACGTCCGTATTTACAAACCGGACAAGCCCTGCTGCCCTTATCGGGTCCATAAGCATGATAAGGTATAAAGGAAGGTTGATCTTGTCCAATAGATAGTCCTGATTCCTTGGGTAAGTCTTTTGTGGCAGGATGATTGGGAATATTAAGTCCTAGTATAATATCATGTTCTGCTATCTGTACTTTTCCATTCAGCAGTACACGAAGTATACCATTGCCACCTCTTTCTTCTGCAGGATATTTCTTCAAATGTTTGATCAATAAAGGGTCTTCATCAAAAACAAGATCATCAACATAATAAGGGTTAGCAATTGTTGATTCTTTGATCAAAAGATGAATATGAGCCGGGATATCTTCTTTCGGATAAGGTACAGGTCTCAATGTATGAATCATGTAATTCCCATTACTGTCAGACTTTACCCAGCCGCGTAAATAACCGTGTTGTGCTGCTTTCCCATGGCTTCCGATTTTATTGCTATACAAACCTTTGGCATCCGTATGCCAATAATAGATGAGGATATTGGGGGCAGGCGTTTTCCCATCCGACTGAAATACCCGTCCTGTGATCATTAATTGTTGGGCATTCTCATACCACCCTGCACTGGTATCTGAAGATTCAACCTTATCAGGTATTCCTTCAAACATCAGTTCGCAGGTTTCGCAACTACCGCCTACCGGAACCGTGTCTTTTTTTTGATGGGTAGGTTGTGCTTCACAGGATGTGAATGCTAATAAGCAGATGATTGTGAGAGAAGAAAGATAGTTGGACATCATGAATTTTTGCTACAAAATTCCTGTCAATGTACTCGCCCAACAAATGTGATGTTATAAGATGAGTTTATATTGTCGTATCCTGAGTGATCGAACCCATCACCCGTTTAAAATCAGACGCATAATTTCTACTTAGACGTAATAATGTTTGGTCCTTTAACACAATATCATAATCGCCATTCTGCCGCGAGCGAAAAGAAGCGATCTGTTGGATATTTACAATCGTAGATTTATGGATACGTATAAACTGATCAGACTGTAATTCCTCCTGTATCTTTCCGAGCGTAGTTTTATGCAAGTATTTTCTGGATGGGGTATGTATCAACACGTAAGGTGGACTTGACTGAATATGCAGTATCTCTTGTTTGGTTACCAGTATTGTTTGATGACCCTCATGTACAAGAAGGTTAGGACTATATGAGTGAACTTTATCAAGAGGTGATGATGGCTGAATGATAGCTTCTTGGAATTTTGAGGACTTGAAAAAGAAAGGGAGACCATATAACAATAAAAGTGAATACCCATTTTCTGCAAAACTAAATCCCATGCCTTTCCAAAAGAGGAATCTTTGTTCATAAAAAATACTAGAGATCAAATCAATCCATACAGCACATGTAAATAGGTGAGTCCCAACAAAGAAAAAATAGAGCAAAATCTGATGCTTGAAAGATAAAGACTCTTTTTTCAGTATTTTATTTTGAAGTATACAAAATGGAATAAACCACCACCAAAAACTGCTGAATAAAAAAGATTCCGAAAAATAGTAAGCTGAATCAGTGAAAACTGTTTGGCTAAAGTCTTTTATAAGTGTAAAAAGGAACCCGATCGAAACAAGTATGATGGCTAAAGAATGAGATGAAATTTTTTGATGAAACTTAAGTTCCATGGCAGATACTTTAATGTTACATTTAAAAGTAAGCAGTTTTTAAAAACCGCTATTGCGAGGATATGTTAATTCTTTAGTAGGGTTAAAATAGAACGCGGATTATCATGAAAATCATGACTATCCGCGTTCCATATGCGATTCAATCAAAAATCACTTTACCCAATAATCCAGTACTGTTACTTTTTCAAGTAACCCCGGTAGCAGTTTGGTGAAAGCTGTATGGGCAGGATGTACCAAATAATCATCCCTATCTTTTTCACTGGAAAAAGTGAGCAGGAAACAATGGGTAAGACCGTTATTCAATTTCTCTGGACTATTATTCTCTCCCCATTCGAATTTTTTAATGGTTTTTATTTGATTGGATAATTCTTTAAATGCACGAACCACTTTATCAATAGCAGCGGAATCTGCTTTTGATGTCCAGCCGAATAGCACTACATGGCGGAGTTCTTTGGAATTGGTTTGGGATTTACCGTTAATAGCAACGAATACAAGTAATACCCAACAAATTATCATCTTTTTCATGCAAAAATTATTGATGGCTCATAGCTAATACATCGCATGCACCATTGCCAAACTTTCTCTTGCCATTTGGCTATTGTATTCAAACGTAAGCTGTTTGTGATTAATAGTATCTACAATCGTTCCAATGAAACAGAGTCCGGCAGTGAAAAGGTATAACAAACCCATTCCATTTTGTCTGACCATGAATCTTTGTACCCCTGCTACCAGTACAAAGCCAAGTATACAGCCAAGTAGTATCTGATCGGTTTTTCTTCTTTTACCATTATAAACGGCGATGAAGTTTTGCAATCTTTCAGGTGATAAATCTGAAGTAAGGTTTTGTAAATACACCAGCTCTTCGCCTTCAAGAGCGGGGATCAGATTGTAGAGGTTGGGTTTCATGTTGTTTGCGTAAAGGTTGTATAAGTTGCTTTATCCTTATAAATATAATGATTACTCCCACAATTCCGAATAGATGATGATAAAAGGAAGCCTGAAAACGAAAATGCAAGGCATCATGAATGGCATGTCCAATACCGCACCCCGGACATTTACCCAGTCCTAATAGCTGTGAGGGGCATAATGATTGCTGACCTTCCGTATCAGGTAAAAAGAATAATAAGATCAATGCACTGATCCAGAAAATGAGTTCGATATGTTTGCGGATGTATCGGATAGTTTGAAGTTCGGATTACTTTCCGAAAGCAGCAATATTGCTACTAAAGATTTTCACCGCAATGGCCAGCAGAATTACACCAAAAAATTTACGAACTGCCAATAAACCGGCTTGTCCGAGTGCGCGTTCTATAACTTTCAAAGACTTTAACACAATATAAACCACCACCAAATTGATCAGAATACCACTGAGAATATACAATTCCTCATAGTTGGCTTTTAAAGACATGACGGTTGTAAGTGTACCGCTACCTGCAATAATGGGGAAAGCAATGGGCACTACCGATCCTGATTTGGCATCTTTATCTCCTTTAAAAATCTCATGTCCTAACACCATTTCCAATCCCAATAAAAAAATCACAACAGAACCACCTACTGCAAAAGAACGAATGTCTAATCCTAAAATCTTTAAAAAAGCTTCTCCTGCAAACAGAAAAAGAATCATTAATGCGCCAGATATTAAAGTGGCTTGTGTAGAACGTATTCCACCCATCTTTTCCTTCAAAGAGATCAACAATGGAATCGATCCCACAATATCAATCACTGCAAACAAAGTAAAAGTAATGGTCAGCAGATGGTCGAGTTGGAAGGTCATGGTGGTGGAAGTTTAGACTAAGGTAGGGAATAGTGAGTAGTCAGTAGTGAGCAGTGAGTAATTTTTTGAAGAACTATGGATTGCTCCTAACTCACTACTGAATATTCACTACTCATTAATCACCATCAAAATCTAAACACATGATTCCTCACCAACTTATACTCAAACTGCAAGGCTTCCAGACAGTTTTTACAGAGACAATCTGTGTATTTACTCTCAATATAAACACGTTCCTCATAACTGAGTTTAGGACCACTGCACTGACAGGCAGGAATATTGCCCACTTTGCACTCAAATGTTTTAGTGCAACGCGGACAATGTTTTATCTCATGTTTATGTGTCATGGAAGAAAAATTAAAAATGCAAAAGTCAAAAGTGACAATAGCTAATGGTTAATAGTCCATGGTAAATAGTAGTGCAAATTAGCTACTTAGTTACTATGCCTTTTTTGACTTTTGCATTTTGATTTTTGACTTATTACCAATTAAACGTCACCCCGGCATTAAACAAAAATGGGATGGCATTAAATCCGCGTGCATCAAAGAATTTTTTGCCGGTAATATTCTGTGCATCAGTAAAGAAGCGAACGCTGTTATTCAGTACGTAATCAGCTGAAGCACCAAGAATAAAATAAGATGGTAATGAAACATCTGCTCTTCTGAATCCGCCAATATCAAAACGTTGACTTACATATTTGCCGGTAACCGCTACATTCAATCCCTTGCACAAGTCCACATTGGCACTGATATTGAAATGGTGCTTGGGTCTGCGTAAGAGATAATCGTAAGTAACTGTGTCTTTGGTGGACAAACGGTTTTGGGTTAGTTCTTCACTCAGCAATAATGTATAGTTGGCAGTAATACCTGCTTTTTTGCCCAGTTTCGCATTTATTTCCCATTCCAAACCATTCACAATCTGTTTTACATAATTGAAATAGTTGAACGTGATATAGTTGTAGTCAATACCGTTATTGATCTTTCTATTAAAATAGATAAGTCGAGTACTCAGTTGTTTGCTTTGATAGCTGATGCCTGCTTCATAGTTCACAGATTTTTCTGCTTTCAAGTTGGCATTCAAACTCAACTGGTATAATGAAGGTGTTTTGAATCCACTTGAAATACTACCAAATACACGAACGGCATCATTGATACTATAAGAAGGATTGAAAGTATAAGTAGCATTGTTGCCATAACGAGAATGATCGTTATAACGTCCGCCAAATTCGATATTCAGTTTCTTATCGGCGCTACTATAGATCAATGAACCATACAAGGCGGTTTGTGACATAGAGGTATCACGAAACCTGCTTCTGAATGGACCAAATGAGCTGATCGCGAAATAGTCTTGGTTGTACGACCCATAGCGATAATCAATACCTGTGAGCAATGTGAAACCTGCACCCAGTTTCACTAAACTGTACAATTCAGCAAACTGAGAAATAGCGTTATAACTGTTGTCTTCAAAAATAGTACTGGTTTTATGCGCACTATCGTTTCTGTAATTGCGTCCGAGTTCGCTGTATTGATAGTTTCCGGTCAATGCGAAAGCGCCTTTCTTGTATTGAAATCCGGTACCGGTGATCAGTGATGTGTTATTGATATTATAGTCACGGTCATCATTGAATACCCCTGCATCAATACCTGCTTTGTATTGACTGTGCATCAGAAATGTTTTGAACATGAGATGATCGTTGGCCTGGTACATCAATTGGGCGTTGGCAACAGAACCATCGTATTTGTCTTTATCGTAATTACGAATACCTGTACTGTCATAGGCAGATGAAAATCCATTGGTAAATAAACGTGCATAACGGGCAGTGTAAGTGAATTTATTTTTCTTACCATACAACTGAATATTATTGCGGGATGTACCAAGATTACCCTGACTCAAAGTTGCTTTTACATTGAATGCTTTTTGGGCATCTTTTTTTACGGTAATGATATTCACTACCCCCGCAATGGCATCGCTGCCATATAGTGTAGATTGAGCACCTCTGCACACTTCAATTCTTTCAACATCATTAATGGAAAACAAATTCAGGTCAAAATCTGTAGTGATGGTAGAGGGGTCATTCAATGGAATTCCATCCATCATGATCAATGTACGACCAGGAGAAGCCCCGCGCATATACACGGTTTGAACGCTACCGATATTATTGAAAGCACCATTAATGGTGATCCCGGCTTGTTCATTGAGTAATTGGGAAATGCTCTTACCACCGCTTTTTTCAATTTGGGCTTTGGTGATCACAGAGATCACTTTACCGGTACTACTTTGTTTCTGTTCAATTTTGTTGGCAGTTACCACTACTTCATCAAGGATAACCGTGTCTTTTTGTGCAAATACCTGGGTGCCAGACAGCAGGCATGCAAGGAGCGTAATTGTTTTGCTCATTGTTGTTTGTTATAAGGTTGAACAATGAGCTTTCAGGAAATTTTAAAAAACGGAGAAACATAAATAGCCGCTGCAGACAGCATTTACATTCCATGCTTTTCACCCGAAAGCCGTGAATGAACGTTTGTGTCTGGCAGGTCTTCTGGCTTGTTCTCTGTCATTGAACCTTCCCATCCCATTAATTAGGAACAGTGGTTAGTAGAAACGACAGCGGTGAGAGGGTAATGGCTAATGGATCATAGCAAATAGTCTATTAGCTATGATCTATTAGCTATAAGCAAACCACCCAAGAACTTACAGCTACGGGGATAGCGCCGGATTCACACCGGACTTCCCTTTTAATCCCGCATATAGCGAGAACCAAATACGGTAGCAAAAGTAGGGGCTCCTTTGTTTTCTGAAAATTAAGTTTTACACGGGAGGGGGAAAAGTTGAGGGGGTCGATAGTCGATAGTCCATAGCATATGGCTAATAGTTCATTACAATAGATGATAGCTCATGGTAAAGAGATTGCAAAGATTATTACCCGTTCCAAAATATTTTCTACTATTTGCTATGAACTATCAGCTACTCTACATGACCCATCTGCCATGGACTATGGACTATCGACCATAGACTATAACCCATCTTTTCCTTACATTTAACACCATATCAATTCATTATGCAGGGAAATCAAAAACTTAATTTGTTCAGCTTTACCATGATCGTTGTGGGTCTGGTGATTGGGATGGGAATTTTTAGAACGGCGGCTACCAGTGCCAAAGATGCTATCGAACCCTCAGTGTATTTTACGGCTTGGATACTAGGCGGATTTGTAGCTCTTTGCGGAGCACTGACTTATGCTGAGATCGGGAGTCGATATCCGGTGACGGGCGGATATTATAAAGTGTTTTCTTATGCATATCATCCCAGTATTGCCTTTGCTATTAATTGTATCATTCTCATCAGTAATGCGGCAAGTTTGAGTGCGGTAGCATTGATTGGTAGTGGATATATTACAAAATTATTTCCGGGGTATAATTGGACAGATATTGACAAAGCATTGATCAGTTGTGTAGCTATTATTGTTTTCTATGGTATCAATCTAATGGGACTACGTATGAGTTCACGAGCGCAAAATATTTTGATGCTGATCAAAATTGGAATGATTGTGGTATTGATTCTTGCGCTTTTCTTTCCGCAGGATCACACAGCTACTGTCGCTGCAACTACAGTACTTCCGGAAGCTACTGGTTCATCGATGAGTTGGATACAGAGTTTGGGTATTAGTTTGATTGCTGTTTCTTTTACCTATGGAGGTTACCAACAGACCATCAATTTTGGAAATGAAGTGAATCAACCTGCAAAAAATATTCCGAGAGGCATCTTTATTGGTATTGCTATTATTATCGGTTTGTATCTCTTGGTGAATCTTAGTTATTATACCATTGTGGGGTTTGATCAAATGAAAGGAGAAAGAGAAATTGCCTATGTGGTCATGGAAAAAACATTTGGTACCCGAGGGGCGGATATTTTTTCTTTCTTTTTATTCTTTGGAGTATTGGCTTATGTCAATGCATTGTTGATGAGTAATCCGAGGGTGATGTACGCAATGAGTCAGGAAAGAACTTTGCCGGCATTCTTTTCAAAACAGAATCCCAATAATCAGGTTTTTACGATTTCCTTGACTGTATTCGCAGCGATGTGTATTGTAATTTTATTCTTTGCACAAACTTTTGATAAGATACTCAACTTCACTATTTTCTTAGATTGTTTTGGTATGGTTGCCTCCAGTGCTACCATTTTTATTCTTCGTAAGAGAACCAAACATTTGGATGGCACAGGCATTTTTAAGATGAAGTTATATCCTTTAATGCCATTGATTTTTATGAGTGCTTATTTATTTGTAGGTATCAGTATCGCCATGCAAACACCGGATACGGCATTGGTAGGACTGGTGGTACTTGCCGGCTTCATGCTCATTTATTTCCTCACTTCAAAATTCAGAACCAACACGCCTGAACAACAAGTATAAGCTCATGGATATTTCATACATATTGAATGAATTGGGAGAAGATCGGGATGAATATTTTCGTGCAGTATCACCCCCAATAGTACAAACCAGCAATTTTGCTTTCAAAACGGTAGATGACCTTCGAAAAGCATTTGAAAATGAATATGGTGGATGGTTATATAGTCGTGGATTAAATCCAACGGTAGAGATTTTAAGAAAAAAACTAGCGGCATTGGATGGTGCAGAAGATTGTTTGGTTTTCAACAGTGGCGCTGCTGCCATTTTTGCATCGGTATTGGCAAATGTGAAAGCAGGTGATCATATCGTTAGTGTGAAAGATCCATATACCTGGGCTAGGAAAATGTTCGATGAAATTCTTCCTCGTTTTGGTGTAACGGTTACCTATATCGACGGACGTTCCATCACCAATTTCGAAAATGCCATTCAGTCCAATACCACTGTTATCTATTTGGAATCACCCAATAGCTGGATGTTTGACTTGCAGGATTTGTCTGCGGTAGCCCAACTGGCCAGGTCAAAAAATATGATAACCATTTGTGATAATAGTTTTTGTACGCCCCTGTATCAAAAACCTTATGAAATGGGGATAGATCTGGTATTACAATCTGCTACAAAATATATTAGTGGGCATAGTGATGTAATTGCGGGTGTTTTAAGTGGCAGCAAACAACAAATTGAACGTATCTTCAATAGTGAATACAATAATATAGGGTCCGGTATCCAACCTTTTAATGCATGGCTATTGATTAGAGGGCTACGCACATTACCTGCAAGATTGGAGCGGATTACTCGCACCACCCAAATAGTAATAGAGTTCCTTTTATCTCATCCGCGTGTTGAAGAGGTTATCTTTCCATTGCATCCTTCTTTCCCTCAATACGAGCTGGCACAACGCCAGATGAGTGGAGGATGTGGATTATTGACATTCACTATCAAAACCCAGTCCTGTGAAACCATCGAGAAATTCTGTAACAGTCTGAAACACATACTCATGGCAGTGAGTTGGGGAGGACATGAATCCCTGATCATTCCAAAATGTGCGGGACTGCAGCGGGCAGATTTTAATGCGGAGCTAGACATACATAGGAGTTGCCGTTTGTATGTGGGATTGGAGGAGCCGGAGTACATCATTGCCGATCTACAACAGGCGTTTGATGTAATAAAGGTCCTTTCATAACATTTTATTAACGGATAAATGTCTTTCAGCTCCGCCCATCAGAAATTTATCGATCTGCTAGGGAAACCGTTATTTTTGTTATATATGAAGAAGCTTTTGACCCTTCTTGGGTGTGTTATTTTTTTACAAGTCCAGGCACAGACAACCAATGAAAAATGGGATCTGCGTAAATGTGTGGATTATGCTACACAGAATAATATTTCTGTGAAACAGGCAGATATTCAAGCGCGTATCAGTGCGTTACAAGCGCGTCAGGCAAAACTAAGTCAGTACCCCTCCTTGAATATGAACTCGGGAACCGGTGTTCGTTTTGGTAGATCTATCGATCCAACTACCAACCAGTTCTCTACCAGTCAATTCCTGTATCAGAATTTCGGCATGAACGCCAGTATTCAATTGTATAATAATGGAAGTCTGCGTTATACTTTACAAGCAGCTGATTTTAATGCTAAAGCTGCCTTAGCTGAAGTGGAGAGGGCTGCGAATGATGTATCACTTAATGTGGCGAATTTCTATTTGCAAGTATTGGCATCGAGAGAACAAGTAAAGATTACTCAAGTACAGATCGCACAATCACAATCTCAGTTGGATATTACTAAGAAAAGAGTGGAAGCAGGTGTTTTACCGGAATTAAATCAGGCTGAAATAGAAGCACAGTTAGCGAATGATAGCAGTAATTATGTGACAGCTGTTACCAATTATGAACTGAATATTTTAAATCTGAAAGGATTACTCAACCTTGATCCGGCTATTGCTTTTGAAATCGATACTCCTCCGGTAGAAAGTATTCCGCTTGAAAGCTTTGGCGATTTACAACCGGAGTTGGTATATCAATTGGCCATGACCACTCAGCCATTACAAAAAGCCAATGATTTCAGAATCAAAGCAGCACAGAAATCAGTACTAGCGGCAAAGGGACAAATGTATCCTACACTGAGTTTCGGTGGGAATCTGGCCAGCAACTTTTCCAATTCTTTTAAAAGTACAACGGGGTTTACATTCTTAGGATACCGTCCCATCACCGGTGCTGAACCTAAAGTAACAGTGAGCAATGTTGATTATTATGTTCAAGAGCCACTCTATCGTTTTAATCAGCAAAGTAGAAGTTTTGGAGGTTTATGGAATGGATGGGCGAATCAAATCAGTAACAACTTTGGACAAAACGTGGGTATCAACTTATCTGTTCCCATTTTTAACAGTGGTCAGAGCAGAAATGCTTATCAACGTTCTAAGTTGGATCTGAGAAATGTAGAGTTACAGAAAACCCAAGCTGATCTTAAACTGAAACAAGATATTTATACAGCATATAATAACGCCACTGCGTCATTACAAAAATTCAATGCAGGTAAGAAAGCGGTAGAAAATGCACAAAAGGCATACGATTTTGCTTTAAAGCGTTATGAGGTAGGATTATTGGGTTCATTGGAATTAATCACCAATCAAAATAATCTATTGCGTGCCAAAGTGCAGCAGTTGAGTAATCAATATGAATATGTATTTAGAATGAAAGTATTGGAGTTTTATAAAGGTCAAGGTCTAAAACTGTAACCCAAGCATCAGTATCGCGGATTTAAAAGAAAATTATTATGAACAAGAAACTATTGTGGACGATTGTAGGGTTAGTAGTTGTTGTGGGTGCATTTATTGGACTGAAAAAAACAGGTGTTATTGGGAAAGATGAAGGATTGAATGTGTCTGCAGAAAAAGCAGCACTCAGAACCATCATCGAAACAGTAAATGCCAGTGGTAAAGTATACCCTGAGATTGAGGTGAAAGTGAGTCCGGATGTAAGTGGAGAGATCATTGAATTGAATGTAAATGAAGGCGACAGTGTTCGCAAAGGACAGGTGTTGGCTCGTATCTATGCAGATATTTATTCTACTCAGCGCGATCAGTTTGCTGCCGGCGTTGAGCAAGCAAAAGCACAATTATCCAATTCCAATGCCAATATTCCGGGATTAAAGGCAATATTAGATAATGCCAAAGCAGCTTTTGAACGTCAGCGAAAATTGTATACCGAGAAAGTAACTTCACGTCAAGAATACGATCAGGCTGAACAAGCATACCGCACCGCAGAAGCCAATTATAAAGCGGCAATTGAAGGATTAAAAGGAACAGAAGCATCTATCATGGGAGCTGAAGCACAGTTGGCAAGAGCTCATAAAGATCTATCCAGAACCACACTGGTAGCACCGATGGATGGTGTGATTAGTTTGTTGGCAGTAAAGAAGGGAGAAAGAGTAGTAGGAACCGCGCAAATGGCAGGAACAGAAATGATGCGTGTAGCAGATATGCGAAGCATTGAAATACGTGTTGATGTTGGTGAAAATGATATACCCAAAGTAAAACTAGGAGATACAGCATTGGTGGAAGTAGATGCATATACCAATCGTAAATTCAAAGGGCTGGTATATAAAATTGCCAATCCGAATACACAAGCAACAACCACAGCAACCAGTACTGAAGTCACGAATTACAAAGTACATATCAGATTGATTCCGGATAGTTATAAGGATATGATGATTCCGGGCAGGGCTTTCCCTTTTCGTCCGGGTATGAGCGCCAGCGCAGATATTCAAACCAACACCAAAGAAAATGTATTGGCAGTTCCACTCAATGCAGTAACCACGCGTGAGAAAAACAGTGATGAAAAAGATGGTGCTTCCAAACAACTATCTTCAGAGGATAAAACGGGGATTGATGATGAGGCAGTAGAAGAAGTGGTCTTCATTGTTCAGAAAGATAATAAAGTAAAAAAGGTAAAGGTGAAAACCGCTATCCAAGACTTGAACTATATTGAAATTATAGACGGACTCAATGATGGAGATCAAGTAGTAACGGGGCCGTATAATACCGTGAGCAAGATCTTAAAAGATGGCAATCTGGTAAAAATTGTACCAAAGGATAAGCTTTTTGAAGAAAAGAAAAAAGAGTAGAGAGTGAGAAACAAGAAATAAGAAACAAGAAATAAGAAAGGTACAAGTAGTAGGTTACAAGCAATTAAGAATAGAAATGGCTTTAAATAGCTCCGGACTTCAGTCCGGAGGGAATAGCGTCATTTGTTTGCAATGAACCATTTGCCATTACCTATCCGCATCCAACCACAATTCCTATCTTCGTACCGAAACAATTCTTTGATGCATGCGATATGGAATCATTGGTAGTGGGAGTTGGGCAACAGCGTTGGCTAAAATCCTTACAGATAATGGAAACAATATTTACTGGTGGGTAAGGAATGCAGAAACCATTCAGTACATCGAGAAGCGAAAACACAATCCACATTATCTCAGTGCCGCGTATTTCAATCCCTCTCAATTGGTACTCAGTAATCATCTGAAGGATGTAGTGCAAGCCGTAGATGCGTTGGTCATTGCAGTGCCTTCTGCTTTTGCAGAACAAGTGTTTGAACAATTACAACCGGAAGATCTGCAAGGAAAAAAAATCATTTCTGCCATTAAAGGTATCTTACCTACTGATAACAGGTTATTACACGAATACCTGTTTACTCATTTTCAGTTTCCGGTAGAAAATTATTTTGCTTTATTAGGACCTTGTCACGCTGAAGAAGTGGCATCAGAAAAATTATCTTATCTCACTTTCTCGGGAAAAGATAGTACAACTACACAACAGATCGCTACTGATTTTGGAACAGAATATATCAATACCGTTGTCAATAATGATGTGGTAGGTGTTCAATATGCGGCTGTACTTAAAAATATTTATGCATTGGGTGCAGGTATTGCACATGGATTGGAATATGGCGATAATTTTCTTAGTGTCTATATCGCTAATAGTGCTAATGAAATGGTTGCATTCTTACGCAAGTTGAACGAAAAAGAAGGGGTTGAAACGGAGAAGGGACATAATTATGCAGCATCTGTTTATTTAGGTGACCTACTGGTAACCTGTTATTCTCTGTATAGTCGTAACCGTACTTTCGGAAATATGATCGGTAAAGGATATTCTGTAAAAGCAGCTCAGTTAGAATTGAATATGGTGGCAGAAGGTTACAATGCTGCCAAATGCATTTACCGTACAAACCAGAGTGTCAAAGCCATCATGCCCATAGCATCAGCCATTTATGAGATATTATGGGAGCATCATTCTGCCGCTGATGGATTTAAGAAAATAGAAGGTTTTTTGGTCTGATAAAAGTGGTAACTTTATTCCATGCCAGTTTCATTTACCTTATTAAGCCCAATGGTACTACTGATATTGCTTGGTGCAGTCATCGGTATCCATCTTTTAAGGAAACTGTTGCGTCATGAATAATAGCTGCAAGTCATGAGCTGCAAGCCACAAGCTACAGGCTTCAAGCTGATTTTCCCAGCTGAACATTTTTTTTAGCTCAGTCATAATAGTTATGCTTATTTAAATTGCACGGTACTTCAGTGCCGTGAGATTTGAAGATTATTCCACAAAAAGATCTGCAGCAATGCCATCTGCCAAAAATTTCCCTTGAGCTGTTAAAATAATATGCTGTTCTTGTAATTGAATATTTTGCTGTACCACATGAATTTGTGCCGCTTTCAAAACTTCCTGCTTTCTTTCCTCCCCCCAATTTTTCTCTAAGAAATTCAATGAAATACCTTCTATGGTTCTTAAGCTGGTCATCAGGTACTCATTGATTCTTTGAACCATGGTTAGCATTTCAGATTCAAAAGGAATGATTCCTTGCTGCAGACTGCTGATATATAACGGGTTATTGGAAATATTCCATTGTCTGGTTACATGACCATCAAAAGAATGTGCAGAAGGTCCTAAGCCCAGATACGGGTTACCTTGCCAATAACTACTGTTATGTTTACTTCTAAATCCCGGTTTGGCAAAATTGGATATCTCATAATGCTCAAAACCTGCGTTCTGTAAAGTTTCTGTGAGAATATTAAAATGAATAGCCTGATGATCAGCATCCACTTCTTCTTTCGTGCCTTTTCGTACCATAACATCCAGCGCCGTGTTGGGTTCTACAGTTAATGCGTAACAGGATAGATGAGGAATGCCTAATGTTAATGCTGTTTCAATATTTTGTTTCCAGCGTTCGTTGGTGAGACCGGGAGTGCCATAAATCAAATCGATGGTCAAATTATAAAATCCTGCAGTTTGTGCCAGTTCAATACAATGGTTTGCCTGTTGAGCATTGTGCGCGCGATTCATCCATTGTAAGTCTTCTTCAAAAAAAGATTGAATACCGATACTCAATCTGTTGATACCTGCTTGATGCCATTGATTCAATGTCTTTGGATCAATATCATCCGGATTAGCTTCCAGTGTTATTTCGGCATTAGGAGCAATCGTATAGTGTTCGTTCAGGGTATTGAGCAGTATCTCTAATTCAGAGCCTGATAATAAAGAAGGAGTACCCCCACCAAAGTAAATGGTATCAACAGTTTCTTGTAAAAATGTTTTTCTCAGTACCGCCTCCTTACAAATAGCCGCTACCAAATCAGACTTCAGTTGTAACTGTGTCGAAAAATGAAAATTACAATAGTGACAAGCTTTCTTGCAAAAAGGAACATGAATGTAGATGCCGGGCATGGGGCAAAGATAGGTGCTAGGTACAAGGTACTGGGTACTAGTTAATCGGGAATTACGTTTAATGTACTAATGACTTATCCCTAAGTTTTTTACCAGCACCTAGCACCTAGCACCTAGCACCTTGTACCTAGTACCCATCACCTAATCCACAACTTCCCTTATTTTTGCATCGATGAACCTGATGAAGCAACTTTCTTTACTGATGCTCACCTTATTGTTACAGGTATTAGTGGTTGCGCAGAGTGATACACCGGTGCGTAGTAACTCACTTCAACAAAGGGTTCGTTTAGATTCCGGTAGACAAATACAAACTACTCAGGTACAAAAAGATTCTTTATTCTCGCAAACAGATTCTGCTGCTCTTTTAATGGATTCAACAACTGTTGATAGCCTGCAATCATCTGTTGCGATAATGGCTGTGCAAAAGAATGATACCAGTACCTATGCTAAATACCTGGCTCATCCTTATTTGCCCTTGTCTGCAAAACCGATGTTCATGATTTCCGATTTTAGGGAAACGCGAACACTGGATGATCTGTTTTATTTGTTAATGGGAGTATTATTATTACTCGCTTTTATACGGTCTGTTTTTCCACGTTACTTCAAGAACTTATTTGTGTTATTTTTCCAAACCTCCCTAAGACAAAAACAAACACGTGATCAGCTATTACAAGATAACCTGGGGTCTGTCTTTGTAAATCTTTTATTCATTGTCAGTACTAGTATTTATGGAGCACTCATTATTCGACACAGAGAATGGCTCGATTATCCTTTTTGGCATGTGATTTTCTTTGGTGCAGGGTTATTATCTATCGTGTATTTCGGAAAATTTCTCTTTTTGCAGTTCGCCGGATGGGTATTCAATTCCCGAGAAGCAGCGATGAATTATACTTTCACCGTTTTTTTAGTCAACAAGGTATTAGGGATCAGTTTGGTTCCTTTTCTCTTCCTGATGGCATTTTCGGCGTCTACACTGCGTGAAGTGGCTTTTACGGTATCCATTGGGTTAACCGGTTTATTATTATTATATCGCTATGTTATGTCCTTTGCTAATATTAGGAACACATTGAAAGTGAATGCTTTACATTTTTTCCTATACCTTTGCGCGGTGGAGATATTGCCGCTATTGGTTTTATATAAACTGATGGCTGATTATATCGGCGGAAGGTTTTAATTTTGCAAAATCTCAGAAAGCAAGCATGGTAAAGAACGGATCCAAACAATCAGGAGCGACCAAAACCGCAAGAAGAATCCTGATCTCACAGCCTAGACCGGAAAGCGATAAATCGCCCTATTTTGATCTGGAGCGCAAGTACAAAGTAGAGTTGGTATTCCATCCCTTTATTAAGCTGGAGGGAATACCTGCTAAAGAATTCCGGAAACAGAAGATCGATATCATGCAATATTCTGCCGTGATATTCACCAGCAGGAATGCCATCGATCACTTTTTTCGTACTTGTGAAGAAATGAAAGTAACCATCGGTCAGGACACTAAGTACTTCTGTATCACAGAAGCTGTGGCGCTCTACCTGCAAAAATTCATTTTATATCGCAAGCGAAAAGTTTTTTATGGTGCTGATGGTACCAATAAAAGCATGTTCGATGTGATCAATAAGCATAAAGAAAATGAGAAGTTCCTTTACGTGTGCAGCGAGAACCAGCAAGACAATGAAATCGTTACCTGGCTGAAATCCAATAACTGTGAGTTTCAGTTGGCATTCATGTACAGAACGATTAGTAATGATATCAAAGAAGTGATTGAAGGAAAAGAATATGATGTGATCTGCTTCTTTACACCTAGTGGTGTTAAGAGTTTGTTTGATAACTTACCCGGTTTTAAACAAAACGGAACCGTCATCGGGGCTTTTGGAAACAATACCTCTAAAGCAGTAGAAGATGCGGGATTGAAATTGGAAATCAAAGTGCCATCGCCACAAAAACCTAGTATGGTATCAGCATTGGATCAATTTCTGGCATCAACCGTATCCAAAAAATAATATTTCATCTAATATTTTTTCAAACCCCTTGCATGGTCAAGGGGTTTTTTGTAGCATGCAGTCTTTAAAATTCAGGATTGAGGTGTCTTATATTTAATTACTTAGAAAATAAATAGATACAAAAATTACAAAGCATGAGCTAGCTGCAGTAATAACTTTTAATCAGTCCTTGTGGACGGGCCTCATTGGGGTCGGTGTCGAGCGTAGCGAAGACAGATGAAATCATGCGTAGCAGATTTCATCAGAGGCCAATGCAGCCCGGGAACAAGGACGGGGCCATTCGGCCCTGGAGCAATATAGAACTCCAACAATTAGAGTGACTTATTTTTAATCGTATAACACGTTAAGGGTTATACTACATTCATTATTCAATATTTATATCCACCCATGCCAAGCAGTCATACCCATACCAATCGATTGATTCACGAAACGAGTCCCTATCTTTTACAGCATGCGCACAATCCGGTAAACTGGTACCCTTGGGGAGAAGAGGCTTTGGCATTGGCGCGCAGTGAACAAAAACCTATTCTGGTAAGTATTGGCTACGCAGCCTGCCATTGGTGTCATGTGATGGAAAGGGAAAGTTTTGAAGATGAAGTAACTGCAGCATTGATGAACGAACATTTCATCAATATTAAAATCGACAGAGAAGAAAGACCCGATATCGATCATATTTACATGGACGCGGTTCAGGCCATGACGGGTAGTGGAGGATGGCCATTGAATGTTTTTCTGACACCTGATGCCAAACCTTTTTATGGGGGCACTTATTTTCCGCCGGTTCGTGCGCACAACAGACCCTCATGGAAAGAAGTATTGAGTGGATTACACAAAGCCTTTACAGAAAAAAGAGAAGAGATCGATCAGCAGTCAGAAAAACTTACTGCACATCTTTTAAAATCCAATCAGTTTGGGATAGGATCTATAGTAACGGATGGATCATTTCATCAAGAAATGCTTGAAGACATCTGTAACAATATGCTAAAGCAGGCTGATACAGTATGGGGTGGTTTTGGTGCAGCACCTAAATTTCCACAAACAGCTACGATCCGTTATCTATTGCGACATCATTATTTCAATCATCATCAGGCGTCATTGACACAGGCATTGTTAAGCATTGACAAAATGATCGATGGCGGTATTTATGATCAGTTAGGTGGTGGCTTTGCCCGTTACAGTACTGATACCGAATGGCTGGCACCACACTTTGAAAAAATGTTGTACGATAATGCATTGATCGTAAGTACCATCTGTGAAGCGTATCAGTTAACCCATTCTCCCAAATATGCCCGAGTCATTCGAGAGACACTATGCTTTGTACAACGAGAGCTGATGCATCCGGAAGAAGGTTTTTACAGTGCACTGGATGCAGATAGCGAAGGAGTAGAAGGTAAATTTTATACCTGGCAGAAAAATGAGATCAAAGCAGAATTATCTGCAGCAGATGCTGCTTTATGTTGTGAATATTATGGGGTTACAGAGGAAGGCAATTGGGAGCATACCAATATCCTGCATGTACGTCAAGAGTTATCTGCATTTGCACAACAATACGGCATGGAAGAAGCAGAATGGCTTTCAAAATTGGAGCAGATCAAAGCAACATTACTGAAAAAAAGAGGGGAAAGAATTCGTCCGTCATTGGATGACAAACAGTTATTAGGTTGGAATGCATTAATGAATATCGCTTTTTCACAAGCTTATGCGGCATTGGGTGATGAAGCCTATAAAGAGATAGCGATTCGGAATATGTCTTTTTTGGAAGACAAATTTTATGACCCCCTAACCCAAACCTGGAAGCATACTTACAAAGCCGGTAAAGCAATGATCCCGGCTTTTCTGGATGATCTTGCTTACTTGATACAGGCGTATATTTTTTTGCAGGAGATAACTGGAGAGGGTAGCTATCTTTTAAAAGCCAAAACATTATTGGAGCAGGTGAACCGGGAGTTCGGAGAAGAAGAAACGGGTTATTATTTCTATACCAAAGAAAGCCAAACAGATGTGATTGTTCGTAAAAAGGAAGTGTATGACGGGGCCACACCCAGCGGCAATGCCATTATGGCCATCAATTTGCAATACCTGGGAAGGGTATTCGACCAAAAGAACTGGTTACAAAGAATGGAGCAAATGACAGGAAGTTTGTCACAAGCTATTGTTAAATACCCCACTTCTTTCGGCATCTGGGCATTGGTAATACAGGGGGAAGTAACAGGCTGGAAAGAAGTGGCTTTGATGGGTCAAGGAGCTCGTCAGTACCTGCCCCAAGCGCTCGAGAAATATAGCCCATATAAAATACTCCAATGTGCGGAAACTAAAACCGAGGTTTTCCCGTTATTAGCAGGAAAAATGCCCGAAAACGGCGGTGTTTTGTTGTATGTATGCCAGAATTTTACTTGTAGTGATTACACTACTGATAAAATAGTTGACTTTTTAGCAATTGTGTAACAAGAATTGCGGTAATTTGCTTACTGACAGTGGCTCTAAAAGCCCCATTCAGTTAGTGAAAATAAAATTCTGAAATTACTGGAATCATCTTTACCCGCCTTGTGAAATTATTGGTTTTAAAACGGAAGCTGTATTTAACTGCGCTTCTGAACTTATATTTGTCACTGTCATAAATTAAGTTGAACAGATGAAAGGTTATTTAACTACTATTACCTTGGCCGTATTCACGCTAAGCCTAAGCTCGTGCTTCCTGAATAAGGGCAAGAAGTCAAAAGGATTACCTGATGACGGTCAGTTGCATGGAGTAGCGCCAACGGCCAGACCCAGTATGACAACACCGAGAAACATGGTATACATTCCACCTGGAACCTTTCATATGGGACCCAGTGATGAGGATATCAGTTTTAATTATACCAACAGGAATAGATCAATGTCAATTCCCGGTTTCTGGATGGATGCAACAGAAATTACCAATAACCAATATCGTCAGTTCGTAAACTGGGTACGTGATTCTTTATCTTTTAAGATTTTGTATGGTGGTGGTATCAATAAAGAAGATGATACTTCAGCAGTAGACTGGAGAAAAGTAGCCCAGATCAAATATGATAAAGCGACTATCGAAAAATTAAATGAGTTAAACTTAGCTCCAGATAATCGTCTATTCGGAAGAAACGAAATTGATCCCGGTAAACTTAAATACAAAGTAGAATATTTTAACTTACCCGAAGCAGCTAAGCGCGAGAATGCGGATAGACCTAGGAAAGATTTTATTGTAAAGTATGATGAGAAAGTATACCCTGATACCCTTGTTTGGATCAGAGACTTCTCGTATTCCTATAATGAACCCATGACCAAGCGTTATTTCGCTCACCCATCTTATGGTAATTACCCTGTGGTAGGTGTAACATGGAAACAAGCTGTTGCTTTCTGTCATTGGCGTACACATTATCAGAACTCATTCCTTGAGAAGAAAAAGTTTGCAGTAGATGGTGACTATCGTTTACCAAGTGAAGCAGAGTGGGAATATGCGGCTCGTGGAGGTAGAACCAATTCTATGTTCCCTTGGGGTAACTACTATCTGAGAAATAAAAAAGGTTGTTTGTTAGCCAACTTTAAGCCCGGTAGAGGTAACTATCCTGAAGATGGCGGTTTCTATACGGTAAAAGCGGATGCTTACTGGGCAAATGATTATGGTTTGTACAATATGTCCGGTAACGTAGCTGAATGGACCGGTTCTTATTTCTATGAAGGGTCATACAACTTTATGTCAGATTTAAGTCCGGATGTACGTATTGAAGCAACCGATTCAGATCTACCTCGTATGAAGCGTAAAGTGGTACGTGGGGGTAGCTGGAAAGATATTGCTTATTACCTCCAGGTAAGTACCCGTAATTATGAATACCAGGATACTGCTAAATCATACATCGGTTTTCGTTGTGTGATTGATTTGGCTCCTAAATCCAAAAAATAAAATCCGTCCGGAACGTTGAATACGATCCGAGATTCAATAAACTATTAAAACTAAACTTAAGATTATGGCTTCAGGTGTTTCTCCCGCAACCAACCGAATTGTAAATGTTATTGTATGTCTGGGTGCCTCCGTAGTAATTTTCGGTGCCATGGCAAAAATCCTTCACTTGTCATGGGCAGATTGGGCATTGAAGATTGGACTAACAACAGAAGCGCTCATCTTCGTAGTTTATGCTATTTTGCCTCCTCCAGATATGGGAGCACCGATTGCACCGGTAGCTGCAGGTAACCCTGCTTTAAAAAGTCTGGATGATATGTTGCAACAAGCAGATATTACACCGGCTAACTTATCAAAATTGAGTGCCAGCTTCCAGAAATTGGGAACTACGGTAGATAATATGGGAGAGATTAGCGATGTGGTGAAATCAACCGGCGATTTTTCAGCTAAAGCTAAAGAAGCAACTACTGCTTTTTCTTCTATATCAGGTGCAGTGAATCAGGCAACACAATCATTGGCTGGTTTCAACAGTGCATCTGAAGGAACCAAACAATTCCATGAGCAGGTACAGGTATTGACCAAGAATCTGTCTTCATTGAATACTATTTATGAATTGGAGTTGCAGGAAAGTAATAATCACTTAAAAGCATTGAATCAGTTCTATGGTAAACTGGCACAAGCTTCAGCGGCAATGTCGAGCAGTGCAGATGATGCGATGAAAGCAAAAGAACAAATTGCAGTGCTGGCCAATAACCTGGGTAAGTTGAATCAGGTGTATGGCAATATGTTGACAGCTATGCAAGGGCGCGCTTAATATTTCCTTGCTTGCAAAACCTATTATAAACCGAATAGAAAACTTTAGATAAATGTCATTACCAAAGGAACCGAGGCAGAAGATGATCAATATGATGTACCTCGTGCTTACGGCACTGTTGGCGCTGAATGTTTCATCTGAGATTCTGAATGCCTTTAAAACGGTAGACAGGAGCCTTATGACTGCGAATGGAATTGTAGATAAGAAGAATGCAGAGATATTCAGATCATTTCAAGCAAAGATTGAAGATCCAAAAACAAGAGAAAAAGCACAGATATGGTTACCAAAGGCCCAACAGGCACAAAAATTAGCTGATGATCTGTATGCTTACATGGAGGCTTTAAAAAAGGAATTGAAAGAAGAGTCTGGATTAACTGTTGGCGAAGATGGAAAGGAGTCCTATAAAGAAGATAATCTGGATGCAGCAACCCGTATGTTCATTTCTGAACCCCCCAATGGGAAAGGAAGAGGTAAGGAGTTGTTGAGCAGGTTAAAAGCATTTAAAGATCAATTGTTGGCGATTGATCCGGATATGAAAAAAGAGATTGAAGCCTCATTACCATTAGACCTTACTCCACTTCCATCTACGAGTGAAGCAGGAAAAGGTGATTGGGCTTATGGATATTTTCATATGACACCTTCCGTAGCGGCAATTACTATATTAAGCAAGTTTGAAAACGATATTAAAAATAGTGAGGCATTAGCGGTAGATTATTGTCATCGTCAGATTGGACAAGTGGAGTTGATTTATGATGAATTTCAGGCATTCGCAGGAACCAATTCTCAATACCTGATGCCGGGAGAAGAACTTGTGATCACTGCTGGTATCGGCGCATTCAGTAAAGCAGCTAAACCCAATATTACAGTAGATGGGGTAGCCGTTGCTTTGAATGCAGAAGGAGCAGCTGAATACAAAACCCGTGTAAATAACTCAGGCGCCGCTGTAAAAAAAGTAAGAATATCTTATTTAAAACCCGATGGTACCTCCGCAGTTGTAGAAAAAGAAGTTCGTTATACAGTGGGTGTTCCCTCCGGATTGGTGGTATCTACCGATAAAACGCGCGTGTTTTATCAAGGTCTTGAAAATCCATTGAGCGTAACCGGCGGCGGCGGCGATGAAAAAGTAAAAGTGAATATTGAGGGTGCTGGTGCTACACTTACCAAGGCAGGTGCCGGACAATACATTGTTACTTGTAACCAACTGGGTACAGTAAATGTGGTGGCCACCGATGGTAAAACAACACAACGTATCGCTATTCCTGTAAAACGTGTTCCAGATCCAATTGCCATTGTAGGTGGTAGTGCAGGTGGAACGATGAACGCCAATGTATTCCGTGTTCAAAGAGGGGTAATCGCTGATTTACGTGATTTCGTTTTTGAAGGAGTGAAGTTTGAAGTATTGAGCTATATGTTGATTTGTACCGGTAAAGGTTTCGATGAACCTGAATTTGCAGAAGTGAATGGTCCATCATTCAGTGGCGACGCCCAAAATCTGATCAGACGTTGCCAGCCCGGTACTACCGTTACTATTGGTGAAATCAAACTGAAACAACCGGGTGGCGGAACCAGAAAAATAGATCAGAACATTACATTCATATTGCAATAAAGCATTGGTTATGAAAAAAACATTCTTATTGTGCGTGACGGTTTCATTGTTAGCAGGTACCACTGCTATGGCACAATTCAATTTGCGGAATAATAATAATCGCCCCAGAAATGCGGCGGATTCTGCTGCTGCTAAGCGTGATACTACTAAACCGGCAACAACAACTACCAATGCCAATAGGCCTGCTGTAGATCCGGCAAGCATTAAGCCTAGCAAAACGGTGGATACTACTATTGTGGGTGGTTTTGGAGAAGTAGTTCCTCGTAGCCTTCGTAACGAAACTGCGGCAGACCGCAGTCAGACAAGAGAAAAACGTCCATTGGAATATGAACATCTTCGTGAAGATGATTGGTTATTCAGTGAATTTATTTGGAGAGAGATTGATGCGCGTGAAAAAGTAAACCAGCCTTTCATGTATCCGGGTAAAGATGATCTGGGTGATCAACGTTTCTTCTCTATTTTGCTAAGTGCTATCAAAAACGACAGTGTGGTTCCTTTCTCTGCAGAAGGGGGAGATGATCGTTTTACCAAGCCAATGTCTTATGATGATATCACTAAAATGCTGAAAGGACGTTTGGATACACAGTTAGTACAGAATGCCGATAATCCGAATGTTGTAGATACCGCAGTTATTTATGATACGAAGTTTGCGCCCAATCCTGACTCTATTTATACTTTTCGTTTAAAAGAACAATGGATCTTCGACAAAGAAGCCAGCCGTATGTTTGTACGCATCATCGGGATAGCTCCTGTTGCCAAACTGGTGATCAATGGTAAGTCAACCCCCAGAACACTTTTCTGGATCTATTACCCCGATCTGCGTAAGACCCTTACTAAATACAATGTATACAATACAAAGAATTATGCAGGTCGAATGACATGGGAAGAGCTCTTTGAAAGTCGCTTTTTCGGAAGCTATATTGTGAAAACCAGTAGCAATAACCCCAGTGATCGCTTCCTCAGTGCCCTAATTCGTGATCCGCTGTTTAGGTTATTAGAAGGGGAGAATATCAAAGAACGTTTGTTCAACTATGAACAAGACCTATGGCAGTATTAAGAGCTCATAATCAATATGTTATGCAGAAAAGGGGGCCTATAGGCTCCCTTTTTTATTAAAAATACATTATAATACAATTTTTCAAATTTGAATATTGATTAATTAAACGGATTCCTTAACTTTACCACGGTTTTTCATAGGATATTGGATTTTAAAAACGGGGTTGGATTTCTATCCTGACCCCTTTTTTATTTTATTCCTTCTCTTCTTTCTCTTCAAAAAATGCCAATAAAGCATCCGTTCTTTTACTGCCGATTAAATGAACAAGGTCTTTTTTATCTGCATTTCTAATATTTTTTACTGATTTAAATTCTTTCAGCAAAACGATGACCGTTTGTTTACCGATTCCATCAATCTGTTCCAGTTCATTTTTGAATGTGCCTTTTGATCGTTGGTTTCGATGAAAAGTAATACCAAATCGGTGAACTTCATCGCGTATTCTGCGAACGAGTTTTAGCGAATTGCTGTCCCAAGGCAATTTGATAGAAGCAGAATCTCCCGGAAAGAAAATCTCCTCTTCATTTTTTGCCAATCCAACAATAGTTAATCTGCCATGCAAATTCAATGCATGAATGCTTTCCATAGCAGCACCTAATTGTCCTTTACCCCCATCAATAATGACCAATTGCGGTAATGGCATTTCTTCTGTCAATAATCGTTGGTATCTTCTGTATACCACTTCTTTCATAGTAGCGAAATCATTGATACCTTTTACCGTTTTTACATGGTAGTGTCTATAATCTTTTTTACTGGGCATTCCATCTCTGAAACATACCATCGCTGATACAGGGTAACTGCCTTGGAAGTTTGAGTTATCAAAACATTCAATATGCACGGGTGTTTCTTGTAAATGCAAGTAGTCCTGTAATTCGTACAATACTTTTTTCTTTTCCATGTCTGTACGCCCTTCCAGATGTAATACTTTCTTTCTTCGTAACTCTTCTTGAAAATAATTTACATTCTTTAGTGCCAGTTCTAATAACTTCTTTTTATCTCCACCTTTTGGAATAGTAAATACTAAGGTTGGATCAGGATATTCTATTTCAAATGGAACAATCACTTCTTTGGATAAACTATTAAAATCGGTCCTCATTCTACTGATGGCAAAACTCAGTACTTCTTCTTCTGTTTCTTCCAGTTTGGTTTCCAATGGTACGGTATGTGTTTGAACGATGGTTCCATTTTGGACCATAAGATAACTTACATAAGCAGTATCGCCATCTTTTAAAATGGCAAATACATCCAGACTGCTGAGATGCTTACTGACAATGACAGATTTGGACTGATAGTTTTCTAAGTGCTCTATTTTTTTGCGAACGGACTCAGCTTTTTCAAACTCAAGATTCGTAGCATGTTCTTGCATCTGTTTTTTAAAATGCTGGATCACAGATCCAAGATTGCCCTTTAAGATATTTCTCACCTGTTGTAATCCCTCATCATAGGATGCTGCATCCTGCAATCCCTCACACGGACCTTTACAATTGCCGAGGTGATATTCCAGACAAACCTTGTATTTACCTCTGCGAATTTGTGCATCACCCAAGTTTAACTTGCAAGTGCGTAAAGGAATGTATTGCCTGATAAAGCTGATCAGTTCTCTGACCTTGCCGCTAGACGTAAAAGGACCTAAATATTCAGATCCGTCATTGATTTTTTTTCTGGTGAGAAAAATACGCGGGAAAGGTTCTTTTTTGATGACGATATAGGGATAGGTTTTATCGTCTTTGAGATTGATATTGAAACGTGGTTGGTATTCTTTGATTAATGCGTTCTCCAGTAAAAAAGCATCCTGTTCAGAGTCTACGATCGTGAACTCAATACGTTGAATACGTTGAACCAGTTCATGGGTTTTATAAGTAGTAAACGTTTTTGAAAAATAAGAACTCACCCTTTTGCGCAGTTCTTTGGCTTTTCCTACATATAATAAAGTATCATCCGCATCAAAATATTTATAGATACCTGGCTGAAGCGGTATGGTATGTGCTATCTGTTGAAATTCCTGCTGCGTCATAAAAATTTCTTATTCTCCGAAGGAGTCCTGTGGACCTGATTGCTTATTTCACTCTTCCCATCGAACTTCAGTAAGTTCGTTCGTAGTATATCCTTGTACATTCGTAATTGAACGAATGATCTGAAACCCTTTGGCTGTATTCCAATTATGTTGTTCCATAATAGAGCCATTTCCCTTTCGGTATACACTTCTAATGAAAACACGTTTTACCTGATTGGTTTGTTCATCCAATAGTACTTCCATTCCTTTTACTGTTACCGTAGTGTCAACAGCAGTATAACTCAAAGTGTAACTGTTGGTAGCAGCATCTTGAAAAATGGTTTCGCGGTAATGCTTCTTTGTAGTAGCATCGGTTATATCTTTTGCTATGAACTCTTTTACCAGTTCTTGAAAAGTAGCTATAGACAATTGGGTAGAATCTTTTTTCCCATCCTTGGTATGAAAAACGAGCATCTTCTTTTTCATGGTTGGAAGGATGGTTATTTGATTTTCAAAAAAAGAAGCGGTCGGGTAAAATTGGGTACTATCCGGAGATGGTTGTAATTGAGGGTTTGTTTGTACACTTTCACCACAAGCCAAGAGCCAATAGCTCATCAGTATCACTGCTAATTGTTTCATCCGACAAAATTATTTAAACCACACATAAAAAAGCCATCCGCCTTAGGTGGATGGCCATAAACAGATAGTAGTTGGTTATTGAATAGCCCTTGTAAAGCCTATACGCATGCCATAATCCATCAGGTATTCCTTGATGGGGTATTTATTGGAATAAGTAGGTAAGTGCTGATAACGAATCTGTGGTCCGATCTGCCAACTGGTTTTACCCGCTTTATAGCTAAGATTCAGTCCTATACTGGTATTGATATTCCATTTTCTGACCAAATCATTGCCTTCTGCATAATGTCTGTAATCGGTTGAAAGGAGATAAACACTTTTATTCAGGTTAAAAGTAGGTTGCACAGAAGCTTCCATATTAATACCTACATGTTTACCCTTGATCACATCCCACTGAATACCTATTGGAATGGCCAATTGGTATACTTTGTTCTCTAGTTCTGTTTGCTTATAGCCAACATTATTATTATAAGGAGAAAAACGTGTAATATTTTCTACGCCATTAAAGCTGATCAATGAAATCGTAGTAGGATCATAAGTGCGAGATTGGAATGTTTCGATTTGATACTGTCTGATATTTAGTTGTAAACCTGTTTTGAGTTTCAAGCGACTGCTTATATTGTACAGTACTGCAAAACCTACTTCCAAACCTACTGCCGGACGATGGCGTACAACTTCATTTACGTTTGATAATTGGTTCAACGGTGTATTTATAGGTAAAGAAGCAACAGCAGGCTGAATGATCTCTTTCACTTTTTCGTCGGATAAACGTCTATAACTGGTAGACGGCGTAATATAAAACTGAAAACCAAATTTTGAAACGGCAGAGCGTTTTAATGGCTGAGTTTTGTTGTAAGAAAAATCCTTCAGATAATCATCTGCTGTAGGATCTTTCTCTTGTAGCAAATGAATATCTTGAGCCGAAACTGTTTCATCAACCGGTTTTGCGGTGTTGATTTCTGATGCAACCACTTCTGAATGTTGAATCACTTCTAGAGGTTGCAGTAAAGCTTTGACAGGAAAAAGTGCTAAACTATTATTGTTTTTAGTATTTGAAATCGTCGGTTGTTGAATATTTTCTTTCGCGAGTGTGAGATCGGTTTGAGATAGACTATTATTGGTCGCAAACAGATCTGCAGCCGGATAATCCATTGCTGCAATGGTATTCATGGTAATATGAACCGGAGCCAGTTTATTGAAATAGTGACGGCTTTTTTCACCGGCTGCTTTATGCGCGGCAATGGTTTCTTGCTCCACCTTGGCAATGTTAGGGATTGACAATGGCTGAGGATGAAAATTCTCTTGGGTACTTAATACCGTACTTAATGTAAGCGCCGTAATAATAAATAAAGAAATAAAAGTAAGTGCCGGCCATGAACGATGTCCATGTAACTCAGTACGTATGTTGGTCCATACCCGATCGGATGGATACATACGGTGCTGCTTTACCTCATCGTGTAAAAACTGCTCAAATTCGTCTTGGTACTTCTGGTTTTCCATATTCAACACACTAGGATTTATTAAAGGCTGCGAGCCATTGATAATCCTGCTTGGGTGCCTCAATGATCTTTTTACGAATCAATATATTTTCCAGCATGGCTTTCGCTCGAGTGTACTGACTTCTACTTGTACTTTCCTCGATATCCAGCATGATGCCGATTTCTTTATGACTATACCCTTCTAACGCATACAGGTTTAAAACGGTACGATAACCTACCGGTAATAACCTGATGCATTCAATGATCTGTCGGGCTTGCATAATGGAAGGAATGGTTTCTTCTTTAATATGCACCGATGTAGCGAAACTGATATCCAAACTTTCATTGAATTTTTTATGCTTCTTTAGAAAGTTGATACAAGTATGCACAATGATGCGTCTGATCCATCCTTCAAATGCGCCCTTGTTCTGAAACGTATGTATTTGGGTAAATACTTTAATAAACCCCTCTTGTAACATATCCTCTGCATCTTCTCTGTTGGGTGCAAAACGATAGCACACACTCAGCATTTTAGGACTGTACCGATTGTACAACTCGCGCTGCGCAGCAGCGTCGTTTTGTAAACAGCCTGCAATGATAGCCTGCTCGGTCATGAGGGGTAAAATAGATTTACCCTAAATATAGACATATTTTACCTTCTGATGCTGCATTGTGTAACGGATTTGTATCTGTTAATTTATTAACTGATCATTAAAGCTTTCCGAAAAGCAAAAAGGAACGTACAAAAGCGTTATTTTAACGGAAAGATTTGATTTTCAAGATCCTATATAAAGCCTGAGTATGGAAGTAACCTTAACTAAACCCTCCGGCGGCATATTATCGCAGTCGAAAGATGATACCCCGCCACCCACTACCGGACTAGCACCTTATACGGGTCCCTGGACCGAGAGTGAAGTCATTCACTTGTTGAAGCGTGCATTGTTTGGCGCCAAAAGAAGTGATATTGCCTATTTTAAGACACTTACTTGTGCACAGGCGGTTGATTTGTTGTTGACCCTTCCGCCAGACCCACCTGCACCACCGGTAAAAGAGTATGCAACCCCTGCCAATGCTACCAATCCCGATACCAATATTTTACAAGGTGATACCTGGGTGAATGACCCTAACAACGACGGAACCGTTAATAGTTTAAGACGAAACTCTTTCAAAAAATGGTGGATGGGATTAATGATCAATCAAGATCAAAACCTGCGTGAGAAAATGACCCTGTTTTGGCATAACCATCTCGCAACGGAGAGTACCGAGGTCAATGCCCAGTTTCTGTACAAACATCATGCGCTTTTACGAAGTTTTGCTTTGGGGAATTTTAAAGCCTTAATGAAAGCTGTTACCATTGATCCGGCGATGTTGGTGTATTTGAATGGACAATTAAACCAAGCCGTTGCACCCGACGAAAATTATGGCCGTGAGTTACAAGAACTATTCTGTTGCGGTAAAGGTCCGGGTTCATTGTTCACAGAAGAAGATGTACAAGCTTCGGCACGTGTATTGACCGGTTGGAGAAACAATGTTAATACCATCTCTTCCTTTTTTGATAATAACCGACACGATAAAAAAGACAAAAAATTCTCTTCCTTTTATAACAATACTGTCATCATCGGTAAAAACGGACCAACTGCCGGGGAAGAAGAGCTGGATGCGATGCTCGATATGATCTTTGCTACCAATGAAGTGGCGGAGTATATGTGTCGCAGATTTTATCGCTGGTTTGTTTATTATGATATTGATGAAACAGTTGAAAACAATATCATCAAACCCCTGGCGGTCATTTTTCGAAATGCCAATTATGAAGTAGCTCCGGTACTACGTACTTTATTGATGAGTGAACATTTTTATGATATCCTTTCCAGAGGCTGTCAGATTAAGAGTCCGGTAGATTTGACTGTTGGATTATGTCGCGAATTCGAGATACCATTTGAACCTGCACCTGAGTATACCATCAACTATGGTCATTGGAATTATTTGGTAAATCAATGTAACAACTTGCAGCAGAATATCGGAGACCCACCTGATGTGAGTGGATGGAAAGCTTATTATCAGGAGCCTCAATTCTATGAGATATGGATTAATAGCGATACCCTTCCTAAACGAAATCAGTTTACGGATACCATGGTGATGAATGGATTTACTTTCGGAGGTAAACGTATGATCATTAATGGAGCTGAGTTTGCCAAAACATTCTCCAATCCCGGAGACCCCAATCAGTTGATCAATGAATTCACGAAACTGATGTATCGACTGGACATTTCAGATACTTCCAAAGCACAGATCAAAAAGGATATTTTATTGGGTGGACAATCAGAAGATTATTATTGGACCAATGCCTGGAATCAGTATATCAATAATCCGGGTGATATGGCCAATGCCACTACCGTTCGCAATTATATCCGTGATCTCCTCAAATATTTAATGAACCTCGCTGAGTATCAACTCGCATAAAATACAATACTATGAGAAGAAGGGATTTCTTACGCCATACAGTACCCGCCGGGGTGATGCTGCCTTCGTTGATCAATGGTATGACCGTAAAAGCTTATGGTGCTGAATCATTATTGATGCAAGGTTTATTTCCTGCAACAACAGATACGGATCATGTATTGGTAATTGTTCAACTCAATGGAGGGAATGATGGGCTGAATACCGTGATACCCATTGAATATTTCCCTAATTATATCCGCGCCAGATCCAATATGTATATCCCTCAACAAAAAGTATTGGGATTATCGGGGAATGATAGAGTCGGATTCCATCCTGCTATGACGGGCATGCAGGCTTTGTACAATGACGGAAAGATGAGTGTGATACATTCAGTAGGATATCCTCAACCCAATTTTTCTCATTTCAGGGCTACCGATATCTGGATGAGTGCCAGTGATAGCAAAGAAGTAGTGAACAGTGGTTGGACAGGTCGCTATTTGAATTATGAGTATCCGAACTTTCCGAATGGATATCCGAATAGTAGTATGCCGGATCCTTTGGCCATACAAATTGGATCCACCACATCTTTAGCTTTGCAAGGACCAGCTGTAAGTATGGGGATGAGTATTTCCAATCCCAGTAATTTTTATAACCTCATTGCAGGTGTTCAGGATCCTGCGCCGAATACACCGGCAGGAAAGGAATTGACTTATATCCGAAAAGTAGCACAACAAACCACCGCATATGCTGAAGTGATCAAAGCAGCTTCAGCGAAAGTGACACAACAGGCTGAATACCCGAATAATTCATTGGCAGCTCAGTTAAAGATTGTAGCGAGATTGATTGCAGGTGGATTAAAGACAAGAATTTATATGGTGAGCTATGGAGGGTTTGATACACATTCTGCTCAGGTGAATTCATTAGATCATACTACAGGTACACATGCGAACCTTTTAAAAAATGTAAGCGATTCGATCAAAGCTTTTCAGGATGACCTGAAATTACAGAAGGTAGACGATCGTGTATTGGGTATGACATTTTCTGAATTTGGCAGACGTATCAAAAGCAATGGAAGTACCGGAACCGATCACGGATCTGCAGCTCCCATGTTTGTATTTGGTAAAAATGTTGATTCAGGTGTAATCGGAGATACACCCAATATTCCCGTAACCGCTTCTTTCAATGATAACCTTCCTTTTCAATACGATTTCAGAAGTGTATATGCTACCATCTTAAACAAATGGCTTTGTGTGGATGCCGATGACTTGGAGCAGATCATGCTGAAAAACTTTCAGGTATTACCCATCGTCAACTCATTGGCATGTAATAAATCAGTGAACCTGTCAGGGGAGAATTTCATTACCAATTATCCCAATCCATTTACACAGTCTACCAATATCAGTTTTAAAACTGCGGGTGGACATACCCTCATCCAAATCATGGATACCATGGGAAGGGTATTGAAGAACCTCATCGACAGAGAATATGAGGCAGGCAATTACAATGTTGTTTTTGATGGTTCCGGATTACAACCGGGGGTTTATTATATCCGATTCCAGAATATGGTAGTTCAGCAGGTGAGGGCGATGTTAAAAGTGAGATAATCGGTAAATTTTTTGCAACAATGATGTAAAAATGAAAAAATCCTATTATTTTTACAACCTTGTTTCAAAAATTAAGATATCGGCTATTATGTCTCCTTATTCTGATGGGGGGAAGCATTGTTCAGGTGCTGGGGCAGTGTACGCTTGTTTTCTCCGGAAAAGTCATCGATGCTGATACCCGATTGCCTTTAAGTGGGGCACTGATACAAATACCTGCATTGAAGATCAGTAAGGCTACTGATGCAGAGGGTAATTTCAAGATCGCGGGAATCTGTGCCGGTAATTATGATGTGAATATTTCCCACGTAAGTTGTACACCTATCACTGAGCATCTTCATTTCAAAGATGATATCAAACACAATTTTTTTCTTCCGCATACCAGTAATGAACTGGCTGATGTAACGGTAAGAGGAACCATCAGCACCAAAGGCGCAGCCATTTCTCAGGATATCAAAGGGAAGGAATTGGAAGCGCTACGCGGACTTTCATTAGGGGAGTCTTTGCAGAAAATTACCGGCGTCAGTGTTTTGCAAACAGGTTCTAATATTTATAAGCCGGTGATTCATGGTTTACACAGCAATCGTGTTTTGATTCTGAATAATGGAATTCGGCAGGAAGGACAACAATGGGGTAGTGAACATGCTCCTGAAATTGATCCTTATGTGGCCAATCGATTATCAGTTGTAAAAGGAGCCAGCACCATTCGCTATGGAGGCGATGCGATTGGAGGTGTTGTATTGGTAGAACCTAAATTACTACGTTCTGTTCCAGGGGTGAGTGGAGAATTGAATATAGCAGCATTTTCGAATAATCGTCAGGGCACTTTATCTGGTATTATAGAGGGTAATTCAAAAAGAAATAATGCCTTCTCCTGGCGCTTACAAGGAACTGTTAAACGTGGTGGTAATGCCAGAACACCGAATTATTGGCTAGCGAATTCAGGTAATCAAGAGTTCAATGGTTCCGCAGCGATGGGTTGGCGTTCTGCTACAAACGGATTGGAATTTTTTTATAGTATTTTCAATACCAAACTGGCGATCTTCTCCGGATCACATATTGGTAATGTTACAGATCTGATGCAAGCCATCAGTAGTAAAGAACCGCCTGATTATATCCGTAATGTTGGATTTACTTATCAGATCAATAGACCTTATCAACAAGTACAGCATCAATTGATGAAAGTAAAAGCTTTTCGCAATACGGGTGATATCGGTAAGCTGAACATGATCTTATCACTACAACACAATTGGCGTAGAGAATATGATGTTAGACGCTTCCAAAGCAGTGCCAATGTACCACAACTGGATTTGAAAATGACCACATTGGGTACTGATCTGATCTGGGATCATTTTAATACCGGACATTTCAGAGGAACAGCCGGTATTACCGGAAGCTATCAGCGAAATAGCTATGAATACCGTTTGTTCATTCCAAATTATGAAGCATTCAATTTCGGTGCTTTTATTGTAGAAAAATGGAATTATCAAAGATGGTTGATTGAAGGAGGACTTCGTTTTGATCATCGTAGTATGGTGAATACCAATTCGAATGGTGGTATTCAATATCCTGATCGCAGATTTAATAATGTATCGGGTAATACCGGTATTTCTTATGAAGCAGCTGATGGACTTCAGTTCACCATCAATGCATCTACAGCGTGGAGGGCGCCACAGGTGAATGAATTATATAGTGATGGATTACACCATGGCTCTGCAAGAATAGAGAAAGGAGATGCAAATTTGCAACCTGAACGATCGAATAGTGTTTTGTTCAATACGGTGTATAACCGAGGTAGATGGCATATCGATGCAGGTGCTTATGTAAAAAGAATTGACGGATTTATTTATCTCTTTCCTGTATTTCCTCCGGAGCTTACCATCAGGGGAGCGTTTCCTACTTTCCGTTTCGGACAAGCACCGGTGGCCATGCATGGTTTTGATTTGAATGCTGCCTATACGATCAGTTCACATTTTCAAGTGGATGCAAAATCCTCGATCGTACGTGCTAAAAACAGGAATACCAAAGAATGGATGATACAAATGCCGGCAGATCGTTATGAAGCCGGCATTCAATATAGTTTGGGTGATTTTAAAAAATGGGAAGAAACCTATATCAAACCAACCGTACAATACGTGAGCAGACAAACACGTGTTCCTGCTACCGGTAATATTCCGGTAGTGAAACCGGATGGAAGTACTGCCATGGAATCAGATTATCTGATGCCGCCACCGGCTTATGCTTTACTTGGATTAGAAGTAGGAACGATTTTACAAACCAAACATCAAAAAATTCAGTTTACAATAACCGTGAGTAATGCCTTGAATGTTGTGTATAGAGAATACATGAATGCCTTCCGTTATTTCTCCGATGAAATGGGTAGAAATATTGGATTGAAAATTAAGATTCCCATTGAACCCAAAACCAAATCATAATTTCTAAAAATCAAGTGTGTATGAAAAAGCAACTTTCTTATTTGATGGTAGCGTTACTGATGGTCACTTTTGTAGCAACCGGATGTAAAAAAGATCCCCAAAAACCGGAGAACGAAGAGGAATTGATCACAACATTAAGGTTGACTTTTACTGAAGTGGGTGGAACAGCTACTTCAACAGTTACTTTCAAAGATGCCGATGGTCCGGGCGGTAATGCTCCCACACAAAATGAACAAATCATATTAGCGCCTAACAAGCAGTACAACTGTACCGTTCAGGTATTGGATGAAAGTAAATCGCCGGCTAAAGATATTACTATAGAAATCAATGCAGAAGCCAACGATCATCAGTTCTATTTTCAGCCAAATGGGGTGAATATTACTATAAATGGTTTGAATACAGACCCGAATGGTCGTCCTTTGGGTGTTACCAGCAGATGGAATTGTGGTGCTGTAAGCGGTCCGGGTACCGTAAAAGTTACCCTGAAACATAAGCCGGGTTCTAAAGGATCCAATGATCCTGTAACCGTTGGTGAAACAGATATTGAAGTGAATTTTGTAGCACGCATTCAATAATTTTTCTCAGGGTTTTGTTTTAGTTTAAGCATTGAGGCTGTATCAGACTTTTGATACAGCCTCTTTTTTTTAGTCCATAGTCCATGGTTCATCGACCATCAGCCATGAACCATTAGCCATCAAACAAATCTCGCAGCGGTTACTTTATTTTGAGACATCCCCAATCTTTTACTATAGACCATGGACCATGGACTATCGACTATAAGCCATGAACCATAAGCCATCAAACCAATCTCGCGGCGGTCACTTCATTTTTGACACCCCCTAAATACCGGTTCTTTCTTAATTTTAAGCATGGAGATCAACTTAAACACACCCGCATTGCTGTTCCCCGCCATTAGCCTCATCATGCTGGCATATACCAATCGGTTCCTTTCTTTATCGAATCGTATTCGAAGCTTGCATGATAAATACCAGAGCCATGAACAGAAACATATCATTCATGGTCAGATCAAAAACCTACGTTACCGATTGAAGCTGATCAAAAATATGCAGGCATTGGGGGTGGTTACTTTTTTAGGCTGTATCATCTGTATGTACCTCATCTATACCCAATTCATGATCGCCGCCAATATTGTATTTGCCATCAGTTTGATCTGCTTTGCTGCTTCCTTGTTTCTTTCTCTTATTGAAATCCAACTCAGCACCAAAGCCCTTGAATTAGAACTCAGTGATATGGAAGGACTGGAAGATCCTTCGGTGATTGAGTATTTTAGAAAGAAGTTTGGAAGGGACTAGGAAATAAGAAATAAGAAACATGAAATAAGAAATCAGAAACGGAGAGAAATTTCACTTCCTGATTTCTTATTTCATGTTTCTTATTTCTCTGTTTAAACGGGTATAGATAAATTTTTTCTTTCGCCAATCTGCTGTCTCCACATAGCATAGTACAATCCCTTTTCATTGATGAGCGAACTATGATTGCCTGTCTCCACTACTTGTCCTTTTTCTAAAACATAGATCCGATCTGCATGCATGATGGTACTTAAGCGGTGAGCAATCATAACTGTGATCTGTTCTTTCTCTCTCGAGATATTACGGATGGTATTGGTGATTTCTTCTTCGGTGATACTATCCAATGCAGAAGTTGCTTCATCAAAAATCAATAAACGCGGATGTCTGAGTAATGCTCTGGCAATAGATAAGCGCTGTTTTTCTCCACCACTCAATTTCAATCCACCTTCACCAATCATGGTGTCCAAACCTTTTTCCGCACGTGATAATAAATTGTTGCAACTGGCTTTGGATAAAGCTTCCAGTAATTCTGCCTCAGTAGCTTGTGGGTATACAAAGCTGAGATTTTCTCTGATGGTACCGGCGAATAATTGTGTATCCTGCGTTACAAATCCGATCTGATTTCTCAGTTCATCAAAATTCATATTGGCGCCATTCACTTTGTTATAATAAATATGTCCCTCTTGTGGACGATACAATCCTACCAACAATTTCACCAAAGTACTTTTTCCGGAACCGGATGGTCCAACAAAAGCAATGGTTTCTCCTTTCTTTACATCAAATGAAATACCATCCAATGCACGATATTGAGCAGTCTGGTGTTTGAACACTACCTGATCAAATGCCAATTCTTCAATGGTGCCCACTTGTTGAGGATGATCGGGTCTGGGTTCTACTTTTTTGCCCATCAGGTTATGAAAATTTTGTAAGGAAGCTTCTGCCTCACGATAACTCATGATGATACTTCCGATCTCTTGTAATGGACCAAAAATGAAGAAGCTATAAAACTGTAATGAAATCAATTGACCCACTGTTAAAACATCACGATAAATCAACCACATCAAGGTAAAAGTAATGACCTGTCTGAGAAAGTTCACCATGGTGCCCTGAATAAAACTAAGTGAACGTATACTTTTCACTTTTTTCAATTCAAGCCCCAGAATTTTATACGTGTTGGTATTGAGTCGTTTTACTTCTTGATCTGTCAGTCCCAGACTTTTTACCAATTCAATATTTCTTAAACTCTCTGTGGTGGAACCTGCTAATGAAGTGGTTTCCTTTACGATATTTTTTTGGATCACTTTGATTTTCTTACTCAGCAAGTTGGTGACAAAAGCAATCATCAAAGCGCCACCCAAATAAATAGGAACAATCGACCAGTGAAGTCTGGTAGCATAAATAGATACAAAGACCACACTCACAATGATGCCGAATAATACATTGATGACATAACCGATGAATTTCTCGGTATCAGAACGAACTTTGGTAAGGATCGATAAAGTTTCGCCACTGCGCTGGTCTTCAAATTCCTGATAGGGCAGGCGCATAGAATGTTTCAATCCATCGGTAAAGATTTTCGCGCCAAATTTTTGGATGATGACATTTACGGTATAATCCTGAAAAGCTTTGGCGATTCGGCTCACCATGGCAGTTCCTACCAACAGCAGCAACATGAACATAATGCCATTGATGAACTGACTTTCTGTACGAAAACTGCCATCCGGGTTTATTTTAGGGCTATTGGCGAACTGATCAATGAGTTTACCAAAGATCATAGGGTCGAAAAGTGAGAAAGTTTGATTGATCCCAGCCAGCACCAAAGCCAGCACCACGAGCCATTTATAAGGTTTGAGATAATGCAGGAGAATTTTCATGTATAAGATTTGAGTGCAATTAACCTTCAATTTCCGTACAAATATTGAAAATGTGACAAAGTTGCGGGGCGTCATAGTCCATAGTCCATGGTCGATAGTCCATAGTAGGAAGCCATTATTGTCCGGGGAAAATAGGCTGTGAGCCTTGAGCCACAAGCTCCGTGCTAAGATTGCCGGCTATTGTAGACTATCTGCATTTCTAGAATAAATAGAGGGGTTTGCGAAATAGTTTTTGGAAAATACTTGTATAAAAGAAGTATTTGATCGTTACAACGATGCTATTTGAAGCTGCAAATTCAATATTAAAAGGCGCATAGCTCAAGGCACGCAGCTCATAGCTGATTTTACCGGACAGCAATGTTAGGAAGCTTATGGCAGATGAATTGTGCTTGCCATGGACTATGGACCATCAGCTATGGACTAATCCACACTTGTGAACAATAAGAAATTCTTAACTCGTTCAAGGAAAGCAGATTAATCGGTAACTTACAAAAACCTTCCACTTATGCGTTGGAGAAAATTCAATGGTGAACCTATTCACCTTCCCATCAAAGAAGCTGTAGCAGAAGCTATTAAAAGGGAGTCTGCGAATGGCACTAAGCTCAAAGTATGTATCGGAACCGACAGCCAGGTTAAGGGCGATGATACCGAATTTGCAACGGTCATCGTTTTTCTGCGCGAACACAATGGTGGGTTCATGTACATTCACAATGAGAAGACCAAGCAGAAATACCACATCAAAGAGCGGATGTTGGTTGAAGTAGCCAAAAGTATAGAGATCGCCTATGAACTCTGTGATCTCTTTATTGAGCACCAGGTAGACATGGAAGTGCATGCCGACATCAATACCAATCCGCAATTCAAAAGCAATGATGCATTACGCGAAGCCATGGGTTATATCCTAGGTATGGGCTTTGCCTTCAAAGCCAAGCCGGAAGCTTTTGCGAGTAGTTGCTGTGCTGATAAGGTGGTGAACTGAATCGCTTGAAAATTTCGTTGAACGGCGGAATAATTTATTTATTCCGTGTGCATACCTGTCTCCGCAATCATTGTTTTCTCTCAACTTTTATGGGCTGCAGATTTTTTATGATTATTATGATGAGCGCCGATAGATTACCATCATAAACCATCATAAAAATCTGCGTTCCATCACTAATTTTTACCATGTATCGTAGATGGAAGTTCGCATCGAGCTTCGGTGTTTCATATAAGATCAGGAAGGCAAATACACGCTCAATATCTTTCCTGCTCCCACATATTTATTGGTTTTA
>JAAXIF010000107.1:29768-112673 GCA_012270485.1 Sphingobacteriales bacterium | reverse complement strand
GTTTAGTACTGGTTCCTGATAATTTAGTTACTTAAGAGAAAAAAAGTAAACGGAGGGAAAGCCTTTAGTGACAATATTTAGAGATTAAAATACCTAATCCAGTTCTGATTGTATAAATAGTATAAAACGTTAACAAGTAGAATTTCTACGTCATTTATTACATTTGACCATGCGCCTACTATTATTATTCAGTCTTTCCATCACTTTATCAGCTGCGTTTGGACAGTCAAAAAAAGTATCGAATATGAACCTGACTTTTTTAGAACAACTCATGCAAACCAAACCTGAACAATTTGGGGAAGTACTGGAGCTCAGAAAAGACTGGATTGTACAGATCAGGTATACACAAATTGATCGAGATCGTAAGAACCAACCCAAGTTTACAGACTACGCATTTAACCTTCAACAAGACCAATATTTTTATCCTGCCAGCACTGTGAAAATGCCGCTAGCTTTTCTGGCATTGGAAAAACTCAATGAGTTGAATATTGCAGGGGTGGATATGCATACCACCATGATTACAGATAGCCATGATTCATCAAAATATATAGGCAAAACATTAGATGATTCGCCGGATAGACCTTGTATTGCCTTATTCATCAGGAAAATATTTTTGGTGAGTGATAACGATGCTTATAACAGACTATATGAATTTCTTGGACAGGAATACATCCAAAAAAAATTAACAGCAAAAGGATATCCGGATGCAGTGATCAGACATTGGTTGAGTGTAAGCAGAACAGAGCTGCAAAACAGAACCACCCACCCTGTTTATTTTGTTGATCAAAATGGTAAAGTATTGCATGAGCAGCCTTCACTTAAGAGTAATGTTGTTTTTCCTTCATTTGATTGTAAACTAGGTAAAGGGTATATGTCTGGCAACACTTTGATCCAGGAGCCTTTCAACTTCGCTGAAAAGAATCGCATTTATTTAAACGATCTTCATAGCATGTTACAATCTGTTTTGTTTCCGGAGTCATTCCCTGAAAAATCCAGATTTAAGTTGAAAAAAAACGATTATGATTTTTTATATGCTGCCATGAGTTGTTTTCCTCCTGAAAGTAAATATCCATTGTACCCAAAAGATGAGGTTTGGGATGCATCTGTAAAATTTTTATTGTATGGTGCTGCAAAAGGCGACAGACCCAAACATATTCGCATCTTCAATAAAATTGGTGGTGCATATGGATTCCTAACAGATATCGCTTATATCGTTGATCTCGAAAACAAAATTGAATTCATGCTAAGCGCTACCATTCATTGCAACAGTGATGGGATATTCAATGATGATCGTTATGATTATGATAGCATTGGTTATCCATTTCTCAGAGATCTTGGACAATTGATCTATGACTATGAAATCAAGCGAAAGAAAAAGCGACTACCCAATTTAGATAAGTTCGTGCTCAGTTATTGAATAAAAAGCGCTAATGCCAACCGGGAAATGCGTATTGATAAACAAATACTGCACATTTTTTAACCAAAACAGTGCATTTGCTTTAAAACTTACAGGCGTTTGCATAGTTTTTACGAACTTTCGCTCGCAAAAATTCATGTACAGATTTTAGTTAATGTAAAGAATCATGGAATTATCATCGCTTCTCAATCGTTTTAATGAACCGGAAACCCTTAAGATGGCTAAGCTTGGTCGTGAACTCAGAGCCAAAGGCATTGATGTGATTGATCTCAGTTTAGGTGAACCCGATTTTGATACACCCCAGCATATCAAAGATGCCGCTATCAAAGCTATCAATGATAACTGGAGTCACTATACCCCTGTTCCCGGTTTTCTTGATTTGAGAGAAGCCGTTTGCACCAAACTCAAACGCGATAACCATCTTGATTATGCACCTGAAAATATTGTTACTTCAACAGGTGCCAAACAAAGTTTAGCCAACGCTATTTTAGCATTGGTAGACGAAGGTGATGAAGTGATCATTCCAACTCCCTATTGGGTCACTTATTCTGAATTGGTGAAAATTGCCAGAGGTAAAGTAGTAGAGATCAGAACCGGTGTTGAAAATCATTTCAAAGCCACTGCCGCAGAAGTAGAAGCTGCGATTACTCCGAGAACCAAAGTATTTATGTTCTCTTCTCCTTGCAATCCATCCGGCGCTGTATACAACAAAGCGGAATTGGAAGCATTGGCAGCTGTATTTCGTAAGCATCCCAATATTGCCATCATTTCTGATGAGATCTATGAGTACATCAATTTTGTGGGCAAACATGAAAGCATTGCACAGTTTGAAGATTTAAAAGACCGTGTGGTATTGATCAATGGATTGAGCAAAGGCTTCGCCATGACGGGATGGCGTTTAGGATACATTGCTGCAAGTGCTCAGATCGCTAAAGCTTGTGAAAAATTACAAGGACAGTTTACCAGTGGCACCAATTCCATCACACAGAAAGCTGCAGTAGCGGCATTAACTGGGGATCTTCGTCCATCGATGGAAATGACAGAAGAGTTTACAAGAAGAAGAGCGAGAACCCTGCAATTAGTGAGTGAAATACCCGGATTCAAATGTTTTGAACCTGAAGGCGCTTTTTATGTGTTTCCGGATGTAAGTGCTTACTATGGTAAATCAGATGGAACACAAACCATTCAAAACGCGGCTGATCTTAGCATGTATATTCTCAACAATGCACATGTATCTTCTGTAATGGGAGATGCATTTGGAGAACCAAAATGTGTACGCTTCTCCTTTGCCAATAGCATGGGGAATATTGAGAAAGCTTGGGGAAGAATCAAAGAGGCATTGGCGAAACTGAAATAAAATCTGTGAATCTGTGGCTTTCATATTAGCCACAGATTCACAGATTACTTTATTTTGAGGCGGTAGCAGTACCGCCTTTTTTACTGTCTACATTCACCGTGTATTTTCCTCCTCCCTGCACAATCCATTTCACAGTCACCGATCCCAATCCGGGAATATTGGGTACTTCAATGGTTTGAGGATTATTGGTTTGTTCCTTGCTTAAATTCAAATCTCTATTCTCCACCTGCATGCCACTGAGTATTTTACCGGTAGTAGTAAGTGTAATATAATCTGGACGTTCAATTTTATTCTTGGCATCCTGACTACTATGCGTAGGCATTAATCTGCCATTATAAATAACAGCCGTTACTTCTTTCAATCCATCACCCAGGTCTTTTTCAGTAATCTCAGATACTTCTAGTTTAGGCGTGTGGAAGCAATGATAAATGCTGAAAGCCATATTGCGATGTGCATCAGACTCTAATAAGAAACCCGGATGCGCACGACCAAAATTTTTCTTCATCCCACCTACTTCAATTTTCCCATATTGCGGATGATCATATTCTTTCCAGGGTACAAATGCATCCTGAAACAACAAATAACGATCAAAGCTATAACTGGCATTATCAAATGGATCACGAGTGGCATCACGCATGTACATCAGATACGGCGTCCATAATTCATTGGAATAAGTATAAATGCCTCTTCCTGCATAAAACCAATCCAATTCACCACCATATGCAGAATACAAATCTTTATACACTACTAAATACTTGTATCCCGGAATCAACTCCTCTCCTTTTTTTGCAATGGCATCATACACTGCAATATCCTGTGCATTATAAGTACCAATGTCTTCTTGTCCACCCGGACCACGAAGGATCATACCACCCGCATTGTGGAATGATTGTGCTGCAGCGATATTCGGATGCTTCATTACAAACTCCATCACTGCTCTGTTTTCGGGTAAAGAGAAAGGATATTTATAGGCACCATTTTGAATATAATTCGGCTGCCATCCCCAACCCCAATCACGGTTAGGATCATATTCAAAAGTGTAGCCGTCTTCATTCACTCTTCCATCACCATCATTATCAATGCCTTCAATTCCCAATAATTCATAATCTCCTTTTTCATCCGGACCCACTTGAATCATATTGCGTGGATCTTTGGGATCTAATTTCCAACGACCATTGGGATTCTTTCTGCGCATCATAGTGATATGTCCATCATTATTGATATCATCATAACTGTCTTCATTCACTTGCCCATCTCCATCATTGTCTACCGGTATTACACCAGAACGTGGAGAGCTGCCGGTATTGGGCTTATGCATGTAGCTATCTCTTGCATCAGGATTGATGGTTGGAACGATATAAAACACTTTATCCTCCAATAACTCCTGAATAAATTGAGTATCTCCAAAAGATTCTGTTAAGTACCAAGCGGTATACAAAGCAAATTCAGCACCTTGGATTTCATTCGAGTGAATATTACCATCGATATACATTCCGGGTTTACGATCAGGATTGCCTTTTTTGAAATCGGTGATGGTCAAACACCAAAGATCTCTGCCCTCGAATGATTTACCAATGGATTGTAGTTTAGCCAGATCAGGATACGCAGCGGCAATCTTTTTACAGATCTCACTAATTCCGGCATGATCGTAATAACGATTCCAGGTTACCGTCACTTTCGGATTAACAGGAGACCCGGCCGCTTTGAATACCTGATTGGGTAATTGTGCATGAACGGTCATGCCGGTAATAAGTACCAGCAGACTTGTCAATATTTTTTTACTAAAACGTTTCATAGTTGAATGATTTGTGATGATCAAAGATTGACTTCAATAGATGTATTGCCTGCTGTTGGACAACCGGCCTCTATCACCAGTTTTCCGGTTCCTTTGATAACCCAACTGAATGATTCAGATCCGTTCGCATCAATACTATTCAGCAGATGAATTTTTCTTCCACCCACTACTTCTTGTTTCCCTGAAGTTTGAACAGCTACTTTTATCTTCTTGATGAAATAACTTCTTTCACCCAGTTTGCTATGGGTAGACAACCCACCTTTATTGATCAAATCCAAACTCACACGTGTTAAGCCGTTTGCGAGTTTTTCTGTTTTCAAATTCTCAATACCGATTTCGGGTTGATGTGCGGCAAGCTTTACTAAAAACTCAGTATGCTTTTTGACAACCGGCTCTACCATTTTGTATGGCGGATTCATCATCGCATAAGGATCAACTCCACCTACTTCCACTTTTTGTCCAGGGAAATCAGGATGCTGAATGGTTTTCCATTCTGTGAATGTATTGGTAATACCCTGCTGAGTAGCCCAGCGTAAATAATTAGCATTTACATCTTCTACTGTAAATACTTTTTCTTTTTTAGCGGTATCAGGTCTGGTCTTTGGTACCCACCAACCCGGTGTACTAAAACTATAACGACCATAATGAAAATAACCCCAAGACAGAACATCACCAACTGTTACATTAGTTCTTGGAGCGTCTTTAGAACCGGTTACTCTATTGTAAAGATCACTTACCATACCATTTACTTTTGCGTCCGGCTCTAACAAGCCCGCCACAATTCTTTGTGCAGCTGCTTGCGGATTGTAGGGAATGGGGTTGGAAAGATTATTATTAGTTCCAAAGCTTACAACCGCATATACGTTGAATGCATCATATAAAAAATCAAGCATGGCTCTGGTTTCTTTTTCTGATGCCGGATAATCACCTGCTCCTGAAGTAAAAGTCTTGTGATTATAGGTAAGGTTTTTATTGAAAGCAATTCCGCCTTCCCCATCTTCATTGAATTGACCATCCTTATCATTGTCAATTCCTTCTGTCAGCAATTTATATTTCCCTTTTTCTCCTTTGCTGATGTCTGCTTTGATCAATACACGAGCATCATCAGGATGAACTTTATAATCACCTGTTACAGATTCTACACGCAGGAAGGTGATTTTACCATCACCATCCAGATCATCCCATCTATCTTCATCCGTTTTACCATCACGATCATCATCGGTAGCTGTAGCATTGCCTGTGCGACCATTGCGCAACTTGGAGAAATATTGTTCCATCGCATCCGGACTCATATTCGGGAACACATAATAAGTGGTTCTGGACAGTAGATTTTTAATACTGTCGGCGCCGGAAGCTTTCAGCAGTTGTTCTGCAAAGCCAATGGCCAATTCAGTGCCCAGCAAATGATTGCCTTCTACACCTCCTATGACTGCAATGGCGGGTTTATTCTCTGTTTTTCCGCTACCAATGGTCAGTAGCCAAATGTCTTTTCCTCCATTGGTTTTGGTCAGAGATTTGAGAGAAGCTGATTGTGGATAGGCTTTTACCAAGGCGTTCAGCCTGTTTGCCTGTTCGGCGGTATTGCTGTAATCCTGTGCAAGTACAGAACCTGCAGCGCAGCATACCAGTGCCGTAAACAATAGTTTTCGCATGCAATTTAGTTTTGGGTACTAAATATACTGTAAAGCCCGACTTATAAAACTCATTTTACGTGAATGGAGGAAGGGATGTCGAATAGTATCTTTGTGCCATGTCAGAGAATCCAAAACTGGAAATGTTTTATAATCGCTTGCTGAAAGTCTATAAACACAGACATAAGCAGGCTAAGCGAATGAATATCTCCTGCTACCGTGTATACGATCATGACCTCCCCGAATTTCCCTTTGCAATAGAATTTTATGAAGACAGGATCTATCTGGCTGAGTATTTACGCAGACATGGCATGACTGATGAGGAACATGATGCATGGTTGGATACCTGTATTGACGTGATCAGTGAGATTACCGGCATTAAGAAAGAACATGTTTTTGTGAGACAGCGAAAAAGAATGTCGCACAGAGATGAACAATATGAGAAGATAGACAGTAAAAAAGAATTCTTTACGGTAGAGGAAAACGGGTTGAAGTTTTTAGTGAATTTAACCGACTACTTAGATACAGGATTATTTTTGGATCATCGTACCACCAGACAAATGGCCAGAGAGATGGCTTCCGGAAAAAGAGTGCTGAATCTCTTTTGTTACACAGGTTCATTTTCCGTGTATACAGCTGCCGGAAGCGCATCTTCGGTAACTTCTGTTGATTTGTCGAAGACTTATTTGAACTGGGCTGAAGATCATATGGTCATCAATCGTTTCAAGGATAAGGATAAATATTTCTTTGTGCATGCAGATGTAAAGCAGTATTTGAAAACGCTGAAACCCGAAAGTTTTGATCTGGTGATTATGGATCCTCCTACTTTCAGTAACAGTAAGCGCATGAAAGATTTTTTGGACATCCAAAGAGATCATGTGGAACTCATCAATGATGTATTGGCAGCCATGACCAAGGGAGGAACGCTTTTCTTCAGTACCAATTTTACCAAATTCATTTTGGCTACAGAAGAGATCAAAGCCACAGAGATCAAAGACATTACTAAAGCTACTACCCCTTTTGATTTTGAAGGAAAGTTAAAGCGTTGGTGTTACAGAATCATTAAATAGATCAAGCATGTAGCATCTCCCTACGCATTCGGTCTATAGCGCTTACACTCCGTTATAAGTCCGTTACAAGTCCGCTACAAGTCCGCATACACTTCGTTTCCCACTTAATATTCATTCGGTATTCGTTTAGCTTACCTTTCTAACCCATCCTATGCCAAAAGCCGTATACAAGTAGTTTACAGTAACTATACCATATATACAGATTGGCCATTCCAAGTATATCTACCTGTATTTATACCTGTTTTTCCCATCAAAACATCGAATCACAATCAAAGAAAATAGTTTTGGGAAAACATTGAACATGTACACATACAAACATCCATCTTCATACAAACCCTATCGTGAGGCAAGGGTCTTTTCTACCAGTGAATTGTTATTCATTGAGATCAAAGCGATGATCTTATTTGGAGCAACTGCCAAAGACTGGTGGAAGCAATTGAGTCCCGCTGAAAAATATCGCATCCTTTATTCGAAAGAGGATCCCAGAGGGGTCAACGAAGTACATGGTGATAATACCATGATTCAGCAAGTATAAAAAAGCCCTGTTCCAAATCATTGAAACAGGGCTTGTATCGTTTTCTGTTTTACTTATTTCACTTCTTCAAACTGCGCATCTTCTACGGTATCATTCTTAGTGCTACCGTTTGACTGATCAGCAGTGGCTCCTTGAGCAGCATCTGCTCCCGGTTGTGCACCGGCTGCTTGCTGCGCCTTGTAAATTTCTTCACTGGCCGCAGTCCATGCAGTATTCATTTCAGCCATAGCAGCATCAATAGCAGCGATATCCTGATTTTTATGTGCCTCCTTTAGCTTAGTTAGTGCTGCCTCAATAGGCGCTTTTTTATCGGCAGGGATCTTATCACCAAACTCTTTGAATTGCTTCTCGGTTTGGAAGATCAGACTATCAGCCTGATTCAGCTTCTCTACTTTTTCACGCGCTTCTTTATCAGAAGCTTCATTGGCTTTCGCTTCAGCCTTCATCTTTTCGATCTCTTCCTTGCTCAAGCCGCTACCCGCTTCAATACGGATCTTTTGTTCTTTACCGGTGCCTTTGTCTTTTGCACTTACATGCAGGATACCATTCGCATCAATATCAAATGTTACTTCGATCTGAGGAACACCTCTTGGTGCCGGTGGAATACCATCCAGATTAAAGATACCTAAGCTCTTATTCTGATTCGCCATCGGACGCTCACCCTGTAATACATGGATTTGTACACCGGGTTGGTTATCGCTAGCAGTAGAGAACACTTCTGTTTTCTTGGTAGGGATCGTAGTATTGGATGGAATCATGGTGGTCATCACACTACCCATGGTTTCAATACCCAATCCTAATGGAGTAACATCCAATAACAATACATCTTTCACTTCACCGGTCAATACCGCACCTTGAATAGCAGCACCTACAGCTACCACTTCATCCGGATTCACACCACGGTTAGGTTTCTTTCCAAAGAATTTCTCAACGATCTCCTGCACTTTAGGAATACGAGTAGAACCACCTACCAGGATCACTTCATCTATCTGAGAAGTAGAATATCCTGCATCTTTCAGTGCCGCCTCACAAGGTTTCAAACAACGAGCAAAAAGATTATCAGCCAAAGCTTCAAACTTTGCACGTGAGAGTTTTAATACCAGGTGTTTAGGAACACCATCTACCGCCGTGATATATGGCAGATTGATTTCAGTTTCTGCAGAAGAGCTCAATTCAATTTTTGCTTTTTCAGCCGCTTCTTTCAAACGCTGTAAAGCCATTGGGTCTTTACGCAAATCGATTGCTTCTTGTGATTTGAATTCATCAGCCAACCAGTCCATGATCACTTTATCAAAGTCATCACCACCCAAGTGGGTATCTCCATTGGTAGATTTTACTTCAAATACGCCATCTCCCAATTCAAGAATTGAAATATCAAAAGTACCGCCGCCTAAATCGAATACGGCGATCTTCTGATCCACACTTTTTTTATCCAACCCATAAGCCAGTGCCGCAGCAGTAGGCTCATTCACAATTCTGCGAACATTCAGTCCGGCAATTTCACCCGCTTCTTTGGTAGCCTGACGCTGTGCATCATTAAAATAAGCAGGTACAGTAATTACCGCATCTGTTACTTCCTGACCCAAGTAGTCTTCAGCCGTTTTCTTCATTTTCTGAAGCACCATGGCAGAAATTTCCTGAGGGGTATATAAACGATCATCGATCGCTACACGAACGGTATTATTGTCACCTTTTGCTACTTTATAGCTCCAATGGCTGATCTCTTCGGTCACTTCGTCGTGACGACGACCCATAAAACGCTTCACACTGGTGATGGTGTTCTGCGGATTGGTAATGGCCTGACGCTTAGCAGGATCACCTACTTTACGCTCTCCGTTTTTCAGGAATGCCACTACGGAAGGGGTTGTTCTACGACCTTCGTCATTTGCAATCACTACCGGCTCGTTACCTTCCATAACGGCCACACAACTATTCGTTGTTCCAAGGTCAATGCCTATTATTTTGCCCATAACTATTGATTTCTGGTGAATAATCGGCTTTCCAATGTCAATCATTATGCCACGACAGGAATAAATGAAAAAATGTCAGAATGCCCTGCTCCACCCTGTTGGCTTTACCGAAAACCTTGCCAATCAATGCGTTTATGGCAGTAGGATATGTAAAAATGAACGCCTTGCATCTCTAATAAGAGAAAACCTTAGTTTTAAGCATGCGAATCCAATGGACGACTTTTGTACTATTCATTTTATCCTTTTTTGCTGCCTCGGCTCAGGAACTTCCCTTGATCACCCCCAAAAAGGGGCTTATTATCAGCAGTTCAGGCAGATTGACGCCGGGTGTTTATCAAATAAGTGTTGAGGAAGACCAGCCTTTGATCCAGGTGTCCGGAGAAAACATCCAATTAGATTTTACCGGTGTCATCCTGAAAGGGAATACAGATCAGCAGCGACCGGATGAATTTGAGGGTATCGCCATTAAGATCATGCCCGGCTCTAGAAATATACAGATCAACAACGCATATATCAATGGCTATAAGATTGCCATACTGGCCGACAGCGTTGCCGGTCTTTCCATTCAGCATTGCGATCTGAGTTTTAACTACCGACAACATTTGAAAAGCAATCTCGACAGAGAAGATATCAGCGATTGGATGAGCTACCATAAAAATGAGCAGGATGAATGGATGCGCTATGGAGCCGGTATCTATCTGCGGAAATGCAATAGCGCAAAAATTGCAGGAAATACGGTTACCAATGGACAATGCGGATTGATGATGACTTTATGCGACAGCGTAACAGTATCAGATAATAACTTCTCTTTCAATTCCGGTGTTGGTATTGGTTTATACAGGAGTAGCTATAACCTCATTTATCATAACCGCGTAGATTGGAATGTGCGTGGTTATAGTCATGGCAAGTACAAACGCGGACAAGACAGTGCCGGCTTTCTGGTTTTTGAACAATGCAACCACAACATTTTTGCCTTTAATAGTGCTACGCATAGTGGTGATGGATTTTTCCTTTGGGCCGGACAACATACCATGGATACAGGTGAGGGCGGCTGTAATGACAACTTTGTATATGGGAATGACTTTTCTTATGCTCCCACCAATGGTGTAGAAGTAACATTTAGCCGGAATCTGATCATGAAAAATGTGATCCGTGATTGTGATCATGGTATTTGGGGTGGGTATAGTTATGAGAGCGATTTTACAGACAATGATTTTGCATTTAACAGGATTGGTATTGCCATTGAACATGGACAAAACAACAATATCGCTCTGAATCGTTTTTTGTATGACAAAACAGCCATCAAGTTATGGTCGAGGGAGCAGCAGCCTGCTGATTGGAAATATGCACAGCTAAGGGATACCAAAAGCAAGAATTACTGGATAGCGGTGAATCAGTTTACAGCCACTGAAACGGTGTATGATATTATGGGAACAGATACTGTAGCATTCAGCGGTAACCTGAAAATGGCTCATACTACCGGTCTGAAGTTAGGCGATAGAACGAATGATATTGATACTTCAAGGGAAGATGATCCATTGGATATGGATTATGTGCCGGATGAACGGCTCAAAAAAATTCCTGTAACGAAAAGACCTATCCATGAATACCCAAAAGGAAAAGACAATATTCGCATGACACAATGGGGTCCTTATAATTTTAATTATCCATTGTTATGGTTGAAACAAATAGACAGTGCAGGCATCTATCACTTTGAAGTATTGGGGTCAATCGGTAATTGGAAAATAAAAAATATAACAGGATTTGAGATCACAGAAAAAGGAGCTGATAGTTTCCCTTCATTTCTGGTGGCAAAACCAATACCCAATATTGTTTTCAAAGAGATCAAACTTGAATATGAAGGAGATGTATTTATAGATCAATTTGGGAAAGTTGGTAGTAGTGGCAGTTTATTCGGCTATGAACGATACCAACCCCAACAAAATTGGAAGCTGCAGTGGTTTTCATGGAATGAAGAAACAAACCCTACAACAAACCAAGATGCTTTTATGCAACTGCTTTCTTCCACACCTATTCACGATGGCACTTTTGACAAATTGGATTTTACCTGGTGGGGAGCCATTGGAAAAAACTTACCTGTTGATTCATTTGCAACCGTTGCCACTACTACCATTGAAACAGAAGCAGGTTTTTATGATATAGGTATTACTGCCGATGATTATGTGAAAGTATATGTAGATGGTAAACTGCTCATTGATGCATGGGACCCGAAATACACTGCATTGGATGAATTAACTCACCATAGAAGATTATGGGAATTAAGTAAGGGTGCACATGATATCAAAGTGATTCATGCTGAACGTACGGGTATTGCTACATTGATGTTTTATATCCATCCACAGAAAAAACAAGAAGAAAAAATTATCTTTCAACAGAAGATCATCAACTATTAGCTTTAAACGTAAAGTTCTTTTGTGAGAAATAGCTAAAAGCGACCACAAAAAAAGTAGTGATGATCTTTGACAGAGTTGGATACCATCCGAACACTTCTACAAAAAGTTTTAGAAAAACATAGTTCAGTAATAAACAGCCCAGTACCACCAGAAAATATTTACTGATTTGCTTTCTTTTGGCAACAGATGTTTCCTGGAAGACCACATATCGACTCAGGTAAAAACCCACCGGAAAAGTGATGACAAAAGCAGCTAAAAATGCAGCGATATGGGCGCTGATGGATATAAAGGGCAGGTGAATGACCTGCTTTTCAAATACATAATTATAAGCAATAAAGAAAAGTGTAATATCGAGCAAGGTATTAAAGCCGCCACAAGCCGCATAACGGTAGGTCTGATGTGGCATGAACTTTCGAAAAATGGGATAGAAAAAATCAACCACAGATAGGATCAAGGTCCGGATATGTTCGTGCAAGTTTCGCATGAAGCCGCTAAGGTAGGTGTTAATTAATTACTTTTGCGCCCGAAACCGTTAAGAAAATGAGTGTTGTAGAACAGATTAAAAAGGCAGCTGCAAGTACCATAACAGCATTATATCAGATTCCTGTACAACCGGCCGATGTACTGGTGAATGCTACCAAACCGGAATTTGAAGGTGATTATACAGTGGTGCTTTTTGCATTGGTGAAACAACTCAAAAAATCACCTGACGCATTGGGTGAAGAGATCGGTAATGCCTTGATCGAAAAATTTCCGGCATTATTCAGTAGCTATAATATCATCAAAGGTTTTTTGAATCTTTCCGTGACAGATGCTTATTGGTTCCGGTTTTTATCTGATCAACATTCCAATGAAAAATTTGGATTCAACAGTAACACGCAGGAAAAAGTAATGGTAGAGTACTCCTCTCCGAATACCAATAAGCCATTGCATTTGGGTCATCTTCGCAATAATTTTTTAGGCTGGAGTATCGCAGAAATATTAAAGGCAACAGGACATACTGTGGCAAAAACCTGTATTGTCAACGACCGTGGTGTACATATTTGTAAGAGTATGATCGCCTGGCAACGATTTGCCAATGGCGCTACACCTGCCAGCACAGGTATGAAAGGTGATCATTTTGTAGGTGATTATTATGTAAAATTCAATGACGCTTATAAAAAAGAAATCGACGAACTGGTAGCTTCCGGCATGAGCAAAGAGCTGGCTGAAAAAGAAGCCCCGATCATGAAAGATACCCAACAGATGTTGATTGATTGGGAAGCCGGCAAACCTGAAGTGATGGAATTATGGAGAACGATGAATGGCTGGGTATATGAAGGTTTCAACCAAACCTATCAGCGTATCGGAAGTGATTTTGATAAGACCTATTATGAAAGCAACACCTATCTGCTGGGAAAAGACCTGGTAGAAACGGGCTTGTCCAAAGGCGTCTTTTTTCAAAAAGAAGACGGCAGTGTTTGGATTGATTTAACAGCTGATGGATTGGATGAAAAACTGGTTCGAAGAAAAGATGGTACATCCGTATACATCACACAGGATATTGGACTGGCAGAGCAAAAACAAAAAGAATTCAATGCACAGCAAAGTATATATGTGGTAGGCGATGAACAGAACTATCACTTCAAAGTACTGAAACTGATTTGTCAGAAATTACAATTACCCTCTGCAGATGGTATTTATCACTTGAGCTATGGCATGGTAGAATTACCATCCGGCAAAATGAAGAGCCGAGAAGGTACTGTGGTGGATGCTGATGACCTAGTGGAGGAAATGGTAAATATTGCCAGACAAAAAACAGAAGAACTCGGTAAAGTAAAAGATTTCACCGCTGAAGAATTAAAAGAGCTTTATGATATTATTGGACTAGGTGCTCTTAAATTTTTCTTGCTGCGTGTAGATCCTAAAAAGAAAATGATCTTCAATCCCGAAGAAAGCATCGACTTCCATGGATTCACGGGGCCGTTTATCCAGTATACACATGCGAGGATCAAGAGCATTCTGAGAAAAAATACCATGGACCATGGACCATGGACCATGGACCATAGTTTGCTCAAACTAGAAAAAGAACTCCTCCTCACCCTCGAACAATTCCCAACCGTACTCAACGAATCCGCTTCAGAACATGATCCATCGAAAGTGGCGATCTATGTGTTCAATTTGGCAAAAACCTTCAATTCATTTTATACCGAACATTCGATTGCCAATGCAGAGCATGAGGAGAAAAAAAGGTTGAGACTGGCTTTATCACAGTTAACGGCGCAGACGCTGAAGAATGGGATGTCTGTATTGGGAATTAGGGTACCGGAACGAATGTAACCGTAAATTTATATAGCAATTAAAAAACCCAGATTTAAGTCTGGGTTTTTTGTGCGGAAGAGGAGATTCGAACTCCCACGCCCGGTAAAAGGCGCTACCACCTCAAGGTAGTGCGTCTACCAATTTCGCCACCTCCGCGGGTAATAGGGTCGCAAATATACAGGTAATAAAGAAAATAGAAAGCCTATAGTCTTAAGAATTTTTAAGCATTTACAAAGAAGCGGAAGGCTCGGATCACTTCTTTTGGACTTTCTTTTCTATTACTCTCCAACAAACAAAAGGGAGGTTAATTTTGTAGCTTCACCTTATATTGTAAAAAAATAAGTATGCAATCTGATATAAAATGTCCGAATTGTGGGCATGAGTTCGATATAGAAAACGTGTTATCTGCTGAATTAGAACAGAAGTACCAAAAGGAATTTCAGGAAAAACTCAATTCTTCATTACAAAACATCGAAGAAGAAAAGAAACGTCTTGCAGAAGAGCAAAAACAATTTGAGGAAAAGAGAAAAAGAGAAAATGAAATTTTTGCTCAGAAATTGGCCCAGGAAAAGCTTAGAATTACAACAGAAGTTCAGGAAACAGTAAAAAAAGATATTGCAAATGAATATGAAAACAGATTAAAACTATTACAAGAAGCAGACAAAGAAAAAGAAGAGAAACTCAAAGAAGCGCGTAAAAAAGAACTGGAGTTTCTGCAAAAAGAACAAGAGCTCAAAACTAAAGAACAAGAACTTGAGCTTTCGCTACAAAGAAAATTGATAGAAGAAAGAGAACGAATAAGGGAGCAACTTGCTAAAGAAGAAATTGAGAAATCAAATCTTAAGGAGCAAGAATTTCTACTCAGACTTAAAGAAAAAGATAAGCAAATCGAAGACCAGAAAAAGCTGGTAGAAGAAATGCGTCGCAAATCTGAGCAAGGAAGTATGCAACTGCAAGGTGAGGTTCAAGAGCTCATGCTGGAATCATTATTGCAAACCACTTTCCCCTTTGATAAGATTGAAGAAGTAGGCAAGGGTGTTCGTGGAGCAGATTGTATTCAAACGGTGAGAAATCAATTCGGCAATGAAGCGGGTAAAATCATCTATGAGAGTAAACGGACCAAAGATTTTGCCAATGACTGGATCGAGAAATTAAAAACCGATATGCGCAATCTGGGTGCCGATGTTGCGGTGATCGTAACGCAAACACTACCCAAAGACATGGATCGCTTTGGAGAAAAAGATGGTGTATACATCTGTACATTCAATGAAGTAAGAAGTGTAGCGCTCTTGTTGAGAAATGCTTTACTAAAAATTGCAGACGCTAAAAAAAGCCAGGAAAACAAAGGCGATAAAATGGTGATGCTCTATGATTATCTCATCGGTTCTGAATTTAGTGAGCAATGGAAAGCTATTCGAGAAGGCTTTATGACCATGAAACTGAGCATCCAAAAAGAAAGAGATGCGATGGAAAAACTTTGGAAAGCCAGAGAAAAGCAGTTGGAAAAAGTATTACTCAATGCAGCGCATATCAAAGGTTCTATTGAAGGTATTGCCGGCGCCGATGCTGTGAATCTTAATTTATTGGAAGACAATGATCCATTAATACTTGAGTAATTTATTCGGACATATCAGCAAAACAGGAGAAGCAGAAAAACCCTCCAAAAAGAAACCCATCTTTCCCGTCAATGATGAATTGAGACGATACCTCACGCAATACAGCAGAGAAGTAAAACTACCGGTTAGTTATCGAGACTTACAACGATATACCTACTCTGTTCCATTAAAAGACCGACAAGGAAATGATACTTCATGGGAGAAGGTTTCTTATGATATGCATGAATGGAATCATCTACGTGAAAACCTGGTTCGTATCTATGCCATTCTCAAAACGGAAGGTGATATGAGCTATATCAATCACCTGGATGTAGCCAGAATAGACTTCTGTTATTTTGGCAACAGTCAGCCATTTCGAATTCGCATTGTCAATAAATTCAACGACAACTACGATCATTATTACATCAAACAAGCAGATGCTAGTCGCGTGTATGGCCTAGAGTTGGAACATCTTCTCTCTCCTAACCGTATGACCTATTTTACAGATAGAGACACTTTAATCGAAGAGCATATTCCCGGTATCCCCGGAGATATTTTCATCCAAGAACATTTACACAGCAACAATACCAATCTCATTCGTCTGGCAAAAGAGTTTGTGAAATTCAATGAACGATGCTTTGTACAATTATTGGGTGATATGCGCTCTTATAATTTTGTAGTAAACATCATTCCCGATATTGAGGATTTCCAATACCGAATTCGTGCGATTGACTTTGATCAACAATCGTATGAGGGAAGAAAAAATTTATACCTACCGCAATTTTTTAAAGAAAATAGCGCATTGGTAGATATAGTATTAAAGCATCTCAATACAGACTCTATTGCTCAATACCAGGCAGAAGAAAGAACCATGATGACTTATCGACTAGTCTCTTCCAGATATCGCATCAAAGAGTTGTTGGATATTATGAGTAAAGACACGATATCTACACCGGAAAAATTATTGCAGTTAAAAACGGAATTATCCTTTCACTTCAAAGCAGGTGCTTCCTTTTCCAAAGCCCGTACCATGGGGCAATTGGTCAAACGACAATTGAAACAGACTTTACAGAATAACTTATTACTGATCCCAAAAACAAAAAGCAAGTTTGATGATTAACGAAATACCTTAATGGAACGCAGATTATCATGATCAATCATGATGATCTGCGTTCTATTAAGAGGCTAAGAATAAGTATGATTTACCCAACACAAAGTCAATTCATTCATTAAACGATAATCCAGTTGCAACGCCATATCTATTTCATTTTTTTGAAAAGAGACATCGATCTTTCCTTGTAATTCATTAGGCATCTGCCAGATTCTTAACACTTCACTAAAATCTACATCCCCATTACCCCACCATTTGAACATGGCTTCTTTGGCACTCCACAACAAGGTGAGCAATTGAACCCTGTCAATAGTTGTACGATCAACCATTTGTAGTTCCTCAGGATGCAGAAATTTATGTTTGATTTTTTCAACACGAGGTGTGAGTAGTTCAACATCAATGCCTACCCTTTCTGTTTTACTCACAATAGCTGCTGCAAAATTTCCGCAGTGAGAAATGGAAAAATGGTATTGTTCGTTGGGAAGAAAAGGCTTTCGTGTATCCGCAATTTCTATCAGCTCAGCCGGGAAATCAGGAAAAAGATACCCCAACAGATAGCGTCCGGCCAAATGCTGTAAACGTTTTTGCGGATGCATGATCTCTTTTTTGAGTGAAACCTTTTCCAGAAAAAAAGATTCCGCTTCGCTGATCTCCCATACCGCTAAACGAGTATCTTGGTTGATATCTTGTTGATAAAACAAAGGCACGGCGAATGTTTGCGTTTTAGATTGCAGATTTAAGATTTATTTGCATCCCAACCCAAAAAACTAACAAAGAATGATTCTGACCGATAAGCGCATATTAGAGGAAATGGACAAAGGCACCATCAAAATTGAACCCTACAACCGTGCCGATCTGGGCAGTAATAGTTACGATGTGCATCTGGGAAAAACACTAGCAGTATATGTAGATGATGTACTGGATGCAAAAAAGCACAATAAGATTGAATACTTTGATATACCGGATGAAGGTTATGTACTAGAACCACATAAATTTTATTTGGGTGTAACACTTGAATACACAGAAACACACGCACACGTACCTTTTTTGGAAGGCAAGTCTTCCACAGGCAGATTGGGTATCGACATTCACGCTACTGCCGGAAAAGGTGATGTAGGTTTTTGTGGCAACTGGACCCTAGAGATTTCTTGCAAGCAACCCGTTCGTGTATACCATGGCATGCCCATCGGACAACTCATCTATTTCCCTGTTGAAGGAGAGATTGAAGTAAAATACAACCAAAAATCCAACGCCAAATACAGCGGACAACCGAATAAGCCGGTGGAGAGCATGATGTGGAAGAATTCGTTTTGAGTGGGGGGATGCCGGGTGAAAAGTGAAAGGTGAAAAGTGAAAGGAATCATGTTTCACCTTTCACTTTTCACTTTTGAATTTTGAATTTTGACTTCTCACTTTCAATTCAACTTCCAAATCGCAGCATTCAATAACAACGCAAAACTTACCCACGAAATATAAGGCACCAGTAGCCATGCTGCTGTTTTAGAGTGTTTCGCAAAATATAGGATGCTCAATAGAATCAGTATCCAGAGTGCGATCATTTCAATCAATGCCCATCCGGTAGCATGTAATCCGAAGAAAATAAATGACCAGCAAAAATTCAAAATGAATTGCAGGATGAATAATTGTAAGGCTTTATTTCTTTCCTTGGATACAGGCTGTTTCCAGATCAAGTAAACACTAATACCCATCAATACATACAACGTAGTCCATACGGGACCAAATAACCAATTCGGTGGATTGAATGATGGTTTATTAAGCGTGGCATACCAATTGGGAATTTCATTCACGGTTACCAATCCACCTACAGATCCCAACAACACACAAAGTGCGATGGAACTGATCAATTTGATGCTATTAGATCTTTTCATATTTTTTTAGATAAGCCATTAATAAACCAATCACTTCATTATAACTACGCACACCCGCATCTTGATTATTGAATTTTAAATATTGATCATACAGATCATTCATGGCAGGTGCAATATTGTTGCGGCGTTGCTGAAAAAATTCGCGTATTTCTTTACGATCCTTTCGAACCAATGTATCCAATCTGGTTCGATTCTGAACAATGATCTCACCAAACCTGGTAGAATCAGTTGCTGAAGCCAATAACATCAACTCTTCTCCTTGTGCATAGCTAAACAATTCATTAAAAGCTGAATAACGGAAATAAGGATCTTGGGTTGATAAAGCAGCCAAAAATCCTACAAAATTGGCTTCACTCTCACTGGCATAGCCTAACTGATGACCGATCTCATGGCAGGATACGAATGGAACCATTACCCGAGGTATATCCGAACGCACTTGCCCTTCACCCGAAAACGGGTTATAGTACCCTGTGAAGGATATCCAATCAGCAATAGGCGTAAAAAGACTGGATTTGAGGGATCGTTGGGTATAGTTCAGGAAAAAGTACTGGTCAGACAATCGGCTATATCCTATTCCTGCCATTCGGAAAATACTATCAACCGGTGGTGCCGGCAACACAGTATCTGGTAATCGTAAACGGCAGGCATTAAGGCTATCAATCAATCGATTGGTGAGTTGAATCACTTCTTCGGTCTCGTATTTGGGTTTGGATAGTTGTAATTGGTAAGCAATCCCCAAACGATCATAGTTCAAACCCCATAAAAGTCTGAAAATGATATAGATAGATAATAATTTACTCAATAAGTTCAGTCCGATCGGAAGAATGGAGTAGCGATTCAATTGTCCCTTGGCTAGTTGGATGATAAAACGGATAAGTCCAACTATCAGACTGATAATGAATAAGATATACAAAATATCCCCCACACTAAAAGGCACCCATTTTGTGATGGCCCTTAAAACATTCGATATACCTTTATAAATACCGGTACTATACCCATTTTCGATGATGGTAGGAAAATAGCCGATAATATGTAGTACTAAGGCAACGAAAAACAGCCATGCCGGTTTGATCCAGATCAACGGGGATAATTTTTTGCCTTGATTCATGGTTACAAATATGAGATTTCCTCTTGATTCAGGTCTGTTGATAAGTAGAAACCCTTGAAAGGCAATTTTCTCTTGGCATTTACGCCATTATGGACTACCTTTGCAAGCCCTTAAAAATCGGTTATGAGTCATCGGCGGGAATACGAGATAGCTTTTGTGGGTTTAAAACCGGGGACTCATGTATACGAATACCGTATTGAGGACAAGTTCTTTACAAGTTATGGAGAGCAGGATTTTAACAACTGTATCGCGAATATTAAATTGAGTTTGGAGAAGAATAACAACTTCATGCAACTCAGGTTTGATATTGATGGAACATTGGAAACTTCTTGCGACAGATGTGGTAATCAACTGCCATTAGAGCTTTGGGACGAATTCAACATCATTGTAAAAATGGTGGATGATCCCGAGATCATGAATGAGCAAGAAGAAGATCCTGATGTATATTATATCAGTCGCGGAGAAAGCCATCTGTACCTGAGTGATTGGATCTATGAATTCATCAATCTCAGTATTCCGCTCCAGAAAATGTGTAAAGAAAGTGAAGTGGGTGGTCCACAGTGTAATAAAGAAGTGTTAGAGAAATTGAAGAAAATGGAAGAAGAAGCACAGAAAGACCAACACAAAACAGTTTGGAAGGGATTAGAGAAATTTAAAGACTTAGAATAAACATTATTGATACTCTAAAATTCGAGATATGCCGAATCCTAAACGCAGACATTCACAGCAGCGCAGCGCAAAGAGAAGAACGCACTACGTAGCACAGGAAGTTACATTGAGCAAAGACAGCACCACAGGTGAAACACACGTACGCCATCGTGCACACGTGAGCGAAGGCAAATTGTTCTATAAAGGTAAATTGGTAGCTGAGAAAGCTCCATTGAAAGCATAATCCTTTTAGTACAGTTTAACCAAGCTTACCGCGCATGAATATTGGCATAGACATGATGGGTGGAGATTTTGCACCGCTGGAAGCGGTGAAGGGACTGAAACTTTATCTGTCTACCAGTACACCTGCTGCTTCACTATATTTAATAGGTGATGAAACACTGGTCAATCCTCTATTGGAGGAACACCAGGTTACATCACCTAATTTACATTTGGTACATGCCCCGGAAGTCATCGGATATCATGAACACCCCACCAAAGCATTGAAAGAAAAGCAACGTTCTTCTATTGCGATTGGGTTTCATTTACTCGCAACCGGAAAAATAGACGCTTTCATCAGTGCCGGAAATACCGGTGCTATGTTGGTGGGAGCCATGTACAGTATTAAGCCTATTGCAGGCGTAGCACGACCTACTATTTCCACCATCATTCCCAAATTAAAAGGTGGAACCGGTTTATTGGTGGATGTGGGATTGAATGCAGATTGTAAACCTGAACAACTCAATCAATTTGCCTTATTGGGAAGTTTATATGCCCAGCACATTCTCAATATCAACAATCCTTCTGTTGGATTAATGAATGTAGGAGAAGAAGAAGGCAAAGGCAATATTCTGGCACAAGCCACCTACCCTCTCTTAAAAGAAAATACACAGATCCATTTCATCGGAAACATTGAAGGTCGAGATATCTTCCAGGATAAGGCTGATGTAATGGTTTGTGATGGTTTTACGGGTAATATCATCCTCAAACTAGCCGAGTCGCTATATGATATTGCCGTGGAACGCAACCTCTCTTCAGACAGCTATTTCAGTCGTTTTCATTATGAAAATTATGGTGGCACACCGGTATTGGGTGTAGCCAAGCCAGTGATCATTGGTCATGGTATCAGTAATGATAAAGCTTTCATGAATATGATTGCATTGGCGGAGAAAATGATTCAGACCGACCTCTGCGGTAAGATGACCAATAGTTTTAGCGCTTAAATCCTATTTATTTATTGCCACTGACACAGAAGACCACAGAAAAGGCTTCAGTGCCCCTCTGTGTCCTCTCCTAAGGGAGTCCTTTGGACAGTGGCAACCCATTTTCCATCACGAATTACAACCGCTCATCATTTTCAAAGAGTCACTGGAAATCGGCCATATATAGCCTATTCATCTGATAATCAATATGTAATAAGTTTACTAAGCTATTTTGCAACAGATATTACTTTCCTAAAGATGGTACTATGTGTTGCATAGTACCAAAAGTTGACTTATCTTTGATCTATCAAATTAAAAAACACAAAAAATAACCGTTATGAAAAAGTTACTCAACAACATCCAGATTTTTGCGATGATCGCTTTGATCCCTGCTATTACCATCGCGTATTTGCACACTGATAAAGCGACTACTGAAGAAGAAACAGAAAAAACAGAAATCGTACGCAAAGGAATCAATATCCAGGATGCAGGAAGCATGATCCATTTAGTGAAAAGCTTCTAATCCAACAGATATGATTCAACAACGTACATCGCTGCAGATCAATAAGGGCAGTGGTGTTACAATGTACTGCCAAGTACATCACTACCCTTTTCTCTATCGTTTATTCACATATTCGCGTTAAATACGGTTGAACTGTTCAACAGCCGTTGCAAAACTTTACCTTTGCACAAACAAATGTTAGTTTTAGCATGTGGTTGAATAATATCCTCGAAACGATAGGCAATACCCCCCTGATCAAACTTAATAAAGTAGCAAAAGAGATTCCTGCCACCGTGCTGGCCAAGGTTGACTATTTCAATCCCGGCAACTCTATCAAAGACCGTATGGCTTTGAAAATGGTGGAAGTAGCCGAAAAAGAAGGCAAACTCAAACCCGGAGGTACGATCATTGAAGGTACCAGTGGAAATACAGGTATGGGACTGGCATTAGCTGCTTGTGTCAAAGGATACAAATGCATTTTTGTTACTACCGATAAACAATCCAAAGAAAAAGTAGACATCCTCAAAGCAGTAGGTGCTGAAGTCATTGTTTGTCCTACCAATGTTCTCCCCGAAGATCCCCGTAGTTATTATAGTGTCGCAAAAAGATTGGGACAAGAAATTCCCAATTCAATGTACATGAACCAATACGATAATTTGGCGAATCGTCAGGCACATTACGAAACCACAGGACCTGAAATCTGGGAACAGACAGAAGGAAAAATCACCCACTTTGTTTGTACTGCAGGAACTGGCGGAACCATCACCGGAACTGCGATGTACTTGAAAGAAAAAAATCCCAACATCAAAGTTTGGGCTGTAGATGTGTACGGCTCATTGCTGACGAAATATTTTAAGACCGGTGAGATTGATATGAATGAAGTGCATCCTTATATCTCTGAAGGATTTGGTGAAGATTTTGTTCCCGGCAACTATGATATGAGTGTGATCGATGAATTTGTTCAAGTTACAGATAAAGATGGTGCAGTGATGGCACGTCGTATTGCCAAAGAAGAAGGAATGTTTTGTGGATACAGTGCCGGCAGTTGCTTACAAGGTTTGATGCAATTGAAAGCGAGTCTGACCAAAGATGACGTAGTGGTCTGCGTATTCCATGATCATGGCAGCAGATATGTAGGCAAAGTGTATAATGACCAGTGGATGATGGAACGCGGCTTCTTAGATGTGAAAACGTTTAAAGACATCGTAAATGGAAGAGGCGGACAAAAACTCATCACCGTATCTCCTGAACATACGGTTGCAGATGCGGTGGAGTTGATGAAAAAATATGATATCGAACAAATACCGGTATTGAAAGATGGTGAATTGAAAGGTTCATTGAGTGAAGGCGGACTGTTTCAAAAAATATTCAGCAATCCGGAATTGAAAGATGCCACTGTTGCCAGTGTAATAGAACATCCCTACCCTGTTGTAGATTTCCTGACACCGGTTGAAAAAATTGGCACACTCATCAACAAAGAAAATGGCGCAGTGTTAGCGAAAGATGAAAAAGGAGATTTCCATATCATCACGAAGTATGATGTGATACAGAGTTTGGCGAAATAAAAGTATAGTTCCGAGAGAAAAGCCCTGCATGTAATGATGACAGGGCTTTTTTATACAAAGTTTTAAAGAATATCTTTACCATGATATAAATACAAACACAATGCTTTCGATTAAACATGAAGTATTTCTTGAAGTAGCGAAACAAAAGAGTTTCTCGAAAGCAAGCCAACAATTGTTCATCTCACAACCTGCCATCAGCAAGCACATCAAAAATCTTGAAGAACAATACTCCACAAGGCTCTTTGAAAGAAAAGGCATGGGTATTGAACTCACAGATGCGGGAAAATTACTACTAGAAAAAATTACAGAAGTAAAAGCCATCCAGGAAGAAACGGAATTTGAATTATCGAATATTAAGGATCTATTACAAGTTAAAGGCACTTTAAAACTGGGAGCCAGTACAACAGTTGCCTTGTACATACTTCCCAAAGTGCTGTCTGCGTTTCATAATCGCTATCCACAAATCATCATCAATCTTCTGAATCGAAATACAGAGATTGTACTGCAGGCTTTATTAAATGAAGAAATTAATTTGGGAATTGTAGAAGGACGTTCCAAGCTAACACAAGTTACACACCGACCTTTTATCACCGATAAAGTCGTTGCTGTTTGTAGTAAGAAAAGTTCGATTGCTAAGAAAAAACAATATGATATTGAAGATATCCGGTCATTACCGCTTGCATTGAGAGAAGCCGGAAGCGGAACCCTTGCTGCATTGCGTTCAGCGCTTGATAAGAAAAAAATTAAACTGAATGCATTACAAATCAAAGCCAGACTCGGAGGCACAGAAGCATTGAAGAATTTTCTGGTAGAATCCGATCTACTCGGCTTTCTGCCACGCCGATCTGTTTTAAAAGAATTGGAACAAGGTGATTTGGTAGAAATTCCATTTACCGGATTACAAATCGAAAGAAACTTCTATTTCATTGAAAGAAAGGGTGAAAAGAGCGAACTCAATAGCATTTTTATAAAAATCGCTGAAAAATTGTATAACTTATAGTTATGGCTAATAACTATAACTGATGGTAAAAGTTATAAAACTGCTACTATGTTTGCAGCATGGTACAAGCAACTAATCATATCCAGCCTATTTCTTTGATTACTTTAAAAAGGCTAGCCGCTTTCGTTTCTTATTTAACCGTTCCTGAATACAATGCCCTATTTTCCGGATGGAAAAAACTGTCAGAAAAGAGTTATTCGTTGATTGACAGTAGTATCCCTATGGTTCAAATTGAACTTGAACAGTCATATTTTGATTGATAAGAACTTCACTATTTTGCAGCATGACCATGATTGCAAATAAAACAAGTGATGCTGTCAGTGTAAATAACTCAGCTCACCGTATTGTCTCACTTGTGCCTTCACAAACAGAATTACTGTATGATTTAGGTTTGAATGATGAAGTCGTGGGTATTACCAAATTCTGTATCCATCCCAATCATTGGTTCAGAAATAAAACCAGAATCGGTGGTACAAAAGATGTAAAATTCGATCGTGCAAAAGCATTGTCTCCTACACTGATCATTGCGAATAAAGAAGAAAATGTAAAGGAACAGGTAGAAGCGTTAGCAGCAATCGCACCTGTTTACACTTCAGATATCAGCACATTAGAAGATGCTTATCACATGATACATGAGATCGGCAAAATCACCCATACAAATTCAAAAGCAGAAGAAATCATTGAAAAAATAAAAGCAGGTTTTGTACTGCTTACGGAAGAACTGAATCAACAAACTCCAAAAACTTGTTTATACTTGATCTGGAAAGATCCTTACATGTCGGTTGGTGCAGACACATTTATTCATGACATGATGTTACATTGCAGACTTGAGAATGTATTGATCCATGAAACAAGATATCCTACCCTCAGCATAGAAAAAATTCAACAATTGGCTCCGGAAATCATCTTACTATCATCGGAACCCTATCCATTTAAAGAAAAACATATTGCAGAATTACAAGCCTATCTTCCGCAAACAAGCATCCTGCTTGTAGATGGAGAAATGTTCAGTTGGTATGGCAGCAGATTACAGCATTCACCCGCCTATTTCTGCGGCTTATGGAATACAATCAACAGTTCATCCACAAGACCAAAAAGCTAACGAACGTTTGCGGATTCTAAAGTATCTTGCCGCCAGTTTGTTAGTATGCGGCTTGGAGCTTGCAGCTTGCAGCTAATAGTCCATGGCCCATGGTAAGAAATCATGAGATAAGCCTATATTCTTGGACACTAAATATTAAAATCAATCAAGAAAAAAAATCAACCATGAAAAAGTACAGAGCCGGGGTATTATTTGGAGAAGAATTAGAAGCATTGTATAATGATGCAAAAGATAATCAGTTTGCATTACCAGCGGTGAATACCATTGGTACCAATACGATCAATGCTACATTGGAAACAGCTGCTAAAGTAAATTCTCCGGTAATCATCCAGTTCTCAAATGGTGGTGCACAATTCGTTGCCGGGAAGGGTATGCCGAACGATGCATTGCAAGGAAACATTTCCGGTGGTATTTCCGGTGCTTTACATATCCACAACGTGGCAAAATACTATGGCGTTCCTGTGGTATTGCATACAGACCATGCCGCAAAGAAATGGCTGCCATGGGTGAGCGGTTTGATCGATGCCGGTGAACAGTTTTATAAAGAGAAAGGTCAACCATTATTCAGTTCTCATATGTTGGATCTTTCTGAAGAACCGATTGAAGAAAATATCCACACATCTGTTGAATTTTATAAGCGCATGGCTCCATTGGGCATGAGCATCGAAATAGAACTAGGTGTAACAGGTGGCGAAGAAGATGGTGTTGACAATAGTGGCATTGAAAACGATAAACTCTATACCCAACCACAACATGTGGCTTATGCTTATACTGAACTTAGCAAAGTAGGCAAGCTGTTTACAGTTGCTGCTGCTTTTGGTAATGTGCATGGGGTATATAGTCCGGGTAACGTAGAACTTCGTCCCGAAATCCTGAACAATAGCCAGCTCTTTATCGAACAGGAACTGAAAACAGGACCTAAGCCTGTATACTTTGTATTCCATGGAGGAAGTGGGTCACCACAACACCAAATCCGTGAAGCCATCGGTTATGGCGCCATCAAAATGAATATCGATACGGATCTTCAATGGGCATTCTGGGAAGGTATTAAAGACTTCTACAAAAAGAATGAAGCCTACCTGCAAGGACAACTAGGCAATCCCGAAGGAGCCGATAAACCCAATAAAAAATTCTACGACCCCCGCGTATGGCTCCGCAAAGCCGAAGAAAACTTTGCAAAACGCCTGGAAGTAGCGTTTGAGGATTTGAACTGTATTAATAGGAACGCTTAGTAGTTAATAGTCAATGGTCCATAGACCATAGTAGGAAATGATTTTTTTACTCTGGACTATGGACCATTAACCATGGACTATGACCCCATTACCCACTAATTCCCTATCTTAGCCGCCCAATCTATTGCCCCGTTATGAAAAAAGAACGTGAAGAAGATTTTGAAGCAAATTTAACCGGAGAAGGTCCACAGGGAGATGATGCCAAACCACGTTGGTTCAAGCGTATACGCAAAGGCATTCTGACTTCTACTGCTGATAAAAAAGAAACCCCCGAAGGACTCTGGAACAAATGTCCGGAATGTAATTATATCTGTACCACTACAGAACTGGCTGAAAATCTATATGTATGTCCGAAGTGTAATCACCACCACCGAATTGGTAGTGCGGATTATTATGACTTCCTTTTTGATAACAACGAATACATCGAACTTTTTGATCAAATCAAAAGTAAGGATGCACTCGGATTCACCGATCTGAAGCCTTATCAGAAACGTCTGGATGAAATTCATGCCAAGACCGATCTGAAAGACTCCATGCGCGTAGCTACCGGTAAAGTGGATGGAGAAGGTTTTGTAATTGCGTGTATGGACTTTGAATTCATTGGTGGTTCTTTGGGAAGTGTGATGGGTGAGAAATTCAGTCGCGCAGTAGATTATTGTATTGAACACAAACTACCCTACCTCGTCATCAGTAAAAGTGGTGGTGCACGTATGATGGAAAGTGCTTTCAGTCTGATGCAGTTAGCCAAGACCAGTGGCAAGCTCTCTCAATTGAGCGATGCGGGTCTCCCCTATATTTCATTACTCACCGACCCAACTTTTGGTGGCATTTCCGCCAGCTTTGGTATGCTGGGCGATCTGAATATCGCTGAACCCGGCGCACTGATTGGTTTCGCAGGTCCACGTGTCATCAAAGAAACCATCAAAAGAGATCTACCGGAAGGCTTCCAAAGAAGTGAATTCTTATTAGAACATGGATTCCTCGACTTTATTGTAGAGAGAAAACAACTGAAACAGAAACTGGCACAACTAGCCATGCACTTCAGAAAATAAGGGCTCCTTATTCCACACTGCCATGGCAAAAGAAATGAATAACAGGCAGGCTTATTATAATTACCACATCGAAGATAAATATGTGGCAGGGATTGTATTGCTAGGTACCGAAGTGAAATCGATCAGAGATGGCAAAGTGAGTTTCAATGATGCGTTTTGCTTGTTTGATGATGGCGAACTATGGGTACGTGGATTATATATCGCCGAATACTCACATGGTACAGCCAATAACCATATCGCTGTTCACGACAGAAAATTACTCTTGCAAAAAAGAGAGCTGAAAAAAATACAAGCCAAATTAAAAGAGAAAGGCTACACCGTAATCCCCTTACGCGTTTTCTTGAACGATAAAAATCTGGTGAAAGTAGAAATAGGACTAGGAAAAGGTAAAAAGCTACACGATAAGCGTGAAACGATCAAAGACAGGGATGTGCAGAAAGAGATTAAGCGTTTCTTGAAATAAAGTTTGATTTTTTGTCCGAAGGACTCCTTGAGAGATCTTTGATTTCTTGATTTATTTTTTCAAATCAAGAAATCAAAGATCATCAAATCAAAGATCTATTTAGCGAGTTTCACTTTCAGGTTTTGATCCAACGCTTCCAAAAACTCTTCAGTATACAGATAGTGTTCTCCATGATTCACTTTGTTACCATGGATACATACTGCTAAGTCTTTGGTCATTTTTCCGCTCTCAACAGTTTCAATACATACCTGCTCTAAAGCTTGACAGAAATTGATCAGTTCCTGATTACCATCCAACTTTCCACGGAATTCCAAACCTCTTGTCCATGCAAAAATAGATGCGATCGGATTGGTAGAGGTTGGCTTCCCTTTTTGGTGTTCACGATAGTGGCGGGTTACGGTTCCGTGTGCAGCTTCTGCTTCCATCACTTTTCCGTCAGGGGTAACAAGCGTTGAAGTCATCAGACCTAGAGAACCGAAACCTTGTGCAACAGTATCACTTTGTACATCACCGTCATAGTTCTTACAAGCCCATACAAAATTACCATTCCACTTTAATGCACTGGCTACCATGTCATCGATCAAACGATGTTCATACGTAATACCTGCTTCAGTGAATGCAGCTTTGAATTCATTCTGATAGATCTCTTCAAAAATATCTTTGAAACGACCATCATATTTTTTCAAAATGGTATTCTTAGTAGATAAGTATAAAGGCCATTTTTTACTCAATGCCTGATTGAAACAAGCACGGGCAAAACCTTTGATGCTCTCATCGGTATTGTACATCGCTAAAGCAACACCGTCTCCTTTAAAATTGAACACTTCAAATTCTTGAACGGTTCCATCCTCTCCTTCAAACTTAACGGTGAGTTTACCTTTTCCTTTGGTTACAAAATCTGTGGCACGATATTGATCTCCAAAAGCATGACGACCAATACAGATTGGCGCAGTCCAGTTAGGTACCAATCTCGGAACATTTGAACAAACGATGGGCTCACGGAAAACAGTACCATCCAGAATATTTCTGATGGTTCCGTTCGGACTCTTCCACATTTGTTTGAGCTTGAATTCTTTTACACGCTCTTCATCGGGAGTAATGGTAGCGCATTTGATGCCTACGCCATATTGTTTGATTGCATTGGCAGCATCAATCGTTACCTGATCATTGGTCTCATCGCGATACTCCATTCCCAGGTCGTAATATTTAATATCCAATTCCAGATAAGGAAGGATCAATTTCTCTTTAATGAATTTCCAGATGATTCTTGTCATCTCATCACCATCCAGTTCTACGACCGGATTTGCTACTTTAATTTTTTGCGTCATTACGGTTTATTTTAATGATAAAACGGGCACAAATGTAACGAATTCAAGCTATTTCAGGACAAATGCCCTTTTAGCCTTTCATAGCTTATTTTCCACTAAACATTCACGATCAGTACCGGTATTTGTAAGGCATGACGAACATCTTCAATGGTTTCACCAAACAAATAATCCTTCCAACCACTGTGCCGGTGTGCTCCCATTACTACCATATCTGCTCCTGAATCTTTTACGATCCTAATGATTTCTGTAACACGATTCTTATATCCCAATACGGCTTCTGCCTGATAGCCCTGCGCCCTTAGTTGGGCACAATAATGATCAATCCTTTTTTTATCCAACCTTGTCTCGTCATCATCACTGGCATCACCAAGGTATTTGGCCGACACACTTTCTACCACATGTAACAGTAAAAAGGAAACGTTCTTATTACCCTGAGCCAAAGCATGCGCAATCAGTTTTTCGTCGGCTTTTGTAAAATCCAGTGCAATGGCAATTTTCTTCGTTGCTTTCACAGAAAGATTGTCCAATTCGGCCCATTCTCCATGCATAGCTGCATGCTGTTGTTCTCTTTTCTTTTTAAAGAATGGAAGGAAAGTCATGGTCACAAATAACCATAAAAACAATAGTATCAAAACACTTACCAAGATCTTCAATCCCCACTCACCTTGTGCATCATACACAGCCAATGCTTCTTCAGCAACCAGTTTTACATTTAAGAATACCAAAATACAAGCTACAGTCCATGCAGCAACTTTCACCCATGGTTTAATCACAAAACTGCCCATGGTTTCTTTATCACTTACAAAATGGATCAATGGTATCACAGCAAATCCCAATTGTAAACTCAGTATCACCTGACTGAACACCAGTAAGTCATCCACCTTATCATCTCCATAAATCCCAATTACCAATACAGCAGGAACAATCGCAATTAAACGGGTAATCAATCTTCTCAACCAAGGATTCAAACGCAATCGTAAATATCCTTCCATTACTATTTGTCCGGCAAGTGTACCGGTAATGGTAGAGCTTTGCCCCGCAGCAATCAGTGCTACTGCAAAAAGAATGGGCGCTAATTCTGTTCCTAAAAGCGGTTGCAATAATTTGTGCGCATCTTCAATTCTGGCTACTTCCGTATTTCCTGTTTTGAAAAAAACAGTTGCCGCCAAAACAAGTATCGCAGCATTCACAAAAAATGCTGCATTCAATGCGATGGTACTATCAATAAAATTATATTTCAATGCACGCTTAATGCTTTTTTGATCTGACCCAATCTTTCTGGTTTGAACCAATGCAGAATGCAAGTAAAGATTATGGGGCATTACAGTAGCGCCAATAATCCCCACTGCAATGTACAAAGACTCATTACTCAACATGGATGGAACGAATCCGGTAACTACTTCTGAAAGATCCGGTTTTGCCAATAAAATTTCAATCAAAAAAGAAACTCCAATCGTAGCTACCAATGCCAAAATAAATGCCTCCATTTTACGGATGCCATATCGTTGCAGCAGCAGAAAAAGAAAAGTATCTAATACGGTAATAGCAACACCCCACATTAATGGCAAGCCCGTCAACAAATGTAAGCCGATAGCCATACCTACTACTTCTGCCAGATCGGTAGCTGCAATGGCCAGTTCTGCCAATATGTACAAACAAAAATTGACAACGGGTGGATAGGTTTCTCGATTGGCTTGTGCAAGGTCTCTTCTTCTCACAATACCCAATCTGGCACTCAAACTTTGTAGCAATAATGCCATGAGGTTACTCATCAGTAAAACCCAAATGAGTTGATAACCAAATTTGGCACCCCCTTGAAGATCAGTTGCCCAATTACCCGGATCCATATAACCCACACTCACCAAGTATGCCGGCCCCAAATAAGCCAATATACGTCTCCATCCTTTTCGTGGTGTAGTTGTATCCACTGTTTCATGCACTTCACTCAGAGAAACCGATTCATTATTTTGTTTCATGTTACAGGGATTTTACAAATAGTACAGATGCCAATTCACGGCTTACTGTAACGACTTGTTGATTTTTAATGCGTAGCTCCAATGATCCGTCAAAATCAAATACTTTTTTTACTTCTAAACGTGTACCCATTTGTAGTCCTTTATGTTTCAACAATTCCAATAATTCAGTGGATTGACTACCCACTGCAGTAATTTGAACAGGTGTATGAAGGAGGGCTCCTGATAACTGTTCTTGTGGTTGCGCAATGATCTTGCCTTTACTATCGGGTATCGGATCACCATGCGGATCAAATTTAGGATGACCTAAAAACTCATCTAGTTTATCAATAAGTTTGTTACTGCTGATATGTTCCAGTTCTTCCGCAACTTCATGTACTTCATCCCAACCAAATTGCAATTTATCTACCAGGAAATATTCCCATAACCGATGCTTGCGTACAATGCCCAAAGCCACTTTCCTACCCTCTGCACTCAGTTTTACACCACGGTAAGGTTCATAGCTAATGATTTTTTTAGCTTTTAATTTTTTGAGCATATCCGTCACCGAGGCAGGCTTAGTTTGTAGCTCTGCAGATAACGCATTGGTACTAACCACTTCCTGACCATGTTGTAAGTGATATACTGCTTTAATATAATTCTCCTCCGCCATCGTAAACTTCATGACCCTAAATTTATTTTTAGACAAACCTAAATTTTTATTACCGAATTTGCAAGTACTTCCATCGAAAACACTATTTTTAAGTCAAATTAGGTTCATGAGATACTGGGCGCCTATATGTTTGCTGATCATTTGTTTCGCCTGTAAGGACAAAAAAATTGACTTTTCCGGCGAAGTGCCTTTAAAAGCAGAAGATTTTATTACTGTATTCCCAAAAATTACCGGATCATTTTTAATGGCCGACTCCAATCTGGCACGTAAAGCTGATACCACTCGAATTGGTTACAAGGCTTTGGTTCAGTTCATTCCTGATTCTGTGCTAAAGACTTATGTAGGAAAAGATAAAAAAACGGTGATTCGTCCGGTGGGTATCATTGAAAAAGAAAATGAAAATTATTTATTGCTCAATTTCACCCGACAAAAAAAGACCACAAATGTTGTATTTGTAACAGATAAAAAACTTTCCTATTTAGCATCCAAAGAGTTGTTGACAAATCAGAAAACAGATAATTATTATCGATTTGTTTCGATTAATAAGGAACCCACCTTCCTGATCAATCGTGAAAAACAAGCGCCGGACAATACCACAAAATTTACAAGAGCCGGTTGGATTTATAACAATGAAGGATTCTTTATGCTAGTGATCAACGACAGTAATGAAGATCCGGAAAAAACAGCAGTGATTAATCCAATTGATACCCTCCCCAGAAAAAACAAGTTAAGTGGCGACTATGTAAAGAATGAAAAGAATTATATCTCCATCCGTGATGGTAAAGATGCGAATACATACTTGTTTTTTATTCATTTTGAGAAAGACAAAGGTGCATGTGTAGGTGAATTGAAAGGCGATTTTAAAATGAAAACAGCTTCAACTGCCATCTATCTGCAGAATGGTGATCCATGTATCATAGATTTTAGTTTTTCCGGCAACCATGTCAATGTAAAAGAGCAAGGAAGTTGTGGCAACCATAGAGGCATCAAATGTTTTTTTGATGATGCCTATCGAAAAAAGAAGGAAGTGAAAGCTAAAAAGAAAAAATCGTCTTGATACAATTGTTCCATTTTTACGGTATAAATTTCCCGAAAACGTTTGCAATGCCTTTTCATCATTGAATCCTAACGTTTGTTTGTACAAAGCTGATTATCTTCCCACTGATTACCCACAGTTCTATTGTGTAAAAAGTACATTTTATTGAAATACCCCTATATTGCAAGCGCTAATTGATCACCAAACGAGCATTTATGAATTTTAGAAATTATCATGTCCCTTATCAGATTAATGAGCAGTACAGTAAGAAAGCTGCTTATTTTTCAATGGAATTTGCAATTCATCAACCTTTAAAAATATACAGTGGCGGTTTAGGATTTCTGGCGGGTTCACATCTAAGAAGTGCCTATGAACTTAAGCAGAATATGATTGGTATCGGGATCCTTTGGAAGTATGGTTATTATGATCAGGCAAGAAATCAGGACCAGACTTTACAGGTTACTTTCATGGAGAAAATTTATAGTTTTCTCGAAGATACCGGTATCAAGTTTCAGATATTGATCCATGAACATCCGGTGTGGGTGAAAGCATATTATTTAAATCCGGAAACATTCAACAGTGCTCCCCTATTTTTATTGAGTACTGATTTACCGGAGAACGATTATGTTTCTCAAACCATCACACATCGTTTATACGACGCCAATGTGGCAACAAAAGTTGCACAATTTATTTTGTTAGGCGTAGGTGGAGCTAAATTGATTGACGAATTAGGCTTCAATCCTGATGTATATCATTTGAATGAAGCACATGGCATTTCTTCTGCTTTCTATTTGTTGAACAAATTCAAGAGTGCCGAAAAAGTAAAAGAGCATCTGGTATTCACCACACATACTCCTGAAGAAGCGGGTAATGAAAAACATGACATCTATTTATGTCATAAAATGAGTTATTTCTGTGGATTAAGTATTGATGAAGTACGTAAACTCACCGGTATTAAAGACGATCAATTCAATCACTCATTGGCTGCATTACGCTTTGCACGCAAAGCCAATGGTGTATCTGCACTTCATGGACATGTAAGTCGTGAAATGTGGAAGAACCATGAGGGTATTTGTCCGATAACATCTATCACCAACGCACAGAACTGGCGTTATTGGGCTGATAAGCAAATGTATCGTGCCATGGAAGAAGGTAATGACTTTGCATTTGATGACAGAAAAAAGTACCTAAAGAAAAGAGCTTTTGAGATCGTTGCCGATCAAACCGGAAAAGTATTTGATCCCAATGTACTAACCATTGTATGGGCTAGAAGATTTGCCGGATACAAACGTGCGGATATGTTGACCTACGACATGGAGCGTTTTGAGAAAATGCTGAATGATTTAAAACATCCGGTACAGATCATTTGGGCTGGAAAACCTTATCCTGTTGATTATCCTGCTATTTCGCAATTCAACAACCTGGTTCATTTGAGTAAGAACTACAAAAATGTAGCTGTATTGATTGGTTATGAATTGGGATTGAGCAAGCGAATGAAACAAGCAGCAGATGTTTGGCTCAATAATCCACGCGTACCCAGAGAAGCATCAGGAACCAGTGGTATGACGGCTGCTATGAATGGTGCGGTAAACTTCTCTACGGATGATGGATGGATCCCTGAATTTATTAACCATGGCAACAATGGTTTTGTAGTACCTAAAGCTGACTATGAAAATATGACAGTACACGATCAAGATGAATATGATTTGAACAAAGCCTATGAAATTTTAGAGCAACAGATCATCCCGATGTACTATGACAACTTTGATACCTGGAGACAAATCACCAAAAATGGTATGAGAGATGTACGCTTCCAGTTCGATAGTAACAGGATGGCGCATGAGTATTATGAGATCATGTATAAATAGACTTGATGGTGAAAGGTGAAAAGTGAAAGGTCAATGGACCATAGTCCATGGTATCGTTTCACCTTTCACTTTTCACCTCTCCCTATCCACCCTTCACCTTTCCTTAACACCCCTACACTTCCATAGCTGCTATTTTCGCGTCATGAGGTATTTATTATTATCGTTTGTACTATTAGGATTTCTGCAATCTTTTGGTCAAATGGATAGTTTGAAACAGGAAAAGCAACGAATTGATAGTATCTATATCAAAGAAGTACAGGATAAACGTAAGCCGGATAAGGTTTTACATGCTGAGCCGCTGTTCATAGATTTGATTCGTGATCTCGGTGCCAGAAAAGGAGAAAGAGAATGGAATATTGGTTTGGGACTAACAGACAATAATCGATACGATCTTTATACTACATTGATTGAATATGAATTTGCACCCATCAGTAGATTGGGATTTGAAGTAGAACTTCCTTTCTCCTATTATTCACCACTAGGAGGCATCAGTAAAGACTCTATTCCCGGATCAAAACTGAATGGACTAAAACTCGCTACACAATATTCATTTTTTGTTTCTGAAAAACACAAAACCTCTTTGGCGATAGGTTATATCCATGAATTCATGATGCCTGAATTCAGAAATTACAAATCAAGTCGATTCATCAGCGCTCATCAATTCAATCCATTCTTTATTGCTGCCAAAAGATGGGGTAATAATTTCCATACTCTACTATATACCGGACCACAAATTGAAAGAAGTGTTATTACCCATCATACCAGCAAGAATTGGCAGGTCAATACCAATTTTCATTATATGATTCCGGGTACTCGAAATTTTGTGGGTATGGAGTTCAACAAGGATTTTCGAAAGAAGGATTTTGATATGGTCATCAGACCACAAATGAGAGTTGGCATCGCAGATAATCTGCTTATTGGTATTGTAGCTGGGGTTCCGGTGAAGAGAGAAAACCAACGTTTCAGCAGTTTTGTAAGACTGATATATGAACCCGGACAGAAGCACCACCGACAGCCTCGGTTGGTTACAGCACCATAATAGCCCTTAAATAAAGGTAATTGTAACATTTAGACAGTAATTTTGTTATCCTACTAAACGGGTTTATGGAAAACAAAATAGCCATTGCCATTACAGGAGCCAGTGGTTCCATTTATGCCAAGTTATTGCTTGATAAGTTACAGGCCATGCCTGAGCAATATCAGGAAATTGGCATCGTCATGAGTAAAAATGCCAAGGAAGTTTGGAAAACAGAATTGGGCAATGAGGAGTATGATCAATACCCCTTCCGCTATTTTGAAAAGTATGATTTTAATGCACCCTTTGCCTCCGGTTCTGCTAAATATAATATCATGATCGTTGCTCCCTGCAGCATGGGTACCCTTGGTCGCATTGCAGCCGGAGTAAGTGATGACCTGGTAACAAGAGCTGCAGATGTGGTATTAAAAGAAAGAAGAAAGTTGATCCTGATGGTGCGTGAAACCCCTTATAACCTCATCCACATTAAAAATATGGAAACGGTGACACTCGCCGGCGGGATTATTTGTCCCGCCACCCCTTCCTTTTACAGCAACCCACAAACCATTGAAGAAGTAGCCGCAACTGTTGTTGATCGTGTGCTTGATCTTGCTGGGTTAGAGCAGGCGTCTTACCGTTGGGGAAGCAGACCGTAGTCGATAGTCCATGGACCATGGTCTATGGACTATCGACCAAAAAAAAGCTCCGCTTTTCAGCAGAGCCTTTATATCGAGTACTTACCTTCTCTTATACTTGTGCGTTCTCTCCTTCTTCTACTCTTTTCTGAAAATCGAATTTGAGTTTACCTGATTCTTTATCAAGATCTGCAATCAATACATCTCCTTGCTTGATATTCATATTCAGAATCTCTTCCGCTAATGGATCTTCCAGGTATTTTTGAATGGCGCGGTGTAGCGGACGTGCGCCAAACTGTGAATCATAGCCTTTTTCAGAAATGAATTCTTTGGCAGCTGCTGTTAGTTCTAAAGAGAATCCAAGATTTTGTAAGCGCTTGGAAACACCTTTCATCAAAATATCAATAATGTTAAAGATATTTTCTTGACTCAATGAGTTGAATACGACCACATCATCAATACGATTCAAGAACTCCGGAGAGAAGGTTCTTTTCAGTGCTTTTTCAATGACTGCCTTATTATTCTCCTCTGCATTTTGAATACGAGTAGCAGTTGCAAAACCTACCCCATCACCAAACTCTTTCAACTGGCGAACACCTATGTTAGAAGTCATGATAATCATGGTATTTTTGAAATCTACTTTTCTACCCAACCCATCCGTCAGCTGACCATCATCCAATACCTGCAACAATATGTTATAAATATCAGGATGTGCTTTTTCGATTTCATCCAATAGGATCACACAATAGGGCTTGCGTCTTACTTTTTCTGTTAGCTGTCCGCCCTCTTCATATCCTACATAACCCGGAGGTGCTCCGATCAATCTACTTACGGTGAACTTCTCCATGTATTCACTCATATCAATACGAATCAGTGAGTCTTCAGAATCAAACATATAACGAGCCAAAGCACGTGCCAACTCTGTTTTACCAACACCTGTCGGACCTAAGAAAATAAAGGTTCCAATTGGTTTCTTAGGATCTTTCAAACCCACACGATTACGTTGAATGGCTTTCACAACTTTTTGAATGGCTTCGTCTTGTCCAACCACCATACCCATCATATCATCACTCATCCGGCGTAGCTTCTCGGTCTCTGCTTGTACCATTCTCTTCACAGGAATACCTGTCATCATACTCACCACTTCGGCGATATGCTCTTCACTGATGGGATAACGTTTGTGTTTACTTTCTTCTTCCCATTGAGTCTTCGCTTTCTCTAATTCTTCTCCCAATCTCTTTTCCGTATCACGCAGTGCAGCCGCTTCTTCAAAACGCTGACTTTTTACTACTTTATTTTTCTCGTTCTTAATGTCTTCGATCTTCTTCTCCAATTCCACAATCTCCTGCGGAACATTGATATTTTTCAGGTGTACCCGTGCTCCTACTTCATCCAATACATCAATCGCTTTGTCAGGCAGTAATCTATCCGTCATATAACGATCACTCAATTTCACACAAGCATCAATGGCATCATCGCCATAAGATACATTGTGGAAGTCTTCGTATTTAGATTTGATATTATTAAGGATAGTAATGGTATCTTCTACACTAGGTGGTTCTACAATTACTTTTTGGAATCGTCTGTCTAATGCACCATCTTTTTCAATGTACATGCGGTACTCATCCAAGGTAGATGCGCCAATACATTGCAGTTCTCCTCTTGCCAAAGCCGGTTTGAATATATTGGATGCATCCAATGAACCGCTGGCACCACCTGCACCTACAATGGTATGTATTTCATCAATGAACAGAATAACATCTCTGTTTTTTTCCAGTTCATTCATGATGGCTTTCATTCTTTCCTCAAACTGACCACGGTATTTGGTACCTGCTACCAATGCAGCTAAATCCAATGATATAACGCGTTTATCGAAGAGGACACGACTTACTTTACGTTGAACGATACGCAATGCCAATCCTTCAACAATGGCTGTTTTACCTACACCCGGCTCACCGATTAGAATAGGATTATTCTTTTTGCGGCGGCTCAATATCTGACTCACTCTTTCTATTTCCGCTTCACGACCTACAATGGGGTCTAAGGAACCTGATTCTGCCAATTTGGTGATATCTCTGCCAAAATTGTCGAGAACCGGCGTTTTACTTTTAGCATTACCGCCTGCCTTTGCGCCGGATTTGGGTTGCTGATATCCGGAGCCTCTTTTCTCTTCATCGAATTCATCTTCGCCTTCATCACTGAATTCTGCACGTGGATTGGGATTGGTAGAGCCTACCATGCCTATCTCATTTCTGAATAGATCATAATCCACATCAAATTGATTTAAAATCTGCGTGGCTATATTCTCTTTATTCTTAAGAATGCTGAGCATAAGGTGTTCAGTTTCTACCAATGGACTCTTCAAAGCCTTGGCTTCAAGAACTGTAACACGAATTACTTTTTCTGCCTGTTTGGTAAGGGGTAAACTATTGATATTGGCAATATTTTTACCGGTCTTATCTTTCACAGCCAATTCCACTTCCTTCCGCAATTCATACAAATCAACATTGAGTTGTTTTAATACTTTGATGGCGGTATTGTCGCCATCCCTGATCAAACCCAATAACAGGTGTTCTGTGCCAATGAAGTCGTTTCCGAGCCGCAAAGCCTCTTCCCTGCTGAAAGAAATGATCTCTTTAACCTGTGTTGAAAAATTATTATCCATAACCTAAATTGGATTTATACAATTATAACGAATATTTTTGAGCGAAGTTGTGTATCAGTTATACACAGCTGTTAACGTAACCTACGTAAAAATGGAAGTCAAAATTGATACCAAAGAGAAATTCACCGTTGTAACACCGGTCACGCCCGCACTTTCTGCCAATATAGCAGCAAAACTGGCCGAAACCTGTTCCGATTTCTTACAAAAAGAAGTAAGAAACATCGTGTTAAATCTTGAACCTATTACTGAAATTGAACCTGAAGCAGCTAAAACCCTAGCCCTGCTTCAACAAAATTTCTATGAGAACAGCGCTTCCTTTGTTTTATGCAATCTCAAAGAACCGATTGAATCTGTTTTTGAGCAAGAGGAATTACTAGACTTTATGAATATAACCCCCACTGAAAGCGAAGCTTGGGATATTGTACAAATGGAAGAAATCGAAAGAGAGCTGATGGATGGTGATGATATTGAATTTGATAAACCGGAGTAAGACAATGTCTGATGTCGGATGTCTGATATACAAAAACTCCGTGAATCTTTGTGCCGTACAAAACTCCTGTGGTAAAATAACCACGTTTACACAGAGTTTTGTACGGAGTTGCACGGAGTAGTTTTCACATTTCAAATCAGACATCCGACATCACACATCCTACATCCTATCCCACTATGTCCTACAAAGACTATTACCAGATACTAAGGGTTTTACCAAATGCAACTACTGCTGAGATCAAAAAGTCTTATCGGTTATTGGCCATGGAGTTTCATCCGGATAAAAATCCAAACGCTCATGCGGCTGAGCAATTTGCATTCATCAAGGAAGCTTATGCCATTCTGAGTGATCCAAGACAAAGAAAAAAATATGATGCAACTCTTTTTTCAGAAACCTATAGCAATATTCGTATTGCTACTACGCCTGAAGAAGTGAGAGACATGAGTAAAGAATTGGTGGGAAGAGTGCAACTCATGAATCCGGATAGGATCAATCGGGATAAGTTGGTATTAGATATGGATGCTGTTCTTTCAGTATATCATATTCAATTATTAGAGAAGTGGAAAGACGAAAAGCAAAATATTTTGTTAGTAAAAGACTTATTGTATTGCATGCAGTATGTAGACAGATCAGATTGTTTGCGATTGACTAAAATAATGCATGCAATAGATGGATTGGGTGTTGAGGGCCAGCAACAAATCAATCAGTTCTTACGATCCTATCAGCGTAATTATTATTGGGAGAAATATAAGATACTTCTAGCCTTAATGATGGCAATCTTGGTATGTTATCTTATCTATAGGTTATAAAAAAAGCGCAATTTTTACGTTGCGCTTTTTTATAAGATATTCTATACTATTCATCACTCATCCAAATAAGTTACCAATGTTCTTCCTTTTGTTCCGGTAGTTGCAACATCACCATACCCACGGTAAATCATGGTATAAGAACGTTGATTACCGAATGAAGCGCTATTCAAAACAGCCAAATTAAATGTACTGCCTGGTCTGCGTACATACAAGGTATCACTCAACTGGCTATTGAAAGGCAGGGTTTGAAAATCAACAACCTGACCAGGAGCAACACTATTAAAGATAGTCCCATTTCTTCTTGCAGAGAAAATGCTCACAGTAGTACCAGCAGTATCTGCTGCGATAGCATTTACAAAGCGAAGACGATAGTTTCCGGTATTGGGTTGTACGATATTATCTGGCAAAACCATTTTGGAAGAATCTCTGGTTGATTTTACGTCATCTGTTAATATAACAGAATAACGTTGTCCTCTCAAAGCCAGATTGGTAAACAAAGCCAACTGAATAGAATCAGGATTGACTCTGCCTGCCACGGTTATTTTTAATGTTTGAAGTCCGGCAGGTACCGCAAAATAGCCAAAGCCGGTTGTACCTGCTGCCGGGAAAAACCCACCGTAAGTAATCAAAGGTCCATTCACTTTTGCATTATTGACATACAAATTGATAGAATCAGGAGCATTAAAGACCTGACGGAAAGAAGGCGAAGCATGTATTACACGAATAAATGCCTTGCCTTCAACGGTAGTATATTCAGCTGTACGATCTGCCTGTTTTTCGCAGGATGCAAACACCATCATACCCGCTGCGATTATAGCTGTATAGGATAATAATTTTTTCATCGGTTAAGTTTTGAGGGTGTAATTATTTCTGTGAAAACCAGGTTTCTTTGGTATGATAATCTAATTTATCAGCACCGATTCTAACCAATTCATTGAAATTCCAAACGTATTCAGAATTATATCTTGGTCTTACACGATAAACAAATTTGCCGGCATTGTCTACATACATGTTAACACCACTTGGAGGAGTAAACCCTGTATATACTTGTAAAGTGGTAGCAGGATCGATATCTGTATAATGATAACGACGCATATCTACCCAGCTTTCAAGGGTATTGTATCCCCAAAGGGCAATATATTTTTGCAACATGATATGACTTAGCGTCAAAGTCAAAGGATCTGAAGGTACTGCTGTACTAGCCATATATGCCGCTTTTGTGCTGGCTGTAATTTGATTAGCAGTTGGCACATTGGTATTGTATTTGTCGGTCAGCATATCAAAATGCAGACTCACACCCTGACGAAATGCTGCAAGAGCCGTTACTCTATCATTCTTTTTAAAAGCTGCTTCTGCTTTCATGAACTGAATTTCACTCGCCGTCATTACTGGGAACTCAGCTCCACTTAAGAAAATGAATCTTCCAGTTGTTTCATTGGCAGTTGTACCTGTTGTAACGGCGCTTGTACCACCCCAAAAATTTTCAGGACGATCATTCACGTTCGTGATGCCCGCATTACCGCGATTAGGCTCAAGTCCAACAAATGTTCCATTTGGATTGGTTCTTAATAAATACCATCTGCGAGGATCAATCACACCTGTAAATGAAGGATGCGGATTGGTACCGTTTAATAGGTTCACTGAAAATGCACCTTGACGTAAAGTGCCCACATTACCTCTTAGCGGACCAAAGAAATTGGCATTGGCAGAGATACCTGTATTTGCAAATTTCAAAGTAGCATTATCAGCATTACTAGCCAGTGACAGATTCGCATAAGCAATCACCGAATCGGCATTATAAGATGCTTTGTTACTAAGGTGATTGAAACTACGTGCAAGAACCCCATAAACAAACTTCTTCCATTTGTTGACATCACCGCCATAGAAGTATTGATCTCCTGTAGCAAGATTGGCCTGACTTACACCATCACCTGTTTTATTCAGATTAGTAAGTGCTGTATGACAAAGCTGTCTAACGAATGTATACACATCTTGAGGTTCATCATATTTGAAAGTGATCAAGCTGGTATTAAATGCTTCCTTTAAAATCACTTCACCATGATAATCTACAAGTGTCAGCCAGCTCCAAGCGAAGATGGCTTGTCCAACTCCAACATAATCCCATTTCTTCTCTTCTGCAGCCCAATCGATCATGCGCATTAGGTTTTGCCCATGATCATAATAGTGGGTTCTCCAAACTGACGCAGCATTATCGCTGGCTCCGGTTGTTCCACCCATCATATCATATGCATCGGCTGGAGAACCGGCATTAAGAGAATGCCAGTTTTGAATATAACGGCCTGCAAAGCGGGCATCGTTGGCAGTACCATGTCCGGCACCATTACCTACCATACTTGCCAGAATACCCGGCAATAATCGTTCAGGTGGTACTTTTACATCCGCATTGGGATTGAGATATGCTTCATCTATTTTCTTACTACAAGAAACGGCTACTACACTGGTCAATGTAATTCCGACTAGTAGTTTTTTAAAGAATGTATATTTCATAAAATTGACTTTGTGGTTATACGATTTTTTTTAGCTCCTTAGAAAGCGGCTCTTAAGCCAAAGTTTACACTTATAGGAGTAGCAATGTTTCCATAATCAAACCCAAAACCACCTACCCCTCTTGTTGCAGAAGTATTTGCACTGGTAGCAGGATCTGCACCGGTGTAATTGGTGATCAGAATTAAATCATTTCCGGTTGCAAACAAGCTCAATCCTTTCAGGAACTGCATTTTGCGTATAGCTTTTGCAGGGAACATATAACTGATCGTGATATCTCTTAAACGCACCCAGTTAACGTCTTTCTCAATAAATTCCTCTTCCGGCATTCTCGCAGTATAATAGGTCTGCAAGTTGTAAGGAGTGATAGCGATGGTATTTTTAGTTGGAGTAGCCGTATTTTGTAAGCCATCATTTAAGACACCTTCAACTACTCTCGGTGTTTTTCTATCCTCTGTTCTTAAACTTTTACCTCTTCCGGTCAGGAACATTTCATTGGCATTGAAAATATCTCCGCCGATTTTCACATCCCAAAGGAAACTCAGGGTAAAATTCTTATAACGGAAGTTGTTATTGAAACCGATACTGAAATCAGGGTTTCTATCTCCACGTACCAAGAATCTTTGATCAACCAAAGGAAGACCTGTAGTTGGCTCAATCAGAATTTGTCCGGCATTGTTACGCTGATATCCAAATCCGGTAATAGAAGTACTTGGACCACCAGTGATCAAACCACCACGAGCATTTCCGAATACCCATGTATCAGAGATGTAAAATTCCGGAACGTTTGCAGGTAAACTCAATACTTTATTGCGCATTCTATTGAAGTTCACACGTGTGCTCCAGCTAAAGTTCTTGGTTTGTACCGGCGTTGCATCCAATGCAATTTCAATACCTGTATTACGTGTAGAACCCACATTCAAAGTATTCAATACGAAACCGGTTCCATAACTAGCTCTGAAGTTTTCAGCGATCTGCTTTTCATTCAAAGTGTTGTAATAAGTAACATCTAAGTTGATCTTATTATTAAAGAACTTGAACTCAGCACCCAATTCATAAGTCTTTTGAATTTCAGGCTCCAAGAAAAAGTTGTTGTTAGAGAATCCATAAGCAAATCCACCACCACTAGACTGTACAAAGTTAAATACAGACTGATTGGCGTATGGAGCGCTGGATCTAGCTGTTTGTGCAAGTGAACCTCTTAGTTTAAAGTAATTCAACACATTTCCTCTCTTTATAAAAGGTAAGATGTCTGACATGATAAAGCTCACACTACCTGCCGGATAATTATAGCTTCTAAATTGCTTGGGGAAGATAGAAGACTCTTCAAAACGGTGAGAATAAGTTAAGAAAGCTAAGTTCTTATAATTCAGTGCAAACTCACCAAAGAATGCTACCTGACGACTCAACACATAATTAGGACCGCCATTACGTTGTGCGTTATTCAAACGAATACGAGTGGCGGGGTTGGTATTATTACTATCCATACCATTTAGGTAATTGCCTTTTAACTGTGAGCCTGATACCGCATACATTTCTGTGCGATAATCCTGCCACATAGTACCCACCATCAACCGTCCGTTGAAATTACCCAAACTCTTACGCGCTGTTGCGGTAATGGTATGGTTATATCCTTTGTATTTGCGATAAAAATTATCCTGAAATCCTCTTGATGTACGAACAATACCTCCACCGAATGTTGTTGGGAGTCTGGCGGAAGATGCAGAATCTTTCACAGAAAATCCATCATTATTATACGTATCATATCCAAAACGACCTGCAACACTCAACCATGGAAAAGGATTCAGGTTTACTCCTAAAGTCATCAGAAAACGATCATTTACATCGTACCCTCTATTAAATTGTGAATTGAAATAAGGATTATCAAATTCATCATTTCCCAAACGCAGTTTTCTGGAATCCTCTGTTAAGTATTGGCTTGCATCATTATTAGATGGCCATGTCAACAGATTTAATAAATAAGAACCAGCGCCTCTTTCAGGTTTATTGTTCGTTGTTCTAATATAACTAATGGATGGAGCAATATCAATCCATTTATTGATCTTGGTACTGTTAGATAATCGAATATTATATCTGGAGAATGTGTTATTAGGTACAACACCTTTTTGATCGAATGCAGAACCTGAAAAACGCCATGATGCATTTTTAGTACCATAATCAGCACTCACATTATGTGTTTGCGCAAAACCGGTTTCAAAAAACTCTTTAACGTTATCATATAGCTGTACGTCGGTTCCATATGCCGGACCGAAATAGGAGTAAACGTTGTTATCGGAGTTTCCATTATTACCCTGACTGTATTTGTTGGAAACATCAGGCGTACGGGTTAATTTCTGAATACGGAAACTGTTGTCATAGTTGACGCTGATTTTTCCAATAGCTTTTGCTTTCTTGGTCGTGATAACGATAGCACCGGAACTGGCCTGACTACCATAAAGAGCCGTTGCTTCCGGACCTTTCAGTACGGTTACAGATTCAATATCATTGGGATTGATATCTGAAATACGGTTGGTGTAATCTTGTCCACGATTGGGCTGATCAGAAGCCAAACCAATGGTAGCACCGCCACCACTTTCATTCACAGAACCATTATCAACGATCACACCATCCACTACAAACAATGGTTGGTTACTCAATGCCATAGAATTAAATCCTCTCAAAACAATCGAAGAAGAAGATCCCGCTTGTCCACCTGTAGGTGTAATAGATAGACCTGCTACCCTTCCCTGTAAACTGTTCACGAAATTTTCACGCTGCGCTTCCGCGATTTCTTTACCGGTTACTTTTTGTACCGAATACCCCAATTCGCGAGGTTTACGTTTGATATCCATGGCTACTACCACTTCTTCCAATTCAGATACTTCAGCAGACAAGGTAATATTGAGTTGTGCACCTGTTATGGCAACACGCTTACCCTCATAGCCTACATAACTGATTTGAAGTGATTGTCCGTTATTGGCACGGATGGTAAAAGCCCCACGCTCATTTGTTTGAGCGGTGGCAGTGGCGCCTACCACTTTAATGGTTACACCTGCTAAGGGCAATTTGGTCGCAGCATCTGTAATGGTTCCCGATACTGTTTGGCTCTGACCAATGGCCGGTAGTGCAAACAGCAAAAGTAGCATTAAGGCCACTTTCATGATTGAGACAACATTTCTCATAAGAGTTTTTTTGGTTTCGTAAACAGAGATTAATCGGGAAGCTTCGTATGGCCATCCCCTATTTTTCACTTAGACATTGGATTCCCGCAAAACAATGCACCAGTTATCAATTTTTAATGCCGCAAAAAACTGCAAAAAATCGCCTTGGTTATCGAAAAGCGGAATAATAAAGCAATGTTAAAGTTCTTATGCGATATTTTCGAATATATTTAATCATAATTTTTTTCACATTGCCAATGCTAAATGTGTATTTCCGCAAAAAACTGCATTACTGGCAAAAACAAAGACTTTACACCCCCTAAAAGGTATAAACCCGCTAAAAAACGAATGAATAAAAAGTCATTGAGTGGCAAATACACTTATAATACCATAATGCCTCTTTGGATATAGGGTGACAGTTTAGGATCAGATGGGTCTAATTCTGTAATGAGGATATCAATTTCCTCAGGTTTACAGACTTGTAACTTTTGTGTAGTATTCAATTTTTCAGATATCGCTAAAGAAACCGTTTTTTGAGAGCCTCGTATCATGGCTCTTTTCACTTCAATGATCTCCCACTCCAAATCTGTAATACCTTCCTCAACATCCAAACTATTGGTACCCAGAAAACAATAATCGGCCTTGATACCGGCAAGTCGCTGAATCACTTCTGCACCCACAGATATTTGAGCGGTCTTGGATAATTTATTTCCTAAGAAAATAACTTCACATGTAGGATGTTCCAATAACTCCAATGCTATCGGCACACTCACCGTAATAAAAGTGGCACTCAAGTCAGGCGGCAGAGCTTTTACCAATTCTCGAATGGTGGTACCTCCTGATAATAAGATGAACATGCCATCTTTAATGAGCTCTACCGCTTTATAGGCAATTCTTTTTTTCTCTGGCAATGAATAGATGCTATTTGTCTCTAACGTAAAATGGAACGATTTAGACAAAGCACCCCCATGTACTTTAATGAGCTTCCCCTCTTCTGCCAACTCCTGAAGATCACGTCTTACCGTATCTTCTGAAACATCCAGTTGTACACTCAAATCAGATGACAATACCTTATTATGGATATTGATTTGCTGTATGATATAAGCTTGTCGTTCTTTCTTAAGCATGGATAAAAATAAGGAAATGCTTCAATTCCAAACTTCCATAGCCCCAAAATTGTATTTTCGTCCCGAAGAACGAGAGAAGTGAAAGGTGAAAAGTGAAACGACGCCATGGACTATGGACTATAGTCCATGGTCTATGGTCCATAGTCAATTCACTTTTCACCTTTCACCTTCCTAAACCATGATCTCCCAAAACACCATACAACAAATCTTCAACCGTGCCGATATCATTGATATTGTGGGGGAATTTGTGAAGCTGAAAAAAAGAGGTACCAACTATATTGGTAATTGTCCCTTCCACAACGAAAAAACACCTTCTTTTACCGTATCACCTACCAAAGAAATTTATAAATGTTTTGGCTGTGGTAAAAGTGGTCGTGCCATTGACTTCGTAATGGAGCACGAGAAATACAGCTATCCGGAAGCACTACGATGGCTGGCCGCTCGTTATAATATTGAAATTGAAGAAACGGAAGCTAGTCCGGAGATTAAACTACAGCAACTCACTTCTGAAAGTCTGTATGCGATCAACAATTTTGCCCAGAAATTTTTCTCGGAACAGTTATTCGATACCGATGAAGGTAAAATGATTGCACTCAGTTATCTTAAAGAGCGTGGTTTTCGGGAAGATATTCTTCACAAATTCCAAATAGGCTATAACCCTGATCATAGAGATGGACTCACCAAAGCATTATTGGAAAATCAGTTCAACCGTGAATTACTGCCTAAAAGCGGGTTGAGTGCTGTTAGAAATAATGATGAACTGGTAGACAATTATCGCAATCGTATCATATTCCCCATTCATGGCAACACAGGCAAGATCATTGGTTTTGGAGCACGCGTGATTGGCAAGAGTGATCGCGGACCAAAATATATCAATACGCCTGAGAATGAGATCTATGTCAAAAGCAGGATACTGTATGGACTCTACCAGGCTCGAATGGCCATTGATAAAGCCAAAGAATGTTTACTCGTAGAAGGATATACCGATGTTGTGAGTCTGCACCAAGCAGGTATTGAAAATGTGGTGGCAAGTGGCGGAACGTCTCTAACCACAGACCAAATCCGATTGATCAAAAAATACACCGATAACCTTACGATCATTTATGATGGTGATAGCGCCGGTGTAAAAGCTGCATTGCGTGGTTTGGACATGGCTTTGGAAGAAGGGCTCAATGTTCGACTCGTATTAATTCCGGATAATGAAGACCCCGATAGTTATGTTCATAAAGTAGGTGTTAGTGCTTTCAATGATTTTGTTGCAAAATCGAAAAAAGACTTTATCATATTCCAGTTGGAAGTCATGTTGAAAGAAGCCGGAACAGATGTGAGTAAGAAAAGTGCAGTAGTGAATCAGGTTGCCGAAACCCTGAGCAAGATCAATAAGGCAGAAGACTTTACAAAACAACAAGATTATATCCGCCAATGTTCTGATTTATTGAGAATTGATGAGGCCGGTCTCACCAATCTTGTCAATAAATACAAACGTGATAAGATTGCCAAAGAAGAAAAAAAAGGACTTGCTCAAGAAGAACTCAATCAACAATTAAAAGAGGCAGAGCAGCCGGAAGATGTATTAGATGATACCAGTCGATTGCTGGTTCAAGATGAAGCACATGAACGAAACATCCTCCGTGTTTTACTGGATTATGGTTTGCGCACATGGGATGAAACATCGAATGTGGCAGACTATATTTTTAGTGAGTTAGAACATTTTCATTTTGAAACACCCATACTTGAAAAATTATTTGAAGCCTATAAAGACGCTTATGAAAAAGGACTTGAACCTACTACCAAGTCAATGCTGTATCATGAAGATGAAAACATCAGAAACCTAATCATTAGTATTTCAGTAACACCTTTTGAGTTGAGTCAAAAATGGGATGAAGTGTTGGAAGGAATGAATATTGTGAATCGTGATACCAGCAGACAGGATGTCATCATGAGTATTCGCTTTTATAAGCTAAGAAGAATTAAAAAAATGATCGAAGAAAATCAAAGAGATATTGAGCATGCATCTACAGATGATTTTAAAAGACTACTTGAAATCCATAAACAACTCAAAGAAGCCGAACAAGAAATCACTACCCAATTGGGAACAGTGATTATTAAATGAAAAGTCAAAAGTTAAAAGTCAAAATTCAAAAAAATTATCATTTTTTCACGTTTGACTTTTGGCTTTTGACTTTTAACTTTTGACTTAATCTATTTATCATGTCCACCATCTATACCAAAAAAGTTGAAGTCCGCTGGAGCGACTTAGACCCTAATTTTCATCTGCGTCATTCTGTTTATTATGATTGGGGTGCTTATGTGAGAATGTCATTCATGACTGAAAACGGTATTACTCCTTCCCTTTTACAGCAATACCAGATAGGTCCGATATTGTTTAGAGAAGAATGTGTTTTCAAAAGAGAAATCAGTTTTCATGACAGCGTGGAACTCACTTTACAGATTAGTAAGTCAACGCATGATATGAGCCGTTGGACCATGAAACATGAAATCTGGAAAAATAAAGACACCCTTAGTGCGATCTTACAGATTGACGGTGCATGGTTAGATACACAGAAGCGCAAACTTGCTATACCACCCGATTCTTTCAGAGCGATATTCGATACTATACCAAAGAGCGATGATTTTGTTTGGATAGAGGGCAAGTAATAAAATCAAGTCTTGGGCGTCAATGCTTCATCGATGGCTTTCTTCAACCAAGGAACTGTACCCATCCCATATCCCGATGTATGGAATATAATTTTTCCTTCTTTATCTACAACCACATGTGTTGGGAATAAATTGATACCGTATTGAGATGAAACATAAGAACCTCCATCAACGATCCCATATTCAAATGGCATTTCCTTCAAGAATTGTTTAAGATCATAGGACTGATCCAATGCTACAGCTAAAAAAATAACATCATCTCTTTCTTTAAAACCCTCCACCATGTTATTGAGATGGGGAATTTCCATCCTACATGGCGGACAATTAATGAACCAAAAGTTGAGTACTACTACCTTACCCTTCAAATCCTTTAACACATATTTCTTTCCATCCATTGTTACCAGCTTCGCATTGGAAATAAGATTACCTGTTTTGAAAAATTTGCTTTCATTGGGTTTGGGCATTTTTTCATCACGGGCAATCTTCTCAGATTCACTCATCCTTACCAACAAAAATTCAACAGGATTAGCTTTAGGATCGACGATTCGAATATTATAATCACCCGATTGCAACAGCTTTTGCCAAATTGCATATGGGTAAACCATACCGGAAGAATCTTTTACGATTGAACTTGCATTCAATCTAATGTTTGTTGATGGAGCTTGGGCAGAGAGTGTTACTACGCTCAGAAAGAGTACAATACTGCAAAGAATTTTCATAGGTGCATTTTTCTACAACCAATATACTTTCTTTCTGAAAATAAAAAAAGTCCTGAACGCTGTTGCGCCAAGACTTTATAACATGAATTAGTTAAGAGATTAATACTCCCAATGGAAAGAAGCACGTGCAGTTTTTACATTTCTGCGCACTTTCCAGAGGTCAATGGCTCCGAATGGAGCACTTACAGTTGCTTTTTTGGTGTTGATCACATCAACAGCTACGGTTTCTTTTACCTCTCTTACCAGTTCTTTCAGTTCTTCTGCTTCTAATTGTACAATAGAAGGCATAACATTACTCTTCATAATATTTCGTTTTATTCTTTACAATAAAATTTCGTTGAGCAGAATCAGGGGGAAATGTAGTCAATCGTTGGTGCAGTAATCAAAGCAAACCCGCGAGATGTTATTACCTGCTCATTTTCAGGGTGCAAAAGTACTGCGTTTTATTTTCACAGAAAAATAAAACTGTCAATTAGTTGTTAATTCGGCTTCTACGCGTGCTGAGTGGCGATATCCGGTGTTGATTGGTCACAAAGAGGCACGGCGCCTCTGTTTTTGCGTACAATCCTTGAAAACAAACTGATTTCTTTATCAAAAAGAAAACGAAAAAACAGTTTGGTCCAAGAAGTATGATAAGCCAGTGAATTATAAAATCCCGGAGCTGTTTCTCTAATCGCAGGCAAGCGATTCCAGGGAATAGAGGGAAAATCATGATGTTCATTATGATATCCTACATTAAACGCTACATGATTCAATACACCATAATAACTATAGGTTTCCTGCTCTCCATGGGTTAAATAATGTTCCTGAATCCATCTGGCACCCAAAGGATGCAGACCCACTGAAAAGAAAAAACTGAGGACTAGAAATACCAAAGCTTTGGGCCCCCATAACAAAGTAATCCCTCCTACAAAAACAATCTGTACGATCCAATTCAAAGCAATCCATCCATCAAAGGGTTTGATCTCTTTTAATCTGGATATTCTGAACAACTGAAAAAAAGGATAGAACAATAACCAAATCACCTTACCAATAAAATAATGATTGATAAGCTTGGCTTCCCAATGATTGGGCAAATCCCCATCTAATTCATGTACACCTTGAAAAGAATGGTGTTTGATATGATAACGTTCAAAAGATACTGAACTGGGAAAGATCAAAGGAATATTGGCAAATATGCCGGATAACCTGTTTGCAACCGGCGATTTGAAGATCAATCTGTGTGAACATTCATGGATCATCACAAATAAAGCATGATCTGCAAAAGCACCTAATAAGTAAGCCGCCGCAATCACTACCCACCAAGGTAGACCTGATAAGAGAAAAGCTCCTACCAATTGAAACAGTACCAATCCTACAATAGCAAAGATGGTATATGGATTCTTTCCAATCAGGTTTCTGATCTCAGGATGCTCTTTAAGAATGGTTTTGGTACGGCCACGATGGGGCTCCGGTGTCTGTGAATAGACAAAGTTGGTTTTGGTAGCAGTCATACGCCAATATAGGGCTAAATCGTTATAAACCAATAAATTGTTCATCAATATGTTGTGGTCTGCAAAAACACTGATTTGATGAATTATGCATAGGATTCACAGCACCGACTTACCTTTACATAAAAAATAAGTTGAAATATCTTTTTTTGATCGCAGCGATCTGGCTGAGTGCTTGTTCTACCAAAGAGCAAACCTATATACCCGCAGAAAATGCCCTGGATGCCGGCAGAGAGTTTATTGACGCCTGTTTGAAAGGTGATTTTTCAAAAGCTAAATTCTATATGCTGGACGATAGTACCAATATAGGTCATCTGAATAGGGCTGAAACAAAGTTCAGGGGGTTAGACAAAGAAGGCAGACAACAGTTGAGAACTGCATCCATCAATATCAGTGAGGTAAGTGATATTGATACGGTTCAAACCATCATTTATTATAGCAATTCATTCGATCAACAGCCATTAAAGATCAAAGTCATCAAACAAAAAGAAGAATGGCTGGTTGATTTTAAGTATACCTTCAATCCAAATCTTTAAGATAAGACACCACAATAAAGCAATCAATCATGCAACAAAATGTTCTTCACCCTTGGCACGGCGTTCACTATGGTGAAAATGCGCCCAGAGTCGTTAATGCTGTCATTGAGATTCCGCAAGGGTCTCGATGTAAATATGAGATTGATAAGGAAACAGGGTTATTAAAACTGGATCGGGTCATTTTTTCATCCTTCTACTACCCCATCAATTATGGTTTTATTCCACAATCATATGGTGGTGATAAAGATCCATTGGATATTCTTGTCATTACATCTTTATCCGTACAACCTTTAACCTTAATGGATGCCAAGGTAATTGGCGTAATGCAAATGATCGATGGCGGCGACCCTGATGATAAAATTATCGCTGTAGCTGCTACCGACCCGGGTGTAAATCATTATAACAATATCGAAGAACTACCTAAGCACTTCTTCGATGAACTTAGACATTTTTTTGAAGAATATAAAAAACTGGAGAACAAATCTGTTGTAGTGGAAGATTTTGGAGATAAAGCAAAGGCGTTGAGTATTGTAGAAGAAGCCATCGATTTTTATAAAAAGAACTTCGGTTCCAAATAAGTAAATATGAACACAACCACCATTATTCTGCTGATCATGATTGGACTTGCTGCCGGTTTTTTAAGCGGGCTGGTGGGTATCGGCGGGGGAATTATTATTGTTCCTGCATTGGTTTTCTTATTGGGCTTTACCCAGAAACAAGCGCAGGGTACCTCATTGGGGATCATGCTTCTCCCCATCGGTATTTTAGCTGTTATTCAATACTATAAACAAGGTTATTTGAATGTCAATTATGTACTGATCGTAGCTTGTGCTTTTGTGGTGGGAGGTTTTCTGGGAAGCAAGCTCGCATTGTCTTTGAGCGATGAGAAAATGAAGAAAGTATTTGCTGTCATTCTCTTTCTTATCTCGCTGAAAATGCTTTTTTTTGATAAGACCCCTGATAAGAAAACAAGCATATCCGGTCACCCCACAACTGTTACGGAAAAAAACAATCATAAAGGCTAAATCGGAATGATTCTGCCCTTATCTTTGCCAAAATTTATAACAAATGGAAGCAAAACAATCCACTGCTAAATACTGGGCTCTCTGCTTTTTCTGGTTAGCCGCTATGATCACTTTGTTATTTGTATATCGTGAATTTTTCTGGCTGGCACTACCCGGCACTGTTACCTATTTCGCAAAAGCAATGGATATCATGTAATCCATCACCATTATAAAAGAAAGAGGCTGTATCACACCATTGATGCAGCCTCTTTCTTTTACCATGGTTTATAGGCCATGGACTATGAATCATAAGCCATCAACCAAATCGCAAAATTCTCATTTTTTCCCTCATCTTTCTTTTACCATGGACTAATGACCATGGACTATGGACTATGAACCATGAGCCCCCTCCCCCTATGTATATCGTCTAATGATCCTCAAACTATGTGTACGCATACCTGTTTTGCCATGTATGATCCCCATATTATCAATGGGATCGATTCTAACTTGCCCTGAAGCATGTATAATTTTATCCGGAGAAAGTAAAATCCCTACATGTGTGATCTTTCCTTCTGCGTTATCAAAAAAAGCAAGATCACCACAACGTGTTTCTTGTAAGAATCCAACAGATTCACCTAATGCAGCTTGCTGATAAGCATCTCTGGGTAATGTTCTACCAAAAAAACGATAGATCTGTTGAGAGAACCCACTACAATCTGTACCCGTTACAGATCTTCCACCCCATAAATAGGGTGTGTTAAGGTATAACTCAGTTCTCTCAAGGAGTGTCGTCTCATTAAAAACAGCATTTTTAGCATCCCATATACTTCCGGCATAACGAAATGTATATCCACCCCATGTATGATCTGTAAGAAATTGTAATGGAGTACCGGCACCAACATACAAAGCTGTATCATCTATCATTACAACGCTACTATGATCTTCACTGAGTAATGATTCCTGATCATTTGATGGCAGTTCTTCCAATACTGCAAGTTGACTTTTTTGACACCACCCTTCATACCGGTCATACAATGATTGTACTTTTAAAAAATCGGTATCGGTGTCCAAAATAACTGCGGGCTCACCCATCAATAGTTGGCTCACCATTTCACTTCTGTGTGAATGCTGAAGTCGCATCGGACAAACAGCTACGATTGGAATCACATAACTCATTGAAAGGAATTTATGATCAAGATATGGAAATTTGCAAGTTGGGCATCTAATAATAAATACCTATTTTGAATTGTGCATTCTGAGAAGTATTCCCATATCAGCGATACAGAATTACTGGAACGTTTTTATATAGACGGGAATAATGAATGGCTGGGAATTCTACTTGAACGATATACTTTTCTTTTATTGGGTGTATGCATGAAGTACCTCAAGAATGAAGAAGAATCTAAAGATGCAGTACAACAGATCTTTCTAAAAGTCATCACCGAACTGGGCAAGTATAAAGTAGCTTATATCAAAAGCTGGCTTTATATGGTAGCCAAAAATCACTGTCTGATGAAACTGCGCGATAAGCATATTTTTGTATCGGCAGAAGCACATGAAGAGCTCACTTCTTCAGAAATAGATAAACAAAGCCTACTCGATAAAGAACATAGCCTGGGCTTACTGGAACAGTCTTTACAAGAATTGAATGAAGAGCAGAAAACATGCGTAACTTTATTCTACCTGCGTAAAATGAGTTATCAGGAAATAGTGGATCAAACCGGATATACGCTTTTACAAGTGAAAAGTCATATCCAAAATGGGAAAAGAAATCTCAGGATATCTGTTGAAAAGAAAATGAAACAACGCTGAATGACCGATCTGAAAGACATATTACACCAGGATGAAGAAATGAATCAGGAAGATCTTCTTCGCTATCTGGAAGGCAATGCCACTCCCGAAGAGCGATTTGCTATCGAAAAACAAATGGCCGATTCAGATTTTTTGAATGATGCAGTAGAAGGACTTCAGGATTTTCAGGATAAAAAGAAATTACAGCAGTACGCCGCACAACTTAATATTCAACTACGCAAACAAACAGCAAAAGAAAAAAAACGAAAACTCAAAAGGGGCATTAAAGACCAAAATTGGGTATTGATTAGTATTGTTACCATTCTTCTGCTTTGTATCCTTGCTTATCAGGTGATTCGGATGTTTTATGCCAACAGATAATCTTTATTGTCTACACAATCGCTGAATCAGATTTTGATGCGTCGGAAAATTCCGGATCAGTTCTTCAGCTTTTGCCAATTCAAAATCCGCAAAATCAAAAGCAGGCGCTACGGTACAACCCACTAATGAAAAAACACCTGTCGGCGCAGTCTCGGATGCAAACCAACTGCCGGCAGGGACTACATATTGATACACGGCATCTTCAGTATTTCCAAGGGTGATGGTTTCGGCTCTCCCATCTTCATAAAGCACATGTATCCATAAAGGGTCGCCACTATAAAAATGCCAGCACTCATCACTTTTAATGCGATGAAAAGCAGAAAAATTTCCTTTTTCGAGTATAAAATAGATTGCTGATGAAAAATACCTATCACCTATGAAACGATCGGGTAAGGCAGTAGTAGGAATAGATTCGATACTTCGATAGGTTTCGCTATAAAAACCACCTTCCGGATGAGGCTTCAGGTCAAAACGTTGAACCAATGTTGCTACTGTTGGATGCATGTACAAATATCAGGTGATCAGTATCAATTTTTGTGGTAATGAAAAATATTCAGCTTTGATTTTTTCGAGATTCTCTTTTTTATTGAAAAGATCATAATACTCATCAATATCGATGTGTTTGTTTTCTTTATTCACGTACACTGGTCCGGATACAGAACTATCTGTTTCATTTTCAAATTGAACTGTTCGAACAACACCGCTGACTACAGCATTTTCCTTCAGCATGCATTTGTTTTTACAGATTACATTCCCTTCTACAAGCCCCCCTATTACAATTTCATGGCAGAGAATATCACCATTGACAGTGGCTTTACTGTCGATGATTACTTTATTATTACAGAAAATAATGCCTTTAAAATCGCCCTCAATACGAATGGGTGAGATGGTACGAATGATCCCAAAATAGAAACCTCCGGAAACTACCTGAACTGCCGGAAGCATAGGCTCGGTTTTGCTTTTTTTGAGAAAAAACATAGGATAAACCCCATTTTATTGATATGGGACATTCAAGATAACCAAAAAAACCGGATAGTCATGGCTAAAAAGCCATAATCATCCATGTTCACAAATAAATAATTTGTGTATCTTGAAGCACAAATATTAGCTACACGTAGATTTATGTTATTTATTGACTGTTTTTAAACTTCAAACCATGAATAAGTTCAGAGAGCAATTACTGCATGACCCCAATACCAATTTTGGAAATCAATCTTTTTCAGAAGAAAAACTGGTGATTACGAAGTCTACCAATGTATCGGGGGTACTTGATTCAGAGAACGATATTGTACTGGACGGCAATTTCAATGGTGTATTGTACAGTAAAAAAACAGTACATATCACTCCTTCCGGTGTAATGACAGGTGTAATTATCTGTAACGATATAAAAGTGGAAGGCGAATTTGAGGGATCATTATACGGCTTACGCGTGAATCTATGTAAAGATTCGGTATTGAAAGGAAGCATTCATTGTACCATTATCAATACTGAAATGAATCAGTATGTGGATGCCAATATCAAATTGATCAGTCTCGAAACCAATGCTTTTGAAGCCAGTTCATTGGATTTATATACGCATTTGAAAGAGGTATTTGGTAAAAACAATAAAGACAATAACTACCTGAATATTTTCCAAGAAAAAATGTCGCAGGTAAAGCCTTCCAATAAGTTTTACCATCAAACGATTTATGTAGCGCCTAATCCGCCTTCTTCCGGAAGTTCGGATAATAGTGAAGTAATTGAACCGGATCAATCCTAATAACTAAACCTTCTATCATAAAAAGTCATCCACCTAAGGTGGATGACTTTTTTTATGTGTCCAGCTTTAACAGAACCTCCAACAAGTGCATAGCAAATAATCGTAACTTTGCAGACGCACGGGGTCGTACTGGTTTTGACAGCATATGGTACGGTTGGTGTAAGCATGCAGTGCGTTGGATAATTAGCACTTAAATCTGAATATTCAAACTTCAAATGGCAATACACAGTATGCCATGGCTGCCTAATCAGTGATTAGTTAGTCATTTGGGCCGCCGCACAGGTTGATCTGTTACCAGGTGCCGCCGCCGACTCAAAATAAACACAGGTTGCTGCAACAGAAGGCTGTGACTGTTGCTTAAGACCATCCAGCTAAGTGTAGTGTTGGTTTGTTCATGTCCGGCAGTACACCGACAAATAATCATGAAATAAGCATGTAGAAAGCTAATGGTAGCGATGTTTGGACAGGGGTTCGACTCCCCTCGACTCCACTAAAGCAGGAAATACAAATTGTTTTCCTGCTTTTTTTATATAAGATATTGGGTTAATAGATAGGTATACTGCTATTTATCCAAAATGTTACTCAAACAAGAAAAACAAAAGAATGTATTTTTACGATAGATGAAATATTGTGTAACGTTTTTTCTACTCTTATTATCTGTCAGTCTTATCGCAAATGACAGTCTTCTTATTTCAAGACTATTACAACGCATTGATTATTTACAGGCAAAGGACAATGCAGTATTTCCGAAAGGAAGTATCCCCTCATACCGCATGTATGCGCTCAATAAAACACGGTATAAAGCAGATATCAATCCTTTTTTTACAGGTCTTGTCGCTTTCACGCTAGAGGACATAAAGAAGGACTTATCTACTACACAACAAATACAGGCTAGTACGATCATCCATAATACTCAATCTGTTTACCCGATATTCCAAAACAGGAAAAACAAAAGGCATACTTATAATTTTTGGCCTACTGAGCACCCGCAGATATTTCCCCATTCTGGTTGGCTCAACTTATTTAATAAAAGCAGATCCTTGCCCGATGATCTTGATGACACGGTAATAATATTAATGGCACAAAGAAGCCATGATTCAATAGCAAAAGCGATTCATCAATTGATGCAGGGTTATACCAATAATGAAAATAAAAAAGTAACCAACACTTTTCCTGAATACAAGAAAGTAGGCGCTTATTCAACCTGGTTTGGTGAAAAAATGCCGGTTGATTTTGATATCAGTGTATTGTCGAATGTTTTGTACTTCGTTCAGTTGTATAACTTAGAATGGACCGCCGCCGACTCTGCCAGTTTGTATTTGATTGAAGACATGATTAAGACTAACAAACATGTTCAGTCTGCCAATTATGTTTCTCCACATTATGCAACGCTGCCAAATATCTTATACCATGTTTCAAGACTGATGTCATTAAGACCAATCCCATCATTGGAGCAACTAAAACCTCAACTGATTGAGGATACGAAAAAGGCGTTGACTTCTGCTACCTCTTTCATGGATAAGATATTATTGAGCACTTCCTTACTTCGCTGGGGTGTTGAGCCTCCTGAAATAATTATTGATGAAAGTAAAAGCTTGATTGATCTGATAGAAGATGAACAGTTCTATTTCTTTATCGCCAGTATGGCTTCTATGTTGCCCGACCCATGGAAAAAAAGGGTCACCAATATGGGAGTAGGTACCTTTTATTATTACTGTCCTGCTTATAATAATCTGTTATTACTTGAAAATCTTATCTGGCAAAAAAGAAGAAGAAAGTAAATCTTTGTTAGCAATATCAGAAATACAAAAGCGCTCAACCATTGATATAGTTGAGCGCTACTAATTTTTGATGATCTCTTATTTGAACAATCGCCAGAAGTCTAATCCTAAGGCATATGCCATCAATCCTAACAATAAAATCATACCTACCATCTGCGCATACTCCATGAATTTATCTCCGGGTTTACGTCCGGTGATCATTTCAATGAGTGTGAAAAGCGCATGTCCACCATCCAAAGCAGGAATAGGTAAAATATTCATGAATGCTAGTACAATGGAGAAGATGCCGGTTAATGTCCAGAAGCGTTCCCAATCCCATACACCAGGGAATGTATTACCAATACTGATTACACTACCTAATGAATCACTTGCATCCACCTTACCTGTAAATATTTGTTTGATACCGGTGATATAACGATCTAAGGTTTCCCAACAACGATTAAAGCCAACAGGGATCGCTTCCATGAAAGTAAATTCTTTCGTTACTGTACCAAACATGGTCAAAGGAGACACTGCAAAAAAGCCGAGTTTACCTTTATCATTCACACGAGCCCTCACATCAACAGTATCTGCTCCACGTAATACAGAAATGGTAACAATAGAATCTTCGTATCCTTTGATCAATTGCTGGTATTGATGATAGAATTGAAAAGCAGTTCCATTCAAACCAATCAAGGTATCTCCTTTACGCAGTTCGTTTTGAGTAAATACGGCATCTTTCGAAGAAACAGAATCTACAATAGCAGGATATTGCGGAACAATCATCCCCCCCGTTCTTCTGTTTTTCACCAGTTGCTTGATGAATCCTTCCGGAATCTTAAGTTCTTGTGTAGTACCATTTCTTTCTACTTTGATGCTCTGTGCATCATTGAGCATCAGCTCTGATTCAAGTGTACCAAAATTTTCAATGGTTTTTTGATTGATACCAACGATTTTATCTCCATCCTGAATACCAATGGATCTTGCCAGTGAATCGGCATGGATCCCATATTTCAAATTTTGAACCGGTAAATACTCTTCCCCCCATTTCCATGTGATCCCGATAAAAATAACAATGGCTAAGATCACATTCAATACTACCCCACCGATCATAATGATCAAACGTTGCCAAGCCGGTTTTGCACGAAACTCCCATGGTTGTGGGGGCAATTTCATTTGCTCTTTGTCCATGCTTTCGTCAATCATACCGGCAATCTTCACATAACCGCCAAAGGGTACCCAACCCAATCCATATTCAGTTTCTCCTTTTTTGGTTTTCCAAAGACTGAACCATGGATTGAAGAACAGATAGAATTTCTCTACTCTACATTTGAACCAGCGTGCCGGTAAAAAATGTCCCAGTTCATGAAGAACCACGAGTATCGAAAAAGATAAAATGAATTGTCCGGCCTTGACCGCCACACTACTCCAATCAATTGCTAATAATGTCATACAGGTTACTGCTGTGTTTTAAATGTCTACAATCTTTCTCTTGTGCAGTGATAAAGAATTGGTGGTGAAAATAGGAAAAAGATTACAGGTGAATTAAAGTGGCGGCGAAATTTCGAGCTTCACCATCAGTTTCAAAATATTCTTCCAGCGTAGGTTGCTCAATAAAAGGGGTTTTACGCATGGTTTGTTCCACCACTTCTGTCATATCCAAAAAGCCGATCCGGTTGCGCAAAAATGCAAAAACAGCGATCTCATTGGCTGCATTGAGGATACAGGGCATATTTCCTCCCTTGTACAATGCCTCGGTAGCCAATGCTAAATTGCGAAAGGTTTTGGTATCGGGTTCTTCGAATGTAAGGATGTTAGGTTTTTTAAAATCATACCTCGGAAAAGCATTGGGTATCCTTTGAGGAAAAGCCATGGCATACTGAATGGGTAATTTCATATCCGGCAAACCCATTTGCGCTTTGATACTTCCATCTTCAAACTGAACCAAACTGTGTATGATACTTTGTGGATGTACCACCACTTCTATTTGATCAGGCCTTAAATTGAACAACCATCGAGCCTCGATCATTTCTAATCCCTTATTCATCAGGGTTGCAGAGTCGATACTGATCTTTGCCCCCATGCTCCAGTTGGGATGTTGCAGTGCATGATCTCTTTTGACATTCACTAAAAAATTGGGCTTCTTGCCAAGAAAGGGGCCACCACTCGCTGTCAATACTATTTTTTCGATCTTGTTTCTTCCCTCACCCACCAAACATTGAAAGATAGCCGAGTGCTCACTATCTACCGGTATAACGGGAACATTTTTTTCCAATGCCATGCGCATCACAATATCACCTGCCACAACCAATGTTTCTTTATTGGCAAGTCCGATTGCCTTTCCATTGGAAATGGCCATCAATGTTGGTTTCAATCCGGCATAACCTACAATAGCAGCCAACATCATATCATAACAATCCATGGCTGCGGCTTCTACCAATGCTTTCTCTCCTGCAAACACTTTGATATCAGTAGAAGATAGTGCGTCTTTAACGTTTTGGTACTTTCTCTCGTCGCCTATTACGACCAGATTGGGATTGAACTGTAAGGCTTGTTTAATCAGCAATTCATCATTGCTTTGAGCTGTAAGGATCTCTGCAGAAAACAAATCAGGATTAGCCGCAATTACATCCAACGCTTGTGTACCGATAGATCCTGTAGACCCGAATATGGCGATTCTTTTCTGATTCATAGGAATGTTCCGCAATTTGCGGGCATAGTTACACAATATATGCCAAAAAAAAGAGTTGGCATCATGCGATGAAACTTATCGGATATAATGATCTGCTAATTTTCATCCCATGTAAAATAGACTTACGATGATTGCCTAGAAAAGTTTGGGTACTTGCACTAGCTCTGAACAAAAGAATTCAATCCATCTGCTAATACGCGATCGTTACTCAATCTGGGTACTTTATTCTGACCACCTAATTTCCCAATCGATCGCATATAATCAATGAAGCCATTCTTCCTGACCCTATTGATTTGCAGTCGTTGTAAAATATTCCCCCTGATCAAATCATCGTAATACACATTCTTCTCTCGCAGGTTATTATCCGTTTGTTCAATGAAAGCGTTCATGTCATCCGGTTCTTTTTCAAATTCAATGAACCATTCATGATAGCTTTTTCCTTCTCCTTGGGCTATCATGGGGGCCACGGTAAATTCAACAATACTGGCACCGGTTGCTGTTGCTGCTTTCAGTAAAGCCGCTTCTACTTCTTCTCCAATCACATGCTCACCAAAAGCAGATATAAAATGCTTGATTCTTCCCGTCACCACCAAACGATAAGGATCGGTACTCACGAATTTCACGGTATCGCCAATATTATATCCCCATAACCCTGCATTGCTATTGATGATCAGTGCATAATTCTGTCCAATTTTAACGTCTTTCAGACTTAAGCGAGTAGGGTTTTCTGAAAAGATTTCGCCTGCCGGAATAAACTCGAAAAAAATACCGCTATTGGTATTCAGCAAAAGTCCATATGCCTCTTGACTATCCTGAAAAGCAAAAAATCCCTCACTGGCCGGGAACAGTTCAATCGAATCCACTTTTCGTCCAATACTTTCAAAAAGTTTTGCTCGGTAGGGTTCAAAATTGACCCCCCCTTGTACCATCACGCTAAAATTCGGGAACAAGTCTCCTACTTTCTTACCACTTTTCTCGATAAGCCGATCGAAATACATCTGCATCCAAGGTGGGATACCGCTGATCAGACTCATGTCTTTTCGAATGGTTTCTTCAACGATTTTGTCCAATTTGGTTTCCCAGTCTTCAATACAATTGGTTTCATAGCTGGGCAATTGGTTGGTGCGCAGATAACTGGGTATATGATGGTTGACGATACCGCTCAATCGACCGGTTGGTACACCACCTACTCTTTCCAGTTCAGGAGAACCGCTCAAAAAGATCATTTTACCACCGGCAAATGCACTATTGCCAGTCTCAGCCATATAACATAATAGCGCATTACGGGCTGTATTAATATGATTGGGAATCGAATCTTTGGTGATGGGTATATATTTTACTCCACTGGTAGTACCGCTGGTTTTAGCAAAATAGATGGGTTTCCCTTTCCAAAGTACATTTTCCTTACCCTCTTTTACCTGGCTGATATAGGGTTTCAGCAATTCATAGTCTCGTATAGGAATGGCCTGATGAAACTCGTCATAAGTATGTACGGCCTCCAAATGATGGTCTTTCCCAAAAACAGTTCCCTTCCCAATTTTAAGGAGCTGTTTGAGAATTGCGTCCTGGTCTGAAAGGGCATTACTGCTGTTTCTACGTATCTGTTTATGGATGTATTGGGCAAAAGGTTTTGCCAATAAGGATTTCAGGTTCATATCAAATGAGCGGTCTTGAAGACCGGTAGGGGCAAAAATAGACAGAAGTTGGGGTTTATGGGGATAAAGGATACTAATATTCTAAATAATTAAAAATCAACCAAATGCAAAAAATTAGGAGTGATTGTAATAGCGGAACTGTATAATCTATTCAACAAAAGAGATGTATTTTCATTTTTCCACGCCCGTGAATAGAATTATTTGAAAAATCTTTGCAAAATTTCCCTTCAAATCCTTACCTTTGCCGTCCTAATTTTGGATAGCTATGTTAGCAGTTGTAAAAATCGCAGGTCAGCAATTTAAGGTACAGGAAGGACAAAGCCTGTATGTTCCTCACCTGCAGGGTAAAACCGGAGATAAAGTAGAGTTCACCGATGTATTGTTTACAGACAATGCTGGTACCGTTGCGGCGGGTAGTCAAGTAAAAGCTACCGTTAAAGCTGAGATCATCAGTGATCTGGTACAGGGTGATAAAGTGATCGCCTTCAAAATGAAAAGAAGGAAGGGCTTCCGTAAGAAGCATGGTCACAGAACCCACTATACTCGTATCAAAATCGAAAGCATCGCTTAGTAAAAAACATGATCTTGTTTCATACCTGTGTAACAGTGAAACAGATTTTAAAACAATAAACCATGGCACACAAAAAAGGTGAAGGTAGTGTAAAGAACGGCCGCGATTCACAGAGCAAACGTCTCGGTGTAAAGATTTATGGTGGTCAGCCTGCTATCGCTGGTAATATCATTGTTCGTCAGAGAGGTACTGTTTACCATCCGGGTAAAAATGTAGGTGTTGGATCTGACTATACTTTGTTTGCATTATCAGACGGTATCGTTGAATTTAAAAAAGGAAGAAACGACAAGACAACTGTTTCAGTTAGTCCCGTTGCAGAGACTGCATAAAAAAATTTTTTGTAGTTACAAATAAGTTTTTATTTTTAATGTATTATTTACTAACCATTAAATCTAAAAAACATGGCAACTGCAAAAAAAGCTGCTAAGAAAGCTGCACCAAAGAAAGCTGCTAAAAAAGCTGCTCCTAAAAAAGCTGCAAAGAAAGCTGCTCCTAAAAAGGCTGCTAAAAAAGCTGCTCCTAAGAAAGCTGCTAAAAAAGCTGCTCCTAAGAAGAAAGCTGCTAAGAAAGCCGCTAAAAAGAAGTAATCTTAGTTTAGCTTTAGCTAAAATAGATTTGAAAGTCCCGCAAAATGCGGGACTTTTTTTGTGCTAACTTCACCCTCCTCTTATACATTTTCAGTATGACCAACGAAGCTATTGCGGCTAATTTTTCATTATTATCGAAACTCATGGACATCCATGGTGACAATGCTTTTAAAGCCAAATCCTATGCCAGTGCTGCTTTCAGCATAGACAAACTACCCGTTGAATTATCTAGCCTGTCTCATGACAAAATTTTTGTTCAGAAAGGAATTGGAGAAAGTACCGGAAAGAAAATCATTGAACAATTGGAAACGGGCAGACTTTCTGTTTTGGATGACTACCTTTCTAAAACACCGGAAGGAATTATTGAGATGTTGGGGATCAAAGGTATCGGTCCAAAGAAAATTGCTACCATTTGGAAAGAATTGGAAATAGAAACTTTAGGGGAACTGTTATACGCTTGTAACGAAAATCGTTTAACACTCTACAAAGGATTTGGAGAAAAAACGCAGCATAATATTAGAGAAGCCATTGAGTTTTATTTCAATTCCTTGGGTAGCTATCTCTACCAGCAGATGGAAGAATTTGAACCCAAAGCCACCAAAAAGCTATTAGAAAGCTTCTCCGAAGTATCATTTTTATCCACAGGAGCGTATCGAAAACAGCATGAAATTGTGGATATCCTTGAGTGGGTTACAACAGCTTCATTAGAACAATTGAAGTCATTTTTTATCCAACATCAATTTACAATTGTCACTGAAAATACATCTTACTTATCCGTAAAAGCAATAGAAAATGTAACGCTTGGATTTTTTATTGCTTCTACTGATTCCTATTTTCAACGACAATTTGAAACGAGTTGCAGCGAAGAATTCTTATTGGCTTGGCAAGAAATGTACCCATCCTATGCTTCTATCACATACCCTTCAGAAGAAGCCATTTTTGAGCAAGCAGGTATTGCTTATATCCCACCCTACTATCGTGAAGATCCATCAGTGATAGAAGAAGCCAAAAAGCAATCGCTTCCCGTAGTTATTCAACCGGAAGATATCAAAGGAATCATCCATAGCCATAGTAAATGGAGTGATGGAAGTCATAGCCTGGAAGAAATGGCAAAAGCCGCAAAAGAACAGGGATTGGAATATTTGGTAATCAGCGACCATTCTAAATCTGCCTTTTATGCCAGTGGATTAGACATTGAGCGGGTAATTGCGCAACACCAACAAATTGATGAACTCAATCAGCAACTAGGATCCTTTCGCATTTATAAAAGCATTGAAAGTGATATCCTGAATGATGGGAGTCTTGACTATCCCGATGAAGTTCTTGCAACATTTGACATCATCATTGCTTCTATTCACTCTAACCTCAAAATGCCGCAGGATAAAGCCATGATGCGTTTGATCAATGCGATTGAAAATCCTTATACCAGTATTCTGGGGCACATGACCGGCAGACTTTTACTGAGTAGAAATGGGTATCCCGTTGATCATGCAAAAATCATTGATGCCTGTGCCGCCAACGATGTAGTAATTGAGCTGAATGCTCACCCACGCAGATTGGATATTGATTGGCGTTGGATTGGCAAAGCTTTGGATAAAGGTGTATTGATCTCTATCAATCCTGATGCCCACGCTATTGATGGATTTAAAGATTGCCGATATGGAGTACTGGCTGCCCAAAAAGCCGGATTAACGAAAGAACAGAATCTCAGTAGTTTTTCGAAAGAGCAATTCGAGTCATTCTTAGTACAACAACACTCCAAAAGACCCTAATCAAATAACCAAATTTTAGGTAATAGCTACCGGTAATTGTATAAAGAAAGTAGTACCAACACCTTCTTCAGTTTCAAACCAAATGCGTCCATTCGCATTCTCAACAATCCCTTTACACATGGCTAGACCTAATCCTGTGCCCGAAGATTTGGTTGTAAAGTTGGGCGTAAATATTTTCGACTGCATAGATATTGGGATACCTCCTGCATTGTCTTTAATAGACAAATACACCGCCTCATTCTTCACTTCTAATGAAACAACAACTTCAACCGCTTCTTCACCGGATCTTGCTTCCGATGCATTCTGTAATAAATTCGTCAATAAACGACTCATTTGTACCCTGTCTGCCAATACAGGTATAGAACGGTTTTGAGGTTCCCAATGAATCTGTAATCCGGGATGTGTTTGATACAATCGAACAACCGAATCAATGACTTCCTGAAGATTCAGTTTCTCGATCTGAGCATTCCCAATATTGGCAAACTGTGAAAACTCTCCGGCTATTTTAGAGAGCTGATCAATCTGTTCAATGAGTGTAACAGCCATATTCGATGTTAGCTGTTTAACATCAGGAGCCCCATTCAAAATGGCTTTTTGAAGATATTGTATACTCAACTTCATGGGCGTAAGCGGATTCTTGATCTCATGCGCCACCTGTCTTGCCATTTCTCGCCACGCGCCTTCCCTTTCGCTTCTGGCCAGTGCTTGTGCACTTTCTTCTAGCTTTTTTACCATTTTATTATACTCTGCTACTAACAAGCCAATCTCGTCATTGCGCGTCCAGATAATTTCCTGGTTGTCTTTACCGATATTCATTTGCCGCATCTTCTCACCAATCAAACTGAATGAGGCAGTAATCCTGCTGGTTAAAAAGAAAGCGATGGCACCTGCAACCAGAAAGATAAAAGCATTCAAATTGATCAATGTTGCCAAAAAACCGGATATCTCCTGGTTTAATTCATTCTGTGAATTGAGGTATGGAATATTCAGGTATGCATAGTTTTCTCCGGATTCATCCGAAAGCGGTACATAAATACTCAAATATTCAAAATCCCCTACTTTTTCTGATTGGATATAGCGGATATTATTATCAAAATGCAATTGCTGATACGCCCTAGGCTCCATTTGGGTACTGAGCAAATGCTTATTGTAGATATAAGGCTGTGTTGAAACCAGCAGGTTCCCATTGACATCATAAAAATTGACATCTACATTATGCAAATCAGAAACTTCAGCAATATCTCTTTCCAAGGTTTTTGTGAGTACATTACTTTGAACCGTTAATACATCATCAAAACTAAACTGTGAATTCAGTTTACTGTTGATCTCATTACCCATGACCTGAATGGTCTTGGACAAACGTTCTTCGTTGCTTCTGTTGAATCGGATGATGAAGAAGGAAATAGTGGCAATACCAATCACTACAAATGAGAAAACGCTCAGGAATATAATGGTGGATTGTATCTGTGTTCGAATATTGAACCGGAATAGTTTTTTAATCTCACTCCATTTGAATCTTGCTTTTAACAATTGTCCGCCGGTATGAAATAAGAAAACTATGAATAAAAATGAGCAAAATAGATAGGCAAACAAGGTCAACGACTCTACCAACCAGGTATTTCTTTTGACCAAAAGCACCTGTTTATCATCTCCACTATTATACCATAACTCACTATAGTCTCCTACTACTTTATAAGTATATTCAAATTCAGGTACTTCTTTTCTATTGAGGCGCGATGGGAAACTATACGTATTGAAATAATTGATCAAAGCACCTTTGTTATAAATAGCATAGGCATAATTCGTATTCAAATCCGAAGACAGATCCTGTGCTTGATTGAATAATTCTGGGTATAAAGCTTCGCTTTTATAGCGCTTAGATTTTGCGATCACAAAAATGTAGCCCAAGGTGTTTTTTCGATCTTTTACTTGTTTTTGATAGAGATAACTAAACCCTTCACCGGTATTATCATAACTGTATAATCCCGGGATCACGGTAGGTCTTGCCTGATTTAGGACAATAGTCTTAATAGCAGCATAATCAGTGGAGTCTTCATTGTATAAAGGATGGTAGAGACTATCAAATGTATAAATACGGGTATCATATTTATTAAGGTACCCTGAAAAGTTCTGATTGATGAGACTATCCTTGATAAACTTATTCGTATACTCACTTTGAAAGCGATAAAAGTTTTGTTTTAAAAACTCATCATCAAAGTTAGTAGCAGCAATATTCAACAAATTTTCTCCTGATGGGTCCACCTGCAATGCTAGTTTTTGTGCGATCCTCTTACGTTGCTCAAACTCTGTGATCCGATTTTCATACATCACCACTGCAGCTATGGAAAAAGTAAAGAACATCACCCAAAAAATGAAAAAAGGTGACCGCAATAAAGGCAAATGCAAGTCTGATTTACGTAAATGTAAAATGACGAGGTATAAAATCAACCATAACAATACACCTAATCCTGATGGAATCTCTTTACTTGAATAAAATACTAGTAAACACAGAAATCCACTGACTGCTACAGTAATGGCTTGTTCAAACAAAGGAAATTGACGTTCTGTTATGGGTCGGAGAATAATCTGTGAGAATTCAAAAAAGCTGAGGACGAGAAAACATAAGATCACGAAAGAAATAACGCTGTAAAAATCAAGGCTAAAAAAGTTGGTTACATCTGTTGATATTTTTGAGTCTTGAACCAGACTTTTAATGACTCCTGCCACCAAATAACCCATGAATGTGAGCAAAAAAACAGCTCCATAGTTCCTGATTTTAACCGGTAGTGGCCTTATAAACCAAGTCTTGCCATCTGTATAATTTTTATAGACACCAATTAACCAAAACAATAAAACAGCATTGACCAATAAATCTCCTAATGATGGATGTAATACATTAGAAGCATAGATGGAAGGATCGTACAATGGCAGTTTGGAATAATCAAAAGGAAAATTAAATTGATAAGCAATCAGTCGAATGAATACAACCAATCCTATCAACAAGATATAACCCATTCGAAATCCATTTCTTTGCATTACTTCTACACAAATGGAATGTAGAAAAATCAACAAAAAAACAATTGCGAGAACCCGCAATCCAATGGTGACGCTATCGTAAGACAGAAAGGATTTGCCCGGTTTTAATCGAATCCCAAATAACTCATCGCCTTTGTTGTTATAAATCGGCAGTACGCCTTCCCCGGGCACTGTGATCAACTCATATTGCTCATCCAATCCGTTATACCCTGCGAAATCACTATGGAGATATTTGTTTTCAATGAAATAAGACCATCGTATCGGTATCATACCTACCACCAATAGCTCACCATCATTTATTACAACCTTCTTCTTAATGATCTCAAATTCTCCATTTCGTTTTACGGAGAACCAGCTACTATCTTGTCTGTATAAGTCATCCGGCACGATATAATATTGATTGGTGTTCCAGTACAACAATGAGGGAGAGGAATCCCTATCGAGATCATAAATGAATAAACCATATCCCTCTTTTACCATTTTTTCTTTCTGATCATTGTTATTGGGTCCGATCAGTGCATTGATGCTAGTTGTATCTTGTACCAGCTTTTCTAGTTTCTCTTCTAGGCGGGCTATTCTTTGTGAAAGTTTTGATTGAACTTTTTCAGGTGATGCATTATAACTCCAGTAGTTGATGAAAATAAATGAGAAAGTATACAACCATGCGGCTGTAATGATCAAATAACCATGCCTATACATTGCTTTTTTAAGTGTACTGATCAAGGTGTTCATTTTTTCTTTTTGATCTCATTCCAGAGCTCATCCATGGCTTCCAATGACATATTAGCCAACTGAAGACCTTTCTCTGCTGCCATCTTTTCCATCTCTTGAAAACGGTACATAAACTTTTTATTTGTTCGTTCTAAAGCCGCTTCAGCGTCAACCTGCAAAAACCGTGCATAATTGATCAAACTAAAAAGCAAATCCCCAAACTCCTCCTCGATTGCCTCTTTTTTTTCAGATTGAACAGCTTCCAGCAATTCTCCGGTTTCTTCCTGCACTTTTTTCCATACATCCTCCCGATTATCCCACTCAAAACCTACTTGTTTTGCTTTTTCCTGAATTCTTGCCGCTTTCACGACAGCAGGTAAAGATTGAGGAACACCACTCAGAACAGACTTTTTGCCTTCTTTCATCTTAATCTGTTCCCAATTTCTTTTTACATCTTCTGCATCATTTACTTTCACATCACCATAAATATGTGGGTGACGATTGATCAACTTAGCAGCAATTCCATCGATTACCTCTTGTAACACAAACTGCTGCTGTTCTGTACCAATCTTACTGTAAAAGAGAATATGCAGCATCATGTCACCCAACTCTTCTTTGATACCCTTCCAATCATTGGCGTCAATAGCATCTGCAAGCTCATAAGTTTCTTCGATGGTCATTGATCGAAGCGTATGGATGGTCTGTTTACGATCCCATGGACATTGCTCGCGCAGTTCATCCATGATGGTTACCAATTTTAAAAAGCTATTCGCCAATTCATTCATAATCTTTCAATTCATGGTTTAAAGAACAAAGGCTGAGAACAAGAAAAATATTCCAAACAATAAGACCATCACAAAAAGAGATAATAATAATAGCAATATATACTTGAGTATTGTAATGGCTCTTCTTTGCCCATAGAAGTTACGCATGGATTTATAGATATAAAAAAATCCGGCTAACGTAAAGCTACCTCCTATCCAATCATGCTCTGAGTGTGTGATAGCAGTTAGTATACTATTCAACCAAAGACCGACCAAGATGATGATAAATAATGCACAATACAGATGAATGGAATAGATGACATGGTTTACATAGAAGAACTGTTTGTGTTTGACATAGAGCAACAATAAAAGAAGCCCGAATAGGGGCAATGAAATAAATAGCATTTGTGGAAAGAAATGAATGAATTTGTTGGTCACGGCTTTTAAAATAGCTGAGCCATCTCCTTTATATTTTTCATTCAGGTGAATATCCTGTCGCTTAATTGCCCTTTTTAGGAATCCATCCCGATTAGATTCCTGTAAAGAAGCTTGAATGGAATCATACTCCATTACAGTTTTCAATTCTATATGCGACTTGTCATTATCCAATGATACCAATGTAAATCCACCCCTTGCTAAAGACTTAACGCTATCCACTAAAGAACTGTCTCTTTTTAACATAACCATATCAGCTTCTACTTTTCTGAGTCTTTCTTTCAACTTATCAGTAGCGATACCAATCGTATCATTTGTAATCTTTTTTTCCAAACGAGCTTTTTCATCTTGAAGATCTTCCATTACTTCTTGAACTGTATCTCTTTTCTCTTTAATCTCAATAGCCTCTTTTTTCTGATAAAAACTAAAGAAGATCAAAAAGAAAAAAGCTGAGGTAAACACATACATACGGATGGGGTGCAAATAGTCGGCTCTTCTACCTCTCAGGTATTCATGAGATAAAAATCCAGGTCTAAAGAGCAGGTATTTTAAAGTGCTAAAGAACTTACCATCAAAATGAATGATATCATATACGAAATGGGTTACCAAATGCCAAAAACTGTCTTTAGGCTCTATATTTTCCTGTCCGCAGTAATGACAAAAGCGCCCATGCAGAGCTGCCCCACAATTCAGACAAATTTTTTCTTTCCTTTCAGGTAAATGTGACACTTGTTAACGTTTGACTAAAAATACAGAACTAATCCATTGCAGCAAGTGGCTAAGAGGCGATGTTTCTTGAATGTTGAAAAATGAACAGCAGGTTTTAAGTAATTTTACTGCCATGATCATAAGACTTCAGCTCATCAGCTATTTATTCCTAGCTTTGAATGCCAATGCCCAATATTATTTCAATGATATCATTTCCATCAAACAGGGTAATGATCAATATCGGTTATTCAGGGCTCAAAAAATCGCTTCTGTAAAAGCTGTTTCATATGAACCGGATAACAGTATTACCGAGGGGTTTGCTGTAACACAAGAGATGAGTCGTGATGGTAAAAAAGTAACCATTACTACCACCAGTAACAACCAAACAGGGACTACTGTCAATACTTATGATATGGGGATATTAAAAAGAACCCAATCGAATAATAAGAATATTAGCAATAAAACGGATTATAGTTACGACGCACAAGGGCGTATCAGTAAGGTTCATTTATCTACAGTGGATACGTTTATGAATAGCACCATTTCCGAAATTCATGAATGGTCGTATGATGAATTTGGAGTCCCTGCTACCATGCTAAGGATCAAAAACGGTGTTGATACCACGCTTGTTCAGTTTGTAAAAGATGACCAACAAAATATTGGAGAAGAGATATGGCGGAAAAATGGTCGAATTGTGGAACGCTACTATTACTACTATAACAATAACAAACAACTCACAGATATTGTACGTTATAATAGCAAGGCAAAAAAATTAATGCCTGACTTTGTTTATGAATACAATACTTCGAACCAGTTAAGTCAAATGACCCAATTTTCTTTAGGTAGCAATAATTATTTTGTCTGGAAATATAAATACAATGATAAAGGATTGAAAATTGAAGAAGTTTGTAGTGATAAAAGCAAACTTCAAATCGGCAGAATTGAGTATCAATACTTCGGTTTATAATCCTTCAAAAGTTAATCTAGATATTTTTTCTTTTTTTCTTCTTTGAACTCCATTTGTTCTATCAATGATTCCGGACTGGGGTTATTGGTGACCGATACTGCAATTTGAAATAGAACAAAACAAAGGACGATAGACATGAGCAGCTCTCCCCATGTAATCCAATATCCCCAAAATGTATAAACAGCGCCCTTCTCAGGCATTCCCGTTTCATAAATGACGGTGAGAGACTGTCCTTCCTTGATGTTTCTGAAAACATAATGAGGATTAACAGCATATTCTTTGGTTCCTGTATTGAAGACAGCTTTAAGAACAGGTTTACTACTAAAGCTATCCAATTGCTGAACGATTTGTGCCGGTACTTTCACCCCATCAAAATAGTCCGGTTGCCGTGTGAATAGCAGATAACAGCAGAAGCAAACAAGGTAAAGTATAAATATTGACTTATACATGAAGTATTCTAAACGTTAAAAAAATGAGTAGTGAATAGTCAGTAGTGAGTTTAAGTTTATTAACTACTCACTACTGACTATTCACTACTCACCCATCATTATCTCTCAGATATCTTAGTTCGAAAGGCTTCTAAAATCCACCGGCACCAACTTACTTACGCCGGGTTCTTGCATGGTAACACCATAGATCACGTCTACTGCACCCATTGTTTGTTTGTTGTGGGTTACAATGATGAACTGAGAGTTATCACTGAACTTCTTGATCATCTGCGTAAACTTACCTACGTTGGCATCATCCAATGGTGCGTCCACCTCATCCAAAATACAGAATGGTGCTGGTTTAATAAGGTAGATTGAGAACAATAATGCAGTTGCTGTCAAAGTCTTCTCCCCACCACTCAATTGTGTAATAGAGGATGGGCGTTTACCCTTAGGCTTCGCAATGATTTCAATACCCGTTTCTGCAAGATTGGTTGGATCTACCAGTACCATGTCAGCAGTATCTTCTTCGGTAAATAAGGCCTTGAATACTTTTTGGAAGTTTTCACGAACCTGATTGAAGGTATCCAGGAATTGTTGATTGGCAGTGGCTTCTACTTCTTGAATGGTTTGCAATAAACTTTCTTTTGCAGAAACCAGGTCGTTTTTCTGTTCCAGAATGAACTCATAACGCTTCTTCATTTCCATGAAGGCTTCGATAGCGGTTGGGTTAACCTCTCCCATATTCTCCAAACGCTTTTTCATTCTGTCGCTCGTAGCCTGCAATTCTTCCAGTGTCGTATCTGTTGTTCTTGCCTGATCTAAGATTTCATCCAATTCTACTTTAAATTCTACACTCAATCTTTCCTTCATTCCGGCAAGCTGCAATTTCAATTCATTCAGCTTATCCTTGATCTCAGTAACGAGGTGATCGATCATTTCTTTGCTCTTCACTTTCAAACGCAGTTCGCTCTCTTTTTCCTGCAATGCGTTTCTGAGGTTGTAGTATGCCTGATCAGCTTCATTCAATTTCTTTTCCTCTTCTTCTTTTTTACGCATCAACTCCAATAGCAATTCTTCAGAGCCGACCAATGCTTTCTCACCCTCTTCAATATTACCACTTGCTTCAGATAGCTGAGTGGTATTGCTTTCAATTTGTTGATGCAATTCACTCAACTGATTTTCCTTGAATACTAACTCTTGTTTTAAGGTAGTGATCTTACTTTGCTGACGTGTCAGTTGCAGGTTGATTTCATTGTACTGAACAGATGCAAAATTGTATTCCTGTTCCGCCAATTGATAGTCCTGCTCTACCATTTTCATTTGTTCTCCCGTCTGTAACAATTGATCATTCAAAGCATGAAGTTGTTCACGGGTTGCAGCGATGGCATCTTGCTCATCCTGCAAACGAGCATCTAAATCGGCTAGACGTTGAACCGCATTTTGCTGGGCTGCCTGCAGGTTTTCAATTCTATTTCTGGTAGCAAATACCTGATTGGTCAGTTGATTGATCTCATTTTCAGTTTGCTTGATGGCATTTTCCTTCAACTGCTCATTGAATGCGATCACTTCGTTATGCTTGGCCTGGATATCCGCTTTCAATAAACTCACTACTGATTCCTGGTCTTGAATTTCTTCTGCCAGCTTCTCCAGATTCTTGGCGCGACCAATTTTCTTTCCTTCAAACAATCCGACACTTCCGCCGGTAAGGGTGTATTTCCCTTTTACATATTTACCGGTTTTCTCTAATACCACTGCACCGTTACTATTGGTAATGGCTTCATCGTTTTCGGCGATATAGACATTTCCCAGAAGATATTCAGCCAGTTTACGGTATTGATCATCTACCTCAATCACTTCCATCGCACGGATGGTATGGGCAGGTTGATGTGTTTCTACACGCAGGTCATTAAACTTATCCAGCATGAAGAAATTCGCTTTCCCCTTGTTGTTGCTATCCAGTAGATGAACAGCCTGCAATCCTTCTTCCAGATTATTAACTACATAATAGTTCAGGTAGGGCTCCAACACATTCTCTACCGCAGTTCGGTATTCTTCTTTTACATAAATGATATCGGACAGAATCGGTGCAGTATGATTCCAATTGGGATTTTTGTGGAGGAATTTGATACTCTCCGGATAACCTTCCATCGAGTCAATCAAACTCTTCAATAAGTTATATTCGTTGCGCTTGGCATCCAGTTTTCGGTTTTCTTCTGCCAGTTCATTGCGTAATACTTCCAGCTGTGCTTGTGTTTCGAATATGTTTTCACGGGTACGCTCATGCTGTTCCTGTAACTGCTGTAAATCAATTCTACGAGCCTCTAAACTCTCTTCTTTTTCTACCAGTTCTTTTTGTAGTTGCTCTAATTGCATCTCACGGCTTTGCTTCTCTTCTGTGAGCTGCGCTTGGGCACGCTGCAGGTTCTGGATGGAAGTATCTGCAACTGCTACTTTTTTCTCTGCATCAAATTGATTACGCTGAATTTGCTGGTATTGATTGCGAAGTGCATCTACCCCACTTCTGCGTTCATCGAATAAGCGACGTTTGTCTTCTATATCTAATTTAGCCGTTTCAACACGGTCTTGTAATTCACTCAGTTTGGTTTCTTCTTCACCCACCTGCATTTGGGTATATTCAATCGAGTCGCCGATGGTTTTTAGTTGTCCGGATGCTTTTTCCAGAAAATCTTTTAAACTGGTTTCTTTCTCTTTGAGGTAATGCAGTTTCTGGGTCGCAAGGTTTCTTTCGTTCTCTTTGCTACGCAGATTTTGTAAGAGGTCATTGAATTCATGCTGCATGCTCTGTAAGGCTCTCTCTTTTTCAATAAAGCCTACTTTCTCCTGTTCAATCGCCGCTTCTTCAACAGCGATCTCTGCATCCAGCTGTACTTTTTTATTGATCTCCAGTTCTTGTTGTTCATTCAGCTCTTTGTAAGTGATATTGAATCCTTCCAAAGCAGCTTTCGCCAATTCAACAGAAACTTCTTTGTATTCTTTTTTGATCTCGTAGTACTTCTCCGCTTTTTTTGCCTGGTTCTCGAGGGTTTTTAATTGGTTGTTGATTTCAAACAACAGGTCTTCGATACGTGCCAGATCCTGTTCGGTGGCATCCAGTTTATTTTTGGCTTCTTTCTTACGCGTTTTATAAATGGTGATACCGGCTGCTTGTTCCAGCATCCTTCTTCTGCTATTCTCTTTGTCTTTGATGATATCATCCACCATTCCCAATTCGATGATGGCATAACTGTCTGTACTGACACCGGTATCCAAAAACAGATTATGGATATCTTTTAAACGACAGGTTACATCATTGAGGCGATATTCACTTTCACCATTTTTATAAAAACGACGTGTTACAGTAACGGTACTAAACTCTGTGGGAAGTAAATTTTTTGTGTTTTCGAAAGTGAGACTTACTTCTGCTAAACCGCTTGGACTTCTGGTCTTACTTCCATTGAAAACCAATGCTTCCAGGTTCTCACTTCTTAATGCCGATATTTTTTGTTCACCTATTACCCAACGAATACTATCGATGATATTACTCTTGCCGCAACCGTTGGGTCCGATGATGCCGGTAATACCTTCATCAAAACTAACCACCGTTTTATCAGCAAAACTTTTGAACCCTTTGATTTCTAATGATTTTAATCTCACGTTTCCTCAATTTAGTACCTGCGAACATACGCGAAAAGAGGAAGAATTTTAGGAAAGATTATACCCCTGTGTATAAGACGTGGAGAAAAAGAATAAGGAAAAAAAATAATTTCACTAATATCTTTAAAATTAACTGATAATCACTTAATTAAGTAATATTATATCGAGTAAAAAATCACCATTTTCGATACCAAATTCTTCCATTTTGCCGCGCTATATTTGTTGGATAAGCCTACCCTTTGAAAAGGATCATTTTTACGGTTACCAACGACTTGAATTACGACCAGCGAATGCAAAGGATCGCCGGCAGTTTATCAGCACAGGGATATTCGATTTTATTGGTAGGAAGAAAAAAAGCTACGTCCACTGTTTTACGCACCCAAGCTTTTCAACAAAAGAGACTGTTCTGCTTTTTTGAAAAAGGGTTTTTGTTTTATGCAGAATATAATATTCGACTCTTTCTCTTTTTGCTTATTACAAAAGCTGATATCGTTTGCGCGATTGATTTGGATACCATTCTTCCCTGCTATTACTCCTCTCTTCTGAAAAATCAAAAACGGGTGTATGATGCCCATGAAATTTTTACAGAACAAGCCGAAATCATTCATAGACCTTGGGTACAAAAATTCTGGTTAAGAATCGAAGCTTTTGCGGTTCCGAGATTTAGAATGGGGTATACGGTTAATCAATTCATTGCAGACTACTTCAAAGAAAAATATGGCGTTACTTATGCAGTCATCAGAAACCTACCTGTATTGTATCCATTGGAAAATTATGCTGCTGAAAGCTATATTCTTTACCAAGGAGCCGTGAATCAAGGACGTTGTTTTGAAACCTTAATTCCAGCCATGCAATTCGTTAACGCCCCCTTATGGATTTGTGGAGAAGGTAGTTTTTTTGAGCAAACAAAGCAATTGATCCAACAATACAAACTTGAAGACAAAGTGCTGCTAAAAGGTATGGTAGCACCGGATCAACTCGTTCATATCACCCAGAAAGCGGCGATCGGTTTAACCCTGTTCAGTCTCGAAGGACTCAATCAATACCAATCCCTCGGCAACCGTTTTTTTGATTATATGATGGCAGGCATTCCTCAGCTTTGTGTCAACTATCCGGAATACCAAAAGATCAATGCCTCGCATGGGTTTGCCCATATGATGGATGAGCCCGATAGTATTTCTATTGCCCGTGAATTGAACAAAATGCTGAGCGACCGTGTTTTATACCAGGAATTACAACAAAATGCAATAAAAGCACGTTCTGTGCTGAACTGGGAAAAGGAGGAATTGAAACTGAGGGCGTTTTATAATCAATTGTAAATGGACAAGCATCTGCACATCATTTCTTTTACGGTGCCTTACCCAGTGAATCAGGGAGGGGTGTATGATGTGTTTTATAAATTACAGGCCCTACAAGAACAAGGCGTTCGCATTCATCTGCATTGTTTTGATTATGGCAGGGGCGAACAACCGGAGCTCAATCAATTTTGCGAATCAGTTCATTACTATCAACGGCATACAGGACATAAAGGCATTTCCACTGCCCTACCCTACATTGTTGCCTCCAGAAAAAATGAGGATTTGAATGAACATTTGTTGCAGGATAATCATCCCATTTTTATGGAGGGCGTGCATTGCACCTACCCAATTGTCGATGAACGTTTTCATCAACGTAAACTTTTTGTGCGATTGCACAATGTAGAATACCGTTATTACAACGACCTGTACAAAAATGCATCTACCGCTTTCCGGAAATTATATTTCAAAAGAGAAAGCATCATGCTGAAAAGCTATGAACGCAAGATTGCACAGCGAGCTACTTTTTGGGGAATGACAGAAGCTGATGATGATGTGTATCGAAAAGAGTTTGGTTGTAACAACATCGAACAACTTCCTTTGTATGTGCCTCCTCATTGGCAAGTGACAGAAAAAAATGGTAACGGCAGCTTTTGCTTGTACCATGGCGATTTAAGTATCGATGCAAATGAAAAAGCGGCTACTTGGTTATTGGAAAAAGTATTCGATAAAGTAGAAATCCCTTTTGTAATCGCCGGACAAAATCCATCTAAAAAATTAGAAGAACTGGCACATAGTAAGGGGCATACTTGTTTAGTAGCCAATCCATCAGAAAGAGAGATGCAGGATATGATTGCAAAAGCGCAAATCAATATCCTTCCCTCCTATACCCATACAGGTATCAAGATCAAATTGGTGAATGCTATTTTCAATGGAAGACATTGTCTCGTTAATCATGCCACAGCCAATAATTCCGGTCTAGAATCCACCTGCCATGTAGCAGAAACCGCTGAAGCATTCGCGAATAAAATAGAGGATCTATTCTTTACCCCTTTCACCCCCGCAGAAACCACACACAGAAGATCACTCACAGACACCCTCTTCAACAACCAAAGAAACGCCAAGAAGCAAGTAGGTTGGATTTGGGGAGAGTAGGAATGATGAATAAGAAATAAGAAATGTGAAAAAGTAGTAAACCAAGCACCTAGTACCCGATTACCTGATCACCTGATGCCCCAATCACCCGCCCCCTAACTCTCTACCGCCGCACTATCCAACACCCTACCTTTCTCTGTTTTCAATATGCGTGAAGGATATCGATTGATAACGATGAAGTCGTGGGTAGCCATGATGACTGCAGTACCATAATCGCGGGCGATCTGGATCAATAGCTGCATGATTTCATCACTGGTTTCAGGATCGAGGTTTCCGGTAGGTTCATCTGCTAAAATCAGTTTGGGGGAATTGAGTAATGCACGTGCAATATCTACACGTTGTTGCTCTCCACCACTCATTTCAAAAGGCATTTTGAAGCCTTTACTTTTCAATCCCACTTTATCGAGAACATCATTGATCTTTTCTTCAATCAATCGCTCATCCTGCCATCCGGTAGCTTTCAAAACAAAGCGAAGATTTTCATGTACGTTGCGATCTGTCAATAGTTGGAAGTCTTGGAACACTACGCCCAGATTACGACGCAGGAAAGGAACTTTTTTCCAATCCATATCGCGAAGATTAAATCCCACCACTGAGGCACTTCCTTCGGTAAGGGGCAATTCTCCATAAAGGGTTTTGAGCAAGCTACTTTTGCCGGTACCGGTTTTTCCTACCAGATACACAAACTCCCCTTTATTGACAGAAAAATTGACATCTTCCAAAATCAGGTTATTTCCTTGATAGATTTTGGCGTTGCGTATGGAGACTACTGTTTCAGACATGTTGCTAAATTAGTTTTCCTTGTGATGATGATAATCCTTCCTTCAAAAATAAGGATCATGAGATTGTTAACCTGTTAATATTCGTAAACAATTTCTCCTTCTGTCGTATGCAAATGAAGCGATGATACAGCTGCTGCTTCCATTCTTCCTACAATCTTAGCTTCAATACCCAAAGCACTTGCCAAATCAATCATAGATTGGGCTGATGCTTGAGGTGTAAATACTTCCAGACGATGCCCCATATTAAATACCTGATACATTTCTCGCATATCTGCACCGGAATTCTCACGAATCAAATTAAAGATCGGTGGAATTTCAAACAACCAGTCTTTCACAACCTTGAATGAACCCGGTAGGTATTTCATGCATTTGGTTTGTCCACCCCCACTGCAATGAATCATTCCATGAATGGCATCAAAATGATGATCCAATAATTGCTTCACCAATGGGGCATAGGTTCTGGTTGGACTCAACAACAATTTCCCAATTTCTAATTCTCCAAAACCTGCTACAGCCAAGCGTTCCGTCATCTTATTCTTTCCGATATACACTACTGCATCAGAAAGCTGAGGTTCAAAAGTTTCCGGATACTGAGAGGCATAATATTTTTCCAATACATCATGTCTGGCACTGGTAAGTCCATTACTGCCTAGACCGCTGTTGTACTCAGATTCATAAACGGCCTTCCCCGCACTTCCGAAGCCTACAATGACATCCCCTGCAGTAATTTTTTCATTGGTGATCAGTTTATTTTTTGGCCAGCGACTGGTCATCGTTCCGTTGACTGCAATGGTTCGAACCACATCTCCTACATCCGCTGTTTCTCCACCCAGGTAATGGATATTCACTCCATATTGTTTCAACTGATCAAAAAAAGTTTGTGTACCATTGATCACCGCCTGCAACACTTCACCCGGAATCCTGAGTTTATTACGATCGATGGTGGAGGAAAACAAAATATTATCAGTAACACCTACACAAAGCAAGTCATCAATATTCATGGCCACCGCATCTTTGGCTATTCCTTCCCAAACAGACAGATCCCCTGTTTCTTTCCAATACAGGTAGGCCAGAATACTTTTGGTACCTGCCCCATCAGCATGCATGATATTAACCCAATTGTTGTCTCCACACAGGAAATCGGGATAGATTTTACAGAAAGCATGTGCATATAACCCCTGATCCAATTTTTGAATGGCCGCATGCACTTCCTCTTTTTGAGCAGAAACACCACGTTGAGCGTAGAGAGACATGTATTGTGAGATTTAAGATTCCGGCAAAGGTAAGTAATGGATGGCAGATGGGTGATCGGGCGATCGGGTGATCGGGTGATCGGGTGATCGGGTGATCGGGTGATCGGGTGATCGGG
>JAAXIF010000107.1:0-29668 GCA_012270485.1 Sphingobacteriales bacterium | reverse complement strand
GGGTGATCGGGTGATCGGGTGATCGGGTGATCGGGTGATCGGGTGATCGGGTGATAAGACAAACCTGACGACGATATGCCTTATTGTATTCGTGAATAACTTTTTTTAAACCCGATATCCTGATATCCTGATTACCCGATCACCCTATTATCAATGACTCTAACTCTGTATTTTTGCACATCTATGAAAGTACATCGTGAATTGGCGGGTTCTTTGCCGGAATTTAGGAATGCTGTGGTGACCATTGGTACATTTGATGGCGTTCATAAGGGACACCAACAGATCCTGGCACAAATGAAGGAAGAGGCGGCTCGTATCAACGGTGAAACCATCATCATTACTTTCCACCCACATCCCAGAAAAATTGTTTCCTCTGTACCGGGTGATGTAAAGCTGTTAAACACTTTATCTGAAAAAAAATTATTGCTGGAAAAAGCGGGTATAGATCATTTGGTGGTAGTACCTTTTGATCATCATTTTGCCAATCAATCTGCCGATGAATATGTTCGGGATTTTTTGTACCAATACTTTAGACCCCATACCATCATTATTGGATACGATCATCGCTTTGGAAAAGGCAGAACCGGCGACTATCACCTCCTTGAAGATTTTGGGAAAGAACTCGGATTTGAAGTCAAAGAAATTCCGGAGCAATTGTTGAATGAAATTGCTGTTAGTTCCACAAGAATACGCCAAGCCATTGCTAACAATGATATTGACACCGCCAATGCTGCTTTGGGGCATCCTTATTTTTTTGAAGGACTGGTGATTGAAGGGAATCAATTAGGAAGAACCATTGGTTATCCGACTGCAAATCTCCATATCGGAAGTGAAGAAAAACTGATACCGGGCAATGGCGTATATGCTGTACAAGTAGAAATCTTATCTAACCTACATGCTACTCAACAGAAGCTGAAAGGCATGATGAATATTGGTATCCGTCCCACCATTGATGGAAAGAAAAGAGTGATTGAAGTCAATATTTTTGATTTTGATGCGGATATCTATGGACAAACATTACGCGTACACGTATTGAAACAGTTGCGCAATGAAATCAAATTCGAAGGACTGGAAGCCTTAAAAACACAACTGGGCATTGATAAGCTACAAGCTATGAGCTGTGAGCTATGAGCTTTTATATGTTGAATTAGAGGATCCAATAGCTAGTAGGGGATAAAAGCATTGCTTTTATCCGATGTAAGACGAATACTAATTCATAAGCCTTGTCATTTATAAAATGAATAGTAATAAACCTACAATAACTACCACTCAAAGCTCGTAGCTCGTGGCTCATAGCTCACAGCCTATATACCTTAGACACTAATGATTTCTTATTCAATATTCATCATCCCCTCTCCCTCACTTTCTCCCAATTCAAATCCGCTTTTTGAATAAAGCCGGATTGATCTTTATTCCATAGTTCCTGTACTTTCAAATTGTAATTGAAATACAGTTTACCATTCAATATTTTCCATGTTTCGATAACAGTGGGAGCTTTATATCCGCCCGACATCCCATAAGCACAGTAGCCTCCGTATTGTGGTACATATTTTTCCGGATTGGTTTTAAACAGCTCCAAATTTTCTTTTGAACTAAACAGCCAAGTTGCATCTTTCCAAGTGTATGAAAAGCTTTCATTGCCTTGTACCGGCTTTGACTCAGAAAAAAAGGCCACTACATCATATCCGCGAATCGCTTTTCCGTTGGTACTAAAGATTTCTGCTTTTTGAGCAAATGTGGTGGATAGTCCTATCAATAGGAGTACAATAGATCCAATTATTTTTTTCATGATCGTATCAGGTTTGCAGGATAGACGAACCTTTACGAATATGCTTACAATAAAAGAGAAAGATTAATTCATCATTTTTACCACCATTTCTTTCATGAGTCCGGCATCAGAAGTACCGGCATCATATACACCAACACTTCGGAGATTGTATTGATGCAATAATAACAAAGCCTTTTCTACACCAGTATATTCATACTTACGGGCAGAACTCAAATAGTCTTTGATAAAATATGGATTGACCCCTAATGCACTGGCTGCAGATTTCTCATCGGGATTCTGCAATCCGAATAACATATATACTTTACTAAAATAGTTGTATAGCGCGGGTAGCACCAATTGTATGGGCGCCGCTTTTGGATTGGCTTCAAAATATTGAATGATCCGAATAGACTTTGACAGATCTTTTCTTCCAATGGCTTCCTGCAATTCAAATACATTGAACTCTTTGCTGATACCAATGTATTTTTCGATATCGTCTTCCGTAATATTGGTTCTGCCGGCCAAGTTGACCGCCAGTTTTTCAATTTCGTTTTCAATGCGACTCAAATCATTCCCTACATGATCTACCAATAACATCAATGCTTTTTGATTGATGGATAACTGATGTTTCTTCACCATTTCAAGTGTCCAATCCGGCAACTGGTTATCATACATCTTTTTGGTGGTCAACATCTCCCCCTTTGATTTCAGGGTCTTGGCGAGCTTGGAACGACCATCCACTTTTTTATCCTTATAGCTTACCACGAAAATGGTTGAGGGCAAGGGGTTTTCGATATAAGGTTCCAGCTTATCGATATCGCGCATTTGTTGCGCCTCTTTTAAAATCACCACTTGTCGCTCAGCAAACATGGGGTATCTGCGACAAGCATTGACTACTGCGGCCCAGTCTGCATCTTTTCCGTAAAAAACAGTGAGATTAAATCCAACTTCAGCCTCACCCAAAATTTTGTGTTCCGCATAATCCACCACCTGATCAATAAAGTAGGGCTCTTCTCCTTCCAGCCAATAAATGGGCTTGAATACTCCTTTTTTCCACTCTGTTATGATCTTTTCCGCCGACATGGGTGCAAAGATGAAGGATGATGAAGGATTTAAAAAATGTGTAAGGGTTTAGTTATGAACATGGCTTGTGGCTTACGGCTTATGGCTTATGGTCCATAGTCCATGGTCGATAGTAAAAGCCCATGGACTATGGACTATGGACTATGGACTATGGACTATGACCAAACGGAAAAACAGCATAAATATTGCAGTTCTCAGGTTACAATTTGAATATTTTCAGGGTTCAGGATTGGTAGGTTTTGAAAACGGAGGACTATGTTGGCAGTGACTATGACGTCTTGCTGGCAATAATTGATGATCCGCTGTAAGTCTTTTTCTAAGTAGTAAACATCTTGCACCATGCTTCCATCCATATCTGTTTTTGAAGTGGGGATTCCTAGGACATGGGCTAATAAATGGAGGGATACATAGTTTTTATGGTCGCCGAATTTCCACCAATTCATGGTGTCAACCATCTTTAGCTCCCATGGCTTTTTATCTTGAATGTTTAGATAGGGAGGTAAAGAAAGATGATTGATCAACATGCGCCGCCCGATATAGGGGATATCAAACTCACGAATATTATGTCCGGCAAACTGGAAGTTTGGATTGATTCGATAGAGTTTATCGCATAATTCAGTGAAAATACGCAGTATTTCTACCTCATGATCCCCCGCTATACTCTTTATTTTGAGATGCCATTCTCCTTCATCCTGATACAAAAAAGCGGTGGATATGCAGATGATTTTACCGAATTCAGCTAAAATTCCCGCCCTTTTTCGATAAGCTTCTGGGGGAGCCATATCTTCTGGCACGGTTTTAGGTATTTTGTCGAAAAACAGGGATTGCCATACAGGATCCAGTTCTATAAAGGATGGTACGGCGGGCACTGTTTCAATATCAATGAATAACAGATCCTTGAGCATAAGCACTGTTTTAAATTCCGTTAACTCAAAAATTACAACGTATGAACTACATCAACACCAACGATCAGAATGCTGCTCCAGAGCAGAAAGACAACCGTAAAGTAATATACGGTATTCTGATAGTAGCCCTTTTGGCTACCTGGGCTTATATCTTCTATGATAAAAGCCGTACTACCGAAACCATCGGTCAATTAGAAACCCGTATTACCAATGTAGACAGTGCTCGTAATGCCATTCAGCAAGAGTTTCTCGAGGTATCTGCTAAAGCTGATTCACTGACGCAGAGCAATATCCAGTTACAAGGTGCTTTGGCCGATCGCGGATCTGAGATTCAAAAGATGAAAGGAAATATCAACAATATCCTGAAACGCAAAAATGCTTCAGATGCTGAACTGGCGCAGGCTAAACAAATGATCAGTGAATTGAATGGTAAAATCGACGGTTTATTTGCTGAAATCGAAAAGCTTCAAGGTGAGAACAAGCAACTGACTGCCGCCAATGAGCAGTTGAGCACTGAAAAAACACAACTGACTTCAGAAAAAGAAAATCTTCAGCAGAATCTGAGTGCTACTAAAAAAGAGTTGGATGAAAAAGTAGATGTTGCCTCTACCCTGCATGCTTCTAATATTGGCATCACTGCCATTGATATCCGCAACAGCGGCAATGAAAAAACCACTTCAACTGCAAAAAGAGCTGACTTAATGCGTATCTCTTTTGTATTAGATCCAAATCGTATTGCTCCAAGTGGCGTAAAAGATATTTATGTATGTGTTACCGGACCTGATGGAAAAGTAATCAGCGAAGGCACCAAATTCATTACCCGTGAAGAAGGCGAAAAAATATATACCAGCAAAGTATCTGTTACCTATGAGCAAGGCAAAGTAACTCCTGTAAGTTTTGACTGGAAACAAACTACCAAATACCAAACCGGTAACTATAAAATTGAGATCTATAACAACGGTTTCAAAATTGGTGAAGGTGTGAAGACTTTGAAGAAAGGGGGATTGTTTAGTTAAGAGACAAGAATAAAGAGACAAGAATAAAGAGACAAGGGACAAGGAAGTAACAAGAACAAAGAAAGAAGATACACGGAAAGAACAAGTACACAAGTCCCAATTTAAATAGCGCCGGACTTCAGTCCGGCGAGCAATTCAAACCTGTAATATTTCCGGGGGGTAATATTTAGCAAGCAACAACCAAAGGCGTCCGTTAGGGCGCCTTTTGAGTGAAAGGTGAAACGTGAAAAAGGCTGATTTCACCTTTCACCTTTCACTTTTCACTTTTCCTCCCTCTTCCCTATCTTCACTCAAACTTTTCCATGCGTATCAATTGGCGGATCATATTGGTGGTGATTGCGGTGATTCTGGTGAGCGGAACGATTTTTTATTCGCAGTATGTAGCCGGGAAAATAGCTACCGAGGAAAGAATGTACGTGACCGTTTGGGTGGAAGCACAACGAACCATCTTGAACTCTTATGATACTTCCAATCTAAACTTAGCGACTTTTATCTCATCAGAAAATCAGGAAATACCCATCATTGAAACCAATGAGAACGATAGCATCACCGGTAACTACCTGAATCTTGACAGCAGTTTGGTGGCATCGGATAGTACTTATTTACAAAGCAAGCTCGAAGAATTCCGCCGATACAATAATAAGCCCATTGTATTGGTGATGAAAGACAATCCCTATACAGCCAATCATTATTACTATGGACAAAGTAAACTGCTGAAAGAAGTGAAGTTGTATCCATTGGTTCAATTAATCATTGTAGCCTTATTCATAGCGATTGCGATCATGGCTGTTCAATCGCATTACAAGAGTGCACAGAATCAATTATGGGCTGCCATGGCCAGGGAAACGGCACATCAACTGGGCACCCCTGTTTCCAGTTTGGAAGGATGGCTGGAAATTCTCAAACAGCAGGGAGAAAATCAACAGATCGTTCCTGAAATTGCCAAAGATGTAAAGCGACTGCAGTTGATTACAGACCGTTTTGGTAAGATAGGAAGTCAACCAAAACTTGAACCCGGCGATCCTTTTGAACAAATTGATCAGATGATTGCTTACATGAAAAAAAGATCCGGTGGACAAGTACAATTTGAATTTACCAAGCAGCCACTAGCTGTTCAGCCGAAATTCAGTGCGCCATTATTTGATTGGGTGATCGAAAACCTGATCAAAAATGCCTTAGATGCCATGGAAGGAAAAGGTACCATCACAATTGAAGCACATAGCACACATGAGGAATTACAAATTGATGTAACAGATACAGGAAAAGGAATCAGTGGCGTGAATATCAATAAAGTATTCAAACCTGGTTTTACAACGAAAAAAAGAGGTTGGGGACTGGGTCTCCCCCTCAGTAAGCGCATTATTGAAGAGTACCATGGCGGTAAGCTTTTTGTACGATGGAGTGAAAGTGGTAAAGGAACCAGCTTTCGAATCATTCTGCCTCTTCCTGAAGATGGGTCCCCATTACAGACATAGAAGATTCTCCATAGCTGCTCATCACTGCAAACCATTGTTGTAAAGCATGTGGTGTAGCGGTTTCTACATACAAGTTGGCTTCTTTGCAATAATTCAGCAATTCATGTTCAATTTTTCTTACATCATCATACTGTTGTTGATTGCCCAATTTGTGCAGACAACGGTTCATCCGTGATAATTTCTCATCCGACAAATGATCAAAAGCGTGCTGCTGTAATAATTGCCCGGTGGCACTTACCAGCAAAGTACATGACCTTGTTTTCATAGTGAATAATTTACTGCAAGTGACAACTGTAACATAACCGTACAATGATTAAATTGTAAAGGAATTGTTACCCGATTTTTTTGTGCATAATCTGTGAATCTGTGACAAACAATATTACTTGTAGGCAGTGGCTTGTTTCTGATTTACCCAACCTTTTATCGTATCTCCATCATTTGAATGAGGAAACCCGAAATCGTTTTGGACCGCATCCTTTTACTAAGGAAGCTTTGGAACATTTATATCATTATAATGATTACACAGGATTTATTGTAATAGAAAACAACAGCACTTTTATTATAGGATATGCCATTGTGAAATTGGGGTATCTGGAACACGATCATCCCAGGTTATTTAGTTACAATATTCAGCCAAACCATACTACAGATGCTACCTACGCCCCTTCTTTAGCAAATGACTGGCAAGGAAAAGGAATTGGAAAAGTGCTATGGAATCATACTAAAAACTACTTACAAAAACTGCAAAAACAAAGAGTCATTTTATGGGGTGGTGTTCAGGAAGATAATATGGTAGCCGTCAACTATTACAATAAAATCGGATTTATAAAGATTGGCTCATATGAGTATAATGGAAAAAATAATTTAGATATGGTGTGTACTATTCAATAAAAAAAGTGGCGAACATATAGGATCTGTTCGCCACTTTTATAATCAAGTAAAAAGTAAAAAATCAAAAGTCAAAATCTGACATCAGACATCAGAAATCAGACATCTATTTATCCGCTTGTCTCTTCACCGTACCTCCACTGCTTACATTGATATTACGTATCAATCCATCCCCTTTGAATCTTACATAACCACCACTACTGGCTTCTGCTGAAATTTCCTTGTTCACAGATACCTGAACGCCGGCGCCACTGCTTACATCTGCTTTGCAATAGGTTACATTCAAATCGTAGCCACGGAAAATACCGCCACTGCTACCGTCAACATTCAATGCTGAAGCTTTGCCTGCAACGGTAATGGTTCCTCCGCTGCTTACATCGGCAGTTAGTTTATCTAGGTCAACAGATTTGGCTTGAATAGAACCTCCACTGCTCGCTTCTAAACCATCCAACTGTGTGTAAGAAACATACACGACCACTTTCCAATTTCTTCTTCTCTCCCAGAATTTCCAATCGTCATTTTCTCTACCAATTCTTAAAACACCATTGGTAACAGTTGTTTTTACTTTGTCTAACAAGTCTGCATCATTGGTGGTAACAGCCAATTCTTCTTTGCTGCCTTTGGTCAGAATCACCTGTATACCTGCTGAAGTTTTTACCGCATGGAAAGATCCGACATTCCTTTTTTGAACGTTCTCCCCCGATACCACTTCCTGCCCCAAAGCCATAGAAAACAGCATGGTAAGGGCGAATAAACTAGACAATATTTTTTTCATACACTGTTTGTTTTAGGGTGTAACGGGGAGGAGGGGGAAAAGTTACAGTTTGAGATTAATAAGCTACAAGCTTCACGCTTCATGCTGCAAGAGAGATGTAGATTCCTCATAAAAAACTTGCAGCTTGCGGCGTGAAGCCTGCAGCCTGGAGCTCTTACCTCAAAACCACCGCCCCCAACGCCGGTAAATGCACTTTTAACCGGTAGCATTTGGAAGGTTTGTCTACCAGTTCGGATTGGATTTCGGGGTTAAAGACATCTCCTGTTCCCCAGAATTCTTTGGCATCACTATTAAAGATCTCCTGCCATTTACCTTTTCCATGAACATAAATTTCCCAATCCTGACGAACTATTGGTGTTACATTCAATATCACTAGTACATCGTCTTTCTCTTTTTTTCCTTTGCGTTTATAGACCATCACTGATTCACTTCGATGGTTTAAGTCTACCCATTCAAACCCATCCGGTTCAAATTGTTTTTCATACAGCGAGGGTTCTGATCGGTATAGTTCATTTAGTTTTTGAACACAGTACTTCATTCCACCATGACTCACAAACTGTAATAATTCCCATTGTAATTCACTTTTATAATTCCACTCACTGGTAGCACCGAATTCATTACCCATGAACAACAATTTTGCTCCCGGGTGTGTAAACATGTAAGTATAAAGGATTCTCAGATTCGCGAACTTTTGCCATTCATCGCCTGGCATTTTATACAACATCGGACTCTTGCCATGTACCACTTCATCATGACTCAAGGGTAACATGAAGTTCTCATCATTGAAATACATCATGCTAAAGGAAAACTTATCCTGATGAAACTGACGATAAATCGGATCCATTTTGAAATAATCCAAGGTATCATGCATCCAACCCATCATCCACTTCATCCCAAAGCCGAGTCCGCCTTCGAATGTTGGTTTGCTGATCTTTGGCCAATCTGTTGCTTCTTCAGCAATGGTTTGCACATCTGCAAAATCGCGGTATAGAGTTTCGTTCAAATCTTTGATGAAAGCAATCGCTTCCAGATTACCATTACCACCAAATTCATTCGGCTCCCACTGACCTTCGTTCCTACTGTAATCAAGACGCAGCATCGAGCTCACTGCATCCACCCTCAATCCATCTGTATGAAATTTATCGCACCAAAACCTTGCGCTGCTGATGAGAAAGGATTTTACTTCTCCCCTTTTATAATTAAAAATATAAGAGTTCCAATCGGGGTGATATCCTTTTCGCATATCTGCGTACTCGTAAGTATGCGTACCATCAAACATGAATAATCCATGTGCATCGTAGGGAAAATGTGAGGGTACCCAATCGAGTATCACGCCAATACCTGCCTGATGAAACGCATCTACCATGGCTGCATAATCCTGTGGTGTACCGAAACGGGAAGTAGGCGCAAAATATCCGGTGCCTTGGTATCCCCAGCTGCCATCAAAAGGATGTTCCATCACCGGCATGAACTCTACATGTGTAAAGCCCATTTCTTTCACATAAGGCACCAATCTTTCTGTGATCTGTTGATAGGTATTGTAAACTTCTTCATTGTTTTTATCCGGACGCATCCAACTGGCCAAATGCACTTCGTATACAGACCAGGGAGCATCTAATGCATTGTTTTTGGAGCGTTGTTGCATCCATTCTTGGTCCTTCCATTCATAATCGGTTTGCCAAGTGATGGAAGCAGTATATGGACGTTTCTCCCAAAAATGCGCAAAGGGATCTCCTTTATCCAGTTTGATTCCTTTAAAACCGTGGATATGATATTTATATACTTCTCCGGTCTTGATCCCCGGAATAAATCCTTCCCAAATACCTGAATTATCCAGACGAACTTTTAAGGGGTGAGACTCCTTGTTCCACTCATTAAAATATCCGGTAACACTTACAAATGTGGCATTGGGTGCCCATACGGCGAAATAAGTCCCTTCGGTATCCAGTACTGTAATTTGTTTATTACCAAAATAATCATAGAGCCGATAATGCGTGCCTTGCTGAAAGTTTTGCACGTCTTCATTTGAAAACAAAGAATAATTCCATACAGACTGTTCAGCATCAACAAAATGGATCTCTTCGTATTTCTTATCCGTCGTTCCAACCTTTTGTCCGCTTGTGTCTCCTTCTGACAGATTAGATCTTGAGGTAGTCTTTGACTTATTAATTTTATCGTTCATGGGTTCAAAGAGATCAGATTAAAAAAATTATTAACATTAATTTATAACTATACATTTAGTTATTAAACATTTTTTATGGATTTTGCTGTAACAAGCATCTAATGCTGCAAGCTACCAACAATGAAAAAACTAACTGCTATTCTGCTGGTGATCGGTTTCTGCACCATCTCTTTCAGCTATGCCCAAACGGGTTCCCTTAAAGGTACGGTTGTTGACTCTACCAATAAAGTAAATCTCCACAATGCTGTAGTTTCCTTATTAAGACCCAAGGATTCTGTGTTGGTCAAGTTTGTAAGAACCAATCCACAAGGCGCATTCGAGTTTTCAAATCTGCCGGCAGGAAAATTCATCGTGATGATCACTTACCCTGATTATGCAGATTATATTGATGATATAGACCTTTCGACTACGCTTCAAAAATCAATGGGTAATGTATTTGTTACCACGAAAGCCCATTTATTGGAAGAAGTGATCGTGAAACAAAGGATTGCCGCTATACGTATGAAGGGCGATACCACTGAATATCGGGCAGATAGTTTTTATGTTGGTCCCAATGCCAATGTACAAGACCTTTTAAAACGTATGCCGGGTATTCAAGTAAATAGTAAAGGTGAGATCACCGCTCAGGGACAAAAAGTAGAGAAAGTGTTGGTGGATGGAGAAGAATTCTTCAGCGACGACCCTGCCGTAGTAACGCAGAATTTACGTGCAGATGCGATTGATAAAGTGCAGGTATTTGATAAAAAAAGTGATCAGGCTGTGTTTACGGGGATTGATGATGGACAAACGGCTAAAACCATCAACCTTCAAATGAAAGAAGACGCCAAAAAAGGTTATTTCGGTAAAGTAGAAGCAGGTGCTGATTTCGACAAGTACCGTTATGGGAAAGGCATGTTGAATGCTTTTAAAGGCAAGCGAAAATTTGCTGCGTTTATCACGAACGACAATACCAAGTTTGAATCTTTAAACTGGAATGAAAGAAATAATTATAGCGGTGGCTCTGATAATATGACGGTGATGGATGATGGTGGTATCGCTATTTTTGATGGTGGTGGCGATGAGTTCAGTTATGGTCAAGGTTTACCTACTTCTACAACGGGTGGATTGTTGTTTAGTAATAAATGGAATCAAGACAAACACAATATCAACAACTCTTATCAATACAATAATTTGAATGTTCGTGGTCTTAACAGAACCAGTACACAAACCATTTTACCGGATACCACTTTTTTCAATACACAGGAACAGAATTTTGTGAGTGATAGAAGACGTAACCGCATCAATAGCAAATATGAGTTGCGTATTGATTCTACCAGCACTTTGAAGATGACACTGACCGGTTCGATTATCAATAACAGAAACGCCAACAGCTTTTTGGGCAAAGCCATCAGTGAAGAAGGGCAATTGATCAACCAGTCAGATAGAACAACCACTAATGACGGTGAAGACAGAAATTTATTGGGTTCATTACAATGGCAAAAACGATTGAAGAAAAAAGGAAGAACACTATCATTCAACGGCGACTTTTCAATCATGAACAAAACAAATGATGGATTCCTTTTTGCGAAGAATGATTTCTACGATAAAAATGGAAATTTGGTTCGTCAAGATAATCTTGACCAGTTTAAAACCAATACGGAAGATCTTTCGGGCGTCAATGGTCGTCTTGCCTATACAGAGCCTCTCTGGAAAAATACATTCCTTGAGTTGAATTATCGTTTCTCACTGAATAGAAATGATGCGGAAAGAAACACGCTGGAGAAAACGACACCGGGAGGTAAATATGAAAACCGTATTGATACATTGAGCAATCATTTTATTTATAACAACAACACCCACACCGGTGGTTTCACTTTTAGATTAAATGAAAAGAAATATAGCTTATCCATTGGCATGGCGGCTGGAAGTGCAAGGTTCAATTTAGATGATATCAATACCGGTGCTAAACGCAGCATTCAATTCGCCAACTTATTACCTACTGCAGTTCTTACATTCAATCCGAAGAAACAAACAAGACTGAGATTCAATTATACGGGTAATACAAGAAATCCAACGTTACAGCAAATACAGCCATTTATTGACAATATCGATCCGTTGAACATCACCATTGGAAATCCTAATCTAAAACAAGAATTCAGGCATAATTTCAATATTAATTTTAGTGACTACAAGGTTTTGAAAAGCAAAAACTTTTTCCTGAGCGGTAATTTAACAACAACGAATAATGCCATTACGAATGCAAATTTCATTGACAGTCTAGGAAGAAGGGTAAATCAGGCTATCAATGTAAATGGTAATTACAATGCATATTTCTGGAGTAATTATGGTTTTGACATATTCCCTTCTTACAACTTAGGTTTTGGATTTAGCCCAGGCTTTAATCGATTTGTAAACCGAGTAAACGGCTTAGAAAATGTGAGCACCAATAATACATATCGATTTACTATTAATCTTGGCCATTGGACTGAGAAGAAGCTAAGTTTCTATACAAGTTTTTCATCGACACTGAATAATTCAAAGTCGTCAATCCGTCCTAATGTTGTTACGAATTTCTGGTCTCATACAGGATACGCAGATGTAACTTTAAAATTACCTGCCAAATTATTTTTCCAAATGGATGCTCAAATAACTATGTATCAAAAAACAGCTCAGTTTGCCAATAACAGCAATGTATACATCGTAAATAGCTATTTGAAGAAAACCTTTGGTAAGTCTGATAAACTGGAGATGAAAGTATCCATCAACGATATCTTCAATAACAACCAAAATATCCGAAGAAATATTAGTACCAACTTCATCACTGAAACCATACAGCAAAATATCCAACGTTTCTGGTTATTTACTATTGCGTACAACTTCAGTAAAAATGGCAAACCAACACAAGGATTCTAAAAGATTGAACCATGAAAAAGTTAATGACATTCTTATTTGTACTGGCTTTTTTGAATAGCTTTTCACAAGCGAGATTCATCAGTTCCGGCAGAATAGAGTTTGAAAGAAAATACAATCAACACAGTCAGTTTGAAGGACAAGAAGAAGGCATTTGGGTAGCTGAGATGAAAAAGAACTATCCAAAAATGGTAACTGATTTTTATGAACTGAGATTCAATTCCGAAAAATCTGTTTATAAACTGATGAAAGAAAACCCGGACAATAAATATTTGTGGATGGGTAAACCCAACGAATCAGATGTTGCTGTAAAAGACCTCGCTAAAGGAACTTTATCGATTCAACGAGATGTGTTTGAACAAACCTATATCATACAAGATAGTCTTCGTCAATTAGAATGGCGTATCACGGATGAAACCAGAACCATTGCCGGATTTGAATGTAAAAAAGCAGTGACCCGTATTTGTGATTCGGTGTATGTAGTCGCTTTTTATACGGATCAAATTCTGGTGAACAGTGGTCCGGAAAGCTTTAGTGGTTTACCCGGCATGATCCTAGGATTGGCAGTACCGAGATTACATACAACATGGTTCGCAACAAAAGTTGAATTGATTGAACCCACTCCCGGACAGCTCTTCCCTTCTCAAAAAGGAAAGAAAGCTACCTGGCAACAAGTCTCTGCAGACTTGAACAAAGCCATGAAAGACTGGGGACGTGGGGCCGATAGAATTCTATGGAGTGCCTTACTATAGCATCAATTCAATGAAGGCTTAGGGGCATTTGTCATCAGACTATTGGTGGCTAAGATCAATGCCTGAATAATGAATGCTATAGCGATCAGTAACGCCATTTCCAAAGTTGTCAAGATCACGGATCCGGCAACAATGGATTTAGACTCCTGATTTAATTTTGTACCCTCTTCAATCTGAATGGTTGACAGCTGTCTCAATTGTGCATTCAACTGTCGATACGATTGTTTTAATCCATCATACAAAGTCGGATTGATAGCTGCCATATTCAATACATGAGCTTCCTTTGTCTGCAGAAGCTGGTACTGTTTCGTAAAATCTTTAAAAGTAGCTGTTTCAGCCTGCGTAAATTTTGTCTTTTTGTAGGATTTGATCAGATCAGCAATCGCCGCATCATGAAAATACAGTGAATGATTCAACTGATGAGAGTTTACATTTTTCCCATCGAAATACTGATCCGTTAACTGATGTTTTTGGTACAGGTGATCAGAAATTTTATAGATATAACTTTCCACGAGTAATCTGTCTTCATATACAGAAGAAAAAGAGTCACCCAACATCGCAACATTCTTACGATCCATTACATTCTTGCAAAAGACCATTGCCAGAACAATCCCCAATAAACCTGCCACTTTCATACGTGGTCCGATAGCATAAGCCCAATTCATAGTTAATGATTTAAGGATGAAACAATGTTGTGCTCCTTATCAATTTAACCAATAAAACTGAGGAAACCTAAGGATTGGGGAGTTGTAATATCTTAATGTGTATTTTATTGCCACTGAGGGCACTGAGGAACACAGAAATAGATGGTTCAGTGCCTTTCTGTGCCCTCAGTGGCAATAAAAGTTACTTATTAGCCCTCATCCTCTTCGGCCCATACCACAACCAGAATCCGGTAATGGTGAAGAGTAACAAAGCCAATCCCATAATAGTCGTATAGATCAACTTAAAAGTGCCGGAGGGAATATTCAGATAATGGTCTACCAAAGAACCATCGTGGATCTTCTCAATATAATCTGCTCTTCGTTTCTCAATATGCAACAATGCACCGGTAGCGGCATCTATTTGCACCGCCGTAAAATGATCTGTAAATAAAAATTTCACCATCCCCTTTTCCGGTCTAAAATCAATTCGATCGATATGGGTGGATAAACTACTATCAGACTGCTTCAAATAATAAACGGCTTGTTGAGTTAGACTGTCTACCGACAACCAATCTTTAGATAAGGTTGAACTGCCTTTGTATGATTTTGCTAAGAGTAGCCCATTACTATTTTTCTTCCATCCCAACAATAATCCGGTAACAGCTACAATAAAAAAGAATACAAATAGCAAAGCACCTGTAACTCTATGCACTTTTCTGAATACCCTTAAAACTTTGGCTTGCGCTTGCCGCTTCGTTACTTGATCTGACATACCCAGCTTTTACTGAAACGCTAAATATATTCAATATCGAGTAATGGAGGAGTATTTTATGCTGACCGGATTAATCAGCCATAATGCAATGCGTATAGATGACCATTATTCAAAATGCTGCAGATTCACTGCTTTATAACTCCATTTATCGAGTGTACCATCGAAGCTCACAGTAACCCATTCTTTTGCAAAAGGGTTCCAGACAACTCCCCATAAATTATGTTTCCCATCTCCCCCTGTATATAACAAATTCCCTTCTCGATCCCATACACGCAATTGATCACTGGCAGTGGCCAATAAGGATCCATCATGATTCCATTTCATATCCCGATACTCCATTTTACTTTTCTTGATGGTTTTGAATAATTTCCCTTCTGTAGTCCAAAACTGCAATAAAGTCGGTACACCTTCTTGTTCATGACCATAATCACCGCTCACAAAGAAAAGTCCATTCGGATGCCATTCAACTGCCAATACCCCTGTTGTTTCTTCCCGATGTTTTAATACGGCTAGCTTCTTTCCACTCATGTCATACATACGAATATCATCTCCGCTCACCAGCAATACATTTTTGGAAGGATGCCAATCGATGTCTAGATAACTATTGTTGTCTTCTTTGGGAATGGTTCTGATCAATGCTCCTTTCTCATTCCATATTTTGATCAGGTGATTATCAGTTGCAGCTAAAAACCTGCCATTGTAACTCCAGCTTACTCCCCTGCCTCCCCATGCCGCTCCTGCTAAAGGAATGGAATCACCTGTCACCATATTCCTCAAATGCATCTTATAATCATTGGTTGCTACAGCTAATAATTGTCCATTGGGTTGCCATTCCATGCGTCTGATCATGGAATTCACAGGAAAGGTTTTGATCAGTTTTAAATCTTTGTATTGATACAATCTGATTTGCTGATCATCGCCACCTGTTACCACAAAACGACCACTATGATCAATGGCTACAGTCCATAACCCCTTACCCGGTGATGCTATCAAAGCACTCGATATCCAGAAACTGTACACTAATAAAATGATTCGTAGCATAATAGCTGATTTAAACCTGTAACCAAACCGGAGAACTATCTGTAGGTGTATTGATCAGGATCGGAATACCATCCGGCGAATGGAATCGGATCGACAACATTCCCAAATGTGACTCATACGGACCTTCAAATGCAATCTTATGTGCTGTCAAATGCTGCATCACTGCTTTCAGATCATCGGTTATAAAGCTGATCTGTGTTGCTCCTGCTGGTAGATGTTTAGACAGATTCAGATCCACTCCTTTTTGTCCGCTATTGAAAACCGTCAACCCATCTTGCTCTATAGCAGGTTGTAGTCCAAGTAGCTTAAAAAAGGCACTTGTAGCAGACAGATTATGAGACCCCATTTCAATTTCATGTATGCGAATCTTCATGTGCAGGTTTGTGGTGAACAGGTTTTTCTTTTTTCACGCCCATCATACCTCCCATCATAATCAATGCAGTCAATACAATCACTTGAATGATGAGTGAATTATCAACCAAGGGTATTCTGTCTTCAGGCAATATGGATAAAAATAAAAGAATCGTAATCAGCCCTCTAGGTGCTAGGAACAGCAAAGGGAAAAGAGGCAATCCCGATATTTTCAGTTGAATAGCTCTGATCAAAAAGATAGTAGCTACTACAATACCTGCCCATAAAAGCGTTTGCAGATTAACAAGGTCTGCTGTTTCTAATAAATAGCCAAAGAGAATGAAAAAGAAAGTTCTGATCACAAATGCAGCTTCGGTGGCTATTTCTCTGAATTTATGTACTTCTTTATCAAGATTATCAGGTTTTAGTAGCGCTATATACTTGTATTTTTTGAGTGCATCCAGATTCCCTAGAAAAATACCAAACAAAAGAATGAATAATAAGGATGGTAGATGATAAATCTTAGAAATAGTATAGATCAGAATCAACATCACCATGATGGGAATGAATTTAATATGATGGTTAATTCTTCCCAATAAATAGGATAATCCAACAGTTGCAAAAAAAGAAACGATTAGTATCAATAGCAATTGCCATCCAAATTCAAAGAATGCATGTCCGTCAATGACGGCATTCAATGCAATAAAATTAAAAAAGATGACACCTACGATATCAGATAAACTGCTTTCATAGGTCACAAACTCACGATCGTAGGTTTTCAAATTTTTTGCAGTAGGTATCGCAATGGCACTACTGATTACCGCCAAAGGAATGACATTGACCAAACTTTGCTTAAAACCATAGCCGCTGTAATAACTTAATAATCCCGCAAGTATCAACCCAACAGCAAGAATGGGAAAGAAAGAAACAAAAAAAGCTTTCTTTACCATGGGTAATTTTGACTTGTCCAATTCTAATTCCAAAGAACCTTCCAATACAATCAAGATTAGTCCTATGGTACCAAGTATAGGAAGTAATGAGGAAAGATCAGGAACGACTACATTAAAAAAAACGGTCAGCTGCTTGATGACCCAGCCCAAGAGAAGCAATAAAATTACAGAAGGTATCCTTGTCTTAGCAGAACTCAGATCAAACAAGTATGCTAATAAAATAAGAACGCATAGTGTAATAATGATAGATGTAGTCATACCTGCAATATAAGGTATGGAAATTGTTTTTCATAATGGCCTAAGTATGCTTATTGATAGATTAACAAAGCTCTTTCAATAAATCAAGTAGGCTGTATCAAATCCCAGAGATTACCATATAGATCTTTGAATACAGCTACAGTACCATAGGATTCTTTTTGTGGGGGTCTTACAAAGACAACGCCTTTATCGGTGTACTGATTAAAGTCACGTTGGAAATCATCAGTATATAAAAAGAGAAATACACGTCCTCCGGTTTGGTTGCCGATGTGTTGTTCTTGTACAGCACCATCTGCTTTTGCCAATAACAAAGCGGTAGCTGCACCTTTAGGAGCTACACGTACCCATCGTTTGGTAGATGTTAGTATTGTATCTTCTAACAACTCAAATCCAAGTACATTCACATAGAAATGAATGGCTTCATCATAATCTCTTACCACTAAACTGATATGTGCAATTTGTTGAGCCATCTGATTATTTCGACAACTCAATAATCATGGTTCCGTTTGCTGCTACCTCAAAGTTCTCTCCTACCAACGTTCCGGAAATAATATCTTTTCCTTTTGTAAAACCTTGTGTGCGTTCACTGTAATCTGCCCATGACAGTTTTTTTACCGAAGAAGATGTATTGATCACACACATCACGGTATGTTGATCATCGTATCGGAAATAAACATAGAGTCCATCAGTTGGAAGAAACTGCAGGGTTTTTCCAGTAGTCAAGGCGGAAGAATTCTTGCGATACTGTGCAATGGTTTTTACATAATCGAATGCCTGTTGTTCTGCTGTGGTTCGGCCTTGTACAGTAAACTTGTTCTGTGCATCCCCCTCAAAGCCACCCGGAAAATCCAATCGCACCATAGCATCACTCGGATTTTTAAAATTCTTCATCAGTATCTCAGTCCCATAATACAACTGAGGAATACCTCTTAATGTAAGCAACAATGCAATACCTTGTTTGTATCGGTTCATGTCTTCATTGACTACTGACAAAAAACGATCCATATCATGGTTATCAAGAAAGATGCAATTGTTCTTAGGTTCTTTATAAAGAATATCCTGCGCCAATGTCATATAGAGTTTGTTCACGCCTTCTGTCCAGCCAAAAGGTTGATTCAATGCCGCCATGATGGCACTGTTCAAAGGAAAATCCGTAACCCCTTCTGCATTGTGTTTGAAAGGAACATCCATATTGTTTCTGGTGAAATAAGCACTGCCGGTAACTGTGTTGGTCCAGGCTTCTCCAAAGATGGTGAGCTTAGGATATTCTTTTAGTAAGGCATCATTGATGCGATTGAGGAATGGTTCATCACAATATTTATAGGTATCAACTCTCCAACCATCTACGCCGAATTCTTCGGTGCTCCAGATCGCATGTTGAATCAAAAAATTAGCAACGAAAGGATTACGCTGATTGACATCCGGTAAGTGCGGAACAAACCATCCATCCAACATTCGTTTTTTATCTTTCTCACTGGCATAGCGACCGAATAATGCTTCATCTCTGTGATTACTGCCGGTATAGGTATCCCAACGATTGACCCAATCAGGTGAAGGTGGATCCAGTTCCATCCAATGATGCGAGCCGATATGATTGTACACTGCGTCCTGAATGAGTTTCATTCCATTAGCATGTAAGGAATCAGAGAGTTCTTTATAGCTGTTGTTTCCACCCAAACGGGCATCTACTTTGTAATGATCGGTAAACCAGTAACCATGATAGCCACTCATCATGCCGGATGTTTCTTTGTTGAGTGGCATATTGTTCTCGATTACAGGCGTCATCCATAAAGCGGTTACACCCAATTCTTTCATGTAATCAATATGGTTCTGAATGCCCTTTAAATCGCCTCCATGTCTTCTTAATACATCTTTTCTATCACTGCCGTTATCCTGCATATTCGCAAACTGATCATTGGAAGGATCGCCATTACTAAAACGATCGGGCATGATCAGGTATATCAGATCTTTTGCACTAACTCCTTGTGCGAACTTTGTTCCTCTTCCGTCTCTTCTTTTTTTAAGTGCCCAGGTATAAGTTTTTGATTGTTTATTGGTAGTGGTAATAATGGATACGTTACCGGGTTGCGCTGATTTACTAATTGATAAATCTAGCACCAGATATTTTCCATTACTAAAACGATGGGTACGTAATAAGCTCACGCCGGGATATTGCACACGGACATTTGATCGTGAAAATTGACTGTCATCACTTTTTAAGATCAATTGAACACGATCTCTGTTCATGCCTGCGAACCAATGCGTGGGGTACATAGTAAGTTCTTGTGCATTCACCAAGAATATCATCCAAACTGCGAATAGTGTACTAAATAGCTTTTTCATAACATTGAATCATAAGCGTTGTGTTTATCTCAACACGCTGCTATTAATAATTTGTTACTCCCGGGCCGTATGGCCCCGTCCCTGTTACCGGGCTCCATTGGCCTCTGATGAAATCCGCTTCGCATGATTTCATCTGTCTTCGCTACGCTCGACACCGACCCCAATGAGGCCCGTCCACAGGGACTGATGAAATTGTCTCATCTTAACTCGCGAAAACGCTGAATTGATTTTTTATACATCTTCCTTATAATCTGAATTCAAAATACTCAGGATTATTTCGTTTAGTTTACTTTTTCTTGTTTGATGCGTATAGCACCGGCATCATAGACGAATAAAACACTCACAGCTCCGCATAACATGAGGAACCCCGCCAATACAATAGCATAGATTGGCTGACCGCCATAAATATTTTTTACAATCCATCCACCACCAATACCATTTACGATCTGTGGTAATGTGATGAAGAAATTAAAGATACCCATGTAAATACCCAGCTTACCAGCCGGAATAGAACCGGATAAAATCACATAAGGCATTGCCAAAATACTCGCCCATGCCAATCCAACACCGATCATTGAATAAGTCAGCATGGCGGGGTCTTTGATAAAGTAAATAGAGATCAATCCAACACCGCCTGCAATCAGTGAGAATGCATGGGTTCCTTTTCTTCCTAAGAATTTAGCAACAACAGGTATGAACAATGCATAGATGGCTGCCACTAAATTATAGGTGCCAAATGCAGAGCTCACTTTATTCCCTGCTTCATTGTAAGCTACTGATCTTGCATCATCAGGTGATAATCCGTATACATGTGTGGCAACAGCATCTGTTGTAAATACCCACATGCTGAACAATGCAAACCAGGAGAAGAATTGTACCAATCCCAATTGTTTCATGGTCTTGGGCATATTCTTAAAGTCTTTGAAGATGGCGCCGAGTCCTTCTTTTTTGGAAGCTTCATCTTGCTTGCCATGGTATTTTTCATACTCTTCAGGTGGATATTCTTTCGATAGAAAAACTGTTACCAGAATGGCAGTAATAAAAACGGCAGCACCGATATAAAATGCATACTTAATATTATCTGCTACACCTGATTCCCCCGCTTCCTGCGAGAATCCGCTCTTTGCGAGAATAGAGGGGAGTTCTGATCCTACCACTGCACCAATCCCGATCAGAAAAGTTTGTATGGCAAAGCCACTGGTTCTTTGTGAGTCGGGTAAATTGTCTGCTACCAAGGCTCTGAAGGGCTCCATGGCAACATTAAATGAAGCATCCATAATCATCACCATACCGGCACCAATCCATAAAGCAGGAATGATGGATGACATCGCTGCTGAATTCGGAAGAAAGACCAAGGCAGCTGATGATAACAATGCTCCGAGTAAAAAATAAGGCTTTCTTCTCCCTAAACGATTCCAAGTTCTGTCACTATAATGACCAATCAACGGCTGTACAATCATCCCCATCAACGGCGCAACGATCCAGAACATGGGCAGGTGTTCTACATCTGCACCAAATGAACGGAGTATGCGACTCGTATTTCCATTCTGTAATGCAAATCCGAATTGAACACCTAAGAACCCAAAACTCATGAAAAATATCTGTGTCAGCGATAAACGTGGTTTGGGCATGAGGCCCGCAGAGCTATTGGAGACATGGGATGAATGAGCCATAGCAATCGTTTAAAAGTATAATTAGCGTTATATATGATTTTTAGCCGCAGATCAAACTAAAAAATCTGCGAATCTGCGGCTAAAAAATAAAAATCAAATCACAAATCCATCAGGTAATACAGCTAGCTTCTTCACCACTACAATTCCATCTTTCACTGTGTAGAGAGCATGATCTGTATTGGGTAAATGTGCCCCACCATTGATGCGCACATCATTACCGATACGGCAATTCTTATCAATGATGGCATCTTTGATATAACAACGTTCACCGATACCGATCTTTGGTAATCCTTTCGCTGTATTCGTTGCCATCTCTTCAATCGTTTCATAATAATCATTACCCATCAGATAACTATTCACCACCGTCGTTCCATGTCCGATACGGGAACGGATACCCACCACACTCTGTTCTATTCTACTCGCATGAATGATCGATCCTTCAGCGATGATGGTTTTCTCCAAAGTAGTACCACTGATCTTAGCCGGTGGCAACATGCGTGCGCGACTGTATACCGTTTTATTGTTATCAAATAAATTGAAAGGTGGTATCTCTTGTGTGAGCGCCAGGTTGGCTTCATAGAAAGAATAGATATTTCCGATATCTGTCCAATAACCATCGTATTGGAAACTGATCACTTTATAATTCTCGATAGAATCCGGAATGATCTCCTTTCCAAAGTCGGTAGCATTGGGATGTACATTGTTCAGCAAATGATACAATGCATGTTTACTGAAAATATAAATACCCATGGAAGCCAGGTAATTTCTTCCTGCTTTCTGCATGTCGGCTCCGGTATCACTTACCCAATCAGGTAATAATTCTTTCTTGGGCTTTTCAATAAAGGAAGTAATAAAATTTTCATCATTGGCTTTGAGGATACCAAACTCAGGTGCATCTCTTTCATCCACCGGAATGGTAGCAATAGAAATATCGGCACCTTTTGCTTTATGGCTTTCCAGCATCTCACTGAAATCCATTTGGTACAACTGATCACCACTCAAGATCAAGATGTATTCAAAATCCATATTTGAAATATGGCGCAATGATTGTCTCACCGCATCCGCAGTACCTTGGTACCAACCCGGATTATCAGGTGTTTGCTCTGCCGCCAGAATATCTACAAACCCAGTACTAAAAGCACTGAAGTGATAAGTATTCTTGATATGCTTGTTCAATGAAGCAGAGTTGAACTGCGTCAATACAAACATGCGATTGATATTGCTGTTGATACAGTTACTGATGGGAATATCCACCAAACGATACTTACCTGCAATAGGAACAGCAGGTTTAGATCTGCTTGCTGTCAAAGGATACAACCTTGTACCTGCTCCCCCACCGAGGATCACTGCTAATACGGATTTTGAGATACTATTCATTGCTTAATCTTTAATTTTTTGATCTGTGATTTTTTATTTCTGATTTCTGATGTCGGATGTCGGATGTCTGATATAAACAAATCAGACATCAGAAATCAGACATCCTACATCCTACATCCCCTTCAGGCTTCTATACACATTCGTATACTCATCCACTGTACTCTCCCAACTATGATCAATCTGCATCATGTGTTGGCGCATCCAGTTGAAATGTGTTTTATCTTGGTATACAGACACCGCTCTGCCGATTGCGTAAACAACATCATCAGTTGTAGCATGATTGAAACGAATACCAAACCCATCCGGATCACCCATGTCTACTACCGTGTCTTGTAAACCTCCGGTACTTCTTACCATCGGTACTGTTCCATAACGCATGGCATACATCTGATTGAGTCCGCATGGTTCTACCCTGCTGGGCATCAATAAAAAGTCTGCCCCTGCATACATGATATGACTCAATGTTTCATCATAACCAATAACCACATTGAATACACCTTTATATGGCTCTGCCATTTGTTGAAACTCCCATTCCACATTTGTCTCTCCACTACCTAATACCAGAAAGCTGGCTTGTCCCTGTGTTTGTTCAATACCTATGCGAATAGCATGTGGTAAAATATCTGCTGCTTTTTCTCCTACCAGTCTACCAATGAAAATAAACAAAGGCTTGGTAGCATCAAGTCCGAAACGTTCACAGAGTATCTTTTTATTCTTTTCTTTTCCGGCCTTCACCGTTTTCACTGTGAAGTGATGTTCAAGATATTTATCTGTAGCGGGATTCCAAACTTCATTATCAATTCCGTTTAAGATACCTACGCATTTACCCCGCTCAAATTCAAACAGTTTTTCTAAACCGTTGGAATTACTCCTGAGTTCATCCATATAGCTCCAACTAACAGTTGTTACTTTTGCTGCGCATTTGATTCCGGATGCGAGTGGATTGATGGTTTCATTCCAATCCAACATCCCCCGCTTCCAAAGATCCCAACGCGGAACATATCTACTTTTATCCCAACCCATCCATCCCTGATATTGTGCATTGTGTATCGTGATAACGGTAGGCACCGTTTTCAGTGTATTGTAATCATAACAATACTGCATCATAAAAGGAATAAGACCGGTATGGTAATCGTGACAATGCACCACATCCGGACGATGCTCCCAACTGGCGAGCCAATTCACAAAAGCAATCTGAAAGGCTGTGAAGCGTTCGGCATCATCATCATAGCCATAGATCTTCTGACGATCCAGCAAACCATTGATATCAATCAGGTATAAATCGTATCCTAATTTATTGGTGGGTTCTTTAATAACAGTATAATCAAAAAACCAGTTACCTAAATTGGTTTGTCCTTTGAAGTCAACTGTCCATTCGTTGTCGTACAGAAATTTAGTGCGGTACATGGGCATCACTACTTTGGCCACATGTCCGGCTTTCACCTGGTATTTAGGAAGGGCGCCAACTACATCTCCCAATCCACCGGCCTTGGCCACCGGATAGCACTCGGCGCTGACATGAATAATCTCCATGAATTGCAGTTTGTCTTGTTTGCTCTCAATTTAAGAACTAAAATGCTACCATCAAATTCTACTTTTAAAATTTTTACATCTTCATTTTCTCATTATTTTACATCCTTCATTAAAACCAACGATTGTTATGACCCAGCCAAAGCAACCGACCAATACCGGCGCATTGACCACCCTAGTTGTCGTTTTTTTCTTTTGGGGTTTCATTGCCGCAGGTAATAGTGTCTTCATTCCTTTTTGTAAACATTATTTCAGTCTCGATCAATTTCAAAGTCAGCTGATTGATTTCGCCTTTTATCTCGCTTATTACCTCGGCGCACTCGGACTTTTTGCTTATGGTGCGTTTGGTGGAAAGGATTTAGTGGGAAAATGGGGATATAAGAAAAGTATTGTATATGGACTTTTATTCTCTGCCATCGGTGCTGCTGCCATGATCATTGCAGTGAATGCAAATACGTTTGCCGGCATGTTGGTGGGATTGTTTATTGTGGCTTTGGGCTTCTCCTTACAACAAACAGCTGCTCAACCTTTCTCCATTACTTTGGGTGATCCATCTACCGGTACCAGCCGTGTGAACCTGGGTGGTGGGGTGAACTCTTTTGGTACCACCATCGGTCCCATCGTTGTAGCACTTGCCTTGTTTGGTACCACTGCAGCCATTACGGATGAGCAGATCAAAGGTTTGAGTTTAAGTAAAGTCATCGTACTCTATAGTTGTGTGGGTGGATTGTTCATCGCTGCCGCTGCACTCTTTCATTTTTCCAAGAAAGTACCATCCGGTATTATGGAAGAAAAAACAGAGCCAGCGAATAAAGCATTGACTACACTTATTATCATGACCGGATTATTGGTGGTGATGTTTGTTCCCATCTTCAATAGTTATAAAAACCTGGCGCCGGATCTGAGTGCTGCTGCACAACATGAGTTGGAAACCTATCGAATGAAATGGTTGTTTGGTGCATTGGCAGTAGTGGTGGTTGGATTGATTGCTGCGAATTATACCGCTCAGAAAAAATCGGATGGATGGGGTGCGATGAAATATCCGCAACTCGTTTTGGGTATGCTGGGCATCTTTGTATATGTAGGTGTGGAAGTATCGATCGGAAGTAACTTGGGTGAATTGTTGAAGCAAGCAGATTTTGGTGGTTATCAATCATCACAGATCGCTCCTTTTATTTCTATGTATTGGGGTAGTTTGATGATCGGACGCTGGGCCGGTGCCATCAGTGCTTTTGAATTGAAGAGTTCTACGCATAAAGTGATGACTTTTATCGTACCATTGGTAGCATTTGGTATTGTGATTGGTGCGAATAGCATTGCGCAATATGATATGACTCCTCTCTATTGGTATATCATCTGTGTATTGATTCAGATCGGTGCTTTTTATATTAGTAAAGATAAACCTGCTCGTACCCTGCTTATTTTTAGTGTACTGGGTGTAACTGCGATGGCCATTGGTATTTTCACCAAAGGCACTGTGGCTACTTATGCATTTTTAAGTGGTGGTTTGTGTTGTTCGATCATGTGGCCTTGTATTTTCTCATTGTCTATTGCCGGTTTGGGTAAGTACACCACACAAGGTTCTGCTTTCCTGATCATGATGATTTTGGGTGGTGGTATCATTCCTCCTATTCAAGGTAAGATGGCAGACTACTTGCAATCATCGAATGCCACAACAGCAGGTTATGGTATTCACCAATCGTATTGGGTTTGTTTACTTTGTTTTGCTTACTTGGTTTTCTTTGCAGTGGTTGTAAAAGGTATCTTGCGCAAACAGGGTATCGACTATGAAACTGAAAAGTCAACCGGAAGCGGACATTAATTGTTTTGAATAAAAATTATTGAGTATGGCTACTACATCTGCTGCAATGGAACCTCTTGCAATAGGAATTGATATTGGTGGAACAGGTACCAAGTTTGGTATCGTTGACCGCGTGGGTAATGTATTGTTCTCGAGTGAAATGTCTACGCGTAAACATGCAGAAGTAGAAACATTTATTGATGAACTCTATAATCATCTCTCCGACCTCATCGCAAAAGCCGGAGGTGTGGGTCGCATGAAAGGTATAGGTGTGGGTGCTCCCAATGGTAACTATTATACAGGTACCATTGAATATGCTCCCAACCTTCCCTGGAAAGGCATCATTCCTTTGGCTAAGATGATTGAAGATAAATTCAAACTACCTGTTACCCTCACCAATGATGCCAATGCAGCTGCGATTGGTGAAATGATGTATGGTGCGGCAAAAGGCATGAATGATTTTATCATGATCACATTGGGAACAGGTGTGGGTAGTGGTATTGTTGCCAATGGCAAACTGGTTTACGGACATGATGGCTTTGCCGGTGAACTCGGACATACCATCATCATCCCCGATGGACGCATGCATGAAGGCACAGGTAAAAAAGGTTCTTTAGAAAGCTATGCTTCGGCAACAGGTGTTCGATTAACCACTTTGGAATTACTCGAAAAAAGTGACCAGCCCAGTTGGTTGCGCAATGTGCCGGTTGATGAGATCGATTCTAAAAAAGTATATGATGCTGCGATGGAAGGTGATGAACTCGCGAAGTCCATCTTTGAATACACCGGAAAAATATTAGGTCTAGCACTCGCCAATTTTGTGATGTTCTCCAGCCCGGAAGCCATCGTCCTCTTCGGCGGACTCACCAAAGCCGGTGATCTGATCCTAAAACCAACGCGTGAAAGCATGGAAGAAAATCTGATCCAGGTATTTCAGAATAAGGTGAAAATATTGGTGAGTCATTTGAAAGAATCGGATGCTGCTATATTGGGGGCTTCGGCGTTGGTGTGGGAGAAGCAGTGAGCTTTGAGCTACGAGCTACGAGCTGTGAGCTATGAGCTGAGTACTTTTAGTTAAGTGTCTTTGTTTCTTTCAGGCTAAAAATATAATAAGACATTATGTATCGAGACCTCGGCTCGAAGCTCGTAGCTCACAGCTTCCTCACTATAAACACCGCCGGTACCGCTCTCTGCCCTTCTTTATCACTTGGCTGGATGGTTTGTTTTCCATTAATGAGGAGACAACTGCTGCCGCCGCCATCGAGATTCAGTGCTTCTGTGCAGCCGATTTCTTTTAGCATTTGTGCAAGTTGTTTGAGGGTGGCTCCTTCTGCTTTGCCGGGGAATCTTCCTTCGACTACTAAAAAAATGAGTTGTCCGGCTGCGGTATAACCCATGGCTGATCGTGGATGTTTATCATCAATGGCTTTACCGGCGAATTTGATTTCTTCGTTATTGGTGATTTTGATTTCTGCGTTTTGAATGAGTACTGGTCCGCCCCCAACAGCCGTTTGCATTTTCCATTTTTTAAAAGCACCTTTTTGTAGCATGAAAGATGCTGAAGGATCTGCTATACTGTCTTTGAAAAAAGGAATGGGTTGTTGGCTGGCATAGGCATAACGAGCCGCTGTATCAGTATATAACCAGGCAATATCTGCTTTTCTTTTTTTGCTGATACCGATTGCACTACCAAAAGGATGGCGATAGGTCAAAGTATCTTTTCCTCTCCCCGCTATCGTGTGTTGTTGATAGGCCAATAGTTGTCCATTTTTGATCACCACATTCAGGTTGCTGTTGTGTACAAATTCAAAGAAGGTTGTATTCATCACCAGTAAGGGACGTTGATCATCCTGTTCAAAGTATTGCGTGGGTGTATATCTTTTGCCATTTCCGACAGCTGTAGTGAATTCAAGTTGTTGACTGTTTAAGTCAGCCGTGACATAGTAAGCGATATTGGGTTTACCGTCTAATAGTGCGGTGGTTTTATAGACATGTATGGAACCGGGTAAGGGTTGATAGAGGCTGTCTATATTGATCCATTGTAGTTGGGCATTTCCTACCGTGTTTATGAACAACAGTACCAAGAGTATCCACTTTATTTTTTTCATGATGGTTGTTAAGGGTGATAAAAATAAGAAACAAGAAATAAGAAACAGGAAACAAGGAAGAGACAAGGATCAAGAAAAAAGAAACAAGGTTTCTTAGACCAGAAATACCCCGGAGGGGTAAAAGATTGTAGAAACCAGACATTGATTTTGATTTCCCAACCCCGGAGGGGTTTCACATGGAGTGTAGGGGGTTATGCATATAGAAACCAGCATGTTTCCTTGCGATCAAAGATCGCGTCTGCGACGGGGGGATTTTATTTTCAAGATTTGTAAAAACGCTGTCTGATGTTATCAGATTCAATTACAGTAAATGCGCCTGCAAGAAAAATCTTTTGACCTATCAATAAAGTAAGTAATGATGAAGCTGCAAACGCTGGGTGACTCCCTTTTTCCCTAAAGAATACAACTGAAGGTGGATTATCTTTGGCGTATTTGAAAATCAACTCGCCATAACCTCTATCGAAAGTGAGTATAATTAAATTTTGTTCTTGCGCCATTTTGATGACTGCAACATCATCAATTCCCGAGTAGTCTTCCTGTATACTCTTTACGATGTATCCACTTTCCCTTAGAAGAATGGTGCTTAGACGGGGGAAATTTTCATTTGCTAAAAACATAACTATGCAGAAATCGGGAAATAAAGCTCTTGCTGAATACACTCTTGTAAATAGGCAAATACTGCTCTTAGAGCGTCAGTAGAGATCGTAGGATATGCTTCCAGAATTTGTTTTTCTGTCCAACCGGCAGAAAGCAACTCTAAAATCAACTCCACAGAAATTCTGGTTCCTTTGATGATAGGTTTCCCAACTAAAACCTGATGATCAGATACTATGTAATCTTGCCATTTCACACTGTAATAATACTAATTTTTAAAGAACTGGTATGCAAGAAAGTTACACATCACATAAGCCGATTCGCCTGATGCATAAGGGTTTCAAAAACAGTCGACAATAGAAACCAACTAGTATGGAACTGCCCTTCGTCGCAGATAATAACCTGCGGTTATGAATGCTCCTCAGGGTGAATGAAATTAGGAAACAAGAAATAAGGAACAGGAAACAAGGTCCAAAGGACTCCCTTGGAGAAG
>JAAXIF010000102.1:6025-7496 GCA_012270485.1 Sphingobacteriales bacterium | reverse complement strand
TTCTATGACTGAACTAAACATACAACTGCTTGATTGGCAAAAGCAAGTCTGGGCTGATGACACTAGATTTAAGATTGTAGCTGCCGGTAGACGTACAGGTAAGTCCAGACTAGCAGCATGGATGTTGATTGTTAATGCTCTACAGGCAGACAAAGGCCATGTGTTCTATGTAGCTCCAACACAGGGACAGGCCAGAGACATCATGTGGCAAACACTATTGGAGCTGGCGCACCCTGTTGTAACCTCTAGTCACATTAACAACCTACAGATTAAGTTGGTCAATGGTGCAACCATCAGCCTCAAAGGTGCTGATAGACCTGAGACTATGCGTGGTGTGTCACTGAAGTTCCTAGTGATGGACGAATACGCCGACATGAAGCCAGAGGTCTTTGAGCAGATCCTTAGACCTGCATTGGCTGACCAGAAGGGTGCTGCCTTGTTCATTGGTACACCTATGGGGCGTAATCACTTCTACGACCTGTACAAGTACGCAGAGCTAGAGGAAGATGAGTCATACTCTGCATGGCACTTTACAAGCTATGACAATGAGTTGTTAGACCCAGAGGAGATTGACCTAGCTAAGAAGTCTATGTCATCCTACGCATTCCGTCAAGAGTTCATGGCATCCTTTGAAGCTAGAGGCTCAGAGATGTTCAAAGAGGACTGGGTTGTGTTTGGTGAATCACCGGAGATAGGTGATTACTACATAAGCATTGACTTAGCTGGCTTTGAGGACGTAAGTAAAAAGAGAACTAAAAACTCTAAGCTGGATGAATCAGCTATTGCCGTTGTAAAAGTAAATGAGAATGGCTGGCACCTAGAGAACATCATACATGGTCGATGGGACTTAGCGGAGACAGCCAGAAAGATATTTGAGGCTGTTAGGGACTACAGGCCCATCAGTGTAGGTATTGAGCGTGGTATCTCCAAGCAGGCTGTCATGTCACCATTGACGGACATGATGAAGCAGTACGGCAGATTCTTTGTTGTTGAGGAGTTAACCCACGGTAACAGAAAGAAGACAGACAGAATCATGTGGGCCTTACAGGGTAGGTTTGAGAATGGTCAGATTACTCTAGGCAAAGGTGAGTGGAACAGTAGATTCTTAGATCAGTTGTTTCAGTTTCCTGACCCACTAACACATGATGACCTTGTGGATGCTTTTGCGTACACAGACCAACTGGCTAAAGTAGCCTACAGTTACGACTTTGAGATTGATGATCTTGAGGTCTTGGATGCAGTAACAGGATATTAATATGCCCACAAGAGCAGGAACCAGAGCTAAAGCACAAAAACCTAAGTCAAGAGTCAATGAAGCCGGTAACTACACCAAACCCACTATGCGTAAGAACCTATTTAATAAAATCAAAGCAGGTTCAAAAGGTGGCAAGGCTGGACAATGGAGTGCGCGAAAGGCACAGATGTTGGCAAAAGAGTACAAAGCCAAAGGTGGAGGATACAGATAATGGCT
>JAAXIF010000102.1:0-5925 GCA_012270485.1 Sphingobacteriales bacterium | reverse complement strand
ACCACCAGAAAGAAAAGAAAAGACACTAAGGCTGGTAAACAACACTCATCACAGCCTAAAAAGATAGCAAAGAAAACCAAACGCTCACGTTCAAGGTAAAAAATTATGGATTATGGCGATAATGACGTTCTGTCAAGCGACGAACACCTAGAAAACTGGGTGATGGCTAAGTGTGACTCATGGAGAGACCACTATGAGTCCAATTATGCGGAAAGATTTGAAGAATTCTACCGTTTGTGGCGTGGAATATGGGCAGCAGAGGATATGGAGCGCAAAAGTGAGCGTTCACGTATCATTTCACCCGCATTACAGCAGGCTGTAGAGTCCTCAGTAGCAGAAATTGAAGAAGCAACCTTTGGTCGTGGTAAGTATTTTGACATTACCGACGATCTTGGGGACGCAGAAGCACAGGATGTTGTATATCTGCGACAAAAGCTGCATGAAGACTTTGAAAAGACACAGATACGCAAGCAAGTAGGTGAATGTCTTATCAACAGTGCTGTATTTGGCACTGGTGTGGCTGAAGTAGTGCTAGAGGAAGTCAAAGAGATGGCTCCTGCTACACAGCCTATCATGGACGGACAGCTACAGGCAGTAGGTGTTAACGTCACAGACCGTACAGTAGTTAAACTGCGCCCTGTACTGCCACAGAACTTCCTGATTGACCCAGTAGCAACCTCCATACAGGACGCTATAGGTGTTGCTGTGGATGAGTTTGTGCCACGACATAAGGTACAGCAGCTACAGGAAGAAGGTGTCTACAGGAGCGTGTACGTAGGTCAGGCGGCTAGTGACTATGACCTAGAGCCAGATCAAGACCTAACCAGCTATGACGAAGACAAAGTACGCCTAACAAAATACTATGGACTTGTGCCACGCTACTTGCTGGAGATTGGCGAAAAAGAAGCAATGCTTGACGATGACGAAGACATTGCTGACATTGAGATAGAAGAACCAGAGGCAGATGAGGATGCAAGCTACTACGTCGAAGCTATTGTTGTTATTGCTAATGGTGGTATTCTGTTAAAGGCAGAAGCTAACCCATACATGATGCAGGATCGTCCTGTAGTAGCATTTCCTTGGGATGTAGTTCCCGGTAGGTTCTGGGGCCGTGGTGTTTGTGAGAAGGGCTACAACAGCCAGAAGGCGCTTGATACAGAGCTTCGTGCCCGTATTGATGCCCTAGCACTAACCGTACACCCAATGATGGCTATGGACGCTACACGGCTTCCTAGAGGCTCTAGGCCAGAGGTACGCCCCGGTAAGATCATCCTAACCAATGGCGACCCTAAGTCTGTACTCAATCCTTTCAACTTTGGTCAAGTTAACCAAATTACATTTGCACAGGCAGCAGAACTACAGAAGATGGTTCAGATGTCTACAGGTGCCATTGACTCCGCTGGTATTCCCGGTAGTATCAATGGTGACGCTACGGCTGCCGGTATCAGTATGTCCCTTGGTGCAATCATCAAGCGTCACAAGCGTACCTTGATTAACTTCCAACAGTCCTTCCTGATTCCATTTGTTAAGATGGCTGCTTGTCGTTACATGCAGTTTGACCCAGAGAACTATCCTGTCAAGGACTACAAGTTCAACACTACGTCTACTCTAGGCATTATTGCCCGTGAGTACGAAGTAACGCAACTTGTGCAACTACTGCAAACCATGCCAGCAGAGTCTCCACTGTACAACACGTTGATTCAGTCAATCATTGACAACATGAACCTGTCTAACCGTGAAGAACTGATGGCTAAGTTAGCTCAGGCAGAACAGGCATCACAACCTACACCTGAACAACAGCAGATGCAACAAGCGGCTGCACAGGCACAGATGGCCTTCCAGCAGTCACAGACAGCAGCACTCAACGGTCAGGCACAGGAGTCTCAGGCCAGAGCGCAGAAGATTGCTGTAGAGACACAGCTTGCACCACAGGAGCTACAGATTGACCAGATTAAGGCAGTCACAGCTAACCTGAAGGCAGGAGACCAAGAGGACAAGGAGTTTGAGCGTCGTATGAAGATTGCTCAGACATTCTTGAAAGAGAAAGAGATTGACCTAAAGAATCAGTCTCAACAACCACAGCAACCAAGTCAACCCCTTAGACTACAACAAGGATAAATTGATGGTCGTAACACGTACAGAGCTAACTCAGATAGTAGACCAAGTTAACAAGAAGTTTGATGAGCTTGAATCTAGAATCAAAGAGTTAGAGGAACTAAATGCTAAGAATACAGCATCACCTAGAAAAACTACAAAGCAAACACAAAAGGCTGCATAAGAATGACCGTAAGAGATTCCAAGCTCCGGCGTGCTGGAGTCAGTGGTTATAACAAACCTAAACGTACACCAAACCACCCTACTAAATCTCATGTGGTGGTAGCTAAGGAAGGTGATAAAACAAAAACTATACGCTTTGGACAGCAAGGTGTTAGAGGCGCAGGAAAAAATCCTAATAGTCCTGAGCAACGAGCAAGGCGTAAGTCTTTTAAAGCAAGACACGCAAAGAATATAGCCAAAGGCAGAATGTCTGCGGCATATTGGGCCGATAGAACTAAATGGTAGTAAGGAGAATACTATGCCAATGGTAGGTGGAAAGAAGTACAGCTATACCCCAAAAGGTAAAGCGGCGGCAGCTAAAGCGCGCAAGCGTCAGAACATGAAACCCAGAGCTTCAGGTGGACGCAGAGGCCGCTAACAATGATAGCAGAGATAAGTGCAATTGTCGCTGGTGTTAACGCTGCAACATCCGCTATCAAGCGTGTAGCTGAGACAACCAATGACATCTCAAGTATCTCTAGTTTTCTATCGACACTTGGCGGTGCAGAGGTTGAACTAGCAAGAGCGCAAAACTCAGGCAGTTTATCTGAAGCTGATGCTGTCAAAGCTGCACTAGCCAAGAAACAAATACAAGAGACCATGCAGGAAGTCAAAGACCTGTTTATGGTTAGCGGCAATGGACAACTTTACAACGAAGCTATGCTTGCTATGGCTGCGGCTAGGAAAGCTAAACAAGCAGAGTTAGCTAAAGCAATAGCGGCTAAGAAGAAATTTTGGAAGGACGTTAAAGAAATAGGTGCTGTTGTAGCGGTACTGGTATTTTTAGTACCTATGTGCCTAGCAATTTTAATTGGATATTTAACAAAATAATGCTTGACAAATGAGTCAAAGTATGCTATAATGTATAGGTACAATAGTGTACATAAGTATTCTTTAACAAAGGTAAAATACTATGACTCAAGAGTTAGAAACATACTTCAACAACTACTTTGCTATGTTTAGATCAGAAGGCTGGAAACAGTTAATCTCTGACCTACAAAGTAATGTTGGACAAATCAACTCAGTAGAAATGACTACGGATAACGATAACTTGAACTTTCGCAAAGGTCAGTTAGCTATCCTAGCAACCATACTGAATCTTGAAACACAGATTGACAACGCTCATGCTGAAGCAGAATCAGAAGATACTGAGGAAGCACTAGATGAGGCTGTTTGATTTTAGATGTCCTTGCGGCAAACTGTTTGAAGATTTAGTTAAGTCTGATGTCACAACTTCTAGGTGCAGTTGTGGCTTGGACGCTAAACGTGTTATCTCCCCGGTGAGATCTAATCTTGAAGGTATCAGTGGAGACTTCCCTGATGCACATGACAGGTGGGTTAAACGAAGGGAGAGTCACATGGCATATGAGCGAAGGCAATCCTCTCAGTAGAGAACCTTCATAATAAAAATCTCCACAATACTAAGGTACGGAGTTAATAATGGCTAAGATTATTGAACCTGAGCGTCAGGATAACCAAGAAGAGAACGCACAGCAACTAGAGTTACTTGAACAAGTAGAGGAACAGCAGGAAACTCCTGAACCACAGGAACCTGAGATCCCTGACAAGTACAAAGGCAAGACTGCTCAAGAACTTGTACAGATGCACCAAGAGGCTGAAAAGCTATTGGGCCGACAGAGTTCTGAAGTAGGTGAGCTACGTAAGGTTGTTGACAATTATATCCAGACACAACTCACAGAAGATACAAAAGAAGCACCACAAGAAGTCGAAGAAGTAGATTGGTTTACAGACCCTGATAAGGCTGTAGATAGGGCTATTCAGAACCATCCTAAGATTAAGGAAGCTGAAGCACTCACACAGCAGTATCGTGCAAGTACAGCAATGGCAGAGCTACAACGTAAGCATCCTGACATGCAACAGATCTTGCAAGATGCTAACTTTGCTGAGTGGATTAAAGCATCCAATGTTAGGACTAAGCTGTTTGTAGCAGCAGACCAGCAGTACGACCATGAAGCCGCTGATGAGCTATTTAGCTTATGGAAAGAGCGACAGAACATTGTACAGCAGACTGCTCAGGTAGAGCAACAAGCTCGTAAGCAATCAGTTAAAGCAGCTTCTACTGGTAATGCCAGTGGTAGCACTGAATCAGCACCTAAGAAGATCTATAGACGCGCAGACATTATTAACCTTATGAAAAGCGACCCTGATCGCTATGCTGCTCTACAACCAGAGATTATGAAGGCATACGCAGAAAAACGGGTCAGATAGTATATCTTAGGAGATATTTATTATGGCTGATTCAACATATCCCGCAACTGGCGGGTTTGTAGACAACACTAGCGCAGCTACTTTCATTCCAGAAATTTGGAGTGATGAGATTATTGCTGCATACCAGAAGAACCTTGTCTTGGCTAACTTGGTCAAGAAGATGTCTATGGCTGGTAAGAAAGGCGACACGATCCATGTGCCTAAGCCTGTCCGTGGTGATGCACACGCTAAAGCAGAGAACACTGCTGTAACGGTACAGAACGCTACGGAAAGCGAAGTACAAGTCTCTATCAACAAGCACTTTGAATACTCACGTCTGATCGAAGACATTACTGATGTTCAAGCCTTGGCTTCTCTGCGTCAGTTCTATACGGAAGACGCTGGTTATGCTTTGGCTAAGCAAGTTGATACCGACCTGCACAGCTTGGCTACTGGTCTGGGTTCTGCTGGTACTACTAGCACTACTTACCTGAACAACGGTGGTACGTTCTTTGTAGACGCTACCAACGGCCTGTCTACCTACACCGCTGACACGGTTTCGACTGCTGACGTATTCACGGACGCTGGTTTCCGTGGCATCATTCAGAAGCTGGACGATGCTGATGTACCAATGGAAAACCGTTGCTTCATCATTCCTCCTTCAGTTCGCAACACCATCATGGGCATTGACCGTTACGTAAGTTCTGACTTCGTAAACAGCGGTCAAGTTACTGGTGGTCAGATTGGTCAACTGTACGGCATTGACGTATTTGTTAGCACCAACTGCCCTGTAGTTGAGGCTGCTGCTGACAACTCTGCTTCCGCTGTAGACTCTCTGGGCGCTCTGTTGATCCAGAAGGATGCAATTGTAATGGCTGAGCAACTGGGTGTTCGCTCTCAGACTCAGTACAAGCAAGAGTTCCTTGCTAACCTGTTCACCTCAGATACTCTGTATGGCGTTGCTGTACTGCGTCCTGAGTCAGGTTTGACTTTGGTTGTTCCTAAGTAATAACCATTCAACTGGGGGCTGCTACGGTGGCCCCTAGTTTTATTGAGGTAGCTTAATATGAGTTTAGTAACTAGCCTGATTGGGCCTGTTTCTGGTCTTTTAGATAAGTTTATTGAAGACAAAGATAAGAAAGCTGCCTTGGCTCATGAGATTGCCACCATGTCGGAAAGGCATCATCAGGAGCTTATGAAAGCTCAGCTAGAGGTAAACAAAGTAGAGGCAGGACACTCTAGTTTATTTGTCTCTGGATGGAGACCCTTTATTGGCTGGACATGTGGATTGGGCATGTTTGGTAACTTCATTACAATCCCTTTTGCTAACTTCGTATTAGCTCTAGCAGCTATAGACATTGTTATTCCTCTTGTACCCTTAGAAACTATGATGCCTGTCCT
>JAAXIF010000070.1 GCA_012270485.1 Sphingobacteriales bacterium | reverse complement strand
AAGGTCCAAAGGACTCCCTTGGAGAAGGGACAAGGATCAAGAGAAAAGGAACAAGGTTTCTTAGACCAAGAATACCCGGGAGGGGTAAAAGATTGTAGAAACCAGACATTGATTTTGATTTCCCAACCCCGGAGGGGTTGCTCATGGAGTATAGGTGGTTATGCAAAAACTGAGGTGCCTGTTGTGTAAGGAAAACAATTTGCGGCTTTGGGCTAAAGGTTTTAGTGGGTTTTGCGTTTTGCTAAATTTTGCTAAAAAAGATAAGGACTACAGTACCGTATCATAAGGGATAGACCTTAGTATCCTAGGGGGGAATATGGGGTATCATTAGGGGGAAGGTTTAGGAGGTACAGATATAAACAGGAAGGACAGTACCCGGAGCATGGATTACTCACGCAACCATGCAACAACAACCCCTTCCCTGCAAACACCCTTTCTTAGGGTAGTTTTCCTAGAGAAAAATCGATGATCTTTTCTTTTTAAGGTGTTTGATAGGTTGAAAATTTCAAGGGCTATATGCGGCTTATAATGCGTTTTTTTTGAAAGTCAAAAGTCAAAAAAAATCACCTCTCACTTTTCACCTTTCACTTTTCACCTCTCACTCCTCACGATTGCCTCACGAATAAGTCGCGATGACCTCACGATAAGGTCACGACAGTAGCGAGACAGTGACGGGACAGGGTCACGATGAAGTCACGATGAGGTCACGATGGGGTCACGATGGGGGTTAAGAACTAGTCACGAGAGAGTCGCGATGAGGTCACGATGAAGTCGAATGATCGTCACGAGAGGGTTAAGAGAGAATTTTTTGATGGCAGATTTATATACGTGTTTGTTATTGTAGGTGTTTTACTGTAATGCGTATTGAGAGAAGGATGGGACGCGGATCCTTATGATTGATTATGATGTTCATCTGCGTATATCATAACAAATCATATCCAAAGGATTCCATGGAAAAAATCTGCGGCCCATACCACCCTCCTATTAATTAAAATCAATTTTAAGGGGTAGTTTTCTCGAAGAAAAATCGAGGATCTTTTCTTTCCTAAGGATTTATATGTTTTTGAACCAAAAGGGCTGTAATGGCCTTAAAACAAAGAAGTGAATATTTTTTGACTTTTGACTTTTTCCGTATCACAGCCGTACCATCACCGCACATCCTTCGAGGTTTCTTCGAGACTTCTCGAAGCCGCTTCGGGAGTCCTTCGAGAAGTCTCGAAGAACTCTCGAAGAAACCTCGAAGAAAGACCGAAGGATGTGCGTCGATGGTACGGCTGATCTCCGAAGCCTGTTCGAAACTTTTTCGAAGAAAAGATACCAACATATAGGAAAAACACTATATTAGTGTTCCCCACTTTTTTCCCTCCCCATAGAGAAAATTGTATCGTTCATTGAAGGAACAATAGAATCGAAATCTTTGTGCGAACAGATACAACGAAAGGCGGCATGTATAAAAATATTAAGCTGTTTTTGTTCATGCAAACATGATAACGCTAGCTAGTTTGATTTGACGAAAAAGAACAATCTTGGCTTAACAAGATCAACAATAAACATGAAAACTTATCTGACTGTAAAATCGAGGGTAAAAAAGATTTCATGATCTTTGAATGTGGCTTAAGAGACATAAAAAGGAACATTAAATAGACATAGTTAAAAAATTATTGGCACTAACAAGTATGAGTAAACTCAATTACATAGACCTTTTTGCCGGAGCAGGTGGACTTTCAGAAGGATTTATTCGGGAAGGCTTCAACCCTATTGCTCATGTTGAAATGAATAAAGAAGCTGCTGATACTTTAAAAACAAGACTGGCTTTTCATTATTTGAATGATAATAACAAAGTCAGCAAATACTATTCGTATCTGAAAAGCGAAATTACAAGGGATGATTTGTGGAATAGTATCCCAGAGGAGCATATTTTATCAGTTATTAATAGCGAAATCACAAAAAAAACAATCAAAAGCATTTTTGAAAACATTGACGGACAGCTTGGCTCTAAAAAGGTTGATGTTATTATCGGAGGGCCGCCTTGTCAGGCTTATTCATTAGTTGGTAGAAGCCGTGACCCTAACAGAATGAGTGGCGACAAGAGAAATTATCTGTTCAGGCATTATGCAGAATTTCTTGTACGATATAAACCAAAATACTTTGTTTTTGAAAATGTATTAGGATTACTTACAGCAGGTAATAAAAAGTACCTGAATGAAATGCTTTCATTGTTTGAAGAAATTGGGTATTCAGCAGATTACAAAGTATTAAACGCTAAAGATTACGGTGTATTACAAAGAAGAAGGCGAGTAATAATTATTGGCCGTAAAGGGAAAGCAAAATTTGAGTTTCCTGAACTTGAAATAATTGAAAATAATTGGCAAATAAAGAAAGATTTATTTGCAGACCTGCCTGACTTAATTCCTGGGCAGGAAATGAATATTGCGAAGTACACCAAAAAGATTAATGCTTACCAGCAGACAATGGAAACAAGGAATGGAATTGACTTTACAACGCAACATATTACAAGACAGCATAACGAAAGAGACCTAGAAATCTATTCAATTGCAATTGATAAGTGGCTAAATAAAAAGGAGCGATTGAAATATAACGATTTACCTAAACGATTACAAAGCCATAACAATACAGAAGCATTTCTGGACAGGTACAAAGTTGTTGACCCACTTGGACATTCTCATACCGTGGTAGCCCACATCTCTAAAGACGGGCATTATTATATTTACCCTGATTTAAAACAGATTCGCTCAATATCTGTCCGTGAGGCGGCAAGAATACAATCTTTCCCGGATAATTATTTCTTTGAAGGTGGTCGTACAGCCGCATTTAAACAAATTGGTAATGCTGTACCCCCATTAATGGCAGAGGCATTGGCAAAAACTATTAGTCAACTTTTTAATGGAAAATAGAAATATACAATCCGAGATAGCAGACCCTAATCCTGAGTTTCTTATCAAATCTATTGCAGAGCAGGGATACAGCTTGGAATCATCTTTAGCCGACCTGATGGACAACTCTATTTCAGCAAAAGCAAATAAAATTGAAGTGCTGATTAAAATGGAGCAAGAGCCATTCACTTTGTTTGTAGCTGACAACGGTCACGGAATGGATGAGGAGTCACTAAAAGCAAACATGCAGTTTCCAAGCAATTCACCCGAAGAAGAACGGAATGCTTTTGACTTAGGAAGATTTGGATTAGGTATGAAGACAGCATCTTTTTCACAGACAAGATGCTTTACAGTTCTATCAAGAAAGAAAGGAACAAAAAATTATAGCGGGAGAACTTGGGATGTCAACTATCTGAAAAAAGTTGGTAAATGGAGACTAATAGTTAATAGACAAGAAGAAATAACCAAACTTATTCAACAGTACAATTCACTTAGTGAAGGGCATCTAAATCGCTTTGAAAATTTTGATGCAAACACAATTGTTGTGTGGAAAGGACTTTACAAATTTGAAAACTATCTTGAAGAAGACAACAGACAATCAGCATTAAAGAAGCAAATAACGGAAGTTACATCTGACTATTTATCGCTGGTGTTTCACCGGTATATGGAACGAAAGGCAAATCCATTACAGATAAGAATCAACAATAACCTGATTGCGCCTTTTAATCCTTTCCCCACAACGATTCCTGATTTTCGTCCGATAGAATTTAAACAAAAAAATTTCAGCACTGACACAATTAAAATTGAGGGGTTTGTGCTGCCATCCAGAAGCATTGATGAGAGTCAAAGTATTTCCATCTGGACTACAAAAAACAGAAGTCTAATGGACATGGAAGGAATTTACATTTACAGAGCAGACAGACTGATTCACTTTGGCGGATGGAATGGTATAATCAAAAAAGCTCCACGGCTTCAATTAGCAAGGCTTCGTGTTGACATTGGAAATAGTGTTGACCATTTGCTGCATCTGAATGTTGCCAAATCACAAATTGAAATTCCTCACGACCTGACAACAGCGTTTGAAAAATACACTGACGAATTAAAAACTCAAGCGGAGAGAGAATTTTTCAACAGAGGTATCAGAAAATTTTCGTCCAATCGGAAGGAAGATAATGTTCAACTCTTCGAGAGAAAAGCAAGCAACAAAGGAACATTGCTGGAAGTGAACAGCAGTTTTCCATTACTAAAATCGTTGATGAGTGAATTAAAAAAAGAGCAGCTCACAAAATTGAATCTGGTGATTCGGATGATAAATATCCGGATTAATGAAATCAGACAAACACATGAGCAGAAAGCATTTGTTGGAATTGAAGAGAAAGATGGTTTGTCTCTGAAGGATTTGATTACATGTGTGAACGAACTTATTGAAAGCGGACTCTCTTCTGAGCTGATAAAAAATGACATACTACCCAATCTTGGATTTACTGAAAGCTCATTGCCACAAGAAGTAATTCGACTATTAAAGTAAATTTCATGGAGAATAGATACATTGATATCATTATCAAAATCATTGCGAGCAAGGCAAAAGAATATTCTCAGAATAATTCGTTGTCTCCGGCTTATTTCATAAATCTTCTTCCTGAAATAAAAGATTCCATCACGACTGTAATCAAAATGTATGGTTACCCTGAAATTGATGCAGTGACTTTGAAAAATTATTATGATACTGCCAAAAATCAGTATTTATCTGTGAACCCTATTGACATTGATCCAAGCAATTCTCTTACGAAAAAAGGTTTCAGAACATGGTTGACAACAGAAAGAAAACAGGAGATGAAAAACTCCTGGAATTACAGCGACCGATATTTTACTCTGCTTGAGAAAGCCGGTCGTTCAGAAAAAGTAATTGATGAAACTAAGAAAACAAGTCTTGAGATTCTTGAAAAAATGGGAGACCCGAGATCAAGAGAAGAATTTTATGTCAAGGGATTAGTAGTCGGAAGTGTTCAGGCCGGAAAAACTCAAAACTTTAATGCTGTAATCAATCGTGCAATTGATTCTGGCTACGGATTAATAATTGTGCTGGCTGGCTTAATGGAAGACCTGAGAAATCAAACTCAGTTAAGAATTGAAAATGATGTTATCGGAGAGGGGCTGGATATTGACACGGATGCTCTGGTAAAAAAAGGTGTTGGAGCAATACGAAGATTTGGAAACTTAGGCGACAATAGCGTTACACAAGTCATTTCAATCACATCAGCAAAATCCGATTTTAAAAAATCATTGCTTGATGCCGACTTCTCTCTCAATCACACAAACATACTTGTATGTAAGAACAATGTGAGTGTTTTGCGCAACCTGATTGTGTGGCTGCATGATTACCTTGAAGAAAACAAAGACCAACATGATATTCCGCTGCTTATTCTGGATGACGAAGCAGACAACGCATCATTAAACAATGAAGGAAAAAGAGGAAGAGAGTATGCATCAAAAACAAACGGACACATCAGAGCTTTGCTTGCATTGTTCAAACGAAAAACTTATCTGGGCTATACTGCGACTCCGTTTGCAAACATTCTTGCTGACAGAAATGATGCACCCGAAAATAACTGGATTGTAAAATATAAAGTGAGAGGACAAGCGGAAGATAAAGCATTACAACGAGTTGACAATCTATTTCCTGATGATTTTATAGTTCTGCTTAATCCACCAACAAATTATGTTGGAGCAAAACAAATATTTGAAACAACAAAGCCAATAGACAACAAGGCGGAATTAAAAATTCCTCTTGTTGAAATTGTTGATGACAACATCGAACATTTTCCTGAAAAGGTCTATTTTTCAAACACTGGAGAATTGGCAGGCGCCTTGAAAATCAAAAATCAAAATGAATGGAATGAGATAATTGGGCAGTTTAACTCTTATCTTGACTTTGCTGACTACAGAGAATACAGAAGACAAACAAGGTCTTCAAGAACCGGAGATGACTTCCCAAGAAAATTACCTGATTCAATAAAGGAAAGTATGCTCTGTTTCATTCTTTCAATTGCTATTCGTGAAAGCAGAAAGCCTGCAATGATAAATTCCACAATGTTTAATCCGCATAATTCAATGCTGATTCACATTTCGAGATATACTCTTTGGCAAAACAGGCTCAAAGATTTAATTGATGTTTATGTAAGAGAGCTGCAAAGCAGTTTGCAACTTGATGACCCAAGTAATCCTACTTCCATCTTCGCAATTTTTGAAAGAACCTGGTTCAAATACTACTCAAAAATTATTGAGCATGTTTCTGACTATTTGCCGAAAGGATATGATGATGAGTTTCTGAAACCAATCAGCTTTGAAACAATAAAAAATAATTTTCTCACTGATGCGATTAAAGGAATTGAGGTCAAAGCAATCAATAGTGTAACGGGAGATAAATTGATTTATCCGAAGAACACTCCTAAAAAATATATTGCCATTGGCGGAAACAGATTATCCCGTGGATTTACTCTTGAAGGACTTAGCATAAACTACTTTGTCCGTTCAACTGATTATTCTGATGCTCTTCTTCAAATGGGAAGATGGTTTGGTTACAGACCCGGGTATCTTGACTGTTGTAAACTTTTCATCACTCGTGATTCAATGGAGAAGTATGATTTGGTAACACGAACCATTGAGGAATTGGAAATCGAATTTAGAAAAATGGAAGAGAAAAACAGAACACCTGCCAACTTTATTCTTCGTGTAAAAAAACATCCAGGTGCTTTAAAAATCACAAGACCAACCATTTTGCGTGATACACTTGAAGTTAATTGGTCGTATCAGGATTCACTTGAACAATCTACAAACTTTGACATTCATAAGAAAAAGATTGAAGCTGTATGGGAACAGTTCAGGAAAAATATTGTAGGCAAATACAAGTTTGAAGTCAAAAAGAAGGAAGACAATAAAACTGATGCAGGATTTCTCGTAGCACAAACTGATATTACAGGAATATTGAAAATTCTCAGACAGGAAAACAATTTTGGCAATGATACTTGCGACAGCATGATAAAGTTCATTGAGAAGTGTCAGGCAGATAACAAACTAAGAAATTGGACAATCGCAATTAAGACAACAGGAAGGGCAAAAGAAAATGAAGGCAAGGGTTTATTGAAGAAGCAAGAATCTGGATTGCCGGTTGATATTACAATGACTGTAAGAAGAGGTCCTAGTACAGACGAAGGAGTAAAATATTTCAGGGAAAAATTTATTCAGTCGAAAATTTTTGGTGCATCTGGTAAATCAGCAAACCTTATTTCAGCAGGGCTTGACATGGCAATTCTTTTAACCGATGCACAAATTAAATCAGCAGAGAAAGAATTTGTTGACAACAGAAAAAAATATTACCAAGAAAAATATCCTGAATGGTCGGAAGCACAAGTCAAGAAAAAAGCTGAAGAAGTAAATATTCCTGAAAGGGTTTACCGTGAGAAAATGACAGACCAAGAGGGACTTCTCGTAATCTATATTTTAGACTCCTATTACGTTTTTCTTCAGGAACAAGGTAGAGAAGATGCTCAATTGAAAGCGATTATTGAAAGCGAAGGAATTGATTTGAATATTCCGTTAATTGGCTATGCAATAGGTTTTCCACCAATTGAACCAGACCCAGGAGGGGTTTATGTTCATGGAAATTATGGATTTGAAGAAGATGAGGAAATAGAATTTAACGAAGCAGATTCTGAATTGCCAGATGATGCAAACGAAATATAATTATGACAAATATTGAATTGAAGCAAAAGTGGTCAGGGCTTTCAGAGAATCCTGTTACAAGTGGCTTTCGGTCACTAAGAATTTCTGCTGACTGTATCTGCGAACTTTATCTCGGTGTGAGCAGCGAAGGCAAGAGATGCTTGATACTTGCTTTACCTGAGAGCAAGCGTTTAGATTTCAAAGGAGTTCAAAAAGAAAGTTTATCTCTTGAATATTTCGGAGAAAAAAATCTAATCGTTCTGCAACTAACCGACATTGATTTCAGTGACCTTTTTGATGACCTGGTTCTATTTCTCTATCATGGAATAAAAGACGTCAGTCAGGTTGATGAGTATTCAAATCATTTCATCCAGACGTTTTACAGATGGAGTGATTTTTTTGAAGACAAGAAATCAGATTTGCTTTCTGAGGATGTAATAAAAGGAATAATGGGTGAATTGTTAGTTCTGAAATTACTTATCACTTCACCAGACCGACCCGAAATTAATTTCCTCTTGAAAGCATGGACCGGACTTTATGATAAAGGAAATGACTTTGAATTGGAGCTCAAAAATCTTGAAGTAAAAACAAAATCCCCATCAGGAATTGATGTGAAGATTTCAAGTGAATTTCAATTAGAAGGTTCTCTAGGCAAAGGATTGGAATTGTATGTTGTTTCGCTACAAAGCGATTTTACTGTTGGTATTCATATCAGAGATTTGATTTTTGAAATAAAAAAACTGGTTCAGGAATCTTTCGGTGACAATACTATCTTGTGGAAAGCCCTAAGCCAAAAAAATATCACTGCTAAAAATGTGAATCAGTATGACAGATACAGATTCCAACCCATCAATTGGGTTTCTTACAACTGTGCAGATGAAAATTTCCCGAAATTAAGCAGGTCAAATATTCCAGAAGAAATAAGTTCTTTAAAATACATTTTGAGAACAAACCTCTTAACATCATTCATTATCGGACAAAGCAGTTTTTAGCATGAAAATTCAGGAATTTCTTAATTACAGAAAGGAATTACTCGATAGTTCAAAAGACGAAGAGGGATTCGTTCAGCAAACACAGTTGTTGAGTCAGATTCTTCCGTTAATGGTTGATGCTAAACTACTTGATTCAGAAGACTGGAATGATTCTTACTATTTGAATCCTGCCGAGAACTTTAAAGTAAACGGTTATACGGTTAACGAATCATCAGAAAGATTGCAATTATTCATCGTTGATGAAACAAGTATTGACCTCACTGCTTCGGAAAAAGATTTACAAATATCAACTAAAAGTTACTACGACAATCAATTTAAAAGAGTAACAAGGTTTTTGAATAAAGCAATCAAAGGATATTTGAATGACGAAGTTCAAGATGCAGACCCAATCAGACCATTGCTCTCTCAACTTTCATCCGCAACCGGAGCAGAGCAGTTTGATGTAATAGAAATATTTCTTGTAAGTGCCTCAGCAACTACTGAAACCCGTGGCACATTGCCACAACCCAAGAGAATCGAATTTGAAGATGAATATATCTCAGTATCATTTACAAGAAACAGAGAACGAGTAAAGAAAGATTTGCTCATCATTAAAAAAATAATTGACCTGAATTTCTTGTATGATGTATTGATTTCGCAGGGAAACAGAGAGGCCCTTATAATTGATTTTGAAAATTTGTTTGACTATAAAATAGAAGTAATTAAAGCGGCTGATGAAGAAAACTTTGAATCCTATCTCTGTGTTTTACCAGCACATATTCTCTCTGACCTTTACAAAAGATATAGTTCAAGGCTACTTGAAAAAAATGTGCGGTCATTTCTTCAATTCAAAGGAGCAAATAAGGGCATAAGAGAAACGATTAGAATAAGCCCTGAAAAATTTATCGCATTCAACAATGGAATAACAATTACTTCGACTGCAAAAGACCTTGAAGCAAAAAGTGGGAAACTATTCATAAAGTCATTGACAGATTTTCAAATTGTAAATGGCGGACAGACAACCGCCAGCATCTACTTCACCCAAAAGGATGGTTTTCCAATTGACAAAGTGAAAGTAATGGCTAAGATTAACGTAGCCCGTGATGTGACTGAAGAAGGATTGGATTCTTTGATTTCCGATATAAGCAGATATTCAAATTCGCAAACTAAAGTTTCAAATGTTGACCTGAGTTCAAGAAGTCCGCAACTGAATAAACTTAAAGCACTTTCCGATAGCATAGTTACACCATCAGGCAGAAAATGGTTCTTTGAAAAATCAAGAGGGGAATTTAATACTAAACTAAGAATTGCAGGTTCAAACAAAGCAAGAATTGAAAAAGAATATCCAAAGAACTATCGTTTCACGAAGGAGCAATTAGGAAAGTATTTTACTGCATGGGGAGAACAGCCGTATGTTGTGAAAAAAGGTGGTGAAAAAGTTTTCAGATATTTTTTGGAAGAAATCACTGGAGAGTTGCGTGGCAAGAAAGCAATTAATGTAAATCGGGATTTTTACGAAGAGTTAATTTCCAAAATTATTTTGTTTACTCAGCTTGAAAAAATTTACGGTCAGGGAACACATTCTATGGGGCAAATAAGGTCAGCAGTTGTTCCCTATACTATCTCAGTAGTTTACATTTATACTGATGGTGCTAAAGCGGGAAAACAATTCGACCTTTCTAAAATTTGGAAGAAGGAAAAACTTGAAGACGACTTGGTAACATTTTTCACTGAACTAATGGAGTTGATGAATGGCTTGATAAAAAAATATTCCGAGAGTGATGACTATGGCGAGTATGCAAAAAACAAGAAACTGTGGGAAGATATTTCAGCTTCTAAGGAAATTGAAAAGTTCATGACTTCAAAAATTGCTCAGCAGATTCTAAGCAAATATTCTATTCCTGTTAGAGAGAAAAAAAATGGAGGAATAACCGAGGTCGATTTTGAAAGAATACAGATGAACATTGAAGTTCTTTCAAAAGGGGTTGAATTTTATAATCAGCTCAGAAAGAAATATGATGGACTTTCCAAGCTCCAGGAGAAGAAAATGGATACTATTATTTCTTCAATAATAAAGTTGGAGGATTTAAGCGAAGACCATTTACGGTTTGAAAGCAACCTGATGAATGAGATACGGAAAAATAGTCCTGAAATATTTGACCAAATAAATACTCCATACAATTATCAGATTGAAAGCACCTTGAAACTTATTATTCTGAAATACAACCAAGCGATTGAAAATGGGTTTGGGGTGACTGATTTTTTTAAGTCAATTGAACAGAAGACTTCTGCTTTCAATAACAAGTATTCATCGGTGTTTAACAAGATAGCAGTTGAACTTGAAAAAGGAATTGCTCCGTCAGTTAAAGACATTCATTTGGCATCAGACTATTTTAACAAGGAGACACCACCAGTAAAAGAAACTTCCAGCGGTGCAGTTCCTAAAATCAATCTGAATGTTTTAAGGCAAATGGTAGAGTGGGATTCCAGAATGAAAATCTTGTCCAACGGAGAAAGGCAGTATATGGCAGACTTAGCCTATGAACTCAAACCTCTTAATCAATTTCATAAGACAAATTCCGAAAGACATTTGAATACTTTATTGAAAGCAGGATTTAAGTTGAAGTAACTTTAGCCGACGCACCAAATCAGGTACATTTGCAAGGCACACAAAGCCGACACACAAAAGCCAACCTTGCAAAAGAGCCTGCCTTGTTCCAACGCTTCCGGGACACACTCCGCCACGGTGGACACAGACATTCAATTCAAGTTACCAAGACGAAGGGCGAACACATAACAGGGAGTTTGCTGCTATGCTGGCGGACGAATATATTCTCAGCTTCATATCGCTATCAGCCCATATCCAGCCCACGTAATTCTATTCAGCATTTGTTGTTATCTTCATCATCAGTTTTTCAATCGGCTGCGGCTCCGGGCTGGACATTAAAAAATACCAGCACAGCAGCAAGCTCTGGCCATTACCTGCAAGCCTAAAAAACGAACAATGTAAAAATGTGCGACAACATTTGGAAAGTTTCGCAACTGTCCGAATGTTACGGGACTAAACTATAGCCTTCTCCTCCATCCACTTCCCTCTCCCCCAGCCTTTGATCACCTATTTCTCACTATGGTAAGAAGAGCGAACCAATGGACCGCTTTCTACATAGCTTCAGTGCAGGGGATGCACAACAACTTTTGGAAAGTTCTGAAACTTTCCAAAAGTTACCTAACAACATTCATTCGTGTGATTTTGTCTTTAATATTTTTTAAATAGAGCGTCTTCACTTCAGGAATTAAAAAAGAATGTTCCACCATTTTTTCTACCTCATCATAACGAATGGTATATTGATTGATCATTTTTTCCGCTCGTTGTAAGTTAATGGATAGACGTTTTGCCAGCTCCAGAAAATCAGGTCGTCCATAATAACCATAGGTACTAAAGAAGGGGGCATCAATGCTTCCCTCGTATAGATCCAACGCGGTATCAGATTCCTGTGGAGAGTGGATCACCGTACTCAACAAATCATAAGCGGGTGTTAATTGGTACTCGCCTATTGGATTGCGTAACAATGAAAAATTTTTCAGGTGGGCATCCCCATTGGAAAACACATAATTAAAAATAAGCTGATGGAAGAAACGTTCTGCAGCAATCATAGCGGCAGGTACAAATCGATGAATCAATTGCCCAATTTCTTCATAACTGCCTTCGTATTTAAAAGTTTCTCCGTGGGTTCTGTTGGTTCTATTGGTGAGTTGTGCAAAATCTTCTTGTAAATATTTGGTGCCGTCTGCTGCTACATCAAATCTTTTGGTGAGATAAGCGGGTGTGCCATCTTTGAAATACACCAAGGCATTTTCTGCCGTCGGAATCTTAAAAACCTGTTTGGCAATTTGCATGGTCAGGTGTTCATTCTCCGGTACCTGATCTGTATACCTCAACTGTTGTGCAGGAGGAATGGGTTTGAGAATATAGGTACCTCCCTTCTCTGTTAATACCAATTCTTTATGCTGCAATCGCAAAGAATATTTCAACTGTACCCCGGATATCGATAAGCGTTTACTGTGTTCCTGAAAGTAAACCAGGTTTTCATCTTTCGGTGTATCAAATGGCAATACAGGCGAGGTCCGTAACCCATCAAAGATGGTCTTACGGCAACGCAGGCAATAGCCTTCTTTTACGGGCTTATAACATCCTTTGCATGTCATTTGTCGATCGGTTGAATGGTAATCGCACCAATGGTGTCTTCACCGGCGGTGCGTAATAACCTGGTAAAATCATCCTGCTCATCAATTTTCAATGTTCTGCATTGTATATCCTTGTTCACCCCTTCCGCCAACAGCCCCTGAAAAAAAGCGAATAAATAATTGGAGGTATGTACTGGTTGGGTTTTAGGTAAGGTTAGACTAATGGCAGGTTTTGAGCTATCCTTGTAATAGGCCGGATCATAACTAAAACTAAATTGACCTTCTGCTGTTTTGTTCAGGTATCCGGCTAGTTCTCCATTGTTATAAACTGCTCCTGTCATACACTAGTCTTTTTAATGCTGATGCTTATATCTAGTCCGAGTACAGTCAGGATTTTCTCCAGGGTGGAGAAAGCAGGATTGCCTTTACCGGATTCCAATTGATAAATGGTTTTGGTAGTAACATTGGCCAATTCAGCCAAGTCCTCCTGTTTTAAAGACAGCTCTACCCTTCTTTTTGCCAGTAATTGTCCAATTTCTACCTTGTCCATCGGTATTATAATTCTTAATTGGTACAATATTAAGGATAAATTCTTAAATATTGGGTTAAATCGGTATTATAATACGTGAATTGTCAATGGTGAATGGTGAATAGGGGGTTAGGAGTTAGGCATTAGAAGTGCGCAATTACTTTGGAAAGTTTCAAAACTTTCCAAAAGTTACTTCATCATTTATAAAGGCTCAAAGCTCGTAGCTCATGGCTCGCAGCAGTTGTACCGAACAACAATGATTCACCATTCACTAAAGTGCAGCTTTCTCCTCCATCCATTTATTTCTCCCCCAACCCTTAATCACATGCTTCTCACTATGATAAGAAGAGCGAACCAATGGACCGCTTTCTACATAGTCGAAACCGAGGTCGTAACCGATTTCGCGGAGTTCGGCGAATTCGTCGGGGTGCACAAAACGTTGGACCGGTAAGTGTTTTTTGGTGGGTTGCAGGTATTGTCCGAGAGTGAGTACATCGCAACCTACATTTACGAGGTCTTTCATGCTTTGTACCACTTCTTCTTTGGTTTCACCCAAGCCGAGCATCATGCCGGTTTTGGTGCGCATACCGCCTTCTTTGAGTAGGCGTAATACTTCCAGACTTCTATGGTATTTCGCCTGTACCCTTACCTGTCGGGTGAGACGTTCCACCGTTTCCATATTATGGCTTACCACCTCTGGTGCTGCATCAATGATGCGTTGTACCTGATCAGCATTGCCTTTGAAGTCGGGGATTAATGTTTCTAGTGTGGTATCGGGGTTGAGGTTTTTAACGGCTTTGATGGTATTGTACCAGATGATGGAGCCTCCATCTTTCAGTTCATCACGATCCACACTGGTGAGTACGGCGTGTTTTACTTTCATGAGGTGTATGGCTTCTGCTACACGCTGGGGTTCATCCCAATCAACGGGTGCGGGTCTGCCGGTAGCTACGGCACAGAAACCACAGCTGCGGGTACAGACATTTCCCAGGATCATGAAGGTGGCCGTGCCTTCACCCCAGCATTCGCCCATATTCGGACAATTGCCACTTTCACAAATGGTATGCAGTTTATGGGTATCTACTAAACCACGAACGTGTTTATAGCTTTCTCCAATCGGTAATTTCACACGAAGCCAGGATGGCTTTTGTATTTTGGAACTGGTAGGATCTACTTTCGCAACTACTGGTAACTCTTGCATGTACGCCTCTTTTTAAAGGCAGTTTCCGAACTCGGACTGCCACTCACTATGAAACAACAAAAATAGGTCACTTTCGTTTACCAAAAGTGAGGGCGACATAGGCGTTGAAAAAGAATGATTTTTCAGGGTTTAGCAGTAAAATGGGTATTTTTTGGGAATAATATTCGGCATTCAATCCCACCTCGAGGGCTGAGAGCACTTCATTGTAGCGACCATAATCAAAACGCAGCGCAGTTCTTACGTGTGCACCGGGCACAAATTTCATTTCGCCAAAGCCCTTGGTGAGTCCGCCCCTGCCTAAGATAATGTTGGGATCGAGGAATAGATTATCGTTATTATCGTATTTGATCTGCTCCTGACGGTTAGTAGTGGGGTCCTGGATCTCGATATAATAGGGTTTCAGCATGCCTGCTGTTAATCCGCCCCCATAAATGGCAGAAACCGCTACCCCGTTTTTATTGCCTTTACCACCGATCAAACGCTGTTCTCCAAAACCGAGTTTCAGGTTATAGAAATTATTGCGTTTACCATAGATATAACTGGAAACGATGAGGAATCCACCCGAGGCACTGATGGTGGGTACTTTTTCCTCTTTGGGATGTTTGTGTTCACCCAATTCGATCCACCATAAACTGGTTTTATTGATGGTTTTGTATTTTCCTCTTTCATAGAACATACCCCATCCATCGGTATTGAATTTAAAACCGAATGCACCTTGTTTATTATAGATCAGGGCACCTTCTTCTTCTTGTTTGATCAGTTGATTGATCTTCTCCTTTCTCTCTGCCTTTTTCCGGGCTTTCTCCAATTGAGCAGGTGATTGCTGTGCAACAACAGCCATTGAACTCAGGAGACCCACAACGATGAATAGCTTCTTCACTTCCATTTGATTTGTTACTTGTAAATTTATGGCAAAAATGACGCAATGACTTCACAAATTATTTATAAAGGTGAATTACGTACCATCGCTACCCATTTACAGAGTGGCACCAGTATTGAAACCGATGCTCCTACTGATAACCAAGGTAAAGGTGAACGCTTCTCACCCACTGATCTTGTCGCAACTGCCCTCAGTGCCTGCATGGTAACTACCATGGCCATCAAAGCTCGCACCCTCAACATTGACTTAGATGGCACCCGTATAGAGACCACCAAAATCATGTTAAGTGACCCACGCAGAATCGGTAAGATCATTGCCCATGTCTATTTTCCACCCACCCTCCAACTCGACGACAAAACCAAAGACCTCCTAGAACGCACCGCCAGGACTTGTCCTGTGGAGAGAAGCCTTCATCCGGAGATGGAGTTGGATATGGCGTTTTATTGGCTGTGAGCCACGAGCTGCGAGCTTTTCGGTTTAGTGATGCAGTATCACTCGAGTAAAAAAGCTCATAGCTCGAAGCTCACAGCTCGTAGCTTCCTCATGACTCACCCCCTCAACAATCTGTTGCCTACACTACACTCTAAACATCTTTTATTAACACAATATTGGGTGTGAAGTTCGAGGAGGGATTGGGTGTCGAGGGCGCTGCGGTTGGGGATGCCGGTGGATTTCCAGTAGCGGGTGATCTTGTTTTGCTCGGGTGCTAATTGGTAGAGCCAGTGGAGTACTTTTTCTTTTTGTTGGGTATTGCCTTTTTCTTGTCCGTATGCAAATAATATTGGCACCACTACATTGATCATCAGATGGAGTAACATTTGTTGTCCAACAAAACGCGGCTCTTGCGATACCGGTTCATCAAAAACGAAATGCGTATTCCAATAGTGACCGGCTTTTGTCTGGAATAAACGCATTACTTCCTCAATGCTGTTGACTTGTCTGACCTGATCCAACAAATGTTCTCGCTGATGAAGTAACATCGCCAATTGTGCTAAACGAATAGTGGGAAAAGAGGCTGGGCGCATACGCAGAAAGACCGGACCGCCATCAACAGTGTCCAATGCATATTTCTTTTTCAGGTGTTGATGATTGCGCAACAAGGCTTTGGCATAAGCGTCTTTCAACCCTGTGTGTATCATTTTGGCTTGTCCGAATAAGAGTGCTTCTATTTCATCCAGATGGTGACGATGTCTTTTCACTACGGCATATGGGATGGATTTGGCAACTCGTTCAAAAAAAGCCGCATTGATTTTGGATCCAAAACCGGCTGCCAGTTGCCACCAAAACACTTCATCCCAATGACCTTGGTTTTGTTGTAATAACTGTATGATTTGTTGTGATTTTCTTTCCAGTCTTTCTACCATCAATCTTTCTTTCCATGCAAACCATGCCAATTCATTCAATACCGGCAGATGATGATGACAGGCTATAACGCTGATCGTTTGCATCATACTGGTATAACGCTCCAGCAATAAAGTAGATACCCGATTTTCTAAAACCAGTACGGGTATATGTGCTGGTGTGGCACCATCATCTGTCCATACCACATGTAAAATCACATTGTTGTAATGGGTATCACCGGAATGTTTGTGCCGATGCCAGTCGGATGAGAGGATATGTAATTCAATATGTCCGGCCAAGATGGTTTGTCCGATTCGGATTCTTGCAGCAGAAAAATCTGGTCCCTGATGGGTATTCAAAGTACCGGGATGCAGTATCTGCAATGGTTCACCGGATGTGGTTTGTAATTGTTGTTGTTGATAATATTGAAACTGCCAGATGTATTGTAATAAGCGTTCATTCATGATGCAGGTTTTGCCTGAAAAATAAATGCGTCGCTATTGCGGTTTCTACCTGATTTTATTTTTGGATGCGTTCCAATAGTTGCACTACCCTACTCACGGGTAATCCCATCACATTGTAGAAATCGCCTTTGATGGAATGTATCCCTACTACGCCGATCCATTCCTGTATGGCATAGGCTCCGGCTTTATCGTAAGGTTGGTATTTATCGACATAAAAACGGATCTGTTCTTCTGTCAAAGCATGAAATACCACTTCTGTAATATCTGAAAATGCATGTTCTGCTGCTCCTTTCATCAATACCACTCCTGTAATGACACGATGTGTTTGTCCGGATAATTTCTTTAAAATATCTATTGCATCATTTCTATCCACCGGTTTTCCGATCACTTCCTCATTTAATACCACAATTGTATCCGCAGCCAATATCCAACGCTGATCATCCGCATCCAATTGTTCACCAATCACTTTCGCTTTGTTACGTGCAATATGAACCGGCACTTCTTCCATCGACAGGCTTGCAGGAAATGTTTCATCGGTTGGTTGTACAATCACTTCAAAAGGTATCTCTGCCCACTCGAGAAGCATTTTTCTGCGTGGGGATTGGGAGGCGAGGATGATGGGGCGGGGTGATCGGGTCATCGGGTCATCGGGTTATCGGGTACTGGGTGCAAGGTACTAGGTGCTAGGTTGTCAATGCCTAAAATACGTTGACCGTTTTTAAACTTGGATTAATATTATTGATTTGGTCTCCTATTAAGATCTGATGATTTTTCTGATACTGTTGATTTATATTGTTTTCGATGCAAAAATCATTGGATTTTAATAGGGTGCTGTCGGCAGACAATTGTTCTTCAAAAGCAACAGGTGTACTTTTTTTCAGTGACTTATGTGGTCTCACGGTATTGTAATTATAGACTGCTCTTTGGGTCATGTTTACTAAGGAGGAATAATTCATCGGGTTGTAACCTTTAAGGTACTGATTCTTAATCGTTCCATTGATCCTTTCTGCATTAGGGTTTTCATAGGCCATTTCACACATACTATTCTTCAGTTTATCTTTTGTAAACTCCAAAAATGCCTTAGAATAATATTGACCTCCTCCATCAGAATGAAAAATGAGTGTTGAAGGCGGGCAACGATCTTTAACTGCCATCTGCAGAGCTGGTAGGCTTGTTTGTTCGGTTGTCAGAGATTCACTTACATTATAACCGACTATTCTTCTGGAGAATAAATCGATAATAAAGGTTAAGTAGTAGAACCTGTCTCCAATCTGATAATAGGTGATATCACTGCTCCAAGCTTGGTTGATATAGGTAAACTCCACACCCGCTACTAAGTTGGGGAATCTTATCACTCCGTTACTATCTGTTGTTCTTTTATATGCCTTGCTTTTTTCTAATTTAAACCCGTTTTCAAAGCATAGTTTTTCAAACCGATCCCTGCCTATATTCGATGGCCGAAGTATCCAATACAGTTGCCTAGCAGCTACTCCGGGATGCTCATTACGTAATTCGGCGATAATGGGCAATAACAACAGTTCTTCCCCTCGCTGAGAAAGCTGTCGATTCATCTTTTGATGAAAGGACTGCTTTGTATAACCTATATATCGATATACCTCGTTCATTTTGTATCGGTGGGCTTTTCTATGCTCCCAGAACCAGATGAGTGTTGACCAGAACGTTTTTTTTTAAAGTCAATGCCGTATTGCTCCGAAGCTTTTTGCATTTGCTTCTCCAAAAATTCTACCTCAAACTGCTTTTGACCTAACAGCTGCTCCAGTTCTGCAATATGTCGCTTCAAAGATTCGATCTTTGTAGTATCACTTGCGGATTCAACGACCATTTTTACCCCTTTTTTTCGCATAACCGAATATCGGTATATCCATTTGTATACTGATGTCGCACTTACAGCGTATTGCCTGCAAACCTCCGCAATTGTACTCACCCTCTTTTCTATTTCCTCCACCTTCTTACGCTTGAACTCCTCACTAAAATAACGCGCCTGACGCTCTGTTGACGTCAACTTTAACTGATCTACTCTTGCCATCTTTGATCGTTTTTGAGTTAAAAATTTATTCAAAAACGGTCAACATATTTCAGGCTACCACAGGTTATTGGTGATCGGGTGATCGGGTAATCAGGTTATCAGGGTTATCATTTTCTATTGTTTTACTATGGACTATTGACTATAAACTATTTGCTATGACCTATAAGCCATGAACTATCTGCCATGGACCATCAACCATGGACCACTCACTCATATAGCCTGAAAAACAACATCGACAAGATACCGGTTAGCATCACAAATTTAATGACGGTGCTGAGACGATGGAAATCGGCGGGGGTGTTGGATTTGAATAGTTTGGTTAAGATCCAGATGAGGGGTGCGATGATGGCGATCAAGCAATACAAGGCACTATGCCACCAGCCCATGGGTAATACATAAAATTGTAAGATCACCAGTGCCGCAATCAATACTACCAACCATACGGCAACAAATAATTTAGCTGCATTAACACCCCAAACAATCGGCAGGGTTCTGCAGCCATATCTTCTGTCGCCTTCCATGTCTTCCATGTCTTTGATGACTTCACGGATGAGTGAGATGACAAAAGCAAAAGAAGCATATAAGATGGTTAGACGAAAGAAACGCACTTCTGAATGTCCGACAGATAGTAAATGTTTGATCTGTAAAGGTTGTTTAGAAAAGAACAAGATCAATATCACCCAAGCAGTAAGCAGTGATATCACCACATTACCTACCAATAATTGCTTCTTGAAATTGGTGGAATAAAACCATAACAATAAAATACTTCCCATGTTTGCCAATACCAGATGCCAGTACAAGGATACGGGTAATGCATATACCGTAAAGAACAATCCCAGCATACTGAGTAATAAGTGCCAGAAAATAACCCAGCGTCTGTTGATGACTGTGTTGACTACTACTTTATCGGGCTTATTAATTTGATCAATATTGAGATCAAAATAATCATTGATAATATTCCCTGCTGCTGCAATAAAAACAGAAGCCATTACGATGAACCAAAATTGTAATCGGGCTGCTGTTTCATCCGCACCATAAATGCGTTCATAGATACAGTACTCAAACAATAATTGTGTGAGTATGATGAACACCATATTGGGCCATCGGATGAGTCGTAAAAAAGCGCTGAGTAATTTCAAAAGAAAAAATTATACTACAAGATAAGTAATGCTGCAATGATCGCAGGTAAACAAACTATTATTTCGATGGAACGCTGGTATCTTCTCCCCAATCGTTTCGCAGTTTCAGCACTTTCTCAATCACATCACGCGCACATCCCATGCCTCCTGCCAGATGTGAGATATAGATAGATTTGTCTTTGATTTCTTGTGCTGCATCAGCGGGACAAGCAGGCAAACCTGCCAATTGCATTACTTCCAGATCAGGAATATCATCACCCATGTACAATACTTCCTGTTTTGGAATTTGGTGTTGAGCTAAATAATCAGCGAAGATTTGTTGTTTGTTATGCGCTTTCATCCACACTTCTGTAACACCCAACTTATTCAATCGATCTTTTACTTCCGGTGAATCTCCGCCGGAGATAATCAATACCCGATAACCTCTTTTGATGGCTAGTTGTAATGCATAACCATCTTTGATGTTCATTTTTCTAGCCATTACGCCATTGGGTAATACTAACAGTGTTCCATCTGTTAGTACACCGTCTACGTCGAAGACAAATGTGGTGATATGTTGAAAGGCGTTTAACATCGGCTTATTTTAAATAGCACGGGGCTTAAGCCCCGTGCTATTTAAAAATAATTATTTTTGGTTGTCTCTCCACTCATATACCCAAGCACTTTGGATCATCTCGAGATGTCCTTCGTTGCTTTCTTCACGCTTTCCTTCGAAATTAGGTATTTGCAGGATCCATTCCAGCAGGTCTGTGAAACGTATGCGATAGATTTTACTTTCGGTAAAATCATCACCAAAACGTTCATACAATTTCATGGCTATATCTTCATGATCTGCCCAATGTATTGGAGGTTCAAAATGGCTCATCTTATTTAATTTGAGAATTTGAAAATTTGAGAATTTGAAAATGTAATACCCGCAGAGGCGGATTGAAAATGGGTTGTATGACTTTTTTCATTCATTATAATTATTTCTCTCAGAGAAACAATCTCCTCATTTTCAAATTTTCAAATTCTCAAATTTTGAAATTGATATTATTCACCCAAAAACTGTGTCTGATCCGGCAACGTCACTTCTACTTCACCTGACCCTGCTTGTAATACACACTGACATCCTAATCTGGAATTCAGTCTAGGGTTGATGGCACGATCGATAAAATCTTCTTCTTTATCACTTAATTCTTCCAAATGCTCCATTCCTTTTTCAACGTATAAATGACAAGTACTGCAAGCACAAACTGCCCCACAGTTATGATGTAATTCGATACCATTATCCAGACAAACTTCCAATAAACTTTGATCAGGTTCAATACCTGTTAAAGTAACGGGCTCCAGTCCTTTCTGTTCAAATTTTACCTTAATAGTGTACATATCGGTTCCGTTTGGAGTGCAAAAGTATCTCAAATCAGTTTCTTTGCGACAGCAAATCTGCTTTTTAGTCCCGAATCACGGAATTTTCCTGTTAAAAACTACTGATGACCGAATTTATGGAGGATACTTTGGGTCATTTCATCATATATTTTCAACAAAACAGGCTCATCTGCCAATAAGGACCGGTGTTTTTCTATCGTCACACGGTCTCCTCTGAAAGCCGGTCCGGCTTGTGCCTTTTCAGGGTCTTGGACTTTAATTTGTGCAATTACCCCTTCGATCAAAGGATAAAACAAGGAAAAGTCGATCTCTTTTTCTTTTGCATAATCTGATGCCAAATGATATAGATGATTGGTGAAATTGGAGGTAATTGCTGCTATCAAATGCATTTGTAAACGTTTGTCATCATCAGCCCTACTTACCTGACGTGAAATACTCTCTGCTAATGATTCAATCACCTGTAATGCCGATGCTGAATTAGCGTCAATGATGATGGCAGATGAACCCAGACTTGACATATGAGAACGTATCATTTTCATAGGCCAAATCACCCCATAGTCATTTGAAACTCCTTGTAATACCTCTTTACTTACAGCGCCAGCCGCATGTACCAGTACTCCTGCCGTTATGGTCAATTGATGCGCAACTTCTTGAATCGATTTATCACTAACCGCTAATAAAAAAATATCTGCTTTTTGTGGTAATTCTTTCAAATCCGCGACAGCAACCGTCCCCAATTCATCCGCCAATTGTTTTGCCTTTTCGGGATCTCTGTTCCAGATAGCTGTAATGGCATGTCCAACCTGTTTGAAGGTTCTTCCCAATACCGTTCCTACATTACCGGCTCCTATCAGTACGACGTCCATATCTTTATATTATGGAAATGAAATTAGCACAAAGAGTTGTGATAGGCTACTATAAAACCAAACTACGTACCATCGGCATGGTTTCTCCGCGAATTGCTGCGGAACAGGCTTTTAAAATATTCTGTACCCCATATACCAAAGGCATCCAACAAAAAGAGCCGCTTGTTTTTCATAAAGCGCATCCCCAAACCTTTAGGTTTGAAGATTTACTGATCAAGGGCTTTCATTGGCTACCCGAAAAACCCAACGGTCAGAAAGTATTGGTGGTGCATGGTTTCAGCAGTTATGGTTATAAGTTTGAGAAATATGTGCAACCCTTATTAGCCGCCGGATTTGAAGTTTTCATGTTCGATGCACCCGCACATGGCTTGAGCGAAGGGAAGATCATTAATGCACTCATTTATAAAAAATTCTTAGGATCAATCGATCAGCGGTTTGGGAAGATGGATGCTTTTATCGCCCATTCTTTGGGTGGACTCGCCACTTCCCTGTTGGCAGAGGAGCTACAAGGAAAAAGAAAACTGGTATTGATAGCTCCGGCCACAGAAACCAGAACGGCTGTACACGGATTTTATAAGTTGTTTAAAATCAAAGGACAAGTGAGAGAAGAATTTGAGCAGATGATAGAACGTATGACCGGTAAAACCATGGATCATTTTTCGATTACCCGAGTGATGAGCAATATCCAGCTACCCGTTTTATGGATCCATGATCAACAAGATCGTATTTGTCCGTATGCCGATACTTTAGCTGTTCAAAAAGAAGGACATCCTCATATTCGTTTTTATATCACTCAAGGATTAGGGCACAACAAAATCTATCGGGATCAGCAGGTGATTAAAAAAGTTCTTGGTTTCTTAACAGAGGAATAGATCGCAATTGGAGTACTCAGTGTAACATGATTGATGGGCCGCAGATTTTTTTTGATTATTATGATTGTCGCGGATAGATCATAACCAATCTTATAAAATCTGCGTCCCATACTCCTCCTTAAAGTTTCTCGCAGAGTCTCCGAGGCATGAGGGAGAAACTGATTGATGGCCGCAGATTTTTTATGATTGTTATGATTTACGCGGATAGTGCTCTTCTATCATCATCTATCTTAAAAATCTGCGGCCCCTACTCCTCCTTTATACGCTCCCAGCGTCCCCTCTAACCTCTGAGACGCTTTATATCAGGAGAAAATACCCCGTAAAAACCCCTGATTTTGTGTACATTTTTTGTGTTTTCATGGTTTCACCTAATATTGCAGGGTAGCAAAGCCTGATTTGATACCATATATATAGGTATGAATCAGGTGGATTTATCTACGAATGATGACAAACTAAAGTCTGCCTTTGGGCAGAAACGGAACTGTACATGGCAAAGAATTTATTGATTGTTGAGTCTCCGGCAAAGGCCAAAACCATTGAAAAAATCCTCGGATCTGATTTTGAGGTAAAAAGCTGTTATGGCCATATCCGGGATCTGGAAAAAGATGATATGGGTATTGATGTCAACAATCAATACCAACCCCGCTATATCGTACCCGAGGATAAAGAACGTGTGGTGAAGGAACTGCGTCAGTTGGCTAAAAAAGCAGATGAAGTATGGCTGGCTTCGGATGAGGACCGTGAAGGAGAAAGTATCAGCTGGCACCTGGCTGAAGTACTGGGCTTGGATCCTAAAACCACCAAACGTATCGTTTTCCATGAGATCACCGCCCCGGCTATTAAAAAAGCGGTAGCGCAACCCCGTCTCATCAATATGGATCTGGTGAATGCCCAACAAGCACGTAGAATTCTAGACAGATTGGTGGGTTTTGAATTGAGTCCGGTTTTGTGGCGTAAGATCGGTATGCAGCGTAGCCTGAGTGCTGGTCGCGTGCAGAGTGTAGCGGTGAGATTGATCGTTGAACGTGAAAGAGAGATTAATCAATTTGTACCTGAGAGCAGTTATAAAATTGAAGCGTTTTTTGCAGCGAAAGATATCAATCAACGTGATGTTACTTTCAAAGCCGAAGGACCATCCAAGATTAGTACCCAACAAACCGCTTCAGATTTTCTGAAGAGTTGCAAGAATGCTGATTATAAAGTCATTGATGTTACCGTTAAGCCAGCCAAACGCACACCTGCAGCTCCTTTTACTACTTCTACCCTACAACAAGAAGCTTCACGTAAACTGGGTTATGGGGTGAGTAAGACCATGTTGCTGGCGCAGAAATTATATGAAAGCGGTAAGATCACTTATATGCGTACAGACAGTATCAATTTGAGTGATACTGCGATGGCTGATATTAGAAAAGAAGTGGAGAGCAGTTATGGGAATGATTACTATCAGCCGCGCAAATACAAAAACAAAAATGAAAGTGCACAGGAAGCACACGAAGCCATCCGCCCCACTTACATGAATAACCGAACGGTGGCTGATGAAGATACACGCAGACTCTATGAACTCATCTGGCGTAGAACCATTGCTTCTCAAATGAGTGATGCTGAATTTGAAAAGACCGTTGCTAAAATTTCCATCTCCACCAATAATGATACTTTGAGTGCTACCGGTGAAGTGATGAAGTTTGATGGTTTCTTAAAAGTATATCTCGAAGGAAAAGATGATGAAGATGAAGATGATACAGAAGGTATCCTTCCTCCACTAGTTGCCGGACAAGTACTCAACTTCCGCGAGATGACGGCTACAGAAAAGTTCACACGTCCAGCACCACGCTATACAGAAGCTTCTTTGGTGAAAAAGCTGGAGGAATTGGGTATTGGTCGTCCCTCCACCTACGCTCCAACGATCTCTACGATTATCAAAAGAAATTATGTTGAGAAACGCGATAAAGAAGGTGTGAAGAGAGAAGTGAATGTATTGCGACTCACCCAGCAACAAGAACTGGAAAAAGAAATTCTCACTGAAAATACAGGTGCCGAAAAAGGGAAACTGTTTCCTACTGACTTAGGTATGGTGGTAACAGATTTTCTGAAACAACATTTCGGTAAAGTGATGGACTTCGGTTTCACTGCCCGTATTGAACAAGAATTCGACGAAATCGCTGCCGGTAAAACACGCTGGAGCAGCATGATCGATGAGTTCTATAAACCTTTCCATGAGAATATCGAGCACACCCTCGAAAATGCAGAGAGAGCCAAAGGTGAAAGAGAGTTGGGTGTGGATGAAGAGACCGGTAAAAAGGTCATTGCCAGAATGGGACGTTATGGTCCGATGGTACAGATCGGTAATGCTGAGGATGAAGAAAAACCTCGCTTCGCTAAATTGAAAGCCAATCAAAGTATTGAAACCATTACCTATGAAGAGGCCATGGAACTGTTCTCTTTACCGCGTGTATTGGGCACTTATGAAGACCAGGAATTGTCTGTAAATATCGGACGCTTTGGTCCATATATTAAATTGGGTGATCAATTCATTTCCATCCCCAAAGGAGAAGACTTGCATACCATTGAACTGGATCGTGCGATTGAATTGCTAAAAGAAAAACAACAAGCAGATGCGCCGGTTGCATTTTATAATGAATTACCGGTGACTAAGGGTAAAGGCCGTTTCGGTCCGTTTATTAAATGGAATGATATGTTCATCAACATTCCTAAGGCTTATGATTTCGACAATCTCACACAGGAAAATATCAACGAGTTGATCGAGAAGAAAATGGAGAAAGAGGCCAATCGCTTCATTCAACAATGGCCTGCTGAAAAGATCAGTATTGAAAATGGTCGTTGGGGTCCATTCATCCGTTTCAATAAAAAGATGTTGAAGATGGGGCGTAAAGCCAATGGAGAAAAATATACTGCTGAAGAACTTGCTACCATTGAACTAGAACCCATCAAACAAATGATCGAAGCGCAGGTGCCAAATGCTTTTGCGAAGAAAGTTGCGAAGAAGGCGGTGAAGAAGGCTGCACCGAAGAAAGCTGCGAAGAAGAAGTAGGTGATCGGGTTATCGGGTTATCGGGAGATCAGGTAATCAGGTTATCGGGAGGGAATATTGGGGATAGATTTATTTTCTTTTATTGGTACTATAAAAAAATAGAGGGGTACATTTTTGATGTATCCCTCTATTTTTAAAAACCCGATTACCTGATTACCTGATAACCCGATCTCCTGATAACCCGACACCCCTTACGGTCTCCCCATCTGACGCAGAAACCTTACGTGTGCTACCACTGCTTTACGCATGGTGGGGTATTCGATGTATTGTAATTGATATTCCCTGCACACATTACGAACGATCTCGCTGATGGCGGGATAGTGTACGTGTGATATTTTGGGGAATAGGTGATGTTCAATTTGAAAATTCAGTCCACCTACCAACCAGCTTACCAGTTTATTCTTGGTTGCGAAATTGGCTGTGGTTTTGATTTGGTGGGCGGCAAATTCATCGGGCAGTTTATTGGTATCAATATCTGCGATGGGGAATTCAGTATGTTCTACCGTATGGGCTAACTGGAATACGATACTTAACACGAAGCCTGCAAAGAAGCTCATGATAATGAACCCGATCATCCAATATAACCAACCTACTGTTGCAATAGGAAGAACGATGAACACGATAGCATGATATACTTTCACACCCCAGAACTCAACATGATCATTCCAGCTCATTTTTTTCAAAGGCACAGAACCGATCTTACGTGAGAAATATTTTTTGTAGTCAGCAAAGAAAATCCAGAATACATACAATAACATGTACAGTATCCAGAAATACACGTGTTGAAACTTGTGTACTTTATAATGCTTTTGTGTAGGTGCCATTCGCATCAAGATACCTACCTCGATATCATCATCTACCCCATCTACATTCGTGAAGCTGTGGTGAATCATGTTATGCTTCATATTCCACATAAAGTGATTAGCGCCCAACATACTGATTGACGAAGCCGCAATGCGGTTCATCCATTTGTTGGTGCTAAAACTACCATGACTTCCATCATGCATGACGTTGAATCCGATAGCGGCTACGAGTCCACCTAATATGATACACTCAAGTACCGCGAGGTACCAAACAGGTGTCATTAAAGTTAGATGTAAATACACCAGAATAAACGCAATGACCATGATGATGGCTTTTGTAAAAAGCTTGGGAGTTCCGGTAGCCGGAATACCTCTTTCATCAAAATACTGCTGAACTCTTTTCTTTAATTCTGTGTGAAGCGATTGTTTAACCGAGGGAAACTTGGGGGTGGTGACCTGTGACATGTGAATACTAAAAAATGATAATCAACAAAATAACACTAATTATCTTACACTTCACTGTTAAAACCTGTTTTTTACGAAACTGTGGCATTCAACGACGAAACTGCGTCAATATTATTCTACAAAAGACTGACATTTCCACAGGTACTGAATAACTTGTTATTGACAAATACAAGGATTTTAATTTAGTTTGATAGTATAAAGGATAGGAATAGTACCATAGCTATGCAGGAAACAAAGGAAATACACGCATTATTTACCTTAATAGACGACCCCGATGAGGAAGTCTACTCTACCATCTCTGAGAAAATCGTTGAATACGGCAAGGGTATTATCCCCAACCTGGAACATTTATGGGAAACCACACCCAGTGAAGATGTTCAGGAAAGGATTGAAATGATCATTCATAAACTTCATTTCACAGATCTGTGCAATGATTTTACAGCATGGAAGAACAGTGCCTATCATGACCTTTTATTTGGTGCTTTACTGGTATCTAAATTTCAGTATCCCGATTTACAAACCAGTCCTGTTTTAGAAGAGATCGAAAAAATCAGAAGAAATATCTGGTTGGAGTTGAATAGTTTTCTCACACCACTGGAACAAGCCAATGTACTCTCTAGCATCTTATACAATTACTGTAATCTGAAAGGTTCCGAGATCAATTATGAAAAACCGGATGAATTCTTTTTACATAAAGTATTGGAAAGCAAAAAAGGGAATACACTTTCCAATGGATTGATCTATCAAATTTTGTGTGATCAATTAGATATCAATGCTAGGATCATCAATATTCCAAAACAATGCATCATTGCATTTTTTCACTCCGACTTTGATCCTATTTTGCATCCCGGACATCCACAAGAAAAAATACATTTCTATGTAGATGCGACGACCGGACAAGCTTTTTCACATGCAGATATCGAGAGTTATTTCAAGAGAATATCTGTACCTCCTGTTGCTTCTTATTTCAAACCACAATCAGACAAACGTCTCATTCAACAATTATTGGAAGAACTTGCCAAATGTTTTGACAGTCCGGTGAATGCTTATAAGCATGCGGAATTGATGCAGTTGGCGGGGTTGTTGGAGGAGTAGGGTTATCAGGTTATCAGGTTATCAGGTTATCAGGTTATCAGGTTATCAGGTGAAAACTGACTTGTGAAATGCCTTATTGTGCTTACAACTATTTTTCCCCGATTACCCGATTACCTGATAACCTGATAACCTGATAACCTGATAACCCAATCTCCCTTACCCCAACACCGCTTCCAAACTAATAGCCATATTATACGCTTTACTCACAGGGCAATTGGCTTTGGCGTCGGCGGCGCATTCTTGAAATTTTTCTGGTGATATGCCGGGCACTTTGGCGGTGAGTTGTAAATGGGAAGAAGTGATCACTCCATCTTCCAAAGTGATGGTGCATTTTGTTTCGAGTGATTCGGGTGTAAAGCCTGCTGCGCCCAATACAAAACTTAACTTCATGGTAAAACAACCGGCATGGGCTGCTGCCATGAGTTCTTCCGGATTGGTGCCTACCCCTTCTGCAAATCTTGAGTTGAAAGAATATTGTGTTTGGTTTAATGTGGTGCTTTGTGTGGTTAAATGACCGTTACCTTCTTTTCCTGAGCCATTCCACACGGCAGTTGCTTGACGTTTCATGGTGATTATTTTTTAGATTTGAAATAAATATTATCGCATGATCAGTTGGGCTGATTTTGAAAAAATTGAGATCCGCAGCGGAACAATCCTTGAAGTTACTGATTTTCCTAAAGCTAAAAAGCCTGCCTATCAATTGAAGATCGACTTTGGTCCTTTAGGTATCAAGCAATCTTCGGCGCAGATTACACATCATTATTCAGCATCAGAACTTGTAGGCAAACAAATCATTGCAGTGGTGAATTTCCCACCCAAACAAATCGCCAACTTTTTCAGCGAGTGTTTGGTACTGGGTGTGTATGATCATCAAAATCAGGTGGTATTACTGCAACCGGAACGCAAAGTGGATAATGGTCAACTGATCGGTTAAACCGCTATTACAAAAGGATTTGTATATTGTTGTACCGATTCCTCTTTATTAAACTGCCTTACCATGAGTGAACTCTATTATACGTATTATGAAAGTCCGGTAGGCTTACTCAAGATTGGAGGTACTGATCAATACATCGGTGAGTTAAGTTTTGTAGATAATCCGGATCAATTAACCTACGGTGAACCCGGTATCAGCGAGATCATGCATCAATGCACAGAAGAGTTGATCGAATTTTTTCACGGCAGCAGAAAACAATTTACCGTTCCGATTCATCAAGAGGGTACTGAATTTCAAAAAAGGGTATGGAGTGAATTGACAGAAATACCTTATGGCAAAACAATCAGTTATATGGACATGGCCAAGCGCCTCGGTGATCCTAAAGTCATCAGAGCGGCTGCCAGTGCCAATGGAAGAAATAATATTGCGATCATCGTACCCTGTCACCGCGTTATTGGCAGCGATCGCTCACTCATTGGTTATTCAGGAGGTATGTGGCGTAAGAAATGGTTACTGCAACATGAGTTTAAGATTACGCATGGGGTGCAGACTTTGTTTTGATTTGGGTGATTGGGTGATCGGGTTATCAGGTGATCGGGTAATCGGGCGGTAGACAGTTGATAGTTGACAGATCATATAGAATAGTAAGCTTCTTTCCATGGACTATGGACTATCGACCATGGACCATACGCCCCCTACTTCATATCCTCGCTGGTAAAACTCAGGGGCAATAAACTTCCTGCTTGGGGGATCACATAGACATTTCCTTCTAAGCCAGAGAGGATGAGTCTGATTGGATTTTTCACTCTTATCTCATATTCCAATAAACTTTGTCTACAAACACCACAAGGTGAAACGGGGTGATTGCTGTTTCCTTTGGTATTGTTATAGCTAATAGCGATGGATTCAATGGCGACTCCGGGATGTAAAGTAGCTGCAGCAGATAGTAAGACCCTCTCCGCACAAATACCCACGGGGAAACTGGCATTTTCCTGATTGGTACCTATCACCAATGCCCCATTCGCCAATTTCGCCACAGCGCCTACTTTAAATGCAGAATAAGGCGCATAAGCTTGATCGGTTACTTTTCTCGCTTGATCCAACAATGATGCATCTTCCTGCTTCAACGCACTTGCATCAGCATATACTTCATACTCTAGTTTGTACTGTTGATGATTCATAAAAAACGCTTTTAGACAAAAAAGTCCTCAAAGCTTGCGCCATGAGGACCCTTTCGGTGATGTAAGTTACGAAAAAAATGAATTATTAAATCGTTAAAACGGTTGGAGCTTCAAGCTGCACGCTACAAGCTGCAAGAAAAAAATGCTTGTGGCTTGTAGCTTGCGGCGCCAATTACTTAATGCTTTTCATCAATCTCTTCCATCTCGGACCTTTATCCCAGCTAAACCAGATGAGGGATGCTTTTCCTACAATATGCGTTTCGGGAACAAAGCCCCAGTAACGACTATCCTGACTGCGATGACGATTATCTCCCATCATCCAGTAGTAGTTGTATTTGGTGATATAAGTATTCGTATTCTTTCCATTGATGATAAACTGTCCATCTCTCTCTTCGAGTGTATTGCCTTCATAAGTAGCAATTAATCTTCTGTACAGAGAGATATTTTGTTGTGTTAGTCTTAATGTATCTCCTTTTGCAGGTATCCGAATAGGACCATAGTTATCAATACTCCATGGATAATTGGCTTCATCTGCAGGGAAGGTTACACCGATATAATTCTCGGTATAAGGAGAATCGGATACGTAATTCGGCAGCTTTCTGAGTTTTGTCAACTCTTCAGGTGTTAGGTTGAATTTAAAGCTACTATCACTAAACATTTCCAGTTGTTGCTTGGTATCATCCAAATCAATTCCCAATTCTTCTTTTAAGAAATCAGGATCGTAAGGTTGTTTGTTGGTGACAACAATATGTTCAGTTTGAGAACCACCGGGTACCATGGCAGGTTCTCCATTCACATATAATTGTCCGTTACGAATATGCAACACATCTCCACCAACACCCACACAACGTTTGATATAGTTATCTGTTTTATCCATGGGGTGAACGATGATCGGAAACTCAGGACTTGCGAATAGTTCTTGTCTATTGCCTTTGAAGGTAAATCGCAATACGTCATAATAAGTTACCTTACTGCCATACTCAGGTCTATTGATGATGGTATCTCCTGCCGGAAAGTTGAAGACGACTACATCATTTCTTTTTACTTCAGTAAATGCCGGTAATCTTTTATAGGGTATTTGAATCCACTTTAAATAAGATGGTGTGGTTTGCGAAAAAGGCATGGTATTGTGTACAAAAGGAAATGACAACGGTGTTTGCGGGATCCTTGCGCCATAACTCATTTTATTCACGAAGAGAAAATCATTCACCAATAAAGTTTTCTCCATACTTTCTGTAGGAATCACATAAGCTTCGAAAACAAAGGTTCGGATGATTGTGGCTGCCACTACTGCAAATACACCTGCATCTACCCACTCTCTTGAACCTGGTTTCTTATACGATTTGAAAGCCTCCTCTCCGTACCATTTTTCTTCTTTGGAAAAACCGAGGTATGGAAAATAAATAAAAGGTAATAATACGGTAGCCGTATGATGAACCAGATTAAATCGTTTGAAATGCATCACAAAAATGATCGTAATCCAAATACTGATGAATTGTCCGGCAATAGGAATCAATTGCAACCAAAACCAGTATTTACGGATATGACATTTTTCTACGATCAGCCAGGTGTTATAAAACGGAACCAGTGCTTTCCATGGTTCAATTCCTGCTTTTTTAAACATCCCCCACATTCCCAGATGCCAGCCAATAATTCCAACAATGAATAGCGTTAAGCCCATATTTAATTTTTTGCTAGAAACAAAAATATCCTTTTCAGACAGATACTGAAGCAATCAGATTAAAACTTTTGCTAAAACGGACGAATTCTTTCCGAATGCTGTATTTTTATACGATTGAGCGTTGTCAGACCTCCAAATTTTATTCATGAATCATTTTACGATCAAGGACATTGAGAATCTGAGCGGTATTAAAGCCCATACCCTACGCATTTGGGAACAACGGTATCAATTGTTCATTCCTAAAAGGAAAGAAAGTAAGCACCGCTACTACGATAATGAAGACCTAAAGCATATCCTGCGCATTTCGCAATTGTACCATAATGGTGTTAAAATCTCTAAGATTGCCCAATTACCGGCTTCTTCCATCCGGTCGATGGCCATGGAGCAATATATAGGCAAACAAAATGCAGATGCTTATATTCATCGCCTGATTGAAGCTTCTATCGATTTTGATGAAGAACGTTTTGAAGAACTATTCGAACAGGCACTCAAGCAGTTTGGACTGGAAGTCACCATCATTGATGTGATGTATGCTTTCTTGGAAAGAATCGGATTATTATGGTTAACAGATCATGTCATTCCTGCCCAAGAGCATTTTGCCAGCAATATCATCAAAAGAAAGATCATTTCGGCTCTGGATGCTTTAAAAACAAAGCCATCTCCTAGTTCAGGTACATATGTACTTTTTACCCCTGAGGGTGAACAACATGAAATTCCTTTGTTGTTGAATCATTATTTGATGAAAGCAAGCGGAAAAAAATGTATTTACATGGGTGTAGATGTTCCCTTTGATGATATTGATATCTATGTAAAATTGAAAAATCCAAAGTACCTCTATTTTCATGCCATCACCCATTTGTATGAACAACCCATGGATGATTTATTGAAACAACTCAAACAAAAATTCAGCCAGCAGGAAATTATCATGTCCGGACCACTTACCAAAGAAGTTACACTCGATATTCCTGGTGTGACATTACTTAGGTCGATGCCTGAGATGTTGGAGTTTGCGAAGAGGTGCTAGGTGCTAGGTGCTAGGTGCTAGGTGCTAGGTGCTAGGTGCTAGGTGC
>JAAXIF010000048.1 GCA_012270485.1 Sphingobacteriales bacterium | reverse complement strand
ATTTTGAGGGCTCACTTATTTTATATATACCTAACTAGCAACTTGGGTTAATTAATACCTAGCACCTTGCACCTATTCACTACTCACTACTTCCGTCCCACTCACCCAATCGTGCAGTGGTTTACCTATAATAGGAATGAAAAAAAGATCGATCACGGTAATTCTTGCCAGACTGCGTATCAGTATTCGCCAGAAAGCGGCTCTTTTACCTTCTTGATTGACCACTTTAGAGTAACTCAGCCATTTGGCCGGACTCCTTTGAAATATGATCTCAAAAAAACTGTAGTAAAGAAACAATACCCCAAAAAAGATCCAACCAAAGTTCAAATAAGGATAACCCCAGTAACGAACGTAGAATGTCCAGCCTTTATTAAAGCCGATAGCCAAAAATAAAATCAATAAAGTATCGATCACAAAATTCAAGGTACGGGTACCTTCTCCTACTTTTCGCATGGAGCAAAGATAATGAGGAATGGGTGTTGGGTACTAGGTACAAGGTGCTAGGTGCTAGTATAAAATTTTTAGCCCACAAATTATCGCCCAGTACCTAGTACCCAGCACCCACCAACAAAAAACTCACTACTCACAACTCACTACTCACTATTTTTGCCGCAAATCAACATAAGATGACATTAATTGAGGAACTGCGCTGGAGAGGTATGATTCAGGATATTATGCCCGGCACTGAGGAATTATTGAATAAGGAAATGGTTTCCGGATATATTGGCTTTGACCCAACATCAGATAGTTTACATATTGGCAGTTTGGTTCCTATTTTATTATTGGTTCATTTACAACGTGCCGGACATAAACCCATGGCCTTAGTTGGAGGTGCTACCGGTATGATTGGTGACCCTACGGGTAAAAGTGAAGAAAGAAATCTATTGAGCGAAGAAATATTGGCTTTTAATCAGGAGGGGGTTCGCAGACAATTGGAAAAATTTCTGGATTTTGACCCAGCTAAAGCCAATGCAGCTGAAATGCTGAATAACTATGACTGGTTTAAGGGAATTAGCTTCTTGAATTTTATACGTGATGCCGGAAAACATATCACTGTTAACTACATGATGGCGAAAGACAGTGTGAAGAAAAGATTGGAAGGTGATACAGGAATGAGTTTTACTGAATTCACTTACCAATTAATTCAAGGGTATGATTTCTATTGGCTCTATCAAAATAAAAACTGCAAACTTCAAATGGGCGGAAGCGATCAGTGGGGAAATATTACCACTGGAACCGAACTCATTCGCAGAAAAGCAGGAGGTGAAGCATTTGCTTTTACTTGTCCGCTGATACGCAAAGCAGACGGTGGTAAATTTGGTAAAACAGAAAAAGGAAATGTATGGTTGGATCCTAAAAAAACTTCCCCATACCAGTTTTATCAGTTCTGGCTGAATGCCAGCGATGATGATGCTAAAACCTGGATCAAAATATTCACCCTATTACCTGTTGCAGAAATTGAGGCACTTATCAGTGCCCATGATGCCGCTCCTCATCAACGCGCACTCCAGAAAAAATTGGCGGAAGAGCTAACTTGTTTTGTACACAGCAAAGCGGATTATGATTTTGCGGTGAAAGCTTCTGAAATTCTTTTTGGTAATGCCACAACAGAAGTTTTACAAAGCTTGAGTGAAGAACAATTATTACAAGTAATGGAGGGTGTTCCTACAGTTGAGATCAACAAAACACAATTAGAAGCCGGCTATGATCTGGTTAGCTTCTTAGCTGAAACGAATATCTTCCCCAGCAAAGGCGAAGCACGTAAGATGTGGCAATCCGGTGGCGTAGGTTTGAATAAAGAAAAAATAGCTACAGAAAAAACAACACTCACAAGTTCCGACCTTCTACAGAATAAATACTTATTGATTCAAAAAGGGAAAAAGAATTACTTTTTGGTGAAAGTGGTGTAGTATGATGGGACGCAGATTTTTATGATTTATTATGATGAATCATAACTGATCATAAAAATCTGCGTCCCATCACAATCAAAATATTTGAAAACCTAAAGCTGCATTCATTTCTTTACACAGCAGTGTCTTTATTTAGTTTATAATTTTTTCCAAAAAGCTCTTAATACTTTCAGATCTGCTTCAATATGATCTGTCATGGTAGAATGTCCGGCATCAGGTATCTCTTCAAATACAGCCCCTTTCACCAATTGCTGGTAACTTTTCACAGTCGATGGGCGAGCAGCATCATATTGTCCTGTTGTGAATAGTACCGGCACTTTAATTGTTGACAAATCGGGCATACGATTATAATCTTTCAGATTTCCGTTTGCAACAAACTCTTCAGGTCCCCACATATGCCGATACACTTGTAAGGACTGTAATCGCAAAGAACTATCGACATAAGGTGATAATGGCTGTTTACGATTGTAAAAACTGTTATAATACAGTGTGAGCGCATTGGCCAATTCCAAAGAATCTTGTTTGTCTCCTTTTCGGAAATTTTGCAAAACAGTAGCCACATTGGGAGGCAATTGCATCATCAATGTATCTGCATCTGATATCCAATTGGCAACGCGTAAACATGGACTTGCTAATACGATGGATCGAATATTTTCAGGGTGCTGTAAATAAAAGTCCGTTGCCAACATGGTACCGAATGAATGTCCATAAAGATCAAAAGTTTCGATCTTCAATGCCTTCAATAAAGCAGATACTTGGTCAACATGCGCTTGCATATTCATCAAGCTGGTGTCAGTTAGTTGATCAGAGCGTCCACAACCCAATTGATCAAAAACGATTACAGTTCGCTCTTTCGATAAAGAATCAGCCAATGGTGTGAGGTAATAACTGGTGAAACCCGGACCACCATGTATCATCACAATCGGAACCCCTTCACCAGTACCCCAAACACGATACCATATTTTTCCACCTTTTACTTGTACAAATCCTTCATGAGGGGTAAGTACGGGTGTTGATGTTTTATTGGAACATGCAAACATCATTAGACTCAACGCCATCAAGCAATAAAAAATGAAACGTTTCATGAGCTTAGTTTAGATAAAATATGGACGGATTATTTGATCGTTTTTATCTTCTCCCACATCTGCTCTGCTACCAATTTATTTCCTGCATCATTCAAATGCACGCGATCATAGGTGAGTATTCTTGAATCTTGGTTATTTGGGTTATGGGTCTTACTATAATTTAAAAAAGCTGCACGCAGATCAACCAGTGGTAAATGATTGTCTGCTGCATAGTTCCTGATCCAGTTGCTGTAATGATTGAGTTCTCCATCTTGCTGATTGGTACCATCATATCTTTCACCGATCACTGCCGGTGTACATAAAATCACCTGAATACCTGAAGCTTTCATTTTATCTACAATGGCTTGATAGAATTTCCCGAACTTATCATAATCAGTACCCGTTCCCATCATACTCTTGTGCCATATATCATTCACACCAATATAGATGACTACAATATGTGGCTGCAATTTCAATACATCTTCCTCCATTCGTAAAAACAAATCGTACACTTTATTACCACTGATTCCTTTACCAACCAACTCATACTGGGTAGATTTATCTTCATTACGAATCATCTCTTCCAAGACGCGAATATATCCGTTCGACTTCACCCCCAACTCTGTAATAGAATCACCAAAAAATACAATCTTCTTTTTGCGATCAGAACGATAAGCAGACAATAGAAACATTGCAGCGATGAATAAAGTGAAGAGAATGAGTTTGTTCATGGGGTGATCGGGTTATCGGATGATCAGGTAATCAGGTTATCGGGTGTCAACATCTTTATTAGCTTTTATACAAACATCCCATCTGCCATGATCTATATGCTATACGCTATGGACTATGGACCATGGACTAAAAGCCCCTAATACACATCTGTCATAACAGGCGTAGTGCTAGTCCCCATTTGTTCTACGAAGGTTCTTTCTTCTACCAGGTATCCATTTCCTTTGGCGCAGAAATGTACTTTGAGGTTTTCAATGGTGATGGGGTTTCCTTCGGGGATATCGGCCATATTGCTGTGACGAATATCATGTCCATCCACAATGATCACAGGTCCACTACCGATGGCTTCCATTCGGTTGCCTTCTGTGATGAGCATGCCGGTATCTTCTCCCAATCCAATTCCAATACAAGATGGATTGGCAGCTACAGCTTGTGCCAATCTTGCAAAACGTCCGCGTTTTTCAAAGTGAGAATCGAAGATGACATTGTCCATAAATGCCAACCCGGTAGTGATCTTTACTTCTCCTTTCAAATGAGCGCGTGTGGCATTGCCTTCATAGATCATGGTATTGCTCATGGCCATGGCACCGGCAGAAGTACCAGCAATCACAAAACTTTCAGACTGATATCTTTCATGGATGGTCTTCAAAAAAACAGTTCCGCCAAAAATAGCGGAGAGTCTGAGTTGATTGCCTCCACTGAACATGACACCGGCGCATGTACGGATACGTTCTACATAATCAGCACGCATGGCATCTTCGCGATTGCGAATGTGTAAGAGTCCGATATCGGTACAACCAATTTTTCCAAAAGCATTCAGATAGTTCTCTCCCACTTCATATGGTATGGTAGAAGCCGTGGTGACCACTTCAATGCGAGAGTGAACACCTCCTATTTCTTCCACGATACGACGCAGAATACCTAATTCAAAAAAATTAAGATTATTACGGAGAAACTCCCCTTTTTCAAGATCAGTTCCTTTGTCTTCAGCTCCGCCTATAGCGATCAGTTTACCCTTCGGAATACGCATTCAGTAGAAATTCTTTCCAAACAAAAATAAGTGATTTCATCGGCTAAGGCTTATGCAAAAATGTACTATATTCATCATCCTCCCTAATGGGCATTTTCTGTGAATAAATAAGCAACCAAACCTACTGTATGAAAATTGAAGAGATCAAAATACTACGTGGACCCAATTATTGGAGTGTTCGTCGCCCCAAACTCATTCAGATGAAATTAGATCTGGAAGAACTGGAGCAAAGACCCACCAATACCATTGAAGGCTTTCGTGAACGCCTCAAAAAACTTTTTCCTTCCATGTACTCGCATCGCTGCAGTGTTGGCAAACCCGGTGGATTTTTTCAGCGAGTGGATGAAGGCACTTGGATGGGTCATGTCATAGAGCATATTGCGCTTGAATTACAAACATTGGCAGGTATGAATTGTGGATTTGGGAGAACAAGGGGCACCGGTAAAGAAGGTGAATACTATGTAGTCTTTAATTACATGGAAGAAGATGCCGGTGTGTATGCCGCCAAAGCATCTGTTCGTATTGCGCAGTCATTGGTGGATGCAAGCAGTTATGATCTGTCGGAAGATATCCAACGTTTACGTGAAATTCGAGAAGACACGCGTTTAGGACCTTCAACAGGATGTATTGTGGAAGAAGCCGCTAAACGTGGTATTCCTTATATCCGATTGAACAAACAGAGTCTTGTACAATTGGGATATGGTGTTCATCAGAAAAGAATCAGAGCCACCATTGCCAGTACTACTTCCAATATTGCCGTGGATATTGCCTGTGATAAAGAGGAAACCAAAAATTTACTGGAAGCTGCTGAAATACCTGTACCTAAAGGCACCGTCATTAGAACTGAAGTTGGACTGGAAGAAGCTGTTGCCAAATTTGGCTATCCATTGGTGATCAAACCGATTGACGGCAATCATGGAAAAGGTAATACGACCAATATTACCAACTGGGAGCAGGCACTCAGGGCATTTGAAGCTGCTAAGCAATACAGCAGATCTGTTATTGTAGAAAAATTTATCACCGGAGTCGATTTTCGAGTATTGGTGATCAACTACAAATTTGTTTGTGCGGCACTCAGAACACCTGCATCCGTCATTGGAGATGGTGTACATACGATTCAGTGGTTGATTGATGAAACCAATAAAGATCCGCGCCGAGGGTATGGACATGAGAAAGTATTGACACAGATCACCATCGATCAGTTCACACAAAAAATGCTGGATGAAAAGGGCTATACTTTAGAAACCATACCACCAAAAGATGAATTGGTATTACTGAAACCAACCGCCAACCTGAGTACCGGTGGCACTTCAACGGATGTAACGGATGAAGTGCATCCGGTAAATATTTTTCTGGCAGAAAGAATCGCCAAGATCATAGGACTGGATATCTGCGGCATTGATATCATGGCGCCTGATTTGCGTGCACCTATTTATGAAAATGGAGGTGCTGTTTTGGAAGTCAATGCAGCTCCCGGCTTCCGTATGCACATTGAACCTGCAGAAGGTTTGCCACGAAATGTGGCGGAGCCGGTGATCAATATGTTATTCCCCAAAGGTTCTGATGGTCGTATCCCGATTATTGCTGTTACAGGCACCAATGGTAAAACCACCACTACCCGACTCACCGCACATATCTGTAAAACAGCCGGACGAAAAGTGGGTTATACCACCAGTGATGGTGTATATATACAGAACCAATTGATGATGAAAGGTGATTGTACGGGACCATTAAGTGCACAATTTGTATTAAGAGATCCTACGATTGATTTTGCAGTACTGGAATGCGCTCGCGGTGGTTTATTGAAAGCCGGTTTGGCATTCCAAAACTGTAACGTTAGTATTGTTACGAATGTAACTGCCGACCATCTTGGTCTTGGTGGAATTGACTCATTGGAACAAATGGCTCGCGTAAAAGCCGTGATACCTGAAACCACTTTCAATCATGGTTTTGCGATTTTGAACGCAGATGATGATCTGGTGTACAATATGCACAAGGGACTCAGTTGTAATGTAGCTTATTTCAGCATGGATGAGATGAATCCGCGCATTCAGGAACATTGTAATAAAGGCGGATATGCAGTGGTCTTTGAAAATGGATATGTATCTATCCTCAAAGGCACTTGGAAGATTCGAGTAATTAAAGTGAGTGAGATCCCTATTACCTATGGCGGAAAAGCGGTACACAATATTATGAACACCCTTCCGGCAGTTTTGGCAACCTATCTTTTTAAAGACATCAGTATAGAAGATATTCGAACTGCCCTTACCACATTTGTTCCATCTCCTTCACAAACCCCGGGTAGACTGAACATGTTTGAATTCAAACATTTTAAGTTTCTGGTGGATTTTGCCCATAATCCGGCCGGACTGGAACTGCTTTGTGATTTTGTGGGAAAAATGGATGGTTCACCCAAAGTGGGTATTATCAGTGGTACCGGCGACCGGAGGGATGAAGATATCAGGGAATTGGGACGCATTTCCGGACGTAGTTTTGATGAGATCATCATCCGGCAGGATAAAAATCTGAGGGGTAGAACAGCGGAAGAAATTGTAAACCTGCTGGTAGAAGGCATCAATGATACCAAGGGGAAAGACATCCCGCTGACCATTATTTATAATGAAAAAGAGGCCATCATGCACGCCTATAACACTGCTAAACCCGGCTCACTGATCACGATTATGTGTGATGTGGTAGCGGAAGCGTTGGATTTGATCAAGGCGCTGAAAGAAACAGAGGAATAAGGAATAAGGAATGAGTGTCAATTACATAAAAAAGGTTGACCTTTTTTGTTATCTAATAACCATTGGGCAT
>JAAXIF010000040.1 GCA_012270485.1 Sphingobacteriales bacterium | reverse complement strand
TCAATCTTCAAGTTGCTTGATTATCAATAGATAATTATGAATGTCATTATAAGCTATACCTATTTCTTCACAAGCTTCTACAAACACTTCCCCCAAAGGATGTGGCTGCATAGAATGCGTAACGTTCAAAGGCCCATCCCATCCATGATATTCGCCTCCATAATTTTCATTGTGTTCAGACTTCTTAAAATAGGGTAATACCGATGCGAAATCCCAGCCGGTGTTTCCTAAAGAAGCCCATTCATCAAAATCAGCCCGATTGCCTCTAACATACGCCATGGCATTGGTAGAGCTACTACCGCCTAACGTTTTCCCTCTGGGAATAAAAAGACGTCGATGATCAATATGCTTTTGTGGGGTTGTCCAAAAAGCCCAATCGGCATCTGATCGATTCAGTTGTGTATATGCACCGGGAATATGAATTTCTAGTTTCTTATCCGATCCTCCAGCTTCTAACAATAAAACTTTATGATGTCCACCTTCTGATAAGCGATGGGCCAATACACAACCTGCTGATCCGGCACCTATGATGATGTAATCATATGACATGTTCTAAAAATAAAGTAAAAAATGGACGCATGCCAGAATAGGGCAATATTTGATCAAAAGACAATTTTGAAATTATTACTTTCCGATAAAACTAGCTCCGAGCTATGAGCCATGAGCTGCGAGCTTTTATAAGTTAAATTTGAGGGGTTAAATAGCCTTTTGAGAATCTAAGGCATTTTTTACTCGTGTAAAAACTAAAACTCATTCACCATCGGTATTGTTTAAAAATGAGCAGGAGCATACCTACAATTAATAATATCCAAAGCTCGCAGCTCATGGCTCATAGCTCATAGCCAATAAGTTCTTGCACATTTTTCAAATCATAATTTTATCTCACAAATGATCGATACCCCCCTATCTTTGCAAAACTAACAATTGTTCGTATGACAGACATGGCATTTAACCGTAACGAAGACTGGATGAAACTCATGCTCAGTGAAGTGGAGCAATATTTCGAAAAGATCAAACTGGGCGGTGGAAAGAAATCAATCGAAAAACAAAGAGAACGCAATAAGCTTACCGCAAGAGAGCGGATTGAATATTTGTGTGACCGAGATAAACCCTTTGTAGAAATTGGCGGTTTTGCCGGTTTTGATATGTATGAAGCAGAAGGTGGTTGTCCATCTGCCGGAACAGTCGCCGGAATAGGCTATGTGAGTGGTCGTCAGGCTGTTATTGTAGCCAATGATCAAACGGTGAAAGCGGGTGCTTGGTTTCCGATTACCGGAAAGAAGAATTTAAGAATGCAAGAGATAGCGATGGAGAATAGGTTGCCCATTATTTATTTGGTGGATAGTGCCGGCGTATTCTTACCGATGCAAGATGAAATCTTTCCCGATAAAGAACATTTCGGACGCATTTTCAGGAACAATGCAAGAATGAGTGCCATGGGCATCACACAAATAGCTGCTGTCATGGGTGCTTGTGTAGCAGGCGGTGCTTATTTGCCGATTATGAGTGATGAAACCTTAATGGTGGAAGGCAATGGCAGTATTTTTCTGGCAGGTGCTTATTTGGTGAAAGCTGCCATCGGTGAAGACATTGACAATGAAACATTGGGGGGAGCTGCTACCCACACTGAGATCAGTGGTATTGCAGATTACAAGTTTAAAACCGAAAAGGATTGTCTGGATCACATCAAAAAGATCATGAACAAATTGGGTGCTTCAGGAAACGCAGGATTCGACAGGATTCAACCCATAGTACCCAAAAAAGATCCGAAAGAATTGTATGGCATTATTCCCGAAGGCAATCTGAAGCCTTATGATATGTTGGATATCATTGAGCGAATGGTGGATAATAGTGAGTTTGACCAGTTCAAGCAGGATTATGGTAAAACCATTCTCTGTGGATATGCTCGTATTGAAGGATGGGCTGTTGGCATAGTGGCGAACCAGCGTCTGATCTGTAAAAACAAAAAAGGTGAAATGCAGATTGGTGGTGTCATTTATAATGACAGTGCTGATAAAGCTGCAAGATTTATCTTGAATTGTAATCAGAAAAAAATTCCACTGGTATTCTTGCAAGATGTAACCGGTTTTATGGTAGGCAGTAGAAGCGAACATAGTGGCATCATTAAAGATGGTGCTAAACTCGTGAATGCAGTAGCGAATTCAGTAGTTCCCAAAATCACTGTTATTGTAGGTAATAGTTATGGCGCAGGTAACTATGCCATGTGTGGTAAAGCTTATGATCCTCGTTTTATTTATGCATGGCCATCTGCAAAGATTGCCGTGATGGGTGGAGAACAAGCGGCTAAAACTTTGGCGCAAATACAAGTGGCTTCCATGAAATCACAAGGCAAAGAAGTAGATAAAGAACAAGAACAGGCTTTATTAAAAGAGATCAAAGGACGATACGAAAGACAAACCACACCCTACTATGCTGCTGCCAGACTTTGGGTAGATGGTATCATTGATCCAACAGAAACAAGAAAAGTAATTGCAGAAGGATTGCATGCTGCTAATCATAACCCGGATATGGATACTTTTCGTACCGGCGTGTTTCAAGTATAAACAATCCTGAAATTATGCTAATGGTAAGTCGTGATATAGCTGAATGAATTTACTTTGCGGTTCAATCATTATACCATGACTTACCCGATTTATACTGTTGATGCTTTTACAGACCATGTATTTGGAGGTAATCCTGCAGCAGTTTGTCCGCTTACAGAATGGCTTCCTACCGCCACCATGCAACAGTTAGCCAATGAAAATAATCTTTCAGAAACTGCATTTTTTGTGCAGAGACCTGATGGAGATTATGATATCCGCTGGTTTACACCTGAATTAGAGATCGATCTGGCGGGTCACCCTACCCTGGCTACAGCGTATGTTCTGTTTCATGAACTTGGCTATTCACAAGACAGCATTCGTTTTCATAGCAAAAGTGGATTACTAACGGTTACTAAGAACGGAGACCTGATGGAAATGAATTTTCCGGCCCGTATGCCTGTTGCTTGTGAAATACCGGCACATCTGTTAGAAGGATTTAGCATTCAGCCCAAACAAGTACTACGTTCACGCGATTATTTTTTGATTTACGAATCTCAGGAAGAAATCGAAAAAGTAATTCCAGATTTTGTGCAATTGAATCAAGTGGAAACATTGGGTGTTATCATTACTGCTAAAGGAAATTCTGCTGATTTTGTGTCTCGATTCTTCGTCCCCAATTCTGTGATTGGAGAAGACCCTGTAACAGGTTCAGCACATGCTACATTGATTCCATATTGGGCAAAAGCTTTGGGTAAAACATCCATGAAAGCAGAACAGTTGTCCAAACGTCATGGTGATCTTTGGTGTGGTATTCAGGGAGATCGAGTGACGATTGCCGGTAAAGCTGTTTTATACATGAAAGGTGCATACAAATTAGCATGAGTACATCAAACGGACATCAACTCATTATTTATACAGATGGTTCGGCCAGGGGCAATCCGGGACCGGGAGGCTATGGTATTATTTTAATGTGGGGAGATAAAAGAAAAGAAATCTCAGCGGGATATCGACACACAACGAATAACCGCATGGAATTGATGGCAGTGATTGTGGCATTGGAGTCATTGACTAAAAGAAATATAGCTGTCACTATTTATACAGACAGTCAGTACATCGTGAATACGATAGAAAAAAAATGGCTGGATAATTGGATACGGACAGATTTCAAAGGCGGCAAAAAGAATAAAGATCTTTGGTTGCGTTATAAAGCCATTGCCAATCATTTTCAAGTACGGTTTGTTTGGGTAAAAGGACATGCCAATAATCCATGGAATAATCGATGTGACGAACTAGCCACTACTGCTGCAGATGGAACAAATCTTTTGGTAGATGACGTGTTTGAAAATTCGTTAGAATAAAGAACGTTTTTTCCTATACACTATTGATCATTTTCAATCCGCCTAAGGCGGATCAAATCCTCAAATTTTCAAATTGAACAATTGTCTCAGTTCTTGGAGTGGCGGAAAAGATAGTTGCTTTGCACTGATGAAAGCCATCGAGCAGAGCTATCAGCCTGCAGTATTGCTCAATGTCATGAATGAAACGGGTAAAATTTCCAGAAGTCATGGTATTCCTGAATCAATATTAAAAGCACAATCAGCAGCTGCAGAATTACCCATTTATTTGGTCAGCAGTAGTTGGCAGGAATATGAACAACATTTTACTGCTGCACTACAGCAACTCAGAGAAACTTATGCAGTAACGCATGCTGTGTTTGGAGATATTGACCTACAGGCACATCGCGACTGGGAAGAAAAAGTATGCAACAGCGCTGAACTCACTGCTGTTCTTCCCTTATGGCAGCAAGATCGCAGATCTTTAGTGATGCAAATGTTAGATAGTGGTATTCAAACCATGATCGTGAGTTGTAATACTGTGATGGGAGCTTCTTTTATTGGTAAAACTTTGACACCTGCATTGATTGATGAATTAGAAGCGTTGGGTGTAGATGCTTGTGGTGAAAATGGGGAGTTTCATACGCTGGTGTATGATTGTCCACTATTCAAACACCCACTTAAAATCGAAGTCAAACAAGCATTACAGCACGAACAGTATTATTTTTCGGAGCTTATCCTACATGCATAAAAAAATCCGCAGTGTTTGCTGCGGATTTTTTTTATCAATATGTTTCTTTTTATAAAGAAATATTTTTCTTAGCAATAGATTGATTCAGAAAATAATAACCACCAAAAAGGATTGCAGAAAAAATAGCTGTAGCCATCAAGCTATTCGCATAAAAAGGGAGTGCATCATTATAACACATCATCAAACCTTCAAAAGTCTTCGGACGTTTCAATCCACCGCCACCGGCCCAAACCATAAAGTTAGAAATCAAAAAGAAAGTGGTAGGTGTAGCAATCGAAGCCCCCAATACCTGTAAAGGTTTCTGGCTATGTACCATAAAACCAAAAATTGTCAAGCTCGTGAACAATAAATAATTCACCCACTGTCCTTTATAAAAGCCCGGGATTTCAGTCAACCCCTTATTGTATAAAAATTGATAAAGAAGATCAGAGATAAACATAGAAACCAATGGTAATGCAAAAGCCCATTTCTTATCTTTTACAAAAATAGCTCCGGCAAAAAGCGCGATCGCAAACTGAGGCGCAAAACCCCAGGGTCTATTCGGCATGGCACGATACACAGCACTTAGAAAAATGGTCAAAACCAGGGAAATAACAAGCGAACGATTCAATTTCATTGTATAGAATTTCAGGGACAAAAATAAGTGTTATGAGCCAAGTTTAGACCTCAATTTTCCTCATCCTGTGAATAAGCATCCGGAATAGCTACAAAAGCCTTATACAATGAAGTTTTACCGGAAGATAAGAACTGATAAGACTGTCCTGGAAACACAATAAATGCCTCCCCCTTTTTAACAACCAATTGTTGATTGATGATTACCCCTCCTTCAATGACCACCCATATTTCAGGAGAAATGGCTTTGTCTTCAAAACTGGTATCACTGTTCAGCAATACATGCGTGAGGGAAAAATCCGATATCGGAAAATGAAAAACCTGCTCTCCATCTCGCCTACTCTGTCCTTTTAGTATGTTAGGGACAATCGGAGTAAAATCAGTATTGGCTAATAGCTCTTGGACATCTATGTGTTTTTTAGTCAATCCGGCACGTAATACATTATCACTATTCGACATCAACTCGATATTTTGTCCTTCCAAATATGCATGTGGTAATCCTGCTCCTTGAAAAATGGCTTCGCCCGGCTGTAGACAAACGATATTGAAAAAATAGATAGAAAAGATGCCACGATCTATATCACCGCTTGGGTGCTGGTCATTGAAATGTTTGGCTACCCACCAACCAGGATGGGTTTTATTGAGTAAACCATCTTGTTTCTGTCGAATCTCACGTTTCACCAGGGGCAATAAAAGATCATTGATACTTTGTTGCTCCATTTCCATGATGAAACGATACAAAGATTGAAGCCCCTCTTTTCTAAACAAAGGAAGTAATATTTGGAATTCTATTACTTCCTCCAATATTTGCTGTAACTGTTCTTTCTGTTTAAATCCATGTAACAACCAGAACTCGCTGATTGCCAACATGACTTCGGGCTTGTGGTTTTGATCCTTATAATTCCTGTGAGGAGCATTCAAAGGTATTCCCAATTGATTTTCCCTTTCAAAACCTGCTATTGCATTTTCTTTGCTGGGGTGAACCTGTATTGACAACATTTCCCGAACATCCATGACTTTGAGCAGGTATGGGATATTGCCAAATTTTTGTCGCAAGGCAGGGGTAAGCGCTGCATCGGGTTCTTCATCGATCAACTGTTGTAATGGCTTCCAGCCGTTCTGTATCGCAACATATGCTGAGGCTGATGGGTGAACTCCTAACCAATATTCTGCAAAAGGTCTCTTTTCTTCATTTTTTATGCCCAATAACTCCGGCAGAAACGTATAACCGCCCCAGTCGTAGTGTTGAACTTTACCTTGCAATTTCAGTATCGAATAGCGATTAGACATAGTAAACAATTGCAAGAACGTTCAATTCTTATAAAATCGTATTCAATCCTTCATTTTTAACGAAATAGTTTATGAACAAAAACCTCGAAACCGGCGACTTAGGCGAAGAGATCGCTTGCGGATTTGTATCTGAGAAGGGATATCAAGTATTAGAGAGAAACTGGCGATTCAAGCATTGGGAAGTTGATATCATTGCTTCCAGAAAAAATAAGCTTCATTTTATTGAAGTAAAAACCCGTAACTCACTTCGTTTTGGCAAACCGGAGGAAAGTATTACGCGCGAGAAGATGACACACTTAAAAAACGCCGCTGAACAATACCAATACCAGCATCCTGAATGGAAATACATCCAATTCGATGTCATTGCCATTACATTGGTTAACGGTATCGCTAAAGAGATCTTTTTGATCGAAGATGTATACTTTTAACATTGCAGAAGCATCACAAATCGTATATTTGATGTTTAAACATTAATAATGCAGTCACTTACATCCTTCGCTTCATCGATCACCAGCAAGCCACATCAGGCTAAAATGCCTGTAATTTTCGCTGGACATGGCAGTCCGATGAATGCTATCGAAATGAATGAATTTTCAAAGGGCTGGCAGACAATGGTACATAACATACCAGAGCCTACTGCGATTCTTTGTATTTCAGCACATTGGGAAACAAGGGGGATTTTTGTAACGGCTATGGAGCAGCCCAAAACAATTCATGATTTTTATGGATTTCCGCAACCATTATTTGATGTACAATATCCTGCTCCCGGCAGTCCGGCGTTAGCGAATGAAACCATTAAAGCGGTTACAACTAATTCTATTGAAAAAGATCTTTCTTGGGGATTGGATCATGGATGCTGGAGCATTTTGAAACATATGTATCCTAATGCGAATATACCTGTGGTTCAATTGAGTTTAAATCAACTACAAGATCCATTATGGCATTACCAGTTTGCCAAAGAATTGGGTGCATTGCGTCAAAAAGGAGTACTTATCATTGGTAGCGGCAATATGGTACACAATCTCGGCGTGATGAATTGGAAAACACCTGATACGGGATACGATTGGGCAACAGAAGCCAACGAAATATTCAAAACATTGATCGCGGATAATGATCACCTGTCATTGGCAACGTATAAAAATTTAGGTGCCGCAGTACGACAATCCATTCCTACTCCTGAACATTATTTGCCTTTATTGTACACACTTGGACTTAAAACTGAAGATGAAAAACTGCAGTTTTTTAATGACAAAACCATTTTCGGGTCTATCTCTATGACTTCGTTGTTAATTGGTAATTGATCAGGAGAAACGTTGCATCATTTTTTCTACCATTTTAAATGTTGCCGGGCAATACTCAACATTCTGCTGGTGCACATGTATGTATTCCACCATTTTCTTTTTCTTTAAATGCGGAAATCCTGCACAATCAGCGGGTCTTACTTCGTAGATAGCACACATATTGGTAGAAAGATCCAAAAACTGACAAGGTTGTTTTTTATTCATCCAGTCGCCATCCTCTTCATCAAAATATAACCACTTTTCTTTGAACTCTTTAGGAGACATGTCAAAATGTGAAGCAATTCGTTTGATATCTGTATTCGTAAAAGTGGGGCTCATGCTTTTACAGCAGTTGGCACAACTCAAACAATCTACCTCTTTCCAAACTTCCGCATCAATCTCTTCTGCAATTTTATCAAGATGTCTCGGTGGATTTTTTTCGATCTTGCCCAAGAACTTTTTGAATGCTTTTTGATGATGTCTCACTTTCTGCTTAAACGAACGAAGATTGATCTGCATGCGAAAATAGTTAGTATCTGTTTTGAGTTTGCAATATCGGTCTCCCCTACCGCAATGCCAAAACAATTTGACCTCTTTAATTGAATCATTATTTGTCATTTTGCTCCACGGATTGTACATTTCGTTTTATGTGGGATGCATATAAAAAAGGATACAAAGCTTTTTTACGCTTAGAGAAATCGCTCAGTGATCATTCTGTGGAAGCTTATTTGAGGGATGTAGATAAACTGACTTCATTTCTTTCATCTGAGGATGCCGGCAAAGCACCTGCAAACGTGGATTTGAAAGACCTGCAACGATTTGTAAAATGGATTAGTGAATTGGGGATGACAGCCACATCGCAGGCAAGGATCATTTCCGGTATCAGAAGTTTTTATAAATATCTACTTACAGAACAAATTATCAACAAGGATCCTACTGCCCTGCTGGAAGCCCCGAAAACCAAAAGAGCCTTACCCGATGTATTGAGTTTTGAAGAAATTGAACAAATCATTTCAAAGATCGATCAAAGTAAACCCGAAGGTGGTAGAAACAAAGCGATTTTAGAAACCATGTATAGCTGTGGATTACGGGTAAGTGAAGTGGTGGGTTTGAAAATATCCTGCTTGTATCTGGATGTTGGCTTTATCAGAGTCATTGGAAAGGGCGATAAAGAAAGACTGGTACCTATCGGATCTGATGCCGTTAAATACATTAAACTCTACAAAGAGAATATCCGTGTTCATCAACCCATGGTGCCCGGTTATGAGGATATTTTATTTTTGAATCAGCGTGGCAAAGGTCTCACCAGAGTCATGATTTTTTACATCATTCGTGATCTGGCAGCCAAGGCGGGTATTACCAAAAATATTTCACCGCACACATTCAGACATTCATTTGCCACTCATTTGGTTGAAGGAGGGGCCGATCTAAGAGCGGTACAGGAAATGTTGGGACATGAAAGTATTACTACCACGGAAATATATACACACCTGGATCGTGACTTCCTGCGCAATACCTTGCAACAGTTTCATCCTGCTTTTCAGAAATAATCATGATTAAAGTACAAAAGGTAGTTGTCGTCGATGATTTTGCGGTAAATTCGCTACTCTAAAATCTGGAAACATATGAAAAAGTTTTTCTTATTGGCTGCAACCATTTGCAGTTTGAATGCCTTTGCACAAATCAACATGCCTCAGCCTAGCACTACGCAGAAAATAACGCAGGCTTTTGGTATGGGAAGTATTGAACTTACCTATTCTCGTCCCAATATCAATGGTCGCTCTTTGTTGAAAGAGAACAGTGATTTGGCTCCATTGAATAAATTATGGCGTACAGGTGCCAATGCTGCTACCCGTCTGAAGTTTACAGACAATGTTACCATTGGTGGAAAACGATTGGATACAGGTTCTTATGTACTGTATACCATTCCGGGAAAAGACAATTGGGAAGTCATCTTGAATAAAGGTCTTACCAACTGGGGAACTGATGGTTACAAAGAAGCTGAAGATGTTGTTCGCTTTAAAGTGAAAGCAGATAAAGCAACAGGTAATACAGAAACATTTACCATGCAATTTGCAAATGTCGCTTTTGAGAGTTGCGATTTGAACATCATCTGGGGTGGAACTTCTGTAAGAATTCCAATCAGCACCAATGTAAAAGATCGTTTGCGTGCACAGGTTGAAAAAGCTTTGAGTGCTGAAAAAGTAAACCCCAATGCTTATTTCCCTGCCGCTAATTTCTACTATGAGTGGGATAAGGATATGACCAAAGCGTTGAACGCTGCTACTAAAGCCACTGAAGTAAACCAGAATGGTTTCTGGATTTACTTATTAAAAGCAAAGATTCAGCGCGACATGGGTGATAAAGTAGGTGCAAAAGCAAGTGCTGAAAAATGTATTGAATTGGCTACTACTGCTAAGAACGATGAATACGTGAAACTAGGATCGGAGTTGATCAAAAAATTATAAGACGATACACACTTCATAAAAAAGAGGCTGCCTTTTGAGACAGCCTCTTTTTTTTTAATGGTATCTAAGTTTTATGGGCCGCAGATTTTTGATGATGATTATGATTGACATTGATAAGTTCATATCATCATAACCCATCATAAAAAATCCGCGTTCCGTCAGTACCCTAGATGGTTCATTAAATTTGAATCAAACTAAGCTTTTGTTTCCGCCATATCCGGAATAGCTTCGGCTTTATAAGCCCCGGCATCCAACTTAGCTTTTGTTTCACTGAATGCTTTCAGTGTCTCCTCAATATCCTGATCGGTATGAGCAGCTGTTGGAATCAAGCGGTAAATGATATGACCTTTTGGAATAACGGGATATACTACGATAGAACAGAAAATATGGTAGTTCTCTCTCAAATCCATCACCATCGCTGTTGCTTCTTCTACTCCACCTTTCATATATACAGGTGTTACCGGTGTATCTGTTTTTCCGATATCAAATCCTCTTTCTTTCAATCCATTCTGCAATTTCATGGCGTTGCTCCATAACTTATCTTTCAGTTCGGGCATATTACGCAACATTTCCAAACGCTTGAGATTTCCGATTACGATCGGCATCGGTAAGCTCTTGGCAAAAATTTGAGAACGAATATTGTATCGAATAAAATCAATGATGATTTTTGGTCCGGCCATAAATGCACCGATGGATGCCATTGATTTTGCAAAAGTTGAAAAATAAAGATCAATATCATCCTGACAACCCTGCTCCTCACCTGCGCCGGCACCTGTTTTACCTAGCGTACCAAAACCATGTGCATCATCCACCATTAAACGGAAATCATATTTTTTCTTCAATGCAGCAATCTCTTTCAATTTTCCCTGATCACCTGCCATACCAAAAACACCTTCAGTAATTACAAGAATACCGCCGGTTTTTTGCTTTTCAATCAATGCAGTAGCACGCTGTAATTGCTTTTCAAAATCTTCCAGATCATTGTGCTTAAATACATAACGATGTCCGGGATGCAAACGTAATCCGTCAATGATACAAGCATGACTTTCGGCATCATATACAATCACATCATGACGACCACAAATAGCATCAATGGCGCTCATGATACCCTGGTATCCAAAGTTCATCAAAATAGCATCTTCTTTGGATTCAAATGCTGCCAGTTCTCTTTCCAGTTGCTCATGGTAATTACTGTTACCACTCATCATGCGAGCACCCATGGGCAATGCCAGACCATACTGTTGTGAAGCTTCCGCATCTGTTTTACGAATTTCAGGGTGATTGGCCAGTCCGAGATAATTATTCAAACTCCAAACAATCATTTCTTTTCCTCTGAAAATCATTCTGCTGCCAATCTCACCTTCCAGCTTAGGAAAAGCAAAATATCCATGTGCACGCTCACGGTGCTGACCTATTGGGCCATAATTCTTAACCAGTTTCTCAAAGATGTCTGCCATATTATCAAATTATTACTTTGGTTCAAAATTTGCGCAAAACTAATCTTTTCGGCTTGAAGGGGCAAGCGCATTTATTCACCTTATCCTATCTTCACCCCAGCTTTACATCAAAGAAACTCATAATGAAGAAGAATTTGCTATTGGTATGCTGCCTAAATCTCCTGATTTTACAGGCTTTTACCCAAAAAAACCAAACACAAACCATCCCACAACCTGTTGCCAGACCCAAGCTGGTGGTTGGGCTCATGGTAGACCAGATGCGTTGGGATTACCTCTATAGATATCAAAACCGTTATGGTAAGGGTGGGTTTAATCGTTTATTGAATCAGGGTTTTAGTTGTGAGAACACTTTCATTCCCTATACGCCCACCGCTACCGGTTGTGGTCATGCAAGCGTATATTCAGGAACAGTGCCAGCCATCAATGGAATTACCGGTAATAATTGGTGGGATACCAAATTGCAACGCAGCGTGTATTGCGCAGAGGATAAATCAGTAAAAACAGTGGGCTCCGACAGCCGAGATGGTGAAATGAGTCCAAGAAATATGGTGAGCAATACGGTGACTGATGAATTGAGATTGGCTACGAATTTCCGAAGCAAAGTCATTGGTATCTCGATTAAAGACCGAGGAGCTATTCTCCCCGCCGGACATTCAGCAAATGCTTCTTATTGGTATGATGAATCAAAGGGGATCTTTATCAGCAGCACCTATTACATGAAAGACTTACCACAATGGGTAAAAGATTTCAATGCAAGAAAACTTCCGGATACGTATTACAAAGAAGGATGGAAAACATTATATCCCATTGATACCTATACACAAAGTAGTGCAGATGCGAAAGATTATGAACGTACCGAAATCGGTCCGAAGAATAGTTTCCCTTATGATATGAGTGGTTTTATTGGCAAAGACTATTATAAGCTTCCATTCTTACCACAAGCGGCCACTTATACTTTTGAAATGGCAAAAGCTGCTGCTATTCATGAACAATTGGGTAAAAATAAAGAGACTGATTTTCTGGCTGTCAGTATTTCTTCTCCAGACTATACTGGGCACAGCTTTGGTCCTAATTCCATTGAAGTGGAAGACACTTATTTGAGACTGGATAAGGATATTGAACAGTTCCTTAATTTTTTAGATACACAGGTAGGTAAAGGAAACTATTTGTTATTCTTAACCGCAGATCATGGTGCAGCACATGTTCCCGATTTTTTAAAAGAAAATAATTTACCCGGAGGTTCCATAACATTAGGCAGTTTGGTAAGAAAAGTAAATGGTTTGGCAGAAAATAAATTCAAAATAAAAAATGCAATCATCAACTCTACTTATTACAATCTGGCTCTCAATCATAAGCAGATTGATTCATTAGAAATTGATCAAGAAGAACTCAAATCATTTCTTATTCATGAACTTGAAAAAGAAGAAGGCATTTATCGAGTGATAGACAAGGAAGAATTAGGAGAATCGAATTTGCAACAAACTATTCGGGAAAGATTGATCAATGGGTATTATCCTTATCGTAGTGCTGATTTACAAGTCATTCCTAAACCCAACTGGTTCAAAGACAACCCCAAAGGAACCGATCATAGTGTCTGGAATCCTTATGATGCTCATATTCCATTACTCTGGTATGGATGGAATATCAAACCTGGCAAAAGTTATCAGGAAAGATACATGACAGATATTGCCGTAACACTCGCTGCAATGCTACATATTCAAATGCCCAATGGTGCAGTTGGTAAAGTGATTGAGGAAATCATGAATAAAAAATAACGGTTCCAAGAATTTCAAGAATGAAGTTTCAAGAGACAAGAAATACAAAGAAATAGGGTGTATCAAAAGTCTGATACACCCTATTTCTTTTACTATCGACCATGGACCATAGGCTATGGACTATAACCCATAAGCCATGAACTATCAGCCATCAGAGACAGCTTATTTTTCTACATAGTAGTATCAGATGGAAACAGGAAGTGTAATACTGAAGCTTGTGCCTTTTCCTGTATCGCTTTTCACATCTATGGAGGCATGCATTGCTTCTGCAAATTCTTTAGCAAGCAACAAGCCCAAGCCACTCCCCTTTTCTTTATTAGTCCCCTCCCGACTATGTCGCTTCGCCGGATTGAATAATTGTTGTTGAATTTCGATGGGTATCCCACATCCGGTATCAGCCACAATGATGGATATGAAATCTTTACTTTCAGTTAGCTGAGTATCTACAGTAATGTTTCCTTCACTGGTAAATTTATTCGCATTGCTAATGATATTACGCAAAATAAATCGCAATGTATTTTCATCTGCAATGACTTCTACATCCTTAGGTACTAAATTCTGAAACTGATTTTTTTTCAGTTGTAACATGGGAGAAAGGTTCTTTATTATTTTCTCCACTACTAACGAGATATTTACAGTTGAAATAGAAAGTTTACCTTTCTTTAATAACATACTTCCCCAATCCACAAGATTGGTGAGCATGTCTAAAGTGCCATCCAGTTGTTTATCCAGCATGTCAAATAACTGAACAGTTTCAGCCTCAGTTAAACTTTTGGATTTTGTTAGCTCTATCATTGTTTTCAAAGATGTTACAGGACCTCGAACATCATGGGCAATGATGGATATGATTTTACTTTGAACTGACTTCGACTCTTCCAATTGCTTTTTTTGTTCTTCGATCAATTCATTTCGCGCTTCTGCCTCTTTGTTACGTAGCCTCAACTCAAACAATTTGACTACTTGGTTACCGAGTATTTTCAAAGTCAACTCCTGTTCTGCTGTTAAACTACGAGGTACCCTATCAATGACACATAAGGTTCCCAATTTATATCCTGAGGGACTTACTAATGGATATCCTGCATAAAAACGAATTTTAGGCTCTCCAATCACCAATGGATTATCAACGAAGCGTTGATCTTCTAGTGCATCGTTCACAATCATGATCGCTTCATCTTCTACAATAGCATGACCACAAAAAGAAGTATCACGATCTCCTTCCGCATTATCAACACCAGTTTTTGCTTTAAACCATTGTTTGTTAAAGTCAAGCAAGGTAATAGTAGAGATCGGTGTTTTACAAATAGCAGAAGCTAACTGAACAATTTGATCAAAATCTTCTTCATATTGTGTATACAAAACTTCGTAACGGATTAGTTCCTGTAACCTTTCCTGCTCATTAGCAGGGATGGGGGCTGCAATCATAATTTAGGGATTAGGGGGTAGCAAGACTTATGGATTTTGCTCATAGCCATAGTCTGTCTCTACTTTGCAAATTCGTGTTTTATAGTACTTATACCAAATATCTCTGCCCTTTTCTTGTGCAATAATATGTTCAGCATTGGCTTTCCAATTTCGTATATCATCCAGACTCTCCCAATAAGAGATGGTGATACCCAACCCATTACGTACAGACTCATAACCTAAACAACCTTTTTGTGTCAACGCCAGCTCAGCCATTCGTTGCGCCATGGCTTCATAGCCTTCTGTTTGAGAAGTCAGCTCATTGGTAAAAATTACTGCATAATAAGGGGGTGTCGGTGTAGCTGCTATCATAAATGTTTCAAAGTATTTTTAGTAAACTCGTTCACCACATTTCCAGTATTCAATGTAGACGCAGGCTCAAATAACATCACCCATACTTCTTCTTCAGCATTGGGTCTGTGTTCAACGCCTTTGGGAACAATCAAAAAATCGCCTTGATCCAACTTAACATGGCGGTCACGAAATTCCATAACAAAACTTCCTTTGACCACGTAAAATAATTCATCCTCATCATCATGGTGATGCCATGTAAAAGGTCCTTTGAACTTTACGAGTTTTACTTCTTGTCCATTCAAAGCCCCTACCACAGCCGGATTCCAGTATCCATCTACTTGGGCAAATTTTTCAATGACACTCACTTTGTTCATGAGATTATTGATTGGATTCCTCTATAAAATGATGATGCAATTGTAATACTTGTGGAATCAATAAATGCTGATCATCGTTGATGATCACATAATCGCATAAACGCATTTTTATTTCTTCTTGAATCTGTCTTTTCATTCTGTTCAGTACTTCTTCTCGGCTAATACCATCACGTTGCATCACACGATTAATTCGGATATGTTGTGGTGCAAATACACCAATGATATAATCCATTCCTTCAGCAGATCCTGACTCAAAAAATAAGGCTGCTTCTTTGATGGTGTAGGGACTCGCTTGTTGGGAAGCCCATTCCTCTCCTGCTTTGATAGTGGCAGGATGAATGATTGCATTTAATTTCTCCAGTTGTGCAGGATCTTTAAACACAATATCAGCGATCCATTTTCGGTTCAGTTGTCCATTTTGATAAGAAGCATCCCCAAATAATTCAATCACTGCATTTTTCAAAGCAGCATCTGTTTGCATGATATTTTTGGCATAGCTGTCTGCATCAAAGACCGGAATACCCAGTACTTTAAAAATACTTGACACAATGGATTTGCCACTGCCAATACCACCTGTAACGCCAATCTTCAGCATAAAAAATAAGGTCCGGAACGATGATTCCAGACCTTGAATTTAGTTGAATTTCAGTTGAAATTATTTTTTATCAGCAGCTTTATTCAAAGCAGCACTCCACTCCATACTAACGGAAGATTTTTCAATCTTTAAATAGCTGCCTGGACTTACTTCCAGTTGAATGGTTCCGTCTTCGTTGATCTTATTGATCACACCGTGAATACCGGCGATGGTAACAATTTTATCGCCTTTTTGCATATTATCAACGAACTTCTTCTGCTCTTTTGCTTTTTTAGCTTGTGGACGAATCATGAATAACCAAAATACAAGGATGATGGCTCCCATCATGACCAATTGAACCATGCCACCGCCCTGCTGTCCATTAGCGGCAAGTAATACTGAATTGAGATAAAACATTGCGATTTATTTAAGTGATAAAAGATATTAGTTGATTTTAACTTCCTTTACATTTCCTGTAAAGATAAGGTTGTGTTCGTTTCCATTAGAGGTATTCGTATGTACGACCACATTTTTATGAACATTACCCGCCGCAGAACGATTGGTGTCAAACTCGGCTGTTACCTCTCCGGTAGCACCCGGAGCTACTGCTTCTTTCGTGTAACTCGGCACTGTACAACCACAACCTGCTCTCACATTGGTAATAAACAATGGTTTCTGACCAGTGTTCTTGAATTTAAATTGTAATCTAATTTTCTCACCTTGGGTAATGGTACCGAAATTAACAACAGAGTCCAACCATTGAATGGTTGTAAAGTTGGCAGTATCGGCCAGATGAGAATCAGCAGATGGAGCGGTTTTATCGGGACCTGCACAAGATAAAAGCAAAATACCGGCAACAAAAAAGAACAGAAATGAAACTCTTTTCATAGCGATCCTATTTTTTGTAACTAATTTTTTGAATTTTACCTCCATCGGTTAACTCTTTATGAATATTATCAAGTATACCATTCACAAATTGTCCGCTTTGTTGTGTGCTGTACTCTTTAGCCAAATCAATGTATTCGTTAATGGTAACTTTAGTAGGAATGGTTTCAAAATACAACAACTCGCAAACACCCATTCTCATTAATATCATATCCAATTGCGCAATTCTTTCAGCATCCCAGTTTTTTAATTTGGGTTTGATGAGATCGGTTGCAATCTCTTTTTTCTCAATACTGGTGAGTAACAATGATTTGGCAAACTGCCATTTTTCCTGACTTACCATCTCTTGCATGTTATAGCTAGATGGCTTTTGAAAATAATTCAAAACCAATTGTTCCATCATCTCGGCATCATCATCCCAATTATTAAAATGTTCTTCTACATGACTGATAAAAGACTCATTGGGAAGCATGAGATGCGTGAATATAATCTTGATGATTTCTTTCTCTTTTGCCTTTTCTCTACCAGGAACACTAATGTATTCTTGATACTGCGTCAATGCCGTTAATTCAGTATATGTTTTACGAACAAGGTCTTGATCTAACAGTTTTGAAGGTGAGTGCACTTCAAGTGCTTTTTGAAAAGTAGCACTTTCGAGCATTGTCCATAATAGCTCGTTCCCTGCGATCTTGGTATTGATATTCAAGTCCGCTGAACTGGGTAAATTTTTCGAAGCTCCTTTTAAGGCATGGGTTTCCGCATAACGGGCTACTTCTGTAATAAAATAAAGCAGGTAAACAAACAGGGCTGTTGTTTGATCGAATTGCTTTTTGAGTTCGATCTCCGGTTTTTGTCTTGTTACACTCGTCTCCGCTGCTTCCATCATGTAAAGCAGCTGCATCACTTTCACACGAATATTTCTTCTACTGATCATCTGGTAAGAACTTGTTGGGAAGCGGCAAAGATATTAATTAATAAGACCCGTTCAAAATGAAAAACCCATCCGGGAACGGACGGGTCTAACCTTGATACAACCTATGATGAATAACCCTTTCGGATTATGGCTCAACGATGTCTTTTCTCATTGGGGAGAGCGCTCCACCAATAGTATTGACATCAGCATCGCTTACATTGTTCTTTTTCAATGCCGCTACGAGGTCATTAACCAGTGCATTGAAATGTACATCTTTAATACCCAGTCCAACGTGAGCTGCTTTCATAGACAAACCTGTGTACTTCTCAGGTCCACCTACCGCTTGCCCAATCTGATTTACGAGGTGCATTTTCAGATCATCTACACGCTCTTGAGATTTTGCCGTATTGGCAAAAAAGCCGTTAATAACATTATCAGCTACAACAATACCGATAAAATCATCCACTACTTTTTTGATACCGGCATTACTGCCTAATCGCTTGTACAGTTCACTCCCGGTATTAGCCGGAGGTGCATCATCTTTTTTACATGCAGTGAACAGCATGGCTGCACAGAGTGCAAGGGCCGACATACGTACGAGGCTCTTTTTCATTGCTATTTGATTTAATTGGTTAAAGATTTGAACGATTATTTGCGCACATTGAGTGCATAAGTGATTTTGCGAAATGCATTCAAGTTTACAGGGCATTCAGCTCTATTGCTGAGTGGTGCTCTTTCACGAATAGAAGTGTTGTACGCTGACATGGTTTCGATCATACTGCTTCTATTCGTCTCACGGGGGTCAAAAGTGATGCAGAGGGTCTGACTATTTCTGCTGATAACGGTAGAATATACCCCCTCCTGGTTAGAAATAAAACGATCAACCGCAGCAGAGTCTTTTTCTGTAAAGTTTTCAGGTAGTGTCATTACCACAATTTGGGTTGGATTTTCCATGTATACTTTTTCTCCCAGGCTTGGCTTATTCCAGTTGGCATAGATAAAAAGGCTGGCAAAGAGTACCAGACAGGTAATCAGCAATCCTTTGGCAATTTTCTTGATGATTCTCATAATCTGACAGTTTGATGACATTTACGGGAATAGAATGGGATTGGATTGGGGAAAATCAGAATTTTTAAAAAATCCTTATGGAGGATGAAAATTTGACACCGCTAACCGGAAACTTAGTGCATCTTTGCCGCCCGTTCTGACAGAGAAAGGCATTGTAGGGCTGAAAAACTGAAATTTTGACCTGTAACCGGCCGATGGCATAATTCTCGATGAAAGGGTAAAAGATTTTAAACCTTATAAATTAAAACCAATAACGTATGGCTAAGAAACTCAACGTTACTCCTCTGCATGACAGAGTAATTGTTAAGCCGGCCGCTGCTGAAGAAAAAACTGCCGGCGGAATTATTATCCCTGACACCGCAAAAGAAAAACCTCAACGTGGAACCATCGTTGCTGCCGGAAATGGTAAAAAAGATGAGCCTATGACTGTAAAAGTAGGTGATACGGTATTGTACGGTAAATATGCAGGAACTGAGATTCAAATCGAAGGTCAGGATCTGTTAATCATGCGCGAAAGCGACCTGTTGGCAATTGTATAATTTGAAATCGTCAAATTTTTCAAATTACTAATTTTCAAATTTTCAAATTACTAAAACATGGCAAAACAAATATTCTTCGACATCGAAGCAAGAAATAAAATGAAGAAGGGTGTTGATACCCTGGCTAATGCGGTAAAAGTTACCCTCGGACCTAAAGGTCGTAACGTGGTAATTGAGAAAAAATTCGGTGCTCCTTCTGTAACAAAAGATGGTGTTACCGTAGCAAAAGAAATTGAATTGGAAGATGCTATTGAGAACATGGGTGCTCAAATGGTAAAAGAAGTGGCATCAAAAACTGCAGATATTGCAGGTGATGGTACTACTACCGCTACTGTTCTTGCACAAGCCATCATCGGTGAAGGTTTGAAAAACGTGGCTGCAGGCGCTAATCCGATGGATTTGAAGCGTGGTATCGATAAAGCGGTTGCAAAAGTTGTAGAGAACTTGAAATCACAATCTCAGGCTGTTGGTAACGATACTAAGAAGATTGAGCAAGTAGCTACTATTTCAGCAAACAGCGATAGCGAGATCGGAAAGCTAATCGCTACTGCAATGGCTAAAGTAGGTAAAGAAGGTGTAATTACTGTTGAAGAAGCAAAAGGTACAGATACTACTGTAGATGTGGTAGAAGGTATGCAGTTCGATCGTGGTTATATCTCTCCATACTTTGTAACCAATAGCGAGAAAATGGAAGCTGAATTACAGAATCCATACATCCTGATCTACGACAAGAAGATCAGCGCTATGAAGGATATCCTTCATATCTTGGAGAAAGTAGCTCAAAGCGGACGTCCATTGTTGATCATTGCTGAAGACCTCGAAGGTGAAGCACTGGCTACACTGGTTGTAAATAAATTACGTGGTACCCTGAAAGTGGCTGCTGTAAAAGCACCGGGTTTCGGTGATCGTAGAAAAGAAATGTTGACTGATATTGCTATCCTTACTGCAGGTACTGTGGTTAGCGAAGAGCAAGGTTTCAAACTGGAGAATGCTGATATCTCTTATTTAGGTCAGGCAGCTTCTGTAACCATCGATAAAGACAATACAACCATCGTAGGTGGTAAAGGTAAAAAAGCCGATATCGTTGCGCGTGTGAATCAGATCAAAGCTCAGATCGAGAATACTACTTCTGAATATGATCGTGAAAAATTACAAGAGCGTTTGGCTAAATTGAGTGGTGGTGTAGCGGTATTGTACGTAGGTGCTGCTACTGAAGTTGAAATGAAAGAGAAAAAAGATCGTGTAGATGATGCATTGCATGCTACCCGTGCTGCTGTAGAGGAAGGAATCGTTCCTGGCGGTGGTGTTGCTTATATCCGTTCGGTAGAAGCACTGGAAAAACTGAAAGGCGCTAACGAAGATGAGCAAACAGGTATTCAGATCGTGAAAAGAGCGATCGAAGAACCACTGCGTCAGATCGTTGCCAACAGCGGTATTGAAGGTTCTATCGTAGTACAGAAAATAAAAGAAGGTAAAGCAGACTTTGGTTTCAATGCTCGTACAGAAGTATTTGAAAACCTCCTGAAAGCAGGTGTTATCGATCCAACTAAAGTTAGTCGTGTAGCATTGGAAAATGCAGCTTCAATTGCAGCAATGCTGTTGACCACAGAATGTGTGATCGCAGACAAGCCAAAGCCTGAAGCGCCACATAGCCATGCAGGTGCACCTGATATGGGTGGTATGGGTTACTAATTTCAGAAAGATCGTGATAAGCGAAAGAATAATGATCCCCGTTCGATTTCGAGCGGGGATTTTTTATGATTGAATGTTTTTACTGACCAATGCTACTCCCCTTGCCAATAAATATTGTGCAGCTCCGTAGGTCAGCATCACAGCAACATATAAATTGTGGTATAAAAAGTGAAAGCGATTCAATACTAAAATGGTATTAGATAGTATAAACACCAGTATGCCAATGAAAAAATACCATCCCGTTCTGTGCAATTGCGGATGTTGGGTAGTATTCATCGCCAAAGCAGCTGTAATCGCTACAAACACCATATAGATCAAAACAGGCAATTGGAACTGTTTCAATTTCTCACCCAGGAATCCATAGACAAAATAACCGACCAAGGCGAGGGTCAATACAACCAATATAGGTTTCATCAATTGACGCAATTGTATCTTCTGTAATTGCAAGAAGAAGATACATAAGAAGAATAAATTCACGATATAAGCGATCATTCCCGGCAAAAAGAGAAGATCATTGATGATAACAAGTAACATATCACCGATGAAGGCAAATAAGATGGCGACTAAGTAAAAAAAGTTAATCCCCACTAATACCTCTTCTTTCCTTCTGGTAAACAGATAGACCATTAAAGATGGGATTAGTAATAATTTACTAATGCCTACAAATGGGAGATGTAAAACATGAAACAAACAATGAATAAAAAGTATGACCCAGAATACAATCAGAATGTTTCTCCGTATCCACTCCATAAATCAAGATTAAAGCTATGATAGCAATCTAATCCATTCTGGCGAAATTATTCAGAGAACTCAGCTGTTTTTTGAAAACCTCTTGTGATAAAGAACTGTGCCAATCCATAAGTAAGCATAACCAATACTTCTATAACAATATGTTGCATCTTGAACATATTTACTGCAAGTAATGCATCACTGAGAACAAATAAAAGCGCTCCGGGTATAAAAGTATAAAGCGATAGTGTTTGAATTTTTACATTGGCACGTGTATGAATAGCTAATGATGCCATCAGACTAATAAAGATCATATACAGCAGTATCGGTAATAAATAGCTACCCAAATCATCTTTCAAGTAAAAAAACACGAATAAACTGAACAACAATAGTCCCAAAAGCGGAAAAACAAAATAGGAACGATCTTTAGGTGTTACCTGTTTGATCTTAAGGAACGTAAAACTATAACAAACATGGGTCATGACAAATGCGATCATACCCGATAGAAAAAATGAAGGATCATCACCTAATAACAAAATATCTCCGATCCATGAGAACAATAAAGCGATTAAAGGAAGATAGCCCAGCACACGGAGCGATTGATTGATCAATAAATGGATCATGAGTAAGGGAACCAATATTATTTTGGTTGTATTCCTTAGCTGCGTCATTTCTACTTGTATGCTAAGACAATGCATTAACAATACCAACAGAAAGATCACCAATAACATTTTCCTTTTACTCATGCTAAATCTTTTTTAAAACTCAATTGAACCGCATCTTCAAAGCGATGTGGCGTATAATTTAATTCACGAATAGCTTTATCAATGTATAACCCAGATCTTTTGGCCCTCCTCACCGGCTCCGGAAATGTATCCGATGTTACCGGTTCAATCAGCTCAGTATCCAAATCTAAGACCTTTGCAACAGTTATCGCCATATCATAAGGTGATAAAATATCTTTTCCAGCTATATGATATATGCCTGTTTTTTTAAAGGTAAGAATAGTAGTGATAGCATCGCAAAGGTCTTGTACATAAGTAGGTGTTCTTTGCTGATCGGTTACTATTTTTATTTTTTCTCCATTCAACAATTTTTGTTGTACCCATTGAATAAAAGAAGGTCTGCCCAAGGGTAACAGAGAGCCGTAAATAAACACAGGTCGAACAATAGAAGCCGTAAGTTCTGACTGAAGAATCAATTTTTCAGCCATCAATTTACTTTCTCCATAAAAATTCAAAGGTGAAGCTGTGTCGTCTTCCCGATGCGGGCCATTCTCACCAAAAATAAAATCTGTAGACAAATGAATAAAGTGTACCGGAAAATGGCGACTTGCTTCTAATAGATAACGCGTTACTTCTACATTGTTTTTTATGCATTCGTCACGATGCATTTCACAAATATCCGGTTTACTCATGGCTGCGGTATGAATCACCACATCGGGCGCAACTTGTTCAAATATCTTCAAAAGTGAACGAACGCTCGTTAGTTCAATGGGGTGGTATAGCAAATTATCCAATGACGGTAATCGGCATTCTCCTCTTCCCAAAGCATGTACCTCAAACCCTTTCTGAACAAGGGATAGACAAAGATGCATACCCGTAAATCCATTGGCACCGGTGATCATGATTTTCATGTGACAAGATTACTAAAATGTAATTAGATATACGGATGGTCAATTAGCCTCAAATGCTTATTTTTGAGACTCTGTGTAATTGATACACAATTTGTATGTAATTGTATGTCAATAACATCTAACGCTAAACGTCGAACTGCTAAAACAAAATGGCTGAAAAAAAAGTAACCAAGATCGGTGTTCTGACTTCGGGGGGCGATTCTCCGGGTATGAACGCTGCAATAAGGGCTGTTGTAAGAACGGGTATCTATCATGGCATGGAAGTATATGGTATCATGAGAGGGTATAGTGGAATGATTGAAGATGATATATTCCAAATGGACTCACGCTCTGTTGCGAATATCATTCAGCGTGGTGGAACCATTCTCAAAACTGCCAGAAGTAAGGAATTCTTTGAGAAAGAAGGTCGTCAAAAAGCCTATGAGAACTTGAAAAAAAGAGGGATCGATGGCTTGGTGATCATTGGAGGAGATGGCAGCTTCAGAGGTGCTCAGAAATTCAGCAATGAATTTGACATTCCTTGTATTGGTCTCCCCGGCACTATCGACAAAGACATAGCCGGCAGTGATTTTACCATTGGTTTTGATACAGCCGTAAACACCGCCGTAGAGGCCATCGATAAAATTCGAGATACTGCTGATGCACATGATCGTCTTTTTATTGTGGAAGTAATGGGTAGAGATGCCGGTTATATTGCTTTACACAGTGGTATTGCCACCGGCGCTGAAAATATTCTGATTCCCGAGACCAAAACAGATATCAACGAATTGATCGCTTCTTTATCAGAAAAAGAGAAAAGAAAAAAACTTGTCAACCTGATCGTTGTTGCAGAAGGCGATGATTTTGGAGGCGGTAATGAAGTGGCGGCTGTAATTAAAGAGCGACTGCCCAATGCAGATACCCGTGTTTGTATTTTGGGACATATTCAACGTGGTGGCTCTCCTACTTGCTTAGACAGATTAATCGCCAGTAGAATGGGTTATCATGCGGTTGAAAGCTTAATGTTGGGACGCTACAATGTGATGGTGGGTATTCTCAATAATAAAATGAATTATATACCACTCGACAACGCAATCAAAGCAAAGCAAAAAATATCCGAAGACTGGTTAAAGATCGTTAAGATCCTTGCCAGTTAACAAGTGACCCTATACTTGCGGATGTGTACAGATCTTAAACTCAAAACACACTCAAACAGATGTCAAAGAATCTCGAAAAGTACCTCCACAAAAACATGGACAAAGAAGCTGGTCTCGCCCACGTGAACCACAAGACCAAGATCGTGGCGACTGTTGGTCCGGCCTGCGACAGCTATGAACAGTTATTAGAACTGGTCAAAGCCGGCGTCAATGTTTTTCGTCTGAATTTCTCTCATGGTAGTCATGAAGACAAACAAAGAATCATTGAACACATTCGTAACATCAATAAAACCCAACCGTATAACATCTCTATTTTAGGTGATCTGCAAGGTCCAAAACTGCGGGTGGGTGAAATAGAGAACAATGCACTCGAAGTAAAAGTGGGTGATATTCTCACTTTTACAAATGAAAAGTGTATAGGGAATCTGGAGAAGATTTATGTTTCTTACCCCAATCTTGCGGGTGATGTAACCGTAGGAAACATTATTTTAATTGATGATGGTAAATTAGAAGTAAAGGTTGTTAATATTGAGAAGAATGGGGATGTAAAAGTAGTTGTCACTTTAGGTGGTATTCTGTCCTCCAAAAAAGGGATCAACCTACCTGATACCAAGATCTCTTTACCGGCATTAACAGAAAAAGATCTGATTGATCTTGACTTCATCATCGAACAACAATTAGACTGGGTAGCACTGAGTTTTGTACGTAGTGTGAAAGATATTGTGATCCTGAGAAGTAAGCTAACAGAGAAGAAAAGCAAGACCAAGATCATCGCCAAGATCGAGAAACCGGAAGCATTGGTTAATATTCGTGATATCATTATTGAAAGTGACGGCATCATGGTAGCACGTGGCGATTTGGGTGTAGAACTTCCGGTTGAACAAATTCCGTTGATCCAGAAAGAATTGATCCGTAAGTGTATTCACCGTGCCAAACCGGTGATTGTAGCTACGCAGATGATGGAAAGTATGATTGATAGGGTAAAGCCAAACAGAAGTGAGATCACCGATGTAGCGAATGCGGTATTGGAAGGCGCGGATGCGGTGATGCTCAGCGGTGAAACTGCAGCAGGTAATCACCCGGCATTGGTGGTGGAGACCATGCGTAAAATCATTCTGGAAGTGGAGAAAAAAGAATACCGTTACAATCGTTCAGAAGACCTGAAACCGCAACCACACTCTCCTTCTTTTCACAGTGATGCGATATGCTATAACGCATGTAAAATATCAGAAGATGTATCTGCTCAAGCATTGGTAGGCATGACTCAAAGTGGTTATACTGCATTTATGCTCAGCAGTTATCGCCCTTCTTCCCCACTCTATATTTTCACTAAAGAAAAATCATTGGTGAATCAGTTGAGTCTGAGCTGGGGCGTTCGTGCATTTTATTATGCAGAAGAAGATAGCTTAGATGATATCATCTTTGATCAAATCAATATTTTAAAAGAAAGAGGATTTCTACGACCAGGAGATGTTATCGTTAATACCGGAAGTACGCCTGTGGAGCAGCATCTTCCCACCAATATCATTAAGTTGACCAAAGTGGTATAACCTATTTCAAATCATTTTATTTACAGTGAAAAGATTCCTCAACGGGAATCTTTTTTTATATTGTAGGTTATAAAATATTCACTGCTGCCATGAAGAAAATACTTATACTATTATTGATATGGATCCCCGTTGTAGGCTTTGCACAACAAAACGATTCTACATGGATCGTGAACAACTATACCAAAAAGGAAATCTATATCACCATGCGTGATGGTATTAAGTTGTTCACCACCGTTTATATGCCCAAAGATCTTTCAGAAAAACATCCAATTCTGTTAACGAGAACACCCTATTCCTGCGCCCCGTACGGAGAAGATAAATTTTCAGCATTCTGGAATAGTCCAAGAACTTACTTCATGAAAGAAAACTACATCTATGTACAACAAGATGTAAGGGGAAGGTGGATGAGTGAGGGGATATTTGAAGATATTCGTCCATACAATCCCAATAAAAAAGGTATTGAAACAGACGAAGCCAGTGACACCTACGATACCATTGATTGGTTGGTGAAAAATCTGCAAAACAACAATGGCAATGTGGGTGTATTTGGTATATCCTATCCGGGTTTCTATTCTACGATGGCAGCGCTGAGTAATCACCCCGCATTGAAAGCGGTTAGTCCGCAAGCTCCCGTTACAGAATGGTTTCTAGGTGATGATTTTCACCACAATGGCGCTTTTATGTTGATGGATGGATTTGCCTTTTATTCAGGATTTGGTAAACCCAGACCTACACCCACTACTATTGGGGCAAAAGGATTTGATTTTCCTACCAAAGACAATTATGCTTTCTATTTAAGAACAGGTGCACTCACCAATTTCACCAAATTGATGGGCGACAGTATCAAATTCTGGAAAGACCTGATGAGTCATCCGAATTATGATGCCTGGTGGAAAGCCAGGGATGCACGTGCAAATGTGCAACTCATTTCGCCCAATATCGCCACATTGGTGGTGGGAGGATTATACGATGCAGAAGACTGTTATGGTGCATGGAATCTGTATAAAGCCATTGAAAAGAAGACCAAGAATAACAATAAAATTGTGATGGGGCCCTGGTACCACGGACAATGGGCAAGATCAGACGGCTCTTTTTTGGGGAATGTTCAATGGGGAAGTAATACAACAGAATGGTATGGTAAGAATGTTGAGCTTCCTTTCTTTAACTACTATTTGAAACAAAAAGGAAACATCGATCAATTACAGGAAGCCACCATTTTTTTCTCCGGTGCTAATGAGTGGAAACACTTACCTAAATGGCCTGTAGATGAAGTTAAATATGAAAGTTATGCCTTACGCAAAGGAGGATATTTATCGAAAATTGTTCCTTTGATTGCTCCGTTAAGCAGCTGGGAAGAATATACCAGTGATCCTGCAAAGCCTGTTCCCTATACAGAAGATATTCACTTTGGTAGGACCCGTGAATACATGACGGATGATCAGCGCTTTGCTGCCCGAAGACCTGATGTGTTGGTGTTTCAAACTGAACCACTTGAAAATGATCTCACACTGGCAGGTCCGATAACAGCAGATCTGATGGTGGCTATTACTGGTACTGATGCGGATTTTGTGGTAAAACTCATTGACGTGTTTCCCGACAATTTCACTTATGAAAAAGACAATGGATATGTCATGAATGGATACCAAATGCTGGTCCGAGGTGAAGTGATGCGAGGCAAATTCAGGAACAGTTTTGAAAAACCAGAACCATTTGTTCCCAATAAACCCACCCGTGTAAAATATGAATTACCGGACGTGGCACACACATTCAAAAAAGGACATCGCCTGATGATTCAAGTCCAAAGCAGTTGGTTCCCTTTGGTAGATCGAAATCCACAACAATTCATGGACATCTATCAGGCCAAGGACAGTGATTTTAAAAAGGCAACCATACGGATCTATCATAACGATTCAAAAATCATTTTACCTATTTTAAAATAATTAGCTATCATCCATTACTCACCAGAAAAGACCCGATAATTGCAAAAAATGGCTCTTAAATGAGTATATAACTAAATAATAACGCTAAAAATCTGCAGGTTTTTGCGTTTTTAGAATTATCGGTGTATTTTCGTCTAACTCAAATTTTATGTCAGCCATGGTTGATTCTTTTGAAAAAATACCTGTCAAAATCCACACTAGTTCGAAGGAAGGTTCTAAGTATGTAGCTACAGAAATTGCCCGACTGATTCGTGAAAAACAGCAAGCCGGACAGAAATGTGTATTAGGATTGGCTACCGGTTCTACTCCTATTAGCCTGTATGCAGAACTGGTAAGGATGCACAAACAAGATGGGTTAAGTTTTGCGAATGTGATTACATTCAATTTGGATGAATACTATCCAATTGAAAAAGACGCTTTTCAAAGTTATTGGAGTTTCATGCACAGACACCTGTTCAGCCATGTTGATATTGCTCCGGAAAATATTCACCTACCGAATGGATTATGGCCAAAAGAAGAGATCAAAAAATATTGTGCGGAGTATGACCAAATGATTGAAGATGCAGGTGGTATTGATCTGCAAATCCTGGGAATTGGTAACAATGGACATATTGGTTTTAATGAACCAGGGTCGAGTATTTTTTCAAAAACAAGACTGGTTAATTTAGATAACAGTACGCGTATTGCCAATGCGTACGAGTTTCAGAATATCTCTAAAGTGCCCCGACTAGCAGTCACCATGGGCATTAGCACCATCCTTAAAGCGAAAAGAATTTTGTTGATGGGATGGGGCATGAAAGGAAAGATCATTGCCCGCTCTGTGGAAGGTGATGTTACAGAACAAGTACCGGCAAGTATTCTGCAACAACATCCGGATTGCACGTTCGTTATTGATGAAGCTGCATCTACAGAGTTAACCAGAATTAAGTCTCCATGGCTTACCGGTGAATGTGAATGGACACCCAAAATGATCAAAAGAGCGGTGATTCATCTGGCATTGAAACTCAATAAATCTGTACTCAGTCTCACAGAGCATGATTACAATGAAAATGGTTTATCTGATCTCATCGTTGAGAAAGGAGAAGCTTATGAAGTAAATCTGCAGGTATTTTATATGTTGCGTGATAGCTTAACCGGATGGCCGGGCGGAAAAGCCAATGCAGTGATTCCTGCACATCCGGAAAGAAGCACACCTTACCCTAAAAAATGTTTGATCTTCTCTCCTCACCCAGATGATGATATTATCAGCATGGGTGGAACATTTATGCGCTTGCATGATCAAGGGCATGAAGTACATGTAGCTTATCAAACCAGTGGTAATATTGCTGTAGCGGATGAGTTTGTTACCCGTTTTATCGATTTTGCTGTTGGATTTGAAGACATGTTTGGTATTGATAACCAAAAAAGTCAGGATATTTTGCAAGCAGCGAGAAGTTTCATTGCATCCAAACAAAAGAACCAACGAGACACTGCTGAAATACGCGCTATTAAAGGATTGATTCGTCGCTGTGAAGCCAAAGCCACTTGTCGATATGTTGGTTTAACAGATGACCGTTGTCACTTCATGAACCTTCCTTTTTATGAAACGGGAACTGTAGAAAAGAATCCGATGGGTGAAGCTGATATTCAAATCACAATGGAGCTCCTCAAGAAAATTCAACCACAACAAATCTACTGCGCTGGTGATCTTGCTGATCCACATGGTACCCATAAAGTTTGTCTGGATATCATTTTTGAAAGTTTACGGAGACTAAAAGAAGCTGGAGAGCCTTGGATAAAAGACTGTTGGGTATGGTTATACAAAGGCGCTTGGCAGGAATGGGATATTGCAGAAATTGAAATGGCCATACCAATGAGCCCTGATCAGGTGATGAAAAAGAGATTCGGCATTTTCATCCACCAGTCACAAAAAGATATGGTACCCTTTCAAGGAAGTGATAGCCGGGAATTCTGGCAAAGAGCAGAAGACCGGAATGCCAATACAGCTAATTTGTATGCAGCTTTGGGAATGACCAAATATGCAGCGATGGAAGCCTTTGTACGCTGGCATTACTAAGCTTACCGCTGAAAGAAAAGTCCGATATAAATCGATCCCATTGCTTATATATTTGCGGCATGCAGAAGGAGATAACTGGCTTTACGGGTGTGATCGCAGAATGGCAGGATATTTTTTCTACGAATAAAACATTTCGTAGGAAAATCATTACTACTGTTATCATTCTTATCATCGTTGTTTTGTCTCTCCCCTCCTTTTTTGCTCATATCGAAGAAAGACAAGGTGCATACTTGCACGATCTCATTTTACAGCATATTCCGGCAGCGGATGTTTCTTTATTGACTTTCCTGATCATTTGGTCGGTCAGCGGTTTGGTTATTGTACGATGCATTCAAAGACCATCTTTTGCCTTATTGATGTTGATGTCATTTACCCTGCTTTGTTTGGCTAGAATGGTGAGCATTGCGATGGTACCGTTGGATCCTCCTGATGGACTCATCAAGCTCAATGATCCACTAACGAGTTTGGTGTACGGAGGAAAAGATAAATTCATTACAAAAGATCTTTTCTTCTCGGGACACACTTCAAATATGTTCATCATGTATTTGTGTCTTGAAAAAAGATCCGATAAAATTTTTGCATTGATAGCATCTGTATTGGTAGCCATCTTGGTGCTTATCCAACATGTACATTATACAGTAGATGTGTTGTTTGCATTTGTATTCACCTACTTGATTTTCAGGATCGGAAAATTAACAGCCACACACTAGAAAGCTTCACCCAATTGGAAATAAAGACCACGGTTGATGCCTTTACCCAAACCGTAATCGATTCGAAGATTTAATTTTTCAGATTTATTTAGGGCATACCTTACACCACCTCCTACTGAATATTTAAGGTTACGAAGATTAAGTCCGTCTATTCGATGGGCTACATTTCCAAAACCTGCAAAAGCAACCAATCCAAAACGTTTATAAATTTCTTTACGGTATTCGCCTTGAACAGCGTATTGTTGATTATCCCGAAATCGTCCATGGTAATAACCGCGCATAATATTATCTCCCCCAAAAGCAGCCTGGCTCCTTAGCGGAACCTGAGAGCCAATATTTCCAAAGAACCAAGCTTGTGCTGCGAATACGGCACGTTTACCGGCAGGAATGTATTTTCTAAGATCAGCGACAATATTTGTAAAACTGTATTGGGATGCAGTAACCGAACTAAAATGATTAAAATACAATTGAGCAAACAAACCCTTCTCAGGCCAGAAAGCATGATTTCTGGAATCATAGGTCAAACTAAGCCCTAAGCCTGAAACATGATAATCGCTGCGCCCGAAAACATTTTGCTGATCAAATAAACCACCGGCTTGATAGTGGATATCCCAAACACGCTGGTACTCATATAATAATCCGCCAAAAAGACGCGGAGCTATTTTTTTCATGAAATGCAGGTAGAGATATGCCTGTTTAAACTCATAATCTTCTTCATCAATATCTTTACTATTCTTTCCAATTCCCCAGAATTTATCCGGGAATGAGCTAAAGGAGATCTGCTCATTTAAAATCCAGTCTTCATTTCTCAGGTATTGGGTGCCTTTCACGGATGCCACCAACTGTTTCCGAAGTGAATAAATAGCCCCCAATTGGATGCTGGAGGTACGGGAAAGGGTATCGTCTTTAAATGGACGAAAAGTATAAGAAGCTGCTCCACCTGCGGCCCAACTGGTTTCAATAGAACGGGTCATCGCCGGGAATGCCACAAACTTGTTCTTTTTTGCTTTACTACTATCCTGAGCCTCTAATGTGGAAAAACAAGCGAGAACCATTAAAATAATGGATAAGAACCTGATAATTTGTGTCATATAAATGCAAAATAAGCCGTTGAACCTTTATATATCAAAAAACTACACCTAAATTGCTTATTTTTGCTTGTTTCAAAAGTGTAATGATTTTACAATATTGTAATAAATAATTAACATTACAGACACATATAAAACTGAACCGGATCAGAATGAAAAAATGGGAAAGTCATTTTAAGCTTGGCGATACGGTAACCCCCGAGCAACTGGATTTTTTTGATGAGCATGGCGTAATCGTGTTCCGTAATTTTCTAGACAAGGAAAAGGTAGCCACTTATATTAGCGAATTACAGCGACTGGAGAAACAGTGGTTGGATGAGAAAAAGGATAAAATCAATGGTATTCCGCTCAAGTACGGAAAAGACGAACATGGGAATCTGACCATTCAGCGTCTTTGCTTTAGCTCTTTATTTAGTGACCCACTCCATGCATTACTCAGCGACGATCGTTTAAAAGCACTCATGGCTTTTTTACATCCATATGAAGGACGTATTGCTGAAAATGAGAAAGACGGACTGGTGATCAACAATTATATCAATACCCCTAACAGTACTTTTACCCAAATGGGATGGCATACGGATAGTCCGCGTGACCTCTTTATGGGGCAAAAGATCATGCCGATGTTGAATGTGGGTATTCACTTAGACACTTGCTTGTTTGAAAATGGAGGCTTACGTGTGTTACCCGGAACGCACAAGCAAGGCATGTTTAAATTACTTTTCGGAAAGAAATATTTTATTGACAACAATGACGATTCTCGTGAAGTTGGCTTTGATATTTTCTCAGGTGATCTTTCTGTACATGATGGTCGTTTATGGCATCGTGTAAAACAATCTCCTAAGTTTGGAGAAGAAAGCCGCAGAAGAGTGATGTATGTACCGATTGTAACCGGTAAGTACAAACCTAAAGATGAAAATAGTAAAACACCTTTCTATCATCGTTTTACAGGGAAAGTACATCACTAATTGATTAGAACATATATCTTTAAAAGGTCAACGCGGGTTGACCTTTTTTATTCAATTCAGGGAACATGAAACACGCATTGATTACAGGTGCCAGTAAGGGAATTGGCCGAGCCATTGCACAGGAATTAGCCGCACGTGGTGTTCATGTATTATTGGTAGCTAGAGACCGCTTTTTATTGGAGGAATTAGCTGCTGAGTTATCAGCAAGACATAAAATTGATGCCCGCTATTTTGCATTGGATCTAGCGAGTGCAGATGCGATTACACAACTCTATCATTGGATTTCAGAACAGCAAATACAAATTCATATCCTTGTAAACAATGCCGGATATGGATTGAGTGGTCCTTTTGAATCCTATACAGCAGCGGAACATGAGGAAATGATGCGGGTGAATATGAACGTACCGGTTGCATTAACATCGGTTCTTTTACCTCAATTAAAACTAAATCACCCTTCCTATATACTCAATATTGTAAGTTCTGCAGCGTATCAGTCGGTACCCGGACTCAGCACTTATGCAGCCAGTAAGGCATTCATGTTGAGTTTTAGTCGCGGATTGCGTTATGAACTAAGAAAACAAGGCGTTTCGGTAACGGCGGTTAGTCCGGGTTCTACTGATACCGGCTTCGCAGCAAGGGCGAAAGTTGGACAAAAAGGGCTAAAAGCAGCGGAAAAAGTGAATATGACACCGGAAGCTGTTGCCAAGATTGCAGTGAATGCTATGTATGGTAAAAAAGCAGAAGTGATCACAGGTTTTATCAATCAGTTGGGTGCTTTTCTGGTATGGCTTTTACCTAAAAAATTAGCTGAAAAAACGGCTGCAGGGATTTATGAATTGGATTGATTTTTGGAAAAAAGCGGTTGTGCTTTTTGAAAATAATCAGACAAGGCTTATATTTGCACCCCGTTAAGGGAATGGGATGGCTAAGTAGCTCAATCCGCCTCAGGCGGAAGCATCTGACACCGAATATTTTAAATAGGTTTCATAGCTCAATCCGCCTCAGGCGGAAGCATCTGACACCGAATATTTTAAATAGGCTGCGTAGCTCAACTGAATAGAGCATCTGACTACGGATCAGAAGGTTTTAGGTTTGAATCCTAACGCGGTCACCAGAAAGAAAGGGTTAACTAAATAGTTAACTCTTTTTTTATGC
>JAAXIF010000092.1:33149-35135 GCA_012270485.1 Sphingobacteriales bacterium | reverse complement strand
TAACGCGGTCACCAGAAAGAAAGGGTTAACTAAATAGTTAACTCTTTTTTTATGCCCCTACTACAATAAAAACTATGTATTATACTTACGTCTTACAATCACAACAGAAGAATATCTTGTACAAAGGGTCTACTTCGAATCTTGAGTTAAGAATTATTCAACATAATGAAGGACTCGTTGCATTTACTAAGAAATACAGACCATGGTTTCTCGTATACCATGAAACATTTTCAACCAGAAGTGAGGCTATGGCTAGAGAAAAATTTTTCAAATCAGGTAAGGGACGTGAATGGTTAAAACAAATCATCAATAAATCTGCATAGCTCAATCCGCCTCAGGCGGAAGCATCACGACTACGGATCAGAAGGTTTTAGGTTTTCCGCAACCGCGGATAACGCGGTCACAAGAAAGAAAGGGTTAACTAAATAGTTAACTTTTTTTTATGCCCCTACTTAAAAAAATCAGAAGATTTAAGATTTTACAACACGATCATATCAAAATGAAAAAGGGCTCGTCATCACTGACGAACCCTTTTCTTTTTCATTTGAGGGATTACAAATGATTATCTTTTAACCTTGAGTAGCTGTACTACTTTTCTTCTATTACCCTGAATGAACTCTGCGAAGTAAGTTCCTGATTGGTAGTTATGACCAACCTGAACTGTTGCGTTTGAACCCAGTTTCACCCTGTTGTCTACTACCCTTCCTAATACATCCACTACTCGCATATTAACCGGAGCATCATATTTGCTTTCTAGTTTCAATGTGAAGTGTGTTGCACTTGGATTTGGCATCACAGTTACTTTCAGTTCTTCATCCGTACCCGCTTTTGACTCACCTTCAACAACTGCCTTAGAAGTCAGGGCATTGGCAACAGTTATTGGTGCAGGCTCTGCACATGGCGTCATTGCACAAGTTCCAAGTCTGTCGCCGGAATGCTGACCAATATGTGTACCCACCGCATTCACACTGATCTCCAATGTCTGTGGATTGTTTGGATTACCCGGAGGCACATGACAGATGTACACTTTAGCCGGACTACCCTTCAATCCTGTTCCAGGCACTCGGATATCTTTCACACAGATCGTAATACTGCAGGTTGAAGTACATCCAAAGTTATTGGTAACAGTAACCGTGAATGTATAATTACCCGGCGTAGTTGGTGTGAATACCGGTGCTGCTGCAGTTGCGCTACTCAACATTTGTGTTGCAGTACCACTCCACTGGTAAGTATAGCTACTACCACCCGTTGCTGTCACATTCAATACCGTACTCTGCGCACCATAACCCAGATAGATATTATTCGGATTACCTCCTGTAAATACATTACTTGTTGGTACTGACTTGATAGAACAGCTAGGTAATTGTCCAACTACTGTAACAATAGCTGATCTAGTGTTTGTATTACCATTCACATCGGTTACAGTCAGTATTACCGTATTGCTACCAATATTGTTACAGTTGAAATTAGCAGGTGAAACAGTCATGGTAGCGATTCCACAATTATCAAATGAACCGTTATTGATCTGAGCCGCTGTAACAGATGCAGCACCATTCACCAATGTAACCGTAACAGATTGGGTAATCACTGTAGGAAGTATATTATCCTGTACAGTGACTGTCGCACTTGCTGATGCACTGTTTCCATGGATATCTGTTACTGTTAATAACACCGTGTTCTCTCCTACATTGCTACAGTTGAAATTCAATTGATCCAAGACCACAGTTGCAATTCCACAATTATCGGTAGATCCATTATTGATCTGCGACGTAGTAATTGAAGCTTGTCCATTCGCACCCAACTGAACAACGATATTATTTGTCTTAACCACCGGTAACTCTGTATCATTCACTACAACTGTTTGAGTAGTAGTATTGGTATTACCGTGTATGTCAGTAACTGTCCAAGTAATCGTTGTAGTACCTACAGGATAATCAGCACTCAGTAATGCATTATCACTACGTACACCTGCAACAGTAGCTACTC
>JAAXIF010000092.1:29457-33049 GCA_012270485.1 Sphingobacteriales bacterium | reverse complement strand
TACCCGCATCATTGTTAACGTTTATGTTTGTTACACTGATGGTTGGTTTTTCATTATCTGCAACTACAATTGTTTGAGTAGCACTTGCATGATTACCATTCACATCTCTAACCGTCCATGTAATGGTTGTAGTACCTACTGGGTAATCAGCACTCAGTAATGCATTATCACTACGTACACCTGCAACAGTAGCTACTCCACAATTATCAGCAGTTTCCGGTTGAGCGATGGTAACACTTGCACCACACTTACCCGCATCATTGTTAACGTTTATGTTTGTTACACTGATGGTTGGTTTTTCATTGTCGACGATTACTACAGTTTGTGTTGCAGTAGCCTTATTTCCATGAATATCTGTCACAGTCCATGTTACCGTTGTAGTACCCACAGGGAAGGTTGCAGGTGCATCACTCTCAACAGATGCTACTCCACAATTATCCGCTGTTAACGGTGTGCCCAATGTTACAGTTCCAGTGCAAAGTCCGGCTGTATTATTGCCTTGAACATTTGCCGGTGCTGTAATCGTTGGTTTCTCATTATCGGTAATAGAAACTGTTTGTGTTGCAGTAGCCTTATTTCCATGAATATCTGTCACAGTCCATGTTACCGTTGTAGTACCCACAGGGAAGGTTGCAGGTGCATCACTCTCAACAGATGCTACTCCACAATTATCCGCTGTTACAGGTGTACCCAGTGTTACAGTTCCTGTACAAAGTCCGGCTGTATTATTACCCTGAACATCTGCCGGTGCTGTAATGGTTGGATTTTGAGTATCCACAACTGTTACCGTAAACGAACAGCTTGAAGATCCTACTGCGTTGGTAGCAGTAGCCACAACAGTTGTTGTTCCAACCGAGAAGCTTGCACCGGATACTACTGGGTTTCCATTGATGGTATAAGTAATCGTTGATGCAGGAATACCTACTGTTTCTGTTGCAGCAAAATTCACATTGGCAGCACAGGTACCAGCAGCTGCGTTCACGGTAATATTAGCCGGACAAGTAATCACAGGCGCCACACCTACTACCGTTACGGTAAATGAACACTGTGTAAATAATCCTGCCGCATCGGTAACACGATAAGTAACTGTTGTGGTACCAATTGGGAAAGTGGATCCACTGGCAAGACCTGCAGTTCTTACGGTTGTTGCGCCACCACAATTATCGGTACCTACAGGTGTCGTATAATTCACTACGGCACCGGCTGCACTAGTAGCAGTTACATTAATATTTGCAGGACAACTAATTACCGGTGGCTGTATATCACGTACTGTGACTGTAAAGCTACAAGTGTGTTCATTGCCTGATTCATCTCTCGCAACAAAAGTATTCGTGGTAACACCCACAGGGAACACAGAGCCAGAAGGCAATCCCGCTGTTTGCGTAATTACGATTTGACCTGCACCCAATTGAGTGCCATCTACCCATTTCCAACCTAAATAGTTTTGATTGGCATTGCCGGGCTCTTGGAATCCGGGTACAGTTTTGTCCTGATATCCTCCAACCCAAGTACTGCCGCCGTAAGGAGCCAAGAATGTACTTTCTGCTAATGTATTGATCGATGCAAGATCTCCTCCAATTGATTGAGCAGCAGCACGGGCATTGGTCCAAGTTGCTGAAGAACTTGAATAATAGTAAGTGTGTCCGCCATGCGTTCCTATCCATGTATAACCCGAGTATACATTCGAACGAATATCATTGAACTCTACAATCCATCTGTTCAAGGATGAGTTTGGCAAATCATTCCATGTTCCATTGTTATATAATTGTACATAATCTTCATTAAAGCCTTGGTAGTTATTTGGTTCATTCACACTCCAGAAGTTAAATGCACCACCGGTACAATTATCTGTTGCAGTTGGATTGATGAAGTTTACCACTGCACCGCATGTATTAGCGGTATTGTTCACTGTAATTGGAGCAGGGCAACTAATCACCGGAGCCGTAACATCTTTCTTATCTACTGTAATGGTACAAGTACTTTCATTACCTGATGCATCTCTAACAGTAAAGGCAACAATCATTGAACCCTTATCATTCACAACTGATCCTGCTGCCGGACTTTGTGTAATCACCAATGAACCGGTTGCTGTACAATTATCACTCACTGTTAACAGACTTCTGTAATCTGGTAAAGTTGCTTTACAAGTAGCATCCAGATTCAATGTTTGATTTGGAGGACATGTAATACTTGGTTTAACAGCATCAGCAATGGTTACTGTTACAGGACTTGATTGAGGTGAAAAACATGGAATACTAGTTCTGGCGGCAGTATAGATACCTGAAACTGTTGCAGTATAATTGCCAGATGTTGCACCAGGAATTGCCACCCCATCTTTATACCATTGGTAACTTAGGCCAAAGCCAGATGGAGCACTCAAAGTAACTGTATTACCCGGACAAACATTGGTGCCTCCTACTGGTGTAGTTATGCTAGGTGCAAGCAAATTAGGTGTAGAAACATTAGTCGTAGAAATACCACCACATTCATTTCTGTAAGTGATCGTAGTTAATCCCGGACTAATTGATGTAACCAATCCTGTATTGGCATTAATGGTTGCTACACTAGGATTACTGCTGCTCCATAAACCACCAGGTATAGCATTAGATAAAGTACTTGTAGATCCAAGACAGATATAAGTTGTACCGGTAATAGGTGCTGTTGGTGGTACATAAGGAGAACAAGTACCATTATTCGTAGAACCTGATACGGTCCAATTAGAGCTATTGCCTGTTAAGGATAGATTATTGAGTTGTCCGTTTCTTCCCTTTCCACTTAAATCAATAAGCGAAGTTTCAGTAGCATTATCATAATCTACAAAACCTTGATTGAAACGATAATACTCTTCTAACCCTGTTTGACCTTGAGGATTCAATTCACAATTCATGTTATTTTGAATTTCCTTCTGACATAATACCCTACTCCAAATACGCACTTCATCAATGGTAATATTACCAAAACGACCAGTATTATGTCTAACATCTTTTCCGATATGTAAAACCGAATTAGGGTTATTCACAATACCATTACTGATTCCAGTTGTTAATCCCGGACCACCAGATACTGTAGGTGCTAATACCCCATCCACATAAAACCTAACTCCGAATTCACTCGCCACACCAACATAATGATGCCAACCGGTTTGTAAAGCAACAGTAACCCCTTTCCAAACTCCGCCATCATTCACTAAAAAATCAATATTGCCCTTAGTATCTGGATGCATCAGCCATACATTCGTAGACATATTATCTACACCTGATGTAGACTGACCCAATATAGAACCATAAGGCATAATCGTATTCGGCGTATTCATCCAGAATTCTACTGTGATTTCTTTTTGGAATGCTCTGAATGGATTACTAACGGCCACAAAATCATTAACGCCATCAAAATTGAGTGCAGAAGCTGACACCGTAGGAGCATTCACAGTGACGTTGAATGAACAATTGGTGATATTACCTGCGGCATCTGTTGCACGATAAGTTACAGTGGTTGTTCCTTGTGGGAAAACAGATCCACTCGCTAAACCTGCAATGCGTGTGGTGGTTGTACCCGGACAATTATCCGTTCCAACAGGTGCTACATAATTAAC
>JAAXIF010000092.1:0-29357 GCA_012270485.1 Sphingobacteriales bacterium | reverse complement strand
GTTCCAACAGGTGCTACATAATTAACTACAGCACCTGCGGTACTTGTGGCAGCAACAGTAATATTTGCAGGGCAAGTAATAAGAGGAGCAGTAACATCTTTTTTATCTACTGTGATGTTACAAGTACTTTCATTACCTGCTGCATCTCGAACCGTAAAGACAACGATCATAGAGCCTTTACCATTAACCTCTGCGCCAGCTGCAGGACTTTGTGTGATCACTAAAGAACCTGTAGGTGTACAATTATCGCTCACTGTAAGCAGACTTCTGTAATCAGGTAAAGTTGCTTTACAGCTTGCATCCAGATCGATTGTTTGATCTGGAGGACATGTAATGCTTGGTTTAACAGCATCAGCAATGGTTACTGTTATTGCATTCGATAGTGCTGAAGTACACCCAGATGAAATTCTAGTGGCAGTGTACGTACCGGAAACTGTTGCATTATACGTTCTAGTACCTGTGGTAGAAGTCACTGCTACCCCATCTCTAAACCATTGGTAATTTGCAAGAGCAACTGGTGCAGTCAAAGTAACTGTATTACCCGGACAAGCATTGGTTCCCCCCGCTGGTCCGGTAATGGTTGGTGAAGCGGTAGAAACGACCCTAACTAAGATAGTAGAAATACCACCACATTCATTTTTGTAAGTGATCGTAGTATTTCCTTCACTCAATGCTGTTACCAATCCTGTATTGGCATTAATGGTTGCAACACTAGTATTACTGCTGCTCCATAAGCCACCAGCTATAGCATTTGATAAAGTACTGGTATTTCCAATTCCACAGATAGTAGTAGTGCCAGTAATAGGTACTGTAGGCGTACTGAAACTGGTACAAGTACCTGTATTGGTAGAACCTGATGCCGCCCAATTCGAATTGACACCTGTTAATGCAAAACCACTGAGTACTCCATGACGGTTATTACCACTCAGGTCTGTCAAACTTGTTTCAGTTGAATTATTGGCACCTACAATACCCTGATTGAAACGATAATATTGTTGTAATCCATTTTGTCCAGTAGGATTCAATTCACAGTTTTTATTATTGTTAATTTCTTCTAAACACAGTGCTCGACTCCATATCCTTACTTCGTCAATGGTCATATCTGCAAAACGGAAGTTGGTATGTCTTGGGTCTTTACCAATCTGCATGATGGCATTGGCATTGCTCAGGATACCTGTAGTAATACCAGCTTCGTTCTTTTTCAGTACACCATCTACATAGAATTTAATGCCAAACTCACTCGCCACACCTACATAATGATGCCAGCCTCCCGCTATGATAGGTACAGTTGCCCTTCTCCAAGTTCCGGCATCATTCACATAAAAGTCAAGATTAGTACCACCAATATCCGGATGCATCAACCATACATCAGTACCCATACCATCTACATTCAATGAAGACTGACCCATTATAGAACCTTGGGCCAGTTTACCCGTAGGTGTATTCATCCAGAATTCAACCGTTATTTCTTTGTTGAAAGCTCTAAACGGATTACTGATCGTTACATGATCATCCACACCATCTGTTTTTAATGCAGTAGCAGGGGTTGACAATACAGTTACATTTACTGAAGCAGTATTGGTGCAACCGGGCCCGGCATTAGTACCTGTTACTGTATAAGTACCATTGGCCGCAGCAGTTACATTATTAATTACAGGGTTTTGCAATGAGCTTGTAAATCCATTCGGTCCAGACCAGCTATAATTAGTTGTACCGTTTGCAGATAACTGCAAGGTATTTCCTAAAACTACAGAACTGTTACTGCTTGCTGTAACGCTTGGTGTAGGATTCACTGTAACAGTTCTAGATGCTTGTGATGTACATCCAGCAGTATTTGTTAGCGTGACTGAATAAGTTGTTGTAACAGTAGGTGCTACAGGAATTGCAAATGTAGTAGCACCTGTATTCCATGCATAAGTAGTTCCCGCACCTCCGCCAGTTGCTATTAACGTAGTAGAACCTCCGGAGCAAATGGTATTCGTACCGGATATTGACGCAGTTGGTGCCGCATTGACTGTAACTGTACTGGAAGCCTGATTCGTGCATCCTACTGCATTAGTAGCAGTGACAGTATAAGTTGTTGTCACTGTTGGAGACACATTGATAGAAGCTGTGGTAGCTCCTGTATTCCATAAGTAAGTCGTTCCGGTTGCTCCACTTGCAGTAAGTGTTGTAGTACTTCCTGAACAAATGGTATTTGTACCAGATATTGACACAGTTGGTACTGCATTGACTGTAACCGTACTAGATGCCTGAGTAGAGCAGCCATCAATATTGGTACCCGTAACAAGATACGTTGTTGTGGAGCTTGGCGCTACAGTAATTGATGACGTATTGGCTCCAGTACTCCATGAATAAGTGGTTCCAACAGGTCCTAACGCAGTAAGTACAGTAGACCCACCTGAACAAATGGTATTTGTACCACTGATACCTATTGATGGAGGAATACTCACATAAATGGTCATTGTCGAAGAAAGACCACAATTAGTTGTATATGAGATTGTTGTTGAACCAGGACTAATTGGAGTTACCAGCCCCGTAACTTCATTAATGGTTGCAATTGCAGTGTTACTACTCATCCATTTCCCTCCGGGATTCGCATTCGACAAGGTAGTATTTGTACCTATACAAATTTTATTCTGCCCTGTAATAGGGGCTGCAGAATTATTGAATAGAGTATATGTTCCTGTACTGGTAAAACCAGAAGCTACCCAGTTGGAATTCGTACCATACAAAGTAAAATTTTTCAGCTCACCGTTTCTGTTATTTCCACTTAAATCACGAAGAATGGTTTCTCCTGGATTATTTGCATTAACAAGACCCTGATTGAAGCTATAATAATGCTGTAATCCGGTTTGTACAGCAGGATTAATTTCTACGTTTTTATTATGCCTGATTTCATCTACACATAATGCACGATTCCAAATACGTACTTCATCTATTGTCATCACTGCATACCTATTCTTCGGGTCATTATTACCAATATTACGAGTGGCATAACGAACATCTTTACCAATATGAAGTACTGCATTATTATTTGATAAAAGCCCGGAAGACAATCCACCTCCAACAGCATCATTGAATTGCTGACCATTAATGGTATAGAAGCTAACTTCATTGCCATCAACATAAAACTTTGTACTACCGGCACTTGATGTTGCCGCGTAATGATGCCATGAACCCGCTATAATATTACACTTAGCTGTTTTAAAAGAAGTACCATCACTTACATAAAAAGTCATGGTGCCATTCGTTTCAGGATGCATTAACCATACCCAATTTGCATCCACATTATTAGAACCCTGCCCCATTATTGACCCAAATGGCATATTTGCCGAAGGCGCATACATCCAAAACTCCACTGTAATCTCTTTTTGATATGCACGAAACGGATTATCTACACTTACATAATTTAATCGGCTATTGTCACCTGCATCTTCACTAGGATCAAACTTTAAGGCAGTAGCAGGAGTTAAGGTTTCTGTAGAAGTATATTCATAAAATGTTTTCTTTGAAGATCCCGTTCCGATGTATCCTTTATTACCAATACTAAATCCAACACCACTATATGTATTTCCATCAGGATAAGACGCCCTTGAAGTCCAAATATTAGTAGTCGGATTATATTCATACAAACTTTGTGCATTTCCTGCAGATCCTGTTAATCCAACATACCCCTTATTACCTAAAACAAAACTGGGTGTCAAATAAGCCCTAGTACCCGGAAAATTTGCTTTAGCTGTCCAACTATTGGTATTAGGATTATATTCATAAAATTCATTTTTTACATTCCCATTATTATCAACTCCGCCACCCAAATATCCTTTTCCATCAATACTAAAACCAAATAAACCACACCGATCAATTGGCAGATTAGTTTTCGCTATCGATGTATTAGATTCAATGTCATACAAAGCCCAAGCAGTGCTAGTTTTACGGGGCAGAACACTAGTTGAAGGTATATCAACAGGATAACTGATATTACTGCCATAAAAGACATATACTTTCCCATCAATGTTCAAAGCAACAGAGCGGTAACCCCCAGGAAAGCTAGCTGATTTTTGTACCCATGTATTTAAAACTGGATCATACTCCCACAAAGTAAATGATGCCTGAGAACCATCAGCCAATAAACTAGCACCTCCTCCTATATAAGCTTTACGCCCAACTGTAAAGGCACAGGCACCATGTCTAGCGCCTCCGCCAAAATCGGCTTTCTGCGCCCATGTATCTGTAGCAGGATCATATTCCCAGATATCGCTGAAAACAGTTGTTGAATTGGCTCCGGTACCAATGTACCCTTTATTACCAATATTAAAACCAACACCATTATATCTTCCAGTGCCAGCAAAATTGGCTTTTTGTGTCCAGCTGTCTGGCGTTTGAGCCAATAGCACCGGATAAATAAAACAAAATTGTAAAAGCAGTAAGCTTGCAAATCGTAAAAAGAATTTCATAAAGGGTGTATTTAAGTGGATAGAGATCTATTTTATAGTGCTTTTATTTTTTTCATTTCAGGAATGGTAACCGTTGGTGGCATTTCTCCCTGCCTTATTTTCTGTATCATCAGCCTGGCTACTTTACCGGCAGCAATCGTATCCTTAAAACCTTGGTTACCCTGAAGGGCAGGAATAGACAATTGTTTAATGACTGGTTTTTGATTCACCAGTATTTGAAAGCCCCATGTTTGATTAATGGATGGCATTATACTGTAGGTTATATTTCCGCTCTTGATGTTTGAAGGGAAAGAGTTGGATTGTGCCCCAACCGATAAGAAAAATCCGAGTAAAATAAACACCGCTAAAATTCGCATCATTTAGTAAATTTTATGATAATATGTATACTTTGCAAGGGTTGCTATTTATTGAATGGCTTTTATTCTTGCTTCAAAATACCACCACACAGCCCACATCACTATGATCACAATAGCAATGATGATAGCCAATATCAATTGCCAAGGTTTTCCGTTTTCAGGATTTGTATGATTGGATTTTTTCACTTAGGCATAAACTTATTCCTAAGCAAGCCCTTTTTGCAAAAAATAAACGTAGTAAAGCGTTGCAACACGCGTAGCAAAGTGTTACACTAATTGAAAATCAAATAGTTGCAATAAATTCTTCGAGTGAGATATTTGGATAAATAGCTTCTATTTTTTTACGCAGGCGATGTATAGAGACCCTTACACTTTCAGCAGATATACCTGTTGCAGCAGCGATTTCTTTATTACCCAATTGAAGTTTAAGGAGTGTTAGCAGGCGTTCATCACTTTGCGTCAGCTTTGGTAATTTTTGGTTCAGTCTTTCCCAATAATTCGGATATGCTTTTTCAAAATAGTCTTTGAACTTGAGCCAGTCATTACCGGTGATGATCGTAAAATTGCGCAATACTTCCTGGATGTCTATTTTTTCATTCTCTGCCAACCGATTTTCAAGCACTTCTATCAGCTTGTTCTTCTCTGAGATATGATTGACCACCTCGGCTAATTGGTTTTGTGCATAAAGAATATTCTTACGGGCCAGCTCTGCTTCAGATTCCACCAATTGATTTTGCTGTTCTAATTGCGTCTGTCGAAGAATATATTTCAGCCTCTTGCGGTTATACAGCAACAAACCAATCACCCCCAATAGAAAAACACCACATAAAATGACATTACGCAGTGTTTTTTGACGGGCGATCTCTTCTCTCGTTTGCACCACCAATGCCTGGATACCATCATACCTGACCTGGGCTTGCGCCATTTCGATTTTACTTTCGTATTTCCTTGCTTCTATGTTTGTCCTTAAAAGCAAGTATTCTTTTTGATAGGAGTATGCACTGTCATATCTGCCTAATGCAGCAAATGCCTTTGCCCCACCTTCCAATGCATCACTCAATAAAATATCTCTCTTACTACTTGAAGCCAACTGACGTGCCAAACTGTACCTTTTTGCCGCGCTGCTATAATTCTTCCTTATATAGTCTATCTGCGCCAGTGCACTCTGCACCAAAGAAACATCGGCCCATTCCCCGTAATCAGTGCTTGACTGCAAGTTTTGCAGTAGTAAAGGATATGCTTTATCATATTCTGCTTTCAAGATAAAAGCTCTTGCTATGCCACCCAACGCTATATTATCCCAAATATCAAGAAACGTACTACCTAAAGTGCGGGAAAATTTTCTAGGGAATAATTTAAAGCTTGCAACCTTCTGCCTGATCATTTGATAGTAGTGAATAGCACTATCTGCCATATTCAATTTAATGTAAGAGTCGCCTGCTATATCCAATAAAAGTATGTAATTGTGCAAATTCGAATCCGGCTCATGATAGATGGAAACACTCCTGGCAGCATATCTGGCGCTGCTCTTATAGTCGAGCATGTACTCATAAGATAACAGGCTCAACTTCTCATAATATGCATACATAGATAGCTTCGATACCCTATTGCTTTCCTGCATTTCTGATGCTTTCAACAGATAATAGATCTCTTCCTCGGGAGCAGATATATCTCCATATACGACGTACATCTCCGACAACAGCTGTTCATCCCCCAGTACAGCCGCCTCTTTTAATATCCGTAAACAATATGTTTGGGTTACGATTGTATCTTTTATCTCAAAAAAATTATACCCATGGAACTGGTAGATATAAGCCCTGATCCGCAAGCGTCCTTCTAAATTGCGCTTTTTTAATTCCGAGCTTATCGATAAAAATTTTGCTGTATCCGGATGTGCAAATATGTCCAATGTCGCATTCCCTACTATTCGCGACTCCGAAGTATCCGTTATACTCCAGGCTTTGATGAGCTCATCTACACTTAATGTTTGCGAATAAGAATACAACCCTCCTGTTAATAACAAAATCAAAAACAGTAGTCTCTTTTTCTTCATATGTACTCATTATCTAAGATGATATGGCATTTCTACCACCTTTTCTCCAACATCTATACCATTAAAAAGTTTCAATATCTGCTTTTATTTATTTATTGAAAAATATTCCTGTAAATAGTTTTTCCCATTCTACTTGTGAACTTTAATTTATAATTGTTGACCCACGAGCGCAATTAAAATCATCATTATAGAAGACGAAGTCTCCTTATTATTTATACGCGAATAGTAATACACTAAAGTGACTACCACTAAAGGCTCAAAGCCTATTTTTTTCATTCAATTGTCAAAGTATCATACACGATAACTTTTTCCCAAAGATGCGCATACTGTTTAATGAATGTCTGATGTAAAGGATGATCCTGATAGGTTTTTTGTGTAGTAAGATCATTGAAGAACATTAACTCTGAAACATCCCAGCTATTGTCTACTACCTCCCTTTTTTCGGTACTAGCCGGAAACCCAACATACAATTGCTGGATCTCACGTATGGCTGATAATTTTTGAAGTCCCTCTGCCAATTTTTTTCTATCTGCTACAGAACCCCGATTTTTCAACCAGAAAAAAACCTGATGAATCACTAAAGAGGAACTACTCATATTAATATTAGGTTGTGCAACAACTGTGGCAACTGTTGCCAAAGCAGAACTGGTAAGAAAAGCACGACGAGAAGACTTGCTCATAAAGATGGCTTAAATGATAGCTTATTTGTAAATTTAAGCGATCAGACCGATCTAAATAGCTTTGCCACGAAATTAGAATCAGATTAGAGGCTCATCAGCTAGTATTGTTTGTGTAAATTGCCCATTGCTTAAGACTATCATTCTCTTATGGAAGAAAGAAAAATACTGATTGTTGAAGATGAAAAAAAGATAGCCACAACCCTCAAAAAGGGATTGACTGAGAACGGTTATCATGTTGATCTGGCTTTTGACGGATTGATCGGTAAAAGGTTATTTGAGTCGAATAGTTATGATTTACTCATTTTAGATATTAATCTGCCTGGCATGAATGGCTATGAATTGTGTAAAAACATTCGAAATACCAACCAGCATATTCCAATCATAATGCTGACGGCCATGAATACCACCGAAGATAAGATTGAAGGATTTGATAATGGCACAGATGATTATATCATTAAACCGTTTGAGTTTAAAGAATTATTGGTTCGTATCAGAGCATTGCTCAAGAGAACCATGAACCAACAGCTACCAACCGGTAATATCTTAAAAGTAGCTGATCTGGAAATGAATTTGGATACCAAAGAAGTAAAACGCGCTGATCAACCCATCACACTCACCGCTAAAGAATTTCAGTTATTGGAATATTTTATGCGCAACCGAAATCGGGTACTTTCCAGAGCTGATATTGCGGAAAGAGTCTGGGAAATTGATTTTGATACCCAAACTAATGTTATAGACGTGTATGTAAACTACCTAAGGAATAAAATTGATAAAAAGTTTGATACCAGACTTATCCATACACAGGTCGGCATGGGTTATATCATGAAAGAAAGCTCCTGATGAAAATAAAATACCGTATTACGATTCTGTTCACCTTATTGGTAACGTTCATACTCTTTTTTGTATGTGCATCTATCTACTATTTCTCAGATTTAAACAGAAAACTGGATTTCCAGAGAAGGATACGCAATAGGGCTTTATCTACCATTAGTCTGCTAGTAAAAGTAGAAGGTATCGATAGAGAACTATTACAACGAATCGATCAAAACATGCTGATCTCACTTCGTGAAAAAAGTGTGATAGTTTATGATAGCACTAACAAAGAAGTATATCGTTACAGAGATGAGGGTACTACACTGGAGAGACCAGAGGGTAATGTACTTGGTTATGCCAGAGACAATGGTGAATATATGTATACCAGAGGTCATAGGGATGTGATTGCTGTTAAATATCGTGCAGGTGATCAGGAATACATATCTGTAGCTGCCGCCTATGATAAGGAGGGGTTTGAAAAAATGAGTGAGTTAAAATTTGTACTTATAATAAGTTTTATTAGCGGTTCATTAATTACCCTTTTATCAGGTCTGGTCTTTTCATCTCGATTGGTAGTACCCATTAAAAAAATTACCAGTGAAGTAAAAGAAATATCATCTCAAAATTTATCCAGAAGAATCGTTTTGAATCAAACAAAAGATGAATTACATGAGCTATCTTCTACATTCAATGAACTGCTTACAAGACTTCAACAATCATTCGAAATCCAACGAAGATTTATTGCCAATGCCTCTCATGAGCTTTCTACCCCACTCACATCCATTTCTAGTCAGCTAGAAATAACCCTGCAAAACAGCAGAAATGCTGAAGAATATAAAACAGTATTACTATCAGTATACGATGATGTGAAAAATTTGAACAGACTTACCAGAAGTTTATTGGAACTCGCCAAAGCCAGTGGCACTTCAGATGGCATGGAATTATCACTTGTTCGCATAGATGAGATCTTAATGAAATTACCTGTAGAACTCCACAAAACCAATGAACAATTCAAAGTAGAACTACATTTCGACACTTTTCCTGATGATGAAGACAAATTATTGGTATTTGGAAATGGCGATCTTTTAGAAAGTGCTATTAAAAATATCACTCTCAATGCCTGTAAATATTCAAACGACCACACTGCCAGTGTAGGACTTAACTTCTCCGACAATGATCTTAAAATAGTAGTATCTGATTTGGGGCCGGGTATTAAAGAAGAAGATCAAAATCTTGTTTTTCAGCCTTTCTTTAGAAGTAATACAGCAACAAATTCAGAAGGGTTCGGACTAGGCCTTTCTTTGGCATCTAGAATTATCAAGTTGCATAAAGGTGATATTCTTTTAACCAATAACACCCCACAAGGCAGCGTGTTTACTATTTCATTACCGATCGCACGCAAGTTTCATTTGATTTAAATCTATCACATTAGAACTGTCTCATCCTCACTCATTTGCATTCTAATCTTATTTTAATCTTGTCCTAATCAATGCTTAATAGGTCGGGATGATATTGCATTCAAAATATTTAAGACTGTTATTATTTGCTCAGGGTTTAGTTTAAAGCCGCTCTTGTCTAAGAGTGGCTTTTTTTATATCTTATCAAAATTATAATCTCCTTCTAATTCAACACTAATTCTCTTTTAAGGGATAGCAGACATCTTCGTTTTTCATATAAAATCGATTTATGATAACAGTAATCATACCCGTCTTAAATGAAGAGAAAACAATTGCCAGTGTTGTAAAATATTGTCAATTGAAATCTACTGTTACTGAAATTATAGTGGTAGATGATAAATCATTTGACAATACTGTAAAATTCGCCAGTGAAGCCGGCGCCAAGGTCATTACCAGTACACGTTTAGGCAAAGGCGCTTCCATGCGCGACGGGTTGCTTTGTGCAAAAAATGAGATTGTTGTCTTTTTAGATGGTGATATCAATCCCTATCCTGAACAAATGATTGAACAAATGACGGAACCCATACTGAATGATCAATGCGACTTTATAAAAGCTGCTTTTGCCAGGAATAGTGGCAGGGTTACAGAACTAGTGGCAAAGCCGTTACTCAGCATATTTTTCCCAGGTCTCTCCCACTATTTACAACCACTTAGCGGCATGATTGCAGGAAAGAAAAGATTTTTTGAAAACATAGAATTCTTCAATGATTATGGGGTAGATATCGGCATCTTGATTGATATGCACACACAAAATGCCAGAATTGAAGAGGTGCATATTGGATATATTGAAAATGATAGTAAACCATTACATGAGTTAGGAAAAATGAGTAAAGAAGTAGCCAGTGCTATCATCAAAAAAGCTTTTAGCCAAAACAATAATGCCATATCCATGGAAGAATTTCAATCCATCAATATCATACGCGATCAAATGGAAATGGCATTTTCTGAACAACTGAAAGATGCTAAGAAAATGGTGGTACTGGATATGGATGACACCATCTTGAAAGGAAGATTTGTCGACACTTTTGCCGAAAGATTTCATATCACGGAACAATTGGCTGAGATCAGAAACAGAATGACCGATAGTACACTTCGCACAAAAGCGATTGCCAAGCTATTCAAAGGAAAGCACCTTGGTGAACTCATGGAAACCATTGATAGCATTGATATTATTGCTGATGCTGCTGAAGTGGTAAAGGAACTCCGTCAGCGTGAATATGTAGTAGGAATTATTACAGACAGTTATGATTTTGTAGCCAATCATATCAAACATAAAATTGGTGCAGATTTCTCACTGGCCAATGAATTGGAATTTTCTAATAGTGTGGCAACAGGAGAAGTAAAAATTCCTTCTTTCTTTTTTCATCATGAAAAAAGTTCCTGCTTACATACCATTTGTAAATCGAATGCACTGGACCATATACTGAACAAATATGAAATCAAACCTGGCAACTGTATTGCCATGGGTGATAGTGAGAATGATATCTGCATGGTAAAAAAAGCAGGATTTGGCATTGCATTCCGTTCTAAAAATGAATACCTCAAACAAACAGCTGATTTATTAATACAGGAAGAAAAATTTGAACCGCTACTAGCTTATGCGGCTCTTTGATATTCTAATCTTCTTTTAATTCAACACTAATAACCCCTTAATTCAGCGCTATTAGGTTTGAAGAATCATTATGATACCCTATAAAAACATATTAATTCCTATTGATTCGTTGCATCAGGCACAGGTGGCAGTTGAAAAAGCATTGGAACTGTCTGATCCGAGTGAAACTTGTATCCATTTGATAAGTGTAATCCAATTCCAATCCTTTTGGCAACGAATCTTTTACACAAAAGCCTACACACAGAAACAACGATATTTTACAAAGAGGAATGCCATCGCAGAAAGAAAAATAGAAGCTATCAAAGCTAAAATTGCAGCCATTTCACCACAAACCATTGTTAAAACAAGCATTATTATTGAAACAGCGATGAGTGACCAACTCATCAAGTATACAATGCAATATGATATTGATCTGGTTGTGAATACACATAAATCAACAAGATCCGGATTGAACTGGTTTAAAAAAGATTGGAGTGAAGAACTGGCTAGAAAAGCAAGTGTAGCTGTTTTAACTGTTACAAAAGGATGTTTGAATCATCCGATCAAATCAATTCTTTTACCGGTAAAGTCTTTTGTGCCGGAAAGAAAAATACAGGTAGCATTAGCCTATGCCAAAAAATTCAATGCACATATCCATTTGGTAACATTGTTGGATAATAATGACAGCACAGCTAAAATTAAAGTTGATGCTTTTTATCTGACTTATAAAATATTGTCAGAATATGGTCATCCCCCCCAATACAAAATACTGCAGGGAGCAGACAGTGATGCTGCTCTTCTGCGGTATGCTGATCAGATCAAAGCAGATATGATATTGGTGAATCCCAATAAAAAGAAAAGGATTCCCGGAATCATGCGACAAAAAATGACGGACATGCTGAACCCCATTTCCGCCTTACACATTCTGACATTGAAACCCTATTTGAAAAGAACGATCTAAAATGTACTTTATGCAGAAGAAATTATGGAATACAGTATGCGCACTCATAGCGATAGGACTCACAGCAAGTGCACAAATTATTGATGAGGGTAAAAAACTATTTGAGTATGAAAGATACCACAGTGCTATTGAAGTGCTGAAGAAGACAGTTGCGGTTAACCCCCAGGATATCAATGGCTGGTATTGGCTAACCCGGTCACAGCTGGCGGCTGGTTATAAAGACAGTGCTGAATTATCTGTTCAACAAATGCCTGCAGATATCAAGTCACAACCTTTAGGTAAAGTGATTCAAGGTGCTCTACTACTTCAAAAAGAAGACACCCTTGCTTCTCTGCAACTTTTTATGGAAGCTATCGGCACCAAAAGAAAAAAAGATCCTTCCATTCAATTGGCTGTTGCCAATGCAATAATAGATGCTCCGAAAGGTAATTTGAATAGAGCTATTGAATTGTTGAAGGATGCGGCAGACAGAGACAAAAGGAATACTTGGATCTATTTAAGTATGGGTGATGCATACCGTAAACTATACAATGGTTCAGAAGCCGTAAGAGCTTATCAGGAAGCGATTGACGCTGATAGTAAAAATGCAGAAGCCTATTATAAGATTGGTAAAATTTACCAAACGCAAAACAATGTAGAAGTATTTACAGAATACTATACGAAAGCCATTCAAGCTGATCCTGATTTCGCACCGGTATACTATCCGTTATATTACTATTATTATTTCAGAGATGTAAATAAAGCGTTGGAATATTTACAAACCTATATCAGCAAAACAGACTATAGTATTGACAATGAATACATGCTTACAGATCTGTATTATGTATCTAAAAAATACAATGAAGCCATTCAAACAGCACAACAAGTTTTGCAAAAAGAAGGCGATCAGGTAAAACCACGCATCTACAAACTGATGGCCTATAGTTATGATGGACTTGAAGACCTGACCAATGCAGAGAAATGGATGAAGGACTATTTTGAAAAGGAAAATGATACCAACTATGTGGCTAAAGACTTTGATCTAATGGGTAAAATCGTTTCCAAAAAAACAGATAATACTGAAGGTGCAATTTGGTACGAAAAAGCATATCAACTTGAAAAAGACACCACTGCCAAAATGGATTATGTAAAGAAGATCATGGCATTGTATAAAGGTCAAAAAGATTATGCAAAACAAGCAGAATGGAATGGAGAACTGTACAAACTAAATGCTCCATTTACCAATGTTGACATTTTTAACTGGGGCGTGGCATATTATAATGCGAAAAATTATCAAATGGCAGATAGCATCTTTGGCATTTATGCTACCAAATATCCTGATCAAACATTTGGATATTATTGGAGGGCCAGAAGTAATGCTGCGATCGATACCGCCATGGAAATGGGTATTGCTGTACCGCATTATGAGGATATGATTGATGTAGCGGTAAAAGACACTGCGAATACAAACAATAAAAAATGGCTGATTGAAGCATATGGCTATATCGCAGCTTATAGAGTGAATGCAGAAAAGAAATATGATGCTGCTCTGGAACTGTATGATAAAATACTAGCGCTAGATCCGGCCAATGATGATGCAGAAAAATACAAAGAAATACTCGAAAAGATCATGGCTGACCAAGCTAAGCAAGATTCAAAAGATACTCAAAGGAGCGACACCCTAAAATAGGTTTTAGTAGGTTTAAGGTTTATAGAGCATGAGGCCGGATCAATATCCGGCCTTTTTTCTGTACAAATGCTACCCTACCTTTATGAAATGAAAATTCAGTTATGGTCGGTAGGTAAGCCACATGATGCCTACGTTAAAGCAGGTATTGATGATTTCTCAAAACGTCTCAATAACTATTTCCCCGCTCAATGGCAAATCATTCCCGCACCTAAACAGTCCTCATCAATGTCAGATCAGTTACAGAAGAAAGCAGAAGCTACTGCTATCATGCAATTGCTGGATAAAGACGATTTTCTGATTTTATTGGATGAACGAGGTAAACAATTCAGTTCTCCCGAGTTAGCAGAAGTCCTGCAAAAAAGAGCCAATGAAAGCACGAAGCGACTCATTTTCTTGATCGGCGGTGCATTTGGAGTAGACGAATCAATCACACAAAGATCCAATCTTGTGTGGAGTCTCTCGAAACTAGTATTCCCTCATATGCTCGTCAGGTTAATATTATCTGAACAACTCTATCGTGCCTGCACAATTTTAAGAAATGAAAAATATCATCATGTGTGAAAACGCTTAAATTGCCTATATGTTTTCAATTACCTTCGTTATATTGATACTGACCTGTATCGTCTCATTCACGGCTTTCTCGAATCAGAAAGTTATTGATGATTTAATCTTTTATCCTCCTGCCATCACACAAAGAAATCAATGGTATCGCTTTATTACCAATGGTGTAATTCATGCTGATATCGGTCATTTGGCTTTCAATATGTTCTCCTTCTATATGTTTGGCGAATTTGTTGAAAAATATTTCATAGCACTGTTTGATGAAAAGGGTAAAATATTATTTTTAGCCATGTACGTCACTGCATTAGCAGTATGTTTGATACCTACTTATTTACAGAACAAAGACAATTATCATTACAGAAGTTTGGGAGCATCAGGTGCTGTTTCAGCAGTTGTATTTGCCGGTATTTTCTTAGACCCCACCATTAAAATCGGGCTGATCATTATTCCTCCCATCATTCCAGGGTTCATATTTGGCCCTTTGTATTTAGTGTTATCAGCTTATATGGCAAAAAGAGGGGGTGATCATATCAATCATTCAGCCCATTTTTGGGGAGCAGTTTGGGGAATTGTTTTTGTGATCATTACCTGTTTACTATTAACAGGATTCAACCCCATTACTAATTTTCTTACGCAAGTGAGCAACTATTTTTCGTAACGAAATAACACAGCTTTTTGCGTAGCCGGCTTGATACGGAAACGATGATCAATTCGATAACCGATTACCCAAACGATTCGTCGATCAGACTCTAATACCCATACATTTTCCTTGTCGGTCAATGATAATTTTTGATCGATAAAAAAGCGACTGAGTTTCTTTTTTTTCATCATACCCAATGGATAAAAATAATCGCCTGTTTTCCATTTACGGAGTATCAATGGATAGTGCAGTTCAGCTAAATCAATGAGTGCTTCATTTTGATTGGAATGTATGGTAAGATCATCTGTTATACGGATATGCAGTTGCGCTGAACCGAGATGAATATTGTTGGTTTCTTTCTCAATAAGTAAAATCGAAGATTCTTTCGCTGCAAGTGGCGATAAGATCATGTGGTTCCTGTTCTTGATCAAGCGATGAGTATTTGAACTCAATACACTTCCATTATCCGCATCTAATAATTTGATCGCTTCAAATGTTTGACCGGGCGTAAATCCGTATGGTTTTAATAACTCATAAGAAACAGTCACCAAGGGTTGCATTTTTTTCCACGCAAGAATTGCAATGATCGTTTCATTTCCTTGTTGACGAATCAGTCGCTTTAATTGTTTTTGCAGACCATTTTCATACAACTGATAAGCCTCACGGAGTCGTAGTATCGTATGCCTCAAATTTTCATCCGCAGCAGGGTATTGTGTACGGATCATCGGTAACACCTGATTTCTAAAAAAGTTACGGGTATAGTCATCTTCGTAGTTAGAAGAATCCTCTACAAAATTCAACTGTTGTTCATGGGCAAAATCAATAAGTTGTTGCTTGCTGAAAGATAATAAGGGACGGATGTGTTTTTGTTCTTTTCTGTAAGGATCCATTCCGGTAAGCCCTAATAATCCCGTACCCCGAAAGAGGTTTATCAATATAGTTTCATTATTGTCATTAGCATGATGAGCTGTGACCAGATAAATATTTTTATTTGACTCCTCATTCAATACTTTTTGCAACATTTCAAACCACTCATACCGCAAAACACGCGCAGCTTCCTGAATGGTCAGTTTTTGATCTTCTACAAATTTACCGGTATCAAAATGCCGTACATACAAAGTCAGATTCAGCTCCGCAGCCATTTTTTTGACAAATAACTCATCACGATTACTTTCATTACCTCTTAATTGAAAATTACAATGAGCCAATGCTATATCGAATCCGCATTGTAGCAATAGATGAGTTAATACAACACTATCAACACCACCGCTGATAGCTAATAGGAGTTTGCTTTGCGATGCATCAATCCATGAGAAGTTATTTCCCCATTCCTGTTGAAAGCGCTGCAATAATGTCATAAATATTTCCCCTACCCTTTTTTAACTTCTTTAGCCCAAGTATCTTTCAAGGTTACCGTTCTGTTGAATACAAGTTTCTCAGTAGTACTGTCTTTATCCAAACAGAAATAGCCTTTGCGAAGGAACTGATATCGATGATCACTCGAATCAGCTGCCAGTGCAGGCTCTGCATATGCGTTGCTGATGACTTCCAAAGAGTCTGTATTGATATGATCTTTAAAATCGCCTTCAGCATTCCCTACATCTTCTACTTTGAATAAACGATCATACAATCGTACTTCCGCTTTCACTGCATGACGGGCACTCACCCAATGGAGGGTGCCTTTTACATTGATACCGGAAGTATCAGAACCACTTTTACTTTCCGGAATGTATGTACAATGTAACTCAGTGATGATTCCGTTGGCATCTTTCACTACTTCATCACAGCGAATGATAAAGGCGCTTTTTAAACGCACCATTTGTCCGGGCGCCAATCTGAAATACTTCTTAGGCGCCACTTCCATAAAGTCGTCTCTTTCAATATAGAGCTCTTTGCTAAACGGGATTTCTCTGTTACCGGCATTGGCGTCTTCCGGATTGTTTTCACTCCACAAAACTTCTCCTTCGCCTTCATAATTGGTAAGAACCACTTTTAATGGATCAAATACCACCATTCTTCTGACTGCAATTTTATTCAGGTGTTCACGAACGCAAAACTCAAGCAACCCTACATCAATCAAATTGTCTCTCTTGGCAATGCCAATACGATCACAAAACTCACGAATAGCTTCCGCAGTATACCCTCTTCTGCGCATACCACTGATGGTAGACATGCGTGGATCATCCCAGCCATTCACATATTTCTCATTCACCAGTTGTAACAGCTTACGTTTACTCATGACGGTATACGTCATATTCAAACGTGCAAATTCATATTGCTTGGAAGGAAATATCTCCAGTTGTTCAATGAACCAATCATACAATGCACGGTGTGGAATAAATTCCAACGTACAAACGGAATGTGTGATGTTTTCAATGGCATCACTTTGTCCATGTGCAAAATCATACATTGGATAGATACACCACTGATCACCGGTACGATGATGATGTGCATGTTTGATGCGGTAAATAATCGGATCACGCATGTGCATATTGGGATGAGCCATATCGATCTTTGCACGTAAAACCTTCTCTCCATCTTTGAATTGTCCGGCACGCATGGCTTTAAAGAGTTCAAGATTCTCAGCAATAGATCGATCTCTGAATGGACTATTCGTACCCGCTTGTGTTGGTGTTCCTTTTTGTTGTGCAATGGCTTCGCTGGTACTGTCATCTACATATGCCAGGCCTTTTTCAATTAGTTTGATGGCAAAACCATAGAGTTGCTCAAAATAATCAGAAGCATATCTTTCTTCCGCCCAATTAAAACCTAACCAGCGAACATCATCTTTGATACTCTCAACATATTCAGTATCCTCAGTAACAGGGTTGGTATCATCAAAACGAAGATTGGTTTTACCTCCGTATTTATTTGCTAAACCAAAATTCAGGCAAATACTTTTGGCATGACCAATATGCAGGTAGCCATTGGGTTCCGGTGGAAAACGGGTAACGATTGACTGGTATTTACCACTACTTAGATCCGCTTCTACGATCTCTTCAATAAAATTCAGACTCTTTTCTTCAGACATACTACGCTATTAGGGGAACAAAGTTAAGCTTTGTGTGCTATCCTCGTTTGGTCTATTGAAACGATTTAGCCAAAGATGCATCGGTCTTAGGCAAATGCATCTTTGGCTAAAAATAGATGGTTAGTTGATCTGATACGCTTTCACAAACTGAACGGCAGCTTTCATATCATCATGTAAAACCCGATCCTGTTCATTGAAACTGATCTTTTCTCGGAAAGCTTTTACCATCCGCTCTACTGTTGATCCACTTTGAAGAGGTCTTCTGAAATCCAATGCCTGTGCCGCACTCATAAGTTCAATAGCCAGTACTTTTTCTACATTTTCTATCACTCGCAGGCATTTAGTTGCAGCATTGGCACCCATACTTACATGATCTTCTTGATTATTAGAGGATGAAATACTATCCACTGAAGCGGGTGTACAGAGTTGTTTGTTTTCACTTACAATACCTGCGGCGGTGTACTGAGGAATCATAAAGCCGGAATGTAATCCCGGGTTTTTCACCAGAAACAGCGGTAATCCTCTTTGTCCACTAATGAGCTGATAGGTTCTTCTTTCTGCGATGTTAGCGATTTCACTCATGGAAATGGACAAATAATCCAGTGCCAATGCCAAGGGCTGACCATGGAAATTTCCACCACTAAGAATGAGATCATCTTCAGGGAAGATATTGGGGTTGTCTGTTACAGAATTGATTTCACGGATAAAAATGGACAATACATGTTCAAAAGCATCTTTGGACGCACCATGTACCTGAGGGATACAACGAAATGAATAAGGATCTTGCACCTGTTGTTTAGCTTGAGCTGCAATGCTGCTGTCTGACAAGAGTGTTCTTAGTCTGGCAGCCGTAGCTACTTGTCCGGCATGTGCCCTTACGGCATGGATTTGCTCTTTGAGAGGCTCTGTTGTACAATCAAATGCATCAAAAGACAATGCACTGATCAGATCAGCCATGTTCAACAGGTGTTCTGCTTTTTTGAGACAGTATAAACCATAGGCGCTCATGAATTGGGTGCCGTTGATGAGTGCCAGTCCTTCTTTACTTTGTAATTGAATGGGTTTCCATCCCAACTCATTGAGAGCGGCTGATGATGGCATCTTTTTTCCTTTGAAATACACATCTCCAAGTCCAATCAAAGGCAAACTCAAATGACTAAGAGGTGCCAGATCACCGGAAGCACCTAAAGAACCTTGTGTATAGATGACAGGGAGTACTTCATGGTTATACATTTCCATCAAACGCTTCACGGTATCAATTTGCACCCCGCTATGTCCATAGCTCAATGACTTGATCTTGAGCATGAGCATGAGTTTTACAATATCGGTGGGCACTTCTTCTCCCATTCCGCAGGCATGAGATACCAGTAAATTGTATTGTAATTGACCGATCTGATCGTTATCGATCTTCACATTTTGCAAAAAGCCAAATCCGGTGTTGATTCCGTAGAAAAGACGGTCTTTTTCAGCCATTTTTTTGTCCAGGTATTCCCGGCAGGCAAGGATGCGCTCATGGGCGTCGAAAGTGATGGAAACATGCTGGTGAAAGTCCAGTAAATTCTTAATCTGACTAAAATGCAGCCATTTTCTGTCTAAAGGCAAGTAATTATAGCTCATGAAGGCAATCCTTTGCCGCAAAGTAAGGAGTTTTGAGAGAAGCCGAATAGAAAGTCATTTGATTTGATGAACTGATGTTTTTTTCTTTATTTTGCGGCTCTGAAAAATTAGTTTTCCTGAGTATCAGGACGCTTAAGGACCGGTAGTCAGTCCGCCTCAGGCGGAAGCAACTGCTACTTGTTTTGAATATAAATTGGACCGGTAGCTCAGCTGGATAGAGCATCCCGACTTTAGTCGGGAAGGTCATTGAAAATATTGTCCATTTTGGACCGGTAGCTCAGCTGGATAGAGCAACTGCCTTCTAAGCAGTAGGTCATTGGTTCGAATCCAATCCGGTTCACTAGCCTCACAAATATGTGGGGCTTTTTTATTTTACCTCAATTGGATAGAGCATCCCGACTAAAGTCGGGAAGGTCATTGGTTCGAATCCAATCCGGTTCACAAAGCCTTTTTTAAGAAACCTTATAAGTCAACAACTTGTAAGGTTTTTTTCATTTTCAGGGTATACAATGGGTAAACATTTACGAATTAACGCCATAAAGTAAACTAATTAGCCCTAGGGGGAAAGAACCGAATAGCCTGTGAATAAAAGGTTGCAGGATAACAAATAGGTAGTGAATGTACAACGCACCTGAAACGGACTTATAACGGACTTATAACGCACCGATAACGGAACAATAACCCTACCCCCCTTCAACTAGCGTCAGGCTTAAGCCAGTAGCTAGTTGAAGCAGGTGATTTAACGAACCCTTGATTGATTCCCTCATAAAGCTTTTGTATTTTACAAAAGCATAACATGTTTAGGTATTTAAAAACCATACAAGCACTCTGCACTTTTTATAAAAGCTATTGCTTCTTCTCGGTCTTAATTAGTCTTTTCTGTGTAAGAACATTCTGGCTATATGGTTTTGCCAGTTTATCGGGTATTTTTTGGTTAAAAATTTTGACGCAGGGTGTAATCTTTTTCTTTGTGAACCAAGTAAAAAAGAAAGAGTATTACTATGATCAAAACTTGGGTATTGGAAAAAAATTACTTTGGACTGCTACCCTAGTATTTGATTTTGTATTGTTTGTTGTTCTTCTCATCCTAGCAAACCAATATTCATGAAGAATGTATTAGAAGCGGATGGGATTCGGTTGGATATGGACGAACACATTTAACTAAGCACTTCTCTGATTTAGAAAGATTAGGCTACATTAGTATTTGATTAAATCCCTCTACTTTTTAATTTCAATGCGCATTCTTTCTTTTCAACACCCCTCCAGAAGTCTCTCTAATTGTATTAGCAAAAACAAAAGCTTTAGGATCTACTTCGTGAACAAGATTTTTGAGTTTTCTTAATTCCAGTCTGGTAACCACTGTAAAAATGATGTCGCAATCTGCACTCTCTTCAAATTTACCCGGTAAAAAACCTCGCTCGCCTTTATATACGGTAATACCTCTACCCAGTTTATTTACCAATTGATATTTGATCACTTCACTTTTAGAAGAGATAATGGTTACACCCGTATACGCCTGTATGCCTTCTACCACATAATCGATACAACGTGTAGCCGTAAAATAAGTAAGTATGGAATAGAGTGCTGTTTCAATACCAAATTGAAAAGCTGCTATTGAGAAAATAAGGATATTAATACCTAAAATGATTTCAGTAATCGTGAAAGAAGTTCTTTTGAGTGTGTATAAGGCAATGACTTCAATTCCATCCAAAGCTGCACCAACACGCATTACCAATCCGATTCCAATCCCCAGAAATGCTCCCCCAAAAATTGAAATAAGTAATTTGTCTGCAGTCAATGCAAAGCTAGGTAATAACTCCAGACATATTCCCAACAGTAAAACACCAGCCAACATACGGATGGCAAAACGTTTTCCAACTGAGAAATAACCGGCTACCATGAGTGGGATATTGAAGACTATGATCAATACAGCCAAGTTATAATGATAGATTTCGTGTACCAATAAAGATATACCCGTAACACCTCCATCAAAAAAATGATTGGGCACTAAAAAGCCCTTCAATGCTACCCCTGCGAATAATACACCCAAAACCATGAAAATAGCATCTTGAACAACTTGCATCAATGATCCTTGTTCGTTTGTGGGGTTGATGGTTTGGTTGAGCTTTTCTTGTAAAGCTGCTTTATTATTTTGCTTTCCCTGCTCCATATTTTTTTTAGCTGTATCAGTATAGTACTTGTGATCGTTTAAAAAATCAATTTGCTTGAGCAGCCACTCGCGTTCATCTTTTACGCGATGAAAGCGTTTCATTTCTGAATACAAGGCTGAAGCCATTGTATCATAGGTATCAGTTCCCAAATAATACAGATCAGCATCACATAATATTCTACTGAGCATATCACCTGCAGATTGGGGTAGTTTTGTAGCCATGATCATGGTACCAATTTGATCTACTTCTTCTTGCGTAAACCCATATTCCGGTAATAGTTTCTGCGCTATTTTACAGGACAACATCTCATGCTCTTCATGACTTTGCAGAAAACCGGTATCATGCAATAATGCCGCAGTTTGTACAAGGAGTTTGTCTTTATCCGATAAATGTTCTTGTTCGGCTAAATAAGTAGCCGCTTCTACTACATTACGGGTATGTTGAACATTATGATAGGTAAGATAAGCCGGTAATCCATGGGTTAACTTATCTATGACTACAGTATATAATTGTTGAAACATGCTCATAATATCAATTGAGTACTTCGAAAAGCTCTGCAGCTTCCTCTTTGTTTTTCAGGTTTTTTGTGCCTATAGATTGACACTGAAAAGATAATTTTACTTTCTCATACGATTCTGCAGTAATCAAAATTTGCCCTTTTCCGGCTATGGTCTGTAATCGTTGCGCCGTATTCACTACATCTCCAATGACAGTATAATCCAGTCTCTTTAATGTGGCTGACCCAATATTACCGGAAATCATTTCTCCACTATTGATTCCAATGGATACATGCGGACTAAAACTATATTCTTCTGGTAATGCATTGATTCGATTGCGTATGGACAAACAGGCATCGATGGCACGATCGAGATGAAAATTACCTTTGAATACAGCCATGACACAGTCTCCGATAAACTTATCAATGATGCCGTTTTGTGCGATGATTTCTTTCACCATCAGATCAAAATAGTTATTTAGTAATCGAACCACTGTATCGGGCGTTTCTTTTTCGCTAATACTGGTAAACCCGCAGATATCAATAAAAGCAACCGTTGCTTCTGTAGTTTCGTTTTCCAGCAGTGAATGTTCAAACTCCTTCGTTCCCATGAAATTCAACACATTAGAATCTACATACATTTTAAGGATATTATTCTCTTTAATGGCCTGTAGGGTTTCTTTTAGTTGATTAACATACTTAATTGTTTTCTGAATAGTCAATTCGAGGTCTTCAAAGTTGACAGGTTTTGTAACAAAATCAAAGGCACCTTTATTCATCGCCACCCTGATATTATCCATATCACCATATGCAGATACCATTACAGCTCTTGTGAGTGGGGCTACGTCACCTAATTTAGATAATAAGGTAAGTCCATCCATTTCTGGCATATTGATATCAGACAGTACCACATCAATATCGGGATGAGCGGATAATTTTTCTAAAGCATCATTTCCATTACAAGCGAAAACAAAATCATACTGTTGTTCCCGAATTTTCTGTCGGAACTTTTGCCTGATCAATAATTCCAGATCGGCTTCATCGTCGGCCACAAGTATTTTAGTCATGATGTTTTTGTTTTTAGTTTGTCTTTCAAGAGATTGAAGTCAACAGGTTTGGTCAGGAAATCATCCGCCCCCAAACGCATAGCTTGGTCATGATTTTCCTGATCACCATAAGCGGTGAGCATCATGACTACCGGTGGAGGGGTTTCGTATTTTTCTTTGATTTCCCGTAGTAATTCCAAACCGCTCATACCGGGCATATTGATATCAGACAAAATCAATACCGCTTCATGGTGGTTATGTTGCATATAATCCAATGCTTGTTCGCCTGAGAAGGCAAAAGCAAATTGAAATTCGCCGGAGCGAATCTCTTTTCTGAAACGTTGTTCAAATAAAGCTTGAACATCTATTTCATCATCTACAACAAGGATTTTCATTAGGTTTAGTTTTGGGTGTTGAAAAATACAGGTAATTATGAAGTTGGTAAATAGATGAAAAAACGTGTCCCCTCTCCCTCTTTACTTTCCATATCAATACTGCCACCATGTGCTTTAATGATATCATAGCTCAAACTCAATCCTAAGCCGGTGCCTTGTCCTGCCGGCTTGGTGGTAAAAAAGGGTTGGAATATTTTTTGTTGAACAGATTTTGGTATACCGGCGCCGTTATCCTCTACAATTATAGCCACACCATTCTTTTCAGACCGAGTGCTCACTGTAACTGAAGGAGTATAATCTGTTGAAGCTTGCTTTTTTCGCTCATTTACAGCATAAAAAGCATTACTGATCAAATTGAGAATCACACGACCTATATCTTGTTGTACCAGTTTCAATTTGGGTATCGTGGAATCAGCATTCATTTCAAAATTGGCATTGAATGATTTGTCTTTTGCGCGTAATCCATGATAAGCCAGTCGTAAATATTCATCACAGAGTTCATTGATATCTGTAAGTTCTTTTTGTCGGGTACCGCTTCTGCTGTGTTGAAGCATTCCTTTTACAATACTATCAGCGCGTTTACCATGGTAAGTGATTTTATCCAGATTCTGGATCACATCTGTTGCTATATCTTTAGCATCCTCTGTATTGCCTTTATCCAGTTCCTCTTTCATTTCCTGAAGTAATTCAATACACACTTCACTGAAATTATTGACGAAGTTCAATGGATTTTGAATCTCATGTGCTATCCCAGCCGTCAATTCTCCTAATGAAGCCATTTTCTCGGCTTGTATCAATTGAGATTGGGTAGTTTTTAATTTTTCCAGTGCTTCATCAGACTTAGCCTTTTCAAGTTTTATTTCTAGTTTCTGCTGTTCCAACAAATCATTTGCTTTCTTCTGAGTTTGGTAATTACTATATATAATGATCCCTATGATCAAAGCAATAACCAACCCTACTAATAAGCCAATAATTTTTATCTTATTTCTCAATGCAGTTTCTGCAAGGTCTACTTCATATGCTGTTTCTTTTTGATCGTATTCAGAAATCGCTTTAAAAGTGGCAGCATTCCTGATCAGTATTAAACTATCCTGATAGTCTATAGTAAGCCTATTATAGTGATTTACCTTTGTAGCATTATTTTTGACAAGGTATAGCTCCGATAAAGACTTAGATATATCAATAACGTCTTGATATTCTTTGAAACGTATAGCCGGCTCTAGTGATGCTTCTGCGTACCAAATGGCAGAATCATAATTTTTAATTTCTTTAAAATATTTACTAAGATTATAGAGATACCCTGTATTTATCCGTGATGAAATTCGATAAAAATAAAGAGCAGAATCATAGTTTTTCTTGGCCATTTGAATGTCTCCAAATTGACTATTGAGTGCACCCTTGCCCATAGCAGTCTGTGATCTTGAGTTAATAAGACTCTGTAGCATATTTGCATAATATTGAGCCGAATCTAATTGCTTTGTCTTTAAATGAAATATTGAAAGAAATGTATAAAGCAGCGAAGCGTCATATTCCGGATTCTTAATAAAAATATCTTTTGCTTCATACGCGTACTTAAATGCAGCTGCTATATCAAAATCGGCGTAGAATTTTCCAAGCTGCGCCAATATTTGCCCTTTTGTAAGTGATAGGTTATTATCTCTAGTTACCTTGAGCGCCTTTAAAAGAAGTTCATATCTTTTGACTTGATTTCCAATATTAGCATTTTGAACAGAAAGGTAAAACAAGAACCAAGCTTCTTGGTCAGGCAGGTGGAACTTTCTAGCTTCTGATAAACCTTTATAACCATAATAAAAGTTAGAATCTGCATTTTTGAAGAGAAAATATTGACATAAGCCTAATAATGCATTTACCCTAGCAGAATCATTTTTAGCTTGTGCGAGTTTATGATAAAGACTATCTTTATCTTTTATCGTTTGTGAAAAGAGTGAGCAATTCAAAAAACAAACAAGAAATATTAATAGGACACGTTTCATTCATTGACAATTTTAAGTGAAACAACAAACTTTGTTCCTTCCCCCTCCTTCGTCTCTACTTTCAACTCACCCCCATGCACTTTCACTATATCATAGCTCAAACTCAATCCCAATCCGGTTCCTTGACCAGTTGGTTTGGTAGTAAAAAACGGCTGGAATATTTTTTCTTTAATCACTTCCGGTATACCCATTCCATTGTCTTTCACACTAATGCTGACCATATCTTTCAGCTTCTTGGTTTCAATTGTTACAATGGGTTCATAGTTGGCCTCTCCTTTCTTTTTCCGCTCATCCGTGGCATAAAAAGCATTATTAATTAAATTCAAAAGAACTCGACCAATATCTTGCGGTACAATATCCAGTACCCCCACCTGTGGATCTAATTTTGTTTCAAATTTTGCATTGAAGCTTTTATCCTTCGCTCTTAATCCATGGTAAGCCAAGCGGAGATATTCATCACATAATGCATTGATATCCGTTGGTTCTTTTTTACCGGAGCTGGTTCTACTGTGTTGTAACATCCCCTTTACAATAGCATCTGCCCTTTTACCGTGGTGATGGATCTTATTTAAATTGTCTTTGACATCTGCAGCGATTTGTTCGGCATCTGTATAATTGCCTTTATTCAACTCAACTTTCATTTCATCGATTAATTCTTGACTTACTTCACTGAAATTAATAACAAAGTTTAGAGGATTCTGTATTTCATGGGCAATACCTGCTGTCAATTCACCCAATGAAGCCATCTTCTCAGATTGTATCAGTTGAGCTTGTGTAGATTGTAAAATTTTTAGTGAATTTGAAATTTCTAATTTTTGTTCTTGTAACACAAGGTTCATTCTTTTGTGTTTTCTATTATTTTTTATAAAAAAAAATAAAATAATTGCCATCATCAAGACTGCTGATCCAATTATAATAAGACGGGTTTGCTCTTTATTTTTTGCCTTTAGTTGCGAAAGCTCATAATTTCGTTGGTTTTCATCTAATTCTAAGAAAGTTGTGAATGCAGTACGTTGATTTATAGCTGCCAAAGTGTCCTTAAATGTAGACGCTAGATTAGCATAGTAAAGCGCACTGTCTTTATATAAACTCTTATAAGAATTACTAATAGTTTCACAAGATCGGATGACACTTTTATATTCTTTTGATTGAAGGGATAGTAAAAGAGCCTGACGAGAGAAATAAATAACAGAATCAATCCTCTCTTTTTCTTGATACAGCTGAGCCAACCGATTATATGCTGCGGTATGCCATGTATAACGTAAAGACATTTGTAAAACAAAATGCAGTTGCTGGATAGCTTTAGCTTTATTTTGTTTTTTTTCTGAGACAGATGCTTTATATAAATAAATAAGCCCGAGAAAGTAATTATTATTCTTTTTTGAAAACTCTTCTGCCTTGTTTAAATAAAAATCGGCTGAATCAAGATTACCAAAAGATGATGTAAGTGCTCCAGCCACCATGGTATAGGATCTTATTAGACTAACAGTATCTTTCAATTGAGTAAATAACAAAACTGCTTCTCTTGCAAATTTTTCAGCGGTTATAGTATCAGCTAAATCTATTCGATAAATAGAGGATAAATACTCTTTAATGGGCGCAATGATGGTATTATCTTTTTCTTCTTCTGCCAACTTGAGAGCTCTTAATTCTAACTGCACCGATTTTACGATATTGGTAATTCTTATCCTAGCAGCAATAGCTCCCAGTGAACGGATAATACCTTTTCTATTACCTGTCTTTTGTGAAATCAGTAGCGCTTTGTTCGCATAATAATACGCACTATCAAAATTCAACGCAGCATATTCTGATGATAGCCCTAGCATCAATGTAATACGACCACTATCGCTTGCAGTATGATTCAAAAGATTTTTTAAAGAATCTAGGGGAGACTGTGTAAATCCTTTATTTAAAAAAAGGAGTGCAATAAATCCAATCATTATTCTTCTCATATTGCCAATGGTATTAGAATGGTAAATCTCGTAAACTCTCCCTGTCTTGATTCTACAGAAAAATTTCCTCCATGGGCTTTTACAATATCATAGCTCAAGCTTAGACCTAATCCAGTCCCCTTTCCTGTTGGCTTAGTAGTAAAAAACGGTTGAAAGATTTTTTCTTTAATTCCATCCGGCATACCGGCTCCATTATCTGTAACGGCGATACTAATACTGTCTTTAAACTTCTTGGTCTCAACGATCACCATTGGTTCATAACTATTTTCTCTTTTCTTTTTCCGCTCATCTGTAGCATAAAAAGCATTATTGATCAAATTCAAAAGAACTCGACCAATATCTTGCGGTACAATATCCAGTACCCCCACCTGTGGATCTAATTTTGTTTCAAATTTTGCATTGAAGCTTTTATCCTTCGCTCTTAATCCATGGTAAGCCAAGCGGAGATATTCATCACATAATGCATTGATATCCGTTGGTTCTTTTTTACCGGAGCTGGTTCTACTGTGTTGTAACATCCCCTTTACAATAGCATCTGCCCTTTTACCGTGGTGATGGATCTTATTCAGGTTCTCCTTAACATCAATGGCCAATTGTTCTGCATCTTGATAGTTACCATTGGCCATTTCAGCATTCATCTCATCGATCAATTCCTGACTCACTTCGCTGAAATTATTGACAAAATTCAATGGGTTTTGTATTTCATGGGCAATACCGGCCGTGAGCTCTCCTAATGAAGCCATCTTTTCAGCCTGTATCAATTGATTTTGTGTAGCCTTCAGCTCCATTAATGCTGCTTCCGCTTTTTGTTTGGCTTCTTTGATGGCTATTAAATCCTGCTCAGCCTGTAATGCATGTGCTTCGGCAATTTTTAAATCATTAAAACGAGTAAATGTGAGATTGAATACTGCAGCAAAACGTTCAAGCAAATGAATATTGGCTTCCGATTGTCCATCAGGTAAGGCCATACCAATAAATCCTTTATCGAAATAAGCCACGCTTTGTATCCGTCTTTTTTGCGTGAGCGCATGACTGAGTGGGATTTGTAATGTTTGCAGATAGCTGATATAATTCTCCAATTCAGCTCCTTGCATATCTACCGTTACAGATTTCAATTGAGCGACCCATCCGTCATATAGTTTTTTTACAGAAGCATTATCAGCAGCATTAAAAGTAAATTTTTTACCCACACCTGTACCGTCTTCATCGGTAGCCCACATTTCCATGTCTTTTGTAACGTCATTTACGATTCCAATATATAAGCGACTGGGCTCTATCCCTAAGCTAATGAGTTGATGAAAAACCTCAGCAGCAGTTTCTGCAAGTTCATCACTGTGCTGCATAGCCAATGTTCTTGATCGAACTTTTTCCAATGCTGCTTCAATTTTTGATTCCCGTGCTTGTTCTTCTGCTTTTT
>JAAXIF010000057.1:23314-36636 GCA_012270485.1 Sphingobacteriales bacterium | reverse complement strand
TAAAGTTAACAATTCTGTCAACTTTTAAGTGGCCGAACTTTGGGGGAGCTTACACTGTCACCCTAAAAAACGACACTGCAAAACTCGACTGACAAACAAAACATCGACAATTGCCAACGCTTCGTAAAATTAAAAGAGGTGCAAGCCAACACACAAAGCCAACGCTTTTGCACCACATTTAATTTTACCCAACCGCACAAGAACAGACATCAAAAAAAGCACAAAAACTTTGGGCATTTAAAAAATTTATCGTAATATTGCAATATTAAATTTGACAATAATAATGGGAGCGACAAAAACGGACCACTTTACTGACCAACAAAACCAGATTGCGACCATCGCAAAAGCTTTGGGACATCCTGCAAGAGTGGCGATTATCGAATATCTTTTAACCGTGGACACTTGCATTTGTGGCGATATTGTTAACGAGTTGCCATTGGCACAAGCTACCGTTTCGCAACATTTGAAAGAACTAAAAAACGCAGGGCTCATCAAAGGCAATATTGAAGGCAACGCCATTTGTTATTGTATTGACGAAAACACGTTTAGCATTTTAAAGACATATTTCTCTAACATCATTACAAAAGTTATGGAACAAAAATGCTGTTAACTTTTTTTTAAATTAAACAATCGTAATATTGCAATAAAACAAATTAAATTTTCAAAATAATGAAACTATCAAACATCAAAGAAATTTTACCAACATTGGAAAATGTGGAATTTCAACTCGAAAACGGAGCTTTTGTACCGGAACATTTTCACGTTACAGAAGTGGGACAAATCACTAAAAACTTTATCGATTGCGGTGGTGTAATCCGTACCGAAAAAGTGGTCAACTTTCAACTGTGGAATGCAGACGATTTTGAGCATCGCTTAAAACCAACCAAACTTTTAAACATCATCCAACTTTCGGAAGAAAAATTGGGTATCGAAGATGCAGAAATTGAAGTGGAATACCAAAGCGACACCATCGGAAAATACGACTTGGAGTTCAACGGAAAAACATTTGTAATGAAAAGCAAAACCACGGCTTGCTTGGCACAAGATGCTTGTGGTATTCCATCTGAAAAACAAAAGAAAAATTTGACTGAATTGAATGTAAATCAAGCCAATGCTTGCACACCTGGTGGAGGTTGTTGCTAAATTCAATATAAAAAATAAAATTAATTCATAATTTATATCAAGATGAACATTGCATTATTCAGCGACATTCACGCTAATTTACCTGCATTAGAAGCATTTTTTGCAGATGTGGAAAAGAGAAATCCAGACAGTATGTATTGTTTGGGCGATTTGGTGGGCTATAATATTTGGCCAAACGAAGTGGTAAACGAAATCCGTAAAAGAAAAATACCAACCATCGCAGGAAATTACGATTTTGGCATTGGAAGAATGAGCAACGAATGCGGTTGTGCTTACAAAACAGACATCGAAAAAGACAACGGAAACATCTCTATTTCATTCACCAATTCTTTGATGAAAGAGGAAGAAAGAGCCTATTTGCGTACACTTCCAGCTCATATCAAAGTAGAATTTCAATTGAATGAAGATAAATTGAATTTGCTTTTGGTACACGGAAGTCCGTGAAAAATAAACGAATATCTTTTTGAAGACCGTGAAGAAAAAAGTATGCTTCGCATTATGGAGCAAGCCGATGCAGATATTTTGTGTTTCGGACATACACACAAACCGTATCACAGAATTTTAAATTCGGGAATTGATGGACAAAATCATTTCAGACACGCCATCAATATTGGTTCGGTAGGAAAACCAAAAGACAGTGATGTAAGAGGCGGTTATGTGATGCTTACCATAAATGAACAAAGCTCTGTATTGGATAAAGACAGCATCAGTGTAGAATTTATACGCTTTGATTATGATATTGAACGAGCAGCAAAAGCAGTAGAGGAAAGTCCGCTACCCAACGAGTATGCAGACAATTTAAGACGTGGTTATTAATCATTAAAAATGAAGAAATGAACATTCCAAACGATTTATTCTATTCCAAAGAACATACTTGGGTGCGTATAGAAAATAATATTGGAACAATTGGTATTACAGATTTTGCCCAAAGTGAATTGGGCGAAATCGTGTATGCCGATGTGCCAAATGTTGGCTATAATTTTAAACAAGACGAAGTTTTCGGTTCTGTTGAAGCCATTAAAACCGTGAGTGATTTATTTATGCCTTTGTCTGGAAAAGTACTTGAAACCAACAAATTACTTTTAAAAGAACCAACATTGGTAAACAGCGAACCTTTTGAAAATGGCTGGATGATAAAAATAGAAATTGAAAACAGCCAAGAAATTGAAAATTTATTAACAGCGGAACAATACGCTAACCTTACAAACAGATAGAAAATGCAACCAAAACTAAAATTCCTAGACCGATACCTCACGCTTTGGATTTTCCTCGCAATGCTTTTAGGTGTTGGTTTGGGCTATGTTTTTCCAAATATTTCAAACGTTACCAACTCACTTTCTGTTGGTGCAACCAATATTCCATTAGCAATTGGACTAATTTTAATGATGTATCCACCTTTGGCAAAAGTGGATTATTCGTTATTACCAATGGCGTTTAAAGACAAAAAAGTAATGTCTGTTTCGCTGATATTAAACTGGATAATTAGCCCGATTTTAATGTTTGTTCTCGCCATTATTTTCCTCAAAAATGAGCCCGATTATATGGTGGGTTTAATCTTGATTGGCTTGGCAAGATGTATTGCAATGGTGATTGTATGGAGTGATTTGGCAAAGGCAAACAGAGAATATACAGCTATGTTAGTGGCTTTAAATAGCATTTTTCAATTGGTGTTTTATAGTTTTTATGCTTGGCTTTTCATCAATATTTTACCTCAAAAAATGGGTTTCGGAAATTTCAATATTTCTGTACCAATGAAAGATGTTGCCGAAAGTGTTTTTATTTATTTGGGCATTCCGTTTTTGGCGGGGTTTTTAAGTCGCTATTTTTTAATAAAATCGAAAGGCATTGAATGGTTCAACAGGAAATTTATTCCAGCCATTTCGCCCATTACTTTGTACGCTTTGCTTTTTACCATTGTATTAATGTTCAGCTTAAAAGGCGATAAAATTTTAGAATTACCAATGGATGTGGTAAAAGTTGCGATTCCGTTAGTCATCTATTTTGTATTAACTTTTTTTGTGAGTTTCTTTATCAGCAAAGCATTAAAAGTACCTTACGACAAAAACGCATCGATTGCATTTACCGCCACAGGAAACAATTTTGAGTTAGCCATTGCCGTTGCCATTGCCGTTTTCGGATTACATTCGCCACAAGCATTTGTAGGCGTTATTGGGCCATTGGTAGAAGTGCCTGTTTTGATTTTGTTGGTAAGAGTGAGTTTCTGGTTAAAGAAAAAATATTATTCAGACAATGTGAGGTAATAGACAAACCAAAATCCCACGCTTTTGGTAGCACATTTGCATTTTTAGACAACGCCCAAAGCCAACAAAAAATGCAAAAGAGCTACCAATCCAACGCACCACAGCCCGACAAAATAAAAGGCCAAACAACGATGCGAAAAGAAGGGCGAACAGCTAACAAGGTATTGGCGTAATGGCGGCTGAAGTGCTAAATTCAAGTTCAGTTCTTCGATTAACTTTTGTACAAAGATGAACATTTGTGCTTCGATTTCCGCCACTACGCCAATACCAAAACCGTTAGCCGCTATTTTACCGTTTAAATTTCTAAGAAAAGCTGTACTTTTAATCCTCAAGAGATACAAGATGTCTAAAGAAGAAATTAAATACGAAATCAGCAAGGTTCTGGATCATTTTTCAGCCAAAGCTTTGGCTGAACTTTTGGCATTTTTAAAAGAATTAGATTCAAAGCATCAATCCGGGCCCTCAACCGATTCTTTGCTAAGCAGAATTCTTACTGAAGACAAAGAGTTATTAGCGAAACTGGCCCAATGATTTCTTTCCACGAAGTTGAAAATATTCATCGACTCCTTATTTCTGAATTTGGTGGCTCACACGGCATCAGAGATAAAGAATTATTAGACTCCGCTTTAGCCAGACCTTTTCAAACATTCGACGGAAAGGAACTTTACTCTACTCCTATAGACAAAGCCGCCTCATTAATCGAAAGTATTCTTATAAATCATCCGTTCGTTGATGGTAACAAAAGAACAGGTTACGTTTTAATGCGACTGTTGTTATTAGGCAATGACATAGACATAAATGCTACTCAAGAAGATAAATACGCTTTTGTTATCAGCATTGCCTCTGGTCAATCAGAATTTGATGACATTATCAGCTGGCTAGCTTCGCATACAATTAAAATTAGCGGCTAACAAGAGGCTTTGCAAAAGTGGGGCGACAGAATTTGGCCCATCAGCAGTAAGAATTCTGACCCGTCTTCAGTAATTTAGCTTAAGCTAATCGGGTCTTTAGTGACCAAGACGGCAGCAGGAATTCTATTTCCCAACCTTCGCAAAGCCCTTTACGTTAGCAGTAATATCATAAAACCGGTTACAAAAAAGAAACACGACCGAAAAACATAAATTCGTAGCATATAGACATCAATAATGGAGAATCGTTTTACGGAACTAATTTGGCTTATAAAATAATCACGGACTAAGTCAACGAAAGAATTACGATTTCACTACATTTGATAGTATCAAATGATACTATCAAATGAAGCCCCCTTACAACATAACAGGCGAAATTGTTAGGTTGGTTAGTGAAATCTCGCATAAGATTGGAGAGGTAAACGCAAGCTTTCTAACTAAACAGTCACCCGAGTTACGTAAGACAAATCGTATCAGAACAATTCAAGCCTCTCTAGCAGTAGAGGGAAACACTTTATCTGTTGGACAGATTACGGCGATCATTGAAAACAAAAAAGTTCTGGGTCCGTCAAAAGATATTCAAGAAGTTACCAATGCCATTGAAGTGTACAATCAACTCAACAAGCTGAACCCCTTCAGCGAAAAATCTTTTTTGTTAGCACATAAAATATTAATGAGCGGTTTAATTAAAAATTCGGGCAAGTATCGAACTTCTGGCGTTGGGATTGTAAAAGGCTCTCATCTTGCTCATTTAGCACCACCCGCTAGTAATGTTTCTTTCTTAATGAAAGACTTATTTACCTACCTAAAAAAAAGTGATGAACTCATGCTTATTAAAAGCTGTGTGTTTCATTATGAAATGGAATTTATTCATCCATTCTCTGATGGTAACGGCAGAATGGGAAGACTTTGGCAAACGCTTCTATTAATGAATGAATATCCTTTGTTTGAATTTCTACCGTTTGAAACGCTGATCAGTAAAAATCAAAAAAAATATTATCATGCGCTTTCTACCAGTGACAAACAAGGTAATTCAACTTTTTTCATAGTGTTTATGCTTACAATTTTGAGCGAATCGCTTGATGAATTACTTGCAGAAAGACCTGGTCCACTCTCTAGTGCTGACAGAATTCGCATTTTTCTGTCAAACGGAATTCAAGAGTTTACGCGAAAAGATTATTTAGGTTATTTCAAAACGATTTCGTCGGCAACAGCCAGCCGTGATTTAGCAATGGCCGTAAAAGATCGCCTGATTAAAAGAATAGGCGATAAGAACAAAACTGTTTATCAAATAAAAGATACGCTTACTCACAACTGATGCTGCTGCGCATACAACACCATCATCGCCGTATTTTTCAGATCCAGCTTTCTTAGAATGTTTCTACGATGGGTGTCTACCGTATACGTACTCAAAAATAATTTTTCCGCTATTTCATGACTGGTCAACCCTTGTGTGATCAGGTGGATGATTTCTTTTTCCCGCTTGCTCAGCACATCTTCATGTTTGGCGGTGGTGGGCTTTTCCGGTGCCCACATGAAGATTTCTTGTCCCGCTACCGACTCCTGTATGGCTTCCAGTAATTCGTCTGAAGAAAGGTTTTTGATTAAATAGCCTTTTACACCCGCTGTCTTACACTGATAAATAATATCATTATCATGTTCCATGCTCAATATCAGAATAATGGCTTTCGGAAATTCTTGTAAGATGGTGGCTGCTACTTCTGAGCCTTTTCCATCCGGCAAATGATAATCCAACAACAACACTTCCGGTTGCTTCGCTTTGAATAGGGCAATGGTTTCTGCCGCACTGTGCGCCGCTCCTGACCATGTAATCCAATCAATCTCTTTGGTGACACTTTGTATACCTTCTGCAAAAATTTTGTGATCATCTGCAATGGCAACACTTACTTTTCTCATGTTATCTTTTTTCGTTTTCCATAGATACATCAATAATAACCGTAGAACCGAGGTGACTGGAATCCAAATTTATCTTTCCATTCATATACTGCACACGCTGTCGAATACTTTTCCAGCCAATCCCTTCTTCTTTTCCTCTATCAAATCCTTTGCCGTTATCTTCTACCAGCAAAGTTAGTTTGTTCATTTTTTCATCTTCCCAAATCTCTATCGTTACTTCTGAAGCTTCTGCATGTTTTTTGATATTGTGTAGCAGCTCCAAAACAATTCTATACAATGCCGCCTCTGTTCGCAAAGGATATCTATTCTTCAATTGACTTGTATACCGAATCTTATAGCCTTCTCCACTGTTCCATCTGGCAACCGTTTTTTCCAATATTCTATCCAATCCTTGTTCCTGCAGTTGTACAGGCATTAGATCGTGCGCGATATTACGAAGATCTGTTACCGCCATATCCAACTGTTCTCCTATCCAATGTTGCGTTTGCGGGTCTGATTTTAAACGATGATCCGCTCCAATTCTGATGCTCCCTAACAAGCCTCCCAATCCATCATGCAATTCCCGAGCCAATCTGTTTCTTTCTTCCTCTTGTGTTTGTATCATCTTATCTGCTACTTCCCTTTTTTCTTTTTCCAACGCCTGCATCGCCAGGTCTTTTTCTTTTTTATACAGGTTGTATCGTTGTGAAAGACCAAAGGATAAAATAGTACTCTCTCCTAAAAAACCAACCGGAGAGCCATACATATTTGCAAAGAACATCCAGTTGCCGCCAAGATTGTACTGCGACAAGAGCAATAGTAAAATATACACTCCGAAAAAACCCAATGCCGATAAAAAGAAAAGAGCCAATGTTTTTTGTTTGGCATAGCTTTTCCAGATAAAGAGAATGATAAGCACCAGTGCCCCAATCCAAATAATATTCATGCTGGTAAGAAACACATAGCGCATGATTGTTGAACTGTTAGAATAATCTGTGACCAATAAGCCAACACTGGAGATCACCATTAACAACTGAACAATTCTGATCGCCCTTCTATACAAGGGCTGTGTGTTTTGTATGGTAAAAAACCTTGCGGTTAATTCCAGTAAAAAGATATAAGAGATGTTGGAGAAAAAGGGGCGCGCTTTGGCCGTAAAATCTGTCCATTCCGGCCAGAAATATCGAAATCCCATTCCCCATTGTGAAACAATCCATAAAACAGAAAAAGAAACATAGAGGATATAAAAAAAATGAATCGGGTCTTTGAGTGAGATCCAAAGAAATAAATTCAGCATCAACAGCAATACGATCCACCCCAAGAACATCCCATGAAAGAAATTTCTATTGGCGAGATAGGGGGCCAATGCTGTTTCTCCGATCAACCTTAATGGTATGTTGAGTGATTCTCCCTTCTTGTCTACACGCATCAAAATACGTTGCTGTTTTGGTTCTATAGGAAACCAGTAATCGGGATCATCGAAAATCCTTTTTGCATAAGGATAGTAGTCGCCCGATACATAGGTTTGCTTCCATTTCCCGTTTTCTTCTTCATAAATACGGAGATCATTGATATGCGGATTGGCAATTTGTAACCAGCTCTTTTCTGTCGGTGAAATGTTGGTCAATACCCACCAACGATATTGAGTAAATCCTGCGTTGAAAAATCCATCTGTAATTTTTTCAGGGTGTTTCTGTATTTGGTCAAATGCTATTTCCGGCGAATAATTAGCAGAATCCGGCGTGACTAAAAATTCGGGCGTCATTAACCGGTCACTAAACTGCGTAAGCCTATAAGCACCAAACATGGTGAATAGAAAGAGCATGATAGCTCCGCTTATAAGAAGGAGTTTATTACTATTGGATCTTAAAAACATATTGGGGTGAAAATCCGTACCATAACAATACGAAAAAAGCCCGGAATCCGGGCTTTTTGTTTGACTGTTTTATTGGTAAGCAGGTGGATGCATCTCGTCCCATCCGGTTGCTTGTTGATAGGCTTTTGCTGCAGCCAGTATACTCGCTTCGTCAAATAATTTTCCGATGAGGGTAATACTGGTAGGCGTATTGAATCTTTTATCAAACCCCGTTGGAAAACAGACCACCGGATGTCCGGTGAGATTGGTGATGGCCGATTGGTTTCCGCTCCCCCTTGTTGGACAAATAATCACATCAAACTGATTGATGACTTCATTTACTTTTTGCATCAGTAGTAAACGATGTCTGTTGGCGTTGATGTATTCAACCGCGGGAATCAATCTTGATACACGGAAAGTATTCGGCCAATCAAATGAAAATTGTCGGGTCATTAAATCATCAATGTCTTTTCTGGTAAAATCATCAAATGCAGCTGCACATTCTGCGCTAATCACCACATCCATAATATTGAATGGATACACTGCACTATCCGGGAAATCGACCGGAATCAATTCTACCCCCATGTTGCGATAGGCTTCAAGCACTTTCAATTCTGTTCTGCTCGTATCTGTAATTCTATCGAAATAATTTTTAGCATAACCGATACGCATTTTTTTGATGTCTGTATTCGGCTTGTAATTGAATGGCATGTTCACCGCACTCTTGTCTTTCCCATCTGTCCCTTTGATATAATAATAAACGATGGCGGCATCTTCAGCACTTCTGCAAATTGGACCCGCTTTGTCCAAACTCCAGCTCAATGTCATCGCTCCCGAACGACTGATAGCCCCGAATGTGGGTCTCAGTCCCGTGGCTCCACAAGTAGATGATGGTGAAATGATGGAACCCCAGGTTTCTGTGCCGATAGCAAAAGGAACAAGCCCCGCTACTGTTGCTGATGCAGAACCCGCCGATGATCCGGATGATCCGAATCTTGTGTTCCATGGATTTTTGGTTCTACCGCCATACCAATAATCACCCATGGCCAATGCGCCGAGTGTAAACTTGCCTACCAAAACCGCTCCCGCTTCTTTTAGTTGTGTGTACACATACGCGTCTTCGTCTATCACTTGATCCTTATATGGTTCAGCTCCCCATGTTGTTTTGGTTCCTTTTACGGCAAACAGATCTTTGAGTCCATAAGGAATCCCGTGTAGTGGGCCGCGGTATTTTCCCGCAGCTATTTCCGCATCAGCCTTGGCCGCCTGTTCGAGGGCAATGGATTCAGTAATGGATATCACACACTGCAAGCTGTCGCCGTATTTTTTGATACGATCGATAAAGAATTTTGTAAGCTCCGCAGAACTAATCTTTTTATTCTTGATCAGTGATGCCAATTGTGGAATGCTGTACCAAGCCAATTCGTTTTTGTTCGCAGGTAAAGAAACATTCTTGGGAATACCCCAATCTATTTTTTCTTGTTTGGTATTGAATTGCATCCCCGGAAGAATAGCGCTGTGTGCAAATGCCGGCTGTGTGCTGTTATTCAGACTCTGTTGGTGCATGCGCTGAAACACCGTTACATTTTCTTTCACGCCTGCATACATGGTATCGATTTCTTTCTGTGTAAAATTCAGATCGAATAATCGAGCGGCGGCAGGAATATCTTTTTTAGATAGCGTGTCTTGCGCCTGAGCTTCAGCGCCAACAAAAAGCGCCAAACAAATCCAAAAAAATCTCATGGTATTCTATATTATTAGTTTTTAAAACAATTTCATTTTCTACTTACTTGTTTCTTGGAACTTCCTTCTTGATTCTTTATTCATCATTCTTTATTCTTCTCACCCAAAGATATTCATCCAATAAAACATTGTTTTTGATAATGGCTTTTTGTCGTATCGCTTCCAGATAAAATCCATTCTTCTGTAACACACGCATGGATGCTTTGTTGTGTTGAAAGGTATTGGCTTCTATTCTTACAACATCCATTTGCTCCTCCACATATTTACAAATGAGTTTACAAGCTTCAGTAGCAATGCCCTTTCCCCAATAAGGTTCACCAATAAAATATCCAATCTCTATATTTTTTTTGTAAACATCTTCTTTCAAAATGCAGCCTGTTCCTCCTACTAGTTTTTCATCAGCGATAATGGCAAAATTTAATGGCGGGTTTTCTGCCGCTGTTTTTGCGATCCATTGCATAGCATCGCTGACGGTATATGGACTTGGAAAAAAATCCCTTACTTGGTTCCAGATGTTTCTGTTATTGGCTACTGACGCCAATGCTTGAGCGTCTTGCATTCGCCAACGTCTCAATTCAACGGTCATCATCCTGCTTTTTAATAGAGCGGTTTAAATATTCACTGTAATCCGGTAATTGTGTTTCGTATTCTTCGTGCATGAAGGGTGATGTAATCAGAAAGTCTGCGGTTGCTCTATCGCAGGCCATGGGTATATTCCACAAAACACATAAACGAAGCAGGGCTTTTACGTCGCTATCATGTGGTTGTGCTTCCATGGGATCCCAGAAAAAGAACATCATGTCTATTTCTCCATTAGCGATCATGGCGCCAATTTGTTGATCGCCGCCCATCGGACCACTCATGAGTTTTCTAACCGGACGATCGATCTTTTCTTCAATAATTCTTCCGGTTGTTCCTGTTGCAAACAGCTCATGTTTTGATAAAACGGTTCTGTTATGAACCACCCATTCCATCAGGTCGGCTTTTTTATGATCGTGAGCAACCAGCGCAATTCTTTTTCGCTTGCCCAATTTTTTTATTGCAGTCATCGTTTCTTCTTGATACGTTTTACCGCATTAAGGTAACCGATTTTTAGTTGTGGTTTCGTGTTATTTTATATTGAACTGCGCAATATGCCAGCAAAGGGTGTAACAAAATTATCAACAAGAGGATCGACGATTTTACATGCAGCATCGATAAAAGAATCGTCAATAAGATCAGGTATAATGGATACACTATGAGTAATATGCCAAACATGACAGAATCAAAAAAAACGGTGCCTTTTGTTTTTGCATAGACCGCTTTCTTAATGAGCGTATACAATGGAATATGCAAAAAGAATCCGATCAATGCAGGAATGGCGAGCGGTATTCGATAATGGGTCTGAGACACGCGCGGTATTTGTATGATTCCGGATATTTGTTGATAGAGTCTCTCATTAAAATATTGAAAATTCTTAGCATCATCTTCATAGGGCAAGAGCTGCTTCGCTTCAATGGGTTCTGCTAAATGAAGTCTGATATGTTTACCAAAAGCGGTAAAGCTGTTATACGATACAGTAACGGGCATCACACGGAGTGGATGTTGTGCTTTTATAACCGATAAAGCAATTCTGGCCGCCCCCTTTTTAAAGGGTTGAAGACTATGCGTATGCAAACAAATGCCTTCAATAAAAATCAGCACGATCTTGTTTTGTTGTAATAATTCGGCAGAACGTTCAATGGCATACTCGTTTTTGTGCAGGTTTTCTCTTCCCTCGCTGATCCGGTAAATCGGGATCATGTGTAAGAGTCTGAGCAAACGGTTGTGCCAGGGTTTCCGAAACGCATCGCCCCGGGCCAAAAAGTGGATCGGTTCTTTAAAATGGGCGGCAATGATGATGGCATCCAAGAATGAGTTAGGATGGTTTGCCACCAATAATAGGGGGCCTTTTTGCTCTAAGTATTGCGGGTGTATGATTTCCTTGTTTACACAAAATATGCGCAACGCGAGTCGTATTGGCAGTTTGATGAGGAAATACAACAATGGGTGAATTTTCTATAAAGTAAGCCTATGTTTCTTTTATTCGCTTGAAAATCAATGAAAAATCGATGTTTAATTAGTTGTTTTCTAATTAATAATAGTAGAACACTTAAAAGAGGTGTTCTTTTATATACAAAAGCCGCTTTCTTTCGAAAGCGGCTCATTTACTAACCCATCTCAAAAAACAGATTTATGCTTCATTCGTAGCCCTGGCTTCTGCCACTTTGGCCCTGATCTTGGCTTCAATTTCGTTAGCGAGTTCGGGGTTATCATGCAGTAATGTTTTTACCGCATCTCGACCCTGACCCAGTTTATTGCTCTCATAGCTGAACCAGCTACCGCTTTTTTGTACGATGCCAAGTTCAACGCCCATATCAATGATCTCTCCCATTTTACTGATACCGCCACCAAAAATGATATCGAATTCGGCTGCGCGGAATGGGGGAGCTACTTTATTTTTTACAACCTTTACTTTCACGCGGTTACCCACGGCTTCATCACCATCTTTGATCTGCGTCATTCTACGGATATCCAGACGAACCGATGCATAGAATTTTAATGCATTACCGCCGGTGGTGGTTTCCGGATTACCGAACATGACACCAATTTTTTCACGCAGCTGATTGATGAAAATGCAGACGGTATTGGTTTTATTAATTGTTGCGGTTAATTTTCTCAATGCCTGACTCATCAAACGAGCTTGCAGACCCATTTTGCTATCGCCCATTTCGCCCTCCAATTCACCTTTTGGAACCAATGCGGCAACAGAGTCAATTACGACTACATCCAATGCTCCGGAGAGAATCAAGCGATCTGCGATCTCTAATGCCTGCTCGCCATAATCCGGTTGAGAGATCAACAGATTATCTACATCTACACCCAATTTCTGCGCATAGCTGCTATCAAATGCGTGTTCCGCATCAATGATGGCACACATGCCTCCTTTTTTTTGCGCTTCGGCAATAACGTGTATAGCAACCGTTGTTTTACCGGATGATTCCGGTCCATATATTTCGACGATCCTTCCTTTAGGTAATCCACCAACGCCTAGCGCCGTATCCAGACCGATGGAGCCCGTGGAGATCACTTCCATCGCATCCTGCGTGCGTTCGTTCATCATCATCACACTTCCTTTTCCAAAATCCTTATCGATCTTGTCGATCGTCAGCTTCAGCGCTTTTAATTTTTCTGCGTTACTCATGGTTTTTTGTTTTTTGAGATAAATGGGATTGTAAAAATAATCCTTTTTTTGAATTAAACTAATTTTTTTAGTAAAATTTAGCTAATTCATTTAGTTGAACCCGTTTTCTCCTTGTGAGGACATAAAAGTAGGGGTTTCGGTTCTTGCTGTTATAGCGTATTTATACGCATTTTTCTGACAATGCGCGCGTGTTGCTAATGGGCTCAAGCAACAATATAACTTGAGGCTTGTAATAGGCCGCTGATTTTCATGATCATCATGATTTACGCGGATTGGATGGTGCTTGTAGCTTG
>JAAXIF010000057.1:0-23214 GCA_012270485.1 Sphingobacteriales bacterium | reverse complement strand
GATTTTCATGATCATCATGATTTACGCGGATTGGATGGTGCTTGTAGCTTGGGGCCTGAAGCTTGCCGCTAATAAGTATTCGTCATATCCTCATCCACACAAATAATAAAATCAGCTTTTCCGATGTGTTCTTTATCGAGTTGATGAATATTCTTTTGTGATACCGTACTAATGGTTACGATTTTCAAAGATGGATTTTGTTTTTTCAGGTACCAATTGATGCCATCATAATAATCGGAATGATACGCGCCATTATAATGAATCAGTAATGTTCCGGGACGATGGTACTTCAATATAAAAAAAGCCATGGTCGCATCTTTCAACGCTTGTGCTTTGGGTAAATTTTCACCGCCATGTCCACCCATCATTTCGATCATTTTTTTGTAGCCGGGTAATTCTGCATCATAAGCAATGGGCAAGGGGGCCATCCATGTTTTTTCTTTGGCAGATATCGTATCCAATACTGCAAATCCACCCCTCGACACCATCGATGCATATCTTCTCGGAACATTGGTAGCAGCAAACGCAATTTTATTTTCTTTCGCAAAATTCACCAATGGGGCATAATCTGTTGGATAGTTTTTCCAGAGTCTGGCCATCGAATCCAATTGTTTTTGTTTGATGGTACCGGCCAAGTATAAATCAAGCGCTTCCTGATTGTCTTGTTCAAACATTTCCGCCCCTAAGACAAGCTCTCTTTTTTCTTTTAGGTCTTTGGTCACTTCCAATTGCAGCCAGTGTGCGATAGCATTGTTGTGGTATTCACCAAAGAGCAACACATCTTTATCGGTTAATCGCTTCAGCATTTTTTCATAGCTGAGTTTTTTCCCTTTCGCATCATACAATACATAAGGCTGCTTTTTTTGTGCGAATAGAGAAAGAGAAAGCAAGAGTGTTGTTATCAAAAAAATGTGCTTCATACCATGCAATGTAAACAAAAACCCTGTGCCGTACTCCGTTCCTCTGTGGCAAAAAAACCACGGAGATACACAGAGTACGGCACAGAGTTGCGCAGAGGCTTTAGCGATTGTATTCGCTTCGCCAGTGGAATTGCTTTTCGGCGAGGCGATATTGTTTGTTGGTTCGTTTGAGTCTTACAAAAACCGTGTCTCCTTTCACAGGACCACGTAAAAGAATAGTGCCACTATCGGGTATAGAATATTTGAGTGTAAACAAACTATCTGATTGTTTGCCGGCCCACCTGAACTCGATCTGTTGTTGGGTACTGTCTACAAAATAGCCGAAATAAGACCTTCCATAAGCCTTTCTGAACAAAGTATCTGAACTGATCATGCTGCCCGTGATTCCGGGTTGTAGAATGAATTGGGTCCATCGTGTTGAGTCTCCAACAATTGCCGGAATGGTATCCTTATTGATCACAAAATCAGCTACATCATAAATACCGGAACGAATGGGTTTTTGATCACTTGTATTTTGCATATCAACATAGCGCTGATAGTTGAAATAAGTGGGAACGATAATAATAAGGATCACAAATAAACCCTTCAATACATAACGAGTGACGCGCTGCCATTTTTTGGTAATCGTTATCTCATATAAACTACTTATTGGCGCAGTTTGATTGAATACAAAAAACGAGAGTATTCTTTTATATTCCTGCAACACCAGAAAAAGAGACATCACTACAAGATGTGTAGAAAATAGCTTTACCGGAATATCATAGCTATAGTTCATCGCCATTACATTGGTAAATACTGCCAGCGATACCATGGCGCCCAGTGTAACCGTTTTTCGATTGAATAATAATAATCCGGCGAACACTTCTGCTACTCCGGAAAAAACCTGATAGGGTGTAGAATAACCAATAAACATCCATGAAAAACGCATCGGCAAATATTCTCCTAGGGGTGTAGCGAGTTGACTCAAAGAAGGAAATATCATTTGCAATGCAAAAATCTTGATGATACCATAACCAAAACAAGTCATGGCTACTTGGTAACGAACGACTGTTACCAATAAATAATTCCAGCGTGGGTACGCTGATTTATTTCTGTCTACCAACGACCATATTGCTGCTGCTATCAGAGAAAATAATGTAAAGAACCAGAGATGTGTCCAAGCCCAAGATGTATCGCCACTTCCATTGAGTGGCACTAGCTCTTTGTATACTTTGAATATAAATCTATTTGCAAACTGAACGAGCTGATCTTGCAGCCAATACCAGGGAACCGTGACTTCTGCTACATATGGAATGTTCTCCAGCCATGTCCATGGGGCAATCGAGATCATCAAATAGATAAAGAAAAAACGGAAGAGGAATTTTTGTGTGAAGCTCCAGCTGGTATTCATACGCGTTGGTTGGTTGGTTGTATGAATTTAATAAAAAAGGCGGAGGATGTTTTACTATCCTCCGCCTATTGTTTATTTATTGCCACAGAGGGCACAGAAAATCACTGAAAAAGATATTACCAACCGATTCCATAATCTTCTCCATGATTGCTGCTGCCTCCCCAGAAACTACCATGTCTCCAATCAAACCAAATCGCATTGATGGGGCCGCTGGTGCGGTCTTCGAAACTGAGTGTATAGCCCATGCTACGCAATTCTTTTCTTACCCAATCCGGAGTATTACTATGTAATAAAAGATTTCCTGCCCGCGGTGCACGGTCTGATGTTTTATTACCGCCAAGCGATAACCACAATTGATTGGTGTTGATGTTTGCTGCTTCACTCGCTTCTTGTACGGTCATTCCAAACTCAACCATATTCAGGAAAAACTGTAAAAGGTTTTGATCTTGCGTATCTCCTCCCTGTACCGCAAATGATAGCCATGGTTTTCCATCTTTCAGTGCCATAGATGGGGTGAGTGTTACACGCGGTCTTTTTCCCGGTGCTACTACATTGAATGGATTGATCGTTGAATCCAATACAAAACTCTGCATGCGTTGACTCATGCCTACTCCTGTTCTACCGGCAATACATGCCGGCAACCATCCGCCACTCGGTGTAATAGAAACAACCCATCCTTCTTTATCAGCTGCTTCTACCGATGTTGTTCCCATCCATAAGGCTTCTTTGTATTCGGCATCATTCAACATCGCTGTTTGTCTTTGATCATGTGTGGGAGCAAAGCCTCTTTTACTACTGGTATCTTTCACATCATATCCTCTGCTCTTTAATAAACCGATATACGGATTTGTTTTTCCTTCAAATGGATAAGGATCTCCCGGACCCGCATTCGCATCGTTTCTATCCATACGCATTTGCGCAGATCTTTGTTTTGCATAGGCTTTGCTCAACAACCCCTTCATGGGTTCTTCCGGAGGAAAATAAGAATCGCCATAATAAAAGTCTCTGTCTGCAAAACTTAAGTTCATCGCCTGATAAATGGTGTGTATGTAACGAGCAGAATTATATCCCATACTCTTCAGATCAAAATTTTCTAAGATGTTCAAAGCCTGCAACAAAACCGGACCCTGTGTCCACTGTTTTAATTTGTACACTTCAATGCCTTTGTAATTGGTTTGAAGCGGTTCTTCTTCGATGGGTTTCCAATTGGCGAGATCTGCTTTGGTGATGAGTCCGCCCTGCTCTTGTGCTCCTCTCACAAACTCATCCGCAATATCTCCTTTATAAAAACGATCGTATGCTGCATAGATCGCTTCTTTTCTACTTTTGCCCGCTTTCAGTGCATTCTGTTCTGCTTCCACCATTTTAGTGAGTGTGTTCAATAAATCTTTTTGTACAAATATTTCTCCGGCCTCGGGTGCTTCTCTTTTTTCTCCCGGATGTGTTAAAAAAACTTGCTTACTATACGGCCATTGTTTGATCTGTTCTTTTCCTCTCTCTATACTATTCGCTGTTTGTGCTTCAATCGGATAACCGGCTGCCAGATCCATTGCCGGCGCTAATACCTCTTTCAAACTCATGGTACCATACTCTGCCAACATATAACAAATTCCTCCAGGAGTACCTGGTGTTGTAGCCGCTAACGGACCATATTGTGGCGGAAAATTCATTCCCTTACTTTTAAAAAACTCAGGCGTTGCTCCCGTTGGTGCTACACCCATGGCATTGATGGCAATTACTTTTTTTGTTTTGGGATTGTATATCAGTGCTTGTGTTTCTCCTCCCCAACTCAATACATCCCACATGGTACAAGTAGCGGCCAACATGGCACAAGATGCATCTACTGCATTTCCTCCTTTTTGAAAGATCATCGATCCTGCAGTTGCTGCCAATGGTTTACCGGTGATGGCCATCCAGTTTTTTCCATGTAAGGGGGGCTTCTGTGTTTGTTGTGCAAAAGAAAAAGACGAAATAAAAAGAGTGGCAAACAGAAATTTTTTCATGTGTAAATATTGATGCATAAATATAAGCATATCCTCTGTGCAACTCTGTGCCGCACTCTGTGAATCTCAGTGGTTTTAACCACAGAGGTAAAGGAGTTTGACGCAGAGTTGCACAGAGGGGTTTACTAATAGAAAAATCAACTTCGAAATTGAACATTCATTATTCAATATTCCTACGCCATCACTGCCAACATAGACAACAAATGCTCTCCCGCCTCCTTGTTTCCCTGTGCCTTTATTCTTGCGTCTTCCCTCCTGATTCCTTTAGTAAACAGACGCCAGGCAATTTCTCCATCGATGGTGATTAAATTTTCTGCAACAGGAACATCTTCTACTTGTAACCATTGCTGTCCATCATGCAATAAATGCCAGGTACCACCGGCTTCGCCTGTGATTTCAAATGATAAGAGTTCTCCCTTTGTTCCCGGAAAATTTTTATAATGATGTGGCAGTGCTCGCATCGATGTATCTAAATGAGGATAATAAAATTCTCGAGCGTATAATTCTTTTTCTTTTCCAACAGCGAGTCTGATCTGTTGTTGGTGATGCCATTTCTCTGTATACTCTCTTGCCCAATGAAACCAATTCGCTGACTCTTGTTCTCCGGCCCATGCCACAGAAAACAAAGCCGGGGCAAAAGGATCAACAGTCTTCAGGTATTGAGCAACTTCATTATTGGTTTGTTTGAATAAATCCAACACCAATCTAGGACTCATTCTTTTCGCAGCAGTGATCCAGTCAGCATTTAATTCATTCAGATAATTCAATAAATCTTGATAACCATTGATGTTTTGCGGAGGAACTCCAAAATATCCATCTCTTTGAATCGATAATATTCTAATATTTCCATCCAATAAATGCAATATCACATCTTCTACTTTCCACTTAGGTGCAATGGTTTGTTTTTTCCAATCTTCAGGAGACAATGTTTCGAGTAATTCAATCAATTGATGATCCAACGCAGGAATGCGATCAATGATTAATATCGGATCCGGAAATTTCATGATAGAAAGGTAGGAAAACAGAGAAATAAGAAAGTTATTAATGTATTTTCTCTGTTCTTTATTTCATGTTTCTTATTTCTCTGTTTACTATCCTAGTAATCCAGCTGCTTTACTAATCTCCAGCATTCTATCCATCGGTTTTTTAGCAGCTAATCGCAATGTTTCATCCATCTTGATCTCAGGTTGCTCATACATCATACACAAGTATAATTTTTCCAGTGTATTTAGTTTCATGTGTGGACAATCATTGCAAGCACAGTTATTATTTGGCGGCGCAGGAATAAAGGTTTTGTTCGGACTTGCTTGTTGCATCTGATGAAGAATTCCTGTTTCAGTAGCAACGATATATTCCTGATTAGTATCTGTCTGAGAATATTTTAATAACTGTGTAGTACTTCCAATATAATCTGCCACCGCTAATATTGCTTCTTCACATTCGGGGTGGGCGATCAGTTTTGCATTCGGGTGTCTAACCTTAAGTTTGGTAATCTTTTCTAAACTAAAGATCTCATGTACCATACAGGCGCCATTCCAGAGAACCATATCTCTTCCTGTCTTTTTAGCGAGATAGGCACCTAAATTTTTATCGGGAGCGAAAATGATTTTCTTGTCTTTGGGTACACTTTCAATGATCTTCTCTGCATTACCACTGGTACAAATGATATCAGACAGCGCTTTAATCTCTGCTGTGCAGTTGATATAGGAGATGACAATATGATCCGGGTATTTCTCTTTGAAGGCTTTAAATGGTCCCGCAGGGGCACTGTCGGCCAATGAACATCCTGCCTTTAGATCAGGCAAAAGCACTTTTTTGGTTGGATTCAGGATCTTGGCTGTTTCGGCCATGAAGTGTACTCCGGCAAAAACAATAAGATCGGCATTGGTTTCGCGGGCTTTTTGAGCAAGTCCCAGACTATCACCGATATAATCTGCCACATCCTGAATATCGGGCTCTTGGTAATAGTGGGCGAGTATGATGGCATTTTTTTCTTTCTTTAGTCGCTCAATCTCGGCAAAAATATCCAGACGCGCATCTATTTCTATGTCCAGGAAACCTTTTTGTTGAATTTGTTCTTTCGCTTCAGAAATGTTCATAATCAAGGTAATATTATTTAATAATACTTATTTATATAAAAGACCTATTACTATTACGGGTGTGGATTTCGGGATAACTAATTTATCCCCACCGTGCAAAGTTAACCTGTACAGATGTATCCACAGGGAATTCACAGGTTTTTCCACGGCATAACATTCAGTTAATATTGAAAACATTGTATTTCAGTCACATCTGTGGAAAGAGGAATACACAATGTCCATTTTTCACAATCCACTTTTCTTCCACTGTTGGTTAAGGTGTGGTAAAATGAGCGGAATTTAGGATGTCAGGTCTCTGATGTCTGATTTGAGGGTATTTATTCGAGCTCTTTCCACATTTGAAAAGGCAAAAACCGGGGTTTTCCACTGAAAATGGAGCTTTTCAACAGGGGTGTGTGGATTATGTAGGATGTCTGATTTCTGATGTCGGATTTATAGTGGGTGTTATGATTTAGGAGATGCTGAAAAAATCAAAAACTCATAAATCAGAGATCAGACATCCGAAATAGCCTTCAGCCTTTGTCTGGCTTGCACCGAAAAGGGTTTTCCACAATTTGTTCAAATGCTTTAAACCCCTATTTTTGCCTCCCGCCATTGGGCGGATTTTATTTATTAGACCAATTTAAACTGTATTATGTCTGTTATTCAAAGAATTCGTGACAAAGGTGCCTGGATCGTATTTGCGATAATCGCGTTGGCCCTCATTGCTTTTATACTTCAGGATGGAGTGGGTCGTGGTGGTAGTGCGTTTTCCAATACTACAACGATTGGTAAAGTGAACGGACAAAACATCGAGCGTCTTGATTTTGAAGAGAAGCTGGCTATGCAAGAACGTATGTATGGTGCACAAGGTGCTCAGCGTGATCAATTAATTGGTTCATTATGGAATCAAGAAGTTGAGCGTATTGTATTGGAGCAAGAATACAATAAGTTAGGTCTGCAAGTTTCGGGTAAAGAATTGTCTGATATTTTATTCGGACAAAATTCTCCGTTGCGTCAAGAATTCACAGATCCTAACACAGGTGAATTCAAGGTTGCTGAAGCAAAGCAGGCATTTGCTCAAATTAAAAAGAGCACCAATCAAGAGCAGGTGAACATGATTCAGAAGGCTTATATAGAGCCAACGGTTGAGCAGACATTAAGAAGCAAGTATCTCGCTTTATTACAACAGGCATCTTATGTACCTAAATGGCTGGTTGAAAAACAACAGGCTGATAATAATGCCATTGCTAACATCTCTTATGTTTATTTTCCATACGCTGCCATTGCAGATAGTGCTGTAAAAGTAACAGATGCTGATATAAGCGCTTACCTGAAAAAGCACAGTAAAGAATACCAGAAAGAAGAAGAAACCAGAAGCATCAACTATGTGTTTTTTGATGCATCTCCTAAAAAAGATGACAGCCTGAATACATTGAATCAGCTGATGAGTTTGAAAGAAGAATTCAGAACCACTTCTGATATCGCTTCATTCTTAAACCGCGCAGGAACTGAATTACCTTATTATGATAGTTATTTTGGTAAATCCAGAATGCAACAACCCAATAAGGATTCAATTCTGAGCACACCGGTAGGTGGATTGTATGGTCCTTATATCGATGGTAACAATTATACCATTGCAAGAATTGTGGGAGCAAAACAATGGCCAGACAGCGCTAAGGTTCGCCATATCCTGATCAACACCTTCAATCCTCAAACCAATCAGGTATTAAGACCCGATAGTGTTGCTAAGAAATTAGTAGACTCTATCGAAGCGGCCATCAAAGGCGGTGCTAGTTTTGATGAACTTTGTAAGAAGTATTCTGAAGATCCCGGAAGTAAGGATAAAGGCGGTGTGTATGAATACTTCCCTCAGGGACAAATGGTTGTTCCATTCAATGATTTTGCATTTGATAAACCTACAGGATCAAAAGGAGTGGTGAAAACAGATTTTGGTTACCACTACATGGAAGTATTGGGACAAAAGAATTTTAACCCGGCGTATAAAATTGCTTATTTGTCTAAACCCATTCTTTCAAGCGGAGAAACCATCAGCGCTGCCAGTACTGCTGCAGCTCAGTTTGCTTCAGGTGCAAAAGGAAAGAAAGAATTCGATGCCGCGGCATTAAAAGGAAATTTACAAATACTTACAGCCACTGAGATCAAACAAAATGATTTCAACATTAATGGTATCGGTCAAAGCCGCACACTGGTGCGTTGGTTGTATGAAAATAAAAGTGGTGCCGTTTCAGAACCCGTTGAAGTGGGCGATAGATATGTAGTGGCTATTATTACCGGTATTAATCCTGCAGGAACTTTATCACCTGCTGAAGCCAGACCGCTGGTTGAAGGGTTTGTTCGTAACGAAAAGAAAGCGAAGCAAATCTTGGATACCAAGTTCAAAGGATCTACACTTGAAGCCATCGCCACTGCTATCGGATCTACCGTTCAGCGTGCAGACAGCATCAGCTTCTCTACACCATTTATGCCCGGTATCGGAAGCGAACCTAAAATTATTGGAGCTGCTTTCAATAAGTCACTGGCAGGAAAAGCAAGCTCACCGATTGCCGGTACAACGGGAGTTTTTGCGGTAAAAGTAGAAAGCAATGGTGCTCGTCAGGGTAGCATGGATGCAGAAACCGTAAAACAAACCTTATTACAAGGTAACAGAGTAGCGGTGTTCCGTGGTGTTCAGGCACTGAAGAGCGCAGCCAAGGTTAAGGATAACAGATTCAAATTCTATTAATCGATATTAGATGATACGAACGAAAACCCGGCCACTAGGTCGGGTTTTTTGTTGGTGGATAGATTCCGCTTACCGAAAATGCAGAATGAACAGGATATGGTAATTTTGTGTTTTAATTCCGTGTTATGGCAGACGTGATTGTAAATAAGGTAGCAGAAAGCGGATTGATCAGTTTTGATCTGGAAACCTTGTATCCTCAGCAAACAAGAAAGGTCTTTGATCTGAAGGATCATTTGTTTATGGGATTGATTCTGAAAGAAAAAGATTTCAGAGCAGCGCTGTTGCAGATAGACTGGAATGAATATAAAGACGCTGCAGTAGCCATCACTTGTTCTGCGGATGCCATCATTCCGATGTGGGCATATATGTTGGTGGCCAGTTATCTTGAACCGGTAGCATCTACCGTTTTCTTTGGAACAGAAGAACAAATGATTCAGTCCTTATTACTCAAGAATATTGAGTCTGTAAATGCAGATGAGTATACTGATAAAAGGGTCGTGGTAAAAGGCTGTGGAGATGTTGCTATTCCTGAAGCTGCATACGTTGCCATCACACAAAAACTTCGCCCCGTTGCTAAGAGCATCATGTACGGCGAACCATGCAGTACCGTGCCCATCTATAAAAAGAAATAAATTTTCTGTGTTTTTCTGTGAACTCAGTGGCAATAAATGCCACAGAAGACACTGAGCAACACAGAAATTATTTTAATGGAATGGTTCTTTTTTTCACTTCATCGAAGCGCTCTTCATAATCTTCGCGGATGGTTCCCAGTATTCTATCCCAGAACAGGAAATACAATCCATAATTCCCTTTGAAATATTGATGATGTTGGTTGTGATTTACAGATGTGTTGATCCATCTGCCAAACCAATGTTTACCAAACCCCTTGGGATATAATTCATAACCCAGGTGTCCATATACATTATAAACGATCATAAAGAAAAAGAATATCAACAAATGCGTTTTATGAATAGGTATGGAAAAGGCAAAAACAATTAAAATCCCAATTTCTATAAATGCTTCCAATGGATGGAAGGCATAGGCCGCCCAAGGCGAAGGATTAGTAGATTGGTGATGCACCAGGTGCACGTAATTGAAAATCTTTTTATGATGCATGAGTCGGTGACAGAAATAAAAATAAGTATCATGAATCACCAGCATCAGTGGAAATGCAACAAAATAGTAGACCCATCCAAACTCGGTAATATTTTTATAGAGAGTAGTATGGGGTCTTACAAGAGGATGAGAAAAAACAATAGCAGAGACAAAAGCAAAAATCATCATGGTTGCCACAGAATAAAGGATCTCTCTTATGTAGTCTTTATTCTTAGGAAAACGCGGTTGAATTTTTTTATACAACCATTTGTTTCGGAATATAATATAGAATAGTAGAAAGAGAAGGAATGCCAGCAAAAAATAACGCATTCCAATTAACCTAAAATTGCCATAGAAGTTTTCCCAGATCATGAAATGTATAATGATGACAATAAAGTTACTTCCTTTTCTGTGTTCTTCAGTGTTCTCAGGGGCAATTATTGCCACTGAACGCACAGAAGGACACAGAAGGTTATTGAGACATAAACTTTTGAAGATTCATCTTGGCCTTTAGTTGTAGTTTTTTATGAAAATAACCGGACCAGCCCAACAGTAAACCGGTCAGTCCAAAAGCCTGTCTGCTCCAACGATAGATTGGAAATGCATCGGAATGTTCGCAGATCAAGCCATCTTTAAAACGCATATGAGCTTTGATCTTGTTCACGACCTTTCTGCCGGTTTGTGTAAATGTATAAACAGCAATCCATTCAACCGTAGCATACTCTTCGTCTAAAATTTGAATATTTCCGTAAGAAAGTTTAAAGTCTTTTGCGCGTTTACAAAGCATTTCCCACATAGCACGAACTTCATTGCCATCCAATAATCCAAATACAGGATCACTGAAAACAGCATCGGGTGTATAACAGGATTGCATGGTGGTATAATCCAATTGCTGAAAAGCGGTGTAGAATTTATGTATGGTTGATTCCATGAAAAAAAGGATTCAAGAATGAAGTAACAAGGAAGATGCAAGAAATCAACTTTTCAACCAGCTCCGGAATTAAGTTCGGAGCTAATTGAAAAGAATCGTTCAAAATTGAATATTCAATATTCATCATTTCTAATGCGCTTCCAGCCAATTATGACCCATTCCCACTTCTGCTTCAACAGGTACTTCATTCGGAAGCGGCATGGCTGTTGTCATACAGCTGATGATCAACTCTTTTAATTTGGGAACTTCAGATTCTACCGCATCAAATACCAATTCATCGTGTACTTGTAAAATCATTTTTGATTCCCATTTACCGACTCCCATTTCCTGATGTATTTTAATCATCGCCAGCTTGATCATATCGGCGGCTGTTCCTTGAATAGGTGAGTTGATGGCGTTTCGTTCTGCATAACCGCGAACAGTGAAATTGCCACTATTGATATCTTTTAACCATCGTTTTCTTCCGGCGAGTGTTTGTACATAACCATTTTCTTTGGCAAAGTTTACTTGCTCATCCATGTATCGCTGAATATTGGGAAACTCTTTTTTATAGTTATCAATGATCTCTTTGGCTTCCGTTCTACTAATACCCAGGTTGTCAGCCAATCCAAAAGCACCTTGTCCATAAATGATTCCAAAGTTCACGCTCTTGGCTTTGTAGCGCATTTCCTTGGTGACTTCGCTTTCCGGAACAGCATATACTTTTGCTGCAGTAGCGGTGTGAATGTCTTTATGTTGTCTAAACGCTTCGCACATATTAGGGTCGCCACTGATGGCCGCTACGATACGCAATTCAATCTGAGAATAATCGGCACTCAATAAAACGCGACCCGTTTCTCTGGGAATAAATGCTTTTCTGATCTCTCTTCCTCGTGCTGTTCTGATGGGAATATTTTGCAGATTCGGATTATTGCTGCTCAATCTTCCTGTAACCGCAACCGCCTGCGCATAACTGGTATGTACTCGACCCGTTTTTGGATTGATCATTTCAGGCAGGGCGTCCACATAAGTAGATTTCAATTTGGTGAGCTCGCGGAAGCCAAGAATATCATCTACAATCTTATGTTGACTTGCCAGCTTCAATAACACATCTTCACCGGTAGCATATTGTCCGGTTTTGGTTTTCTTGGCCTTGGGATCCAGTTTTAATTTTTCAAACAGGACCTCACCCAGTTGTTTGGGTGAAGCTAAATTAAAACGAACCCCCGCTTGCGCATAAACGCTTTCTTCGCAACGCGTAGCTTCTGTTTCTAATTCTTTGCTATAGTCTTGTAAAAAAGGAACATCAATCTTAACACCTTCAAACTCCATATCTGTTAATACACGCACAAGAGGATTCTCTACTTTTTCAAAAACCTGTGCCACTTCTTTTTCTTGCAATAGTGGAACAAAAACATGTTTCAGTTGCAAAGTAATATCTGCATCTTCAGCAGCATATTCTTTGATCTTCTCAAGTTCCACATCACGCATGCTTCCTTGGCTCTTTCCTTTTTTACCAATCAATTCTTCTATGTGTACCGGTTCATAACCCAAGTATTGAGCACTGAGCAAATCCATGCTTCTTCTACCTTCCGGCTCAATCAGGTAATGCGCTAACATGGTATCAAATAATTGTCCCTTTAATTGAATACCATACCATTTTAATACCAAGAGATCGTATTTGGTATTTTGTCCAACCCATGTAATGTCTGTTTTTTCAAACAGCGGTTTGAAAAGCGAAAGGAGATGGTGAACTTTTTCTTGTTCTGCCGGACAAGGAACATAATATCCTTCTCCGGTTTTGTAAGAGAAACTTAGTCCAACAAGTTCTACATTGTTGGCATCAGTACCGGTGGTTTCTGAATCAAAGCAGATTTCTTTGTGTTGTGATAGTTCTTTTACCAGATTTTGAATGGCTTCATTGCCCTGAATCAGTTGATAGTTATGTGGCGTGTTGTGAATATTCTTTTCTGCGATTAATCCGGATTGCTCAACAGCAGAACCATATACCGATTCTGATTCAACCTCTTTTTCTTTAGCAGGTTTCGAATTTTGTTTAGGCGTTTCTACCGCATTGCCGAAGAGATCTGTTTGAACGCCTTGTGGTGCAGCATGAAACGCGTTGAAATCCTCACCCAAGATTCTTTTACCCAGCGTTTTGAATTCAAGCTCTGTAAAAACCTCTGTCAAAGCCTCTCGATTCCATTCTTTTAAACGATAGTCTTCTTCATGAAACTCAACAGGTACATCAGTGATGATAGTGGCTAGTTTTTTACTCATGATGGCGAGGTCTGCACCATTTCTCACTTTCTCTCCCAGAGCGCCTTTTATTTTGTCTGCGTTGGCCAATACATTTTCGAGTGTGTCGTATTCTTTCAACAATTTAGCGGCCGTCTTTTCTCCCACACCCGGAATACCGGGAATATTATCTACAGCGTCACCCATTAATCCCAACATATCAATCACCTGTTCTACTCTTTGAATATCCCATTTTGCACAGATCTTGGCGGCATCTACGATTTCTTCCGGATTACCATAAGCGGGAGGTTTGTAAATGTAAACACCCGGATGAATCAGCAATTGTCCATAATCCTTATCTGGTGTTACCATGTATACTTCGTAGCCCTTATCCGCTGCTTGCCAGGCTACCGTACCAATTACATCATCCGCTTCATAGCCATCCATTTGCACCACCGGGATATTGAAACCGCGGATGATACGCTGAATATCAGGAATCGATTCCAATAAATCCTCCGGGGCTTCTTGTCTGTTCGCTTTATAGTCTGTAAAGTCTGTATGGCGCTCAGTTGGAGCGTGTGTATCGAAACAAACCGCTAAGTGTGTTGGTTTTTCTTTGTTGATGAGATCAAACAAAGTATTCGTAAACCCAAATTGCGCGTTGGTATTTCTTCCCTTTGAAGTGATACGTGGATTACGGATGAGTGCATAATAGGCACGATAGATCAATGCCATGGCATCCAGTAAAAATAATTTCTTACTCATGAAGCTAAGGTAGGGAATTGTGAATGGTGAATTGTCAATTTAAAGATTTCTAATTGACAATTCACCATTCACAATTAACACTCAAGACCGCTTCTTTTTGAGATTCAAATAATCCAAGAAATAGATCACACGAATGGAAATACTATTCTGTTGATCAGAACGTAACGTATTACCAAAGTTTTTGAAATAGTTCGTATTCACGTTTCTATTAAAACTACTGATAGCGTCTTTCCAAACCACATTGATAAAACTACCCAAGGCGAACTGCCAGGTATACACCATATCAATATTGAAGTAGTTCACGTTAAAGTCAACATTGTTGCTAATGCCTCCGGGAATATGATTGAGATAACCATCTTCTCTAAGTTTAAAAAACCCTTTATTAGCCACTTTACTCCAGTAATGTCTGGCACGGAAAGTCAACCCCATTTTATTATTGAAATTGTATTTCACATTGAATACATTTTCAACAGTATTTCTTTTTCGTAATGCAAAGATGATACTGTCCTGACCATACATTGTTGCATAACCTAGGTTATTGTGAAAGAACTGAAGAAAGGTATTCACAGATAAGGTTAGCTTCTTATTGAAACGATAGTTGTGTCGTAAGAAGATATCTTGTCCATTGCTTCCATATTGGTTAAAGGTTCTATTAAAGAACTCAACCACAGTAGAATATTTTTTTGCGTTATTGGTTTCAAACCAAAAACCGCTGGACCAACTACCCGGGCGTTTGAAAACTTTTCCATTCACACGCGGCTCAAAGAAATCATTTTGCTCGGGATTGATATTGATGTTGAAACCCACCCACCATAAATTTTTCAGCTGCGAATTCACATTGATGTTGAAGTTGAATCGCTGGTAATCCATTGGCTTGTAGCGCATGGAATAATTAAGATTCATATTCGCATTAATACGATTGTACCACTTTTTAGGCTGTAACCAACGATAACCCACCCATAAACCATTATTGAAATAGTTGTTATTGGTAAAGTATCCCATATCGTTATGGTTATACTTATTGTCAGCCAATTCTTGCCAGATATTGAAGTTGAAACGACCGCTGGTTTTACCAAATCCCAGTGTGTGGTTATAGCCGGTGAGTGTTTTACCCGGTGCTTCATATCCAATTAACTGGCTCACGCCCACTTGTCCGTTTACATTCCAAGTGTTTTTCTTGTCATAAATATCCCAAAGCGCTGCAGTTACATTCGCATCGTAATCGTTACCACTTCTAGTTACATTGGTGTTGATGAGGGAAACGCTAGAGTTGTTTTTCAACGATTGATCAAACACCAGAATATTGTAATTGGTCAGCGGGTTGGTTTCAATTCTACGCGTTTCTTTATCGCCATTTTCTATAGTAGCATACTGTGCTTTCGTAACCGCATTGAAAACACCGATACCCAAACCACTACTGGTTCTACCGCTGATCTTACTAGCATTCAACAATCTTGTTTCTAATGGATTGTTAAGGATGGTTTCGCCCGGTTTTAATTGACCATTTACGCTTCCCAGGTGCATGGGCGTTCCACCAATTCTACGGCTGTAAAAAAGATTGCCTTTTCCAAACAACTCAGTTCCTTCCGTAAAGAATGTTCTATTCTCATTGAACTGCACTTCAAAGGGTGTAAGGTTTAACACCTGATTATCGCTTTGTACTTGTCCAAAATCAGGAACCAATGTCATATCAAGTGTAAAAGCCTGATTGATGCCATACTTTACATCCATACCTCCATTGATAGAGGTAGTGGTGTTTTTTACTCCCGGTGTGTTGTACGGAAAGTGATTAGCATAGGTAGATAAATATGGAGAGAAAGAAAGACGAATGGGTGGCTTGATATCTTTAATTCCGGTCCATATGCCAAACTGTGCCAGGAAGTTCCCGCCAATGGCAGGGTCTGTTGGACTCCACATCAACTGCTTTCCACTCTTACTTCTTCTTCTGGTAATGTTGATACCCCAGTCTTGCACTTTTGTATTACCAAAACGAATGGCGCCATAGGGTATCTTCATTTCAAAGGTCCAGCCATCGGATTGCAGTTGTGCATTGCTTTCGAACACGCTGTTCCAGCTCCCATCTTCTCCATTAGAAGAATACTTGGCATCAAACTGCTCTCCTAAAGCAGTTACATAATAGCCAAAACCATTGATCTTATCATTATATGTATCGAAGATGACACCTACAAAGTCGTTCACCCCTACGACATCGCGGCCTACCAGTTCTTTGGTAATGCTATCCGGACTTGCCTCATGTGCGTAACCTGCGATATAGATTGCGTCGTTATCATATAGAATACGAATCTCGGTTCTGTTCTTCTCATCTTCTTTATTGCCAAATGTAGGACGCCACTCTACAAAATCTGTAGCGATGGGGGCTGATAGCCATGCTGAGTCTTTGAGATTGCCATCAATCACAATTTTCTGCGTGGTTCTCGTAGCTTCTATTTTTTTAACCACACGTGTACTGTTCTGCGCACGCAGCGTAAATGCGGTTGATAATATTAGTAATAAAACCAGGGATAAGGGTCTCATACAGTCGTTTTGCAGGTAATGGTTTTTCTTCATGTTGTTCTTTTTCCGGCCCGTTGTCGTAAAAAACAACAAGCTTTACGAAAAGAAACGTAGTAAAACTAAGAACGTTACATGCCGACCGCTGTTAATGACTGTACAAGAAAGATGAACGGTAATTGATAGAGACGGGTGGTAAATAGATGGGATGTGCTTGTAAATATTTTGTTAACCGAAAACAAAAATCCCGATCTGCTTAGACGGATCGGGATTTTGTAACAAAAACGTCGTTTTTTTACTTGATACCGTATTTGTGCTTGTATCGCTCGTATAGCTGAGTATGCTTACTGCTCAACTTGATACCACGACCTTGAATATATGCACCGCTTATAATACTGCTCTTCATATCAAGGATATCTCCTTCACTGATAACAATATTAGCATCTTTACCCACTTCAAGGGTTCCTGTTTTGTCATCAATTCCGAGGATTTTAGCGGCATTGAGTGTAATAGCTTTTAATGCTTCTTCTTTACCCAAACCATAAGCCGCAGCAGTTCCTGCATTAAAAGGAAGGTTTCTTCCTCTGTTCTGTGGATCATCATCATTCAAACAAAACAATACACCCGCTTTGTGTAAGGCAGTAGCAGCTTTATAAGGCTGATCTACATCGTCATCATCTAGTGTAGGCAGGTTGTGTTCTTGAGTAAGGATCACTGCAATATTGTGTTGCTTCAGCAGGTCGGCAATTTGCCAGCTATCTGATGCGCCCACCAATACCACATCAAAACCAAACTCTTTCACGAAATCAATCGCTACCAGCATTTGTTTTACCTGTGAGCAGTGGATGAAGAGTTTTTGTTTTTTCTCGAATAGTGCTTTAGTTGCTTCGAATTTCAGGTTGATTTCTTTACCCGCATCTTTTTGATGATAAGCTTTCGCTTCTCTAAAGAATGCTTTCACGCCTTCAATTCTATCCAAAGCGGCTTTTACTGGATCAGCAGGTTGTTGTGGTCCAAGCAATGCGAGCAATGCCGCAAAGCGACCACCACCCGGACGGGCCAACAAACTGGGCATATAAAAGTGCATGCCATTATCGATTTTGTAAGCGGCATCCTCGTAGTTCCAGGCATCCAATTGAACAACAGATGATTGTCCGGCAACGAGTTGTCCACCCGGCGCCACATGTGCCAACAGAATACCGTTAGCGCGTAAAGTATTGGTAACGATAGATTCAGCTTTATACGCAACGATCGAATGAATAGACGGGTTCAATTCACCTAACTCATTGATATCTGTGCTTCCGCGAACACCGGAAATTTCCTGCAAGCCTAATGTAGAGGCTGGAAGAATAATACCGGGATACACGTGTTTTCCTTTTGCATCTACAATTGTTTCTGCAGAAGGAGCGCCGGCAGCAGCACCGCTGTAGGTGATCTTACCATTGTCGAAAACCAGTGTTCCGTTTTCAATAACGGTACCATTTCCAACATGGATCATCGCATTGGTAATGGCGGTTTTTTTGTTTTGTTTGGGGGCAGGATACACATCATCCTGTGCTGTTGCGGTACTAAGCACCAGCGAAAGAAGCCCTGTATATAAAAGTGTTTTTTTCATGATGCGGTAGTTTATTGGTTATCTGCATGGATGTCTTCTGCCTCAATTTCCAACATGCCCAGTTTGTGGGAATGATCCAGACAGGTATGAACGTATTTGTAACTAGGTGTTGCAGGCATGGTTGGACGACCGCCGCGTTTTTCACCGACCATTTTATTGATCAGACGCATACGCTCTGCCAACACTTGTTTACGCATAGCAGCATCTTTTTCACGATCGAAATAAATGATACCATCTACCATGGTCTTTTCTGCTTTTGCATAAATGCTCAATGGATGATCGCTCCAAAGAACCAGATCGGCATCTTTGCCAACTTTGATACTTCCTACTTTATCATCTACATGCAACATCTTGGCAGGGTTGATGGTTACCATTTTCAACGCTTCTTCTTCGCTCAAACCACCATACTTCACACTCTTTGCTGCTTCCTGATTCAAACGACGCGCCATTTCCGCATCATCAGAATTGATGGCAACATTCAATCCTACTTTGTTCATGATATAAGCATTGTAAGGAATGGCATCGGTAACTTCAACTTTATAAGCCCACCAATCAGAGAAGGTAGAAGCGGCAGCGCCATGCTCTTTCATTTTGTCTGCTACTTTATATCCTTCCAGAATATGCGTGAACGTGTTGATACGGAAACCGAATTTCTCAGCAACACGCATAGTTGCAGTGATCTCATTCTGAACATAAGAGTGACAAGTAATGTATCTTTTCTTGTTCATGATCTCAACCAACGCATCTAGTTCCAAATCACGACGTGTTCCCTTTGGATCAGCTTTCAATGCTTTTTCATACGCAACAGCACGAGAGAACGCGTCTGTTAATACTTGTTCCACACCCATACGAGTATCAGGGAAACGATTGTTATTGCTAGATGAGGTACGCTTTACGTTCTCACCCAATGCAAACTTGATGAATGGATCTGCACCTTTGAATTTCAACCCTTCATCATCTGTACCCCAACGCAATTTGATCAATTGTGTTTGTCCACCAATGGTATTGGCAGAACCGTGCAGGATATGTGAAGTGGTAACACCACCGCTCAGCTGACGATAAATATTGATATCATCCGGATCCAGATTATCACCCATGCGCACTTCTGAAGTCACACTCTGCGCACCTTCGTTTGTAGATGCAGAAGCAATGTGTGAGTGTTCGTCAATGATACCGGCAGTAAGATGTTTACCGGTACCATCAATTACGGTAGCAGATGCATCGCTTAGGTTTTTGCCAACACGTGCAATTTTACCGGCTTTCACTAATACATCTGTTCCTTCTAGTTTACCATCTTTTTCACTGGTCCAAACAGTAGCGTTTTTGATCAGGTAAGTACCTTGTGTAGGAATCGCATTTTCGGCAGCGCCGAATGCGGTGAAGGGATACATGGTGGCACCGATGAGATTTCCTCTGGTGTTCGTTCTGGTTGCAGAATCCTTTTTAGCAACAGGAGCTGCGCTCATTTTAGCGGTCCATGTCATTCTATTTCCTTCAGCATCTTCTGCTGTACCATTCCAGCTATCACCATTGCTGAATCCGCTGAAACGAATATTATTACGAGAACGCTTTTCCGGAGCGAAGCTGAATTTCACTGCTTTGCCATCAAAGTTAAAAGTAGCGTTTACGGTATCTTTTGCAATCACAGTAGCAGCGCTGTTGCTTTTTACATCCATTGTATAAGATGTGGTTCCGCTTGCGCTTGTAATAGACAGCTGATAAGTACCGGCAACATTGTACCAGTTACTTTCATTCACCGCATATTTTTTACCCTGTACCCAGTTTTGCAAAATAGAAGTTCTTTCTGCGAAAACGGGTCCTGTAGTGATCACGAAGTTGGCAAGTTTGCCGTTATCGAGACTACCCACTTTATCATATACGCCCAACCAAGTGGCAGGTGTTTTAGTCAATGCTTCCATGGCCGCTTTCTCAGACAATCCCATTTCCATGGCTTTTCTAAGATTGGTCATAAAGGTTCTTGCATCGCGAACATCAGCAGCGGTTAGCGCGAATGAGATGCCGGCTTTTTCAATCGCTGCCGGATTCGTAGGAGCTAATTCCCAGTTCTTCATATCTGCTAAAGAAACCAAGCGAGCGTCGTTCGGGTCTTCTACATCCATAGCCGCTGGAAAATTCAATCCAACGATCAATGGCGCTTTGGTGGCTGATACTTCTTTGATGCGCTGATATTCTTTACCTGTTGCCTTTAAAATGTATTGAACACCAAATTCATCACCCACGCGATCTGCGCGCATCACATTCCAAAGATCTATACCCGCTCTATCTGATGGATCCATGATCTGAGGAAGTGTTTGCTGATCATTGAAATATTTTAAAGTGATGTTGACACCATCACCCTGTTCTGTTGTAGCAACGGGATTGTTCTTATACCACTGTGCATCCAAGTATGTCTGGCGCAACAATGCAATAGTTCCCATTAAAGAACCCGGATAAGATTGTGTTGAAGTTCCTTTATTGAAAGACAGGTGTGCAGCAGCTTTGTCTTTTACGATCAGGAAATTATCAGCATCATTGGCCAATGTTACAACCGTTCCGGTTCCACGTAGGATACCATCTTTTTGATGAGATAATACCGTTCCAAATCCCATCTCACGAAGTGGGCGCGCACGCGCATCATCAGCAGAGAAAATTTTGTAAGCATGCACATCTGTTTTCAAAGACTGATTCCATCCATAAGCTCCTTTTTGATTGGAGGTTAATTGGGCGGGAGCATTGAAATTGAAACCACCTGCTTGTTGTCTTTGTTGCTGTGGCATTCCATAATCACTGTAGATATCTATGAAGGAAGGATAGATGTATTTATCCTTGCAATCTACCACAACCGCATCTTTTGGAATGGCAACGCCATTGCCTACCGATACAATTTTTCCATCACGAATAACCATTGTGGCATTGGTTAATGTGGTCTGTGCATCTTTCACGATCGTGGCATTGGTAAATGCGTAACAACCATCACGCTTATCGCCAATACCATTGATGTGGAATGTTTCCTGGGCCTGTAGCAATGTAGCAAACAGTAGCCCCGAAAACAGAAACTTGAGTCTTCTCATGGTAAGTTAAATTGGTTTTAGGAAGAGTTTAAAGCTACTGAATAAGCGTAGCGTATAAAACAGCTATTTTATTTTAAGGATGAATGCACGAAAACAATCGGTAAAATCGGAAATGCCCTTTAAATAGCTACGGGCTTAAGCCCGTAGCTATTTAAAAGATTATTTCCCGGCATCGGTTTCTTTGATGAATTTGATCACACCATCCATGAATATTTGTTGATCATCCCACATAGACAAATGGCTGCCATTCGGACAATACAGGTATTTCCCATTTTGAACCTGTTTGCTCATCCATTCCATATGTGCGGGGTCCATGGTGTCGTATTTAGCGCCAACCGTTAATGTGGGTACTGTAATTTTTGGAAGATCCGCTTTTCGATCCCAGGTAAGTAATCTGCCACCTACTTTAAACTCGCTCGGACCCTGCATCATCACATAAATACTTTCGTTGATGTGTTTGAAACAACGATTCACTGGTTCCGGCCATTCGGGCAGGCGGCAAAGGTGTTTGGTGTAGTACTCATTAAAGACAAGCTCTTGGTAGGTTGGATCTTTAAACAGTCCTTTCGCTTCATACTGCTGTAAAGAGTCTACCAACGACGGACGCATCCGGGAGCGAAGCACTCCATTGTATTTTTCGTAATCCGGAATGCTCGCCATCATATTGCAGATGATCAGCCCCTTTAGATTTTGTTGATACTTGAGCGCATACTCCATCGCCAAAATACCACCCCAGGAATTTCCGAGTATATAGAAATTGTCTTTGGTTAGTCCGAGCGCAGTTCTTACTTGCTCTACCTCCTCAACAAATCTTTCCGTTGTCCATAAGCTACTGTCTGTGGGTTGATCACTATAATATGAACCAAGTTGATCATATTCAATGATCTCAAAACCCTCTTTCGGAAAAAAGCTTTCAAAAGCTTCCATGTACTCATGTGTCATCGCCGGACCGCCATGCAGCAACAATACTTTCACACGAGGATTGTTACCAATGGTTTTGGTCCAAACTTTAAAAGTGCCGACATCGGTTTTGATGGGAATCATTTTGATACCGGCCACTTGAACTCCGGAGTCTTTGGTGGCAAAGTATTCTTGAACGGTTGTTGACTTTTGTTGACAGGATACAATGAATACAAAAGAGAGTAATGCAAATAAAATTCTCATAGCAATTGGTTTTATGAAAAAGGCCTGTCCTTAAAGATAAGCCTTCGTTATAAATATTGCTAACAATATGAACTCGCTATTGTTGATGAGTGATCGACAACAAGGCCGGGGTTATTCTTTTGTGGGAACCTCTATTTCACAAACATAATTGCCATCTATATCTATAAATCGATAGACAAGAACAATATTATTTTCTCGAAAGTAGCCGGCTTTCGGGTCGGTTTTTAGCATGTTCTTTATGCGAAGCTTAGAGCCATTCAAAAGAGTAGCCGTATCAATATTTTCTTTGTTGTTTTTAATTAGAATATTATAGCGCAGCTTGTTTCCAACCAGCGCTTGTGTATTGACAAGTTCCGTCAAACTATCAATTTGAATTGGAGTTTGTTTGTTTGTGTAATTTGATATTTCTCGTAGTTCTTCACTGACGGTTAATACGGGTTCTTTGAACAAGGTCTTCAAAAGAGCGGTTGTTAAAAGCAAAACAAAAATGCCAATACCAATTCTAACAAGCAGCGATTGTTTCTTTCGTATTTCGTACATGATGGTTTATTATATAGACAAGATATAGAACCTTGAATAATAAGCGAAATTGAAGATTTATATATGTACAAAAGAGTTGGCGGGCTAGTTATGGAAAATTAGCTCGGTTGCCTTTGTTGGTCGCCCGACCACAGGTGTTCGGAAGATTAAGGAGGATTAGCCCCAAAA
>JAAXIF010000068.1 GCA_012270485.1 Sphingobacteriales bacterium | reverse complement strand
GCTTTTTCCCGTTAACTCTAACCAAGAATGGACAACTTTTTGGGGGAGCCTACAGTTACCATAGCTGTTTTTACCGTCACTTCGTATCTTCTCAGTGTTATCCAATGGAATTCTGTAACAATATTTAGTAACCCTTCTTTAGTATTTTTCTGCAACACAATTCGATGATAGGGATCATTTTCTTTATCAGCATTCAAAAATCTAAAAAATTTATACCTCCCGGAACAGGATATAAGCCATGAAATGGATTGAATAATTATCTCTTTTACTAAATCGGGATCAATTCCATTTCTTTTGCCTGATTCATCTCCATGTTGATACCTATTATAATAATGTTTATCAAACCAAATCTCTATTAGAACCAGCTCTTGATGTTCAGCTGCTTTCCTGGCTTGAATAGAAGCTTTATTGGCCATCAATGAAAGTGGGTCATGCAATAGGATCTTTTCAGTTACTTTTTTCAAAGGAATTCTTTTCCTTGGTTTTCTTTGCTCCATATAAAACCTCGTATGGAAACAAAAATGAATCAACTTCTTCACTCATCTATTCTCTACATCAAGTTTTACGGATAATACGGTACGATTTTGTGTGATTAATACTTGCTTTATAATATAACCACAAACTCTGTGTTACCTCCGTGGTAAAAAAATCACTCCAAAAAAAAATCCTTTCACTTTTCACATCAGACATCAGAAATCTCCCATCTCCCATCCCTTCCGTATTTTTACATCCTATGCATATCCTCATCGTCAACAACACTGCCATCCCCGCTTTGAAATATGGCGGGACTGAACGTGTGATTTGGTGGTTGGGGAAAGCATTGGTAAAAGCCGGACACCAAGTTTCTTATCTGGTAGCGCCGGGCTCCAGTTGTCCATTTGCAGAAGTGTATCCATTTGATCCTGCACAGCCTTTCAATCAGCAAGTACCCAAAGACATAGGCATTGATATCATTCACTTGAATCATACAGTTAATGAAACGCCGCTTCTTCCCCATCTCATGACCATGCATGGAAACATGAATGAACAAGTTCCTTTGCCGGTGAACACTGTTTTTGTGTCCCGCAACCATGCAGAACGTTTTTGCAGTGAGTCATTTGTTTGCAATGGTATTGATCCGGATGATTATGGTGATCCTGCTCTTGCGGGACCTCGCTCCTATATTCATTTCTTAGGTGATGCTGCTTGGCGTGTTAAAAATGTACAAGGTGCTATTGATATATCCAGAAAAGCCAAATGGCCATTACAGGTCATCGGGGGACATCGGTTCAATTTCAATCAAGGTGTTCGTCTCACATTCGATACCCATGTTCATTTTCATGGTATGAAGGGTGGAGAAGAAAAAAATCAGATCCTTCGACGATCTGCAGCCATGTTATTTCCCGTTCGTTGGCATGAGCCTTTTGGATTGGCGATTACCGAGAGTTTATATTTTGGTTGTCCGGTTTTCGGCACACCTTATGGTTCTTTGTCTGAGATCGTTACAAAGGATGTTGGTTATTTATCTGCCAGTAAAAAAGAGCTGGTACAGGCCTTACAAAACATCCCACAATATGATCGTAAACGTTGTCATGAACGGGTGATGGATCAATTCACTGCTACCCACATGATGCAAGCATATCTCCGGAAATATGAAATCGTTATAAACGGACAAACACTCAACCACCACGCTCCCGTTCTTAAAGAAATTCAGGATGAGAAGTTTTTACCGTTTGGAGAGTAGAATGTTAGCGAATAGCTTATGGGTCATGGCGTATTGTTGATCTGTGATTTTTTGATCTTTGATTTTTTGATTTAAATCAGAATTTATCCAAATCAAAAAATCAAAGATCAAAAAATCAAACTTATTCCCCTGTTACCCGAATAATCCTCCCCGGTCCTTCAACAGCTACATAAATAGCGCCATCGGGACCTTGTTTTACATTGCGGACACGGCCGATACCGTCGAGTATTCTTTCATCTTTGGTAATAGTGTTGCCTTCTAATACAGCTCTGTTTACATGACTTGAATTGAGAGAACCGGTCAACAGGTTTCCTTTCCAGGATTTGAATTTATCGCTGGTGATCACTGCCAATCCACTCGGAGCGATGGAGGGAACCCAATATTTCAAAGGATCTGTAATACCATTCGCAGTGGGATTGGATGAGACAGCTACGCCATCGTAGTTTTTTCCATAACTCACCAAGGGCCATCCATAGTTTTTTCCTTTCTCCACCAAATTGATCTCATCACCACCCATTGGACCGTGTTCATTTTCCCAGATGCGATTATTGATCGCATCATAAGTCATACCCTGTGGATTGCGATGTCCGTAAGAGAACACTGTCGTTGCTGTTGAATTTCCCGGGAGTACTGGATTATCGGCGGGTACTTTTCCGTCATCTGTCATTCGATGTACTTTTCCCCAATCACTTTTGGTATCCTGTGCATTCATGTTCCCGCTGCCTACACCGCCATAACTGGTAGAGCCGCCCTCTCCTACGCTCAGATAGAGCATTCCGGCTTTGTCAAAAATGATACGACTACCAAAATGTCCGTACCAAGTATTGGCTGTTTTGGTTTGAAAAATGGTTTCTGTATTGGTGATGGTATTACCATTGAGTTTACATCGTGTGAGCTTTAAAACTGCACCATTCACTCCTGATTCTGAAGCAGCGTAGGAAATATAGATCCATCCATTGTTGGCATAATTTGGGTGGACTTTGATATCCAATAAACCACCTTGTCCATTGCTAAGGATGCCGGCTGGTACGCCCGATATTTCTTGTATAGTGCCACCGGTGGTATATCGCGCGATGGTACCTTTTTTCTCTGTGAATAACAGATCCCCGTTGGGCAGAAAATCCATTCCCCAAATGACCTCTCTGTTGTTCACTATGATATTGGTTTTCAGTGTTGGTTCGCCCGTAAGCGGAACTTCTGTGTTTTTGCTGGAAGAGCTCTGACAAGCACTCAGAGAACTGAATAGTGCCAATACTGCAATGGTGATGGATGATTTCATATACAGGTATTTACGTACTCTTAAATATACTGGTTCTATAGGGCAAATAAAATGAGGAAGTCTCAAAAGTAAAAAGAAGGCTTTGAGAATCGCCTAAATGAAAACTTTCTCCATCAGGTACCCGAATAAAAAGAGGCTGTATCGGAATTTTGATACAGCCTCTTTTCAATATTTCTTGGGCTTTACACTTTAGAACTTGTTGTGTAATGCATCAAACTCTTTGTATTTCGCTTCAAAAGCATCAAATGCTGCATTGTCTTTACCTCTGGCTCTATCGCGCTTATAAGCGTACAAATTGGCTAACCAGTCAACCGTACGATTGATCACACTTTTTTCGTTATTGGTTCTGCTGCTTTTATCTTTTAAGATAGCGTAAGCTTTCTGTAACCATTCTATTGCCTGATCTACTTGTTGGGTAATAGAGGGTTCTAATGCTGCATTGGCTTTTAGATAAGGTTCAGATTCAGCTTTTGCTTTGGCTTCTACTGCCGCTTTTTTCTTAGGATCTTTTTCAACAGGTTTCTCTGCATTGATCCTTTGAACGGAACGAATATTGTCGCGCACCAGATCATCCAGCGTAGCAAAAGTATTGTAACTCACAACACCTACGTTGAAGGCTGCAATGGCATTATTGCTGTTCTTAGCGAATGCTTTTTTAAATGCTTCAATCGATTTGTTGCTATACTTAACTGCAGTAGCGCTATCCAAGTCATCTTTATTCTTAGCATTGGCAAACGATTCTCCAAATAACAGGTATTTATTTTCAGTCAAAGTTCCCGCTGCATCTTCTTTGTCATACATTTCTGTTTTTGTTTTCAGATCGTATGACTCGAGTAAATCCATCTCATAGTATTCCCACTCTTTACTTTTATCAGGAAATACTTCATTAGCCAAGGCAAGGTTCTTTTTGAATTTTACCTCATCTTTTTGGCTGCTGGAATAATAATCCAATAAAAAACGATACACATCTACAAAATTGGTGTCGCTTATTTTATTGTCAGCCAAACGCTGGTAATATCCAGCAGCAGTTTCTAATTTTTTGGCATTTTGGAAAGCATAAGCGGCATAGAGGATGGATGTGGTATCCATTTTCAGGTTATTGCTGGTCCATTTATTCTCGATGATTTGATCGATATAACGGATAGCAGTTGCAAAATTTTCACCTGCATTTGCCCAATCTTTATCATTGAAACTACCGGTTCCTCTTGTAATAAAACCAAAATACATATCGAAATAGGCGCCGAGACCATCTTTCTCTTTTGCGATAGCATAGGTAGGATCCATTTCCTGGTATTTCTTCAAAGCCGCTTCTGCCTCTGCTCCGGCATTGGCATATTTGGCACTGAGTTCAGGTGTTTTAAAGATCGCAGCATAGATTTTGCCTTTGAACATATACGTCTCTGCCTTTGCTTGGGCTTTTGGATCCGCAGCTAATTTATCGATCTCTGTTTTTGCATCTTCCACCCTGCCTAAAATTATTGCATTTTGTACCTTTTTATAATCCTGTGCGGTAACAAACTGCAGTGTTGCAGCAAAGATGGAAAGCATGAATAGCTTCTTCATAACGGGAGGTTTTTAAACTTGGTTTTCGTTAGTGGTTGAATCGTTATTGTCTGTTGCAGGGTTTTCGTTTTCTGTTGTTTCACCAGGTATTTCCGATGATGCATCCTCATCATCATCTTCAATCTGTGAAATGGCAGCAATCTCATCTCCTTCATCGATCCTGATCAGTTTCACACCCTGTGTGGCCCTACCGGCTTCACGGATCTCACTGATGCTGGTACGAATCGTGATACCGGATTTACAAGTGATGATAAGGTCTTCTTTTTCAGTTACATAGAGGATGCCAACTAAACTTCCTGTTTTGTCTGTAACATGGATCGTTTTCACCCCTTTTCCACCTCGATTGGTGATACGGTATTCATCGATCGGTGTTCTTTTTCCAAAGCCTTTTTCACTTACTACCAAAATGGTTCGGGTAGTATCCTCCTTGTTTACACAGATCATGCCAATTACTTCATCTTTCTCATCATCTACCTCAATACCCGCAACGCCAATGGCACCTCTACCTGTTGCGCGTACCTTCTCTTCCTCAAAACGAATGGCTCTACCACTTTTCACCGCCAGCATGATCTCAGATTTGCCATCGGTCATCCTTGCTTCCAGTAATTCATCGCCTTCCATAATGGTAATGGCATTCACACCATTGGCTCTAGGGCGACTGAAATCTTCCAAAGAAGTCTTTTTAATGATTCCTTTCTTGGTACAAAGTACAATATAATGTTGCTGTACAAAATCTTTATCGGCCAGATTTTTTACATCAATAATGGCTTTCACCTTATCGTCACCCGGTAATTGTATCAGGTTTTGAATGGCTCTTCCTTTGCTTTGCTTTTCTCCTTCGGGTATTTCGTATACACGCATCCAGTAACAGCGCCCTTTTTCTGTGAAGAATAGCATCGTGTCATGGGTAGAAGCGACAAATAGATGTTCTACAAAATCTTCTTCACGTGTTTTAGAACCCACAGCTCCTCTTCCACCACGTTTTTGTTGGCGGTATTCAGATGCGGATGTTCTTTTGATATAACCCAAATGTGAAATGGTAATCACTACATCTTCTTCTTCAATGAGATCCTCAATACGCATCTCATCAGCGAGGTATTGAATCTCACTCTTACGCGCATCTCCAAATTGCTCTTTGATCTCGATCAATTCTTTTTTGATCAGGTCATAACGTAGTGCTTCACTTCCCAATAATGCTTTTAAGTCTTTGATGGTATTGATCAAACCATTGAATTCTTCAATGATTTTCTCTCTTTCCATACCGGTCAAACGCTGTAAACGCAGTTCCAGAATCGCTTTTGCCTGTGCTTCAGATAAACCTTCTTCCTGTTTGTATAATTCGTTGGAAAGATCTGTGAAGAGGTCTTGTTTGAGTAACCATTTGGCCTCTTTACTCTTGCTGATCAGACTTTCTTTGGCTTCATCCGGTGTTCTGCTGGCACGGATCAGGGTGATCACTTCATCCAAATGATCCAATGCTTTCAGGTATCCTTCCAAGATATGCGCACGCTCTTCTGCTTTACGCAAATCGAATTTGGCTCTGCGGATGACTACATCCATCCTGAAATCAATGAACTCAGCGATCAAATCGCGCAGGTTCATGATCTTAGGTTTGCCTTTGGATAGTGCTACGTTGTTGATACCGTAGCTGGTTTGTAATTCAGTGTATTTGTACAATTGGTTAATGACCACTTGCGCTACTGCATCACGCTTCAAATCCAGTACAATTCTGGTTCCTTCGCGTTTGTTACTTTCATTGTTGACATGTGCAATGCCTTCAACAGTCTTATCATTCACCAATTGTCCAATACGATCTGTTAATTGATCTCGGTTTACCTGATAAGGAACTTCCGTGATTACGATCTGCTCACGACCGCTTTGTTTAGTATCCACATGACATTTACCACGCACCACAACTCTTCCTCTTCCGGTAAGTAAAGCCTGTTTTACACCTTCCATGCCATAGATCACACCTCCCGTTGGGAAATCAGGGGCTTTTACGTATTGTATCAGTTCTTCTCCTGTGATCTCTCTGTTGTCAATAAATGCCACGCATCCATCCACCACTTCACCGAGGTTATGCGGCATCATATTGGTAGCCATACCTACGGCAATACCGGATGAACCATTCACCAAGAGTTGAGGAATACGGGAAGGAAGAACGGTAGGTTCTTGTAAAGAGTCATCGAAATTCAGTTGAAAATCAACCGTCTCTTTTTCAATATCATCCAGCATGGCTTCTGCCACTTTCTGTAAACGGGCTTCTGTATAACGCATAGCCGCCGGTGGATCACCATCCTGGTTACCAAAGTTACCCTGTCCATCTACCAGCGTATAACGCATGGTCCAATCCTGTGCCATACGCACCAATGTATCATAGATGGATGAGTCGCCATGCGGGTGGTATTTACCCATCACTTCACCCACAATACGGGCAGATTTTTTGTAGGGCTTGTTGCTGTTATTCCCCAGTTCATTCATCGCATATAAAACCCTGCGATGTACCGGTTTAAAACCATCCCTGGCATCAGGTAGGGCACGACCAACGATCACCGACATCGAATAATCGATGTAGGCTGTTTTCATTTGTTCTTCAATATTGACCTGTATAATGCGGTCGTTATCGCTCGTCTGTTCGGGTAGCAGATTTTCTTCCATGTTCGCTTTTCTCGTACGTATTTTTGAGTTCTTCCCGGTGGATGTTAGCACCCATAAATCCGGGATGGCGAAGATAGTTTTTTTAGGTGGGAAAAAAGGGCTGAAATGGCTGTTTTTTAAGCAGTTTTATCCACAAAGCTGCATAAAAAAACACCCTGTTTTTCCATGGCTCCTGGCGATGGGAAAACTAGGGTGTTTTGTTCTTCTATTACCTTATATGCAAGAGACTTAGTTGGTCACTTTTCTGATGTCTGAACTACCGCTTTTGGAAGTCGTAGCCGTAGCATTCCCCTTGTAATGGATATCGCTACCGCCGGATGCAGTGGCATCCATTTGCTTATTTGCGGTAATGCTAACATCACTACCTCCACTGGAAACCACTCTGCATACATCCGTAATCAACCCATACCCTTCTACATCACTTCCTCCTGATGCAGTAATCTTCACCTGAGCAGCTTTACCTTTAATGGTAGCATCGCTGCCACCGCTGGCTGACAGACTTAATTCATCGCATTGAATCTCTCCCCTAAGGTCTGAACCACCGGAAATAGAGATACTGAGTTTATTGCTTCTGATCACGGTCTCTAAAGACACGTCAGAACCACCTGAAGCACCCAACTTATCCAGATTTTTCACGGATACATAGGCTTTTAATTTTTTATTGCCGGTATTAGAACCCCAGTTCCAACCATCTTTTTTTTCGTAGTAAATCTTCAATACCCCATCTACCACTTCCGTGATGATCTTATCACGATACTCATCAGAAACAGCACTTACTGCTACCGCTTCTTCGGATGATTGTGTGAGATACAGGTCAATACCATTGGATACCTGTACCGCATGGAAATTTTTGAGTCCATTGCGACTCTGTGCATTGGCATCGCGAATGGTTTTTTGGGCAAGAATCGTTCCGGTCAGCATCAGTAACGAAACGAATAAGGTGATCGCTTGTTTCATGTAGGATTTTTTAAGTTGAACGAACCTATCCTGCTTTAGTTACAGAATTGAGTTGATTTTTTTTGATCCCAAGTAAACCTCGTATTTGATTCCGCTTTCTGTGCATTTCAGTGCCTTCTCCGAAGGAGTCCTTTGGACAGTGGCAACATTTTCTATTCATTATTTCTACTTAGCTTGCGGCATGTCATTTCCACCTCCTCATATCCTTGTTTTTGGTGCCGGTAAATCATCTACTGTCTTGATTGATTACCTCAAACGCGAAACCCGACGCAGACAATGGAAACTAACTGTGGCAGATGCAGATATAGAGACCGTTCTTCAAAAGTTGGGCACTGAAATGCATACCCATGCGGTTCAACTGGATATTACCGATACCGAAAAAAGAAGATCATTGATCGCTGCTGCAGATGTGGTGATCTCTTTAATGCCACCGGCTCTTCATTATCATGTGGCCCTAGACTGCTTGGATCTCGGAAAACATTTACTCACTGCTTCTTATGTCGATGATCAAATCAAAGCATTGCAACAGCAAATTGCTGATAAGGAATTGTTGTTTTTGTGTGAGATGGGATTGGATCCCGGTATCGACCACATGAGCGCGATGCAATTGATCCATGCCATTAAAGCCAAGGGTGGAAAGATCCATTCTTTCTTATCACATTGTGGTGGATTGGTAGCTCCTGAAAGCGATAATAATCCTTGGCATTATAAAATCAGTTGGAATCCTCGTAATGTAGTACTGGCAGGCAAGGCCGGTGCCGTATTTCTGAAAAACGGTGAAGAACAGGCATTGTCTTATGAACAGTTGTTCCGTGCATCCGGAAATGTAACCATCCCTGATCTTGGTGAATTGGCCTACTATGCCAACAGAGATTCTCTGAGTTATATTCCAAAATACGATTTACAAGATTGTTCAACATTCATCCGAACAACGCTGCGGCATTCAGATTTCTGCAAAGGTTGGACTACCATCGTTGACCTGAAACTCACGGATGAAATTGTAACTTACGATACAAGTACTTTGCGGATGTCTGATTTTCTCCAACAACATCTACAACAACACCGTTTGTCTGTTACACCGGAACAATTATCATCTGATGCACATATTCAGGCAATGCTACTCAGTTTGGGTTTGAATAGTGAACAGCCGATCCATAAAGGGATATGTACTGCTGCAGATATTCTTCAATGGAGAATGGAATCATCCTGGATATTGGAGCCGCAGGATAAAGACATGATCGTGATGTTGCATGAGATTGAATATGAGCTGAATGGTCAATATAAAACCGTCAAAAGCAGTCTGGTGGTCAAAGGCGAAGATCATTTACGCACAGCCATGGCGAAAACAGTTGGATTGCCATTGGGCATCGCAGCTATATTGATAGCCGAAAAAGCTTTACCTGAAAAAGGACTGCATATTCCGATCATTCCTTCTATTTATGCACCTGTATTATCTTTACTGGCAAAAGAAGGAATCCTATTTCATGAAGTAGAGGACTGAGCCTATCTCTATTTTACTTTTTTTTCCTTTTACCCGTCTCCTTTTCACTTTTGACTTTTGACTTTTCACTTTTGCCTTCCATCACCCATTCATAATCCAATTGTCTTTTTTCAAGATTCGCTGCCACTACCCGAATGGTTACTTTATCACCCATGCGGAAGGTTCTGCCACTTCTTCGTCCAACCAAGCTATAATCACTTTCCACCAATCTGAAATCATCATAATCACTCAGTCCAATCAAACTTACCAGTCCTTCACACTTGTGTTCAACAGTTTCTACCCAGAATCCAAAACTGGCAACACCGCTCACTACCCCTTCAAAACTTTCTCCGAGATAATCGCGCATGTACTCTACTTGTTTGTATTTATTACCTGCACGTTCGCATTCCATAGCGGCTCTTTCTCTGTCGCTGCTATGTTTACACTTCTCTTCCATTTTTTTATCGATCATTGGTTTCCCTTGTAGCACGGTTTCCAGTACACGGTGTACCAATACATCGGGATATCTTCGGATGGGAGAAGTAAAGTGACAGTAAAATTCAAAAGCCAATCCGTAGTGACCAATATTCTCGGTCGTATACACGGCTTTTGCCATGGTACGTATACCCAATTGCTCCAACACATGCTGCTCAGGTTTTCCTTTAGCATCTGCCAGCATTTGATTAAAACTTGCAGCAATAGATTCAGGTGAGCTTAGATCAAATTTATGACCATACTTTTTTGCGAACTCCATAAAAGGAGCCAATCTTTCTGCATCCGGTTGGTCATGCACGCGATATGGGAATGGGATCTGCTTTTTATTGATCTGTATTTTGGAAATATTCTCTGCAACGGTACGATTGGCCAACAACATGAATTCTTCAATCAGTTGGTGTGCTTCTTTACTTTCTTTTACAACAATTCCTACCGGTTTTCCCTTTTCATCTAACTTAAAACGCACTTCCTGCGAAGAGAAATTGATAGCACCTTTACTGAAGCGCTTCTTTCGCATTTTCTGTGCAAAATCATTCAATAGTAAAATATCTTCTGCAAATTTTCCTTCCTTGGTTTCAATGATCTCTTGAACATCTTCATAAGTAAAGCGATGATCAGAATGAATCACCGTTCTACCTAACCAATATTGTTTGATCTCTCCTTTAGCATTCATTTGAAAAATGGCGGAGAAAGTAAATTTATCTTCATGAGGTCTGAGCGAACACAATTCATTCGAGATACGTTCCGGTAACATTGGGTTCACCCTATCAGGCAAGTAAACGGATGTGGCTCTTTTATACGCTTCTTCATCCAATTCTGTTTCAGGATGTACATAATAGCTGACGTCGGCAATATGAACACCGATTTCATAAATGCCATTGGATAATTTTCGAATAGAAATGGCGTCATCAAAATCTTTGGCATCTACAGGGTCGATGGTAAATGTGCGAATCTCTCTGCAGTCTTTTCTTTTTTTGATCTCTTCTGTATCCAGTACATCGGGTAATCGTTTTGCTTCTTCCAATACATCTTCAGGGAAAAACAGCGGAAAACCCGCTTGTGCCAGTAATTCCTTCATGGCTGCGTCGTTCTCATCTTCCGGTTGCATTACACTCACGACTTCGCCAACGGGTTTTTTATCTTCTTTCTCCCATTTGACCAATCGAGCTACTACTCGGTCTTTATTTTTAGCACCATTCAAGGATGTCAATGGAATAAAAAGATCCGGCATGGGTTTATCCGTATCAGGAACGAAAAATGCAAAATTGGTGGAGAGCTGAATGTACCCGATGAATTCTGTTTGTCTTCGGCTGATCACTTCTGTGATCTTTCCTTCTTTTTTGCCGGTTCTTCCGTTTTCACGCACCACTTTTACACGAACTACATCTCCATTGAGGGCATTCATAAAGTCGCCCGGACGCACCAGTACATCACCACTGCCATTATCGATGACCACATATCCCATACCTGAACGGGTTACGTCCAGTTTACCTTTTAGTAATTGTGCCGTTACAGATTTTTGTTTTTGCTTCTGTTTCTTTTGCTTCGATGTTTTCTTACTCATGATATAGGCTTGTACCTAAAGTTCCTGATAAAATCAGTAACCATTCGATTAAATTGTTCACCTTCTCCAAACAAAAAATCATGTCGTATGGGTAAAACATACATCGGTAAGGTTGCTAATTCATCTCTGAATTTTAACAAACGAACTGCATCTTTTTCTGTTGTCAGAATGATTTTGTCTTTGGCGTGAATGCGATCAAATTTTTCTTTGATCTCATTCAGATCATCAATGGTGAAAATATGATGATCTGAATAGTCTTGCTGATAGTAAGTATGGGTGCATTCGTGCAGGTATTCTTTCAGCGGTTTTGGATTGGCAATACCACATACCAGCAATACCTCTACTCTTGGAGTTAATAACCATTCATCTTCATAATTGAAAATATGATAAGGTACCCCATACGCAATCCTCGTAAAAAATACTTTTTGATCTGCACGGGGTTTCAGGTTGCGAATGATCTGTTGTTTTCGCTCAGATGAAAGATCTGCCGGACATTTGGTAACCACAATAATATTGGCTCTTTTGGCAGACCTTCTTTCATCACGTAAATCACCGGTAGGCAAAAAGAAGTCGTTTACATAGATATTACTGTATTCTGTCAGTAGAATATTAAATCCTGCTTTGACAGACCGATGCTGAAAAGCATCATCCAGAATGATGGCTTGCAGATCGGGGACATCTTGTAATAATTGTGGTATGGCTACCAATCTTTCCTCACCCACTGCTACCGGTATTTGCGGAAACTTCATGTGGAATAACATGGGTTCATCACCTATCTCCAATGCCGTTGTTGCAGGATTGGCCAATGCATAGCCTTTTGTTTTTCTTTTATATCCCCTACTCAAAGTACCTACTTTGAATTGAGGTGATAATAAATACAAAAGATATTCTACCATTGGTGATTTACCGGTACCGCCTACCGCTAAATTACCTACACAGATCAAGGGGAAATTAAAGGAAGCAGATTTGAGGTATTGTTGATCAAACATCCAATTGCGGATACGGATAACGAGTCCATACAGCAAAGCGATCGGCAATAAAAGAACCCTAAAAGAAGTAAGAAATATCGTATTAAAATTCATAGACCTCGTTCGGCGTGATACAGTAGTTCAAAGGTACGTCAAATTCGTGGGTGTCTGTGATCAATGGGATCGGATCAAAATAACTAAAACCGATGGTAACGGCATCTGTTCGGCATTGCGGCAGGTAACGGTCATAGAATCCTTTGCCATAGCCTACCCTGTATCCTTGGACATCACAAATAAGCATGGGTACAAAAATGAGGTCGATATCGGTAGGCTGTAATGGGGCTATTGCCGGCGGTTCTGTGATACCCCAATTATTAACGGTATACACTGTGTCTTCATCAATCAAATGCGCAGTCATGGTACCTGTTTCCTGATCCGATACAGGATATGCAATGTTCAATCCCGGTACCATATGTCTTAAATATCCTGAAAACAAATGCGTATTGGGTTCTGCTTGTCCGGATATAGGCCAATAAGTCAATAAAGTTTGAATACTGCTGAAATCGAATTGCTGAAATTGTATCAACATCAAATCATCCATACGCAAACGATCATGTCCGTCCAACTCTTTTCGTTTGGCTCTATAGATCTTTCTTAATGCGTCTTTTGTCATGTTGATCTGTTATAAATAGCGATACAAGTTACTACGGATATTGCCTGCTTGCTGCTGAATAAATGTTGGGTTGACCTCAGAAAGATAAGGCACGGAACCCAAAGAAGGAAAGCCACTCCATGTTACGATTTCATCTTCATAATCGAGATATTGATCATTGAAGATCCAGCCCATGACATCGATACCTGCTTGTTTACAGTAAGCTGCGGTTAAACGAGAATGATTGATGCTGCCTAAATAATTCCTGCTCACCAGAATCACTCGCGCATTCAATGAAAGAATCAGATCAGCAATCGATTGTTGATCGTTCAGTGGTACCAATAATCCCCCTGCACCTTCTATCACTAATATGCGATCAGGTTTTTCGCTCAACAGTTGCTTCGCTTTTTCTTGTATGATATCAATATCAATCATGATTTGTTCAGCTCTTGCAGCGATATGTGGAGAAGCCGGCATTTGTAAACAATAGATTTCCGGATGAATGATAGTAGCTGTATTCGTTACCAATTGTTGTACCCTTTGTGCATCCGTACCGGTTTCAAATCCGGCTTGTACCGGTTTCCAATAATCAGCTTGTAATGCCTCGGTTACAATGGCCGATACCACCGTTTTACCGATTTCAGTTCCGATACCTGTTATGAAGATGGGGCGGTTCATTGGTGGTAGTCCATGGTGGATAGTCCATGGTCAATAGACCATAGTCCATGGGGTTTATTTTATTATACTTTAATTAAAGTTATTCGATGGAACATAAGGTATAAAAATATTCTTACTGACACTAAAACTATGGACTATGGACCATGGTCTATGGACTACTGATAAAAAACGAAAACAAAGTAGTCCCATAATTTCGTTGAAAGCTAAAACCCTCAAATTTTTCATAATTGTTTCGCGGTGTGTGTTCCAGTACAAAAAAGCCGCCTTTACGGATCATTTTTTTGGAGACAATGATCTTCGGTAATTCATCAATGGTTCCCAAGGCGTAAGGGGGACCTGCAAAAATGAAATCGAAGTCTTCTTCACAGGATTGCAAATACGCAAATACATCCATCTTCAATACCTTATAGTTTTCCATCCCTAACATTTCTGCGTTCTTTTTGATGAAAGCATGCATGATAGGGTCTTTTTCTACAAGGGTTAATTGCGCTGCGCCGCGTGATGCCAGTTCATAACTGATGCAGCCGGTGCCCCCAAATAGATCCAAAGATTCGATGCCTTCAAAATCCATCCTGTTTTGAAGAATATTGAATAACCCTTCTTTGGCTATATCGGTAGTAGGTCGGGTATGTGGCATTTGTGCGGGCGGACTGATCCTCCTGCCCCCCCATTTTCCGGAAATGATTCTCATACAATCGGATTAAAGAACGGGGTAAAATAATGAGCATGATATGATTCAAGCATCTCAGGAATCAGTGCTGATTCAGAAAGATTGCTGAACGATCGTTTGGGGAATAACTGTTGTAAATGTTGGTGTAATTCACCATGTGGCTCAATAAAACCACTCATTTCAATGTTGGTATCTTCCGCTCTTAAGTCATGCTCTTTGAGTATGGATAAGAGATAAAAGCAAAGGTCTGCAGAAGTTTCAAAGGTGTAAGACTGAATGAAATGCAACTGCCCTTTTATCATCAATACAGCAATGAAAGATTGAGGATATACTTGAATATGTAGTAATGTATCAGGTAAATCGGGTCTTGCAAAAAGGGAATTTAAAATTTCTGTGTAGATATGATGTCCCTGAAACAAATGAAAATGTCTGACTGCCTGGTCTAAGATGGTCTTTCTGATGCGATAGCAATTGACCATATTTTTAGTATCGGCTAGTTTATCATGTTTCTGTTCATGTCTGTTCGATTCTCCATATACCATGGATAAAAAATCAGTTGCCGCAGCACTATTCATTTTTTCAGTAGGGACGATCAATGCTTCCCGGAAATTGTAACATAGATGTACGTTGCCGGAATATTTATCAAGTAAGACGGAGTTGTTTTTGATCTCAAAGAAAACATCACTCCAGTCATTGATATCATTGTCGAGTTCAAAAAATTCAAATGCGTGAATGGTATGTTGATCAGCAATAGAACAAGCTACGTACAAAGGACCTATCTCCACCCGAAGTTGATCTTTCGGGGACATTACCAACGGTGTGGGTGGATAGAATGCCATTGTTTTTCTTGCCATACAATCGATATTGATTGCAATGATATAAAAAAAGCCACTGATTTGTGCACAGGTTAATATTGTAGCTTTGCCCGCATTTATGGAAATCGGGAAAAGCAATATGAATTTACAGGTATCGATCAGCCATCGACAGATATTGACTATTGCCTTACCCATTACCGCTTCCATCATTGTTCCGCAGATCAATTTTATCACCAATAATATTTTCCTGAGTGGCTTAGGTCAGCAGGAATTGGGGGTTGCCGGAATCACCGGTGTGTATTATTTGATTTTTGCGGTGATTGGACAAGGACTGAATAATGGCTTACAAGCTTTGATATCACGCAGAGCCGGCGAGAATCGAATCGATCAAATTGGTAGTTTGTTTTTTCAGGGTATACGGATTTCATTGGTATTGGCTTTATTGGGGATATTGGTCACTTGGTTTTTTGCACCGCTATTGTTTCAATATGCTTTACAAGATCAGGAACGGGTGGATATGGCCGTATCTTTTTTGAATATTCGTATTTTAGGTCTACCCTTTTTGTATGTCTATCAAATGCGCAATGCCTTGTTGGTGGGCACCAACCAGAGTCGCTACTTGATCATTGGTACCGCAACAGAAGCCATTACCAATGTTTATTTTGATTATGGATTTATCTATGGCAAACTCGGGCTTCCGGAATTAGGCTTCAACGGTGCTGCTTATGCCTCTATTATTTCTGAAGTGGCAGGATTATTCGTGATCTTCTTTGTCATTCAGGCAAAAGGTATTGGCAAGAACCTGAGTCTGTTTCAAAACACAAAATATGACTGGAATAATATCCGATTGATTTTACGCATATCCTTTCCCGTAATTCTACAGTTTGCCATCAGTATTATCAGCTGGGAGTTCTTTTATATCTTAATTGAACATCATGGTGCCAGGGATCTGGCCATTTCGAATACCATGCGGAATATTTTTGGATTCTTTGGCTGTTTTACCTGGGCATTTGGGGCTACTGCGAATAGTATGGTGAGTAATGTCATCGGACAAGGCAAACAAGAAAGGGTAACGGAGTTGGTTAAGAAAATTATGTTATGGAGTGTGGGGTTTGCGGTATTTGTATGTACCGTATTGAATTTGTTCCCGCATAGTTTCTTATCTGTGTATGGTCAAGGAGAAGATTTTATTGCAGCTGCTATTCCGGTGATGCGTATTGTGTCTGTGGCACTTGTATTTATGTCGGTATCTGTTATTTGGTTGAATGCAGTAACGGGTACAGGTAATACAAAAGTGAATCTGTATAGTGAGATTGCCGCCATCGTTCTGTATTGTTTATATGTCTATACCGTACTCGAGAAACTTCAATGGTCTATCGAATGGGGATGGGCAAGTGAAATGTTGTATTGGACTACCCTATTTATACCTTCATTCTGGTATATGCGAAGTGGAAGATGGAAAAAGCAACAACTGTAATAGAGGTTTAATCTCTTGTTAAACCCATTTATTCATGCAGCGTTGGTAATAATTTTCTTTTCTTTGAAAAAAACTAAACATGAGAAAATTAGTAGTACTTCCTTTGTTACTGGTTTCCTTGATCGGTTATGCACAGTTTCAAAAAAATGATAGATTATTAACCGGATTTATAGATTTATCAACAAATAAGACTAGTAGCGTCAGTTCTGCTGCTTCTAATTCAAATTTTGGTACCGGATTTAGTATATCAGCATCTAAATTTAGATCGGATAGAAAGTTCAATAGTTTGACCTTGACTTTCAATCATAATGTTACCAAGCAAAATCCTGCCAGTAATATTGAGAACAAGCAGATTCGAAATGCAATTGGCATTGGTTTTGGGCACACTATTTTAACGCCACTTGCACAAAGGGTATACCTTAGTTTTCCTTTTAGTTTTGGAACCACCATTGCACGTTTTGAATCCAAGAATAACAATCAGATAGCGAATAAGGCCAATAATTTCAGTATCGGTGCATCTGCAACGATCGGTATCGTATACCTGACCAAAAAGAAATGGGTGTTTTCAGCCAATATGGGATCCTTGGCAGGTATTCGTTTTGATCATGGAAAAACATCTTCCAGTACGGGGAATGAAACCAAGTCGAATGCTTTTAATATTTATGGAGGAGCATTGGGAACTGCATTCAACAATATGAGTATTGGGATTGGATACCTTATTAAATAAGAAATAAGAAATTAGAAACAAGAGACAAGGGACAAGAAACAAGAAAGAAACAAGATATAAGAGACGAGAAAGAGGAGATGTATGTGCTGTACATCTCCTCTTTTTTTTAGCCTTTTAATTTTTCTACTAATGCTGCGTATTGCTCCATGGCAGTTTCTTTTGTCATTCCTTTTAATTTTTCCCAGGCCTCATGTTTGAATTTAGCAACGAAATCAAAGGGATTTGATGGACCGGTTTCTGTATTATCACCCTCGGTAGCTTGCTTGTACAGTGAATAGAGTTGTAATAAAGTTTCATTATCCGGCTTCTCAGATAATGTTTTGCTATTGGCAACAGCTGTTGTGAAACGTTCCAGTAATGACATGAGATTGTTTTATAGATTTTATTGAATAGCTTCTAACATTTTTGCTCCTTCTGCCTTGATCGCCGGATCATCTCCTGTTCTCACCGGCAATTTAACCAGCTTATTGAGTACTTCGATTGCTTTTGCAGGTTGTCTGGCTTCTTTGTATGCTTTTGCCAGATCTAAATAATTCAAAGCGAAATAGGGTTCTAAAGTTTTGCATTTCTCCATGTGAACAATGGCCTTTTCTAAATCACCGGATGGTAGTCCACCATACAATAATTTTACAGCCGCTTTTTTCAATCCCGATAAAGTTACCATTTCATAATGCCATTTACCCAATGTGTAATTGGCTTTTGCGTGATCAGGATTAATAGTCAAAGCTTTATCAGCATACAGCTTAATGTCTTTAACAAATGCAACGATCTGTTTATTCTCCGTTTCGATATCGGTCATCCTACCTGCTATCATCGCCATGGCATAAGCGGCATCAGCATGATTGCTGTCGGCTTGCCAAGCTCTTTTGGCATACGATAATGCGGTTTCATAAAACAAGCGTTTATTGTTTTTATCTGCTTGCCTACCTCCGATGGATGCACTCAGTTCTGTTGCTTTTACCAAGGCTTTTAGATTGGCCGGGTCTTGTGTAAGCACCAGTTTGTATTTCTCTAAAGCTTCATTTTCTTTTTGTACCCTTTCAAAATTGGAGGCTTCTTTGAATAGTAAATTGATATCTTGTGCCTGAACTGTGAAATACTGCACTATCAACAAACAAAAACCCATCAGTTGTACAATATGCGCTCTTTTCATTGAATATCTTTTCGGTGAATGATCAGCGAAACACCCGTTGAACCCTGAAAAGCCGGTATTGGCGGATGTAGTTTTTTGATCGCAATGGTCACTGTTTCTGCTAGAGAAAATTGTGCCAGAATGGCCAATGCGATCTCCGATGCTACAGTTTCCAATAAAGGCGTAGCAATCGACATTCTTTTTTGAACTAAGTCATGCAATGCAACATAGTCAATCGTATCCTCAATCTTTGTAATCGGATATTTGGAAGGACGATAATCAACCGATACATCTACCAGAAAGTCATTACCCAATACCTTTTCTTCGGCATAAAGGCCATGGTAGGCGTGGATGATGACTTGATGTAGATGGATTGAAAACATGGGAGAAAATAAGAAATAAAGAATAAGAAATAAGGAATAAGAAATGAGAAAAAAGAAGCAGGAAATACCAAATTGGATTTTGAGTTTTACTTTCTGATTTCTTATTCCTTATTTCTTATTTCTCTGTTTTTATGCTAGTCCTTTTGCGGTCAGGTATCTTTCTGCATCCAGGGCTGCCATACAACCACTGCCTGCTGCTGTTACAGCCTGGCGGTAGTTTTTATCCTGTACATCTCCTGCTGCAAATACGCCTTCCAGATTCGTTTTGGTGGTACCGGGTACTGTTTTAATGTAACCCGTTTCATCCATATCGATCCAGCCTTTGAAAATATCACTATTGGGTTGGTGTCCAATCGCGACAAAAAATCCATTGATTGGAATTTCTTGTGTTTCCTGTGTTTTGTTGTTCTTGATACGAACACCTTCCACTTTTTTATCACCTAAAATCTCATCTGTATCCGTATTCCAATATACTTTGATATTGGGAGCATTGAGTACACGATCCTGCATCACTTTACTGGCGCGCATTTGATCTCTTCTCACGAACATGTGAACCGTAGTGCATAGTTTAGATAAGTACAAAGCTTCCTCAGCTGCCGTATCACCCGCACCCACAATTGCCACATCTTTTCCTTTGAAGAAAAACCCATCACAAACCGCACAAGCACTTACGCCAAAACCATTCAATCTTTGCTCACTTTCCAATCCCAACCATTTGGCAGAGGCACCCGTACTGATGATCACTGCATCGGCTTCAATCCATTTCTCCTCATCGATCTCTACTTTATAGGGTTGCTGACTAAAATCAACTTTTGTTGCCAATCCGTAGCGGATATCTGCTCCCATTCTTGCTGCCTGCTTTTCAAAATGCACCATCATCTCCGGACCTTGAATGCCTTCAGGATAACCGGGATAGTTTTCTACTTCTGTGGTAATGGTCAATTGTCCACCTGGTTGAATACCCTGGTATAAAACAGGTTTCATATTTGCACGGGCTGCATAAATAGCTGCGGTATATCCTGCCGGACCGGAACCAATAATCAATACATGTACTTTTTCTGTTGCTTCACTTGCCATACTTGAATTTTTATATTAGACGAACAAATTTATTGAACCCTTGCAGTTTCCGGGTTTCGTTTTTACACATATGCTCCTTATTTGGGGATAATCAGGGTTCTGTATTGTGCTGCATAACCACAAAAAGCACCCAAAGCATTGTTACTGATATTTCCAATCACCTTACCGGGAGAAGAAAAGGGATTACCCACAGATTGCAAGTTGAATTCCCAGGTTCTCCAAAAATCATAGGTCGATTTACTGATATTGCAAAGTTTGACAGATACTGTATCCCCTTTTTGAAAAAAACCATAAGTCTCAAAATCTACATCTTCATTTCTGTTCACACCTCTGTCTACTTGTATCTCATAGGTCTTTCCATCAATAATGTTATCGTCGAAGACACTGTTGAGTCCGGGTAGGAATGCTTGGCTATTTTGACGGGTAAAATATCGGATATAATTTCCCAATCCGGGTGGATCTTGTACCCTTGCCATCAATACTACTTTTTTCGGATCGTCATTATTGGGTGCGGGTTTCCACCAGATAGAGTCCATCGTTTTTGTTAACAATGGAATGCTTGTTTCGCTTGTATAAGAGAGTCCATTGACGTTGATCAATAACTTGTAGGTTTTCCCAAATTGCCCGATCAACTGAGGGGTTACTTGTGGGTCGGTACTGTAATAATAAAATCGATTACCACTTGTATCCTTTATTTCAAACTCTTTGAGTGGGTAAATGGTATTTCCTTCCTGAATGCTTACCGTGGCATTTCTTACATATGAGTTGGCAAGTTCTGCGGAATCTATTGTGGTAAAGAAGTTCAAGGATTTACTCAGTACGACAATGGGTGCTCGACCATTTTCAATTTCTGCATCCACTACTAATCGGCTGTCTTTATTAACAGGTGTAATATTGATTTCTCTTTCACAGGCGGTCAAGAAAATACAGATCCATACAAAAATCAGGTTCCGAAACATGCTGCAAAGGTATTTCAGTTTATGTTAAGACTATATGAAACAAAAAAGCCCTTTCCGGGTTGGAAAGGGCTGGTCATTTTCTTTACAATTTTATCCCAGATAAGCTTTTAATGCGTTGCTGTAACGCGCTTTCTGAAGACGCTTGATGGCTCTTTCTTTGATCTGTCGGATTCGCTCTTTGGTAAGATCATATTTCATACCAATTTGCTCAATGGTTACCCCATTTTCACCATCCAAACCAAAATAAGCGTTTACGATCTCAGCTTCTCTCGGACTCAATGATTTCAATACACGGCGAATTTCTTCACGCAATGAATCTTTCATCACATCATCGTCAGTGTCATCACTACCTTCCAATAAATCGCCCATGGCGACATCTTCTGCCTCGTGAACCGGAGCATCTAAGGATGTGTGACGGGTGTTACTTTGGAAGATGTTGTTGATCTCGGTTTCACTCATTTCCAGGATCTCAGCCAGCTCTTCGGTAGAAGGCTCACGCTCATGTTCCTGTTCGAAAGCCATATAGGCTTTGTTAGCTTTGTTATAGGTGCCAATTTTGTTTTGAGGCAGGCGGACTAATCTACCCTGCTCTGCCAACGCTTGTAAGATGGACTGGCGAATCCACCATACGGCGTATGAGATGAATTTAAAACCCTTGGTTTCATCGAAACGCTGGGCTGCTTTTATCAAACCGAGGTTACCCTCGTTGATCAGATCGCTAAGAGAAAGGCCCTGGTGCTGGTACTGCTTAGCTACAGATACCACGAAACGTAAGTTGGCCTGCACCAATTTGTCGAGTGCTCGCTGATCACCCATTTTGATACGCTGAGCCAGTGTGGTTTCCTCTTCGGGAGTGATCATCGGAATCTTTGAAATCTCCTGTAAGTACTTTTCAACCGCCTGCGAATCTCTGTTGGTAATCTGTGTTGCAATTTTGAGCTGCCTCATGGTGTGCTATTAACTGTATTATGATAAACGACTATTAGACCCTGAATGTTGTATAAAAGCTGTTGCTAGATTCGTTAAAATTGATAGCAATGGCTCTTTCAGAAGCGTGCAAAAGTACGAAACAGCCTTTGAATATGCCAGTTTTTGTGGAAAAACTTGCATAAATGGGCAAAAATATCCCTCTTTGTTCGCAAAATATTGATTAAAATGAACTGATTTACAGGTATTTATGACAATTTATTCACATTTACTCCAGTTTTCAGAAGCATTGATGATTCTGCAGCCATATTTTCAGGATACAATGTCCACCCCTATTAATAAAGTTTTTCAGCCAGATATATGTTTCTTCTCACACAGTATCTTTGAGCCATGATCGATTTTAGGAGCGACACCGTAACCCGACCAACCCCAGGGATGCTCAACGCCATGTATAATGCCCCAGTTGGGGACGATGTTTTTGGAGAAGATCCCACCATTAATCAATTGGAATATTTTGCCGCTGTACTTTTCGGGATGGAAGCAGCCATTTTTTGTCCCAGTGGCACCATGACCAATCAAATTGCCATTAAATGCCATACCCAACCCGGTGATGAAGTGATTTGTGACCATTTATCGCATATTTATCAATATGAAGGTGGTGGTATTGCTTTCAATTCCGGTTGTTCGGTAAGGTTGCTACAAGGCGATAGAGGTCGCATTACCGCTGAACAGGTTTTAGGGGCTATTCATCCTGATGATATTCATAAACCTATCTCCACGCTGGTATCTCTGGAAAATACTGCTAACAGAGCCGGTGGTAGTTGTTATGATTTTCAAGAGATACAATCCATTCGTAAAGTTTGTGATGCGCATCAATTGAAATTGCATTTAGATGGGGCCAGACTATTTAATGCACTGGTAGCTAAAAATGAAACTTGTAAACAATATGGTGAAGTGTTTGATACCATCTCTATTTGTTTGAGTAAGGGATTGGGTGCACCGGTGGGCAGTTTGTTACTTGGACCAGCTGCATTTATCAAGAAAGCACGTCGATTTAGAAAAGTATTTGGTGGTGGTATGCGTCAAGCCGGTATGTTGGCAGCTGCGGGTTTGTACGCGTTGGAACATCATGTGCAACGCTTACAGGAAGATCATCAGCATACTCAATTGTTAGCAGATACGTTGCAACAAAAAGATTTTGTGGGAGAAATACTGCCTGTTGAAACCAATATCGTTATTTTTGAAGTCAAGGGTAGATTCACCGCAGCAGATTTGGTGACCACACTCAAACAATCCAATATTCTTGCCTTAGCCATATCACCAACACAGATAAGACTGGTGGTGCATTTGGATATTACCCCCGCAATGATCGAAACAACCGTTCAAAAGATCAAAGCATTATAGACGATTGTTATTATAAGCCAGAAGAATTAAAGAAAAAAACGAGCAAGCAAGAGATGTTACCTAAAATCAATCCCACCAATACACAGGCATGGTTTTTATTGCAGAAACACTATGAGGAAGAAATGAATCGCCGACACATGCGCGATCTTTTTACTGCTGATGCCGACCGTTTCAAAAAATTTTCTATCCAGTTGAATGATCTGCTGTTTGATTATTCAAAAAATATCATCAATCAAAAAACATTACAGTTACTTCTGCAATTGGCAGAAGACTGTAAACTGAAAGATGCGATCCATGAAATGTTTGCAGGGATAAAGATCAATGAAACAGAACAAAGATCTGTACTGCATACGGCTTTGCGCAATTTCTCGGATACCCCTATCCTAGTGGATGGAAAAGATATCATGCCTCATGTACAAAGAGTACAGGCACATATGAAGTCATTCACAGAAGAAGTTCATGGTGGAAAGCATAAGGGCTATACCGGCAAGAAAATTCGCTTCATCGTAAATATTGGTATTGGCGGTAGTGATTTGGGTCCTGTGATGGTAACAGAGGCGCTCAAACCTTATTGGAAAAAAGGCATTGAAACCTTTTTTGTGAGTAATATCGATGGTACACATATTAGTGAGGTTTTGAAAAAAGTTAGACCGGAAGAAACTTTATTCCTGATTGCTTCCAAAACCTTTACTACGCAAGAAACCATGACCAATGCACATACTGCAAGAAAATGGTTTCTGGAAACAGCCAAAGATGAAAAACATATTGCCAAACATTTTGTGGCATTGAGTACCAATGAAAAAGAAGTAACAGTGTTTGGTATTGATAAGCACAATATGTTTGAATTCTGGGATTGGGTAGGCGGAAGATATTCTTTATGGAGTGCTATTGGATTATCGATCGCATTGACCATCGGATATGATCATTTTGAACAACTCTTAAAAGGTGCTTCGGCAGCCGATGAACATTTCAGAAAAGAAAAATTCGAAAAAAACATACCGGTATTAATGGCGCTATTGGGCATTTGGTATACCAACTTTTTTGGTGCACAAAGCGAAGCCATACTCCCCTATGATCAATACCTGCACCGATTTGCGGCCTATTTCCAGCAAGGAAATATGGAGAGTAATGGAAAAAGTATTGATAGAAGCGGAAATCCGGTGAACTATGCAACCGGACCTGTGATCTGGGGAGAGCCCGGTACCAATGGACAGCATGCTTTCTATCAATTATTACACCAGGGCACTCCTTTAATTCCCTGTGATTTTATTGCACCTGCGATCAGTCATAATCCGATTGGAGACCATCATCAAAAATTATTATCCAATTTCTTTGCACAGACCGAAGCATTGATGAATGGAAAATCTGAGAATGAAGTGAAGGTTGAATTGATGAAAGACAATAAGTCGCAAGAAGAAATCAAGAAAATTGCTCCATTCAAAATTTTTGATGGCAATAAACCTACCAATTCTATTTTAATCAAAGAGATCAATCCATTTAACTTAGGACAGCTCATTGCATTATACGAACACAAGATATTTGTGCAAGGTGTTATCTGGAATATTTACAGCTTTGATCAATGGGGTGTTGAGTTGGGTAAACAATTGGCCAATCGGGTATTACCGGAACTGGCAGATGAATCCGTGATTAGCTCTCATGATAGTTCTACCAATGGATTGATCAATGCTTACAAAGTATTTAGAAAAGCATAAGATGGAAGAGATCATTATTCGTCATATTCAGCCCAAGGATAATGCTGCCATGGCCAATGTGATCAGACGATCACTTGAAGAATTTGGTGCCAACAGACCCGGTACAGTATATTATGATGATAGCACTGACCATCTGTATGAATTATTCCAGGCTGCTCCTTTGAGTGAATATTTTATTGCCGAAAAAGATGGGATCTTATTAGGCGGTGCCGGTATTTATCCTACCGACGCATTACCTGAAGGCACTTGTGAATTGGTGAAAATGTATCTCACTCCTTCTGCTCGTGGACTGGGTTTGGGCAGAACCATGATCGCCAAATGTTTGGAAGCAGCAAAGAACAAAGGATTTAGTTCCGTATACCTCGAAACCATGCCCGAATTAAAGAAAGCTGTCAGTGTCTATGAAAAATTCGGCTTCACCTACCTCGATGGTCCCATGGGAAATAGTGGGCATAATGGGTGTGATATATGGATGATAAGAAACATTTAAAGAAGGATCAAGGATCAAGCAGACAGGGTACAAGGAAGCTACAAGCTACAAGCCGCAAGGCTTAGTATAGTATCTATAACTCTTGATGCTTGTGGCCTGTAGCCTGTAGCTTTCTTGAATCTTGTGCCTTTATTCTTGATCCTTTACAACCAAAACCAACTGCAAAAAAGCCGATCATCGATCGGCTTTTTTGCAGTTGGTTTTGGTTGTTTTACCATTTGTCTACTTCTTCAGAAGCAGTGGTTGATGCAGCAGCTGCGTCGGCAATAGGTGTTGGCGCTACAGCTACAGGATCCGGAGCCACCACTTCTTCTACTTCAGCTTCAGCGGTATAACCGTCTGGCTGACCTTCAGCACCTTCTGCATCATCATATTCATGATTGAATGCGTCGAAATCAAAATCAGGCATGAGATCTGTCTTTACATAATCAACGGCTTCTCCTAATGCTTTGATGAATTTGTTGAAATCTTCTTTGTACAGGAAGATTTTGTGTCTGTCATAACCATTGTTATCAAAACGCTTACGGCTCTCGGTGATGGTGAGGTAATAATCATTTCCGCGAGTAGCCCTTACATCAAAAAAATAGGTTCTTCTTTTACCAGCTCTGATTCGCTTGCTGTAAACACTTTCCATTTTTTTGTCGTTGTTCTCGTACGCCACAGTTGTTGTTTTTTGGTTTTCAGATTTTTTATGCCTGACAAATATAGGGATGTTTCGGAATTGGCAAAATTTTCAAAAAACTTATTGGGACTAGGTTTGGGGGAAGAAAGTTGACGGTTGATAGTTGACAGTTGACAGGATAAAGAAGAAAGTTGACAGTTGATAGTTGACAGTTGACAGGATAAAAAGAAACTCCTTCTGTCAACTGTCAACTATCAACCGTCAACTACCCTCTGTCAACTGCAATCGGTACAATTCGGCGTAGTATCCGTTTCGTTGCAATAATTCCTCGTGTGTACCTGATTCACTGAGCTTGCCATTATCAAGTACAATGATCTTATCAAATTTGAAACTGGTGAATATTCGGTGGGTAATGATGATGGCGGTTTTATCGTGTAAGTATTGATAAAGATTGCTAATGATCTCATATTCTGTCTTAGCATCTACCGCACTCAAACAATCATCAAAAATAACGATCTCCGGGTCTTTAATCAGTGCACGGGCAATGGATATTCTTTGCTTTTGTCCGCCACTCAATGTTACGCCCCGCTCTCCTATCATCGTATCATAACCATTACTAAATCCCCGGATCTCTTTATGTACGCTGGAAAAGGAAGCAGCTTTTTCTACTACGTCTCGTTCTGCTGATGCTGATAATCCAAAGCTAATATTGTCATGTACCGTATCACTGAACAAGAATACATCTTGCTGTACATAGCTGATCTGCGAACGCAGTTGCTGTAGCGGAATATTTTTGATATCCTTGTTTCCTATTTGTATGCTGCCCTCTGTTGGATCATAAAATCGCAGCAGCAATTGTGCTAGTGTAGATTTACCGCTCCCGGTTTTCCCCAATATCAATACTTTTTCACCCTGTTGAATCGATAAATTGAATTGTTGTATTGCCTGAATACCTGTATGTGGATATGTAAAAGAAAGATCTCGAATCACAATATCTCCTCCCACTTTCTCTTGCTGTTTTTCCACCCCATTGTCCTTGATTGCAGGCTCTGTCAATAAGAATTCATTCAAACGTTTTTGCGAAGCGGCTGCCCTTTGGATCATGCTGGCTGTCCAACCAATGGCACTTACCGGAAAAGTGAGCATATTGATATAGATCACAAACTCAACCACCAATCCAACCTTACTCGGATCTTGTAAGGCCTGAATACCTCCAATAAAAATGGTGACCAGTGTGCTAATGCCAATCATCAAAGCCATACTGGGGAAGTAAATGGCTTCCACTTTGGCCAATCCAATAGCATTCTTCTTATAAGATTCACTATTTTTCTCAAAAAAGCCCATCATGGCTTTCTCTTGTACAAAAGATTTGATCACACGGATACCGGAATAAGACTCCTGCGCATTGGTGGTTAAATCTGATAGTAAGGCTTGAATCCTTTCGCTTTTTTTGTTGATGATACTATTGACGATATAAATCGTTATTGCCAAAACAGGTAATGGAGCTAAAACATATAAGGTCAGGGTTGCATCTTTTCGAAGCATGTTTACCACGCAAAAGCTGATCAATGTAATCAGGTTGATGAGGTACATGATGGCCGGACCGGTATACATTCGTACTCGACTCACATCTTCTGTCATTCTACTCATCAGATCACCCGTGCTATGGGTTTTATAGAATGACGTATCTAGCAACTGGTAATGATTGAATATTTCATTTTTCTGATCATATTCAATATGACGACTCATGACAATAATGGTCTGACGCATTAAAAACATCAGAACGCCTCTTAATATTGCCAATAATAATATAGTGATACTGCATATGGCTACCAACCAGCCAAAGCTGAACTCGGAGGAACTCACCCATTGAATAAAGAGCGTAACCAAGCCATCGTCGGTATTCTTGAGTGTGGAAGCTTTAGCGCCCGGTAATTGTTGCTGCACTTGATTTACCACAAAACCGGTGATCTGTGGAGCCAGCACTGCAAAGTAGTTCGATAGTACTACAAAGAGCATCCCGAGAAAGAATCGGAATCGATATTTCCAGAAATATTTATTGAGTGCCGAGAGATGCTTCACGAATGACTGACTTTAGAACAAAACTACAAACAGAAACACTGGTAATCACTCATTTGTTACAAACGGGTCGATAGAATATCCCGATGGCAATACGATGATTCTTTATTTTTGTGGCATGTTGAGTAAAGAGGAACTTGATTTTTTGGAATACTGGGAGAAGAACAGCTTGCAACAAAAACACAGTACACGTCCATTCATGATCGGACTCTCAGCTGGGTTTGTACTGGGTATTAGTTTGATTGCAGTGGTTTTTTCGGGCTGGTATGAAAGAGCCAATATGGTAGCAAACTCCAGATTAAGTTCCTTTGTTTTTTTATTGGCGATACTGGGTATATCCTTTTTTATGGCATTTGTGTACCGAAAGTTTCGTTGGGAAACCAATGAGCAGCGATACCGGGAGTTACTGGCCAGAAAAAAAACACTTGAAAAAAAAGAAGTATAAGCAGCCCCACGGGCTAAAAAATGGTCTTAACCGTTAAACAGACGATCTATACATGAAAAGTGCCTTATTGTTATTGAGTTTAGGAATTGCCACCCTTTTTATTGCTTGTGGGAAGCAGGACAAAGGATGTGAACCTATGACACCTGCATCAGAAAAAGCGGCAATGGCAGCTTTTTGTCAGGCGAATGGCATCAATTTTACAGAGCATTCGAGTGGTATTCTCTATGAAATCATAGCTCCTGGTTCAGGAATAACACCCACCACCAATAATCTTATTTATGCAGTGTACACAGGTACGCTTTTAAACGGAACAGTATTTGATGCAAAAGCCAATCCGGTTGAATTCCCTTTGAGTGGAGTGATTGAAGGTTGGAAAATCGGTATTCCTTTAATTAAGAAAAGCGGTAGGATTAAAATGGTGATCCCATCTGCTTTGGCTTATACATGCATTGGAAGTTCCAATGGTTCCATTCCACCGAATTCACCACTCTTTTTTGATATCACCCTAACGGATGTAAAATAAATAATGGGTCTGGCGGGCTCATATCCCGTCAGACCATCCATTTTTGGTGTTGTCGAATCTGATGAACCCCTTATCCAACAAGACTTTCTATCGATTTTATTCCCCAAAAGCTTCAAACTTGGCGGAACTGGTAAATTTCATTACCATTCCCCTATCTTTGCCGCTCTAAAATTTTTTGAAAACCCTTACCGATATGCAACTGAAAGGTTTAGTGCGATTTTTTGCGATTGCCCTGATTTTAATCTGCCTCTACCAGCTATCTTTTACCTGGTTTGTACGCAGCCACGAAAAAGCCATGGATGAAAAGGCGCAAGCCTGGATCAACCGCTTCCCAACTCCGGAACAAAAACACCCCGGTAACAAAGAGTTACAGGCGATCTACGCCGACAGCCTTTCTGTAGTGAAAAAAGAAAGATTGCAGCGTTTGCTCGACAGTACCAAAGAAACCAAACTGGCTTTTGGCTTAACCACTTATCGTCGCGCTAAAGAAATGGAACTCATGCTGGGTCTGGATCTTCAGGGTGGTATGAGTGTAACCATGGAAGTAGGTCTGGATGGCTTGCTTAAATCACTAGCCAACTTTACCAAGGACCCTGTTTTCAACAAAGCATTGGAATCAGCGGTGGCACGTAAAGCCAATAGCGGTGCAAACCTGATCACCTTATTCCGTGAAGAATACAAAAAATTGAATCCTTCCGGTAACCTGGCTCCTTTCTTTGCTACCCGTAGTAACGGTAAAGTGAAATTCGATGCTTCTGATGATGCAGTAGCGAATTACCTGAATGATCAGGCTACCGCTGCATTCAACAATACCTTCCGTATTTTACGTACACGTATCGACCGCTTTGGTGTGGCATCTCCCACTATCAATCCTGATCCTGCTAAAGGCATCATCAATATTGAATTGGCTGGTGTGAATGATAAAGAGCGTGTAAGATCTTATTTACAATCAACTGCCAATCTTCAGTTCTTTGAAGTGTATACTTTTGAAAGTCGCGATTTACAAGAAGGTTTGGTAGCTGCGGATAAAGCAGTGCAGGATTACCTAAATGGTTCAGCACAAACAACGCCTGCTGATACTACTAAGACAGCCACGGCGGCAACTACAACTGTTGATACTACTAAAACAGCTACGATATCCGGTATTAAAAAAGATGCCGGTACAACTATTGCTGCCACAACGCCAAAAGACAGTTTGAACCAGAACCCGATCGCTAGATTGATTCAATTCTCTCAGCCTTATCAAGATCAGGGTGGTAAAGTCATTTATCCTGCTGCTTTGGGTTATATCCAAGCAAAAGATACCGGTACGCTGAATGATTATATGAAATTGGATTTCGTAAAAGCGAAATTCCCATCTAACCTCGTTTTCATGTATGGTAAAACAGAGTCTTCTGATGCCAACATGAAAGATATCCTGGCTTTTTATGCTATCAAAACATTGGATAATGGTCAGGCAGAATTGGAAGGTGATCATATCTCCAGTGCTTCACAGGATTTTGATGAGCGTGGACGTATCGCCATCAAAATGAACATGGATAAAGTGGGTAGCAATATCTGGGCAAAAATGACCACACGTAATGTTGGAAAGCCGATTGCTATTGTACTCGATAATTTTGTCTACTCAGCACCGAATGTAAATGATCCGATTACCACTGGTAATTCTCAGATCAGCGGCAACTATACCTTAAAAGAAGCACAAGACCTGTCTGAAATTCTGGAAAGCGGTAAACTACCAGCTCCGGCTAAAATCGTACAAGAACAACAAGTTGGTCCTACTTTGGGTAGTGAATCTATCAAAGGTGGTGCTCTTTCTTTCGGTATTTCGTTTCTAGTAATCTTTGTACTGATGCTGGTATATTTCAATACTGGTGGATGGGTTGCGAACATTGCTTTGATCCTGAACTTATTGTTTACTATCGGTATCCTAAGTGCTTTAGGCTTTACGCTAACGGCTCCAGGTATTGCGGGTCTTGTACTGACCATTGGTATGGCGGTTGATACCAACGTAATCATCTTTGAGCGTATCAAAGAAGAATTGACCAAAGGGAAAAGTTATCAGGCTGCTGTGAATGATGGTTATAAGCGTTCATTGGCACCGGTACTTGACGGACATATCACAACCTTATTAACGGCCATCATCCTTGCTTACTTTGGATTAGGTCCGGTATTAGGTTTTGCTACCACTCAGATCATTGGTATTTTGTTATCGTTGTTCTGCGGTATCCTGGTATCTCGTCTGATCACCGACTGGTATACCAATAAGAACCGTCACTTTGAATATTTCACCGACTTCTCAAAGAAAATATTCCAGAAAGCAGCATTCAAGTTCATTGAATACAGAAAAGTTGCTTATGCGATTTCTTTGGTGATCTTCTTATTAGGTATTTCTACTTTCTTTAACGGATTTGACCAAGGTGTTGAATTCTCGGGTGGACGTAGCTATACGGTTAAATTCGATAAGCCGGTAAATGTTGAGGAAGTTCGTGATCAGTTGAAAGTAACTTTTGGAGAATCTCCGATTATCAAAACTGTGAACAGTAACAATCAACTCAACATCACTACTTCTTATAAAATTGAAGAAACTGGCAACACCATAGATGCAGAAGTGGAACAAAAATTGTTTGAAGGTCTGCAAAAGCAATTGCCTGCCGGACTGACATTCAAAGACTTTGAAACGAAGTATAAGCAGAGTTCACAAACGGTATTACCTACTATCTCTGATGACCTGAAAGCGGGTGCTACCAAAGCAACCATCCTTGCAGTTTTGGTGATCTGTTTGTATATATTCATCCGTTTCCGTGATTGGAGGTATTCTCTGGGTACTATCTTCTCATTGATGCACGACGTTTTCGTAACCTTGATTGTATTCAGCTATGCTCGTACCATCGTTCCATTCCCATTGGAAATTGACCAGCATTTTATTGCTGCAATATTGACGGTGATTGGTTTCTCCATGAATGATACAGTGATCGTGTATGACCGTATCCGTGAAGACAGTGGACTTATGAAAGGCGTTAGCAATGGTGTGATCATCAATAAAGCGATCAATGAAACATTGAGCCGTACGATCATGACATCTGTAACGGTATTCCTGACCTTATTGATCTTATTCATCTTTGGTGGAGAAGTAACAAGAGGTTTCTCTTTCGCCATGTTGATTGGTGTTCTTACCGGATCATACTCTTCGATCTTCGTAGCAGCTCCAATTCTGGTAGATTTTGCAAAAGACAAACCATTAGGTAAGGCTACTGAAAAGAAATAATCAGTACCTGATAACATAAAAAAATCCCCTTGTTTGAAAACAAGGGGATTTTTATTGTGAAAGAAAAAAAATTAAACGGCAAAAGAAGTACCACAACCACAAGTTTTACTGGCATTGGGATTGCTAAAAGTAAAACCACGACTGTTCAATCCACCCTGCCAATCGACCTCCATACCATAGAGATAGAGTTGATGGCTTTTATTCATGACACAACGAATACCTTCTATCTCGAAATGTTCATCTTCCTCTGTGGATTGATCAAATCCTAATACATAGGTCATACCACTGCACCCCCCGCCCTTTACGCCCACACGCAAGTATTGACTTTGGTCAAAACCTTCCTCGTTCATCAAACGACGTAGTTCATTGATGGCGCCTTCTGTTAAGCTCACAGGTGTACTCGTAATTGTATTCATATGATTGTTTTACAGTACAAAAATACAAACGATTTGAATATTGCCTGTTTTATAGGGTTTCGATAGTCGGAAAACCATTATAAACCACTCTTCTTTCGTGTAAAGAACAAGCTGAGCCTACTCGTAATCTCATCTTCCTGGGTAACGGATTTGCGACTAATCAAAGGCGTGGTATTGACAAATCGAAGTTCCCAGCCACGGTCTTCAAAAAATCCGATCGCCTGGGTAGGTGTACGAAAGTTGATTTTATTACCTGAACTATCGCATAAACTGGTAAACTGGTTGTAATCAGTTTCAATCATCAATCTCGGGAACATCATAATGTTATACGCGGTATTGAGCTGCTGTTCAAAAGATATGGTAATGTTTTTGTAGTCATTAAGCGACTCAGGTAACACGGCTCCTTTGGGAATTTTTTGAGACCAGCTAACTGTACTAATGAATAATACAAAGAGCGTGAGTAGATTTTTTTTCATGTAATCAGATGATTGGTTTAATAATTGATCTGAACAGTCTTTCTAACAGATCTTTTTCCTTTACTCACAACAAATTTTTATCCAGAATTGGATGTTTTATCCGGACCGGTGTTAAGTTGTAGTTAAAGCACAGTTATTGCATTCGTATACAGTTTCCCCATTACTTGTTTTTCTGTCTTATTTTTGTCAAAATTCGACTCCATGCTCGATACCACGATTTTGTTGACGGTTGTGATTGCATTGATGATTGCAGGATTTGCCGGGTACCTTTTTTATCTACAAAGAAAAAATCAGCGAGATGAACAGCAATCGAAAAAAGCCTCCATATCATTACAGTTACAGGCTTATGAACGATTAACCTTACTTACCGATCGCATCGCTTTACCCAACCTCATTAGTCGCCTCGGTAATCCGGATGTTTCTGCGAGTGAAATGCAGTATTTACTGACAAAAAATATCAAAGACGAGTTCGATTACAATATTTCACAACAGATTTATGTTTCCCCGGAAATATGGAATGCCATTCGTAATCTCAAGGAAAACAATTTACTGATCATACATCGTGTAGGTGCATCCATTCCAAGTATGGCTTCTGCGGCTACACTCAATCGTGCTATTCTTGAATACCTCATGCAAGATCCCAAAGCAAATCTTCATGAAGTTGTCAGCGAAGCACTGAGTTATGAAGCGAAGAGATTGTTTTAGGTGAAAACTGAAAGGGCAAACGTGAAATAGATAGCCCTTTCAGTTTTCACTTTTCACCTTTCACCCACTCTTTATGAAAAAAATAACCACCGACAGCGGCATTGAGATCAAAGAAGTCTACTACCCTGCTGATGCACCCCATACCGAGCAGGAAAAGCCCGGACAATTTCCATATACCAGGGGTGTGCAACCGGATATGTATCGGGGTAAATTATGGACGATGCGTCAGTATGCCGGCTTCTCTACCGCTGAAGAAAGCAACAAGCGTTATCATTATTTATTATCGCAGGGCGTGATGGGATTGAGTGTGGCTTTTGATTTACCCACACAAATCGGATATGATAGTGATCATCCATTAGCAGAAGGAGAAGTTGGAAAAGTAGGGGTTGCTATTGATAGTATAGAAGATATGGAAACCCTTTTCAAGGGAATTCAATTGGAACAGGTCAGCACATCTATGACCATTAATGCAACAGGCTTTATCTTATTGGCTTTTTATGTAGCATTGGCAAAAAAGCAGGGAGCAGACCTGAAAAAGATCAGTGGTACTATCCAGAATGATATCCTCAAGGAATATGCAGCCCGAGGCACTTATATCTATCCACCCAAACCTTCCATGCGGATCATCACTGATATTTTTGAATGGTGTAGTAAAGAATTACCCAAGTGGAATACGATTTCCATTTCGGGATATCATATCCGTGAGGCGGGCAGTACTGCGGTTCAGGAAATTGCATTTACTTTAAGCAATGGTAAAGCGTATGTAAAAGCTGCGATAGACAAAGGACTTGATATCAATGTTTTTGGTAAGCGTCTCTCCTTTTTCTTCAATGCACATAACAATTTGTTTGAAGAAGTCGCAAAATTCCGTGCTGCCAGAAGAATGTGGGCTACCATGATGAAAGAGTTGGGCGCAACTGATGAAAAAGCCATGATGCTTCGCTTCCATACACAAACGGGTGGTGCAACTCTCACGGCTCAACAACCATTGAATAATATTTGTCGCGTTACCATTCAAACGTTGGCGGCTGTTTTAGGTGGAACACAAAGTTTGCATACCAATGGGTATGACGAAGCCCTGAGTTTGCCAACAGAGGAAGCCGCACGAATTGCTTTGCGCACACAACAAATTGTAGCTTTTGAAAGTGGAGCGCCTGATACTGTAGATCCTTTGGCCGGTAGTTATTTCATTGAGTCATTGACCCAAGAAGTAGAAGACAAAGCCTGGCAGTTGGTAGCAAAAATAGATGCCATGGGCGGAAGTGTGAGTGCCATTGAAGAAGGCTTTATGCAAGATGAGATTGCCCGAAGTGCCTATGAATACCAGCGCAATATTGAAAATGGAGAAAAGATCATCGTTGGGGTCAATAAATTTCAGGTACAGGAAAAAAATGATACCCCGGTTTTCAAAATTGATGATAGTATCCGTCAGCTTCAAAGCGACAAACTGAAATCACTTAAAGCCAAAAGAGATCAAGCTACAGTAGATGCTTGTCTGCAGGCCATTACCCGGGCGTCACAGACCAATGAAAACCTGATGCCACTGGTAATTGAAGCAGTAGAGAACTATGCAACTTTGGGTGAAATAGCAGATACTTTACGAAAAGTTTTTGGTGAATATCAATAGGTTCATGTTATGTATACAATACAACTGACTAGCAAGCATAAAGAATTAGAAGAAATAGCCGCACTTTCTTCAGCGAATCTTCGCACGATTGTGAGCGAAGCTGAAAAAGCAGAACAAGGCTTTATCACCTGGGAATACAATTTGAAATTGTTACAGGATATGCATGCGATAGCTCCCAGTGTCGTTGCAAAGTGGAATGACGAAGTAGTAGGGTATGCACTTGTAGCCACACATGCCATGTCGGGTGTACATGCAGAAATGAATGTGATGCTGAACAATCTTGCCACTTTATCCTATGATGGTAAGCCCATGAATGACTATAAGTACTATATGATGGGACAGATCTGTATTGCCAAAGAACACCGTGGACAAGGTTTATTCGATCAGCTATATGAATACCACCGCAAAGTTTATCAAGACAGGTACGATATATTACTCACTGAAGTATCTACATCCAACCATCGTTCTCTGAGAGCGCATGAAAGAGTAGGTTTCAAAACCATTCACACTTACCGTGATCATATGGATGAATGGAATGTAGTGGTGTGGGATTGGAGGAAATGAGTAATAGGAAATAGAAAACATGAAACAGAAAATAAGAAAATAAATAGGCTCATTTCTTATTTCCTGTTTCTTATTTCAAATCATTATTGTCCGACTAAATTTATTGTAAATTCTTTGTAAACTGCAGCGGGT
>JAAXIF010000003.1 GCA_012270485.1 Sphingobacteriales bacterium | reverse complement strand
GTTCAATGTCAACAGACAATGTAGCAATAGGATATGCTGCTTCACAATTTAGTGGAGTTAGTTATTGTGTTGCAATAGGAAGAGCAGCTGCTTTGTTTAATGGCGGTCAACAATCAGTATCTATTGGACCGTCTACGAATTATAGTAATACAGCAACTGGTACTGTTTCTATAGGTCACGAAGCTGGTCGTTCTCAAACTTCTGGTATTAGAAACACAAATATTGGTTATAAAGCTGGTTATACTAGTACATCTAATGGCAGCATAACTAATATAGGATATGAAGCTGGTTTTTTAAATACAAATACTGGAACAACTAATGTTGGGGCACAAGCTGGTTATGGTTTGAATGGTGGTTACAATACAACACTTGGATATAGAGCTGGTTATAAAGACGGATTAGCGCAAAGTGGTCAATATAGTGTTTATATAGGAGCTTTAGCTGCTTATGATAACTCTGGTACTGCAAATAATAACACTGCTATAGGTGGTAGGGCAATAGAAAAAATTACAACAGGTAGTGAAAATACTTGTGTAGGTAAAAGTGTCGGAGTAACTCTTACTACTGGTTCTAATAATGTTTTAATTGGAAAAGATGCTGATGTAAGTGCTGCTGGCGCTGCAAATCAAATTGTAATAGGACAAGGCGCTTCAGCTACTGCAGATAATCAAATTACTTTAGGTAATGCAAGTATAACAGCACTAAGAATACCAGGATTACAATCAGGAGCTTCTGATGGAGATGTTTTGACGTTTTCTTCAGGTACAGGTTTAATTACTTTGCAAGCCGGTGGTGGCGGTGGTGCTTCAAGTTTAAATGGTCTTTCTGATTGTTTAGTTGATACTGATTCTGTATACGTAGCAGAAGTTCCAGCTGGATTATCTGGAAACCCACAAGGTAATACTATATTAGGTATAGACGCTGGTAATGCTTTAACTACTGGTACTAATAATACTTTAATAGGCAATGACGCTGGTTTAAATTTAACAACACACTTTAATACTACTGCTGTAGGTATGAGTGCTGGTAAAAGTCAAAATGCAGAAAGTTTTAATACTTACATAGGTTATCAAGCTGGTAGAGATCACATAGGAGCGCAGAGTACTTTTCTGAGCGCAAATAGTAGAATTTATAATAATGGTAAAAACTCTAATGGAGTTACTGCGATTGGTTGGTCTGCTCACGATGTTAATGCTGGTAATTTTTCAACTGCTGTTGGTTATTCTGCTGGTAATCAAGCTACAGGTGATAGTGGTACATATGTTGGTAGAAATTCTGGTAGAGTAAACACTTCATCAAGCCACGTTTCAATAGGACACGATGCAGGATATTCACAAACTACTGGAACTAAAAATACAAATGTAGGTTATCAAGCGGGTTATTCAAATACTACTCAAGGAAATAGAACTTGTATAGGTTATGAAGCAGGAGAATCTAATACTGGAATGAGTAATACTTTTATTGGTCAAGCTGCTGGTAAAGCAAGTGGAACTGGTCAAATGAATGTTGTGGTTGGGTCGAATTGTATGGCTTTTGGTGCTTTAGGTAATTTTAATGTTGGCATTGGTCATCAAACTGCACAAAGCTCAACCGGCGCAAATAACACAATGATAGGTTATCAAGCCGCACAATACCATACGAGCGGATCAAATAATACTAATATAGGTATGGAAGCCGCCAGAAATACTACAACTGGAAATGACAATACAACTGTAGGATATAGAGCTCTTAATAGTGAAACAACAGGGCAAAGAAACACTGCTATTGGTATGCAGGCTTTATTTGCACAAAACCAAACTTTTGCCGCGGGTAATACTGCAGTTGGATATAAAGCAGATGATGCTAACACTACAGGATTTCAAAGAACTTGTATTGGTACTGAAAGTGGTGCTACAGGTGCTGGTCCAACAGGACAAAACATTACAAATATTGGTTATGCTGCGCAAGAAAGTAGCGCTACCGCTTCAAATGAAGTAACGCTAGGTAATTCATCTGTAGCTACGTTAAGATGTCAAGTAACAAGTATTACATCTTTGTCAGATCAAAGAGATAAAACAAGTATTGAAGATTTACCATACGGATTAGATTTTGTTAACTCTTTACAACCTAAAAAGTTTGTTTGGGATAATAGAGCAGAAACTAATAGAGATGGAGAAGAATTTTATAGTGCTAAAAAAGGTACTAAAGATATAGGTTTTATTGCTCAAGAACTACAATCAGTTGATAACGAATGGACGCAATTAGTTTATTCAAATAATCCAGAAAAACTTGAAGCAAGTTATGGAAGATTAATTCCTGTTTTAGTAAAAGCAATACAAGATTTATCAGCAAAAGTAACAGCATTAGAAAATGCTTAATAATAAAAATAAATAAAAATGTATAGAAACACAATTACATCAGAAAATACAGACGAAAGTCATAAAGCGGTTATTGTAGGTCAAGTAGATGGTCAATTAGCACAAGCTGCAGATTCAGATACTTCAGCAGAGCAATTACAGTGTCTTAAAGATCACTTTAAATGGTTATTATCAAATGACTTTTATAAAAATGAATGTAGCTCTGAGCAAGTCTCTGGTATGGAATCATATTTACCAGAGAATTATGCAGATGACTACGAAGATTTACCTGAATAGTAGATTTACTAAAACAGGTGTAACTATATAAATATAAAACAATTAAATTAAATCAAATGGCAAAAATTACAGAAAAAGAGTTAGAATTAATTAAAACTCAACAAGAAAAATTAAAAGTCGTATTAAACGATATTGGTATACTTGAAGCTCAAAAACACGGATTATTACACGAGATAGGTAATATTAATTCTGCAATTGAAGAACACAAGGTAGAATTAGAAAAGAAATACGGAGCTATTCAAGTTGATATAGAAACTGGTGAGTATACTGAAATAGAAAAACCAGAAGAAACTGAAACTGAAACAGAAGAGTAATGGACTCTGTTATAAGAAAAATCAGTATTGGATCTGATTATAAAAATGATGCTATGCATTATTCTGTAGGACAACAAGTCTATGGAGGTCATGAAATAGCATATATTTTATTTGATGAATCTGATAGTTCTTATAATATACATATAAAGAAAAACAACGAGGTATTACCATGGAAGAAGTTTAATTCTAACATGGCAGTATCTGTTGAGTATGATTTAGAGTATTAATGAAGAGTCTATATGATTTTATCGTTGAACCAGTTGGCGATAAATACAGCAATACTGTTAATATAGGTGATAAAAAATTAGTTGTAAATACTAAAATAGAAAACTGGAAATTTGTTAATAGAGTTGCTAAGGTTATTGAAACACCAGCAGCTTTTTCTACGCCTATTAAGAAAGGTGCTTTAATAATCATACATCAAAATGTATTTAGAACATTTTATGATATGAGAGGTGAAAAGAAAAAAAGCAGATCTTATTTTAAAGATGATTATTATTTCTGCGCAGTTGACCAAATTTATTTATATAAAAATAAAAACAATTGGAAGACTATAAATAATAGATGCTTTGTAACACCTATAAAAAGCAAACAAGATCTAACGCTTGATAAAGAAGCAAACCTTATTGGTATATTAAAATATGGTAATAAGTCTTTAGAAGAGCTTAATATCAACCCAGGTGATCTTGTAGGATTTACTCCTAACAGTGAGTGGGAGTTTTTAGTCGATGATAAACGACTTTATTGTATGAAATCAAATGATATTGTAATTAAGTATGAATACCAAGGAGACGAAGAAGAATATAATCCAAGCTGGGCAGAGAGCAGTAGAGGAGTTGATCAAAGTAGCTAAAGAAGCTATTGTTGATTCAGATGATGATATATCAGCTGATAGACTTAAAAATGCTGCAGCTACAAAAAAGCTTGCTATATTCGATGCGTTTGAAATACTTAGTCGTATCGAAGAAGAAGAAAACTTATTAAACGAAAAACCAAAAGAAGTTAAAGAAGAAAGAACTTTTAAAGGTTTTGCAGAAGGTAGATCTAAGTAATGTACGAGCAAAGTTTATATAAAGTTTTAAAAGACCATATTAAACCTAAAGTTCTTAAACGAATGAATAGGTATAGCAAATGGGAATATGGATACAATAAAGAACACGATATTGTTGTAATAAGTAAAACAGGTAAAATAGGTGAAATATATGAAATACAAAACCTAAAAATAGCTTTACCTGTAGAAAATAAAACGCATAAGTTTGAAACAGATAAATGGGAATACACACCGTATCCTAAAGTTTTAAAAAAAATTAAATCTGTTTTTGACTGGGAACAATATCCACTAGATTTTAAAGAAAAATGGTATGATTACATCGATGAGGAATTTAATAGAAGAGAGCAAGGTTTTTGGTTTTATAACAAAGGCAATGCTACTTATATTACTGGTACTCATTACATGTACTTGCAGTGGAGTAAAATTGATGTCGGTCAACCAGACTTCCGTGAATCAAATAGATTATTTTACATATTCTGGGAGGCTTGTAAGGCCGATCCTAGATCCTATGGGATGTGTTACCTTAAGAACAGACGTTCTGGGTTTTCCTTTATGGCGTCCGGGGAGTGCGTTAATATGGCAACCATATCAAGCGACTCTAGGTTTGGGATATTATCAAAGTCTGGTCCTGATGCCAAGAAGATGTTTACCGACAAGGTGGTACCGATATCGGTTAATTACCCCTTCTTTTTCAAACCAATACAGGACGGAATGGATCGTCCAAAGACAGAACTTGCGTACAGAGTACCCGCAACGAAGTACACGCGTAAGAAACTCGAGACGAACCAGCAATTACAAGAGATCGACGGTCTCGACACCACGATCGATTGGAAAAACACGGGCGACAACTCGTATGACGGTGAAAAGCTCAAACTCCTCGTCCACGATGAGAGCGGCAAGTGGGAACGTCCGACGAACATCCTCAACAACTGGAGGGTCACGAAAACCTGCTTACGATTAGGTAGTAGAATTATAGGTAAATGTATGATGGGTTCAACATCAAACTCATTAGATAAAGGTGGTGATAACTTTAAAAAACTATATAATGACTCAGATGTTACACAACGAAACGCGAATGGACAAACTCGCTCTGGATTATATAGCTTGTTTATACCTATGGAATGGAATTACGAAGGATACATTGATTCTTATGGCATACCTGTCTTCCAAACACCAAACAAACCTGTTGAAGGACCACAAGGTGAAATTATAGATTTAGGTGTAATAGAATATTGGGACAACGAAGTAGAAGGACTAAAGCAAGATCAAGATGCTTTAAATGAATTTTATAGACAGTTTCCACGTACTGAAAAACATGCATTTAGAGATGAATCAAAAGAGTCTTTATTTAATCTAACTAAAATTTATGAGCAAATAGATTTTAATGAAGATTTAAGAAACTCTTTAAATTTAACACAAGGTAGTTTTCAGTGGGAAAACGCAAAACAAGATACAAAGGTTATATTTGTTCCTAATAAAAATGGTAGATTTACTGTTAGTTGGGTTCCTCCTGTTCATTTGCAAAATAATAAATATAGAAAAAATAATACAAATTATCCTGGTAATGAGCATATGGGCGCTTTTGGATGTGATCCTTATGATATATCAGGAACTGTTGACAAAAGAGGTTCAAAAGGATCTTTACATGGTTTAACAAAGTTTTCTATGGAAGACGCGCCATCTAATCATTTCTTTTTAGAATATATAGCTAGACCTCAAACAGCAGAAATATTTTTTGAAGATGTACTTATGGCTTGCGTATTTTATGGCATGCCTATATTAATTGAAAACAATAAGCCAAGGATTTTATATTATTTAAAAAAACGTGGTTATAGAGGATTTTCAATGAACAGACCTGATAGAAAATATAATAAACTATCGATAACAGAAAGAGAGTTAGGTGGTATACCAAACTCAAGTGAAGATATAAAGCAAGCTCACGCTTCAGCAATAGAAACATATATAGAAACATTTGTAGGTTTAAAAGAATCTGGTTATGGTGATATGTATTTTCAAAGAACGTTAGAAGATTGGGCTAAATTTAATATTAATAATAGAACACGACACGATGCTTCTATTAGTTCTGGTTTAGCTTTAATGGCTTGTAACAAGCATAGGTATTCACCAGTAAACAAAACAAAATTACAACCTGTTGATTTAGGAATTAAAAGATATGACAATAGGGGAACTTCATCAAAAATTATAAGTTAAATGAATATATATACTAACTCAAATAGCGCTTTTCCTAGTCAAGTAGTAAGTGATGCTGAAAAAGCAAGTTGGGAATATGGCAGTCAAGTAGCAATGGCTATTGAGTATGAGTGGTTTAAGTCTGGTAGAACAAATGGTAATAGATATTTAACAAACTGGAACAACTTTAATACTTTAAGACTGTACGCTAGAGGTGAACAACCTATACAAAAATATAAAGATGAATTATCAATTAATGGTGATTTGTCTTATTTAAATTTAGACTGGAAACCAGTACCTATTTTATCAAAGTTTGTAGATATTGTAGTTAATGGTATATCGCAAAAAGCTTATGAAATAAAAGCTTATGCTCAAGATCCTAGCTCTGTTAAAAAAAGAACTTCATACGCTTCTAAGATGTATGAAGATATGTTGGCAAAAGAATATATTGAAAACATAAAAAATACATTAGGTATTGATTTATATCAAACACCAAATCCTGATGTAGTACCTGAGACAGAAGAAGAGTTAGAGCTTCATATGCAATTAGGTTATAAACAAGCTATTGAAATAGCAGAAGAAGAAGCAATATCTTCTGTTATGGCTCAAAATAAATATAACTTAGTCAGAAGAAGATTAAATATGGATTTAGCAGTATGTGGTATTGCTGCTTGTAAAACTAATTTTAATACATCAAACGGTATAACAGTTGATTATGTAGATCCTGCATATATGGTTTATTCGTATACTGAAGATCCTAATTTTGAAGATATATATTATGTTGGAGAAGTAAAATCAATAACAATACCAGAACTTAAAAAAGAGTTTCCAGATATATCTGAAGAAGAGTTAAAAAGAATACAAGCTATGCCAGGTAACAGACAGTATGTTACAGGCTGGGGTGGTTACGACGAAAATACTGTACAAGTTTTATATTTTGATTATAAAACATACCATAATCAAGTATTTAAAATAAAGCAAACAGATCAAGGATTAATGAAAGCTATTGAAAAGCCAGACACATTTAATCCACCAGAAAGTGATATGTTTGAAAGAGTGTCTAGATCTATTGAAGTATTATATAGTGGTGCTAAAGTTTTAGGAACTGATACATTATTAAAATGGGAACTTGCTGAAAACATGTCAAGACCATATGCTGATACAACAAAAGTTGAAATGAATTACTCTATATGTGCACCACGTATGTATAAAGGTAGAATTGATTCACTGGTTAGTAAATGTATTGGCTTTGCTGATATGATTCAAATAACACATTTAAAACTGCAGCAAGTTTTATCTCGTATGGTACCAGATGGTGTATATTTAGATATGGACGGTTTAGCTGAAGTTGATCTTGGTAATGGTACTAATTATAATCCTGCTGAAGCATTAAACATGTATTTCCAAACAGGTTCTATCGTTGGTAGATCACTTACGCAAGATGGTGAAATGAATAGAGGCAAAGTACCTATTCAAGAATTACAAAGCAGTAGTGGTGGTGCTAAAATACAAAGTTTAATTACTACGTATCAATATTATTTACAAATGATACGTGATGTGACCGGACTTAATGAAGCAAGAGATGGTAGTTTGCCTGATCGTAATACATTAGTTGGATTACAAAAGTTAGCAGCTAATGCTTCAAATACAGCTACTAGACATATAAATCAATCAAGTTTATATATAACTCTTAGAATAGCTGAAAACATTGCTTTAAAAATAGCAGATGCTTTAGAATTTCCATTAACTGCAGAGTCATTGAAAAACTCAATATCTGCTTTTAATGTTGAAACATTAAGACAAGTAGAAGATTTAAACTTGCATGATTTTGGTATATTCTTAGAATTAGAACCAGATGAAGAAGAGCAAGCTAAATTAGAAGCTAATATTCAAGTTGCTTTGCAAGCAGGTAATATTGATTTAGATGACGCTATAGATTTACGTCAAATAAAAAATATTAAACTTGCTAATCAAATGCTTAAAATTAAGCGTAAGAAAAAGCAAAAAGAAGACATGCAGATACAGCAGTCTAATATTCAAGCTCAAGCAGCAGCTCAAGCTGAAACAGCTGAAAAAACAGCTATGGCTGAAGTACAAAAACAAGAGGCAATATCTGGATCTAAAGTACAATACGAGCAAGCTAGAACTGAAATGGAAATTAAGAAAATGGAAGTTCAAGCACAACTTGATCAACAAAAAATGCAAATGCAACATCAGTTTGATATGCAATTAAAGCAAATAGAAACTCAAATGCAAATGCAAAAAGAAAACCAAAAAGAAGATAGAAAAGACAAGCGTATAAAAATGGAAGGTACGCAACAAAGTGAAATGATAAGTCAAAGAAAAAATGATGGCTTACCAATAGATTTTGAAAACCAACCTGATCAAGGTATGGGAGCGTTTATGTAAACGTTTATTTAATTATTTAATTATATTATATTATGTCAGAAGTAAAAACAAATGAACC
>JAAXIF010000105.1 GCA_012270485.1 Sphingobacteriales bacterium | reverse complement strand
TCAAGTCTGCATAGTCCACCATAGGAGGCAACATTCCAAATAATCTCTTGTTAGTCAATTCTTCTTTTCTGAGGTCATACTCAGTGTGACCAGCATCGTCACTGGTCAATGGTTTACCCATCATTTCAGAACAACCAGCAAGGAAGTCTGCAACGACTCCGTCCATATCAACGAAGATTCTTTTCACGTTTTTCTCTTTCATTTCCATACTGTTATTATAGTAAAAAGTGACACCCATTGTCAAGCTTTTTGGGGGTTTTTTTAGTCTATTTTTAGGGTTTTTTCGAGGGTATATGCTTCGTTTTCGTCTAAGACTCCGTCTGTAATAACTTGTCTTAAATGCACCATTTCGTGTGCAAGTGTCACATATCTTTCTGAGTCATATTTGATATAGATATCAATATGGGTTTCTTCTTTGAAATATCGAGGGAATTCTATGATTCCCTTCTGTTTGAATGAAGGTGGAAGTCTTTTTATGTATACAGTGACACCCTCTTCGTCTGCAATATTCAACTGTTCTGCAAGACTGGTAGCCTTATCCAACATTTTGTTGTCTTTGCAGTAGATTTCCACTATTCTTCCTCTTCGTGTATCTCTTCTCTAGTGTCTTCGTCAATTTCTGCACCACAAAATGGACAGTAATCTAGTTCGTATTGGTGTGAATCCATATGGTGATACACTTCACACTCTGATTTACATGATTGACAATAGAGTCTATATGCAAATTCTTCCATTTATTCCTCCTTTGGGATATAATCGTCATCTGTTAAACCCGAGTCCACCATAATAGTTTTGTATAGATTCTCAAAACTCTTTTTCTTTCCGTCAAGTGTTGCATACGGAAGTGGGTGTTTTGCCTCAGGTTGATAGAAATCCAATCCAGCAACTAGTGTTCTGACTTCTTGGAACTCTCTATCTATATTTTTAAATAAGTGTTCCCACCTTCTATCTTGAACTGATTGTTTATGAGGTGGGTTCAGATATAACCGAAACTGTTTCACTACTCACCAGCAGTTTCTTTTTGGTGTGCAACAATAGCTTCAAGTGCATCGTATCCACCAACTTTACCACCATTAAAGATAATTTGAGGGAATGTTCTTGCAGTAGGGAATTCTTCTAACATTTCTTCCCTATCAAAATCTACACCTAATTGTTTATAAGTGTAAGTAAAACCTCTTTGTTCACAAAGTGCCTTTGCTTTATCACAATACGGACATTGTTCTTTTCCGTATATTACTACTATATCGTCTTTACCCATTATTTTAACTCCTGTTGAATAAATTTACCAATTGTTTCGATATCACTATCTGACAACATTGCAGCTTGTCCCCACATAGTTTGGGACATTGCACCTATTGTTTCTCTGTTTTTGTATGCATAGAGTCTATCTGTAATATACTCTTTTGTCTGACCTTTAAGTGCTGGGAACACTGCCATTCCTTCACCATTCTGACCATGACAGGCTGCACAACCAGCCCATAAACCTCTAATAGAACTAAATTCGTCTGCACTTGCAAGTTCTTGTTTCTTTCTTTCTATCTCTGCTGGAGTTCCATATGTTTCTACATATTCTGCATAACACATTCCAGTGCATGAAGATACACTTGTTCCACCCGTATATTCTAAATCGGGGTATATTTTAAATCCAAAGAACAATGCAATTGCAAAAGTTCCCATTAATGCCATTCCTAATTCTTTCATATTATATGTCTTTCCCTAGTTTTTAATGCGGTTCTAAGTTTACCATTTTTAGTCCTATAAGGTCTTGTAAGACCTTTAGTCCCTTCCAAGTTTCTTACCAACAAACCATAAATGGCTGCAAGTGATAAGATTGAAATTGCAAATAGTAATCCTAGTTCCATAATTATAATTTAAAGTCTGCAAACGTATCGTCTGACACGTCCTGTTTAATACCCCCAATCACATAAGATTCAATCTCTGTTTCTTGTGGTGCATTCTGAAGTCCTCTACTGTTGAACCAATGTTGTGTCCAAGGTAAAGGGTTATTTGCACTGGAGATATCGTATATAGGATTTAGTCCTATTGCACGTAATCTCTTGTTTGCAATAAATTCTATATATTGACCCAACAATGGAACACTTAGTCCAATCATTGACCCGTCCTTAAATAAGAACTCTGCCCAATCTTTCTCTTGTTGAACTGCGTCCTCATATAATTGATACACTTCCTTCTCACAATCCTTCATGACTTTGTTCATAAGTTTATCATTCTCATGATTCTTATAACACTTCAATATGTGTTGTGAGATTGCAAGGTGTTGTGATTCGTCCCTTGCAATGAAAGATATAATCTTTGCACTTCCTTCCATAAGTTTAAGTTCTCCGAATCCAAAACTACATGCAAAGGATACAAAGAATCTCAATCCTTCTAATATGTTTACAGATATAAGTGCAAGATATAATGCTTTATAAAGGTCATAATCGTCAACTTTTAAACCAAGTAATCTTCTACGACCAAGTGCAATAAATTCGTCATATTTTTGAGTGACCATTTCTGCACGTTTCACGATTGCTTCTTCGTCCAGTATGGTGTCAAAGATATCACTTGGGTTTGCATACACATTCTTAATGATATGTGTATAACTTCTACTATGGATTGTTTCCATAAAGTCCCAAGTGATAATACAAGACTCAAGTTCAGGTAAAGTCACGAAAGGTAAGAATGCTATGGACGGAGCTCTACCTTGAACTGAGTCGAGTAAGGTTTGATACCTCAAATTAGAGGTAAATATGTGTTTTTGTGCATCTGTTAATTGTTGATAATCTGCTCTATCTTTTTGTAGAGATACTTCTTCAGGCCTCCAAAAGAATCCCAATTGTTTTTGGGTCAATTTATCAAAAATAGGATATTTGAACTCGTCAAATCTTTGAGTGTTCAATTCTTCACCAAAGAACAATTTGTTCTTAGTGAAATCTATTTTATTTTTATTAAAAACTGTCATTCTTCTTTTTCCTTAAAATCTCCGTAGTTATTTGAGAATTCACTACGTAGTCCATATTCTTTTTCTTCGTAAGAATCTAAAAATTCTCTATATGCTTTCTTTAATTCTTCAGGTGCATCGTCTTGTGAACTATACCTTGATAATCTTCCGTCATATTCTAAAGGCATAGGATATTTTGTAATCTGACTTTGTAAATTAGTGTCTTCACCTGTCCACCTATTTCTAGGGTGTCTACTAAACATTCCCTCTGCATTAAAGAAATGACAAAATATATGATAACTATAGTCACCAACCAAATAATCTCTCCAGTGTGCAACATTAGGCCCCTGATATACTAATACGTCACCAACCTCTAATGATAATGCAACTGACTCTCTTTTTCTATTGGGTATTCCTTGAGTTTCTTGTTGCATTGTGAGAGTGTCTTCAAAATCGACCCAATTCTTAGAATTGTCAACCCATATTACCCATGGTTTACCATCGTCTGTTTGATAATCTAAACAAACAGTTGTAGATATCTCACAAGCAGGTCTATCTCTATGTGAAGATAGATATGCACCTCTGTCATATTTTCTTGTGTAGGAATATGTTTCCCTTATATCTATGTCAAGAACACCTCTGAGTTTATCACATAGGTATCTATTTAGTGCAATACCCCATGGAGAACTATAAGCACCATCAGATTTTCCTATTGAATTCTTTGGTGAATTAATAGTTATGTCTGTTTCTTCACGTTTAAAGATTGCATTATGAACTTCTCTCTTATGTTCAGTTGCTTTCCAACAATCCATTGTAAAATTTATGATATCTTTAGGAATGAAATTCCTTAATACCACATATCTATTTTTAACAAAATCTGCAGTAAGTCTATTTGTATTCCAAGGATATTTTTTAATCTTTCCGTTTGGTAAATCTTCTTCTATAACTAATTCTACAGTTCTATCTTCAAATGGCACATGCTTCACAATCTTCTTCTCCTTCATCATTACTCACTGAATCCAACATAGGTGGTATGTAATCATTAGACGCTGAGTTAGGGTCTGTAATTACGTCTTCAGTTTTCCCGTCCATAGTATTCTGATAATAACTTGTTTTCCACCCGTATTTATATGTGTTGAGTAAATCCCTTGCCATTACTGACACTGGAACTTCTCCGTTCTCATAATTTTCAGGGTTATAAGACCAGTTTCCACTGATTGCTTGGTCAAAGAACTTCTGCATAACTGCAACCACATTGATATATCCTGTATTATCAGGCATATCCCATAGTAGTGTGTATGCATTCTTCAATATAGAATATTGAGGGACAACCTGTTTGAGTGTTCCCTTTTTACTCTTCTTAACACTTAGGTGGTCACGTGGTGGTTCAATACCATTGGTTGCATTAGAAACGACACTAGAACTCTCTGACGGCATTTGTGCAGTCAATGTCGAGTGTCTTAATCCATATTGTTTGATATCTTTTCTGAGTTGTTCCCAATCCATATTAAGTTTGTTTGGAACCAATTCGTCTACGTCTTTCTTGTATGTATCAATAGGTAAGATTCCGTCATGATATTTTGTTCTGTTGAAATCTATACATGCACCATTGATTCGTGCAAGATTGTTTGACGATTTAAGAAGATAATATTGGAACCTCTCTGTTAAGTCATGAACCAGTTTCCATGCTTCAGGGTCACTATAATTGACCTTGTTTTTTGCAAGGTAATGTGCCAGCCCTATATAACCGATACCAAGACTACGTCTTGCAATGGTTGATTGTTCTGCAGCTAATACTGGATATTCTTGAAAATCTATCAGTTCTTCAAGTCCTCTCACTGATAAATCACAAAGAGATTCCAACTCTTCTTCTTTAACAATACCTACATTGATTGCACTTAAAATACAAAGTGCAATCTCACCATTCCCTTCAATGTGTTGAATAGGGTCTGTAGGTAATGTTATCTCTTGACATAGATTACTCATGTTCACTTTATCTTTGAATGAACTATGACTATTACTATGGTCGATATTCATAATGTAAATTCTACCTGTTTCAGCACGTTCTTTCAATAAACTAGAGAATAATTCTCTTGCATTTACTTTAGATTTTGGAACTGAAGTTGCACGTTCATATTTCTCATATAATTCGTCAAACTCAGGTGTTCCGAATGCATCATACAATCCGTCCACGTCATGTGGTGAGAATAGTGTAATGTCTTCGTTCTTTAGGAAACGTTGATAAAAGAGTTCACTTAATTGTATTGAGTAATCAAGTTTACGAACTCTATTATCTTCTGTTCCTTTGTTGTTCTTTAATACTAGAATGTCTTCTATTTCTTGGTGCCATATTGGGAAATGAACTGTTGCACTTCCTCCTCTGACACCATTTTGGGTGCAACATCTAACAGTTGACTCAAATTTTTTAAGGAATGGGATAACTCCCGTATGTTGGACTTCACCTCCTCTAATTCTCGAACCGAGTCCTCTAATTCTTCCTGCGTTAATTCCGATACCAGCTCTTTGTGCAACATATTTTCCAATCGCCATATCACTTGAGAAGATACTGTCGAGAGTGTCGTCTGTATCGACAAGGACACACGATGCAAATTGTCGTAAAGGAGTTCGAACTCCAGCCATGATAGGGGTTGGGATATTGATTTTGAATGTTGAGATTGCGTCGTAGTATTTTTTGACATACTCTATTTTGTCTCCTAGTTCACCACTATACTTTTTAAATAAAGTCATAGCAATTAACATATACATGAATTGTGGGGTTTCATATACCATTCCACTCGACCTATCTTGCACTAGATATTTGTCTACTATTTGTTGTAATCCAGCATATGTAAATGTAAGGTCACGTGAGTGTTTGATATATTTGTCTAATATTTCTAACTCTTCTTCCTTATACCATTTCAATATGTCATCGTCATATACTCCGTAGTCTATGTTTCTCTCAATGATATCTTTAAGAGGTGGATAGATTTCTGAATCCTTCCACTTTGTATTAAAGACTTGTTTTTGGATTGCAAATAAAAGTAATCTACTTGCAACGAATTGATAATTTGGTGACTCTAATGATATCAAATCACTTGCACTTTTGACAAGTATCTTTTGAATTTCTTTTGTTGTGATTCCGTCATAGAATTGTAAACCACTGTTCATTTCTACTAATGACTCTGATACACCTGTAATCCTCTTACAGGCTTTATGAACCATTTTATGGATTTTGTCTAAATCGATTTCTACTTTTGACCCGTCTGACTTTACAACTCTAATGTCTGAATTCATATCTTCTTATACTCCTGTAATTTTGCTTTTGCTGAAAGGCCACTATAAGTATTAGAATTTATAATTTCAATTATCTCATTCTGACTCAAACCACCAATTACCATATCATTAATATCTTTATACTCACTCACTCTTCTTTCATTCCATATGCACACTTTATAGCCGAGGTCTATTACCTCTTCTATCTGTTTAATTATTTGTGCATTTCGTGGTTCGTTGTCATAAATGATTACTGCATTTTCTTTTAACGAGTCATCTAGTTTTTTGAAATCACTACCACCGACTGCAATACTGTTTGGTAGGAATAAACTGTCTATAGGCCCTTCAGTCACATAAACAGTTTTAGTTTTGTCCACATTTCCTATGTTATAGATGAGTGGAACGTCATCTAGGAATCTCATGGTCAAATATCTGAGGGGTGAATCGTTAATTGCACGACCCGTGATACCGACTAATTCCCCATTCTCATTTAAGAATGGTAATACAACTCTTGGGTCATTCCCCAAAACTCTATCCTTATACTTAGGTGATAATAAACCTAAAGATTGAGCCTGAGGTGTGAACCAAAGTTCGTCAATTCTTTCTTTTGGAATTCGTCTACGTTTTACAAATTCCTGTGCATCGACCTTATCGGTCACCTTAAAGGCTACTGCACTCAAATCGACTTTCTTCATATTTAGTAATTCTTTGTTTGGAGTGAACTTGAATTCATTTGCACTCAACATTTTCTGAGGTTTCTTAGGTTTCTTACCTGACTCAGTCAACCACTCCTTTAGATACTCCTTATGAATAACTGGGAAATGGTCTTTGAGAAAATTAACAGAAGAGGTGGAGTGACCACAATTGTGACATTTATAGACAAAGTTTTGTCCTATAGTAAAGTGGAATCCACGTGCCTTGAACTGATTTTTTTGGGAATCACCACAATAGGGACACCGATGATTCAGTGTATTGTCGTTTTTCCATTTTCCCTGTTCAACGAGTGAAACAATACGGGAAAGATATTTTCTCTCTAACCATAGCATGAATTCATTATACTATGAAAAGAGAGAAAATACAAGTGGGTTTTAGCCGTCTATTTCAGCTTGTAGTTCTGCTTTTTGAGTTGTCCAAGCTGCATGAGCAGCGTCGAATGAAGACTTCGCTGCATTATAACCATCGGTTCCTTCTGCATGACCACCATCAGTAAATACTGGTTCTGCTGAATTCAACCTTGTCATTCTATCTGCAAGACTAATTCCTTCTGAAATTACTTCTTCTGACATGTGTTTCTCCTGTTAAATTTAACCTTTTATTTAGTTTTTTTCGGAACTCTTATCACTGTTGGTCTATCCAAAACTCTAACAACTCTTGGAGATTTACCACTTGGATTGTATATAAGTGCAACACTAGTCACTAATAATAACACTGCTAGTGGGTCAAACACAAAAATAAGTGCAAAAATCACCCATCTAATTGCATTGTCAAGATACTTGACAGACTCTTCTTGACCATAAATGACCTCTGCAATATACTGTATAGGGCCAACTTCACGTTCAAAGTTCAACAATTCTTGTTCTATGGGGAACTTTTCCTCTCTCAATACCTGTATTGTATCATATATGGTATCGATTTGACTATTGTATTCTTCTATTTTTAATAATTTTTCGTCTGCATCTCCAGTCGAGAGGTCTTGTAGTCTACTAATTTCTGCATTCGCAGTGTCTATAGTGTTCTGAGCAGACTCCCTATATTTGTCTATATTATCCTGTTGTTCTTTAATATCTGACCTGATTTGTTCTCTTTGAGGTTGTTGAGAAGTATATAATTCCTCTGCTTGTGCAACATAGTCAATGACCTGAACCTCGTCATTAAACACTCCCTCGTTCACTGTAATCGTCTCTACACCCCTGTTTCTGAGTTCCGCTACCTGAGTATCAAGTGTTGTCAATTCAGCTCTTAAACTATCGATTTGACCTTGTGCAAAGTCAATATCCCCTTGAACTCTATCCCATGCACCATCTCTAATCTCTATTTGTGCATTGACTGAATCGGATACGTCTAATCCACCTGAGTTTAAACCTGATATTCTTTCTTCTAATAGTGTAATTTTGTTCTGTTCTCTGAGAATTTGTCCGTCAATCTGACTGATTTCTTGTTGTGCTGAAGCAGTTGCATATGAAGTGTCTGAACTTGCTTTTGCAAGATATCCAAAAATACCTAATGAGGTAATCAACATTAACACTATAACACTTACTACCAAATAATACTTAAAGTAATTTAGTTTTTCCCAAAACAAGTGAAGATAGGCTGCACTGACAATCTTACCAAATTCTAATGCACCTGCCATAATGACAATACCTAAGAATGCACCACTGAATATAGTTGCAAGCCCAAGAACAGAGAAATATGCAGCTATGCCTGCTATTCCTAAAGACGTAAAAAGGGCGAGGTAATTCAAAAATTTCATAGTTTATTAAATGTATCGTCTTAAGAGTTTATACATGCTATCTGTATCATATCTCTTATCACGTTTCTTTTTCATTGTAGGAGGCATTGCAATTGCACCTCCTGTTGAGTTCATAGGTGCGTCTTCGTTTATCTCTTCGACTCTCATAAACTCAAATAATTCTTTTCCAAGTTTAACACCTGCTTCGTAATCTGAAGGATAGTGTAAACCTGCGATAACTCTTCCGAATCCACTAATCTTTGCACCTTTCATTATCCCAGCACTATGTTGGGGATACATTTTACTGTAATATAGTCCAATCACATAAGGTTGAGTGGTGTGTCCACTGGGATAAGAAGGTGTTTTAGAGGTGTCTGTTTTAAACCTATCGAATTCCATACCTAAGTGTTCTGCAACTTGATATGGTCTTGCACGATTAAAATGATTTTTATGGTGTTTGATAACTGGACTGCATTGACCCCTAATGAAATCTATAGTGTCTTGACTATATTCTAATTCATTTTCGTCCATGTATTGTTTGATATAGTATGAGGCGTCTTCGTCACAATTTATGTATTGACGTTTTTGTTCAGGTGTTGCACCACTGACCAACTTCTGAATCTCTTTGAGTTCGTCTACAATCTTTTGACCTTTAGGTGGAGCTCCTAACATTATAGTTTCCCAACCTTCGTCCCATAGTGTAAGTTTCTTATACTTGGGTTTCTTTAAATCCTTTTGTGGTGCAAAAGTAAGATTATCTATTTCTTGTATTGCTTCAATAAACATCATCTGCAGTCACTAAGACTCTCTCCGTGTTTGCATAACCAATGTATGTCTGAATACCATATATCTTTTCATATTCACTGACAATGTAAACCTCGTCTTTGTGTTGGTGTATCATTTCACCCTGTTCTTTGATTGGGAATCTAATTTTATAAGTTTCCCCTTCGATTAGTTTACCTACATTGATTGACTCACTGATTGTTTCTGCAGTGAGTAGTTCTTGTTCTTTTAGATATCTGTAGAATTTCTCATATAGTTCTTCCCCTTGTTCATTGTCAAGTTCTGCTTCTTCCTTTAGTAATAAAAGTGCAATTGCATATGAGGCGAATTGTGTTTTTCCGAAAGGAACTTTTGCAATGATTTTCTTTAGATTGAATACAAGTCTATGTAAAGGTGTGAGTGAAGCTTTCTCTGCTTTGGTAAATGGGTCATTTGGAACCATTTTCCCGTCTTCATTCTCAATTTTTTTGATTCTATTTCCGTCTTTATCAATAAAACCAAACTTGTATGCCTTCATTTTATTGAAGGGAGTTGTTAACATCTTCAATATACGAAAGACTATAAGTGTATCTACGATTCTCATAGAACTATTTATGTTTTTTTAAAGGTCTCTTAAACGTTCTGCAAGATTTAAATCAATAGGTATCTCCGTTTTCCAACCTTCTTCTATGTATTCTAGGTATAATAACATAGTTTTTATGGAAGACCAGTAGTTATCGTCCTTGATTTTGAACTCTAACATTCTCATACATGGGTCGTATCCAAAGACATTGAATAGACAAATAAGGTGATTTAACATAAGACGCTCACGAAGTTCTCCATTTTCGTGGTATCTATGCAATAGACGTTTTAAATATCGGAATCTGCGTAGGTCTTCTTGGAAGTCCTCAATGTCTTCACACTGAGGGTCATCATAATGCTTCATTGCATATGCAGAAAAGTTCTTTGCAGTTAATTTATCAAATAGACTCATGTTATATTATGTAGGTGTCCCCGAAGGGAAGTAATAGGACAATCCGTGTCCTACTACTTTAAACTAAAGAACCGATAACTTTATAAGTTCCGTTTTCGTTCTGTTCGTATTTAACGTTTAATGATACGATTTTTTCTTCCCTCTCGAATTCGTCATGAGGTGTATCAACTGTTTTACCAGTGACTACTCCGTATCTATTAAATTGTAGGTCAAAAGAACCTGATTCAGATGCAAATTCTAAATCACCTTCACCAGTTTTGTTTAAACCTAAAAGAGAAAGTTTTGCTTCCATTTGTGCAACGGCAGCTTTTGGATTCAACCATTCTGATACTGCAGTTTGTCCTAAGATTGCATTAACCTTAGACTTAACGTCTGCATCGTCTATATCATGTGGGACTTTTTCTGAACTTAGTCCAGCTGCACCCACAAAAAAGGCATTAGAATCCGTTGGAATCTGAGCTCCACCCTCTTCCAAGATAAAGTTTTTAAATGTTTTCATAATTTATCCTCTATTAACTATCTGCTAATACTGTATCGTCATCAATATCAGGTGTTCCTGCGTCTGAGTCATCGTCAAAGTCTGCAACGTCAGCACCCATTGAACCTGAAGACATTGCAACCAATGTTTCAAATTGAGTTCTTGACCCTACTACTTTTCTTAATACCCAACCTTCAGAATTTACACCAGCATTTGCACCGACTTCAGCTGTATCAGCACCATAACATTCCGCTTTATCAGCGTCTGTTAGATATTTAGGTTTAGAAGCTTCGTTATCTAATAATCCCCAAAGTGCCATGTTTTTCTCCTAGTTGTTATGCAACCCTTAAGATTGCTTTAAAAGCCTTTTCAAAAGACTTTTTGTCCTTTTGTAATAGTTGTAAGTATTTAGTCCTAATGGGTGCTCTAACAGACATTAAAGCGTCATGAACTTTCACTGCATCTGCATTTTTTACCTTAATTTTCTTCATATCGTCTGTTCTGACCTCACCATCTTTAGTTCCGTCTTTAAACTTACGAAGTTGCATTAATATTGCAGCGTCAGGTCTGTTTTGAACACCTTTTGCTTTGGATTGAAATGCATCTAAAGCTCTTTGATACACTTCGTCTTCCTCTGCTTCGGCATACTTACCTTTTGCCATTGTTGATATTTTCATCAACTTTGACTTTAAATCTTTTTCGTTCTTTGCTTGTGATACAGCACGTGCAATCTTTTTATTACCTGCGTCTGACATCATTCCAAAGTCACCAATCTTTTCCATGACTGCATTGACTTTTTTTGCGTCTGCTTTAACGTATCCGAGTTTCTTAAGTTTCTCTTTAAACGTTCTGTATCTTGCGTCTATTCTATCCATTATGAGTCTATGTCGATTTCCCCGTCATATGAACCCTTTTTAATCTCTTCTGCATACTTTAAACAACCCAAGTATGCATCGTTTATAGGTTTCCATATACCATTAACAGCGTCTACTGTATTAGGATACTGTAAGTCTGAATGTATTTTGTCTAATTTTACCAATGCATTTTGGATTTTATAAACTGTTTTGAGTTCTTTTGTTTTGTTAAACTCCTTTCCGTCATACTTACTTTTCTGTTGGTAATTACCACTGTATCCAAGTTTCTCGTCTAATTGAACTTCCTCTCCCCTCATTTTCTGTTGGGTTATCATTTTGGTTTCAAGTCGACCAATCATTTGAATGATTGTATCTCTTGCTTTTAAAACTGTTTCGTATTCATAATTGTATTGTTTATCAGATAATGTTTTATCACCTGATTTTACAATCTTTTGATATCCTTTCAAGACTTTTTGCATGTCTTTAGACAATGCTTTCATCATCTTGACTTCTTTTTCTTGAACCTCGTTGATAAGGATATTCTTTGAATCTTCTATAAGTTTTCTAGACATTATGTAGCTCCATACATGTCTTGACCATTAGAATACTTCTTCATTCCGTCTTTAAGGTCTTGATAGACTTCATCTCTCATAGATTTAAGACCTGAATGTAAATGACCATACTCGTTATGTAATTTGTCAATTAGTTGTAATTTTTTAAATGAATCTTTGTCACCCATTACTTTTGCAATGTGAACAAGTGATTTAGTGTGTTCGTTTCTATCGGTAAGTTTTGCAACTTTATCGATATCACTTTGTTTGAATTCTTTTTTCTCTTCAAGGTTTTCAGATTCCCACATTTTTCTGTATGAATCCATAACTGATTCTTTTTTCTCTTTTTCTTTCTTAGAGATTGCAATTGCAGCTTGTTGAGCTCTTGATACTGCTTCTGCTTTGATTGAACCACCTCTAGGTCTTTTCATTCTACCCCTTGGTAATTTGTCGAATCCTTTGAATCTTTCTTGCACGTTATCACCTTGTTTTAGAGTTGCTTTTACTGGTGCATTATCAGGTGAATGTTCAGGGTTATCTTTGAAATACCATTCTCTAGGCATTTGAACGATTTTATTTCCCTTGAATTTCATATCACCACCAGTCCAATCTGATAAGTATTTCTTGAGTAATTCATTCATATCCATACCAGCTTTGAGTCCATTTTTCTTTGCATACTCATGTGCTTTTTTGATATATTCTTCACTACGTTTTTCACCATCGTATTGGTCACGTTCTCCACCTTTGGAGATAACTTCTAATACTCCGAGTCTATCAAAGAATGAATCGTCACCAAAAATGTCATAAATCATATCTGTAAATTTAAAAACTGTTTTAGCGTCTTTTGCAATATTCTTTGTATTTAAAATCTTTTGTAGTTTTACTAATTTTGGATATGAATCGGGAACTGCCCATGTTCCTTCTTGTAGGTTTACACCTTCAGGTGTGTAGTCCATGTTTAAAAGTTCTTTGACTTTACCGAATGCTTCTTTGTATCTTCTACCTGATTGAGTGTTCATAGTGTATAATGCATCTAATATTTCTGACTGTTCGTTATCAGAAAGTCTACCGATTAGTTTATTATACTTTTTAAATATGTCTGTTCCTTTACCTTCACCTAAGTTGTCACCCATTTTCTGCATCATTCTTTGTGCAAGGTCAACAAGTGTAGAGATATTGGATTTCTCCATTCTCTGTTTGTTTTTGTCGTTTACTTTGTTGTAGATTTGGTTAATCATTGAAGCAGTAAACATATCAATCATTATACCACCAACTTTTTTTGCACCTTTAGTGTCAACAATCTTTTGGATATCAGGCATAAGGTTTTTACCTTCTGATAATGTTGACTCATTTAGAATTGCATCTATGAAGTCTTCTACTTCACCTTTATTACTAATCTCACCTGCGTCTAATGCCCATGAGATTAAGTCGTCTTCGACTTTCTTAGGTAAATCTTTATTGTTGTTTCTGAATTTATCAATGTCACGTCTATACTTTGATACGAGTTTTTTCCAATCTCTATCTCTTGGATACATTTTGATTACGTCTTTGTAATTCTCGTCTAGTAATTCGAATGAATCTTTGAAGTTCTCTTCGTTTGCGAACTTAAGTGCATACTGAACTTCTTTTGCTTTTAGGATTTTGTTTCCGTAATAGTCTTTGATAGCTTTGATTGCTATATCCATTGCACCACCGAGGTCTAATGCAACCTCTACTGCTTTTCTGACTGTTTTATCTTTGACTTTATTTCTACGGAAATAGGTTTGAATCTCACGACCTGTAAGTTTTTGTTTTCCGTAAGGGCCGAGTGCATTGACTTTCCCGTCCTTATCTAATACTTTCTTGGCTTCGTGGAATAGGTTCATGATTATTCCCCTGACATTTTAACAGCAACTGCGACTGCTTTCTTGAAACCTTCTTTTTCCCCTGTAAGTATAACGTTGAATTGACCAACTGAAGCAATCTTTTGGATTTCTACATTGTCGACAAAACTCTTAACTTTAGTTGCAAATTGTTTTGCTTCTGCTTTGTCATGAAATACGAATGAAACCTTAGCTTCGTCTAATTCTACGTATTCATATTTTTTCTTCTTAGAGGAATCACAACTTCCTTCTGAAACTTGTTCTTCTTTTTCACCTTTGTAGTTCTTATCTACATAGTCAAAAAACTTTTTCTTTTCTTCGTCTGATTTAAAATCAGCTGGTGAGTCTACACCAAATTTCTTTAATGCTTTCTTAAAGAACTCTTGGTATTCTTTTGAACCCTCTAGAATCTTTCTTGAATCTTCTACGAGTGATTTAGGTAGGTCGTGTATCATTGTTCTAATTCCCCTTTTTCAAAATATGCAAACATTTTTTGTTTACCTTCTTCGTTAAGTCTTAACTGTTTTGCAAGACGACCTAACATGTTTCTTTCTACGAGTTTTTCTGTAGTCTTTTCAATTGACTCTTCTGATTGAATCTCAACTTCGTCTTTGAGTGGTTTGACTCCTGCTTTCTTGAACATTTTCATAAGGTCTTTATCCTTAATCATGTCTCTTTGTTTATTGTCTGCACCCATACTGAATGTAGTCTTCTTAAATCCACTAGGATTTTGTTTCTGCATTGCAAGTGCAACTTTAACATCAGTCATACTAAGAAGTTTTGCAATACCTAGTGATTCTGTTTCACTATCTGTATTGAATACTTTCTTAATCATGTCACCCATTGAAGCTTCAAGAACTAATTCTTCTTCAATAACCTCTTCTTCTTGGAAGAAAGTTGAAAGTTCTTCTTCGATTTGGTCGTTAAGAATCTCGTCTGCAGACTTCTCTACACTCCCTTCCTTTAAGGCAATGTGTCCACGAACTTGTTCTAGTTTCTCTTTCCAGTTTTCTGACTTATAACTCATAACAGTATTATTTATAATATTTAAAAGGTCACGCCTTCATTATTGCTTGAATTTTATCAGGGTATCCTAACACTTTAAGTGAAGTCACCTTCAATTCCTTAATTCTCTTAATTTTATTTAGTGCAACCTCATAAGAGATTTCTTTGTTCCTATATCTTATCAACATTGGACACTCATATCTTTGACAGTTTCCAGGCCTATCCTCATAAATCTTACATTTATTATCCTTTTGTAGGTGTTCACAACCTGCCTCAAACGGATATGCAATCCTGTTTTTAGTCTTGTAAATTGTATGTGTAGGAATTAGGTCATACGTGTGTTTGACTGGTCTAGAGAACTTTCTTACTTCATTTTGTTCTAAAGTAAGTCCTCTAAACATGACTCCACTACAACACAATCCACAATCAAGACAAAGATTAGGTTCCATTCTCTATTCTGAGGACTAAATCCTCTTCACCTTTTAATAATCTATGATATTCGTCTTTTAATATGTAATAATCTTTTCCTGTTTCTAAATCTAAAGGAAGTTCGTCATCTTTCTGTAATTTCCAACCTGAACCCCTTAAAACATGAACAGTTCTATTACTATCGTCCCTATGCCATACCAATTCTTGTTCGTCTACGTCCCTTAGAAACGTTCTAATGACGTATTTAACACCTGTCCCGTGTTGGGTATGTTCTGTATCAATATATGGTCTAGTCATCTACTTCAGGGTCAAAATTGTCTGTTTTTTCTTTATATCCATAGAAACTTCCTTCCTCTTCTATGTCAAATAACCCTTGGACAAAGTTCTCAGCAACGTCTTCTGCATATGATTCAGAATGATTGTGGACTTTTCTTGTTTCTTTGTAGTTGTTTTTGAAAAGGTCAACTTCGAATCCTTCTTTTTCTTTTCGGATAACTGCTCTTCTGTCATTATCCCAGTATTCACTTACTAACATTATATACTCCTTACCAGTAAAAGTTTCCTCCGTCACTAAGACCTAATTGTTTTGCATAATAAGGTAATCTACATGCCCAATATGATGCAGTAGTCTTATCCTTTTGTTGTGAACATTTATGTCTAGCTGCAAAGGATTTTCTTGCTTTTTCGTTTCCTAATTTGACTTTTAAACCTGTAGTGTCACCCCATGTGACCTTTTTGATTTTCTTTGTTTGGGGGTCACGAACATACACATAGTATTTCTTTGGGCCTCCCTTCTTAGGACTGTTGAGTTCGGGTTCTTCTGCTTCGATTAATTCGTATTGTGGACAATCAAGTGGGACTAACTCCCCTTCATATACTTCGAAATCCCCTATATCTGTATCTAAAATGTTCTTATCTACTTCAGTGAGTTTATATCGGTCTTCTGCAACTAATCTACGGACTTCATTAATTGTTTCAAAATACATCATTGAACCCAAACGAAATGGATTGTCTAGTATGTTAATTTTTTCCTGTTGAAGTGTATCGAGTGTTTCGTTTATTGCAATTTGAGAGAATGTTTTCTTTGAATTGTGATATGCTTTTTGATTCTCTTTAACGTATTTCTCTACTTTTTGACCAGGCGTATCTTCTTGATATGCTTTCCTAGTTTCGTCTGTTCCCTGTTCGTGAACTCCGTTGTCGTGTTTATTTCCTGCCATTTGGAAGTAGTCCTTTCTCTTTCAATTTTCTTAGTCTTGGTTCCTTTCTGTTGTAGTTTTGTGATACAACTGAAAGATTAGACTTATCATTATTCATAGGATTGTTATCTTTATGGTGAACGTCCTTTCCTTTTATATCTTTTCTATCTTTTAGACTTCTACGTGCTTCATTTCTTTTTGCACGTCTTTTAATTTGTTCGGGTTTAGAGTGATAATTTGCATACTCTTTTTTGTAATCTCTTTCTTCAGATTGTTGTGATTTCTCTGCAGCTTTTCTTTCTGCGTCACGTTTTGCTTGAATTTGTTTGTTGAGAGTTTCTTTTTCTTTCTGTTTGTTGACCTTCTCTGTTTCTCTCTCGTGTCTATCTTGAAGTGCTTCTAACTCTTCAATGTGTCTATTTTTCATTCTTTCAAGTTCTTCAACTTGTTTTGCTTTTAGAATTGCAGCGTCTTCGGCTGCATTGGTTTCTTGTAAATCATTACCTTCTAAATTATCACCAAACTTAAGGAATAGTTTATTATCCTTTTGTTTCTTATCAGTGACTTTTGCATTTACGTATGAACCTAATTGATTTATAATTGCAATTCCACGTTCTTGATTCTTTTCTATTTCTTTGGTGACTTTCTTTTCAATCATTTTCAAGACATAAGATAACACTTCAAGTCTTGGTGCAACGTATTTACCTTCTTTGATATCTTCACCCATAACTAAATTTGATAATTGTTGAACTAATTGAGTCACTACTGGTGAAGGTAATGTTGCTAACATTTGTGCTTGTTTCTTTGTAAGACCTTTAACTTTCTTTAATTGTTTTTTGATATCAATTGACTCTTCTACAACTGGTGAGTATTCTTCACCTCTAACTTTTCTTGCAAGGTCTTGGTCTGCACCACCCCATGTTCCTTTTGATTTAGTCACAAAGGAATTCACGCGTGCATGTCCCCATTGTTCAGGTGTAGTTCCAGGCCTGTGACCTGATTTCCAAGCTGCAACTCCACGATTATAGACTTGTTTTAGAATACCAAAAGGCATTCCAGTCTTCTCTGCTTTTTTCTTTAGTGAAGTGTCTGCATTCTCTCCGAACATTTTCTTATACTTCTTAGTGTGTTGTGAAGGTTTAGTTTCTGCAGACTTATCGCCTGGAGCAGGTTCATATGCATTATCATTATCGTCATCTTTCTTTGCGTTTTTGGCAAAGTGAGCTGCACGTTTATCTTTTGTAGACTTAGACATTTCGTCCCCGTCTGCGTCTTTTGCATAATATTTCTTAGGTTGAGTTCCTTTCTTGCCCTCGATATCTTTATCCTGTTGGGTTTTTCTCAACTTTTCTATTATTAATTCGTAATACATAATACTATTTATGACCTTTTTGCGTCTAACTCTGCTTGTTTCCATGCAAGTGCAAGTTTGTTTTTAGGGAATGAAGAAGACCAACCCAATAATTTTGCATAGAGTTTGTTTGCTTTCTTCTCTAGTGTTCCAATATCATCGTCATTTGTCACTTCAACAAAATCTTTTTTAAACATAGATTTAAATAAATCTGCATTCTTTCTAGAAGCTTCCCAATCCTTTTTAACTATTTCAGGTGGTAATTTTCTTGCACGCATTTCATTTCTCTTTTGTGCATTTTCAAGACTTGCACTAACGAATATCATTTTGTATTCGTATCCGATTTTATCTAACATTTTTTTGTAGTTCTTAATCTTGTTTGAATCAGCACTTGTAGTGTCAAATATCATTCCAAGTCTGTTGTTGATATATGAATCCATATTCTTTTTGGTGATATCTTTCGCACGTTTTCTAATTGGGTCACGTAAATCTGCAGGCATGTTTCTTAAATCTAATCCTAATCCTGCTTTCTTTAATCCTGTTTCGAATGCTTTATCAGTGTTAACCATTTTTAAACCAAGTGCAGTCAATCCTAGTTTTTTCACAACTGTTGATTTACCTGAACCTGGCCCACCCATTAGGAAAACTGCTTTAAAGGTGCCTGGGTCGTAAACACCTTCGTCTATCAAATCTTCGACCATGTAGTGTGGTAGTGTTGATTCTGCAATACCCATTCCTTTACGGATATCGTTATAAAGTTTCTGAACTAATCCTTTATTCTTTGTAGGAACACCTTGTTTGAAATTATCAAAGTCACCTGCTTCTGCATATCCTCTGAGTTTACTTGCAGACATTCCACTGACATCATCTGCATCAGGGTCACGTTCACCAGCTGATACTATATTGATTTCGTCAAACTTATAGAATCCGTGTCTTGCTTTTACACCATTATATTTGTTTAAAAGTGTATCAAACTCTCTCACTCTATCTGACCCAACAACCATTTTGATTCTAGTGTATTTCTTTTTATGTAATTCTGTTGCAATCTCGAATACTGTTCTTGCGTTTACGTCTGCAACAATCTTTCCAAAGAAGTTTCTAAGGTATTTAATTTTATCTCTATGATTGAGTGGATTCTTTTGTTTGTCGTTGGAGTGTGAAGTGAATAACAGAACGTCATCACCTCTTGATTCTTTTTTAAGTTTATCTACTAACTTTGCATGACCTGTAGTAGGTGGATTGAAACGACCAAAGGTAAATACTGCACCTTTCTCTTTTGCCTCTACTAAAAATCCGTTAAACGTTTTCATTACTTATCCCAATTCTTTTGTGCAGTAAAGTTATTATATGCAAACTCCATTCTATCTACGAGTTTGACTGCACTTCCTGTTTTATCGATTGCAACGTATCCTTCGGGATTGACCACTTCAAAACCATTTGCAGTCTTTTTGAAAGTTCCGATACTCTTTACTCTATTTAGTGCATTTATGATAAGTTGTTTTGCAACGACCAAGTGTCCCATAAATGAAGTAAGATTCTGAATCATTTTCTTTAAACTTCTAAGTTCGTTATAAAGTTGTTCACCGATTTCTCTTTTGATTGCTTTTGTTTTTTCTTGTTTTACTTTACCAACTACTTTCTCTTCCCAATATCCTTCGAAGTGTTTCATATATCCTTCGTAAGTTGGTTTGTATGAACCACCTCTAATAAGTGTATTACAATATGTTTTATAACTTGCACCTGAACCTTTTCTAAGTATTTCACCTTGTATTTCCATGAACTTAGTTAAGTCTTTTCTTTTGATTCCATGGAAAGCTTTACCTGTTTTAGATAACTCTTGTGTAAGTGCAAGTGTTTCTTTTGCAGTCATTGAACCTTTACCACTGACATCTTTATAAGTTGCATCGTCAATCCATACGTCTGAACTGTTTCCTAGTTTGGATATGTTAGCACCGAAACTTGCAGATAAGTCTTCTATAGTTCCACCAGTGTAAGTAGTGTGAAACACTATTCCCATTTTAGATTTTGCAATCTTTTTACCTAAGTCTGATTCTGTATTAACTGCATACATGATTGTGTTAGGTTGAAATGTGACAAAGGATTTCCCGTCAATCTTCTGCATTTTCTTATCGTTGGTATACATTAAATCACCTTGAAGTATTGTATTCCAAGATAGTTTAGACAAACACTGGAATGAAGTCAAGAACTTTTCCTGAAGTGTTCCTGATAACTCACTTGCATTTTTGATTTCTGATTCTGAAGTGTAAAATTTGGGTTCTTTGTTAAAGAGTGATTTCTTTGCAACAAAGAATTGATTGGTTTCGGGGTGTAATCCACAAAAGATAGCAGGAGCTCCGTCCCACTTTACAGTCATATTAACACCTGAATTGGAATTACCCTTCAACATGTCCCTAAGACCCTGTAAGAAGTTTATAGCCCCACGACCTCCGTCAATACCTTGATTGATTATCTCGTCTTCTAAGTGTTCTAAATGTAGATTTTTTGCACCCATAATAGTAATTATACCACAATCTTGGTGGTAATACTACTATTTATGGGAATTTTTAACCTGAAACTCGGTCAACATCACCAGCGTCTTCACCTGCGATTAAATCGTCAAGGTCTGATTGTAATGTTGCTTTATGAGTGTTTAATCCGTCAATGTTAGGAACAACAGCGTCTGTCACACGTTCTTTATGAGCATGTGCAAACCACTGGTCTTTCTCTTCGTTTGACTTATCTCTCCAACGTGTATCAGTAAAACTATAATCTGCGTCATAACTAACACCTGAGTTATCGGACTGCCACTGTATTAACCAACCTTTATATCCGTCTATACCAGTGTAATCAACCCTTGTAGAATAAGGAGCTGTGGTGTTGCACATGTTGTAATCACCATTCACATTGGATTCCCAATCAATTTCTTTTTGCGCATTTGCAAGTAAAGTTTGAAGTTGTGTTTTTGAGTCTGCTCTAGACATAGTATCTCCGTGATTTTATACTATTATTTAGGATTTTGAAAGGGGTGAGGAAGACAATTTTGTTTCTATTTTATTAATTTTTTTAGATATTTTATCGATTTCTTTCTTGTCTTTATCTGAACGTGCCTGTCTTAAGGCCTTCTTTAATTCTATCTTCTCTGAGATAGAGGATATCACGTCTTGACTTTTAAGGGTCTTTTTCATAATCTAACTTACCAGTATACCATTATTTATGTGTCCTGTAAAGTGGGTTTTTAAACTTTAAAATCATTGAATTTTTCTGCACCTCTGTTTCTATCAAACACTGGTGTATCATCATCATAATCGTCACTATCGAATAACTCTTCTTGTGCTTCTTGTTCACAATCATAGAGTTTCATACGACTTCTATCAATACCAATCACAAATCTTTTGAAGATTGTAGGGTCATTGTATCGATTCTTTAACTGTTTGACTACGAGTTGGTCTAGTTCTTCTAGTTCGTCACTAGTAATCAATGCAAACATTAAGTCTGCAGTTGCAGGCAGTCCAAAAGATTCCGAAGTGTCTTCGAGTCCAATATCCGTGGAACCATAACCACTTCGGGTTGTTTGTGTTGCACTTACCAATGGAACGTCATATTCGACTGCAAGACCTCTGAGTTCTTCTGCAATACTCTTCACCAATGTGTATGAGTTTGCACCACTGCCTGGCCTGATTCTATGGGAAGCACATATGTTTAGATAATCTATGAAAATTATATCGGGTTGAAAGTCTTTTTTGATATCCAATTCTTGTAATAAGTGTCTGAAGTGTCCAACATGAGCAGCTGCAGTTGGATATTCTTTGACAATCAATTTACCTTTTGTTTTGTTTTTGAGTTTCTCAACCTTCTTATCATACATTTTCTTAGATAAGTCGGGAAGTTCTTTCATAGGAATGTTCATAGTGTTAGAGTCAATTCTTTCTGCAATCCTTTCCTCTGACATTTCTAGTGTAATATAGAGAACATTCTTACCCATCATTAAACAAGAACTTGCTTGGTGACACATAAACAATGATTTACCAACACCTGTTCCAGCAAGAACAATGTTAAGTGTTTTATTAGGTAGACCACCTTTTGTAATTTTGTTGAAGTATTCTAAATCAAAAGGAATCTTCTCTTCTTCCGTATGATAGAACTCAAATCTTTCGTCTGTATCCTCTAACACATCATGTCCAATATGAGTGTCAAAGGACACGGAAAGTGCGTCCTTCAATAACTCAGGTATTTCACCAGTAGACCTTTGTGATTTTTTATCTATAACTTCGATAGAGTCCATGACTGCAATATAGATTGCTCTATCTTTGCACCATTTCTCTGTTTCGTCTATTAACCAATCACTAGGGGTTTGGTCTTTCTCATTACCAATTTTCTCAACAATAGTTTTTGAACCTTTTGCAATATTCTCATTCAATGAGGTATTGTTATCAAGGTTTATGAGAAGTGCTTCTACTGTTGGTGGTTTAGTATACTTCTGAAAGTAATCATATATCTCATTGAATACAGTTCTTTCTTCAGTATCGGCAAAATACTCTGATTTAATGAAAGGGACACACTTCCGTGTAAACTCTTCACTCTGAATCAGATTCTTCAGTATTGTCTGTTCTATTCTCGTTTCCATATTTAAAGTATCCTTCTACGACCTTTTCGAGTCTTTCCATTACTTCATCAGTAAAGTATTTCTCGGGGTTGTTGTTAATAGTTTTACCAAACTCTGTTTTACCATTTGGTAATTCAATTCTTGTTGAAGACTTCTTGAAGATACCACTTGCAAGTGCAAGGTCTAGAAGACCATAGTATCTATCAAGACCACTATCGTATGACAATCTTACGTCTACGATTCTGTTCTCAACTGTAAGTCTTGATTTTGCATTCTTACAATGAATGATATTTCCAATGACTTCTGTTCCTTCTTTTTCTTTCTTCTTAGAAAGATAGATAATTGAAGAGGCTGCATATTTAAGACCACTTCCACCACCCATTTCTTTTTGTGGGAACATTGAACCAATCACGTCATAAGTGTGATTAGTCACAATCATAGGAACACCAGCACGTCCTAACTTAAGTGTTAGAACTCTGAATGCACCTTTAACAACTTGAGCACGAGTCATGTCACGAGTTTCTTTACCCGCTGCAGTATCCTCGATTTCTTTAGTAGTCGATAACATTCCAAGTGAATCAAGACACATCATCATAGGTGGTCTTTTATCTTTTGGAGTTTCGAGATACTTATCAAGTATAGATATTGCCTGTTGTCTGAATTCTTGAACAGTGACCACAGGCACGATAACCATTCTGTTTGAATCGATTCCTCTCTCTTCAATCATTTGTTTACTGATTGCTGATTCGGATTCGAAGTAGATAACTGCAGACTCAGGATTATCTTCTAGAAACTGTTTGACCATTCCTAATGCAAAGAATGTTTTACCAGTTGCTGATTCACCTGCGATTGCAGTAATTTTGTTTTTAGGAAGTCCACCATAAAGTGAACCACTGAGTAATGCATTGAAGACATAAGAACCTGTATCAACAAAGGTATCTACGTCTCCAGCTGCAACCCCTTCAGAAACGATATTTGCATACTCGTTTCCCGAGGATTTCACTAAGTCTTTAATAAATGACATAACACTTCTCCATAATGTTTATATACATTATAGTATCTATGTTAGATTTTGTCTAGTGGGTTTCGTCTAATTTTTTAGAAATATCACAAAGTCTGTCGTCTATTCTGACATGTTCTTCCATCATAGAAACTAAGGAAGATACTTTGACTTCTAAGTGTATGATAAATGCAAAGATTACACCAATCATTAAGATATAGAAACAATCCATAGGTGTTATAATCATAATACTACCTCACCTAATTGGATTAATTTTTCTCTGTTTTTTAAATGACCTTCTTCGATTTCTTCTTTATTACCACCAGTGTATTTTACTGCATGGTAATCTAAAATCATTTGTTCATTTATGTTAACTTTGTGTCCGAAGACTGGGTGTCCTTCGATATGGTGAGCATATAATTCACCCAATATTCTACCAAATTTTCCTTTATCATGTGATACAAGGGATACACTTTCACACTCCTCTAATAGTTTTTTGAGATGTTTTTTACTTGCTTTACCAAATTTCTTTTCGGTTAAATCTCTAGTTCTAGATTCTGGCGTGTCGATTCCTAACATTCTAACACGTTGTTTTTTATAAACCATACCGAATCCTAAATCGATATCTACGTCTACAGTGTCACCATCGACCACTTTTACTACTGATACTTTATACTCATACATTTTGATTGTGTTTCCTATGTGCAGATTTCTGTTCCCAGTCTTCGATAGCTCTTCTAATCGAACCTTCTGCAAGAACAGAACAATGCAATTTAATTGGTGGTAAATCTAAGATATCTGCAATGTCTTTATCTTTGATAAGTTTTGCTTCTTCTATAGTTTTACCTTTTAACATTTCTACAAAAGTAGTGGAACTTGCAATTGCACTTCCACACCCATAGGTTTTGAATTTTACGTCAATGATTCTTTCGTCTAGGTCTAACTTCAATTGAAGTTTCATAACGTCACCACATGCTGGAGCTCCTTCCATTCCTGTTGCAACCATAGGGTCGTTGGGGTCGAATCTTCCAACAGCATGTTTTTCGGGGTTATTTAGAACTGACTCAAATCGTTCTACTACTTCTTTACTATATGCCATTATAGTTATTTATCCAAAAAATGAATCTAAACTTGCAACTGGTTCTACATTCCAGTTAATTAAGTTTACGATATTCTTCAATGGTTCTGTAAATGCTTTATCGAATTGCATATCATAATCAATGAATCTATGTAAATCTAGTTCTCTAGGAAGTGAACTGATAAATGATATTACATTCTCATTGATTGGGTTTGGTGTTGTGAGATATGAAAAACGAATCTTATCTGAGTTCTTAATCATTTCATATCTCATGTCGAGGTTCTTGGATTTCAATAAATGGTTGTGTAGTAGAGAACCTCGAACATGAATTGGTGTTCCTTTAGAATAAATGTTTGTTGGACAAGAGTATTGTGCAAGATTCTTTACACCTCTTGGAAATGCAACCTCTTCGGGTGGAAGGTTTCTGAATTCTTTACGTGCATTCTCTACGAACTCCCACAATTCTTGTTCAGTTCCATTCATAACCACCTTTAAGGCTTCTGTTAGTTTTGTTCTGACCCATTGAGGTGTAGAAGATTTTGCAGTTTCAATTCCCATCATTTTGAGTTTAGGTTCTGCAAGTCTGACACCTTCGTTGTCGTGAACATTTAGAATATATCTTTTCTTTGCAGTCCATATACCTCTGTCTGCAATCACCTCACGTCCCATTTGCATTTTCTGTTGGAATGCATTGGTGTATTCTGCAAGTTCTTTGAATCCTTTTGCAAGAACCTGTTCAATCATTCCTTCAGATTTGTTTAGGAAATCCACAATCTTAGTCTTGTCTGTTTCTTCGGGTAAAACTTGTTTAACCAATTTGTCCATAGTGATATAGACTGAATCAGTATCCATTGCAATCACATAGTCTTCGTTCTCTGTCCCAAGTGTTTTGTTTAGGAATTCATTAATAGTTTTCTCTGACCACTTGATAATCAACTGACCACTAGTAGTGATTGACTCTGCAAGGTCAATAGAAAAGAATGCAAAGTATTGATTTGCAAGAGCACCATATGCTGAGTTAAGTGCAATCTTACGAACCTGTTGATTGTTGTATGCACGTTTGATAAGTGTATCAAGTTCTCTTTTACGTTTTAGTTCTTTACAATCTTCACGTTCAATCTGATATGCAATCATTTTCTTCTTCCAAGCTTTCCTCTCGTCATAGAGTTTCTCCATAAGTTCGGGAAGGAATCCTTGTTTGTCTTTTGTATACATTACACCATTTGGTGTGACTGTATTTCCACATTGATAAACATAAGATAAGTCTGCTTGTTTGGTTAACATTCTTTCTACGTTGATATCTTGTCTGTTTCCTTTTACCATTTTCTCAGGTGAGATATTGTATTGCATAATAATATGAGGATACAGTGAGTTCAAGTCGAATGACACTACCCAGTTGTGACCTCCAACGATTGGGTCTTTGACATATGCACCAACGATTTGGTGTGTCTTATCATTACCAGTCTTCAGTCTTTGTGGTGGTGTCTGAATGTTTTGTTCTTTGAGGTGATTGTAGATTATGGTTTCCCAATACTTCACCATTCCGAAAGTGTCATTGTAATTACACTTTGCATTGTATGACATTGCACAAGTCAATTCAATCAGTCCTAGTTTCTCTTCTAGTTCTTCAACAAGGACAACGTCTTTGACATTATAGTCTAAGAACTTTCCATAGTCTTGTTTGTATAGTGTATGTAGATTACCATACTCTGAGTAATCAATCTTACCTTTACCAAGTTCTACTTGTGCAATGTTTTCTAGTTTGTATGATTCTTGATTTACAAAAGTGTGTTTACGATAGAGTTCAAGATAGTCAAGAACATTGATACCATAAAGATTGAATATCATTTGTTTCTGACCAAAACCTGAGTGGAATTCTCTTACGTCACATTGATTCCATGGTGAAAGTTTCTTGTGTTCTCCTTCACCAAGTATTCTGTCGATACGATTACAAAGATATGTGATATCGAAACTGTTTACATTCCAACCAGTAATGATATCAAAGTTTTCTGTTCTCCAGTATTTTATAAACTTGAGTAAGAGTTCTGATTCGTTTTTGCAGTTGTGATAAACTACGTCTGTTCTGTTGTGTTCCCAAGGGCCGATACCAAACACTTGTGTATCTTCACCAATAGGTTTGATTGATACTGCATTGACCTTTTCATTTGCATAGATTGGTTCGGGGAATCCGTCTTCACACTCACACTCAATATCAAGTGTTGCAATCTTTATGTGTTTCAAGTCCCACTTGATATCACCTTGAAATTTATCTGCAATGTAAGTGTAGATATATCTGTCGTATCCATGGATTTCGAATCCTTCGACACCACTGTATCTCTCTCTGAACTTTCTTGCACCACCCATAGAGTTGAGGTTCACTGCTTCCAGTGACCTTCCGTCTAAACTCTTGAATGGGGTTTCTCCTTTCTTTGAAGGAATAAAATGATTGGGTCTATATGCAACAGAAAGTTTTTGTTGTTTCCCGTTCTTATAACCCTTGACTAGAATCTTGTCCCTAGTCCTACAAACATTTGTATAGAAATCCATGTAGTTATTATACTACAATCGGGGTTATTCTGTCAATGTGATTTTGTCGGTATATTCTGAGAAATGTTTTCTTACTACGTCTTTTAAATCTTCGTAATGTGCAATTTGTTCTAGTTCTTTTTCGATTGTTTCAATGTGGTCACCATGTTCTGCGACTCCTACTGAATTTTTACATTGAACTAAAATGTTAGTTTTGTGTTTTGCAATCTTTCCGTCAGCGTGTGCAACAACACCTTTCAAAATATCATTAGTCATATCTTTCATTATTTACCTCTTTGGTTATTATTACCAGTTGCAACCTTAAAATTTGTTTCTAATTGTGGTCTTGGTTCAAAAACTGTTTGCACTAAATCTTTGTTAATAACAAAGTTATATTCTTTTGCATATGGAATCCATGGTGCAAGTTTTACTTCAAACTTTCCGTCTTGCACGTCTGTAATACAAAGTTGTGCCTCTTGGATTTTGTAATCACCCCATAGTGTTTTATCTACAAACCCGATTATCACTTCTCCTGTATCGAGTCTGATACACTGAACTTTAGGCATGTTTCCACACCATTTCTTGTAGTTCTACTGACCTTCTTCCTACTTGTCCAAACCAACGTGAGTCTTCCATTTCCTCACCCATTTTTAACCAATCTTCTTGGATAACTGCTTTCCACATATTATTAAACTTACCAAATCTAGTGATACCTAAATTGAAAGTCATATTGACTAATACGTGTTGAATGTTTTCGGGTAGTGTTTGGAATCCAGCTTCTGAACCACCTTTTGTTGTATACAAGTGTATAGTTTCTTTTAAGTGTTTCTCAAAATCATGTTCGTAAACTTCGTCTACTCTCTCTTGTGAAACTGGTGTTCCGACTGGTTGTCCGTATTCGGGGTCGTCTTCTTTAACTAAGTGTCCAACACCAAACGTTAAATATCCTAGTGAGTCTTCGTAAATTTCTAAAACTTCACCTTCGTGTCTTTTAATCTGTTCCTTCAGTAATTCCTTGTTCATTCTCTTTCCTCATTTGTTCCTGTAGTAATTCTACGAGTATATCACCCATAAGGTTATTTAATTCCTTATTATTTAGGAGTTCGTCTAAGTCATGATTTTCGGGAACAACAACAATATCTCTCTGAAAATTTATGTTTGGTTTTCCTTCTTCGAATCCAACTTTACCATAAACATAGATAACGTCCTTCCATTCTCCTTTGAGAATTTGAATACCCGACATATCAAGCTTGTTATTGTCTACGACACAATAAACTCCCTCGTCAAATAATGGTGTTATACTATCCAAAAAAACTCTCCAATGTATTTCTTCTATTAGGTAAGAATAAATCCTTATCCTCTTTTGAGAACCACCATACATTTTCCATGTATAATTTTTTCATGAAATCTTGCATTGCAGTTCTATCGATTCCTTCTTTATCTGATACTTGATTGTCGTCACTATCACCTTTCACGTCTGACCATTTCTCTAAGAATGATTCAGAAGATTGAGGTCGTTGCATAATTCTCATTCCAATCTGACCTTTGAAATATGGTCTGAGTAAATCTACAACTTCGTCACACGAAGGAAACATTTTTCCCTTAACCTTTGGGTTCATTATATTTATCAATAAGTGTCCATTCTCTGATAACACTTCGAATGATTTTGAAGAAACTGGTAAAAAGAAATCATCTCTCCAAGAATCATATTCTGAAAACTTACTCCATGATTGGTCTTCTTCATGTTCTCCACCTTTGTTATATGTTTCTGTAGAGAAATAAGGTGGTGAAGTGAATGCACAATCTATTGGTGGGAACTGACCATAAGGAATATCCTCAGCACCACTTCTATAGATTATAACTCTCTTCTCACCAACTGACATAAACTTATCTTTGGTTTCTGTAATCTTTGGTGCATGACCTGTAAGAATCTTTTCATATTCTACACATTGTTTTTTATACACTTCAAAAGTGTTTGGGTTCGGGTCACAACCAATATAGATTTCTGTTCCTTTGGTTGCAAAGAATCCACATAGTCTATCTCCCCAACCACAACTGGTATCCAAAACTGTTTTTGCATTAGTCATTTCATAAAAACATTTTGCAACAACTGGTTTGAATTGTGTTGCAATATAGGCACCCAATCTAAATGCCATTCTGTAAGTGTCTTCTTTAAGTGAACCACCTACTAACTTAACTATTTCTTGTCCGTCTACTCCTGTAGATATTTCTTTTTTGATATCATTTACACCTCTCCATATTGCACCCAATGGTGATTTAAGTTGTTGTGCAGTTGATTCTTTGAATGCATTCAATGGAGCTCTATGACCATATGAATCACAAGCAAGTCTTAAGTGTTGCATAAAGTAATCACTTGCATCATTAAAAGTAGAAGGTGCATTGACCATTCCATGACCCCATTCTGAATATGGATATTTGTAATCGTCATACTTTTCTACAACTTCTTGTTCTAAATTTTCGTGTGGATATATAAACTTCCATACGTCATATTCTAGAAGTCTAATAAAGGTATTTCTCATTTCTTCGTGAGAAATAGGTTTGAGTGGGAATTCGGGTCTTTCTTTTTCTATGTAATCTGCAAGAACCTCACGGAACTTTTCCCTTCCGTATTCTTCTGTTAATGCATCGAAGAGTTCACCCTCAATAATGGGTAAACCCTTCTCATTTGCATTGTCTTTAAGGACTTGGTATAGTTTATCCGACAAACTCGTCCCCATCGTCCCATGCACAACCAGTTAGTCCACCTGCTTGTAAACCTTTCAAAGTTCTTAGAACTTCTGTATGGTTTCTTCCAGTGTCTAATGCATTGACTGAAGCATGTTGAATGATTCTGTTTTTATCAAAGATAAAGGTTGCACGATAACATACACCTTCTTCTTCATTAACAATACCTAATACTGAAGATAATCCTAGTCCACAATCAGCTGCAAGTGTATGTCTGATATTACCTATCAGTTCATTATCTTGTTTCCATGCTAATTTACAGAACTCATTATCACCACTAATTCCTATCACGTTTGCATGGTCGACTAAAGTGTCAAAACCAGCAATCTCTGTAGGACATATAAAGGTAAAGTCTTTTGGATAAAAGTAAACTACTGACCAATCATGTTTTAATGGTTGATAGTTTTCGTCTACACCGACTCTCACAAACTCGTTGTTTTCATTTATTCCTTGCAGTGAGAACGCAGGGAATTGTTGTCCAACTGTTAACATAATAAATCTCCTTTATATAAAGATACACCCATTATACTATATAACGGGTGTATACGTAAAGGGGGTTTTCTATTTAATTTTAATAGAAACTGGTTTATCCTCTTCGGGAATAATTCTTACCAGTTTAACATGTAGAATTCCATCTACCATGTCGGCACCCTTGACTTCAACATCGTCTGCAAGTGTAAAAGTTCTTTTGAAGGCTCTTGAAGCAAGTCCTTTATGAACAAAGTCTTTTGAGTCTTCGTCAACTTTACCTTCGATAGTCAAGACATTTCTTTCTTTAGTGATTTCAATGTCTTTTTTACCGAACCCTGCGATTGCAAGTTCGATACAGTAATTCTCTGAATCTTCCTTTACAATGTTGTAAGGTGGGTAGTTTGTTGTTGTATGATTAGATAGACGATTAAGTTCATCAAAGTATCTATCGAATCCAATTGTGAGCGGTCTGAATTGACCAAATATATCTAAATGCGTCATATTTTCTCCTAATTTTAGCAAGTTAATATATCCTAACCTCATTTGAGCATTAGGTGTGAGAACCGAGCTCTTTTGAAGATTATTTCTCCGAGTGATAATCCGAGCTCTTTTTAAGTTCTCTACTATATTATATAGGGTCTTTTATGGTTTTTTCAAGAGGGTTTTTATCTTTTTTTGCAATATTTTTCAGAACGATGCCAGACATTGTAGTTATTTCCTACAACCATAGCCATAAATCCATTTATCTGTCTTATGGATTTTTTAGTCAAATTACCATTCTCTAAGTCATATTGTATTGCTGGAACAAGTATTACAGTCTTAGTAAACATCATATCACTGACTGAAGGTCTTTCACCTATGAGTGGATTTAGTTCTCTTACACAATCATATTTGAGTCCACGATATGTGGTATAGATATCTGCAATTTGTAATGTGAGAAAGATAGCCCAATCTGCAGTTGAAGGTGGGTCAATAATTCTAGGTGAGAGGAGTGTAAATTGTGACTTCCTCGGATTTTCCCTTAACTTTAATTCTATCAACTTCTGAGAATTTTCTGTTAGGACACTGTCGATATGTTTCTGATGATAACAACACGTCCACCCCATCGTAATTGCGAGTTTGTCCCTCGAGTCTAGCACCGAGGTTAACGGCGTCTCCAATGACGGAATAGTCAAATCTAACTTCTGACCCCATGTTTCCGACAATGCATTCACCTGTAGAGATACCAATACCAACATTGATAGGAGGTAGGTTGAGAGGTTTAAGTTCTTCATTTAATTCTTTTGTTGCCTCTAATACTTCTATTGCAGATTTAACGGCGAGTTCTGCATGGTCTTCACAATCCAAGGGAGCATTCCAAAAACTCATGATACAGTCACCCATATATTTGTCTATGGTTCCTTTATTATTTAGGATAATCTTTGTTTGGACATCTAAGAACTTGTTTATCAAATCAACCAATCCTTCGGGGTCGTCTTTATTTTTATATGCTTCTGATATTGGAGTGAATCCACATATGTCCATGAACATGAATGTCATTTCTTTTCTCTCACCACCTAACTTTAATAGTTCAGGATTCTCTGCAAGTTGGTCAACCATGTCGGGAGATAAATACTTTTGAAACTGCTTCTTAATTTGTTCTTTGAGTTGATAGGTTTTATAATATTTGTTGAAGGAAGCATGTCCAAACACTATTATGGAGGCCATCGATGAGTAGAAGATATCGAAAAGAACGAAACTTGAAGTCCACAAATAGAAACCCAAACCCACCTGAAATCCAACGATACCTAGACTCACTATCCCCGAAAAAATTGTGGGAAGTGTGTAGACCGATACCATTATTCCTAAAAGGACTGTCAATAGAAGAACGACTTCTAAGAATTCAAGATAGTAGGATTGTTGTATTTGAACTCCTGTGGCGACGGAGTGGAGGATTGCACCTTGAACTTCGTGAGGATACTTTACACCCACTGGGGTTGAAACTGGATTATTCAGACCTTCAGCCGTCAGACCCCAAATTAGAATCTTGTTCTCTAGGTTAGAATTTGGTAAATCTTTTGCAGACACCCTCTCGAAGTCATTCCAATATCCTATAAGGATATCTGCAGTTGGAGTGGTTTCGATTGGGGGTTGTCTTCCGATACGAATCCATTCGATTCCAACTTCGGGTGTCACACGAGTCTGATAATTAGGTTGGTCATACATTGCACGTAAAACTTCTAGTGCAACTGAGGGATACACTACACCATTTGCAGAAACAATTAATGGTGCAGAACGAACTGTTCCGTCAAAGTTTGCAGTTCCACTGATTGGTGGTGTAGTAATTGTCACACCTGAACCATATGAATTTTGTTCTAGTATTGGAATCGGTGAAGAGATTCCTGAGAAACTCCATATATGGTCGTCTATATTTCCTCCACCGAAAACACTAGTTCTTACAAAAGGTGCTGAACCAGTATCTTTTTGAACTGTTGGTGCAGAAGATAGAATTGATAATCGATTTACTAAACCTTCTGCAAATGCTTCGTCACCCTGAAATCTATCAGGTTCTTTAAAGAGTTGAGTGAAAACATGTGTATTAGTGTATGAAGTGTCTAACATTAAATCCCTGTAAATAGACCTTGGCCAAGGATACTGACCATACACTTCAAGTGAAGGTTCGTCTATATCTACTAAGACAATATTATCTACCTGAACTACTTCCTGAGATTGGTGTAGATAATCAAAATAAGACCATGATATATTTTCTATGAAATAGGGATTCCATATCTTAAGACCGAATAATAACCCTATGGTTATTACAACTGTTTTCCACGAATACATTAATTACCTTGAGTGACGTTTACAGTGCAACCACCTATTGTATTACATGTTTGAGATAGTGTATATGTTTGTGAAACAGTTCCAGTTTGAACTAAGGTTAAATCTGTTCCGTATGTTCCGTCTAGTGTTATTGTTGCAGTGTGAGCTCCAGTCTTTTTTTGAATTACACTAACTTCATTGTAATCGTTGTTAATTGTTCCAGTAAGTGTCTTATCACCATTCTGCAATTGTTTTGAAAATACGTCATTGTAATCACCATAAATGTTCCAAGTCATTGAATGATATATTGAATCCGAATCTTGTTTCTGACTTCCTTTAAAGTCATTGTAGTCACCATGAATGTCTAATCTTACATAGTTTCCACCAGGCTCCGTTCCGTCATAATTCCAAGTAGGTGTAAGTGAGTTGTTGATTTCATATCCTTGACCAAAAACAACTTGGTTGTAATTACCCCATATATGAAATCCAAAATCATTATCATTACAACTTGTGACAGAACATTTTTGTCTAACTTCTAATTCATTATTATATCCGTCTAAATCACCACCCCAACTTTTACCCGAACCCCATGTATCAGTCCAACCAATATACAAATTGTTTCCTGATTGTAAAAGGTCTATTGTATTATTTTGGTGGTCAAAAGAAAAACGTGTAAGGTTATTATAACCTATTTGGTCTATCTGTAAATCTGTATTATCACCACCATTGACTTGTTCTACATGAACGTGATTATCGTCTGCATAGGAAAACATAGGGATTATAGAAATCCCTATGATAAGAAATGTTTTCTTTAAAATATCCATTGTAATATTAATATTGTTAATATACCTTTAAACCATGCAAACCACATAGCTTGATATTGAGTCATACCGAATTCGTTTAACCACCATTCGGTTCTTCTCTCATGCCACTTAAAGACTTTTGATAAAATATCCATAAGTTGCCTCCTATGTATTATTTAGTTGGATTGGTTGATAAAGATACGTATACTTGGGTCACCATTTCCAAACTCAATAATACCTTGATAACCTTCGACATTTGTTTCAATAAAACCACTTCCACCTTGTGTAATGATAATTTCAATTACACCATTCACATTTCTGAAAAGATATAAATCTCCGTCTTGCACAAACACATTATATTGTGAATCTTTGTTAAATCCTACTACAGCACCTTGTAAATTGAAGTCACCAGCACCACCTTTCTTTTGTGCATCTCCTAATTTAACTGTTGTTCTCTCTAATTCCTCTACTACGTCTAGTAGGTCGGTGAGGAAGTCTACGTCTAATAGGTCTATATCTAATTCAGTGAAGTCGTCTTCAAGTGTATCCTCAAGTGCATCTCCTTCTAACTCATTAAATTCTAAGAAGTCTACGTCTAGTATTCCTTGGTCTTGATTTTGGTCGTCCTTTGCTTCTTCTTCTATTTGTTCTCTAACCTCTGTTGGTGGATTGACAATAAACATATTATCAATCATTGAAGTTGTTAAGTTTTGTATTACTACTGAACCTGTTGGTGGTTGGTCAACACTTGATACCATTGTTGCTTGATATGCCTTATTCAGTATAGTTTCACCTCCTTCATTATAAACTCTAATCTCACCTGAAGGTGTAATTCCGTCTTCGTCAGGCAAAAGTATAACGAGTGTTCTTCCTAGCTCGTCAACTGTAGTTGTAAAATCTGTTCCGTTAATTGCAATTTGTGCTGTCGGTGTTGATATGTCTATATTTGCTTTCTTTATTTTTTTACCTTGACCTGAAGCAAATCGTGCCGTCCCTTGAACCATTCTCATAGCCATTTTTGATTTGGACGGATTAGGGTCATAATACACTTCGTCAATGTATACGATAGTGTGTTCAATTAAATCAAGTTCTTCTTCGTCTAAGAACTCAATCTTCATTCTTCCGTTTACTGTTTCTGCAACGTCATACAATTCAATATCATAACCTACTTCAGGTGATACGAAATCTGTATTTTGACGTGTAATTTTTCCGAGTCCGACTGACTCTACGATATCTCCAATGGGGTCACTGAATGCAACCCCACTGAATAACAACAAATTAAGAATCGTTAGCTGAATCTTTTTGATTGATTTGAATTGTTGCATTGTCACTTGTTATATCCAATGTAATTATTGAATCAGGTGAAGCACAACCACTAACAGAAGCTGCACAAGTTCCTGAAAGTTGGTTTATGTCTACGTCTGCACTATCTCCATCAAGTGTAAACGTTAAAGACTGTTCTCCATCTTTTTGCAATGTATTAACATTGTTAGAACCTCCAGTAATATCGAAGTTCCAAGTTAAATCGTCACTTTCCCAATCAACGTCAAAAACATTTGAACTACCGATTAGTATTAAGTCTGCGTCTAACCTCTCTGCACTAAAGAAATAACCTTGGTCGAGGTCGAAAGTATTACTACTTCCAGTCACGTCAAAGTTTATGTCTGATGAATCCGCACTTCCTTGGTATCCAATATTCCAATCTATGCTGTTAGAATCTCCAGTGAAATCTAACTTATAAACAGAACTATCAGCAACAACTGGCCCGAATAGGACGTTATTGTTTCCTGAGAAATCCAAATCAAAGTCCAAAGTAGAACCAGTAATACTCATTGCAGATAGTGAACCCGAAGACCCATTATCTCCCCCTATCTTATTACCGAATCCAATTTGGTCGATGTATAAATCAAGAGTGTCACCAGTTTGTGTAATCTTGATTTCGTTGTCATCAGTGGCTTGTGCGAAAAGGAATGTTGTCGACATTAAGGATAATAATCCTAAACTAATTAGTTTCTTCATTTTCGTTTTCTACCTCTTTTATTTTCCAAAAACCACGTTCATGGCCTTGGTATACTAATTCCAGCACGGCTGCTTCAATAGCAGTCCTTACTGCGTAAGTCACTGATTCATTATTTCCCACTCCGTCTTCAATCTCTACTAGTTGGGTTCCTTGTTCGACAAATTTAAATATGTCACCACCTCCACCAACGGATAGTATCGACTTCCGAGTTTGAACATTAAGTAATACCTCTCCAGTGAGAACACTAACTGCTCTCATTGAAATGGTCACAACATCTTGACGATATTGTTGACTAAATCCAATACCGAGGGTTCTTGCGCCTGAGCCTCCAGTTTGAATATTAGTATCATACCCTATTATTCCACCTTCAATTATAATTCCAGCAAATAATAATGGTTGAACTCCTTTGGGGTCTTCCCCTGAAATTTTCGCAAAATCTTGTCTTGCAGAACGAATGATTTGTCTTTCTCGAACCAACGCATCGATTCCATTTCGTTCTACAACTCTAAACCAAGTTCCACCTCCAGCAGTCTTAAGTGCATCGATAACCATTTCGACACCACCTTGGGTGACTGCAGTCGAGAAGTCTGCGATTCCCTCTCTTGCTTTTCTTTGACCAGTTTTATCATTGAAAGTATATACTGCAACAATTGGTCGTTCTTCCGCAGGTGGAAGGTTTAATAACTCTACATACGAAGGTAATTTGACAACTTCGGGAAACTCTACACAAATATAATCTCTTGTGACTGGTTTCTTAATTCCAGTTATCATATCCTTACGGACACCTTGTTCCCAATTCTTACAGTCTTGTGGATAATCTGTAAATTTTGGAACTGAGGCACACCCACTAATTAGTAGTGTAAGTGCAAGTAAATACTTAACCACCTGAACCACCATCAGGGTCTTGAGCAAAATTACCTGTTCCGACTGGGATTTCTATAACTGTAGAAGTTCCGTCCTCCGCAACCACTGTAAGTTTGATAAACTCAGCACCCGATTCATCGGTGATAACTTCCCATGTTATAGTGTTTCCTTCTAATATGAATGACCCGAAACCAGCAGGATTATCATTTGCAAACATTGATTCAACTAATTGTTTTGCGAACTGAGCATAAATTCTGCTCTCTAGGTTTCTGATAAATTTTGCAAGCGTAGTGTTATCTGCTTCCCTCTCAGCAGCTTTCCTTGCAGATTCTAATGCGTCCTCTATTGCTTTCTTACGGCTGGATTCTTGGTTCTCAATTGTAAGATAATGAGCACCCGTTCCAATACCTGAGAATGAGGGATTTTTAAACTTGTGAACTATCTCCGTTCCGTTAAGTTGGAATGATAGTAAAAACGATATAAAACAAAATGGTAAAATATATTTAATCATTATTAATGGTTTTAGCCGAAATCTTTTTCTTTTCATTTTCACGATATTCTAGAACCACGTCAACCTTTTCTTTAAGACGTATGAGGTCTTGGTCTAACATTCTAGTTTGGTCAATTACTCGGATTAATGCAAAATGCATTTTTTCAATTTCGGGGTCTATCTTTTCACCAATAAACCACCATACATAATATACGAAATATCCTAGTCCTACCATCATAACAACTGGGAATCCGTAATCGGTTATTAGTTCGACAATAAAGGGGACTTCAGCTTCCATAATTAATCCCTTCTTACATCAAGTTTCCCGTCCTCTATAAAGTTCTCTGCTCTTGCAACTCTCTCTATATCAGGTCTTAACTCTAATGCACTTGACACTAGCATATCAATCTTTATCATTTCGTTAGACATTGTTCTTGCACGATTCTCTAACGATTCACAAAACATTGTAAGTGTCTTAATACTATCGACTATCCCTTCGAAGATTTGTTTGATTACCATGAATATAAAGAATCCCATTATCAATGCCATTGCAATGGGAACTCCAACGTCACCTATCAAATTAAATACTTCTTCCATACCTTCTATTTATAATAAAAAGGGGGACAGTGTCCCCCTAAAATGACTTTTTGTCAACTAATTAAAGTTGGTCACGAATTTCTGAAATAACTGCAGCTTTAGCACCACTCTTCTTGACTTTCAGATTTTTCTTTTCTGCAAGTTCAATCAATTGGTTCTTAGTTAACTTCTTTAATTCTGCAACACTTGGTTTTTTTGGTTTTGGTTTTGCAACTGGTGCTTGAACCTTTACCTTTTTATCTTTTTTGTTGTTTGAAACAAAGTAAGCAACTACTAGAACTACAACTATAATTCCGATAATTTCCATAATTTATTACCTCTAATTTATTTATCTAACAAAGGGTTTTTGTCTTTTGCTTTACCTATTGCAAGTGCAAGGACTTCTAACCACTTATACACTTTAGCCCAAAGTTTATCATCTGCTGGTGTTGGTGTTAAAGCAACAATCACACTACAGATTGATATTACCACTGGAATTACCATAAGTAAATTCCAAATCCCCATAATGAAATCTATGATAGCTGAGAACATAGTTCCTCCTGTTATATTTATAATCCCTATATTTAGGTATTATTTGACCCAATTGAGTATTTTGTTGTCAATTTCCACTCGTTTTTTTCTCTAAATGGAATGATTTTTATCTGACTTAAGGGTGCTTTGGGTTCAGATACTTGGTGCGCATGAACTACTGAAACTAGGTTCCATTGTTCTAAAAGTGACACTATAGTGTTCCTTCTTGCAATATCTGATTCATCTAAGTTAGAAGGTTTCCCGTCTAACAAGAATAATTCTTTGAAATGTGTTATATAATACTTACCACGTTTGTGAAGTATATGACATGATTGGAAGAGTTCTTTATCTTTACGAGAAGCTACACCAATTCTAGAGAGTGTTTCTCTTATTTTTAAAAAGTCCTCTTTTTCGGGAAATGTGACCTCTACTAGGTCTTTGACTATATTATCTTGGTCATCTATCATCTTTACCACCAGTTTTCATTCTGTTTTTCAATTCACGATATTGTTTCTCAGATAGCAGGTTGACATACTCTTTTGCCTCTCTCGTTGATATCTGATAATACTCTTTTAAAGTATCGAGTTTTTTACTAACATAAGGTTTACTCCATTTGGAAAACCTTTGTCTTTTCCTTAGAGTATTTAGGAAAAACACGTATTGAAGACGATTGTCTACCCCGTGTCTGACATTCATTTCGTTAGTAAGAAAAACAGAATCTTGGTGATAAGATAATGCTTTGTTAGTTAAGAATGGTTGATATGCTTTCTCTTCGACCTCATCAACCATGAGGTCTTTTTTGTCGTAAGAGACCGACTTTACAAAATCAAAAGGATTTCGTTTAGACATTTCTTAGATATTCGTCTAACAGTTTATCACCTTTGAGTTCTTCTCCAAAGTAAACTGTATATCCGTCATGTGTTTTTCTTTCAACAAGTCCACTGTTATATTGAATATCCATTACAGATTTCCCGTCTTCAGTGTCTTGTGGTCTAGTGTCATAGAACATTGAACTAATTGAGTGTGCATGAATTGATTTAACTTGTTTTGCCCACTCTTCTGCTTTTAGTAAGTCCCTTTGTTTTTGAACTCTGTCGTTATATTGTGTCATGTTATTTTATCCAATAAATCTAAATCTTGATTTTCGTCAAGAAGTGTCACTTCAAAAGTGGGTTCACCTACAGTTCCACCATACTCAACTGAATATGGGATTGATATACCTTTACTTGAGGCAGTGTCCACCTTCTCAGTAAATGTTTCGTAATCTTCTTTACTTAATAATGCTTTCATGTATTATCTCCGTCATTATATTTAACTTTCGATTTGTCAAACAATTTATTCGCTTGTCTTTGAAAAGACTTTTCGATTTGTCTGTCAAACCACCTAAAAAACCATTGTCTAAGTTTACCCATTTTTGAATTTACACTCCGACATGATTTCTGTTAGACATGCAACGAAATTAATTTCTGAATCCATTGCAAAAGCAGACTTGTATTGATAGTCTGCAATAAAAAGAACTGCAGCTGGAACACTAGAAGGTTCTAGTCTTTGTTCCAATGCATTGAAAACTTTTCTGTATAGTGTATCAAAGTCATTATCACTATTCTGACCAACCCACTTTCTCATTCCTTTCCAGTTCTTGTCTGCAATCATATCAATGAGAGGTGTAAGTTTTTCTTCGGCTAGTGTTGCAATAAGACCAGTGTCAATAACACCACCAACACCATATCTTTGGACTTCGTTGATACACCTTCTGAAATCGGGGAAGAACTTTAGAATAAGTTCGACCAAAACCTTTTCGTCATATTTGATATCTTCCAAATCACAAATCTCTTTGAGTCTTGTGAGGAAAACACCAGCAAGTGTTTGTTTATCTTTTGGTGTTAGTTTAAAATCTATTACAGTTGTTCTTGAATGTAGTGGTTTGATTATTCTATTCTTGTAATTACAAGTGAATATGAATCTACAGTTAGAAGAGAACTCTTCAATAAAGTTTCTCAACGCAGGTTGAACTGAGTCTGCAGAAATATAATCTGCTTCGTCCAGTATCACAACCTTTGCACCACCACTTAGGGATACTGTAGATGCAAAGTTTTTGATTTTGGTTCTTAGTGTGTCAATCAATCTACCTTCATCAGAACCATTGATAACGATAAAGTCGGCACCCATTTCATTACATAATGCTTTTGCAACTGTAGTTTTACCTACACCAGCAGAACCACATAACATAAGATTGGGTATCTCACCTTGATTGACGAATTCTTTGAATGTGTCTTTAAGACTCTGAGGTAGTATCGTGTCCTCAATTGTTTGAGGACGATACTTTTCTACGAATAAAAATTCACTCATGGTTGCAGAATCCCCTCCGAAACTACAGTGTAATCCACCCTTGAAGATTGATGAGAAGGACTACTCCCGTATGCATTGTAAAAGGCTGGCACAATACTTACACTAATATATAGGTTAAACATTGTATTTAGAATCAGGCTCCAATGCAATAAAATACTCCAAGTCAATATCTTTGTTCTTGAAGTGTGAAATACCTTTAGACGAAACTAAGACTTCATAGTTTCCATCTAACACTTTAAGGTTCTCAATCTTAAAGTTCATAGTGTATGAAACACCATTTCCTTCACCCACGATTCTTGAGAATGTGTTTGAAGTTGTATTCTTCTTATCTGTCACTTCCAATTTGATTGTAGTTCCGTCTGAACTTAGAACCAAATCACCAACACCTAACACACTAGCTGCTTTCTGCAACTCGTTCAATAGTGTAGATGAGATATCAATACCAATTTCTGCATCAGGCATTGTTATCATTTTCTCGGGTGCAGTCACCATACCTTCACTTGCATAGAAATACGCAAGACTGGAATTGTTGTCTGCAACTGTTAGACTTGCATCACCGAATTGAAAATCGGGGTCTTCCAATAAAGAAGTTGCACCCAAAAACTCGGGTAAGTTGTAGATAGAAAAATCCGTTGGGAATGATTCTTCTACAGTTGCAACTGCAAGAATATTTTTCATATTTGAGATTGTCTGAAGTGTGTTTCCTTGACCAACCTTTATACCTTGGTTGATTGTTGAAAAGTTTTTCAATACATCTCTCGTTTCATTACTAATTTTCATCACTTTTTAGCCTCCTTTTCTGCCTTATCGTGAACGTGAAGCATGAATAGACCATAATGTAAAACCTTCAAAAGGTCTGCTCTATTCCTACCATCTTTTTTTCCGTATCTTTGTGCATATTTCATTATGTTTCCGATACAAAATCCTTCCCCATGACCACTGTCAATAATGAATTCAGTGGACTGGTATTTGTTTAAACTATAATGTTTGTCGTAAGTCGAATCAATATACGAGGAGAACTCTTTAATGAGTTCACCCTCGTTATATTTGTAGTCAATCTTCTTGTTTTTTCCAAACATACTAGTCATTATACTCTGAGGTTTCAGTTTCGTCAACTGGGTTTTCAGCATTTAAATCGACACCTGCGTCAATCTTAGTGTAAAGGTCGAGGATACTATTTCTAGTTTCTTCGTCAAACCTTGAAATACACATTTGGATTGACTTCAGTTTGTCACCAAACATTCTGTATGCATTCACAATGTGAACCAGTCTTCTAGTAGTGACAACGTCATCAATCGCACCTTCGTAGAAGGTTTTTCTGATTATGTCTGCCCAATCTACTAGTTTGGTCACGAACTCTGAATCAACTTCACCAGTCAATTCCATTTCTTTTGAAAGAATTTTTCTCTCAGTAGTCACTGGAGGATATTCTTGTTGCATTGTGATTGCAAACCTTTCCAACATGGCTTCGTTCATGATTTGAGTTCCAATGAACTTTCCATCTTCAGAACCTTGTCCTTTAGTGTTTGCAGTTGCAAGAATTGTGAAACCTTGTTTTGGAGTCACCCACTCACCAGTTTTCTTGATTAGGTATCCTTTACCTTCAAGAACTGATTGTAGACACATAAGTTTGTTAGAACCTAAGTCAACTTCGTCTAAGAGAAGGACAGCACCTTTTCTCATAGCTTTGATAACAGGGCCTTCTCTGAAGACTACATTACCATTGACTAGAGTATGACCACCCATTAGGTCGTCTTCATCAGTTTCAATAGTAATATTAACTCTGAAAAGTTCTCTCTTCAATTGAGCACATGTTTGTTCAATCATAAGAGTTTTACCATTACCACTCAATCCAGTAATGAATACTGGGAAGAAGATTTTAGACTTGATTATGTTCTTGACATCTTTGAAGTGTCCAAAAGGAACATAATTAGACATTTTCTCGGGAATGATTTTTACATTGTCATTCAGATTAACAGACTCAGTCGCAGCGGCAACTGGCATATTTTGTGGAGCAACTGGTGGTGCAATAGAAACCACTTGAGGTGCAACTGGAGGAACAACTGCATTTTCAGAATATCCACCATTGTATCCACTGAGAACTTGGGTTAAATTAAATACCCCATTATCTCTAAAATTGTATCTAGAAGACTTGACCCAATATGGGAATGAACCCACTGTTTCAATTTCTTCCTTCGTAAAAACCGATTGTTCGGGAAACGTCTTAGACAATGCGTCCAAGAATTCCTTCCTATCGGGTGTGAAGTGAAATGGTTTCCCACATATGTCTATCGACTCACTTCTGTCATAACTTCTTTTATCCATATTTTCTCCTTTTAAAAGTTGTTAAATTTCTCATCAGTTATTATTATATAAAAAAGTGAGGGTCATTGTCAACCCCATATTACTTAATATCTTCAAATCTAGTTCCCATTTTAGCTTGTTGTTTCTCATTCAACTCACCACCATTATTGACCCATATTCTAAATGCAAAACATTCTTTTTCTTCAGTCTTACATTCATTAATCATAGGACAATCATATCTGACGCAGGGTGAAGGCCCCACGTCCATAACTGCATCTGCAAATTTACTATAATCATTTACACTTGAAATATAGTAAGCAGGGTCTACTTGATATGTCTTCATTATGCTATCTCCTTAATAAATTCATTAGTTAAAAATCTTGAAGTTGTTTTAGACTTTTGGTTTCTTTTGAAAGCAGCTAGAACTCTAACTTTTTTCGCATCAATAAACTCATCGTCTAACTCATCAGTTCCTTCAGTTCCGATTGCACTAGCAGCGGTAATGAAGAGTTTGTTATATCCGTGACACTTCACAACCATACCAGTTTTTCTACACTCTAACCACTCAGTTTTGTAATCTCTGTAGTAGTCATTTTCATTTTTCACTTCACTGTAGATTTGAACAAAGTCTTGTTTCTTACCAACAACGAAGTATCCAGTGACAATCACACCAGTTTCTTGTGCAATCCAGTCAAGGATATTCTGAGTTCTTTTGAAGTCACCACCTCTGTAGTATCTTCCTTGAGAAATAGGATAGACTCTTCTTGAATAAGGGTCAATGATTTCTATATGTCTTTCAAAGTCCCAAGAATCTTCACCATTCAATTGTTCTTTTTCTTGTTCTCTCATACCTTCGTCTGAAGATAAGATACTAGAACCATGAGAATACCCATCAGTGATAACTGTTAGAATTGATTTCTCAATACCATAGTCTTTTCTGAAATCTCTTAGAAGTGTTCTCATTGCAAATAGTGTATGGTCAAGAGGTGTTCCACCAAGATTGAATCTATGTGGAATTGTATGACTATCCAAGTAAATGTAATATCCGTCATAGTTTTTCACATAGTGTGTTCCTTCGAACCAGTCATTCCAAATCTCTAAAGACTTCTCGAATTTTCTTCCATAACCACTTAGTCTATCTGCAAAGTAGTCATTCCAAATCTGAGAAACATACATGAACATTTCTTTGTATTCTCTAGTGTTTTGTTTGTCTGAGAATAGTTCAAGTAATTGTCCGTCTTCTCTAGTCCAGTCTTCGTCTTGTCTATTGTAAACGTCTGAGAAGAGATACACTCTATGAGGAATGTTTGCTTTTCTACAGAACATTGTTAGGATAAGTGCTTGTTCTAGAAGGTCAAGAACTTCTCTTGAAATAGAACCACTCCAGTCAATCAATACGTTAACACCATGATTCTCACCTTCAGGCAAGTAAGTCACTCTTTTGAAAATGTCGTCAACAATCTGATACTTTGCAAGTCTATTCATATCAAGTTTACCAGTTTTACCACTGAATGCATGAACAGCTCTTTTTGCAGATTGTTTCATTTCGAATTCCTTCACCATATGATTCACAATCTTTTTGTTTTTTGCATCTAGTTTGTTCATAGTGTGAAGTGCAACTTCTTTGTTCTTTTCTTTTCCGTCAACAAAGAATGAACCTCTCATATCTTTTAGTAATTCTTTGTAAGACACTTTGACACTTCTCAACATGTCATTTTCTTTGTTGAACTTTTTACCAAGGTCAACACTGAGTTTTAGAATGTTTTCTTCAGAGTATAATTTACCTTCGTTGTTATGTGCATTTTGTTCTGTAATAGATTCCCTTGCACCATCTTCGTCATCATACTCACCACTGGAAGCTTCTTTACCACCAGTCATTTTTCTTTTTGATTCACCTTCGTTTTCAGTTTCTTCCTCAGACTCTTCTTCACCTTCTTCTTTTTCTTCACCACCTTCAGAGTTTTCTGAATCTAGTTCGGGAAGGTTGTCTTCGTCTTCGTAATCTTCGTCTGAGTCACCAAAGTCATTGTTGAATTCTTCAGACTCATCTCCTTCTTCGTCTTCTTCGTCATCACCAATATCAAACATTTGAGGAACCATTTTTTCGTCTTCCTCAGTTCTTGTTTCGTTTTCTTTTGACCACTCATAGATTGCAGTTGCACACTCTTCAACCTCTTCCCAAGTCTGACATTTGTTAGACCAGTCAAGGAAGAATTGTTCTTCTTTAGTAAGTGTGATATTAACCCTTGAACCACATTTTGTGATAAGGTTGATTTTGTCAATCAATGAAAGTTCTTGTAGATTTCTTCCTTTGATTCCAAAGAAATCCATATCCATTAATTCGTTGTAAGCTTTGTAAAATGATTTTCTAAGACCTTGATATTTGTTCTTAATCATTTTCTCAATCCTAACGTCTTCAACAACATTAAGATATCCTTTAAGTGTTCTGTTTTTTGTCACTGCAGAGTGAACACCTTCGTATGGTGTATTCAGTGCATGAGATACTTCATGACCCATAAACAAGTCATAAAGTTCGGGTGATATTTCGTCTTTAAGAATAGGACAACAAAGTATTCTATTCTCTAAATCGAAATATGCAGTTGGAACCTTCTTATGAACTATAGTAAGGTTTTCCGTAGCCATTAACTTGGCAAGTGAGTCTTTTTGATTTCTAATTTGATTTGTCATAATGTAAGTATACTAAAAAGTGAAGGTCATTGTCAATACCTAGGAACAAATTAATTCCCAAGAACCACTGACACCTATTGCAGAGTTATCACAACCTTGTCCGTCAAACCACCATTCAACTTCTAAACCTTTGAATGATTTTGCATAAATGATACCATTGAAAAATGAACCCATTCTTTCACTGAAGTCATTTGTTTCTTGGACTCTACATTCAATAAATGGAAAGTCGTTGTTCACAACCTTAGTAATATAACCCTCATAGATTTTACCACTTTGCTTGTATCTAATAAAATCGTGTTCACTTAAAAAATCTATATTATCCACAAGGGCCTCCCATGTCTACCACATCGTCCCACATTTGGGACACTAAGACACTTCTTGCATAGTCTATGATATTTGCACCATGCACGTCATCTCCAGTGAATTTAGATACTTTATATACGTTTACTATATCGAGTGCAGAAACCACATCGATATCGGACATAGAATCAACGTCTTGTATGATTCCGTCCATTATTTGGTCGTTATAGATATTTGACATATTTACTCCTTTTTTTCTACTATACTAGTATACTAAAAAGTGAGGGTCATTGTCAAATTTTTTAAGGATTATTTTGTCTTAATTTGAAGTGGTCTGCCGAGAAGTCTTTTGTTCTCTCGTCTGTAAGGATATTTTCTCTGTTGTTTGAAAACCACATTGAAATGGTAAATCTAGAACCTCTACGAACTGGATAGACTCCATGTTTTAGTTCTAAACCTTTGAATACGATACCTTCATTTGCAACTGGTTCAATAATAGTTCCAGTCGGCCCCATCTCGGGAAAATAAGTTTCACCACCTCTAAATGATTCATGACCATTTAAATAGAGAATAACAGTCCATTCTCTACTAGGTGATTCTTCTATTGCTTGGTTTTCTATTTCTACTGTAGAATAAGTGTCTAAGTGTGGTTCTTGAACACCACCGATTTCCCACTCATTGATTGCAGTCATTTCGGGATATACTCTTGTTCCCACTGCATGATATATTTCACTGGTCACGTCATGACCAACTCTATTGAAAATATCTCTTACCCAGTTCGTGTGTATATGAATGAGGTCAATTCCTCTATAGTCCGAACCATCTCCGACTTGTCTAAGATGCTTGTGATTCTTGAACCACACTATCAGATTCTTCGATTCCTGTTCCGTTATCAGGTTCGGCATTCTGATTAGATTCACGTTCTGCGATTGCTCTTGCATAGGCCATTCTTTGTTCATATTCAATTCTCTTTCTCCTCTCTTTAGGACGAACTTTCAATGCACGTTCTAATTTGAGTCTAGATGCACGTTGTAAGAATAGGATACCATTCAAGTGGTCACACTCATGTTGAACACACCTTGCACCTAAACCATTAAGATAAAGTGTATGTTCTTCACCTTCTGCATCTTGATATTTAAATTCTATTTCTTTTGACCTTTTTATCATAAGGTAAAGGTCGGGAAAAGATAGACAACCCTCTTTCATTAAATCTGTATCTTGTGAAACTTTAGTTATTTCGGGATTAAAAAATGCAACGATTCCTTTATCTGCAGTTCTCATAACAAAAACTCTGTAGTTTAATCCAACTTGATTTGCAGATAATCCAATACCACCAAATTGTTCCATTGCAGTTGCAAGGTTCTTTTCAATTTCTTTTGGGTCTTCGGGTGGATTCTCGAAGTCGAACTCAGGTGGTGGTGTGCGTAAGACTCTTGAAGCCTCGTCTATCAATTCTAACATATTATACTAACGGGTAAACCCCTCCTCCTTTGACTTGCACGTTTGATATTTCGAATCCAAAGAAATACAATATTGCATTCCATATTTTTTGACCTTGTTTCTTAATCCAGTTAAATGCACTTTGTATTCTCTTAGTTATTTCTCCAAGAATCTTCTTAGCTGCTCTTGCAACTTTTGAAGAAAAGTCTTTTGACATTTTTATAAGTTTATTTATCAACTGAGATTCAGTGAGATTTTCAACCTCTTCTGTTAAAAATAGATTCGAATTACCACACTCGTTATATACAATGTCTGAGAGGGTGTCCATGTTTAGTTTTTGTTTTGCTTTCTTACTTCTTAAAGATAGATATGGTGAACTTTTACCACTTGATTTAAATGATACATAAAAATCATTTCCTGAGGCAAGTGCTCCACCATGTTTGATTGGGTCTGTTAATTTTTGAACGTGAGATAAACCACCACCTTCATAGAAGGTTGCAATCATTGTAGCAGTTGGCCAAGTATCTTTACCAAACTTTGCATGACCTGTCGCAGCTTCATAACAAAATAGTTTTTTCAGGTCGTCATTATTGTTAAAGGTTTTTTCAATTCTTTCATTTAATTCTTTTGCAAAGTTATGACCAATATCTAATTCTGAAAGTTTGTCTGCTTCTTCTCTTGATATATCGTCTTTACCTTTTAGTTGTTCTAAATCACCTACAGCACCTTTATGAGATAACTTAATCATTTTCTCTTCTAGTTCTTTGACTAACTTTTGTGCTTCTTTTTGACCACTGGAAGAATTTCCATATGCTCTCATTGCAGCTTCTACTGTAGATATTGCTTCTGATTTACCAGCAGACATTAACTGAGAACCACCCGATTTTTTAAGTGATACTCTAATCTTACCACTCTTATCCATAAGGTCGGTTTTAGGTGTAGTGTTTGTTCCTTTCCATTCTTTAGAAAGTCCACCCACTTTCATTGCACCAGTTTGTCTGAGTTCTGTTATACCTAATTTGTTTTTGAAATCTATCGCAGTTTTCATTGCAGACTCTTCCCAATCAGTCCAATACTTATCGAATCTCAACCATTCGGGTGAGTTATAGTCGATACCTTTTCCTAATTTTTGAAGTCCTACTGCAATACCAGCTTCCCAATCTTCACCAGTTGGATTTTTTTGATTTACGGGTGAGAAACCATTACCACCTTTTAGAACATTTCCTAATGTAGTTCCAAACACTTGTTTGAAGTTCTTAGGTGTCCATAGTGTTAAATCTTTTTCGTCACCTGCTCTTGCAAGTTCACTAGACAATTCGTTCCAAAGGTCTTTATCTCTTATCTTTAATTCATTCCCGTCTTTATCCAGTAATACTCCGTCTTCTGCTTTGTTAATGAATCCTTGTCTATTTTGTCTTTTAAATAAATCACCTTTAGACATTTTAGACCCTTCAGATATAACTTTAGGTAAGTCTAATTTGACCCCTTCGTATGTTGGATTAGTAAATTGTGAGAATGATTTCATATTACTATTTATATTATTCTGCAATTCTTGAGAAGTTTTTGTATTTCTCAAACCTAATAACGTCATTAAATTTATCATATAATGTTTCTCCTTTATGAGATATGATAAATGCATTTGTCTTTTCCGTCAAGGTGTTTAGTAATTTTAAGAAATCGTCTGTTCCTTGTGAGTCTAATGAAGAATCGAAAACTTCGTCTAATATCAATAAGTTAGTATTTACTGAGTTCTTCATTCTTGCAACGGCTCTCCATGTAAATAGAAGTGCAAGGTCGATTCTCATTTTCTCTCCTTGTGAGAAGTTATCATATTTGAATACGTCCCTAAATCTAGACTTGATTGTTTCTTCAAACTTTTCATTCAATTCAAAACCTACATAGAATTCTAATTGTGCAAGATACTTGTTTATGAGTTTGTTCATGATTGGAACATACTGTTTGATAATCTTTTGTCTTACACCTTGGTCACGTAATAACACTTGTGCAATTTCATAATAGTGTCCATTCTCTGTAAGTGTTTCTTTCTTTGCATGTAGAATATCTAATTTGTCTTCACTATCATTGATTCGTTCTGAAACGTCACCATTACCATTTCCTTCTGCTTTTAGTTCTGCAATTTCTTTCTGAATCTTTTGAACAAACTTTTGGTTAGATACAACTTCTGTTTGAAGAATACCAATCTCTTTTTGAATCTGAGTTATCTCGTCTTGGATTCCATTGATTTCTTGGATTCTGTCATTGAGTTCCTCAGTTTGGAGTTCGAGTTTTGACACCGCCTCCTTGATTTCTGCAATCTTATCCTCTTTTTCCTTAATGTGTTTCTTCTTGTGTTCACTATCTAAACCCTGTTTGCATGTGGGACAATCGTCATTGTTCTCGTAGAATTCAATATCTTTAACTGCTTTTCTTCGAGCGTCCTCGAGTCTAGCCTCCATGTCGACACTTTGTTTGAGTCTATCTTCTTTAGTATCTTTATCTGAGATGGTGGATTTTTTCTCCACCACATTTTCCGTCTTTTCATCTATTTCTCCCAAAAGGTTATTAATATTCTCTTGAGTTTCATTAACAGTGTTCTCATATTTTGATATTTTTGCATCTCTATTTTCACGAAGTGCATTAAGTTGTTCATTCAATCCATTAATTCTTTCTTCAAGAAGTTCGATTTCATGATTATTCTCTCTAACCTCAACAGTATGGTTAGAAATCTTTTTCTTTAGGATATCTCCCATTGTGGAAAAGATTGATATATCCAAAAGGTCTTCTACAAGTTTACGTCTTTCAACTGCTCTTAATTGCATGAAAGGTGTAAAGTTTGCCGACCCTAGGATTGCAACTTGAGTAAAGGAACGATAACTCATTTTGAGTATGTTCTTTTCTAAGTGTTCTTGATAATCTCTGACTGTTGCATCTTGATTGACCAACACGTCATTGACATATAGTTCGAATTTGTTTGGTTTTGCACCACGAATTACTTTGTATTGTTTCTTACCAATAGAGAACTCTACGACTACTATGAGTCCTCCACCATTTACAGAATTGATTAGAAGGTCTTTCTTAAGATTTCTAAATCCTTTACCATACAAACCAAAACACAATGCATCTAAAAGTGTAGATTTACCAGCACCATTATCACCTAAGATAAGTGTTGTTTGGTGTTTGTCTAGTTGTATTTCAGTAAATTTATTTCCACTGGATAGTAAGTTCTTATATCTTACTTTCTTAAAATTTATCATAGATAGTTATGTTCGTCCAAAGCCTCATTATATAAAGAAGTCATTAAATCGGAAAGTGGTTTTTTCTTTCCTTGTATTTCAAGTCCGTCAATATAATTGTTTAATATAGTTAGGGTGTCTTCGATATCTTCTATATCATCGTCCCCATAGAAATCCATGTGTTTGTTATCGTCTACAACTGCAACGTGTAGTGGATTTGAAGAATGTAATTTATCTAAGAATGTATCAAACCAATATGGGTTTTCTTTATTCACTACGATAACTTTTACAAATTTACCTCTGTATTTTTCATAATCTGCATTACTAATAGTTTCAAAAGTTTCTTTCTCGTCATTATAGAATGCCTTTTCAAACATTGTAATTGGATTTAGAATAGGTGAAAGTTCTTGTGTATCAGTATCAAAGATATGGAAGTATTTGTTATCTCCATAATCTGACCAAGTAAATTGCATTTGAGAACCAAGATATCTGATATTTGCAAACTCAGATTTTTGGTGAAAATGTCCACTTAATACTTTCTCAAATCTTTTTACATAAGAATGGTCAAGTCCATGTTGACACGTCATGCCTGGCATCATTAATGCACCTTCAAACTCAAAGTGACCCATACACCAACTTGCATTTGCAGACAATAAAAAGTCTACTGCATCTGCATAGTTCTCGGGATTAATCCATGGGACAAGTGCAATATTGAATCCGTCATACTCTTTTACTTCACACTCTTGAATAACATTCACATTTGGTTGGTTGTATAATAACAACTCGGGGGAATTGACTTCATTGGTATTCTTATAATAAGTATCATGATTACCAAGAATCAAGTCCATAGTAATACCACGTTCATTCATAGGTTCGATAAAGTGTTTGATATTTGCTTTCATGGAAGCAAAATTTATATACTTTCTTCGGTCAAAATAATCACCTAAGTGTATTATGTGTTTAATGTCATGTTCGTCCAAATAAGGGAAGAACACTTCATTATAAAATCGACCTTGGTAATTTGACATTTCTATCATATCACCACGAACACCACAATGGGTATCATTCAGTAATGCTATCTTCATTCAGTAAATTTTTCTAAGTTTGATGTTTTCTTTTTTGTTGATTTCCTTGACTTTCGAGGTTCATAGTCGACACGATTCATATTCTCTTGCATCCACTCAACATTCGTATTGATAAGTGTTGGGTCGTGTTCTCCGTCTATGGTATTAAATGCATCAGTAATCATACCAGCTGCGTCTGTTGCCTGTTGTTTGATAAAGACTTGTTTTTTCTCCTTTTGAATTCGTCTTAGGAAGGCATAATAACAGATTTGAGTGATATATGCGAATGCATTATCTGATTTCTCTCTGTTGAAATTTCCGATATATTGGATACAATTCTCGATTGCATCACATATCATTTCATCTCTATATGTGTAATTGATAAAATTAGGACGAGTCGATAATCGAGTCGCAATTTTATAGATACATTCACCAATGTATTCTGTCATTCTTGGGGGTGTTTTACCCTTTTCTTCGGCAAGTTTAACTGATTCGTTATACTCGGCGACTGCTAGTGTGAACTCCTTGTTATTAACATAGTGTTCATTTTGTTTTTTAGTAGTCATGTATCTATTATACACAAAAATCCTTATATTGTAAGGGGGTTTTTATATATTTATTTTTTTGAATTTTTTGAAAAAACCCACTAGACATGTGGGAAATCTATGATAAAATAATTATGTCCCAGCGGGGATATATACTAAGAAGGGATATATGCACCCGATACTACAACATTCTCTCTCATGATTGCACGGGTTCCCATTCTATCCTTTTCTCCAATTGTAATGTAAAAGAATGTTATTGCAACCATTGTATATATTATATATCTCATACAAATTGTCCTATTGTCCAAAACGACAATAACATGAATCCAAATACGAGGACTTGGACAACTGACATGACTGCAACTTGTTTCATGGGGTGAACCTCGACAATTTTCTCCACTATTGATTCACTTGGAGATAAATTAACTACTTGCAATGCTTTCTTTTCTAGACTCATTTTCTTCCTTTTGTAATTTTCTTACGTTCATTGCAGCGTTCAAATCTTCTGCACTATAGATTGCCATACGTAAATCGTGCATAGGTGCATACTTAAGATACAATGCAGACACGATAATTGCTAAAATTGATATGATTATAAATTCCATGTTAGAAATATACACTCCCTATTACATATCCACAAAAGAAAAATGCAATTGACCAGCCTGGGAATTGTTTACAGAACTCAATAATGTTTTGTATATACTCAATCATGTTGGTGGATTAACTCCCAATAATGCAAGCACAAAGATAGAACAGAGTGTGATTAACTCTAATCGTTCCTTGATGTGTTCTATCTTTTTTTGTGACATATTCCTTTACGCCACAACCTTGCTTAATACCCGTTAGAGGATATTATCATAATACCTAATGGTAATAATATTGGAAGAGTCAACAGTGTTATGAATTCTACTGCTTCGATAGCCTTTGATAAAATCGCTGATTCTCTAATGTTTTCGATTTCACTCACCATGCTCTTCGCTATCAATATAGCTTTGGTCATGGTTTTTTCCTTATGTAAATATAATTACTACTAATAATATGTTATAACTTCTCGTAATAACGATACTATATAGGTAAATTAAAATCCTAAGAATTAGGACTAGTGAATTTTCTTTTTATCGGTTGGTGGAACTGCATTTTCGAATTCGTCTTCGAGTGCTTCTTCATAGAACTCGTCATACAAATCTTCGTCTCTGACATTTTTAAGAATTTGGTCAACTGCTTTTCTCATGTAATCTTTTGATGCATGAATGTCATTCGTTAGAGGAATGTTTTTATCTTCAACCATTTTCAACCACTTTGCAGAAGCTTCGTCATAGAACGGAATGAATTGAGAATTCATATTACTTCTATGCAACACTTGGTCAAAAGGAATCTTAATGATTGGGTCTTCACTCAAAGGTGCATACGGATAAAAGGTTGCAAGTGTTTGATTGATTGGTTGTTGAACTGATAAGTGACATATCATAGGAAGTGTCACAAGTAATGCTTCGGGAGTTTCTCTGACCATACCAACAATCTCTGAACCAGTCTTCAGTTTTACTACTTCGTATTGTTGTTTTAGTAAATCGTTTGGGGTTGCCATTAGTCTAAGTCAAATTGTTTTATTTCGTATGAAAAATTTTCCTCGTTGTAAATATTTATACGTTCTTTGAGGTGACCAAGGGTGAAATTATCACATTGTAAATCGTCTGCAATATCAAATAATCTCATTTTTTCTTTACCTTCGGTCTTTCTTAGACCACGACCAATGGACTGCAAGTTTCTGATTCTTGATTTAGAAGGACTTGCAAAAACTACATTATCAATTTTCTTTATATTAACACCAGTAGAGAAGGTTCCGTATGATGCAAGTATGACACTATCTTCTGACTTTTCTACAACCTCTCTAACTGTTTCTCTATCTTCGGTGTCTGTTCCACCATAGACATAGTGTAAGTCTTTTACTCTCCCTTCTAACATAGGATATAACACTTCACCATGTTTCTCTACGTATTGAAACAATACTAATGTATTACCTTTAAGACTTGCAACTAAATTTGTTATAAATTTGTTTCTACTATCACTCGATACCAAGTAATCCATTTCCTCTTGGTATGACATTTTTTTCTGTTTAGTATGACGAAGTATGACACAATCTATCTCTAAATTTGCAATGGTTCCTTCTTCCATGAGTTGGTATGACGATATTACTTTCTTGACTGGGCCGAACAGACCTTCTAGTTGTAATCTATGAACCTCTGACCCGTCTAGTGTTCCAGTTGTTCCAAAACGAACACCAGTGTGTTTCATTTTTTCTAGAATACCTTTTAGTGTTTGTGCTTTGAAGAGGTGTGCTTCGTCTCCGATGACAATGTCGAAACTTTCCAAGACATTTTTAGGAGCCTTGGCAAATGACTGCCAAGTGGTGATTGTGATGTCCGAATCAAAAACAGGCTGACCCGAATAAATTTTACAAATCTTTTTATTGTATCCATAGTCCTCAAAGTCTTTTGACATTTGTTCTACTAGAGAAGTTGTAGGAACTATGATAACTGTTTTTGCATTAGGTAAGGACATTTCACCCTCATACCACCTACATAACATATATATGATTAATGACTTTCCACTTGCAGTTGGTGAAAGTAATAATTGTCTTCCATATTGCACTGCAGTCTTGAATGCGTCTATCTGATAATCACGTGGTTGAAAAGGAAGTCCCAAGCCTGGGATTAGGTCGTCACCATTAATAAAGAAATCTACGTCCTCGTCTGTAATCTTTGTTTTAGTTCCGATTACTTCTTCTATACCACCAAACTCAAAACCACGTTCTCTACAGAACTCGTCTACATATGGAAGTAAACCAATATAAATCTTTTTTGTTTTGATTGAAAAGAGTCTAACCTTTCCGTCCCAAAATTTATTTTTATAGGACGGCATGAATTTTGCATTCGGAACTGTAAAAGAAAAGAAATCGTAAAGGTCACGTGCAAGTCCATCGTCACAATGAACTTTCATGAAGACATCGTCAATCTTAGATACTCTGACCATTTTACTTATAAGGTTGACCTAATAACCAACCAACTAATGAATTTCTAGAACCACGTGTCACGGGTGTGACTTGGTGGTGAACGTCTGAAGGAAATAGAATAATAGAACCACGTGTCTTTGCACTAAATGGTGCTGTCTTAGTCATATCATCTAAACCAACTGTTCTCTGACCTAATTGAATTCTGTCAAAAGTATGAGTCGGTTCTAACCATTGAAATAAACCACCCTCATAATCATCGGGGTCTGATAATTGAATAGTGCAACTTAATTTACGAATACTTCCGTCTGCATAATTTGAACGTGTTGGTGGGCCTGCATCAGTATGCCAAGTATAAAAATCACCCTTAGGTAAATTTGGTTTTGCAGTATAATTTGTAAATTGAAAATTTTCCCAATTAGTAAAGTCCCAGTTCCAATGATTATCTCCACACGCATATTGAACTGCAGAAAAGAGTTTATCGTGAAACTCTTTACTCATTTCAGGAACCATTAACCACTTAACTTGTGATTGTCTGATTTCACTATTTACTGCACCACTATCTGTTTCTTCTCTATCAGGGTCATTTTCACGTCCATCACCAATCCTTCCTTCGTCCCAATCTTTTTTATTTGCAATTGCAAGTATAGAATCTACTTCTGTAGGTGTGAAGAATGCTTCTGCAATCCAAACATGATTCGCGTGTAGTGGCATTATGACCCCGCCATGAACTTTCTCCAATCGATTGTATTCTTAATCGTTTGGTGTCTCCAAGTGATATTTTGCATACACTCTTTGAGGTAATCTATTGTGACTTTTAAGTATTCGATTTTTGCATTGAGTTCTTGAATATCTTTATCAGAATTATAGAAAATTTGTAAATCATTTTTCATAATCTTTAATCCGTCTAAAGGGTCGTCTGACCAACCCAACTCTTGAATTTGTTCTTGTGACATTTTTCCGTTATACCACAACCACTTATCTTTTAGAAGTGTATCATATTTGAATTGATACTGTTTCATAACAAGAATCTTACTAGACAATAAGTCTTGATATTTTGCATGGAGTTTAGGAACTTCTAAAGACGATTTATCTAACTCGATATCGTCTATCTCACAATCCTTTTCCCACTCTTTCTTAATTTCATCTAAAGTCATAATATACTATTATACCATATTTATGGTAGTATTAATAGGTGTTTTAAGAGGTTGATTCGATATCGTAATATGTGAATCTGAACTCAACTGTTGCAACAACAGCGTCTGTTTCAGCACCACTTTGCAGTTCTATACCACTGAGGGATATAGGGAATGCATCGTGAAACCTAAAGAACTTATTAGGTATGTTTTTATTGGTATTAACCACTATAGTTATGTCGGAATACTGATTTAAATCGTTCTCAACGTCACTGAGGAGTCCTGTAGTGGTCTTTTTAGTCCCTACATAGGACTCATATGCACTTGGGTCTGATACGGGAACAATTGCATTCATCCAGTCATACATTTCTTTAAAGTTTTGTAAGTCTTCGTCTACTAAGAATGATACACTTAGTGATTCAAAAGACACTTTATCGCCTGGGAAAAATGCATCTAATCCTACACCAGCTGCACTTATTGTTTCTGTAAATGATAAGCCTGGGATATTAACTGATTGCACATAGTATTCCACTGTTGGAACTTTGTCAATTAGTAATCTAAAATTATTCTTATTAAGAATTGATTTGTTTATTTCAGTCAAGTTTTATAATCCTTTTAGACGTTGAAGTGTCTTGATAATCTTCACCACGATACTCTCTCTGAACCACTTCTTCACAAAGGTATCCGTCTTGAATGTATCGTGTAGATATCGTTCTACTGATAACGTCTGTTGTTTCAACCCCATTTGGGAATGCACTTTTCTCCCAAGGGCCTTCTAACACTTTCACTGTTTTTGCATATTCTGACATTGTATTTCCTTCTAATAGGGGGTGAATAATTTCACCCCACTATACTATTTAGTTATTTCTCGTTGACAAACTCGTTTAATTGTCTTGCAGTTGAAATAACTTCCTCAACACTAATGAATTGGTCACCTAATCCTTTTTTATCATTAGGGAACACTTCATTATGTCTATCGATTTTTTCATTCTCTCTATAGAGATTTCCTTCCAATAGACTTTGTGATTGATTTAGTAAGTCGGCTCGGATTTCGAACCCTGATTTTCCATTTGACATAATTTCCTCCTGTGTGTATGTGTGTTTACGTCCTTTTATTTAGTGCATAAAAAAAGGGGACTTGAAGTCCCCTTTAGTTCGAAATTTAATTCGATTACAGAATGTTTGATACTGCAAATTTTCTGTAGTATTGGTTTGTTCCTGCTGAAGCAAGTCCGTCTGAAGGTGTTGAACCAACAAAAGGATTAGATACCATTCCGTATCTTGTTTTGAAACCAATTTTTGGTTGGAAAGTATTCTCACCAACTGCACGAACCATTTGTAATGGAACGTATGGGCAATAGAATAATCCAGCGTCATAAGGGTTTGAACCTCTATAACCTACAGTTAAGTAGTCTGCAGACGCATATGGGTCTATATAGACTTTAACTCTTCCGTTTAATACACCAGCAAAAGTATTACCAGTATCGTCAACGTTAAGGTTAGTTGAAAGAGCAGGTGCGTAATCTAATACACCAGCCATTGATAATGCTGAAGCTACGTCTGAAGAACATAGGATAAAGTTTCCTTTACCACGTCTTGTTTCTTTAGCAATAACATTTGATTCTCTTTCGATTTGGAACAATAAACCTTTGAACTTCTCTACAGACCATCTACCATTTGCATCAACGTCCAAGTTGAAAGTTCCTGCTGAAGCTGTAGCAGCTGCACCAGTTTTCGCTTGGTTGTTAACACTTCTTACAACTTCCCTGTTTATTTCAGCAAGGATTTCTGATGATAGAATGTTTGCAAGTTCTGATTCTGCATCAAGGCCGTGGATTGCTTTAAGGTCTTGAGCAAGTTCTAATGAGTATTCCGCTTTAAGTGCTCTTGATTTCGCTGTCACTGTAGCTTTCTCAATTGAGAATGCCATTTCAGCAAAATGGTTTCCAGCAGCGTCACCTAGTGACTCAGCTGAAGCAGTTGACATACCCTCTGAAGTTTGTGACGCGTATGAACCATTGAATGGGTCACCTGAGTGGTCACTACCTACTGATGTTGATGTTGTTTGAGCAGATGCTGAGTAATCAGTTCTAGCTTCGTTATGAAGAGCTTCTGATTTGTTCAATCTGTCTGCGTCTACGTCATCATTATATCTTGCTTTCATAGCAAAGATAAGACCAGTTGGGCCTGTCATTGGTTGAACACCGCAAATGTCGTATGCAACGAGATTTGGCATAGCACGTCTTACTAATGAAATCAATATCGGATCCCAGTTAGAAATACCTGTGCCAGTGGAATTTAAAGGTGCTGCTTCTGCAAGAGTAGCTCTATCTTCGTTTAAAGCTTTCTCTTGGTTTTCAAGGATAACAGCTGTGACGGCACGTTTGTAGTTGTCTTCGATTTTTGGCAAATCTGAATGTTCTAGAATCGGCTCCCACTTCTCCTGTAAGTTTTCTGATAAAAACATTTTTTATTCCTTTAAATTTAACCTAATGGTTTTAGTTTACTTAATGCCTCTGAGTATTGTGCAATTTGAGGGTCAAGAACAGGTTCTTTCTCTTCTGAGATTTCTCCAGTTCCTTCTTCTACTATTGTATCCTCAGAGATGGTTTCACCTTCTGTTGGGAAGTAAGCTTCTTTGATTTCGTTAACTTTGTCACCAAAGTCTTCGATATCTTTAAAGTCTACACCATTAGCAAGTGATTCCATTTTCTCTTTTTGTGATTCAGTTAAGTCTTCGCAGGCTTCTCTAATCACATTACCTCTTTTGAGAGAGTCGTTCTCCTCAACAATTTCCATGTTTTTAGACACTTCACTGTCAAGTTTCTCTTCCATCTCATCGAGTCTATTTGCGAGTTCGTCAATAACATTATACTTATCTTCAGGGACATCAACATAGTGTTCTACGAACAATGTTTTTAATCCTTCGATAAAGTTTTCAGTCATTTCTGACCTCAAACCTCTCTCAATTGCGAGTTCGTTTTCTTTCGTCCACTCTTCTGCACAATATGTTAGATATTTGTCTACAGCTTCCGCAAGGTCACCTTTAACTTTATCTACTGAGGTTTTTAATTCTTCTGAATACTGAGTCTCAAGTTCTTCTTTGATTTCAGCAACTTTTGAAGTCACTGCAGCTTTGAAGATTGTTTTTGCTTTTTCTTGATTCTCTTCTGATAGTTCTAGTGCTTCTGAGATTGCAGATAGGTCGTCTTCTACTTCTATCTCCACTAATGAAGATTCAAGTTCAGCAGATTTTGATTCCTCGATGTCGTTGTCATCATCGTCATCATCGTCATCATCATCGTCATCATCTTCCTCGTCTTCATACTTCTCACGAATCTTTGCAACTTCTTCAGCGTCAAGTTTCTTGAGTGTTTCAACAATTTTTCTAGCGACTTCTGCTTTTGTTAAACTTTCGTCAACTTCTTCTTCTTCTTCTGATACTTCACCAAAAGTTTTTTGAAGTTCCTCTTTAGTCATTTCCTTCATGTTGTTGACGATAGCTTTGATGTTCTCCATTTTAGATGTTTCTGCAACATCTTTCTTAGATTCTTCTTCACCCTCGGAAACTTTTTTAAGTTTTTCCATTTTTTCGGGTTTGTCTGCACCTTTCTTCTGAGCGTCACCTTCATTTGAAGGAGCTTTCTCAGCAGCTTTTACTGATGCAACAGCTTTGTCAACAGGATTTTCTTCAGGTTTGACGACATCACCTTTTCCGCTTTCGATTTTCTCAGCGTCAGATGACCCTTGTTTTACAGGCTTCTTGTCACCATCTTCAGCTTTAGCGTTAGGTTGTTGACCTTCCTCTATAGCTTCAACTGTTTCTTCAACAGTTTCTTGGTTTTTTTCTAACTCTGCCATGTTTTTCTCCTGTTTGAGTTTACTTTTTTATTTATATGTTAGAGGTTCTCAACAAACCTCTTCCATTGGTTTAATTTGACTTCTTCCAACTTTGTAGACTTTGCTGACCTAATTTCAGTCTGCATTTCGTCTATTTGTCTTGCAGTTAATAGTCCGTTTTCATAAACCCACTCTGTTCCTTCCATAATTCCGTTAACGAAAGCTTCAGGAGCAGAAGGGTCTGCAACGATATCACCTGCTGTTGCAAGTTGAAAGTCATCTTTAACATATTGAGAACCACCTTTTTGTTCTAGTGAACCTAGACCTCTAGATGAAACTCCTAATTTAGCACCATCATCAATCAAATTTCTCACAATTTGACCATTGGGTGTGCTTAAAATCTTTGCACGTCCCACGTAATTATTTCCGTCTTCTTCTAACTTAGTAATTAAGTGTGACACTTTGTCAAGATTGATAGTCGGGCCGTCAGGGTGTCCTAACTCACCGAATGCTCTATCTTTCTCAACGAATTCTTTTACGTATCGTTTTACCTCTTTTTCCATTACTTCTTTAGGGTAAATACGACCATTTCTGTTCTTTATTTCAGACTGCATGAAGATACCTTCAATAAAGTATTCTTTTTGTCCTTTTTCGTTCTCCTCTACAATAATAGGAGAAACACTGTAGTCATTAAACTCTGATATTAATTTCATTGAAAATTTCCTCTATGTCTATATTCTCTTCTTCTGACATTTGTTTGATGACATCTTTCATACCTTTCATTTCTTTCTCTGCAGATTTTAAATTTTTGTATGTTGCACCTCCGAAGTCTTGTCCATCTACGTATACATGAACTTTACCTCTGTATTCGGTGTAAGAGATACTAATCTTCTTACCACCAATCTTTACAACATCAGTTTTCAGGTCTTTATGACCACGTGGCAACTTAAATTTTGCCTCACGTAATTCGACCTGAATGTCTGCAAAGGATTTCATTACTCAGCTTCACCTGTTGGTTCTTCTTGAGTTTTATTCATCCAATCTACTTGCATTTCAACTCTTTTCATATCGATTGTTTCTGCAGCTTTCTGTTTGATTCCGTCAAAGACTTGGTCTTTTGCAGTATCTAACTTACCTGCTTCGATTGAGTTTACTATTTCTTTTGCTATTTCACTACTCATTTATTAAAATCCTCCGAAGTCATCTTCACTTCCTTCATCTGATTCAGACCCACCTTCATCGGTAATCTGTTTATCAATTAATTTAATGTCTTCTTCTGATTGTCGTAAAATATATTTTCTTACCCATTCTTTTGAGTAATATTGTCCGACATAATCAGAAATATTTGAGAGAGTATCTAATCTCTCCCTCATGATTTCTGCATCTTTCAACTCTGTAAAGTGGTTGTCCGTTGCATAATCATATTGAATGAAGTCTTTGACTTTATCAAACTCTTCACCACTTACGATTTCCTTAAGAACTAATTGAGTCTTAAGAATATCTGTAAAAACTCTTGCAAACTTCTTCTGAAGTCTGTTTGTGAACTTATTAAACTTAAGTTCATCTCTAGAAATCTCTGAAGCACGACCCATGTTAAATCCATTGTCGGCTTCCATTCTAGACGCAGGAACATTTAATGACTGATATAGTTTCTTCTTAAAGTATTCTATATCGTCTATATCTGCAAGGTTTTGTCCACCAGGCAGGGTAGTAATCTCTGTTCCTCTACCACCTTCTCTTCTAGGCAACCAAAAATCTTCTAACATACTCATATGTTTTCTATCATCTTTGATTTCACCTGTATCTGCATTGTAGACTAACTTGTTCTTGTATCGGTTCATAACGTCTGCAAGATACTGTTCTGCCTTTGCTTTTGGAAGGTTTCCTACGTCAATGTAGAAAATCCTTCTTTCGGGTGCTCTTGAAATCCTATAGATAACAAGTGCATCTTCCATCATTGATAACTGATTTGCAGTCTTCAATGCTTTATGCAGATATCCGATTACAACATTTTTTGTGTAATCCAATAAACCCGAAGTTGTGTATGTCACAGCTTCAGGTGCAATTTTGACTGTAGTCCCCTCTGTTGCAGTGGACTTATCAAAACCTTTATCATTGAAAAGATAAAACTCTTCAATTTTCTTAATTCTGTCGACCTTTGTCTTAGGGTCTTTCTGTTTTTCTATGTTTCTGACCTTCTTAATCTTAATCGGGTCAACATTTCTTAGGTCTACAATACCTAATTTTGGTCGTGACGAATCAACGACCTTATGGAAGTAAATTCTTCCGTCAACATACCACTTTCTGAATAATTCATGAGAGTTCTGATTGAACTTCATTATAGATAAGATGTGATTAAACTCTTCTTGTATCTTAGTTTTGATACTGTCAGAGAGCTTTACATCTCTGAGGTCGAGTGATACTATCTTATCTGAAGTGTCAGAAGTGATACACTCATTAACTATATCTTCGATTGCCGAATCACACTCGGGAACCAAAGAGGTTTCGCGGTATCTTCGAATGAGTTCTGCCTCATTCTTGATACCACCTTCCATATCGACATACGACCCATAGGCTGCACCTGATATGAAACCACTTTGTTGTTCAATGACGGGGGTTCCGTCATCATCAACGGGTGGCACAAAGGACTTTTGGTTCTTGTCCTCTGTTGCTCTTAATTCTTCCCTTTTACGGGATATTTCAAACCCAAATAATTCCATACTATTATTTATACTCCCTTTTTAGGGGGTATGTCACTTTGATTTAAAGGACTCTTTCCCAGTGAGAAAAAGTAAAGTCAACTGTAAATTCCTCTAGTGCATCAACTGTATCGTATGATAATTCGATTGCACCTATTGCTTTAGGGAACATGTTGAAAAACTCGTATCTCGCAAGGACGGAGTCATCTTTGTTAAGTTGTTCTACGAACGCTCTAGAAATAAGATAGTCTGTAGAGGTTGAACCTTCACCACTATCTAATGCTTGAATTTCTTCTTGCCATGCTTCTAGACCACTTCTAACTGAAAACTCAACATCGTTGATTACTGTAATCTGCCAATCTTCGAATGTTCTTTCTCCAGCAAGTTTAAGGTTATGTCCTCTGAAAGGAACAATAACTTCTCCTAAAGTTCCTGCTGGGATATTAGCAGCTTTGCACAAGAATTCAATTTTGTTTCCAGCTCTTGGAATGAAAACTTTAAATCTGTTGGCTCTTGGGCCTCCACCTATAAGTTGTGCTTTAAATTGGTCTATACTTGCCATTTAGTTCTCCTTAAACTGCACTGTAAATCTCTTCAAAGTCTACACCACTTCTGGCTGCGACAAAGTTGAGAGTTATAAAGTTAATACTTCTAGCAGGTTTCACAAAGATAGAACAAACAAATTCGTTTCTATCTATTACAGTATCAGTGTTGTTTGTTTCATCACATAATACTGAGAAATCTACTAATCCACGTCTATTCTTAACATCTCTTAAGAAAGGTTCTACTGCAGCTCTAAATTGTGCTCTTGTGAATGCATCGTTGAATTCAAAGAGTTGTGATTTAGCAGCTGTTGCGATTGCTTTTTCAAGAACAATGAATAACCTTCTGACATTGATTCTATCGAATGCTGAAGGTGATGATAAAGCTGTTTTATCACCGAATAATACTGTTCCTTGACCTGCGAATGTGCATACTGGGTTAATTCTTGCACGATATAAGTCATCTCTTGATGATTGTGAAGGATTAAATGCAAGTTTAGTAATACCTAAGTATTGACCTCTTGAGAAACCAGCAGGTGAGAACCATGGGTCTCTTAATAAGTCTGACCTTGCCATTATCCCTGATGTATGTCCGTTAGCAGGAACATAACAGTATTTGTCGTTGTATCTATCGTATGAATATACCCAACCACTGTCTAACACTGCATATGAGGAAGAAGTGACTGAAGCAAAATCAGCAATAACATTTGAAGATTGTGTTGATTCACTTGAAACACCTACGACACTTGCACGTCTTGGTGAAGCAATAACCATACAATCTTTTCTGTTTTCTGCGATTTGAATGATATTATTTACGATAGTATTATGGTCTGCAAGAATATCTTGTGAATTTCCTGAACCATCATCTGTTCTTGTAGAACCTACGATTAAGAATGAAACGTCTATTGTTTCTGCATCACCGAAATGGTCTGTATATGCACCATGTTTCTCTCCAGCAGTTGGGACTCTTCCGTCAACACCACCACCTAGTGATACGTTGATTACTGCAGAAGGTCTTCCGAAAGCTGTTGTTGCAGATGTTAAATGTGTTCTTTCTTCGTTTGCACTAGTCAATAAGTCGGTTGAGTGACCTGACCAGTAAACATACTCTGATTCTCTTGCAATTACGTTTTTGTAGTAGTTAGATTGTCCTTGACTATCTTTACTATCTGTCGCAAGAGATACGAAACCATAAGTTTCTAAAATTGTGTTCTGAACTCCTGAGAACAGTCCGTCTTCGTCTGATATTACGATATGAAGTTCATCGTCTGAACCTCCAGCAGATGTTGCTGTTCCTGACTTAGCAGGTGCTTTATCGAAAGAGTTATAAAACTCCCAATATCTATCTACGTTTGCACCTGAAGCTACAGTTGCAGTTAGACCTGTTCCAGCAGGTTGTCCGATTGCTTCGACTACGATTGAAGTTCCATCGGGAATTGAAGTCACTCTATATTCTGTATTGTGACCTGCGAATTTAACGATATCTCTTACAAACATACCTGAAGAATCATTTACTGAGATAGTTGTTTGTCCAACTGATTCTTGTCCTGAAAGTGTAGTCACTGCATCGTTGAAATATGCATCTGATGACGCACAAACTGAAACTTTTAGTGAATTACCTAATGAACCTGCGTGTTTTGCAATCCAATTACCAACTGTTCCGTTCTGTGAACCATCTTGGTAAGTAGATACATACTCGTCATTATTCTTTAGTAATGCAGTTCCACTTGATGCGTTTGCATTGTTTAACCCAGTTGAGTTAATTCTTACGACTCTTAGTGAAGAACCATATTTAAGGAATGCTTCTGCTGAATAGAAGTCTTCTGCTCCAGCGTCAGTATTAGCTGGTTGATAGAAATTATCGACTAAACCCTTTGCATCTGAAACTGTTATAACTTCATCAACAGGGCCCCATTGGAATTGTCCAGCAAATGCACCTGTAGTAGATGAAACGGCTGGAACAACATTTGTCAGGTCTATCTCTTTTACCTGAACGCCTGGTGATACTTGAAATGCCATACTTTTACTCCTGTTGTATTAAAAGTTGTTTACTGTTTTATTTATAACTTTATAAAACTCAACAAACTATAATTTCAATGGAACGTCCATTGATTTGTGATACCATCTATCCCCCTCACTATCTACAAAGGATTCTTGTTGATTTCCTCCGTCAAAAACCCCTGGCGGTAGTAAGTCGTCTTCGATTAGTTTCTGTTGTTCTGAATATAACAAGTCTTTGACTGCTGTATCCGTTAAGTGAACAAAATATTCAGTTGTCACAAACCAACTGAATAACACTAAATTCATGACCATATCGTCATTATATCCTCTATCTGCTTCCCAACTATTACCTTTATGCACAAAAGTCATTAATTCTGTAATAGTATGTCGGTCATTCAGAAGAAGTCTATTTTCTTCTAATAATTCTTTCAGTGTAGAACAACCGATACGTTTAATCTTACGGGACATAGTCACTCCTATGTCCTCCGCTTTTAACTGTCCTTGGACAAAAACATTCGGATATTCGATATCGTAGTGCAACTGATTTGCAACTGTTCCACCTTCTGCATTATTTTCTATAATTACGACTGGTTCATTGTAATGTCTTACGTATTTATTTATAATATCGGGAAAGAGGAGAGGACTTATCATATTGTCTCTATATGTGCATACTTGTTTAAATGGACTTGTTGTCACGTCTATAATCGTGAATGTAGAGTAGTCCATACCCCTTCCCTTTGATACGTCTACAGTGCAAACGTATCTATGTCCTTCTTTTGGTTTCTCATATAGAAACAGATTGTCTTTATTCCAATCGGGGTCTACTGCTCTCATACCAAGTAGTGTATTACTGTTGACAAGTGTATTACCAGTTCCTAAGAATGAATTACCATACTCTTGTTCAAATTGTGCTTCTGAAGTGTTTGCAATGGTTTCTTTCTTCCATTCTTCATCTCTGCCAGGCACGTCAAACCAGTTAATAAGAAATGATTTGTATTCTGATTGTTCATGAACTGCAGACTCATATATCTTATGGAACATATTACCCACACCATTTGCAGTAGAGGTAATAATAACCTTTGAGTCTTTACCTGAGGTCACCACGGGATATGTTGCAGTATAGAACGTTTCTGCATCGTCCACAAACGCAAACTCGTCAAGATACAATAAGTTGATTGACATACCACGAATCGAACTTGAAGAAGTTGCAGCTGCGACAACTTTACTATCATTACTAAATTCTATTGACCCTTTGTTTAGAATCTTAACACCAGGCTGTAGAAAGAATGGAACAGACTCTAACATGGTCACGATACGTGCAATCATTTCTCTTGCAATTGCACCTTTGTTAGCAAGAACTGCTACAGTGACTTCGGGTTTAAATAATAGAAACCACAATAGATATGCACAAGAAGTGATTGATTTACCACTCTGTCTACTTGCAAGAACAACACTAAATCGGTTCTCGTCATAGTGATTGATTAGATTTTCTTGATATCCACGAAGAGTAAAGGGAACCATACCCTCGTCTAGTGATATGATTTGTGTATAATTTTCAATGAAGTGTGTAGGATTTTCAGAACACTTCAAGTATTCTGCAAGTTCTTTATCGGTATATTTTGTTTCTACCCCAGCTCTCTTGATTAAAGTATTACCAAGATATCCGTCATTCTTCGAATCAGTCATCTTTATTCTTTTCTTTCTTCAAAAACTTCTGCAACTCAGAAGTTGACCCAACATATAAATGATTATGTTGTGTTTTAATACTACTATCTTCTTTTTCTAAATCTTTTAATTTCTTTTGAACGTCTATGAGTTTTTCTGCAGTATCGGCTACAGTCTTAATAAGTTGTCCTGCGACTTCATATGCACGTGGGTGTTCGGTTTCTTTGGAAAGTTCTAATATACCTTCGATTGCATCTTGACCACGTTCTACGAGGTTATAGAGGTTCTCTCTTGCATATTTGTAGTCTGTATCGATATTCTCTATCCTTGACGGGACTTTGACTACCTTGGTTTCTTTCTTGATTTCAGTGTTGATATCTAATAAAGAATCTAACTTTTCATCTACTGTTTCTTTTGTCATAATTAACTGTCATCGGTTTCACTGAATGATTCTTTAGAACCATCGTCATAAAATGTCACTGTTTCTGCAACTACGAAAGTATCACTTGGTTCTACTGAACCTACAAATTTAAGTTTAGTGTTCTCTCCTAGTGTCACTGCAGAACTTAAATCTATTGATAATCTATTACTTGCAATAGAGGAAACTGTTGGATTTGGTGTTAAATTCGTTCCAAAGACCTCATCTCCTACACTTATTTTACTATTTATTGCAGTTGCAAAAGGAACTGTTGCAGTGTTAGTCACTGCAGTAGAACTAGTTTCTGCAAAGGCAGGTTCATAATGTTTAACTTCTTTGACCAATCCACTCTCATTAATTTGTGAAGTTGTGAATTGACCTGAGATATCAGTATTGATATATTCTCTTTCGACAACGTTTTTGATAACTGTTCCAGTATAAACAGGGCCGAAGAAATAAATTTTCATAGTAAATTCTAGTGTATATTCTATTACACGTCTTTCTTCAAAACTTCCTTCGTATGTATCTTCTAAACCTACAGAATTTAATGTGATTGGAACGTCCCTAACGTCTGACATATCGTCAATCATTTTCATTGTGACTGTATATTCGGGTTGGAAATATGGTAAAATTTGTTCTACAATCTGTAATGCATCAGACATATTCTTTGCAAGAACACTTAGTGTAAAGTTTAGATTGTATGGTGCTGGGTTATATTGATACCCACGTTTTACTCCGTCTGTTTCTAAACTTGATTTAGAATGACGTATTAATTTGTTCTGTTGTCTAGTTGCATCATACTCAAACCCCGTCAATTCGAATGCCATTCTTGGAAGGTTGATTGAGGTGACGTTTAAATCTCTTTCTTTTGCATCTTCTGTAAGTCTTGCAAGGAACTTTTGTTTAGGGCCGTATGAAATAGGAACTAATTGTTGTGATAAAACTGTTCCGTCTTCTTTAATCTTTTTACAATAGATATTATTGAACAGTGTTCCAAATATCGATACAGACCTTTTTATGGTTTCGTGATAAAAATGAGTTCCAAACATTAGGGTTCTCCAAACGGATTCGTTTCACTAAAGTCTAGATAATTATTATCCTTATCTTCGAAGTCTTTATTTTGTGCAACACTTCCTTCCATAGTCATTACGTCAACAATACTTGCAATCGTTCTTGTTGCACCCGAGGTTGCACCGACAAGTCTATCTCCTTGTGCAAGTGTTGTAGTGTTATCTTTAATAATGAGTTCTCTGTTTGAACCTCTGTAGTTTACAACCTCACCAACCACGACACTATTCAATGTGATATTTTCATTTGCAACATAACTTCCTGAATCACCTTCACCTTCTGTCATAGTCATAGAAATTGTGTATGCTCTATCCTGTTCAACCAAGTCTGCATCTGTTCCAGTATCAAAGTCTTCTCCACCATATTCAAATAATGTGCAACGCATTTTGAATACAAATAGTTTTCCTAACTGGAAGAATGGATTTTGGTCTTCTACGAATCTGATTTCAAACATAGAACCTGAAAGTGGGAAGTAAATTAAATCCCCTTCATTTGGTCTAAGTGAAGTTGCAAGGTTTGAATCTAGTGAAATAAATCTTTCCCAAGTTCTCAATGATATCACAAAGGTTGCTTCTTCATTGATTTGAACACCGAATTTAGACATGAGGTCACCCTCACCTTCGAATCCACCGCCTGGATTTTCTAGATACATTTCTACAGAATATGCATCACCGAAACGTGATTGAACGTCTTCAGTTAGAATTGAGTCTTCTTCGATTATCTCCCTAGGAAGATAGAAGACATCATGACCATAGAATCTTAACGACTCAACAACTAAATCTTCGTAAAGGTGTTGTTCAGTGTTGACTGCATGGTTAAAAAATACATTTGTAGGCATTCAATTACCCCATCATATCCATGACTGGCATTTCGAAATTCAGTCGGGATTCTTCTTCTAATCTTGTTATCTCTTCTTGTGCTTCTGTTTTCATTTGAGCTCCGTCTAGTGTTATACCACCAGGCAACTCAACTCCTTGGAATTTAGAGAGGTTCTCCCCCCATTGATACTTCACTAATGCAGTTGAATACTTCTTCAACCACATATCATTGTATATATCAGTCATGTCTGTTGGGTCTAATTTTCTATAACATTCAATAATGATATACTCACCAGCACTTAATTTACTTGCACTGTAGTCCATGTAAAGTCTGTTAGAGTGCATATTGTATCTAATAGGTATCTGACCTACTAGGATATCGTTTAAAAGTGACAAGTGTGATTGAACTTGTGAATAGTAAAGAACACTTGTTGAAGTCAAATCATATAAATCATTCAATCTTAATTGATACTGGATATCAAACATACTTGAAGTTTGACCTGAATTGAAAGGGAAAATATTGATTACACTTAACACGTGTTCGGGTAGTGTAATGTAGTTTTGACCCTCACCATAAGTCTGTCCTGAGATTGCATGAGTTCCAGTTGTCGCTGCATTATGAGTTTCATTCGTTTTGAATGAATCAATCTCGTCTTGAGTGATTTGGTGTTTTAAAAATGTCTTAATAGAACCATCGTAATGGAATTCTCTGAAATATTGTAGTGCCTCGTCAATTCTATCGTCAAACTGGTCATCGTCCACGTTAATTTCTAGAACTGGAGCTCCAAGTTTTCTCTTGATATATTCTTTTAAGGCTGCTTTTGAATTCGGTTCTGACATAGTAATAAATCCTGTTTATTACTATTTATAGTAATTTTAATCTTGGAAATAAGTTTTAGATTGGATTCTATCTAATTTTTCTGATAATCTTTCAATTGAATCCATAATTCTTTGGAAATCTGCTTCGATTTGTTCTCTAGTTGCGTAATCACGTGCAATTTCTTCACGTGTTTTGTTAACTAGTATATCAAGTCTTTTTTGTTCTGATAGGATATTTCTAACCAATAAACCTACAGGCATTAGTATGAATGTTAGGATAACATTCCATATGATATGAGCGTCTATTACAATTTCCATACGATTATTTATGAAATCGTAATGACTATGTAGAGAGTTTATGTGTAAGTTTTCCGTTATTATCTATTTCAAAACACAATTCATCAGGGTGAAAATCTCTCGGGTGACCTTGTCTTGATTCTAGTCCTTTTGTTAGATATGAAGTGTTCATGTTAAATGATATACTATACCTATCTTTATCAGTAGGATTAGGTTCCACCATATGCATTAATGCACTTGGAAAAAGAAATAAGTGACCAGTCTTAGGTGCAAGATTCCAGTTTTGTCTATCTCTTGGTGAATGAGGAAAATCTGAAACTACTTTTGGGTCTGAATCAACTGCAACAAAGTTTCCTTCATCTCCGTCTGACTTAACATAAAATACACCACTATACCAACAACCATTATGTAAGTGTGGAGCGTTCCATGCACCTTTATCGTTTATGTTTGCCCATGAATTTGAAATATTTAATTGAATTTGATTACTCTTATGTCCAGTCCAATTAAGTAATTCTGTATTAAACTTATGATTAATCATTCTAATTAGTTTAGTAAATATGGGACTTGATTCACACCCGTCATTTGATTGCCAACCAGTGTATTGATTTGATATCTTTCTACCAACTGGGTCTTTCTTTCTCATAGAATCGATTTCATTTTTAAGTAAATCGATATATTCTTGGTCTAGTTGACCAGTTTCTAATAAGTTGTCTTCTATACAGACATATGGAAATAGTAATCTAATCATTATCTAAATCTAACTCCAATTGTTTTTCATAACCCGACATTACGTCTGCAGCGTCTTCAACTGCACTATGCATAGGACATTCGGGTGGTGGACTTTCTTCTTTAAAATTTTTACCCTTTTGTGAATGTAATTTACCCATTCTATAACCACCTAATACATCATTTTTCTGTCTATTTTGTATAGAATATTCTCCACTTCTTCCAAACTCGTCCATACTTTTATTACCCGAAGTATTAGTAATTGCACTTCTATTATCTAACCAAGTTTGGTGTTCATATGTTATATAGGTTGCCTGCCATTCTTCTCTTTTAAAAGGTATAACTTGACAAAGAGGTGTCCCTTTTGGTATAACGAAAGAATGATTAACACGTGGATAAAAGATAATTTGTGCATTATCATAATTTGTATTAAAGTTATCTGTATCTATTACACCTTGCCATGTTGCAAAGTATTTGTTTTGAAATAAAAATGGGTCTAAGTAAAACGTTGAGTATCCAGGCGGTGTTTTTATGTTCCATGGATTTCTCATTTTAAATGCACCCTTAACTGGTGCATCATCATCATGTAGATATTGAAATGCATATCCCATTTGTGCCGAAGGGTGTGTAGGTGAAGGCATTTCACAACCTCCGTCAAACTCGTGTGTTGCAACCCAATGGTCTTCTGTATCACCATCAAGTCTACCATTCTTCACAATGATATCTCTATTTGACATTAGATACCAACCACTTTTCAACCAATCGTCCATAGCAGGACATGAACGTATTGTTGCTTGTTTTATTCCACGATTATACTCATGGAATTTCATATTATTCCACCATTCAGGTTTTACAGATTTTGCAAGAACTGGTTTAGAGTCCTTGAGAGTATCTTCATTAAATGTGCTAAATTCTATTGTGGGCATTGTCTAAACCAATAATCGTCTTCTACTAATCTAATTTCGTCACCTCGTATTACGATTGACTTCCTATCTATATATCGTGCTTCTTGAGTGGGTGCATCGGCACCATGTGGTATTCTTCCGTCAAACACTACTAATCTATTTGGTTTGAAAGGAATCTCTGCAATTTGGTGATTCTTTATATGATTTGCACGACCATGTAAACCTTGTTGCATTTCGTCATATATTCTCAAAGGGCCTCCCCAATGTTCTGACCATATCTTATTTGTATAATATAAGAAAGATAAATTCCATTCGTCATCTTGCATACAATCTGCATGTGTTGTTCCATGTAAACCTTGTGTTTGTGAATTCAATCCCATGTATTGAAATCTTACCCACTCAAAACCAAAATCAGTTTGTAGTTTTCTATCTAACCATTTTGCACATATTTTAGTGTCTAGATATAGACTAATCTCGGGGTCTGTATCAGGATATTCTCCTACGTCTATTAAACTTGAATCAGTCCCCTTCATCATAGTTGCACCCCAAAATTGGTGGTGAGGTAAACCTGTAGGACTATCTCCAGTCACTTGATTATTTTTTGACCAAATATTTTGACAAGATATTGACCTGTCAACCCAATGGTGCAATTGCACAGGCAACCAATTATCAACAATATGAATATCTTTGAGTGGGAATCCTACGTCTTTTAGTTTAAAGGACTCATTATGATAAATGAGTTCCATACATTACCTATTTGACCTAGAGTCGGGAGTCACTAAAGGGTCGGGAATTGCAGATGCATATTGGTCGAAACTCTTTAAAGTATCTTCTCTTGTTTGTTGAATTTCTGAAACTATATTTTCAAAACAAAACCATATGTTATCAAAATACTCTAATGCTCTTCTTGCATCAGAACGTCTAGGGTGATTTGACCCTTCTCTTCCAGCTACACTTGCATATAATAAATCATACATTCCATATAACTCTGAACATTGTGTTTGATAATCTAATACAAGTCTTTCTAATTGTCTAATGTATTGTTGATTTAAATTATATCCCAAAGGTGGTTCAGAATTTTTAATATATGTTTCGACACTAAGTTTGTCTTCTTCTGTCAATGCAGTATGTTCTTGTTCGTCAAATTTTTTCCCGTCTTCCCATTTTAAAATTTTAACTTCAACATCATCATAAACTAACACGTCAAAGTCAAAACCTAATTCAGGTCTATCCACGTTTTCAAAATCGTATTGTAAACCATTTTCCTTTCGGACTATGAGTTTACTGTCTTCTGTATAAATTAATGCGTTCATATTCTATATTATACCTCAATATTGTAAAAATTACTAGTAGGTTTTTGCTTTCAACCAATCGTCTAAATTATTTATGTTGGAATAATCCATGTCTTTTATCCAAGGGCCTCCCCTAGTGTAGTGTATTCCAGTGTAATCCCATTTCTCATCAGGGTCATCATACCCCTCAGTAAAGATATACTTTTCAGGTATTGGACTTATCTTATCAGTCCATTCAAACTGGTGTAATTGTTTTCCAGTCCAAGTGTTCACTACTTCAGGTGTTAACTTCTTACAGTCTTCATGTCCATTGTTGAACACCATAAGACTTGACCAAAGTTTACATGGATAATCTATATTCACTTGTCCGTCAAATTTAGTTTCGTCATGTTTGATTTGTGGATACTTGATACATGCAATTGCATCGTCCATATTCAGATAATAGAATAATGGTAAAATATTTTTTCTCCATATGAAATCATTATCAATAAAGATACTAAATCCTTCATAGTTTTCTAAATATGGAATTAAGAATCTACTGTAAGTGAACTCAGTAGATTGATTTGCATACTCTCTATTATAATCAGGAAGTTTAGAAATGTCAAGGTATTTGATTTCAGGTTCCCAACTACACTCTTTCATAAGATAACCATTTGAAACTTTTAGGTTTTTTAGAATTGATTTCTTATTTACTTCATGTAAGTCACCATGATTTGAATCATAACCTATGTAAATGTTTAAAGGTTTTCCTTTTGATTGTAAGTGAACTCTTTTGTTAAATGCATACACTTCTTTTCTGAAACTTAAATCCATTAAATCATGTTGATATTCTATAACACCATTACAAAAAGTTATAGACGTGTTGTAGTGTTTTGCATTTTTATTTTTTAACTTTTCAGACCAATATTCTAGTGCTTCGTCACACGTTAAAGGTTCTGAATCTAATACATCAAAAGGGTCTGTTGCAAAAATTTCAAAATTAGGGTCTTCTAATTCTTCGTATACCTTAGACCTTATAGAGCCTGGGTGAATTCTAAAACCAAATCGGTCACCAATTTTATGAGTTGTTCCTTGGATTGGGTGTCTTAAACCTTCTTCTTGTATACTTTGAATTAACCAATGTGCCTTTGCACTATGGTAATACATTGCATTTAAAGTTGTTTCAGTCTGAGGTGTGATTTTTGTATCAGGTTCAAACTCTACATAATCTTTGATTTGTTGATACTCGGGTTCTCCGTCAATTATACTTGCACAATCCATCTGGCCTGGATTTTTGTTTGGTCGTTCTTTACAAGTCCACAAGTGTGGTAAGAATTTTTGATATTGAATCGATTCGTTTGATGCACCAAAGAAAGGAATGAATTTCTGTTGTTTACGAAGTTCTAAGATATCACCCCACTTAATTACCTTAGTAGGTGGTGCAATATTTTCAAACACCCATTTAAAATTTATATATCCGTCTGACTCTTTGTCAACGTCACCTATATCAGGTAAAGTTCCTAAATGATAAGAACCTAGACTATACAAATTAGTATGGTCTAAACTCTTATAGTCTATAGGTTGAATTTCTGAGCGGACTTCTTCTAAGGTTTTCAAGTATTTCATAATGTATATTTAGGACTGATTAAATAAGATTATTTAATGTTGTCGTATATTCCTTCTTCGTTGAAGTTATGAGCAACAACTCCGTCTACGTAATATGTTCCTACTTTTTTGATATGATATACTTCTTTTTCTTCACCAGTATCAACGATATCTTTTAGAACTGCAGAACCCCAAACTGATTGAATTTTATCACCAATTTTTAGATTAACTTCATTCAATTGTTCACCATAAAGTATTTCAGTATTTTCTATGTTGGAATGATTTACTTTCCAATATTCAGTATCTACAACACCCCATGTTCCGTCTACTAGTTTGAATGGGTGGTCTTTTGTTGTTCCTAGTTCTGCAATTGTATCTCCGTTCTCATTTGCAATAACGAGGTTAACCACTTTAGTAGGTCTTGGTGACATAAGTTTTTCGACTTCAACAATTTCTTGACCTTGTTCTGTCCATCTCTTAATTTTGTCACCCAATACGACTGACTCAATTGGTTTTGTTGTTCCGTCATGCATAAGAATAGGTGTCCCAGCGACGAAACAACCTCCACCACCACCACCGCCAGGGCCGCCTGGGTCAGGATAGAAGTAAGAAACTGGTGTTCTGTTAGAATATGTGAACGGGTTTCTTGCTGAAACTGGTTGTCTTGCGTTTGCAATATAAGGCACACGATATGTAAATGGTGACCTAAATGCTACTGGTTGTCTTGCATTAGCAATATAAGGAACACGATATGTGAAAGGTGACCTAAATGCTACTGGTTGTTGAATATTCGCAGGATACCTTGCATCATAAGTGAATGGACTTTGTTTATTACTTGGTGACTGAGCATTCGCAGGATATCTTGCATCATATGTAAATGGTGTTTGTGCATTCCTAATGTTAGGTTGTTGTGCATTTACTGGATTCTGATATGTAAATGGTGTTTGTGCATTCCTAATGTTAGGTTCTTGAGCATTTACTGGGTTTCTATATGTAAATGGTGACCTATGTTGATACTCAGAAGGTTGTCTTGCATCTGCAATATAAGGTTGTTGACCATTTGCAATATATGGTGTTTGACTGTTTGCAATGTAAGGATATGGAACTTGTGTAAGTTCTTGACCCGAAGCATTATTCCACCCTGAAGGTGTTTTGATATAGATTTGGTCAACCGCACTCCATGTTGAAGAACCAGTTTTAACCCATGCACCTTGGGTCGCATTCCAACCTGTAGGTGTCTTGACTGATTGATTTCCTGATGCCATGTCTTATATTATCCTGTTATTGGTGACCCAGGCCACTGTTGTGATACTACTCCGTCCCACCTTGCTTCAGGAGTTCTTCCCTGAGTTGCATATGTAGCAGGTTGTCTATTACTATATGTAAATGGTTGTCTATTACTATATGTAAATGGTGTCTGAGCATTTCTTATATTAGGTTCTTGTGCATTCACTGGATTTTGGTAAGTAAACGGACTTCTATGTTGATATTCAGAAGGTTGTCTAGCATTACTTGGGTTTCTATATGTAAATGGTGACCTATGTTGATACTCAGAAGGTTGTCTTGCATTTGCAATGTATGGAACCCTATAGGTAAATGGGTTTCTGTATATTACTGGTTGTCTTGCGTTTGCAATATATGGAACTCTATAGGTAAATGGTGACCTATATGTCACTGGTTGTTGAGCATTTGCTGGATACCTTGCACTATACGTAAAAGGTGACTGATATGTCACTGGTTGTTGTGCGTTAGCAGGATACCTTGCACTATACGTAAATGGACTTTGGAATGTATAAGGCTGCTGAGCATTTGCAATGTAAGGTTGTTGTGTAATTCCGATTGCCATTTAGTTATTTCCCGTTAAAAGTTCTCATATTTATAAAGATTCTAAACCCCTAGATTAGGAGTAAAGAATCCACAAATCACCAACCGCACCATCTGAACTACCTGGCGCAGAGGTTGATTGGTAAACGTTTCTAGCAGTTCCACCACTGTTTGTTGCATTGGTGATAGTAATAGCACCTGAAGCAATAGTTCCAACAGAAATATTTGGAGTTCCAGTCAATCCTTGAGCATTTGTAGCAAGAGTTGCACTTGAAGCTGTTCCTGTTAAATCACCAGTGACATCTCCAGTGACATCTCCAACGACATTACCAGTGACATTTCCAGTTAATGCACCTTCGAAAGTTCCAGCAACAAAAGTTTCTGAACCTACAGTCCATTTGTCATTTGTTTCGTCCCAAAGAAGTGTTTTAGCAGTAGAACCACCTCTAGTGATACTAATACCTGAATCTTCTGTTGGTGAACCTGAAGTGAAATTACTGTTTAATGCAATTATATTATCTGCAAGTGAAATAGTTTCTGAGTTTACAGTCGTTGTAGTTCCTGAAACTGTTAAGTCACCTGTAATTGCAACATTGTCATTTAATGTGACATTACCTGTACCATTACCACTTAATACTAAGTTAGTGTCTGTTTGTCTTGATGCAATTTGGTCAACTGTTATGTTGTTTCCGAAAGATATTGCATTTCCAGCACTGTTAGTAATGTTTTGTCCGTCTTCGATTTGAAGTGTTCCTTTAATTTGGATAACACCTGTTCCTGTTGGGTCAAGTTCTACGTCACCTGAACCACCTGTTTGAACAGAAACGTTTTGGTTATCGTCTGCAGAAACAACGATTGTTCCTGAGTTATCTTCAACCACTTTCTGACCATTAACATATAATGAACCTGGCCCGATATATACGTCCTTCCACATCTTGGAAGATGAACCTAAGTCGTATGTGTTATCTGCACTTGGTATGATATTACCAGCATAAGTTCCACCACTTAAGTATGATAAAACTCTTGCATCAGTATAAAATAAATTTCCTGATTCAGCAAAATCTCCAGTATCTAAAGTGACTGAACCACCTAATGATACTGCATTTGAGTTTACTGTTATTGAACTATTTGCAAGTTTATCATTTGCAATAGAACCTGCTAACATAGCGTTTGTGACACCTGATGCTTTGACTTGAAGTGAATCAGAATCGATTTCTATTGAACTATCGTCAACTGAAACTGCAAGTGAAACGTCACCTGAAGTTCCACCACCTGATAAACCAGCACCAGCAGTGATTCCAGTCACGTCACCAGTCTGTCCGTCAATTGTTAGTGTGTTTGCACTATCGTCATATGTTAATGTTATACCTGTTCCCGCAGTCAAGAGGGTATTGACTCTATCGTCAATCGAATCAGTTATGGCAGAACCCGTAAGTCTACCTGAACTGTCTATAACCTCTGTTGTCCCGACTGTAAGACCATTCTTGATTATAAAGTTCTTAGCTGTCATTAAAATGTTCCCCCATCTACTTGTGGTAATGAAAATTCACCCGAAGTTGAATTATAACTTAAATTTGATTCTCCACTTGCAAGTGATATAGCACCTCTCGCAAGGGTGTTAGAAAAGTATCTATTCGTTGACCCTTCTGTTAGGTTGTCGGTATCTAGTAATGAAAGTGCTGAAGAAGCAAGTTTACCCGCACTTGATATGACTTCGGTTGTTCCTACAGTCAATCCATACTCAATTACAAACGTATTTTGTGTTGCCATTTAGAAAAGTCCCCTTTTACTTTGATTTTACCCTAATATTTATAAAGTCGAGTCCTTTAAGCTGAAGGTTATTTTTAAAAAACACAAAAAAATTTATACAGAATGGTCGATTCTTTTAAACTTGTATACTGTTGAATTGGTTGTTGCACTTGCAACTCTCAATCTCAAGTTTCCACTATTAATATCTACTGTAAATGTTCCCAATTCACTTGAACCACCTTGCAATACTGTTCCAAATTGTGTTATACTAGCACTGGTTCCGTCATGAATTACATGACATTCTGTTATTTGATACACACCACTAGTAGAATCTGATATTGTTATCGAATATTTTGCACCTCTGTATGATGCAACTGCAATACTATCTAAATTTGTTATACTTGTTGAAGTTGTTGTGACTGTTCCTTCTTCTAATCCACTACTTGCATCTGCAAAAGATAATGTTCCACTACCATTTGTTGTAAGAACTTGTCCGTTTGTTCCGTCTGAGGTAGGATAGGTGATAGAAGACCCTGTAAGACTGTTGGTTGCAGTTAAAGTAGTTGCTGTTAAGTCACCTACCTGTATATCTGCAAGTGAATAACCTGAACCACTTGTGTTAACTGTAGTTGTTGGTTCTACTTCAAGTCCGTCAAATAATTTCCAAGTTGAATCGGTTGCATCTCTGAATAATCCAGTGTATTCTGAAGCTCCGTCACCCAATCCGTCATCATAATTTCCGTAAATACCTATATCAAGTGTATCTGAACTAGTATTTTGGTTTGCAAGTTCCAGCATCGAGTCTTCCACTGAAGTTGTAGTGGAATTAACTGTTGTGCTTGTGCCATTTACAGTTAGATTACCTGATACAGTTATATTTCCGTCTACTTGTAAGTCTGCATCAGTTTTTAAACCTAAATCTGCAATGAATTTCGAATTGGTTGCCATAAAAAACTCGTTTAAATTGTCTAAATCTATTTATGGTTTTTTTCAGGCTAAAAAAAGAGGGTTCCGAAGAACCCCCTTAGTTTTTTAAATTAGATGTTAAGCGTCTACCACTGTTCTATCAAATTTGACGATTGTGCTATTAGCACTAGCAGGTGTTATTAACAACCTTACATTGTCACCACTAATATCTGCATCGAATGTTGCGAGATTAGTATCTTTCAATGTTCCATATTGAGTCATAGTCACTGTAGAACCATCGTGAACCAACATAACTTCGGTTGAGTGGAAGTTTGTTCCCTCGTCCATTGCAATAACATATCTTGCAGCTCTGAAACTTGCATGTGCAAAAGTATCGAGTGCAACTTCTGTTGTTGCAGTATAAGTTGTTCCACCAGTCTTTTTATTCTTAGACTGTATGGCTTTACTTGTCACTATTTCGTCATTATCAACATCAAAAGTGATAGCACGGATTAACTCAGCAATCTTAAAAGCATTTGTTTTAGCCATTTATTATCCCCTATAATGTTGTTTTCTTAACTGAAACAGTTGTGTTAGTATTCGCAGGTGTGATTAGAAGTCTTTGTGAACTTCCTGACACGTCTGCGTCCAATGTAAACAATGATGCATTTGTAAATACGTCACCAAATTGAGTGAAGTATGCATTTGAACCATCGTTTGTTAAAGCTACTTCTGCATAGTGTGAACCCGCACTCGCATGAGTTGCGACTAATTCATATTTAATACCTTTCGTTCCTGTTGAAACACTTGATAACACTTGGTCTGCTGTTGTAGCAGAGAATGTTGTAGAGTTTCCAGCAGCTGGAAGTTTAATATATGAAGAGGATACACTTGTATTAGTATTCGAAGGAGTGATTAACAATCTCATATCTGAACCACTGATATCAGTTGCAAGACTGAATAGACTTGAACCTGTATAAGTGTCTGCAAATTGTGAGATATAAGAATTACTTCCGTCATTTACTACTACGACTTCTGCAAAGTGAGCTCCTGCTGTAGAGTGGGTTGCAACCAAATTGACTTTAATCGCTTTGTTTGCAACGGGAACCGACAATAATACTTGGTCTGAATCTGTTGTTGTCAAGTCAGAACTTCCTGTTGAAGCACTTGTTGACGCAGAACCAGGCGTTCTAATTACAACTACGTCACCACTTACTGCATTTGCTTGTAAAGTGATTGTAGAAGTATTAGTTGAAGCATAGTCAGCACCTCCGTCTACTAATAAAACACCATTTAAGAATACTTGTTCTTCACCAATTGAATAGGACAATGTTTGTCCGTCATCATCATTTCCTGAGAAAATTGTTTGGTTAGAAGTGACAGTATAAGTGAATACATTATCTGATGAAGACGATGAGTCTGCAAAAGAAAGTGTTCCACTTCCGTCTGTTTGTAATACTTGTCCTGATGTTCCATCTGAAGTTGGAAATGTAATAGCATCATTAATTGTCAAAGAGGCGGGGACTGACCCTACCTCGACAACGGCAGCCGAACCATCGTTCTTCTCAGTATAGAATCTTCCGTGATAAGTATTGACCGCTAATTCACCAAGAACTAGGTCACTTACGCCTGGAGTTGCATTCTGAGTAGAACTCTTTTTAAATGTAATTACAGTTGCCATTTGACTCTCCTATTATTGATTAACTATTATTAAAATGTTCCACCATCAATAGCAGTAATTGCAACGTCACCTGAAGTGAGTGTGAAATTATCTGAGTCGAATGAAGCTATACCTTTACTTGAAGTTGTTGCATCTGCAATCGATACATCACCACTTGATACTGAGAAGTAAGAAGCAGAGAATGAAGCGATACCTTTATTAGAAGCAGTTGCATCTTCAGCTGAAAGGGTTATACTTCCGTCACCATTTGTGACATCAAGTCCTTCACCAGCAGTTAAAGTCGCAAGTTCCATGTCTCCATTAGTTCCATTACCGATTAGAACTTGACCAGCTGTTGGAGCTGACCCGTCTACTGAAGTAATTGAACCTGAAAGAGCTAAACCACCGAACTTAACATTACCAGCTGTTCCTGAGAAAGTTGAAGATGAATCAGTTGCATCAGGTATAAATGTAAATGCAGCGTCTGTATCATCGTATCCGAAGAAACCTACTTTTGCACCACCTGAGTTATACTTAAATTTCAAACCTCTATCAAGGTTATCGTCTGAAGCATCGTCACCAATTTCAAACACTGGGTCTGCTACTGATGTAGTTGTTGAGTTTACAGTTGTAGTCGTTCCGTTAACTGTTAAGTTTCCTGTCACAACAACGTTTCCTGAAGCAGTCATTGTTGTTGCAGTGATGTCGTCTGAGTTTAAGACACCTGAAACTGTTAAGTCATTTGTGACTGTTAAATCGTTTCCGATTGTCACGTCATTTGGTAAACCTACTGTTATAGTTTGTCCTGAAGCAGAAGTTTCAATCTCGTTAGATGTTCCAGCGATTGTTAAACTTTGTGAGTCTAAGTCGACTGCACCTGTTCCACTGTCACCAGCTACGTCTAGGTCTTCTGCAGTCACTTTTGATTCAATTAAGTCATTAACCGCAGCAGCTGTCATGACTGAGGTGTCATTATCACCTAGACCATTGAGAGCTACCTCTGATGATGTTTGAACCATTGCACCATCTAACATTGAGAATTCTACTGCACCAGCAGAAATTGTCACCGCACCACTTGATGCAAGTGAAATGTCACCACTGATTGCTACGTTGTCAAACGAATCTGACCCGTCATGGACAAGAATGTGTCCTGAAGCAGGGTTTGAAATGTCTGAGTCTGAAGCACCAGCTAGTGTTGAAGTAGTAGATAAGAAAGATAAGTTTCCTGACCCGTCTGTTCCTAATACTTGGTTTGCACTACCATCTGAAGAAGGTAGAACAAAGGATACATTCGAAGCTAGTGTATCGGGAGCTTTCAAAGCAACAGAATTACTTCCGTTGTCTGAATCTTCCATTAACTTTAATGAACCACCTGAGGTTGAACCATTACCAACTAAAAAGTCGGAAGGTGTTGCAGAAGAACCTGCTAACATATCCGTATAATACTTACCACCAATAGCTTGTATTAAAGGAGTGCTGTTATCAGAATCTACTGATTCAATAAAAAGTTTTGCACTAGCACCTGAATTACTCCTATCTTGCACATAAGCTAATTCACCCTCAGCTAAGTCTGATACAGCTGGAGCGGCAGAGCCTGTGCTTCTTTTGATTTGAATAACTGTTGCCATTTTTCTATTCCTATAGTTTATGTAAAATTAATTAATTAATTCTCGTTCACTATCCCGAGAGATTCATAATATATATCTAATCCACTCACAATGTGGGTCGATACCTTCACTGGTCGGTATCCTTGATTTGTATATTTATTTATACGATTAAAACGTTCCACCATCTAAAACAGTAGTGGTTGTCCACTTATCTGTTTCAGCATCGTATGAAAGTAGTCCGTCATCTGTTTCTGATGCATTTACGTCTGAAAGTTCATTGATAGACTTTGCAGAAAGGTTTACATTAGAAGATGAATTACCAATAGCGACCTGTTTAGCACGGATATTTCCTTGTCCTGCTACTCGACCACCTATCGTTGCTACTCTTGATATTGTTCCTTTTATTCCTGACATAATTTACCTCGTGACGCCTGGAGTGACAATTGCTTGTCCCTCTACTACTCTAGTTGTTTGACCACCACCACTGGTGATGTTCATATCGTATACATATCTTCCCGATTCTAATGCAGTAGTTTGTGTATCGTCAAGTGTTAATGTCACTTGACCTGTTGCTTCTGCAATTGAAGTTCCAAAGGTTGCACTTGCAGTAGAAGAACTGTAGGTCTTACGTATCTGAGCACTTGCAGTATAACCACTCATATTGAGTGCGTCACCTGTTGAATCAGTCACGTCTACAGTGATACTGAAGTCTGTTCCTTGGTCGATAAAGATATTTGCAATAATAGCCATATAACTATTTATACGAAATTATTGTTGAGTATTACTTGGATTCTTACTAAATCTAGCAGCTGGGACTGTTTGGTGAATTTTCTCTATTGTTCCTGAGTTATTTACGTAAACTTGGTCTACTTTTTCAATATTCTGTCCGTCTGAATTTAAGTAAATTGCTTTTACTTTTGCAATCGGGCCGATAGTTCTACTTGTTGCATAAGGTGTTTGAGTTATGTAAGGTGACCTATGTATATACGGAACCTGATAAGGAATCTGATAAATGTTAGGTTGTCTTGCATCATTCTGAGTATCAACCTGTTTATTCACTGGGTTTTGATATGTAGAAGGTTGTTGTGCAATATACGGACTCTGTTGTTGTGCTTGTGCAATAAATGGACTTGGTTGTCTAGCAGGAGCTCTAACTTGGTTCTGAACGTCTTGGTCTGCTTGAACAGTTATCTGTTGTTGAAGTTCTAAAGGTTGTCTTCGAGGTTGTTGTCCATTATGTGGTGTTCTAAAAGAACTTCTACCAATCACGGGTTGTTGTGCTTGAATATCTTGTTGTGCTGGTTGATTTTGTTGCACTGGATTTTGTGCAACAAAGAATGGTGTCCTAACAATTACTGGTGTAGACGGAGATTGCACAGCAAGTGTATATGAAACTGGAAATCCATTGTATTGAAATTCATAAGGTTGTTGAACTGAAACCTGACCAGCTCCAGGCTGGGTATATGCTGATTGAATAATAGCACCTTGCTTTATTACTGGTGTTCTCGCTGCATGAAGAAATTGAGCATTCCCGATAACATCATGTCCGTCATTCTGAGGCCCTTGATAAAACAAAATGTCATCTATTGGTTCCTTATATTTAAAATTTTCAATTTGATACCAATAGATATATGGTGAACGAACAAACGCGTGACTTTGAACAGAAACAGGCCCTACCTGTTGAACTGTTGTCTGAACAATATATGGAGATTGTGCAATATAAGGACTTGCAACGTCTATTTCTTGTTGATTATCTATCTGATAAGTAAAAGGACTCTGAAATGGACTTTGTGCAATATAAGGACTTGGTTGTTGTGCTTCTACTTGTGTTATCGAAGGACTTCTAAAAGGACTTTGATAATCTATCTGAGCTTGTGCATCATAAGTAAATGGATTGGGTTGTCGTGCATCTACATCTGTTTGTGCATTTACTGGAACTCTATATGTTGTAGGAGTCTGACTTGGACTCTGATAAAGTGTTTGAGAACTAGCAGGTTGTTGTTTTACAATCTGCTTAGTTTCTGCAGACTGAGCTTGAGTAGGTGTCTGACCTTGGTAAGGTTGTTGAAAAGAACTCCCTATATTAATGTAAATTTCATCTGCCATATCATATCACAAACCATAAATGACCTTCTACAGTTCCCGAAGCAGAACTTGGGGCAGTAGAAGTCGTTTCATAGTCTAATTCAACTGTATCATTATTTATTTCGATTCCTTTTGCAGTGTTGACACTCATATTTCCTGTTGAAGAATTATATGCAAGTCCGTCACCACCAGCAATCGCACCTCTTGCGTCTGAGTCTGTATATGTTGCACCAGCAGTAAATGAAAGTGTGTTAGAAGCGTCATCATATGACACTGATATATTACTATGTGTTGCACTTGTAATCATCGCAGCAGCTGCGTCTTGAACTCTTTCTGTCGTATGAAATAAATTCGTTGACCCTTCTGTTAGGTCGTCTGTATCACCACTTAATGAAGAAAGAGATTGGTTATCTGCTGGTTCCCAATATCCATTTGCATTATCCCACGTAAGGATTTGACCATTTGTAGGTGTTGTGGTATAATTAATGTCTGATAATCCACTTGCAGAATGTGTAGATATACTTGTGACTGTTCCTGAACTCCCTGAAACATTTCCAGTGACATTTCCAGTGAGGTTTCCAGTGACATCTCCAGTTAAATCACCAACAAAAGAATCTGCAGTGACACTTGCTCCAGGCTGGAAAGTTATAGATTCTTGTGAGAATATACCTGTTCCACCTGAATCGAATTCTATTTTCGCAGGTGTTGTAAGTGTAGTTGTTCTTCCAGTTGAAGAACCATTTAATATTATACCATTTGAGTTTTTATTGTAAATAGTATTTTGTGCTGTTTCAGTAAACTGTCCGTCTGTTCCACCACCAGCACCAATTGCACTTCCTAAGTATGAACCTGTATATGCATAGATAGTGATAACGTCACTTGCACTTGCACCTACGTTAAGTGTAATTTCTGTATGTTTGTTTCCGTCAACACCACCGATTGAGTAATCTGTTCCTAAAAGTAAATGGTCTGAGTTTTTAAATACTTGGATTCTTTCACTTCTAAAAACAAGTGAATTGTTTGCAGAATCATTACCTGAGAATACAGTTTGACCACTAGTTGCACTATACTTAAACTCTTGAAAGAAGAATGACTTGTCTTCTAAACTATTAAGTGCATCAACAATGTTTCCAGTTTCTTCTGTTCTAAGGCCATTCAATTCTCCAACGTCAACTGCAAGTTCGTTATACTTGGTTCTAAAATTTTCTATCGTTGAAAATTGGTCTACTGTTTTTGCCATTATACTTTCTCTATAAGTTGTGTTAACATAGATTTAATCTCGTCCATGTCACTCTTTAAATTATTTATCTCCTCACGAGTGTTCCTCATGATTTCTCTACGTTTCATTGTTAATTTATATTGTTCTATATCTGTATTAACAATTCCGTGAGAACTATCGTCCCTCACTAAGTGTGAGTGACCTTCAACTTTTACATACTCAATATCTTTCATTATGCAAGTGCCATTGTCCTTAATGCAGTCACTAATGGAACTGATGAAGTGTTTGTTCCTTGACCAACAATCTTAATTGCAAAAGCACTGAATTCAGGCAAGTCATTTGCAGTGAATTCATATTCTTTAAAGTTTCTTCCGTCTGCTTCAATCGCAGTATCAGGTGAACCATCTGTATTGAAGAATTCAAACCCGACATCATCTAAAGGAGTATCTTCGTCATTCTTAATAATCTTATACATGACTTTCAACTCGGTTGTTGGTGGTCTAAAGAAGTCTGCAATAACTTTAAGACTCGTAGCAGGTGTTTTAAGGTTCACTTTACGTGTCACATATACCATTGCATTAGAATCTCCCTCGGGGTCTGTAGAAGGGATATATGTGGTTCCTGTAGGGACATCTGAACTACTATCTATGTTATTTAATCTGTTTGCAAAACCAATTACACCAATTGTTCCTACGTCAATCACTGGTGATACATTCGGGTTGAATGAAGCAAGTTGTAATTGACATTCGAATGACTTAGTTGAAGACATTTCGTTTTGTTCGTTAATTGCAGAGGCAACTACACTTGGTGAACCAAAGAATGTATTATCATTCAATGTTATGAAATCACTAGTGTTGTCTTTCACATATGAAGTTCCGTCTACATAACCTTCGGGTGAACTCATTGCAGTTGTATATACACTACAAAGTATTTGTGTATTCTTAACTGCAACTGAAGGTATCATTGTATGCAATCCGTCAAAGTAATAATTTCTTGAACATGTTGCAACACTTCCACCACCTACTGTATTCTCTACACCATTATATCCTGAGATAAAGTTATATGCAGAAACATCAGGTGTGATTGTAAATGAATCGATTCCTCTGTTATCTATATTTGTAAATGTTCCGTTTAATGAATCAACTGGCCACCCACCTATAGTATCACCTACTGATAATACTTGGAAAGTAAGTGTAGTGGTTCCAGCTTGTTCTGCATCAAAGTTGTTTATTGTGACAGTTTCACCTACAGTATATCCATGTCCAGGCTCTTCGATTAACATACTGGTCACAGCACCACCTGAAACAGTGACATTGAATTTTGCTTTTCCGTCACTTACATCAAAATAACTTGTGTCAATTGGTGTTCCATTTGAAGTGGAAATATTACCAAGTGTTAACAATGAGTTTTCTTTCTCACCTGTTAGACCAGCAATAACTACATTATCTTTATCACCAACTGTATCATACATTCCGTGTAAGTAATTATATACTTTTACATATGTTTGGTTTGTATATGTTTCGATTGGATTGTTTTGTAAAGTTGAAACTGGTAATGCATCGTTCTCAAATCTTAAATCTGATATTTTTGAAGTATCAAATTTTGCAACTTTGATTTTAATCTTCATATCATCAGTTTGTTCTGCAGTCCATGTAGAAGCATTTTGTGATAAGAATAATGAACCAGCATATGGTTGTCCTGCGATTGTTTGTCCTGTTGCAAGGTCTTTCTCACCCATTCTTGAAATGAACATATTGTATTCATTTGAGTTTGAGTAAACAACCAATGCATACTCTACGTTTTCTTCTACGTATACTGGTGAATCGAAAGTAAATGTTGTTGCAACTGACCCGTCTGAAGAAGTATTAACTGCAGAAGGGTTATGTGTCACTGTAGAGAAAGGTAATACTGTCTGGCCAGGATATCCATTTACCATGGTTCTGACTTCTACAGAAACAGGCATTGAAGCGTCTTTTGTTTCAAAGAACACGTCAACTGAAGTTAACATCATACCACCATCTGCTTCACATAAGAATGATTGTGCAAGTGGGTCACCCCAACCTCTATCCAATCTTGAACCTCTTCCGATTCTTATTGGTGTAGAAGGTGTTCTGTTTCTTCTATCTTCTAATACAACTGGTTGAAGAACTGGTGGTGTAGGGAAAAATAATTCAGGTTCAGGTGGTATAGCAGGTGCTTGAGGTGGAACTACAAGTTGTTCTACTGTATCTTCAGGAATCTCATTGACTCTTACCTCAGGTGCATCTACATCAAAAGGTGCTGAGTTTAATCTCTCACCTCTTCTGTCCATTGACCTTGAACCTTGTAATCTTTCAGTGACTACTCTACCATTTCTTGTTGATACAATTTCAGTTTGTGAAGATTGTAATAAACCTTGTGCTTGATATACTGCACTACCATTTGAAGCAGGATTACTTAAATTGTAGAATGAAGAAGTAATTCTTAATTCTCTTTGACCCGTTGGGAATCTATCGATTGAATTATTTGGTAATTCAAAGAATGCACGTAATCTTCCGTTTCCGTCTGTTTTACAATTTGAAGAAACTGTTGTTCCTCCGTCTTGTGAATAACTTCCACTCTGAGGTCTTATGAATTTATTAACATTCACATTATCAAAATAGAAGTAATGGTTTGTATTTGGTTTTAAGTTAGTTGCATCTATCTCAATAGTCCTTGCACGCATGAAAGGTATAATTGATACTGATACAATTCTATCGTTTCTTGTTTCTACAAAATCCTCAACGACTGAAGTTGTGACACCTGTTCTTGTTTGAATCTCAGGTGTTTCTGTAATTTCTCTTGTTATCTCTAGACCAGCATTCCATTCACCACCTTGAGAAGGGTCACCTGACCATGAACCATTTGAAGTTGATTGCACTTCAGAAGATACAACAGCTGGTTCACCAACCCATGTTGTCTGCCAGTTGTTCCATACAGTTCCTAATGCATTTGTGTTTTCTGATAACACTGCATCAAAGTTTCCTTCTCTATTGATTCTTACTTCAGGTAGTTGTTCTGTATCTTGCCATATATCTGTTTCAGGTGTTAACTTGACATTACCCACGAAAGCAAAAACGTGATATGGGTTTACGTTTAATGTTCTTGAAGCTTTATTTTGGTCTACATAATTGATTTCTTCAAAAGGTAATGTGATTAAGTCACCAGTCTTCGTATAGTTCGAAGAAGCATTAGTGTTTAATCCTATATCAAAGAACTGTTGATAAGACTGAGGTCTTAACATACCCATTTTCGTATCGATAGAACACTTATAGTCGGGGTGATTTACGTCACCAATCTTATGACCTCTAAAGTTATCTACTAAGAAACCTGATTTATATCTATCGAATCCGTCTGCATCTAAAACCTGTTTTGATTGAGTATCTTTCTCAAGTAATGATAGTGAAGTAATTCTTTCTAAGTTTGTGACCCTATTATTAATCTTTCCGATATCCTTCATAGTATATCGTCTATGGTCTTGTGACCTTATTTTAATCTGACTTAATTTGTTAGTATAAGGTGGAATTTGTAATTCAAAAAGTTCTATACTATCGTCAATAGCTTTTGGTTTAGTTGGTGACAACGCAGGATTACCTGTTGAAGTTTGGAATATACCTGACTTATGTAAGAAGATTTTATCTATTCTTCCGACATAGAATTCTATATCACCGATTACACTTGAACCTGAAACTGGAGTATCAACATGGTTTGCACCAGTTGTTGATATGTTTGTTCTTGTTCCTAAGAATGAACGTCCATCTTCGTATGCAAAAGGTGAGTATCTTGCACCTTGACCACTTTCGTCTGATAGGTCTGTTGCAGTTAAAGGACTTTGGTTGTTGTCATCTCCAAAATTAGAATTTCCTAGAACCTGACCAACTATTGGTCTGAAATCAACTGAGTCTGATAACTCAAAAGTTCCATCGGGTTCTAAACCACCTAAGTCAACTTTGTTTGGTGAGTATACTGGGATATCTTTGTATTCAATACCTGCGTATGAATTTACGTCAAAGAAATCTCCAGCACCTGAAGCTTGGAAGTAATCAAATACTATTAATATTTGATTGTTTGGTGTTGGTTCACCAGGCTTCAATATTAGTTTTGATAAATCATAGAAACCATCTCTCTGACCATTATCAAAGAAGTATCTGTTTGTTATGTTTGGTGAACCTGTAGAAATATTAGATAATGTTCCTACTGCATTTGAAGTTTGTCCTATAATAACTTCTGAATCAACAAATCTGTTATCATTTTTATAATAGAAATATGTATCAGCACCATCACCAGCAAAAGTAATAATGATTGCACGTGCGTCTGAAGTTTGTCCTACAACCTCTTCATAATTTACAAAAGTTCCTGAAGTTGTAGTTGTTTGAAATTTAGGTGGTAATGCACTTCCGTCAACACCTTCAAATATTGCATGAACCTTAAATGCATCTGCAACACCCAATGAAATTTCTTTATTGTCGTATCCACAACCATAGAAATTTCCAGTTGAATTCTCTGATACTTTTAATAGTCTTGCTGGTCTAAGTGTTTTATTTCTATTAACTGGGTCTGTTATTTGAACAGTATATGATACTCTTACAGTTGCACCATTGTTGCTTGAATCAATACCACTAAATGTAATCTGTTGTCCTGAACCTGCTGTTGTAGGTGAAGGATTACCAAGTGTTTCGGGGTCAATTAAATCTCCGTTTGTAAAAGTTCCACCTGATTGTTCTTCAATAACTGCAATTGTAAAGTTATCTTTGTTTATAAGACCGAATACACCATTTGCACCCGTTGTTATTGAGAACTGACCACCTGATATTTCAGTTGTGAACTGTCGTCTAACAGTGACCGATTCACCTGTATGTGATTTCACCCAGTTTCTTGGCCATGCGAATATTGACGCAGTTTGATTTTGGTCATATAATGTTGCACGTCTTCGTGTCACACTACCTTGGAACTCTTGACTAGATGCAACTGTTAAACTTGCATTTGTGTCATCAGTGACACTATCGATAACATGATTTACTTGTGATACTGGGTTATAAACTATATCACCTTCTTTTAATTCTGTTCCAAACTTAGTTCCAAAACCTGTAAGTGTGGCATTTGAACCACTGAAAATAACTGTTCCTGTTAAAGTGTTTAATAAATCAGTGACAATGTCTGCAGTAAATATTTCTCTTGCAGTGTTATTTGATGTTTGTGAAATACCTCTTGCTCTGTCAATGTTATATGTTCTAACACCATTAGTGTCGATTACAAAACCTGAAGAGTTTCCACCACCAGTTGCAGCTATTTGATTTCCATCTGCAAAGGTTCCTACTACGTCATGTAATTTAATAAAGTTATTTGAATAATCTACTTCTGCAACGATACCATGAGCACCAGTTGTAGTGTCTTCTACTCTTTGACCAACTAAAACTGGTGTTGAACTTGAGATTGATACTAAATTAATCTTTGTTAACATTTTAATATCAAACAAGTATAGGTTATACACACCTGTTGAATGTTCGTCTATGTTTCTTATTCTACAAAAACCTATCTTTTCACTAGTATTAGCTGCACCAGCACTTCCTGTTGTATCATAAAGTTCTGCAACTTGATATGGGTCTAGTGTATCTACTCCACCCTCATTACCGAATTCAGGTAGAGAGTGAACGTTTGTGACTCTTAATTTGTTTCCTATTCTTACTGGTGTGTTTGCATTGTCTAATGAAACTGTTGACCTTGCTTTTGGAAGACCGATTGTTGTTGTTCCAATCTTTTCAATTTCATAACCTTTAACGTATGCTTTACCAGGCGATACTTGCATGACGAACTTAGATTCGTCACCACCATTTACTTTTGAATAGACTCCACCATTAATTGTAGTGTCTAAGTGTTCTTTTAAATTTGGTGTAAATTGTCTTACAACAAAATCACCATTTGCATCGAAAGTTCTTCGTGCAAGAGTATGTTCGATTTCATTGTATATTGGTTTGTCTACTTTTAATTCGATTAGACCACCATTAACTCTGACTAACTCAACAAAATCTGCATCGTCTGTTGTAGTAAGTGCATACTTACTTAAATTCAATTCAAACTTAAGTCTATCTGCACCAGCAGCGTTTTCGTTTGTTGTTCCTTGTGAGTTATCTAATAGAGTAGAATCTTCTGAAGAAGATATTAATTTCTCTACGACTGTTAAACCGACTCTATATGAAGGAGCACCTGAGTATTTCTCTAAGATAAGTTCTTGTGCTGGAACTTTTACAAAGAAACCTCTAATGAATATAACACCTTCTGAAATGTTTGCAATCGAAGCTCTTCCGATTGGTTTAGATAATACTGTTTGAGAGTCGACTTGGAATTCGTTATTGTTTAATACGTCTGATATTGCACCATTTTCGTCTACACTTACTTCATGTAGTTCTTCGTCAGCTGCAAAAGTAAATGAATTGTTTGCATCTGTTCCTTGTGATTGATATCTAACGAATAATGTGATTGGGTCGTCTGAGGATTCTGCACTTGAAGTGACAACTTTACCTACGACACCTGTTGTTTTACCTTGTAGTATTTTACCATGGAAAGAAGTTCTGTATTCTTCTACTGAATCTGACCCTTGTGAATTTGGATTAGAAGACTTTACCTTAACAAAGTAAAGTTCCATATCGACATCAGTTTGAGCACCAGTGACAATCGAACCTTCTTCAAAAATATGATTACCAAATCTTTCAATTTGGTTTTGTAGGATAGATTGTGACTGAGTTAATTCCCTTGCTTGAAGAGGTCTACTCGCACGGAATAAGACCTTATGGAAGTTTTTACTCTGACTGTAGTCGTCATAATAGGGTGATATATTTAAATCAGTTTTCTCTGCCATGTTTTCTCTCTTGTGGGGTCAATAGACCCCATTAATTACATTTCGATAATCAGTTTGATATCTTCGATTTGGTCGGCAGCTCTTGTCACTGCACCCCTATTTTCGACATACATTATTTGACCTGAATATCTTTCAACTTCAGGGAATGCAGCGTTAACTGAGTTAACTGTTCCACTGTTTCCTGTCCAATATACTGTATCACTTGTAGTAAAGTCTACATATCCACCAGCACTATTTGCAACTGGGACATGAGAAACAACATTACCACTTATTGATACAACTTTAGATACTGCAACACCACTTCCGTCATTTTGAGCACTCATAATAGTATCGTCTACGTCTAAGTCTGTCACTGTTGAAAGTGTCATTTGTGAATATGCAGCTAATGAAGTTGAAGTTGCAACTGTTGTAGTTCCAACATTGAATGGGTCTTGGATAAGACCAATCCTTCTAAAATCGTTATCTACTGGGAAGTCACCTGAACCTTCTGCAAACTCTAATCTTGCATTAACACAAATAAAGTTTCCACCAAGTTCTTGAACTGGGTCTGCACCATGTCCATAGAAAGGTGATATGATTGGTTTGATTGAACCATTAGAACCACTTCCGATTCCTGAGATACCTGATACGTCTATTGACGCACGTTTGTATCCTGAACCAGCTGCAGTCACATTAACATGAGTGATTGCACCTGAAGCTACTACGACTTCACAAACGGCACCTGAACCATCTCCAACAATTGAAACACCTGTATGTGTTCCGTCTGTATAACCAGCACCACCATTAGTCACTCTTACATGGTGAATACCTCCGTCTACTGCGGAGTTTTCTACGTCCCATTGAGCAGAACCATCATCGGTTGCAGCTGAACCGATTGCACCACCTGAACCTGTTCCGTCAACTTCAGTTTGAGCACCGATAGTTTTTACTGGAATGAAGTCGTTAGTGACAAATTTAATAGTTTCTGAGGCAGAAATTGTATACATATACTTCCAAATATAACCACGACCTGAGGCAGCATTCGAGTCGGCAGTTTCTACTAAAGTAGTTGCACTTGTTCCTGTTGGTTTTACGTCTGATACTACCACAGCACCTGAACTATCTCTACCAGTTCTGATACACTTATACACATTGTATTCATCAGTGATTACAAAGAATCTTGAATCGTATAAGTTGTTTGAACTTGTTGCTGGACTTGTAAGACTTGCACTATAATCATGTGCATATTCGTCATATGAAGTTCCTGAAGTCCAATCATATCTTGTCAAACCATGAGATACGTCTGAAGAAGAAACCTTCTTCATAGCAATCATGTCTGCATATGAATCTATCTCTTCACCAACTGCATTCGCAGGTGAAGGTGGGTTGTTTTCATCAGTCCAATCGAATGAACGTCCTATGAATATATAACTTGACGAGGCACTCTCACCAAAGTCTTCCTTAAATTGTTTCGCATTATGGATTCGAAACTTTTCCGTTATTATTGCTGCCATTTTTTAATCTCCTCAGATTATTTATATACTATTTATAACACTATGCAGACTTTATATAAGAACTAAATGCAATATTCGTCCTTAAATTTGGAACGTCTGAATAATAGTTAACTGTATGTTGTGGGAAATAGGTATCAAGGTCTGAAATTCTTAAACCTTCGGGTTTCGATTCCTCACTCATGATATTACCTGTTCCATCTTCTAAAATAAAATCATCATTATCTGTTTCATCTTTTAGATAATATGATATATCAAAAATTCTTTGTCCTGTTATTGTATTTAGACTTCGTAAAGTCCCTCCTAATGGTGCATGACTTATGATTGAAGTCCTTTCAGTTGAGATATAATTATCTTGTATATCATCAAACGTTGCATCTTCCATATAGATTTGATTACCATCTTCTAGTAATAGTGAATCACCTACAGTCACACCAGCTTCATGTTCTATTAATGTTGGTTCTAGACCAAAGAAATATTTCTCTTCTTCATATATGAATTTATATCCGTCTTCTAATAAGAACACTTCGTCCTGTTGACTTCCACTTGAAACTATTCTTCCTTCATATGAAGGTCTTCTTTCATTACTTCTAACTAAGTAGTCATGGTCTGCTGTATCTATTGCAATTGAAGTTTCTCTAGTAAACATTGCAACACCAACTACTCCACCCATACCACTATGTAAAGAACAGTAGTAATATAATTGAGAAGGTGTATTTTCATCAGTTCTTAATTCTAAGATATTATCACCTCTTACATGAACACCTGAAGTGTATTCAACTCCTCCACCATGTGTTCCGTCTGCAGTTGTAGATAATCTAAATGGGTGACCCGTTGGGTGATTGAAATGATAAACATGACCTTGAATCAAATTAATTGTTGCTTGGTCTGTTCCGTTTACTTCAAAAATGTTTTGAACACCATTGTTAGTCACTGTTATTTCTTTTGTGTCTACTCCAAAGTGTTGTTCTGTTCTATAAGGTCTACTTGTAGTTCCTACTACAAAGTTTTGAATTTTAAAAATGTTTAAGTGTCTGTTTCTATGTGAAGAGTCACCATACTCTGTAAATGGTTCGGTGATTGCAAGACCAGTTCTTGGGTCTGTTTCAGGTGTTGGAACACCTGCGTCTTGTAGAACAACTAATGGGTCATTCATTTCTGCTTCAGTAGTCCAAAGAAGAATCTTTCTCATTGAGTTTGCAAAGGCATTAGGTTGTGTTAATACTGGTGCCTCATGAATAACAATCGTTGGTCTAAATCTAATTTGTTCTTCAATCTCATTGTTGATTGTTTGTTTGATTGCAACCTCACCAAAGAATATATGACCAGCTGGGTGTAATAAGTCCTTGACAACTGACCTATATTTGTTTATACTTTCACCAACCTTAATCACATATGAATGTGTCTGATAGAATTTTCCATCTTGTATATTACTTGCACTTGCATCAAGTGTAGATTTATCTCCAAGTAATTGTTCTTGTATCACACCCTCACCAGCAACTTTACCTCTTGCTTGATATGGATTTGATTTTAAAATCTTAAATGTATCAACATTATTGAAGTCTACAGTTTCTTCTGATAAGAAACAACCATTTAAATCAGTGTAAGTTAATATGTGTCTATCTGCATCATAACTCACAACCTTTGCAGTTGAACCTGAGATTCTTCCTGTTAGAACAATATCTTTTGTAAGGTTTGCAGTTGGTGTAGTAATCAACATAGGGAAGTATGAAGTTGAATCCATAACTCCGTCATAGTTAAATGCATTACCTTGTTCTTGAATGTTTAATGAACCTACACCACCAATAGTATCTGAATATGCAAATAGTTTCGCACCTTCACCACTTGACACTACTGCTTGTTTGTTTAGTCTAATTGTATTTGAGTTTCCACCAGTGATTTCTTCACCACTTTGGAATGCACCTGTATCAGTTGATAATCTTTTAACAATTAATCTTTTGTTTTCTCCGTCAATCTTTAGAATGGTTGCAGTTGCACTTGAGTTTGTTCCAGTGACAACTTCACCTTCAGTAAAACCTGTTAGGTCGTCAAAGTAAATATAACCGCCTGGGTATACTTTAGGAACTTGTTTGAAACCAGCACCAGGCGACTTAATCTTAATACTTCTAATATGTGAAGCAGTTGTTTCTAATTGAACTGGACTTTCGTCTTCTGATAAAAGACGCATTTTTTCTGTATAGATTTCTATAAGTTCTCCACCAATGGGTGGATTGACTAAGACAACTCTATCGTTTTTATGAGTATAATCAGTAATTGGTGTTAACAAGATTCCGTCTTGATACACTTCAACACTTTCGTCATTAAAAACGATATAGTTTCCGTTGTTATCTGTTCCAGTAATAATTGGGTCACCTGCGATTGCAGTATATTCGTATTGACCCCAAACAGTTGCACCCTCTAAAATGACTTCGTCACCGACAGCACCTATAACTGCTTCTGCACCACTACCTTGACCTTCGTGTTCAAAGACAACTAGGTCACCACCAGCATATCCAGTTCCCCCGTCTTCAATATAGATATGGTCGACACCACCTTCTAATAGACCATTGACAACTGTCTTTGCAATTGTAGCACCACTATCTAATTTAGAACCTGATATATTAATAGTATCATTTAAAGAATACAATGAACCTACGTTTGATTGTTCTAATACAATACCACTATCGTCTTCAAATAATAAATTACTATCTTCTTCTTCGTTTCTGATATATGTTGAAGAACTAGTATTAATAATATCTGAGATTAAACCTTTAAGTGTTCCAGTTGTTTGTGATACTCCGTCCCTATCTACAAGTTTAACTTGTTCATTATATACAAACTCACCTTTATGATTGTCTGTAATCTCTAATGAGTATTCACCTTGTTCAACATTAATGGGAAATACATTTTCAACAATTGATTCTGCAAGAACTCTATTATTTGAATCATATTGAACTATCTTGTCTGTAGCTGAAGGTGCAACTCTTAGGTCTGTCATTAGAATGTTTACTCTTCTTTTTTGTGAGTAATCTGATTCTGAGTTGTAAATTGTTTCGTTATCGGGATATCTAATCTCTGCATCTTCGTTATAAAGAATTCTCATTAAGAACTTTAATGATTCTGCAGTTCCCTTTTCTTTGTATAAATCTGATATACCTTTAATCGTTAACCTTTTGTTTTGTGTTTGTTTAAGGTCTAACGAAGGTAAAAAATCTGTTTGGAAATGTTGAAGAAAGTCTTCTGAAGTTCTATCGATATCTGAGTAATCTAATATCTTGTTGTTTGCAATAATGGTATTCTCTTTATAACCACTAACTGTTCCTGTTTGTTTTGACTTTCTTCCTGTAATAGTTTCTCCCTCTGAGAAACCAAAACCTGAAATTGAGTTTACGTAAATTTGTAATCCATTTACGGAAGTAATCTTTGCAACTGACTTTGATACTGAACCAACTACATATTCACCCACTGTCCATGGGTCGGCAGTTGCGTTTGGATTTGCACCTGTTGATTCTTGTAATAATTTTGAAGTGTCTTCATCAGGTGAAGGTCGAACAGTTTGGGGTTCAGCAAGAACTGACCCCGAACTGTCTTCCAACATGATTCCGTCTAGTTCACCTTGAGCAGAAAGTGTAATGATTTCACTTTCTAGATATTCAAAGTATGATTTTAAAAATAGTTCAAAGACTGGAGCCTCTTCCTTGATATAACTAGGTAAGAGGTTCGTTAACCTATCGGTAAGTCTTTCTATTTTAAAATCGTTAGACATAATCTTAACTTAATGTTGCACCTAGGTTTGAAATTGGGAACCAATTTGAACCATTCCATATACAAATAACCGCTTCACCTTGTGCATCAAGAGTGATTTGGTCTGTTGTATCTGAAGAATAACCCCAAGATGATACTGTCACTTCAGCAGCTGCTGAAGAACTATCTGTCTTGTAGATTACTTTAATCTGACCAACGTCTGTTCCGTCATCTAAAGTGAACTCAACTGCAGTTGAACCTGACAATGTGATTTCACTTGCAAAAGATGAAGCAAGGTTTGACGCAGTTGCAGTTAATGAAGTGATATCGTCTACTGCTAAATGAGTAGGGATATTTTCAAACAACTGACCAATGGTCATTTTTTTGTTGACTGGTGTTCCGCCTGGGTTGTCAACAATATGAAGTAAATCATCAGCACCTATATCTGTATCAGACACTTGTGTTAATGCACTAATTTTTTTATCTGCCATTCTATTTTCCTCCTATAATCCAAATGAATGGGAAACTACTCGGGGGACTCCCGACCACTTACACATAATTGTTAATAATTACTGGTTGAGGTAGAAGTATACCCTACACCAGCACTACTTTCACCACTTGCAATGGTGTCTACTTCACCAGTCACCTTAATGTCATCAGTAGATATGTCAACTAGATTACCTCTAGTTGCAACTACGTCATTTCCTGAAGGGACTACAGTGAAGTCAATCGATGAATCAGTATTAACTGTTGAGGTAATCTGAATTGCATTGATTGTAATCTTTCCTAAAGCATAGTCAACTGTTCCAGCTGCACTATCCTGATATATCCTAGTTGACCCTGATAGATAATATCTTCTGAGATTACCATTTCCGTCATCGTCAAAATAATTAACATTGACTGAGTCACCTGATACATAGAAACCTGTTGTGGTTGTGATACCACCTGAACTTGCATTGTGTCCACCATGTGGATTATACAATGCATTACCAAAAGTCACTGAATAACCTTTGGTTTCACTAACTAAGATATCTTTTCTTTTTCTTAATCTAATATTACATGTATTTGATAGAATAGAAGTATTACTATCGTCAACTGCTTTTAATAGATTTGAATGTCTAAAGATTGCATCAAAGTTATTTAAATTGTCTGTATCGAATTTTTGAATTGCAGTGTTTACGATTGCTTCTAACTCACCGATTGATAAGTCTGTTGCATTCTCGTTATATTTGAATACACAAGTGACGAGTATTTTAACAATCTCTGCATCTACTACTTGTGGTCTAACTGTTAACATGTTCAATGCATTCAGTTTAGATTTAACTAATTCTTTTTCTGTATCTGATAGATAGTCTGAGTTTTGTGGTTTAAGTGCAACAAACACTTTACCATACTCGGGTGGGTCGTTATCTTCACCACCCCACACTGCAACTGCATCTGCGTTTGGATAGTATTCTTGAACTTTTGCTTTATAGTCGTTAAGTGTCACAAGTCTGTTTTGTGAAGTGTAAAACTTCGTAGCTTTAAACTTGATTGATTCGATTGATTCTTTTTCTGCACCACCACTTGCTTTTGTCACATTAGTGACATGAGAATTTGAGAAACCATTAACTGTTCCACTTAGAACAAATTGACTTGCACCATTCGCATGAACTTCGTCAACTATGATATAAGTCACGTCTATAATATCTCCGTCTGATAATGACTTACCTAGTGTTCCGTCACCAAAGTAAATCTCTACATATCCTTCTTCGTTCTCTTGTGCATAATAGACTTTTGATTCGGTTGTGATATTTGATATACCTGTTGAAAGTGTATAAGTTTCTGCAACTCCATTTGAAGTGACACTTACTATCATTCTTGATTTGTCTACTCTTTCATTTGATAATACAAACTTTGGATTTGCAATTTGGTTATCAAAGATAAATGAATCTTGTGCATATGTTCCTTGAACAATTTCAACGTTGTTATAATTGTATGATAAATTATTTTGTGTTGGTCTTTTAGTAGAAGTGACTACAAAGTTATATGAACTTCCGTCAAAGACAGTCACAAAGTTTGTTCCTCTCATTAACTGCATATCTGTAGTTGTTGGTTGAGTTCCGTCTGCATTTCTTACGTTCTTCATTTCTAAATCAATGAATGCAGAAGAACATGACTCAGAAGCAGGAACAAAACCTAAATCTTTTGCACGTGATACAACGTTCTTTCTTATTTGAGCAGAATCTAAAAATAATTCAGAGGCTGCAATGTTTGTATTTACTGCACCAATGTGAGATGCATATGCAAGTAAGTCGACAAGAACTGACATACTAGAACCTTCAAAGTTATAATCTTTGAATTGTTCTTGACCTTTAAGATAGTTCTTAAGGTTGTCTGCAATGTTATCGAAATCTAAATCGGTTATCTGTAGGTTTGAACTTTTTACTGCCATTATCGTGTCCTTGAAACTGTTATGTCAACCTCTTGTTGTGGAGCACCATTTTTGATATTATAAAAGATAGTGATTTCTAATGAATTTGAATCAGTGTCACCATATATTATATCAACGTTTTCCACTCGAGGTTCTAGTTGTTCTATTTCTTTTGCAAGGTTCCTTCTCATTCTGTTCAGTTGTCTATCAGTATTTAATTCAAATAATTTATTTCTGATTGAACCACCAAAGTTCGGTTTAAAAGGTCTTTCAAATTTGTTGGTCATGACTATATTTCTAACAGACCTTTTAATTGCGTCCGTATCAGTCTTTCTGACTATGTCACCAGTGATTGGGTGTTTACGAAAGAAGATATCTAAATCTGCATAGATATCTTTCGTTGCAACTGTTTTTCCGTTATTTACTAAGTCTACCATATATCTATTTATACAAACTAATCAGGTTTCTTTGTCTTACCAGCAGAAGAACCTGAGGCAATTGTATGTGTATGTTTAGAAAGTTTAGGTGCATTACCTTCTTTAGTTTGTATCTCTCCGTCTGCAACTATAGAACTCTCATTTGTTTGTTTACCAGTGACATGAAGTGTCCCTGTAATTGTTGTGTCTGATATAATTTCTGTTGTGTTATTACCAGTGACAGTTATCTTACCTTCTGATAATACGTCTGTTGTTCCTTTGAGGATATCTGCTTTTAGATTTCCTTCTGTAATCTCTGAGGTGACATTACCTTTTAACACTTTCATATCTACATTACCCGTGTTAACATTGATTGTCACGTTTCCTTTTTCTACTGTTAAGTCTGCATTACCAGCTATATAAATCTTATCGTCTTTTGCAACTACTTGATAATTATCATTTACGATTCGTTGCACTACACTTCCATCAGGGTGAACTTCCTGAAATGTTCCTGACCTATGATATTGTGAAAGTCTTTCTTTACCAACTGTATCGTCTATCTCTATGACATGACCTGACTCAGATTGATACACTTTGTTATATGGATATACTGGTTCTGCAACTGAGTCGGGGAATGTATGTCCTTCTATCTCAATCTTTTTATCTACAGTTGAATCCCCACGTGCAATACTTGACACGTCTGACTCTCCAGTGTATAATGGGTAATAGGGAAGCATATCTTCAGTAATCTCTCCCTCTGTAATAGTTGAACCTGTTGCATCATAATTAATTGTTATTTCTTTTGGTGACTTAGGTTGTGTATCGATTGCACTTGTTAGACCATGTGGTCGTCTTGAATCCTGTTCGGGGTTCGGTGCATCAGGTGTTCCTTCATAATCTGCAACTGTTAATCTACGTGGGTCATTGAAACCTTTATCAACACTTCTGAGTAATTCATTTCCGAATGCGTCAACTTTATATCCCGTTTGAGGAATACCAACTGCAACACCAAATATAATTGGGTCTTGCATGGCTTCGTCCCTGAAATATCCAAAGACTGTTGTTCCTTCTACTAGACCATGTTGCATTCCTATACCTGAAAGACCAGCAGTTGTTGTTGGAAGTAATACTTGAGCCCATGGTAAATCAGGTGTTGATAATTCTAATTTATTATCCGTATGAATTCCATGCACACGAACACGAACCCTTCCTATTTTTAAAGGGTCATTTCTATCTTCTACTATTCCAAAAAAATGTTTCATTAGTCTACTTTGTCCGCAGGTTCTACTTCTTGTAATGGTTTCACTTCAGAAACTTTACTTGCATAACTTTCTTTAACACACTCTAAATACATTTCACCTTCGTTTTTTGGTATGTTTAAACTAAGAGATAAATCAGTTATGAGATATCTTCCGTCATTTAGTTTATCTTCTTTATTTGACACTTCAGGTGCTGGTATTTCTAATTGAATGACATTTCCTACTGTTATGTCTGTTCTCATTGGTATAGTCACCACAATTTTATGTTGTTGTAGTGTTTCCATTAATGCACGTCTTTCTAATCTTGCATTATCAACTGACTTATATCCTTGGAACACTTCGTCATTACCTAGTGTATCTTCATTATCAAATAAGTGTGAACTTGTAAAATCATATCTAACATTACTGTCGTATGATTCATTAGGTGGAAAGTCAATATCAACTTCCGTGACTTGTGGTGATACGAAAGGGTCAACTTGATTTTCAGTTGTTAATGACTTTTCATATTCACCTGTTCTTATTAAAGGGTGTCCTGATAAATGTTTACCACGTTTAAATGTTTCTTCTAAATCATATACAAAATCAACTTCTTGTTTTCTGATTGGGTCATATGTTTTCTGCATAGAAGAGTATGCACCCTTAGCTGTTCCTCTAAGTGTATCGAATTGTTGAGGTATATAAAAGTTTTTTATCATCGAGTTTAAACCACCAGCTGCATTTAAATCTAATAGTTCAGTTTCTTCTCCACTTCTTGGTCTGTATGAAAATGGAACTGGGAACTCACGTTTTAACATAGTGTCTATTGAACTAAATCTAAATCCACCATTAAGTGTTTGGAAGAAGAACATACCATTCTTCCATTCTGCACTTTCACCAATGTTTGCTTCATTGACTACGTAATCAATAAGTTTTGAAACAGTCCAGTTAGGACATATGAATTGTATATTCTTTGGTTCTGTTTCTTCAAACCAATCAAACTCTTGTGGTTTAACTTTTGCATCTTCAATTAATGCTTGTTGTAATATTGTTTCGTATGAACCTCTAAACATTTTACTCAAACGTTTCTTTCTGCAGAAGAACATTCTTGGGTCACAAAATCTTAATTTGTATAATTGAGCAGCTTCTTTAGGTCTTTTTACATCTTCTACTTTGTAGATTCTAAATGTTTTATCAATTGTAAATTTCTTTTCGGGTTCTTGACCAAGACCCTCTTTTTGTGCAATAGAAATACGAATATATTCTTGACCAGTAAATCTATAGTTTGATAATAAGTTCAATCCGTCCATCATAGTTATTAGACCAGTGTTAAACTTATTGTAAATTGATTCGTATAACCTGACCCCTATTGCAAGGTCGGTCACATCAACTGATTCATTTTCTTGATTCACGATTGCAAGTGATTCAATACTGAACTCACCAGCTTTAAAATTACCTTGTGTTGACATTATGCACTCATCACTCTATTAAACTCACGAACAACTCTTCTTACATATTCGGGTTTAATTGCTTTTATAAATCTCTTCTCTTCGTTCCTTTCCCATTCGTCTTCATAGATTGATTTCTCAAACATACCATTTGAGAAAACATTTGATTTATGGTTTCCGTTATAAAAATATGCAGTTCCGTCCAACTTTCTAATTGCGTCTTTAATAGTTAGTGAGTGACCACTTACATCACCAGTGACTTGTTCACCACCTCTGAATTCTCCACCCTCAATTCCTATTCTTGCAAAGTTAGGTTGCACTTCATTTACTACACCCTCAATTGTGACACCATTTCTTAAACACGAAACAGTTTCACCCAATAAAAACTTATTACTTGCACCTACGATATCTGTTTTGTTGTATGCAGTTAGATACTGACCTGAATAATATTTGTTTAGATATTGTTCAAACTCTTGGTTGGATTTCCACCATTCATAATAGTTATTCCAGTTATTAACTAAAAAGAAAGTCCAGTGTAAATCTGAATCACCATAAAGTTTTGTTGCAACAACATCAGGTCTATCTCCTTCCATTAACTCGACATATTCATAATCAATAATACTATTTACTGCACTTTGTTCTATCTTAGATTTTCTAAAGAAATCTTTTATAGTGATAACTTTACCACTATCTAAAGTGTATTGAATGTCGGGAAAGTTTTTAAATAATTGTGTAGCCATTATGTTTTCCCTCCTGGCGTTCTAGGTTTAGATAATTGATTTGGATTTGATTTCACCACTTTAGTTCTTGTCTTTCTTGCACCATACCAAGTTGTATAAGTTTCGGTTTCGTATGTCACGTCATATGAAACATCAGTGCTTAATGACATATTACCACCACCAATATCTGATTTAGCTGCATTCTCTGATGGAGATAATTGTTGGAATGTTTCTTGAGTAATAATTTTGATTTCAGTAAATGATAAATCCATTGTTGTTGATACTGGATATCCGTCTTCAAAAAGTTTTGTTGAATGGGATACAGTGCAATCTTGCAATACACTAGGTTGGATTTTTTCCATGTGTTTTTCAATGTTTCCTTCAAAATAGATATTAAAAATATTTGGATAGTTAAAGTATCCTTCTGCAGCTCCGTCTGCTTCTGCATTACCAAAAGTATCAGGCAACATTGCAGTTTTAAAAGTCCATATAATATCTTCTACCATCTTTGCTTCTGCGGCACTTTTTGGATAAAACTCATAACTAAATGAGTGGTCACGGAATTCAACACCTTTAAACATTTGTTCTTCCATAGGGTTCTTTGCTTTACCCTGAACAAAGTTTTTAACACCACCAGTCATTGCATTACTTGTATCTGAAACTAAACCTTGGAATCCCTCTTCCATGAAACTACCAAATTTTGATAAGAATCCTCTGTCACCACCTTGGTCATTACCACCAACAAAGTTTCTTTTGTTTGCACTAATACCTTCTTGTTCATATGAGACTTTAGTATCAAAGGATAATTCGTCAGGCACATATAATGCAACTACAGCTTGTTCAGAACTAAAAAGGTTTTTTGCATTTGCACCACTTCTTTTCTTTCTTGGTCTAGTTTCAAAGATAATAAACGAATCTAAATCCTCATGCATAGGGTATTGTAATTCTTTTATATTACTAACTGGTGTTTTTTTACCTACTGCTTTTGCAAGATTTGAAGCATTTAAGTTTGATTGTAATGTTGCACGTCTATCATCTAATAACTTTTCTGCTTTTGCCTTTTGAGATGCAAGCATGTCTTTATCGTATGTTCCTTCATACTTCTGACCACCTTCGAATTTACTTTTGATACCTTTGAGTGACTTTACGGCACTGGTTGCTTGGTTTACTTTATTTAATAGCTTGTCTATACTTGGCATGTTTTCTGAACCTAAATACTAAAAATTATGATTACTAGTGTTATTTATGTCTAGAAAAAGTTATTCAGGCAAGTTCAAACCCAAAAATTATAAAAAATATAAGGGTGACCCTACAAAGATATTCTATAGGTCTTTGTGGGAAAGACGTTTTATGGTGTATTGTGATAACAATCCCAACATAATTGAATGGGGAAGTGAAGAGATTATCATACCATATAAGTCACCTATCGATAGAAAAGTTCATAGATACTTTCCTGACTTCTATATAAAATATGTCAATAAGAAAGGTCAAACTGTTCGTGAAATCATAGAAGTGAAACCAAAGAAACAGTTATCCCCACCTAAAGAACCTCAAAGAAGAACTAAAAGATATCTAAATGAGGTTGCAACATATCTAGTCAATCAAGCAAAATTTAAAGCTGCAGACGATTATTGTAGAGATAGGAGATACGGATTCAGAATACTTACTGAAGACCACCTCGTTAAATGAAGAAACTCATTGCATTTGATTTAGACGGAGTCCTTATTGATTCATTAAAAAATATGGAAATGTCTTGGGACATTGTAAAACTTCACCACAATATAGAAGTTCCTTTTGACGAATATAGAAAACATATCGGTAAACCATTCTTTGATATACTGGACGAGTTAGGACTCACTGAGTCACAACAACGAATCAAAGACACCTATGACGAGGCATCGAATATGGTTATTGACGAAGTTGAGATATACGAAGGTGCAATCGAAACACTAGAACACATAAAAGAAAAAGGATATAAGATTGCAATTTGCACTTCTAAAGATATCGTAAGAGTAAAAAAAGTCATTGCAAGTTTAATACTGGACGGAAAAAAGTTTCCTGAATTTGATTATGTCTGTTCACCTAAACAAGGTCTGAGAGGAAAACCAGCTCCTGACCAATTACTAAATACTATGGCATTCTGTAATGTTGACCCACACGAAACATACTACGTTGGAGATATGCAATCAGATATGTTTTGTGCAAACAGAGCAGGTGTAGATTTTATACATGCAAAATATGGTTATGGAGAAGTTGAATGCGAAGTATCGCTAGAGTCGATAAAGAATCTAATCTCGTTGTTGGATTAATTCCAGCACGATATCATTCTACAAGATTCGAAGGTAAACCCCTAAAAGAAATACTCGGACTCCCAATGATTCACCGAGTATACAATCAGGCAACTCAATCAAAACTACTCGATAGTGTTATAGTGTTAACAGACGACACTAGAATTTCACAATACTGTTCAGTCAATGATATGAGATGTATTGTGATTGACGAAGAATGTAGAACGGGAACAGATAGGTGTGCAAAGGCTTTGGATTTAATTGACGGAGATATCTTTGTGAATATACAAGGTGACGAACCCCTGATTGACCCTGAAGCAATCGATACACTTATACACTCCCATTCAAATAATGGGATATCTAATGCATACGTTGAATTAGATTTTTATTCGGACAAAAGACATGATAACAATGTAGTAAAAGTTGTGACTGATTCATACAATAATGCAATCTATTACTCACGTCTTAGTATACCATATTACCAAAAAGAGGAAACCATTGTCAAACAACAATTAGGTCTATATGCATTTCATAGAGAGTTCTTAGATATGTTTACTAAACTTCCAGTCCGTGATTTAGAGAAAAGTGAATCCGTTGAAATGTTGAGATATGTAGAGAATGGTTATAAAGTCAAAATGGTTAAGGTTGAAGACGAGGGTTATTCGGTAGACACACCTGACGATTTGGTGATAGTAGAAGAAATTTTAAGGAAGAGATTATGTTAATTCATTTAAAAGAACCTGAACATTATTTACAAGTTGAGAAAATCTTTAATGATATAAGAAAAGAAAGTAAACCAAAGATTGTCACTTGGAAACAGATAACTGAACTTCCAACTACACACTGGAAGTCAACCAAAGTAGGTGGAGCTGGATATGCACAAGCATTAATGCAATTTGCAAATAGTGAACCATGGAGTCCTATGGGACAAGAAGAATACATGCAATCAATAAAGGACGGAAAACAACCATTTGCTTTATCTCAAGACATGAGAGTAAGATTAGAAAATTCAGGTGACAATAGATTCTTCCATGGAGCTAAATGTAGGTGGTTGATTGACGAGTGGAAAGAGAATGGTTGGTATTCGTATCCACAAGCATGTGTCACTAAAAGAGGAACACTATGGTTTCACCCAGGCGCAATAAGACAATATGCACTTGCAGTTGGTGAAATGTATGAACAAGAAATAGTCCTTTGGGATTGTTGGGATAGTAAAGAGTTATTCCCTGATACACCAATTTTAGAATTTCCTGAATATAGAAATATCTTTAGTGTTAAAAGAAATCAATGGGTAGACACTAAAGGTTATGACTCAGAAGGAATGCAACATTTTGGTGCAAAACCCATACTGGAATGGCACGTAGACGAGGATAGACCAAACTTTTATTTAACTGCAAGACGTTATCAAGAAGAGATATTTAATTATAAGAAACCTAAACTCTATGGTGACCCTGACACTTATGAATACGTTGAATGTTTTGCAGAAGGTCATAAACACTATGAATGTCTAGAGATACACATGAAACACGGAAAAACATTTGGTCGTAATCAAGCTAATCAGATATTTAAGATTCCTTTTGAAGATAAAGAATGGGAATGTGATGATTTCTTTATCAGAAAAACCTTTTAAAAGCATAAATAATAGACAATGGCAGGTCTATTTGAAAAATTAATGAACGAATCTCCTTCGGAATTACAACAAAGGAGTTTCGAATCATTAGAATGGTTCAAAGATAACCTAAGATATGTGAAGTTAAGACCCGACCAAACACTAAGAGAGGGTGAAATAGTCACTCAATTAGAGTTAGGTAAGATGTATATGTATTTTTATGATGCAAAGAACAAAGATACATTACCTTACTGGGATAGATTTCCTTTAGTTGTTCCAATTAGAAAGTATGCAACTGGATTTCTTGGTATTAACTTTCATTACATTGCACCTCGTTATAGAGTTATATTCTTAGAGGAGTTATATGAATATACAAACAATAAAGACTATGACGATACAACTAGACTTAGATTAACATATGAATTATTAAAGGGTGTATCAAGATTGAAGTATTATAAACCATGTTTAAAAGAATATCTCTATGGTCATATCCGAAGTCAATTCAGTCTAGTCCCTCCACAATATTGGGAGATAGTTGCAATGTTGCCAACACAACAGTTTAACGTAAATGCAAACAAAGTTTATGCAGATAGTAGAAGGAAAGTAATATGAGTGTAGGTATCAACGATTTTATATCTTATTTCGATACGGGTGCAAGACCCAATTTTTATGACGTTCAGATTATAGGTGGTGTAAGTCAAGGTGGATTCAATATGCAATTTGACCCTCAAGACGGACACAACTTCCGTTGTATAAGTGCAAGTCTTCCAGGCGTTGAACTGGGAACCAATGAAGAAGCAACCTTTGGAGCTCCAAGGCAAATCCCTGATGGAACAGTAAGTTTTGATGGTGGTATTGCACTAACATTCTTATGTGATACACACTTCTACGATAGGGTTCTTATAGATGCATGGCAAAGATTTATCTTTGAAGGAAAACCCGCTCAAAGTGCATACGATAGAGGTCAAGGAACAAAGTTTCAACCTGTTATGAGATACATGTATGGTGACGGAAAAAACTTCGATAGTGGATATGTGGGAGAATTAAACATTACACAATTAAGTCAAGGTGGTAAACCTAGAATGTTATATGAATTCCATGACGTATATCCAGTATCATATTCAGAACAATCTCTTGCAAGTTCAAACGAAGCAGGTGGAATCATGGAGTTCGAAGTGACATTTGAATATAAAGATTTTGATGTTTCATATCCTAGTGAACCTGATGAGGTAAGAAAAATTGAACCAAAAGACAATGGTGCAGAACCACCTCAAGCAGGAAGAGGAAGAAAGATTTTAGATGCAACACTTGATACACTCAATGTGTTGTCTAGGTTTAATCCAAAGGCTGGAGAATACCTAAATAAACTAAGTGGTCTTGAAGGCCAACTTACCCGTGGTAAGAACATCAATAGAAAAATTGGTGGTCTTAACATCGGTGGTGGTGGTGATTAAGAATAAATTAATTAAGTGAGGATAATATAATGGCATTACCAATACAGTCGACACCGACTTATAGAACAGTTTTACCAGTTAGTGGTCAAGATATAGAATATCGACCATTTCTAGTAAAAGAACAGAACATTTTAGTTCAAGCTAAAGAAGGTGCTGACCCAAAACAGACTATGCAATCTGTTAAAAAATTGCTACAAGCAGTGACTAATGATAAAGTAGTTATTGAGGATTTACCTACTACAGACTTAGAATGGTTATTCATTCAAGTAAGAAAAGTATCTGTAGGGGATACGTCTAAATTAATGTTCCCATGCGTGAACAGAGAGTGTCCGAATACTAAAGACGTGACACTTAACTTAGACGATATTCAACCTGAAGGTAATCTTCCTGAAGACTATACAGTCATGATTACTGATAAAGTAGGATTGACATTAATGGTTCCACTTGTTGAAGGAGTCGAAAAGGTCGCAGACCTTAAAGAGGAAAGTCAAACAGTAGAACTTATTAAACAATCTATAGTAAACATTTTTGACGAAGAGAATGTTTATGAAGGTTCGGACTTGACTAAAGCAGAAAGGGACGAGTTTGTGGATTCTTTAACGTTCCCTCAGTTAGAACTTGTTGGAAAGTGGTTTGACCAACTTCCAAAATTAAGTGCAAGACTAGAGTGGGATTGTGAAGAGTGTGGAACAAAGAATGAGCAGAACTTAGAAGGAATTCAAAATTTTTTTTAATAGCTCTTTCTCATGAAAGTGTGTTCAATCATTATAACACTAACTTTCAATTAATGCAACACCACAAGTATTCGTTGACTGAATTAGACAATATGATACCTTGGGAAAGAGAGATTTACATTAAGTTATTAATGCAACATCTTAAAGAAGAAAAAAGTAGACAAGAGGCCGAGAACGCAAAAATCAGAGCTCAGTCTAAAAGAAGATAGGAAAACATTATGGCGGACACAATCATAAAGGAAAATAATACGACTAACGAAGTCGAGATTTCCCTAGACAAATATATGAAACTTATCGACCAGTTAGATGAACAGGAAGATAAGATTAAGGAAATGCAAGAAGAGGCTAAGAAAGCTAGGTCACAACTTGCACCACCTAAAAGAAAATTCATGGATTTGTTTTTAGACGACAATGATATAAATGAGAAATCAATTATTGGTTTTATCTCATTTACATTAATGACTGTATTCGGTATTTGTGATTTGGTCACTGCATTCGCAGGTAAAGACCTTGTAATCTCGGATACTATTTACACTTCATTTGTTGTTGTGACACTAGGTGCATTTGGTATTAGTGAAGCAGGAAAAGCCTTCGGCGGAAAATAGGACTCGTATAAATGGATGACGGAACCAAGAGTATAAGAGAACAACGGGAAGATTTAGCTAAAGAAATCAAAGACGTTAATGCTAAACTGAAGCCTGGTTTTCAAAAAATCATATCAGATTTAGAAGAAGTTTCTCCACAAGTTGCTAAGATAACTGCAGACTTTAGGGAATCCAGTAAGGATTCCTTTACGGGTGCATTGGCAACTAGAAAATTAAAAAACCTCACTGGTCTTGTCGACAAATATATGAAAGAGGGTGAATCAGCCCTTGACCCTAAAGAACTCAAACAATTACAATCAAACTTCTCACAAGAAATTGATGGTGTAATGGAAACCTTCGACTTTGAAGGAATGAGAAATGCACAATTAGAATTCAATGCAACTCAAGACGCATTAATGGAACTTGAAGACAAAAAACAAGCAAGACTTGAAGTTGCACTTAAAAGAAATAATGTTCTCGGTCAATTAGATAAACAGATTGACGATGCACGTGCAAAATCATTTGGTTTACAAGGTGCAGCCTTAAACGAGAACACTAAACTCATAGAAGATTTACAATCCAAAAGAAAAGAAAAACAAGAAGAAATCACGGCAGCCTTTGATAGAGAGATTGCACTAGAGAAAAAATCACTAGAAGAAAAGAAAGAAGCACTCTCAGAATCTACTGAAGCATATCAAAAAGGTTTAGAACAAGCAACTAAATCAGAAGGTCTAGAGAAGTTCAGTAGTGGTATTGAAGAACTAACTGGAATTGATATACTTGGTTTTGCTGATACAGTCACTAAGAAAGTAAATGCAATTAGTGACGTTATGGGTTCAATCGGTGGTGTCTTAGGTGACGCAGGTAGAGGACTCAAAGATAAAGTCGGTGGTTTCATGGAAGGTTTCAAAAACCTTCTTACACCTAAAGCAAAAGAAGGTGGTAAAGACGAAGGTGTTATCGGTGGTGCATTAAAAGATAAAGCAAAAGGAATGGCTGCTGGTATGTCTTCTGACCAAGCAGATAAGTCAACTGGTATCACAAAGAAAGCAGGTAAGAGTGGTGGTTTCTTAGGTGCAATTGCAAGAGGTGTTAAAAGATTTGGTGACTCTAAAGTATTAAAAGGTGCATTGACACTTGCGATACTTGGTGGAACAATCGGTATTCTTGCAGTCGGACTTAAAGCATTCCAAGGTTTAGATTTCAAAACACTATTAACTGGTTTTGTTGCACTTGGTGGTTTAATACTATTTGCAAGATTAATCGGTAAAGCAACAATGGGTATCTTAAAAGGTGCCGCTGCTATCTTTGTATTAGGTGCCTCATTAATCCCATTTGCATTTGCACTTAACTTAATGAAAGACGCAGGTATAGGAACCATAGCTGCAATTGCAATCGGTCTTACTGTTCTTGCAGTAGCAGCCTCAATACTGGGAACTATGCTTCCCGTTATTGCACTGGGTGCTGTTGCAATCGCATTACTAGGTGCAGCTTTAATTCCATTTGCATATGCAGCTCAACTAGCTGCACAAGCATTCAATATGTTCATAACGGATATATTGAAACTAAGTTTAGTTGATGGTGGAAACTTAATTCTAGTTGGTGCTGGATTAGCAGCTATTGGTGCTGGTTTAGTTGCAATGACTGGTGGTGGACTCATAGGAAGTTTATTAGAAGGACTAGGAAGTCTATTCGGTGCAAAATCTCCTATGGAGAAAGTGACTGACTTTGCAAAAGGTTTAGAAGACGTTGACATGACTAAGATAGTTGACCTAGGAAATGCATTTGAAAAACTACAAAATGCAGAAGGTGCTATAATGTTATTCAGTAATGTTGATGCAAAAGCAAAAGGTCTAAAACGATTTGCAGAAGGTATAGACGAACTAACTGCCGCACTAATCAGATTAGAACAAGGTGCTCCTAAGAAACAAAGTTGGTGGGATAAAATGACTGCTCTTGCAAGTAAAGTCATGGGAACAACACCACAACAAAGAACTGAAGAACAGATTGCACAATCCGAAGATAGATTAGTTAGAAAACAAACTGCTCGTGACCAAGTTCAAGTAGACCCAACTGGTAGGAACGGCCCTGTATCAGATAGTGCAATGTCATGGGAAATGTGGGAAACCAAACAAAAACTTCTTGCAGATAGAGCAGAAGCATTCCCTGAACATGAAAAAATGCGTCAAGAATTTTATGCTGGTAAAGGTGAAATGGAAACTGCAACTGCAGAAATGCAAGCAGAAGAAATTAGATTGTCTAGATTACAACAACAGATGATAGAACACAATATTGTTGCAAGACAAAAATTCGGAATACCACACTTATATTCACCTGATGAAATTGCAGCTGCTGGAGTTCAAGACCAAGGTGGTCAAATCGCAGGTGCAAGAGAAGACGCAGGAATGGGTGGACAAGGACAAGGTGCTCAAGTTGCAATGGCTAACAGCACAAACATGATGATGAGTGGTCAAACTTATAATGATATCAATCCACCAAGAGTAAACAATGACGATGCTTCAGTCTATAAGTATGGTGGTGGTATGGGATATGGAGAAGACGACTTCTAGTCTATTCCTTCCATTCTAATTTATGTTTTAAGTATCTAGGGATAACCTTAGTCTTATCTTTATGAACTTGAGTATGTCCATGTGAAGGTGTTTCTTTACGAACTTTAACTTTGGGTTTTGGTTTGCCAAAGATTTTCTCCCAGTTCTCTGAGTATAAATCTTCGTTTGAGTTCCTTCTTTTGGAACCCTTTCCACCATGCCAATTACTCATATTTAAAACAGTGAAGGTTGGAAATTTAAATAGATATAGATTGCACCTATCAAACAAACTATACCTACAACAGTAGAGATTATCCACTGTTTAATAATTCTTTTTTCTCTCTTAGTTCTCATCGAATATGTCTATAACCTTTCATAGAAGCACGTTTAGCTTCTATTTTCTTTCTACGTTTAATCTCTTGATTCTTTTGATTCCTTTTAGTGTTAGGTTTCTCATAATATTGTCTATCACGGCATTCTTGAACGATACCTTTACGTTCACATGCTTTTTTGAATCTACGTAGCATTCTATCGAAAGGTTCGACATTTTTATTCTTAGGATTAATTCTTGGTTTTACACTCGGCATATTAACTAAAAAATTGTTCTAAAGATTCTACTTTATTCTTTATTTTATCTGAGTTAGCAACTAACTCCCCACTTTTACGAAACACTAAAATGAACTCATGCACTTTTGCAGTGTATCTTTTACTTGCACACTTACCTGCTTGTAAGGCTGCAAATATGGTGTCGTTCTTCATTACAATAATGTCATGAAGATTTAGACCAGCCATTGTGAACATATTTATAGTATCTGAATGAAAAGGAATGTATTCACCACCTTTTCTCCAATCACCACAAACCCATACACAAAACCCGCCAGGTTTCAACACACGTTCTATATTCTGTCCACATATTTCTATACGATTACGAAACTCAGTATAACTTCTGATATCAGATAACTGACCTTCTGCACTTTCGTATCTTTCTATATCACCATAAGGTGGACAAGTCATAACTAAGTTTGCACTCTCATCATCTGTATGGGACATTTCACACCCGTCACTCTCTATGATATCATAGTATCCGTCAAAGGAATGTCTTCCCATTTCTTCTCTAACTTTTTTTACTGTTTCGGGAGATACGTCATAACCAATATAATCTCTTCCTAATTTAGCAGACACAAACGCACGTGTCATTCTTCCAGCAAAAGGGTCAACGATTGTATCACCAACCATAGACCAATAGTGAACTATATTCTCACATAAACCAGCATGAAACTCTGACATCATTAAACCATTAGGAAGACGAGGACAAACACCTCTCTTTTCTTCATACGCAGTTAAGTATGCGTCGTCCCAATTGTTCTTAGATGATTTAGTTGGTGTTATAACTGACTGAGGGTTCCAACCAAACTGGTCGATAACCCTTTCATTTTCGTTCCATGGTAGAACGTTCTTATAATATTCACTTTTCATAATCTATTAAAGTGTGAAGTCACCCCACGCCTTACAGCAACCCGTTCTTCACCAATCAACTCCGCACCTGTAATGATGTTGTTGATTTTTCCCTTACTAAGCACCCCCTATTTTCCACGGCCTTAGTGTTGTAGTCGTCTTTATTCACGGACACATATTGAAATAAACGACTACCCCAAATCAGAAATTAACTGTCAGAAGCTAATTTCTTAAAGTAATCCATCGCGTCGTCTTCTTCCACTTGTGGAGAGGATTCTGCTGATGCGATTACAGGTTCTTCTGCAACACTTTCAGTGTTCACGTTAGACCAAGGCACTTCGTCTAAGTCTTCGGCAACACTTTCTGCAGTTGCATTAGATACAGTCCCAGTTAAACCCAACACTCTATCGAGTTTCTCTTTGAGTTCCTCGTAGGTTTTGAATTCACTTGGTGCAATCACTTCACTTAATGAATGAGTTTGATTATTTATATCATTCAATTGATTTTCATCGTCAAAAAGTGGAGCAGGTGTATCGAACTCTGATTTATCATAGTTCCAATATCCGTCTACTTTTCTGATTTTGATTTTGAAGTTTGCACCTTCTCCTCTTAAATCAAAAGGATTGATTGCTTGTTCATCGTCAAACGCAGGTGATATTGCTTCTTTGAGTTGTTCAAAGATTTTTTTACCATATCTGTATTTGAATACTTTACCTTCGTTATCAGGATTTTTTGGGTCTGAGATAACATAGACATTGGACACATAGTGTAAACGTCTTTTCTGTTTACGTGCAATCTCTTTGTTTGCTTCAATCCCAGTATTCCATAACTGAGTATTGTATTCGGACACTGGGTCTTGTTTACCAAGAGTCGTTAAAGACTTCTCGATATACCAACCGCCTGGCCCTTGGAACCCGTGGTCAAAGTAAGATACCCAAGGCATTTCTTCGTTTTCGGGAGTAGGTAAGAAACGAACTACTGCATAACCATTACCAGTTTTATCTAATTCAGGTTTCCAGTAAGTATCGTCTGAATAGGACTTTTTTGCACCTTCAGTAGGTGAAGCAGATTCCATAGCTGCTCTTAGTTTATCTAATGATGTCGACATTGTATTCTCCTATTGTATCGCATTGTATTAGCATTTTATCTTTGCATAGAAACCTTAGTTTCTATACTCCTATTATAGTGTATTACTGATAATCCTACAAGAGGGTTTCTCAGAAATACCATATATTTATATAATTTATTTTCTTAGGATTTGTTTTTTTATACATAATAATGTTATGTCTATAACCCGCTCTATATACACAACTCTTTGAGTAGTTCTTTATACTTCTTATAATCAACACTTATAAAACTCTTATACTTGTTAATCCTATTCTGTATGTCGGGGTAGACGAGGGTTTCGGAAATTAGTCGTTCCCAATCCTTCGTAAATCCTATGATTTCGTCCATTATACAAATCGTTTCGAGGGATATCTTCTTACCCATAAACTGTTTAAGTAATATGGGGTGTTGTCCGTTCTTCACTTCTAACACTTGATTGATATTCTTCTTACGTAGTAAATCAGACACTTCCGTTTCAAAAAGATACGATAGTTTCTGATTCCTATTCTTCCAATCTTTATAGACTTTGACACACTCATTATCAAGTAAGTCACCTGCCCATAAATCTTTTAAAGACAAGTTTGCAATATAAAAATCTTGCAATTCTTGTTTGTGGGTTTTGAACAATTTACCAAAGTGGTATTTGTCCTTACGTTTTAGAAAAGAATTGATATCACTTTTCACTTTACCATTGTATTTTATAAAGTCATAATCCTTAGAATGGAAATGCAACTTTATTCCAAGGTAAAGTGTATATGCATCATATCCTTCTCTACTTGTCATTTAAGTGACAATCTTTTTTTCGGGTGGAACTGCAATACCACTTACTGCAGTTCTATGTGCTTCTGCAACTTCGTCATTACACTTAGCAATAAAAACATATGAACCAAATATCATTTCTGTTGGGTTCACTTCACCTGTCACTGCAACACCTTTAGAGAAACCCATTCCCCCTTCGGGTGTATTGACAATCATTTTTGGGTTTCCTAGTGTCACTGGTTTAGTCGAAACTAACTCACCAACATATTCACCACTGGTAGCAACAACTGCTACGATATCACCTTTCTTCATAATTACTCCTAATCTGAAAAGAATGAGGTTATACTTCCTTTGGAATTATTCCCTCGGTTAATTAAATTTAAACCAGCAGCTTCTGCTTCTAGTTTGTCTTTAAGAGGTTGTGTTAATAATCTCTTTGCACTTTCGGGTTCGATATTGTTTAACTCACAAACCTTTACGATTGCAGACATAACATCTGCACCACGTCCTTTGACTAATAGTTTTTCAACTTGTTCTGAGAATTCTTTACGTGTAATCATTCATCTCTCCAATCTTTTAACCATTTACTTCCGTCACGTTCTGCATCTAAGAATACAGCATTCGTAAATGCAACTGGTAAAATTACTGCAACGTGAACTATGATACTGGTCACGACTGAATAACCTAACCAACCCATATAAAAACTTGCAACGAATCCAAAGTAGATTGACCACATTGTAAACAAGACAAGTGTAAAATAAGTTTGTAGACTTGGGTCGGGGATATACTTTAATGGATTATATCTATTGTCCATTACTAATCTCCAACTATCGACTACAAACATTATAAACTTTCTAAAGTATTTCATTCTAATGGTGCTCCTGTATGTTCTAAATCGAAGTTCTCAATCCAATCCATCATAACTCTATAGTATGCATAGTATGTTGGACTATGACCATTCATATCTTGACCCATTCCACCTTTGTCATGAGGTGCTTCTAAATAATCAATTAATGTTTCACACTCTTGTAAGTGTTCCCTAGTTAGTTCGTCTTCACTTCCTATTTCAAGATACTCTAACATGTGGTTATAAGCACCATCGTATGCTTCTTGGTGAATCCAATCATCACTTTTCCAAATAATCTTACTCCAATTCCAATCTTGTTTTAGAGTAAACTTTTCTTCATCATAAAAATCTGCCATTCTATACTCCGTATAAATTACTATATCGTTTTCTTAAATCCACTAACTCGTCAATGTAGTCCAGTGGATTCCCATAAAAAATCTGAAAGGCATTGTGTCCTTCCACACCTACTAGTGCAACAATCTCTTCGATTGCTTGACCAGTTAATTCTTCAACCATTAATGCATATGCAGTCATTTGTATCATCCATGGTTTAGTCATATACTCTTCTTTGTATTTTCCACTAGACTTGAAATCTATTACAGATAACACTCCGTCTAACATACCAATACAATCTACACGACCAGCCATTTTTAAATTAGGACTCCACAATGGTGCTTCTAAAGCAAGTGGGACGATTTCGTCTAACACTGGTTGAACTGCTTTGAACATTCCTTCTTGAAGGACATTATCAAACTCTATAAACTCTTTATCTTTTCTGAGATAGTCTTCTATGTTTTGGTGGAAACTGGTTCCTCGTTTTGCAGCTTGTGAAGATATCTTATTTGCAGTTTCTTCACCTACACGTTTTCTCCACAACTTGATATGGTCACGTGATAGTAGAGAGGTGACAGTTGTGACACTTGGATATTTTGCACCAGTGTCGTCAACGTAAAATCTTTTTCCGTCTTCTTGTATTGTGTTAAGTTTGATATTCTCTAAATCAGTGATATCCATAGTTTGTAATTTCAATTGTGTCATTCTATTTTACTTCTTTTTACTTTGTAAGTCAATGTGTTTTTTGACAATCTGTTCAGTCTTGACTTCCTTAACAGATTTTTTATAAAGGTGTGAACCCTTATGATTCTCTCCTACCTTTGCAAGAACTTCTTTAAACCCGTCATCAGTTTTAACCCTATCACCATGACCACCAACTGTATCGGGTGCATGAAGGATAACTTGTTTGAGGTGTGGGTTGTCTTCTTTGAATTGGTCTAACTTTGTATAGGACATAATACGTTCTTCTATACAACCAGTTTCATTATTCTTAAAGGTATAAGTCGGCATTATATATCTCTACTCTGAATCACTTTCTCTACAAGTTCTTTGACTTGTTTTTCTTTATACCATAGACCACTGAGAATAGAGGTTGTTCCATTCTCCCATTCGATAATATATCTTTTATAACCATAAGGTCTTTCATAAAAGATTCTGATATCACCATAATTTTCAACTAATACTCTCATGACATAAAACTCGGAATGGGTCTACCAGTCCATTTTGCAAAACTTTTTTTGTAGACTGCATAGTATTTATGGTATGCATCTATAACACTTTCAGACTTCACGTCTTCAGGCATACACTGAGGTGGTTCGGTGAACTTAGTCTTAGGTATATTCTTTGGAACGTCTGATAATATTACACATAGTTTTCTGTATGTCTCATGAACTTTACCATAACGGAAAGTGTATTCGAAACATAACTGTCTCCATAGTGCAAGTAAGTGTTGATAATTTTCTACACTCTCTCTAGCCCATACTGCAGTTGGGTGATTGATATGAGAAGCTTTGTAAAGTGTTTCTTCCATTGTTTCGTTAGGGTGTTTCCACCTACGAATTCTACGATTGAGTTTTGTTCTTCCCTCGTATTCTTCTCCGTCCAACATTCTATGTGCAGTAGACATAAGTTGTGCATACTCAATAATCATTTTGACTACGTGTTTGTCACAATGAAGTGTTGCACACTCTGTCGGGTCTTTACTCAAATAAAATAAGTTCATAATGATTTAATCTCCCCCAAGATTTTTTCTACGTTTACCCATGAAAGATGTCCAATGACATCATCAGTTATACCACTAGTATAACATATATCTTCTCCTTCGAGAACAGCTAATTCCCATAAACCTTGTTTACCACCATATGAGAAATCGTGTTTCACTACACTTGCACCATAACCATTTGAAAATGAATACACGTGTTGCACTCCACCATTAACATAATTAGTATCCTTAAGGTTCTCTCTAAACCTTTCTACATTATCATACATTCTTTTTTCTCCTCAATATGGTATAACTTATTATAACATGAAGAACATGTTTGTCCTACCCCATAAACATAATTATTTCTTTTCTCAACATGAGTGTCAACTGGGACTTTAGTGTCACACTTGCACACTACACATGATTCGGTTTTACCATTTTTCAGTGACATCTGCAACTCCTTTTTCATAATTCCATGGGACTGATACTGAGTATGGGTCACTCATAGAACTACCAACATATTTAAAATTCTTTTGAACAACGAAAGGTGCAACATGGTCAAAGTAATGTTCAACACAAGTGTCTTCCTTATCTGCATATTTCTCAATCTCTTCATAAAGACCATATACTAATTGTCCGTCTTGTAATTGTGCAATTTCTATCATGCAATTAAAATCTGTATCATTGGTGGAAAGAAATATGTGTATACCATAATTGCAAATATGATTAACAATATTGCAACTGCAAGTTTGACTCCAAACTTTATAACAGCTGGAAATATTCTAAATGCAAGATAGATACACGTTAATAATCCTATAATCTCTAACATAATATTACCTATAAAAAATGTGGTCTGTTATCTGAACTGTTTCATTCAATG
>JAAXIF010000018.1 GCA_012270485.1 Sphingobacteriales bacterium | reverse complement strand
AACTGAAAAAAGAAAATTATACTTTTAACTGGCCCGAAAAAAAGGGGAGCTTACAACAGCTAACGGACAGGGCTTGCTGCTGTGCTGGTATTCATTGAACGTCCAGCCCGGAACCCCTGATGATTGCAAATATGTAGTTGAAGTTAACAACTAAAAGCCAAATAGAATTACGTCGGCTGGAACTGGTGCTGATAGCGAACAAAAAGATGAGGATATGTTCGTCCGCCAGTATAGCAGCAAACCCCCTGTTGTACGTTCGCCCTTTTCTCTGTCCAGTAGTAGAGTGTTGCATTTTAACTGTGTCAACCTAAAGACTGTTACCCAAGCCGAGCAAGAAGGCAAGCTCTTTGGCAGGTTGGCTTCTGTGCTGTGGGTTTTGTGTGCCTGCCAATGTGCTTGCCTTGCGGCGTTGGCTATTGGAGACTTCGCTTATTGTCCTTTTGTCATTGTGTGTTTGGTCAATTGATTTTCGTTGGCTTTTTATTGTCGTCAATAGCAACAAATGTAAACTCTCCGCTTACTGCTTTTTGTCTGTCGTTAGAATACATCTGTTCAACAAAAATATCAACTCTTACTTTTAAGCTCGTATTGCCGGTATAAGATACTTTACCAACCAACTCTATTATAGTTCCTGCAGGTATGGGCATTTTAAAATCTATTCTGTCGCTGCTAACAGTTACCATTTTTTGTCTGCTGTAACGGGTTGCAGTTATAAAAGCCACTTCATCCATCAAGTGCATTGCTGTCCCACCAAATAAAGTGTCATAATGATTTGTACTGTCGGGAAATACAGCTTTAAATATTCTTGTGATTGATTTTTCAATTTTTTCTTCGTTCATCATTTATGCAACATTTTCAATTGCAATGAAGTTTACTAAATTCCCTTTTTTGTTGAAGACAGGATAACCTTCAATTTGGCATTTGTAAATACTCCCGTCTTTTTTATAATTTGTAATGATACTTTTAAATGGGTTTTGTTTATCAACCGCTATTTTAATTTTTTCTCTTTCTATAATTTCAGTTTTAGCACCTTGAAACATTGTGGGCTTTTTGTGAATTACATCCTCCTGTCTGTAACCATTCATGGCAAATATATTTTCAGTAGCATGAATGATATTGAGTTTCGTATCCGTAATAATAATCACTTTGTTTTCCCAAACCAATGTATTGTCAAGAGAAACGAGGGGTTTATGCCAGTTACCTGCATTCATTATACTTTGCATTATTCTCAAGTCATTGGCTAATTGCATTCTTCTGTGCAATCCTTCTAAACATATATCCCAGCATAAAAGTGGATGTGCCATAGTTATTAGTTTTAATCAGTTCGTTTCATCCTTGAAAATGGATAACCATTACATCCTTTACGGGGGTTAATCCTATCTGCCGTTGCTGTATTCATTGCTTCCTCCATAGTACTTGCTTTATATGTAGTAAGGCAATAACCCCAATGCCAGGGTTTCATGTTTTCAAAATACATTATGTCTATCCTTGTGTACAGCCCACCGTCCGAAGGATTAGCTTCATCATTCTTTGCAATAAAAAAATTTTCAGCCTTGTTGTACTGTAACAAGTGATACTTTATGCTTTTACCTTGCACCCATTCTTTGTTTGTAATAATATAGCTGCTTCCGTAATCATCTTTAAAGTTTCCAAGTAAGGCAGATGGCATCTGCTTTAATGTTTGCTGGCTAATTTTGGCAGTCGTATGACAAGCCGATACCAATAGCCAAAAAGCAACTATGAGATTTCTTATTTTCACTTGCTTATTTTACGAACCACAACTAATACAACCATCTTCCATATTGCAACTTGGGGCATCAGTTTGCGTTGGCTCCACATCATTATTTATTTGTGGTTGTTGATTTACTATTTCTGTTGATGGAACTACAGGGCTTATTTCATTGCTACCTTGCTTTTCTACTGTAAATTGAACAGCTTGTGTGGCGGCTTGTGTACGCAAATAATACATGCCAGTTTTTAAACCTTTCTTCCATGCGTAAAAGTGCATAGAAGTAAGTTTAGAAGTATTTGGGTTGTCAACAAATAAATTCAACGATTGGGATTGACAAATGTATGCCCCTCTGTCAGCTGCCATATCAATAATATTGCGTTGTTTTATTTCCCAAACTGTTTTGTATAATTCTTTTATGTCGGTTGGTATTTCTGCAATGTTTTGGATAGAACCATTGGCAGCAATAATTTTATTTTTCATACTGTTATTCCACAATCCTAAATTCACTAAGTCTTTTAAGAGATGTTTATTTACGATTATAAATTCACCGCTTAAAACCCTTCTTGTATAAATATTGCTTGTATACGGCTCAAAACATTCGTTGTTGCCAAATATTTGTGACGTAGAAGCAGTAGGCATAGGCGCTAATAAAAGCGAATTACGTACTCCGTATTGTTTTACCTCTTCTTTTAGCAAAGCCCAATCCCAACAGTCAGTTGGTGTTACACCCCACATATCAAATTGAAAAATACCTTTTGAAACTGGCGAATCTACAAAGGTTTCATAAGCACCTTGTTCTTTTGCCAAATCTTTACTGGCTGTCATTGCCGCAAAGTAGATGGTTTCAAAAATATTTTTATTTAACAGTTTTGCCAACTCACTTTCGAATGGCAAACGCAATAAAATAAATACATCTGCTAAGCCCTGCACACCCAAACCAATTGGGCGGTGCTTCATATTGGAAGTTCTTGCCTCTTCTATTGGGTAGTAATTATTGTCAATTATTTTGTTGAGGTTTTTTGTTACTTGATAAGTTACTTCATATAGTTTTTGCTGGTCAAACTTTCCATCAATAACAAAACGGGGTAATGCCAATGAAGCTAAATTACAAACTGCCACTTCATCAGGGCTGGTATATTCCATTATTTCAGTACAAAGATTACTGCTTTTAATTGTGCCTAGATTTTGCTGATTACTTTTACTGTTTGCAGCATCTTTATATAACATGTAGGGTGTACCTGTTTCAATTTGTGATTGTAAAATCGCAAACCACAAATCCTGTGCTTTCACTGTTTTTCTTGCTTTGCCTTCAGCTTCATATTTAACGTAAAGCGTTTCAAATTCTTTACCCCAACACTCACTTAACCCCGGTGCCTCATTGGGGCAAAACAAACTCCAATCACCATTTGCTTCCACCCGTTTCATAAACAAATCGCAAATCCATAAAGCAAAAAATAAATCTCTTGCCCTCATTTCTTCTTTACCATGATTTTTTCTTAAATCTAAAAACTCAAATACATCACTATGCCATGGCTCTAAGTAAATAGCAAAAGCACCTTTGCGTTTTCCGCCACCTTGGTCAACATATCTGGCAGTATCATTAAATACACGGAGCATTGGAATAATGCCGTTGCTTGTTCCATTTGTGCCGCCAATATAACTGCCTGTGGCTCTGATATTGTGAATGGCTAAACCAATACCACCAGCACTTTGAGAAATTTTTGCTGTTTGTTTTAGTGTGTCGTAAATGCCGTCAATGCTATCTTCTTTCATTGTTAAAAGAAAACATGAACTCATTTGAGGTTTAGGAGAACCTGCATTAAACAATGTTGGTGTGGCATGTGTCATCCATCGTTCACTCATTAAGTGATATGTTTTTATGGCACTCTCAATATCTTCTTTGTGTATGCCTATTGCAACTCTCATATACATGTGTTGCGGACGTTCTGCAATTTTTCCATCAACTTTTAGCAGGTACGATTTTTCCAAAGTTTTAAAACCAAAATAGTCAAAACCAAAATCTCTGTCGTAAATAATGGTGCTGTCCAGTAACTCTGCATGTTCTTCAATTATCTGCATCACATCATCTGCTATTAGTGGTAATTTTTTTCCTGTTGCAGCATCTGTATAATTATAAAGCCTTTGCATTGTTGCAGAAAAACTTTTAATGGTATTCTTATGCAGGTTGCTTACTGCAATTCTTGACGCAAGTATTGCATAGTCGGGATGTGTGATAGTAAGCGATGCTGCTGTTTCTGCTGCAAGGTTGTCCAGCTCTGTTGTCGGCACGCCTGCATAAATACCTTCAATGGTTTTCTTTGCAACATCAATTACATTCACCATTGGGCTTAAACTGTAACTTAATTTTTCAATTCTTGCGGTTACTTTGTCAAATTTTACAGATTCCTGCTTACCGTTTCTTTTTATTACAAACATGGGTGTAGTATATATTTAATGTTGTTCAAAAATCTTCTTCAGTTGAAAATACTTGAGTTTCTTTATTACCCATTACTCCAGCTTTTTGATAATCGCCAACTCTTTTTTCAAAAAAGTTTGTTTTGCCTTGCAATGAAATCATTTCCATAAAGTCAAATGGATTGGTGGCGTTGTAAATTTTTGTACAACCTAATTCACTTAGCCAACGGTCTGCAACAAACTCAATGTATTGTTGCATCAATTTAGCGTTCATACCAATTAAATCAACAGGTAATGCTTCAGTAATAAATTCCTTTTCTATTGTTACAGCATCGGCAATAATATCCTGGACTTTTTTTTCTGACAATTTGTTTTGCAGCATACTATAAAGTAGACAAGCAAACTCACAATGTAAACCTTCATCACGGCTTATTAATTCATTACTGAACGTAAGCCCCGGCATTAAGCCTCTTTTTTTCATCCAGAAAATAGAACAGAAACTGCCGCTAAAAAATATTCCTTCTACTGCTGCAAATGCAACAAGGCGTTCAGCAAAATTTCCATTGTCAATCCAACGCAAAGCCCATTCTGCTTTTTTCTTTACTGCTGGTACAGTGTCAATAGCATGAAATAGTTTATGTTTTTCTTGTGGGTCTTTGATGTAAGTGTCAATAAGCAAAGCGTAGGTTTCGCTGTGTATATTTTCCATCATTATCTGAAAACCATAAAAGCATCTGGCTTCGGGTAATTGCACTTCACTCATAAAGTTTACCGCAAGATTTTCATTTACGATGCCATCACTTGCAGCAAAAAAGGCTAACACATGAGAGATAAAATGGCGTTCTCCATCATTTAGTGCAGCCCAATCTTTTAAGTCGCCACTTAAATCAATTTCTTCGGCTGTCCAAAAGCTGGCTTCATGTCTTTTGTATTGTTCCCAAATTTTTGGGTAATTAATTGGCAGGATAACAAAGCGGTCTTTATTTTCTTTTAAAAGTATTTCTTCTGTATGTACCATAATCAATATTTGTTTCAAAAATTTTTAGCTACAGGAGAAAAATATAGTGCTGAAAGAATGAGCCGCATGAAGCAGCGAAGACTGTCAGTACCATGCCTTTCACCCGAAAGCGTTGTTACTAAATGTTTGATTCTGGCAGGTCTTCTGACTTGCTCCATTGTTTAAAGCCTTCCCGTCCAAAATGACAGTGGCATGGGGATTAAACAACTTTGGTGGAGCTTACAGCTACGGGGATAGTTCAAGACTTAAACTTGATTCCCTTTTAATGAAATCCGCTTGTGGCGAATTGTCAACCAAAATGTGGTGTAAAATAATAACCTAAATTTAAAATTGGGGCAAGTTGTTATACACTTTATGTTGAAAACATTGGAAAGTCGCAATGGGAGGATGTTGTAAAATATTGTGGGTTGCTGATGGTAGTAATTTTTTCATATTTAAGGAGATGCCGATAAGAATTCAGTCCGCTGGGTGGTGGGTGGGCATGGGGCCTTGGCATTATTAGCTCTTGGCAAGGTTGGCTTTGTGTCGGGGTTTGTGTGCCTTGCCATGTGCTAAAAATAGCGTAGGGTCGGGTCGGCTGATTTTTGTATTTGTCGGAATGATGAATGTTAGCAGGAAGTTCGTTAGGGTGACGTACAACGTTTTGCGGCTTTGCGAAGAAGCGGATTTCGGAGCTCAAAACTGTCAACATACCACAAAAGTTGATGCGAGGTAGAATGTTCAATTAACCACTGAACCCGCTTTTTTGCAAAACCGCTGTTATAGCCAGTGGTTCTTGTCGTCCGTCCTTGCAAACCATTGTCGTTGTTGCGTTTCACCGTCATTGTCTTTGTCGTGTTGGTCTGTGCGGTTGCGTATTTTTTATTTTTAGAAGGGGAGGAGATTTTTTTAAATTCAATTTTGTCCGCGTTGGAAAGGTGGAAGCTCTTTTGCAAGCTTTGGACTGTGCTTGGGCTTGCGTGGCTTGCAAATGTGCTTACACCTGTGCGATGGCTTTTAATATTGTCTATACGCTTTTTCATGCGCTTGTTTAATTTGGTCAGCCAACGATTTAGGTTCAATAACTTTCATGTTGTCACCGAAAGAAAGTAGTTCCATTACAAGGTCATGTGTCAGGCAAAGTTTAAGTTTAATTTTCATTTCTTCGTCATTGTCCACCAATACTTGTTGAGTGTTGTGTAATGGAAGTGTCTTGATATACTTACCTTGAAATGGGTCAAATGATAGAATGATGTCTTGCGGCTCTTCGTCATTTGGGCTAATAATACCAAAGCAGTAGCGGTAACTTTGCTCAATGCTGTAATTATCGGGATACTGGTATGTTTGATTTGTTATTTCAAGGTTTGTCAAACGGTCAAGTGCAAAACTCTTTATGTTGTTGTCCTTACTATCTTTTGCCATGATATACCAACGGTTCTTAAACTCCTTTAAGGCATAAGGCTCTACAAAACGCTGGCTTAATTCTTCTTCCCAAAATTTCTGATAATTGAACTTGATTTGAAGTCTGTTTTTAATGGCATGAAGCAAACCATATAAATTCTCTGTTCCTTGCGGTCTGCGTTTTTCCAAATGAATAAAAGGTGTTAAGTCTTGTGCAAGGTTTAGAGAATTAAACATATCAAATGCCTCCATCATTCTTTGAAAATTCATGTTTTCATTTTCATTTTGGCTGATGAAATAGCCCTTTTGAGATTTTGAATACTCAATGTCAATTCCAAATACGTTTCTGATTTCCTTTATATCACGTTGCAAGGTTCGTTTTGAAAAACCTATTTGCAAATTATCGTCTTGCATTTGCAGATAGTCAAACTGATTTTCAATATAGGCTTGTAATTCCTCATAAGTTGAATAAGGTTTTACTTTCAACTTTTTGAGAATAAGCAGGTATCTTGATATGTAGCCTCGTTTTGACATTAGTAGCTTTCTCCAGTTAGTTCAAATATTACTATTTCTCTATCGTCATATTCTTGTGGATTGTCCCAATCGTTGTTTTGTGTCCAAATGTATTTTCCTGTTTTGCAATCAAATGCGACTTGCTGTCCGTTTAATTCAAAGTATTTCCAATAATCAACCGATTTTTGGTCTTTGTATGAGCTCTCGTCTAACGAAAGTTTTTCTTTCAATTCCACGAAAAGAGAATAAGAATAATACTCCTTATGAAAACCGCTTGTCATGGTTGAACCTAATAAAAGAATATCAAATTCATTGTTGTCATTAAAGCGTGCAAGTTTTTGACTTCCGCAATTGTCAATCATTTCAAACTGTTTAACGAAGTAATAACGCCAATCATTTTTGTCTGAAAAATCTACAATGATTTTTTCTAAATCTTGAAACAAAGTCGTTGGATTGATATTATCAAATAATGATTTTAAAACTTTGCGTTGATTGTTATCATCTCTTAATAACCTTTTCCAACTAATATCACGTTCATTACGTCCTTTGCTGATTAAAAAACTATAATTTCTACCAATACTCAACAAATAATCTCCTGTTGCCAACAAGGCTCTTTCAAAAAGATAATTGTCAAAGTTTTTCAATCCGTCATTACTAAATACGGCTTTTGCTTTTTCTGCGTATTCTTTGAATTTATCAATATTGTATATTCCGTTTTCGTCTTTACACCAATCTAAAATAAAGCCGATTTGTCCGTTGAAATAACCGTGATTTTCAATTTCAATAATTGCGTTTCTCCAATCATCATTTTGTAAAATAAGATTCGCTTTTGTCTTTTCTTCTTCAATTATGAATTTTGGAAAGCCTTTATCTTCTGGATTTACGGAATCTTTAAAATATTCAACTATGTTATTTCTAACCGGAATGATCTTTGATAAAAACAATAGTGAATCTGCAAATGTATTTGCATTGTCATAATACAATCTATGTGCTTCAACAAAATTTCGGACTATTCTCAACCAATTTTGCAGATTCACTTTATCAATATCATTTTCACAAGATAAATATTGGTATAAAGCAAATAATTTCAATAGTTCGGCATAGCCTAAATTGTTTTTAATTGCACCGTTGAAAATGTCTTTTTCATCTGCATAAGTCGTGTCAGAAAGAAATGTCTTCAATCCGCTTTTATCAGATATTTTATTTAAAACGAATTTCAACGTTGTAAAATAATCCTCATCAAAACAGCCTAAGTCCAAATATTGATTGAATGAAACTTTTTGACCACCTCTCAATAAATCAATTATGCGTCTGAATTTATCGTCTTTTGGGGCTTTTAGTGTGTAATTTATTACAGCCATTGTTCTGAAAAAATTCAAAAGCTGTTCGTCAAAAACATTTTCGGTATTATCACGATAATTCCAAAACAAATCTGTCCAAAGTGTATCAATTTGATGTGAAAATGTTTCGGTTGCTTCTGCATTGCTTTCCCAACCCTCTTTGTTTATATGTTGTTCAAACTTGGCTTTAAAATTTTCAAAATCAGTAAGTGCTTTACCTCTTGCATTCATTTTGATATACAAATCATCTGAAAGTCCGAAGTTTTGCAGTTCTATGTAGTGAAAACTAATTTTGTTTAGTTTGTCCCAAACTTCCGTTTCATTTTGAAATGTTTGCTGAATGTCATCTAACATTGTCAACATTGATTTTATGGTCTGGTCTCTTTTCCACGAAAGAAAAAACCAAGAGCTATCAATGATAAGTGTAGAAATATTTTGTTCGGGATTGTAAATAATTCCTTTGTTGATTAAGTCAATACAAAATTCTCGTGAACTTGTTCGTGTTTCGTAAGTGAATTTTGTCAATAGAAATTTTAATTCATCATTTAACTTGTTTTCTTTAACTGCAACAAACCAATGCAACAAAAACAATGTTGTTAATCTTTGTTGTCCGTCAAGCGGTTGTAAAATTTTATTTCTTACGCTACCATAAACAAAATCCAATTCCTTTGGTGTTCCATTAACTGCTTCAAGTAAAAACTTTAAGAAGTTTTCTCTTAGTTCTTCTTTTCCTTCTCTACCCTGAGCGTAATCTCGTTGTATAATTGGAATTTCAATTTTACTCAGCGGTTGCCAAGTTTCATTTTCATATATAGCTTCTTCGTTAGAAACCAATTGCAGAAAATTTATTTTTTTTGATGTCGGATTATTGCTCATTTTCTGCCAATGTCATTTGAGGTAAATACTGATTTATTACTTTTTGTATTTTTTCAAAATATGAAGTTCTATCGTTTTCATTCCAAACTTCAATGTCTTTCACGTTTGCTGTATAATATTTCATAAAAACATTTTTTGTGCAAATGGGAATAAAAGTTCCTTCAATTTCTCTTTCAATTATTTTCTTTCTTTTTTCTTTGAAAGAATCGTTTTTGTAAGAACGATTAGTTCCACTATCTAATAAACACAGGTTTCGTAAGCTATTATCTTCTTCGCCCAATACATAGTCAACAATGTCTTCAAATTCATTTTCATCAATTGTGTTGCCTGATTTTATGAATTCAATTCGATTATTTAACTCCTCGTTGTGATGATTGTCTGTTTTAATGAAGTTGTTTTTTAGCCAGTCAATTTGATTTTCTATTTTCACATTAACTTCTGTTGCGATAGCGTGAATGTGTTCAACGTCCCAAGATTCTTTTTTGTAACGGTCAAAAGGGAAACGATTAGTTTCGTTTTCGTTGTTGAGCATAGTTTGTATGTTGTGAAGCAATAAAATTTCACGAACATATTTTCCGTTATATTCGACTTCTTCCAAATTCACATTTTTAAATTTGGATTCTATTTCTTGGTCTATCCAATATGAAAACTTCGTTTTTGATTTTTCTTTTTTCTCTTTAAGAATGTTTTTGATGTTTGTTCCAATCGCAATTAGATAACCAATTTTGTGATATAATTCTCTGTCATTATACCACTCTTCAAGAGTTTGGAAATACTTTTTAATTTCCTGCCAATTGTCGTTTATTTCTTTTTCTGATTTGGTTTTAAATTTTTCATTAAAGAAATGGAAAGTGGAATACTTGTCATCACTTGGCTTGTCTGACATTAAATTAAAAATAAACTCTATTCTCGTTGCCAAGGTATTTTCATTTTTGTTGATGAAATACCAAAAAGAATCGTCTTGTAAGGCATATTCAATTCTGTCCCATTCTGAAGCAATTTCTAATTGTTTCAAACGTAGTTTTTCGCTGTCTGCTTTTGCGAAATTTGAACTATTTAAAAACAAAGCCTTAATCAATTCAGCATTTGTTAGTGGAATTTTACCGCTATTTATCCTCGTGAAAATATCAATAGAATCATCTTTTGCCGAAGTTTCATACCAAATAACTTTTGTAGAAAAGTTGAATTTTGATTCAAATGTATTTACATCAAATTGCTCTCCTTTGTTTTTGAACCAATCACAAATTGTTTTGTAAGCAGAAGAAATAAAATAATAATCAATGTTTGTGTCGTTTATCGTTTCTCCGTTTAATTCTTTTTGTAAATAGTCGGCTGAATTTTCTCTTGTTTCGTATTTTAAGCCAAATAATTTCTTTCTACGGTTTTCAACATAGCCTTGATTTAAATGATGTAAGATTAAAAAAGTTGTCGTGAGCCTTTGTTGTCCATCAATTACGTCCCACTCATTATCATCTTTTTTCTTTACCACAATCGGCTGTAAGCAATACCATGTTTTTTCATTTGAATTTTCAATTTCCTTTGGAGAAAATTCATTGATGTCATTCAATAATTCTGTCACTTGTTGTTCTGTCCAACGATAACCTCTTTGATAGGATGGTATAAAAAAGTTGTTTTTCAGCAAATCGTTTATAGTCCTAATTGATATATTGTTATGCTCCATATTCATTATTTTCCTTCAAATGTATTAAAAACAGTTCTGCACAAGCTTTAGCATCACTCAAAGCATCATGATGATTTAAGTTGATTTTATATTGGTTACAAAGTGACGCTAGATTATCTCCAAAAATACGATAGGTGCAATGTCCAGTAAATTCAGGCGATGAAATTTCATAGTAACCTAAAGTTTGCTTTAAGCAATGAAAGTCAAACGCAAAACCGTTATGAGCAACAACATTTTGATTCTTGATGAATGGCTCAATTTGATACCAAATTTTATCAAATGTTGGTGCATCTGCCGTTTGTTTGGGAGAAATTCCGTGAATATCAATGAAGTTATTCCAATAATAATTATCAGGTGGTTGAACCAAAATTGATAGCTGCTCTGTAATAATTTGATTTTCTACACGAACCAATCCAACTTGACAAATGCTCCAACGCTTGCCTTGTGCGGTTTCAAAATCTATGGCGGTGTAAGAATTAAGCACTTTTGTAACTTATTCTTTTGCAATTATCATCATAGGTTTCAATAAGGCTTCCGTTTTTAACTGTAAACGTATTTCCTGCTGCACCTCTTACAATCTTGCTTCCTTGGCTCATGTATGAAATACGTTTGCATTTTTCATCATACACTTCAATTAGTGAACCGTTGATAATAACAAAGAAGTTGCTTGCAACTCCTACAAGTTCTTTGCTTCCTGCACTCATGTATGAAATTCTTTTGCTGTTTGCATCAAAAACTTCAATGAGGCTTCCTTTTTCTCTTACATCTGAAATCATGTTTTACTTTTTTATTTTAATGCCTACTCTGTTCAGTTTTCGGCTAACCTGTTATTGTTTATTGCTTTAAATCCTATTGGATTGCTTGTTCTTGATTGTTGAAAATCTTTTTCGTCTTGGTTGTATATTGATGTTAAAGTCATTGGACTATTGATGTTTGTATCAAAGCCTAATTTATTTGAAAGCAGTTGTGCCTTTTCAACTTCCAATTCTTTAAATTCATACTTTGCAATCAATCGTCCTTTTCTCATCAAGGCACTATCAATTTTTGAAATGTCAGTATTGAACGAACAAATTATTTGAACGTTCAAACAGTCGGCAAGTAAGCCGTCAGAAATATTTAATAATGCCGAAACTGGAGAACTGCCGTCCTTTTCTCTGTCAACTACAATGTTTTCTGCATCTTCAATTACAAAAATTGAATTTGGATTGTCTATGAGAATTGAAATAAGACTGGGGTTTGTAATGGCACTTGCCATATTTGGAGGCAAGAAAATAACATCCTTTTTTAGAGAAGCAATTAAGTAACGGATGTATGAAGTTTTTCCTGTTCCAGGTTTGCCATGAAGTAACACTAATCCTTTATCGTTTTTGCGAGAAAGTCTTTTTAATATAGTTCCATGTATTTCCTTAAAGTCTTCGTTATAGTTGTCTTCGATACTTAATTTAGGCTTAGTAATTTGCAAAGATTTTGTTTCAATGCCTGTCATGCTATTTACAAGCAATGATATTTCGGGTTTTTGTTTTTGTTTCCTTTTCTTGAATTTGTGGATTGAATTTATAATGTCTTCAACTTTTGAAAGGTCGGTTTTACGGAATAAAAAACGAACTGTTGAACAGTTTGTGTCAAAGTCAACAATTAAATCATCATAGAGGAAATAAAAAATATCATCTATCTCAGCTTTTTTACTTCTGTTGAAATATCGTTTGTCATAATAGAAGTCTTTTATTTCTGATTTGTATTTTTCAGAAAACCAGTTGTTGGCTTTTTTGCAGTCAATGTCAACTTCATGAATAAAGTTTGGGATTGAATTAAAGTGAGCAACAAAAAGAGTAAACTCGTTTAAGTATGAACCCTTCCGTTCTGCAAAAACTTCTGAAATAGTCATTTTTGCTGATGTATTAGCAAGTTCAAAAGGTCTGTCAGTTGTTGGGCTAAGTGTTAAATTATTTGTTTGCATACTTTCTTTGTTTCTAATTTCTGCAACAAAAGTAGAAGCATGAAACGCCAAAGTGTGTCGCTCTGAAAATTTCTTTCTGTGGGTGGGAAAATTTGGCTCTTTTGGTTTTGCGAAGGGTCGGCTTGTGTGTCGGGCAAAACCAAATGTGCCAAATGTGCGGTTGGCTAAAATTGAATTAAAAAAAATGTGCGGTGGGGAAAATAAAAAATACTGAAGCGTTGGCAATGAGTGTCGGCTTACTCGTTGTCCGTTAGAAATATGGTCTGTATGTTGGTCACCTGTCAAAATGGTTTGTCTTTGTTTGAACGTTTAAATTTTGGTCGGTCGTTTGTCGTTTGCACGGTCGTCCTACCATTGGCTATAACGGCCACAGCTTTGCGTTCGGCAGGGCATTTGGAAAACGTCTAGCCCGGAACTGCAGCCGACCGAAGTTACAAAAGTTGAAAACATATTCTGTTGCTCATTCGTGTTCGGTCAGCCGGATATGTAGCTGATAGTAGCACTAAGATGAGGATTTATTCGTCGCCCCTGCTGACGCAAAACTGCCTGTTAGCTGCCGCCTTTATATTCTTCAATAAAAACTTTGTCAGTGTTGGCATAGATAAAGTCCAAACTTTTTTTAACGTCTGATTTTATGTTAGGTGTCAGGAACTTTATCCAGTCGGGATTTTCTTCTTGTCTGAAAAAGGCATAAAGTGCTAAAGCGTAACCCCATTCTCTTTGTTTTAAATAACCGATGCTGTTGTGTCCGTAACTGTCAAATGACTTCCATTCTTTGTATGCAGAGTTTGCATTAAAGATGCCTAAACCAAAAACAACAGGTGTCAAATCGGTTAGCTGTTCGTCATTGAAATCAAGTCTTTTTTCACCTAAAATTTTAATATGTGAAAACTCATGGGCAAGGGTTGCTGTAAGATTTTCGGGATCGGTTAAATTCTTTTTCTCAATTAGGATGTCGTATTTACCTTGTTCGTTTTTGTCAAAGTATAAACCCGCAGCCATTTTTTCATCATTGTCCTTGTCAACCTCTGTCCAGATTCTATGTCCAAAGCCGCCACTAAACTCTTGAATGTTTTGCTCATAAGTATCAAGGTTAATTTCATTGATGTCAATCTCCATTTGACGAGCTACAATCTCTGCGGTCTTTGTCAATGATTCTTTTGAGCCGTCAAAGCGAATTGGGAAGTGTTCAGGTGTAGGAAGAAGTATTGGTTTTGTAGCAATGTTGTCGTGTCCAAACTGTGTTGCCAACCACAAGAAAGAATTTTCCATCCAGAGTCGCATCTCAGAGTCTATCGGGCATTCATTATTATTTTTCTTTGAAAATAGTCCAAACATAGTAGGTTGTTACTGCTGGCAGCTAACAATAAAAGTACGCAATTCCTCGCTCATAAAAAGTAACAAAAAAAATGGAAATATGTATTCATAAGCAACTATTTATGATTTCGTTTTTTGGGTTGATGTGGTCGAAAAAGCGAAATAGTAGTCACCAATCTAATTTATCTAGAGGACTCTCAATTTTGCTCATTATTTTATTCGCAACATGGGTGTACAACATGGTTGTCTTAATACTGTTATGTCCTAATAATTCTTGAATGATTCGAATGTCGGTTCCTGCTTCTAATAGATGAGTAGCGTAGCTATGCCTTAAACTGTGTACTCCCCCCTTCTTTGTAATGCCGGCTCTTATTTTAGCATCCTGTACTATTTTTTGAACACTCCTGACACTATACTCGCCACCATTTTGGCCTTCAAATAAATATATCCTGGGTTTATAGAGCAAAAAATATTCGCGTAAAACAGCTAGTATTTTTTTTGATAAAGTAACCATCCTATCTTTTTTACCTTTAGCGGCTCGTAAATGAATCATCATTCGTTTACTGTCAATATCAGTAATTCGCAACTTCACAATTTCGCTTACCCTCAATCCGGCAGAATAGGCAATCATTATCATAGATCGATGCTTTATATTGGGTATCGCGTGAATTAATTCCACAATCTCTTCTTCTGCTAAAATATCCGGCAAGGTAAAGGCCTTCTTCGGGCGTGGTAAATCATAAAGTTCTTTATCTCTCCCCAAAACTTGTTCATAATAAAACTTTATTGCATTGACTGCCGTATGAACTTGCGTTTCGCTACAGCCTTTTTCTTTCAATAGCCATAATAAATAAGAAAGAAGTTGCTCTTTATTTAATGTATCAGCCGGTTTATTACCTAAAACCCTCAAAAGTTGATGAAACTCGTTACTATAGTTTCGAATAGTATTGGCGCTATACCCTTTCAGCACCAGCATGTCTCTGAATTTTTCATACGCGCTAAGGTTGGGAACGGATAAGGGATGATTTAGCATCATTTTATGCGTCCCCGACGACAACTTATTTTGATTTTGCTTTACTATAATTTTTCGCTGCTCAAGGTATTTTCTTAATTCTGCATTCTCCACTGTAGCAATCCCCATCAGCTTGTCTACCAAAGCTTCATAAGCGGGTTTATTACACGGAATGTGCCAACCATTTTTTTCACGGCTCCAACGAACGTCCTTTAATGACTTAATTAATCCGGTTATTATGGCATCAGGGGGATAGTTTAATCCAATTCTCTCTTCTCCTAACAATAAAAATGGCGATAAATGTATTCGGTTCATAGTTTTTAGCTTAATAATAAATGTAGACCTGTTTCTTAAATAGGCTTACCGTATTTACCGCAATTTTTAATGGATTGTAAGCTTAAACTCGGTCAATTAATTTTTCTAGTGAAAACTGCCAGTTATAAAAATTGCAGTAGATTTATCCAAACAATCCCATATGAAAAACATCCTGTCATTGCTGTTTCTTTTCTCCTTTTCTACTACACTGAGTGCACAGGACTTTTCTGCCTATGAAAAGAAACAATTCATCAAAGGAAACGATACCCTACACTATCGTATACTGTATCCTGCCAAGTATAAAAAGAACAAAGCCTATCCATTGGTCATGTTTCTCCATGGATCAGGAGAAAGAGGGAATGATAATGAAGCGCAGCTAACCCATGGTGCTAAACTCTTCCTCGAACCCACCAATCGTAAATACTTTGAAGGCATTGTTATTTTTCCGCAATGCCCCAAAAACATGACCTGGTCTAAATACAAACGATCAGCAGAAAAACAATGGGCTGCGGTAGACTCTGAAGGAGATGCTCCTATTTCACAACAATTGGTAAAACAGTTGATGGATAGTTTGGTAGACAATAGGCATGTCAATCCAAGAAGGGTTTATCTCGGAGGGTTATCGATGGGTGCATTTGGTGCTTATGACCTCTTGCGTCGTTATCCTGATTTTTTTGCCGCGGCATTTCCGATTTGTGGTATTGCTGATATTCCATTGCTGGTACAAAACGCAAAAGATGTTCCGATGTGGATTTTTCATGGAGAAAAAGATCCTGTGGTCTCACCCGAACCCAATCGAGAGTTATACAAGGCGCTGATGACCGCCGGCGCACAAGATGTTACTTATTCAGAGTATCCGGGTGTGGCACATGATAGTTGGACCAATGCTTTTGCAGAGCCTAAATTATTGCCTTGGTTGTTTTCGCATAAGAAGAGGGTGAAGAAAAATTAGGAGGGTCTGTTTTTATTGATAGCCACAGTCCAAAGGACTCCTTCGGAGAGGGCACAGAAGGACACAGAAAAATTAATTAGGTTTTGAAATCATTTATAGCTGTTTGTTTTGTATTCGTTATCTATGCTTGTTCTCCAACAAAAAGAGGAATGCTGCAGGTAGTGCCAAGCTCGCTTCGGTTGATAGATGTGTATGATATCCCGTACCAGTTTTCATTTCAACAAACAACAGTGGGCGGTTTATCGGGAATAGATTTTGATAAAACAGAACAAGTTTTCTATACTATTAGTGATGACCGATCTGCATTACAATCGGCGCGATTTTACACGATGAAGGTTATATTAAAGGATGAAAAGATCGATACGGTTTTGTTCCAACAAGCCGTTACATTGCAACAACCGAACGGACAACCCTATCCTTCCTCTAAAGAAAACCCACAACTAACACCCGATCCTGAAGCCATACGTTACCATCCCATCACAAAACAACTTGTTTGGACTAGCGAAGGAGAAAGAATGGTAACAGCAAAAGATACCATAATAGCAGACCCCTCTATTCAAGTAGTGGATAGATCGGGAACATACGTACGCAGGTTTTCACTTCCGGATAACTTGCGGATGTCTGCTCTGGAAAAAGGGCCAAGACGCAATGGTGTTTTAGAGGGCGCTACATTCACCAATAACTATCAAAACTTATTGGTAAGTCTGGAAGAACCCAGGTATGAAGATGGTCCGCAAGCAATCCTGGAACCGAATGATGCTTGGGTTCGCCTATACAAATTCAATGTATCCAATGGGAAAGCGGTTGCGCAGTATGCATATAAACTCGATCCTGTAGCGTATGCACCCAATCCGCCGGGGAGTTTTATGGTGAATGGTATTCCCGATATCATGGATATCGGAAATAATAAATTACTCGTAATGGAAAGATCTTTCTCCACGGGTAGATTAGCATGTACGATTAAAATTTTTATGGTTGATTTGAATGATGCGGAAGATATTAGCTCGATCAACAGCTTAAAAAATAATCCACCCCAAAAACCGCTTCGAAAAAAATTATTATTGAATCTGGATGAGCTGGGTATTTATACTGATAATGTAGAAGGCATGTGTTTGGGCCCTAGATTAAAAAATGGAAAGCGATCTTTATGGATGATTGCTGATAATAATTTCTCAGCATTAGAAAAGTCGCAGCTATTTTTGTTTGAAGTGAATGAATCGTTATGAAGCAACTGAGTTATCTTTTTCTTTTATCAGCCCTCATTACCTGTAAAGAGCCCACCAATTCCGGAAATCCACGTGTGATGATAGAAACAAAATATGGAGAAATAGAAGTAGAACTGTATGTAGATAAAGCACCCGCTACCACCGCCGCGTTTTTAAGTTATGTAGACTCCGGATTTTATGAGAATACTTCTTTTTATCGTGTATTAAATGTAAACAATCAGCCATCAAATGCACCTAAGACAGAAATTTTGCAAGGCGGTTTATGGCGAACTAAAAATGAAAAAGCAAGAAGCATTACGGGCATACCACATGAAAGCACCGGAAAAACCGGCGTAAAACATAAAGACGGTGTGATATCGGTTGCCCGACTAGCGCCGGGAACGGCAGGCAGTGAATTTTTTATTTGCATCGATGACCAACCCGGACTTGATGAAGGAGGAGAAAATGTAGAAGACAAGTTGGGCTATGCAGCTTTTGGAAAAGTGATCAAAGGAATGAATATCGTGCGAAAGATTTATATGCAGAATGACAGAAACCAGTACCTTGATCCACCGGTAGCTATTTATAATGTCAAAAGAAAATAAGAATCATAGAAAAATAGAGATAAACTACTCATTTTCAGGTATTTTTTATAGATTTAAACAAGCCTAATTTTACTATATAATGCGTGAACGAGTTTTCAGTTATCGCCAGTTATTGGTATGCCTCTTATTCATCTTCGGAACTACGGTATTGAAGGCCCAAGAACCTGATTCAACCCAACAGGTCGACAAATTTGCCGACACAACGGGGGGTTATGGATTCATGTATCTTTCCACCACATGTATAGAGTGTAACCCGAAAGGCTCAGCACACTATAAAAAATTTGCGATCATCAGTGGTTTTTATAAAGCCAGGGATTTTTATAGTTCTGTAGCAACAAGATCTGTGGGGCATTTTAAAAATAAGTTTGAAAAGCTGGGTTATTTTAAAGATAAAGTAACACAGACATGGAAATCACCGAAGCTGTTTGCAACACTGCAGGAAATTATAGAATACCGTGATGATCTGATTGCCAAACTGAAATCGGAAAACTATGTGGTCGTCTTTTTTGATGACCGCATCAATACAGAAGAGCTTGAGCGCGAGTAGAAGGGTTTTGATGATGAGGTTGGTCTGGGTTATAATTCCCATGACCGCTGGAGCTTTGATATACCTGAAAGGAAGAAAAGTTCCGGTTTTATTTGAAAGATGGTTATTGTATCATTCAAAAGAAACAAGTTCTTTTCCCGGCTCCATATGGATACCCGATTATTTGTGGGGTGTTTCCCTGTGGATGGCCATGGTAGTAGTTTGGGATGGATGGGAGCAGATACCCAAGGGCTGGAAAATTGGAATAGCATTGATGGTTTCTGCAACTGAATTGTTTCAATGGTTGGGCTGGATGCACGGAACCGGAGATTGGATAGATGTATTGATGTACCAAATGGCGATTATAACCGTATATATCCTACACAAAACAAAACGAATATGAGAAACAAAAAAAATCTAATGGCAATATTGGTCGTATTGTCTTATGCAGTATTGTATGTGGCAAGCTCCGGACCAAAAGTAACGGCACCACCACCGGCCCCTACCATCAAAGCGCCTAGTTATGACTTTGAACCACCACAAAAAGCACCTGCTAAATCTGCTCAGGTAGTATTTCTGCTTGTAGATCCGGCTTATCAAGAAAAATTTGCTTACTCGAATTATAAAATATTCAGTGATTTTTCCAAAGCAATGGCTGCCGACTACAACGAATCATTAACCGCTAAAGGATATTCGGTACGTGGACCCTTCGAGTATTATGATCAGGTGGTGTACAATGATAAAAAAGAAAGCGACTTGTTATTACAGGTAGAAATTGATTTTGATATCAATAGCTCCAACGTAAACTGGAACTCTTATTCTGAATATGTATCTGGTAAAGGTCGTTATGCTACTTACAGAACAGCATATAAGTATGCCGGCTTCTTTATCTTATCCGGTAAAGTAAACCTGGTTGCCGCTGAACCACTTACTAAAGAAAAATTATGGGCTAAGAGTATTCCACTGAAGCAGAAACAAGTATATATCGCACCCGTGTACAATACGCTTGAGAGAAGCTTTAATATTGGTTTCAGTCGCGACCCGGGTGTTATCAACCCAATGATTGAAGCTTTAGAAGATTATTACAAGCAGGTATTCAATACTTCTTGGAATCACTTGGATCCTAATGAGCTGGCTCCATTGAAAAAAGAAGTGCTGGAGATCAGAGAGAAGAAGAAATACTAAATAATACACCCATCCAAATCTCAGCCATTCGCCTTAGGCGGATGGCTTTTTTATGCCTTAAAAGAAAAAGAAGAGTTAAGCTATTGGAAAGAAGGTTAAGCGGAATCAAAAAGGTTTATAAGCATACACTATTTCATAGGGTTGCTTTTTCAAGGAAGGAAGAATCTCTCCGATCTTGAGGTTCTTTTTTTGCGGAGTAGGTTCGCAAACCCAATACTGTTCTCCATTGTAAACAATGGGGGTACCATTGGCAAAATCAAAGTGAACAGCAACAGTAATATGTGTTGGATACGACAAGACAATCATGGGTAGGTTGTAAATCTCCTTAATGATATTAAAGAAGAATGCCGAGCGATCCTCACAATCGCTGTAATCGTAAAACAGGGTTTGTTCTGCAGACAACCTCTTTTCTTTACCGTATGCTTTTGTATCTGTTTGGAACAAAAAAGCTGAGCGTGTGAATTGCATCAAATAGTCAACCCCCTGTTGTTGTGTCATTCCTTTCACCGCTTCACGCAGTACGGGAATCAAAGAATTATAGGTGGTCTGACTCAAAGGAATACCGAATTGCGAAGCATATTCTACTACCGGATAATTGGTAAATATTTTTTGCATCTGCTGATCCAATACCACATTAAACCGATAGTCTTTGTTTTTATAGTCAAACTGTATTTGCTTAACCGTGTAATTGTTCTTTTTAATAACAGGTAAGCTGGTTACTTTATAAGAGAATCGATTGTTGCCTCCCACCGACAAAGAAAGCGTAGTAAAAGTGATGGCATCAAAATTTACATTGCTGTTGTAGTCGTGATAATTTAAACAAACATATTGTTGATCACCTGCCATATAATATGGCACATCATAAATCACTTCTTCACTTCTTACATACAATAACAAAGTATCATTTCTAAAACGTGTAGTGGAGGAATAGCCGGATTCATTCAATAAAAACCATTTGTACAAGGTATAACGATGGTAATTATCTGCTTTCGGACTCAGCTTTTCGGCGGTGGTTCTGATGAGTTGATAATAGAACCAGTCGTCCAACTTCTTCTCATCTCGGTACTGAACCAGGGTTTGTATCATGGGTTGATAAAATCCCTTGAGCATGTTCTCATAAAAACTGCTGATGCTTTTTTTGGAAAGTTGTTCTTCAAAAGGGACATGAACGGTAGCGTCAACAGGAAAGGATAAACTATCTCCGTAAAAATCAACGACTACCAAAGAGCCTTCCGAACGGGTCTGTGAAAAGGCCGTGGATATGTATAAAACTGTGATTATGAATAATATGTACCCCTTTTTCGTCAAATTCACCGCATTTATGCTTAATGAATTTACGAAATGGTAACAATTATTTAATATTAAATCTTTGCTGACCTACTAACTCCTTGATTTTTAGTTAATTAATCACATGGGTAATAGAGTGTCGATGATAATAGCTGACAATTTTTCCATTTTGAGTAGCGGGCTCCCATTTTGGGCTTCTTTTAAAAACACGAAGTGTTTCCATGTCTACTGACCACTCTACCGATTTATCAATATTCAGCTCTGAAACGACTCCTATTGTGTCTACCTTAAAACTGACTACAACGGTTCCTTTTGTACAGGGTCCAAATATTTGTCTGAATCTTCCGGGCATCTCCAGCTTTTTCTCGAGGTAGTTGATCCAGCCTCGTACCCCGCCTTTGAATTCAGGGGGTTTATTATCGTTGGTAAAGTTATTCTTCATGAAAAACAATGCATCCATCGGCTCATCGAGTCTTCCATCAGTATAATAAATGGTTCTCGTGTCATAGTTTCTTGTCAAGATTCTTTTGCCACTATTAAAATGCACTACGCTAGTTGTGGTTCCATCCGGTCTTTTGTATTCCCAATAACAGTCTTTTTACCAAAGCTTACCAATCCTGTACTGTCTATATGACCACTGTTATTATACCATGCAAAACGGCCATGTGGTATTTGCAGTTCGTTATCACGATAAGTTTCACAACGAATCATGGGGCCGTTTTTATGGTAGAAGCGGCAAGAAAAAGTGGTATCATTTTCTTTTAGCTTGTACATAAAATAAGTAGCCCTATTAATACTGTTTGCAGCCGACCAATCTTCTTTAAAAGCAAAGAATTGTTCAATGGATTTTTGAGCGCTTGTTGTCAGGAATAAGCATACGAGACTGCACAAAAGAATAAGATGTTTTCGAGTTGATATATCAATCAATAAAATGAATGGATTTAAAAACAAATCACAAAACGGGTGCCTTTTCCGATCTCACTATTCACCTGGATGGTTCCGCCCATACTGGTAATGTGATTGTGAACGAGGTACAGACCAATTCCCTTGCTGTCTGCATGGTCGTGAAAACGCTGGTGTTTTCCAAATATTTTATCTTTTACCAGCTCCATATCAAATCCACTTCCATTATCGGTAATACTTAGGTATTGTTTTTCATCTTCTACCCAGCTATGTATATCAATGAGGGGGTTTCTACCCGGCATGGCATATTTGATGGAATTGGTAATCAGGTTCAGAAAAACACTTTCCAAATAACTTTTTTTGAAAAGAACGGATGGAAGCGATTCAAAATCTGTTTGAATAATGGTACGAGAATCAATAATTAGGCTACTGATAGAATGTGTTACTTTTTTCAACACTTCTTCAAAGAGTACAGATTCTTTTTCGGCATTTAAACGGTCATTTTCTGCGAGTACGTCTACATAATCATTCAAAGTTGCTTTCAGTTGTTCTGTACCTGATTTAAGGATCGATAAAAACTGTTGTACCTGTTCATCCTCAATTTTTCTTTTATTGAGTAGGTTAAAAACATTCAACAAATTATTGACCGGTGAACGCAGGTCGTGGGATGTTGTATAAGACAGTCGCTTTAGACCTGCATTCAATGCAGACAATTCAGAAATCAGTTTATTTCTGTCTTCTTCTTCTTTCTTTTTATGGGTAATATTTTTTGCAATTGCATAGACCAGTTCTTCTTCCGCAACCGGCATGGAGGTCCAGTATAACCAAACAATATCACCGCTTTTTGTGATGTAGCGATTTTCGAAATGATAAAGAGGCGAGCCGTTTAATAATTCTTTTCGATGTTTTGCTGTTTTATCTTGATCGTCGGGATGAATAAAGGTGGATATTTTCCGAGACTTTAATTCTTCTTCTGAATAGCCCAACACTTTAACAACGGCACTATTGATTTTCTTGAAATAACCATCATAGCTCGCGATACAAAACAAATCTGCAGAGAGCTCGAAAAAATTTTCAAGACGGTAAGCCGAGATATCGATATCAGATCTTGAACTCAATTCCATGGAATAATCAATTGATACAACTCTTGTCTTGTAAATATACTGTATCAAATACTTATAAAATAGAAATACAACCTAACAAAATTCTCTGTTGTTTAAATATTATCTCCTGTAACTTTAATCTCTTTTCTTAAGTGTTATCAAATGCCATTTAATCTCCATTCATCTTATTCCCCTGCGGGCGATCAACCCTCTGCCATTGCACAATTAACAGAGGGTATTCTGAATGGCGAACAGTACCAGACTTTATTAGGCGTAACGGGCAGTGGTAAAACCTTTACCATGGCCAATGTGATTCAACAGGTGCAAAGACCTACGCTGGTATTGACACATAATAAAACACTGGTAGCGCAATTGTATGGTGAATTCAAACAGTTCTTTCCGGAAAATGCGGTTGGTTATTTTGTAAGCTATTATGATTATTACCAACCGGAAGCCTATATGCCGGTCAGTGATACCTATATTGAAAAAGACCTGAGCATCAATGAGGAGTTGGATAAGCTGCGTTTACAAGCCACGTCACAATTATTGAGCGGCAGACGTGATATCATTGTGGTAGCCAGTGTGAGTTGTATTTATGGTATGGGCAATCCGACCGAATATGAAAACGGGATCATTCGAATTCATAAAGGCCAGGTCATTTCCCGTCAAGGGTTTTTACATCAACTGGTGAATGCTTTGTACAATAGAAGTCAGGAAGAATTCAAGCGCGGTACGTTTCGTGTAAAAGGAGATACGGTGGATATTAACCTACCCTATGTAGATTTTGGATACCGGATTACTTTTTTTGGCGATGAAATCGAAGAAATAGAAAGCATTGAAACAGCTACGAGCAAAAGAATTGGGTTGATGGAAAATGCAGCCATCTTTCCGGCCAATCTTTATCTCGCACCTAAAGACATGATACAACAGGTGATGAATGAGATACAGGATGAAATGATGGCACAGGTTGAATATTTTAAGAATACCGGAAAATTTATTGAAGCACAACGAATCAAAGAAAGAGTAGAGTTCGATCTGGAAATGATTCGCGAATTGGGATATTGTAATGGTATTGAAAACTATTCCCGCTTTTTTGATCGAAGAAAACCGGGCACCCGTCCCTTCTGTTTGTTGGATTATTTCCCCAAAGACTTTTTATGTGTGATCGATGAAAGTCATCAAACCATTCCTCAAGTGGCAGGTATGTACGGTGGCGACAGAAGCAGAAAACTCGTACTGGTAGATTATGGATTCCGTTTACCCAGTGCCATGGATAACCGTCCACTGAACTTTCATGAATTTGAATCACTGATCGGACAAACTGTTTTTGTAAGTGCCACACCAGGTGATTATGAATTGGAGAAAACAGGAGGTGTGGTTGTAGAGCAAGTGGTAAGACCAACAGGGTTATTAGATCCACCGATTGAGATTAGGCCTAGCGTGAATCAGATTGATGATCTCTTGGATGAAATTGATAAACGAGTAAAAAAAGGAGATCGGGTTTTAGTAACCACACTTACGAAGCGAATGGCTGAGGAGATGGATAAATACTTGGGACGAATCAATATCAAATCCAAATACATACATAGTGATGTAGATACATTAGAGCGAGTTGAAATTTTGCGTGATCTGCGATTGGGGGTGATTGACGTATTGGTGGGTGTTAATCTTTTAAGAGAAGGATTGGATCTTCCGGAAGTTTCTCTTGTTGCCATTTTAGATGCCGATAAAGAAGGGTTCTTACGTAATGAAAGATCATTGACGCAAACTGCAGGACGTGCAGCCAGAAACGTGGATGGACTGGTGATCTTTTATGCGGATACGATCACAGAAAGTATGCAAAGAACCATTGACGAGACCAGCAGACGAAGAGAAAAACAGATTTCCTATAATATTGAACACGGTATTACACCTAAAACAGTTTCAAAAAGTAAGGAGCAAGTATTTGCACAAACTTCAGTGTTGGATATTAAAGGATATGATCCATCCAATCCATATGCGCTACAAAAAGATGAACCACTCATACAAACAGCAGCAGAAGAACAGGTAGAATATAAAACGATTCCGCAATTGGAGAAAGCCATCAACGCCATCAAAAAGCAAATGGAAAAAGCTGCCCGCGATCTTGATTTTATTGAAGCAGCAAGATTGAGAGATGAAATGTTTTCGATGAAGAAGAAGTTAGATAATTTGTCTGCCTAAGGCAGATCAAATTGCCACATTTTCAAATTATCTCTTATCTTGTATTAATTGCTTGCCATGAGACTACTCTGGAAAATCTACCTGTGGATTACGGGATGGAAAGTGCGGGATAATTTCCCTTACCATCTGAAAAAATGCATCGTCATAGTTGCGCCGCATACCAGTGCATGGGATTTTGTAATGGGTCTTGCCATTCGAAGTGTACTCCGACTCACACATGTAAAATATTTAGGCAAAGCAGAACTGTTTCAGGGAAGATTTGGTTTTTTCTTTCGCAGAATGGGCGGCTATCCGGTAGATCGATTCAATAACAAACATATGGTAGATCAGGTGGCTGAGCAGTTTGAACAACATGATGAATTTGTATTGGTGCTTTCACCCGAAGGAACCAGAAAAAAAGTAGATCGGTTAAGAACCGGTTTTTATCATATTGCTAAAAAAGCAAAAGTGCCCATTGTGATGGCTGCAATGGATTTCACGAAAAAAGAAACCTGGTTTTCAGAACCGTTTCTTACTACAGACAACGAGGTGGCGGATTTTAAAAAGATCATAGATTTCTATGCACCTGTTCAAGGAAAAATTCCGGAACAAGGACTTGCGCACCTGAAAGAATCATCATTTGCTTAATTCATGATAACCCCCAAAACATGAACCAGCCCAATATTGTTGACAAATTTTGCGAGTATGAAAAAGCAACACCTACAAGGCTTTTTTTAGCTGAACCGGTGAAGGGTGTATATCAAAATTTTACCTGGGCAGAAGCGGGTGTACAAATCAGAAGTATGGCTGCAGCCCTGCGTTCTTTCGGCTATGGCAAAGATGACAAAATAGCGATACTTAGTAAAAATTGCGCTCACTGGATCATGGCCGATCTGGCCATTGCCATGGCAGGATGTGTATCTGTACCCTTGTATCCCAATATTACGGCAGATGCTTTGCGCGATATCATTATTCATAGCGAAAGCAAAGCCATCTTTATCGGAAAGCTGGACAATCCGGAAGCTATTCGCCCGGGAGTACCTGATTCATTATTACAGATCACATTTCCTTTTTATCCGAATGCAGAGTGTATCAATTGGAATGATTTGGTAAAAAGCCATGAACCATTGCAAGGAGTACCTGAAATAGATCCTTATGCTTTGGCTTGTATTGTATATACATCAGGAACTACCGGACAATCAAAAGGTGTGATGCATACGTATCATGCTATGTCTTTTGCAGTACAGTCCTTCCTCGATAATTTTCCTGAGATCAAAAAAGAAATATTCTTTTCTTATTTACCGCTTTGTCATGTAGCAGAAAGAATGCTGGTAGAATGTGGAACCGTTTTCACAGGTAGTACCGTTTACTTTGTAGAGTCGTTGGATACTTTTGCTGCTAACCTTGCACATACACAGCCTACTGTTTTTCTGGCTGTACCGCGTATCTGGGAAAAGATGCAGGAAGGTGTTCTGAAAAAAATGTCACAAGCCAAACTCGATCGTTTATTAAAAATTCCTTTGATCAGTACCTTGATTAAAAAAATGATCCGCAAAAAATTAGGGTTGGCAAGAGCACAGCATATTTTCACAGGAGCATCGCCGATCAATCCGGCATTATTACATTGGTATGCAAAACTGGGAATCATTATCCAAGAAGCATATGGTATGACAGAGAACGTAGCACTGTCTCACGTGAATAAAAAACATGCTGCCAAATTTGGAACAGTGGGTCAACCTTATGCAACTGTTGAAGTGAGATTAGGTAAAGACAATGAAGTGCAGGTAAAGAGTCCGGCCTCTATGTTAGGCTATTATAAAGAACCGGAATTGTCGGCCCAATGTTTCGAAGATGGATTTTTGAAAACAGGAGATGAAGGATCCATTGATGAACAAGGGTATCTGACCATCACAGGAAGAATCAAAGACCAGTTCAAGACAGGAAAGGGGAAATACATTACACCGGCTCCGATGGAAAATACATTAGGGGCTCATGCTTATGTTGGACAGGTCTGTGTGGTAGGCTCGGGTATGCCTTCGGCACTAGTCTTGTGTACTTTATCGGAACAGGCAAAAACGGTTCCGGCAAATGATATACAACAAGAGCTGGAAACTTTATTGCAAAATCTGAATGCACAACTAGAACATCATGAGCAATTGACAAGAATGGTGATTTGTAAAGAAGAATGGAGTATTCAAAATGGTTTATTAACCCCGACACTTAAGATCAAGCGAAAAAATATTGATCAACAATATGCTCATGCATATACAGATTGGCTACGTTCGGAACAAATGATTGTTTTTGAATAGGGTTGATCCGCTCTTTCTCTCATTTTTGGCACAATATTGTAATGGTTCTTTCGTTATAGATATCGAATGATCACATTTCAAACCATAAATGCATGAGAACCAATCGTTTTATAGTTGCAGTAGCTTCTTCTGTACTACTGTTTTCCTGTGTGAGTAGTAAAAAATTCAAAGAGTCAGAAGCCAAGTATGTACAACTGAGCGGGGCTTATTTGGAAATGCAGGGAAAATATCGAGAATTGCAAGACCAGATTAAAGACCTGGAAAATCAACTGGCCAAATCAAAAGGACAAAATAATGAACTGAATGCCCGTAAGCAGGCATTGGAAGATCAAATAGCAGACCTGAACAAGCAGATCGACTTTCTGAAGCAGAATAATACAACAGTATTGAATCAGCTAAAAGATCTTTCTGTTGTAACGGGGGCACAGGCTGAAAGTATCAAAAAGTCGCTTGAAAATATTGGTGCGAAAGATCTCTATATCCGCGATCTGCAAGGATCTATCGCACGCAAAGATTCTTTGAATATGGCATTGGTGATGAACCTGAAAGGTGCCATTGGCAATCTGAATGACGAAGACATCAATATCAAAGTAGATAAGGGAGTGGTATATGTTGATATCTCTGATAAGCTTTTATTCAAAAGCGCGAGTTATGAAGTAACAGACAGAGCAAAAGAAGTACTGGGTAAGGTTGCCAAAGTGTTGAATGCTCAACCTGAAATCGAGTTTATTGTAGAAGGACATACAGATTCGCTTCCTATTAAGACAGCAGTAATTCAAGATAATTGGGATTTGAGTGTACGGAGAGCAACAACAGTGGTGCGCATCCTACAAGAAACCTATGGAATTGATCCTAAGCGCATGACAGCAGCCGGAAGAAGTCAGTATATTCCTTTGAAAGATAATAGTACATCTGAAGGACGTGCAGCTAATCGTAGAACACGTATTGTTATTCAGCCGATGTTGGATCAGTTCTTCAAATTATTGGAGACAAAACCACAACAATAAAGCGCTTACTAACCCAACCATATACGCCTAAAGAAAAACCTCGCAATTGCGAGGTTTTCTGTTTGGCAATAATTAGGAGTAATTAAGCCATTTCTAGTGCCAAAGATTTTTGAATTTCATTAAAATCAGCACAATCCAGTGCAGCTGAAGCCAACTCCATCATTTGGTCCATTACAAAAGGCGGTGCTGTAGCCTGAATGGCACGAAACCATTCTGCAACTTCTTGGATTGATAATCCTTTTAACATCCAGTAGCTGTATCGTGCATTTTTATCGGGTGGAAGAGAGCCAACAATCTCCATGGTTAACTCATGCAACTGCTCATCTGTATAATATTGCCAAATCAATTCTTTAATGATTACTTCTTCCATATTCATGTGCGACAAATTGAATGCAGTAAACTCCGCAAGTGAGAACTGTATTTGTCTGCCTGCAAAAACTTTATCAGAAGTTTTCACTGCTACTTCGTACTGTTCAATACAGCCTTGTAAATGAGCAGCCAGCATATGGTCTTTATCATGCTGTTACTCAAAATCTGCGATGACTTCAGGTGCTTTATCTGCGAGCAATGAAAAAACTTTTGTGTCTTCGGTGTGTGCATGTCCATCAAAAAGCCAAATCAGCTCTTTAAGTTGTGCAATAGTTATAGATGCTTGCTCTTCGTCAGCAAAATTGGTATGCTGTACCTGTAAAGAACAGTGGTACAATAGGGCTCTTAAACCCTGATGTATTTGGTGAAAAGGGTTATATCGTGTTAAGTGATTCATGTGATTGTTTTTAGTTTGTTAGTACAAAACTGCTATAACACTGGGTTTGTATGAATCACTTAAAAATGTGGTTACGGATGAGCGGCTTAAAACCCATGATGGCGGCACTATTTTTACAGGAAACAACGGATTTATTTTTTTATTATGGAAACAGATTAAAATAGATTTTTTAGCAGAAGAATTAATACATTTAAGAAACGGAAGCGCTGATACCCTTGCAGCGAAATTTATCAAGCAAGCAGATAAGCATGTATTCAAAATTTAATAGAAAAGGCAGGCTCATTTCCGTGATTATTTTCTGTTGCTTTCTTTTTTCATTTTCTTCATTTGCACAATTACCGGTCGCTAAACATGCTGTCATCGATCTTCGTACTATCGATTTATCCAAACAATCTGTTCCATTGGATGGAGAATGGGGGCTATGTTGGGAAAAACTATGTGAACCCGGTGAAACCGCCGAAAAGATGACTGGAATGATCGGTTTTCCCAAACGTTGGGACAACATGGTCATTGGCGGGAAAAAAATTACAGCAAAAGGGTATGCTTCTTATATGCTTACCGTTTTATTACCCAAGAATGCATCCAACTTAGCACTAGATATTCCCGATACTTATACAAGCTATAAACTGTTTGTAGATGATAAGGTTTTTGTACAATCGGGTGTACCGGGTGTTTCTTCTGAAACAACCCAACCTAAATGGCAGCAGTTTACAAGAGAGTTATTTATAAAAAAAGATACGGTGCGACTGATTTTACAGGTAGCTAATTTCCTACACTCTAAGGGGGGCCCATATAAATCAATCACGATTGGTAACAAAGAAAAGTTGTTCAGCAAAAGAAACAGAGACAATGCTTTCAACTTTATTCTTACCGGAAGTATTATCATGTGTGGACTCTTCTTCTTTGGTTTATACTTCTTTGGTCGCTACGATAGAACCATTCTTTATTTTGCGCTTTTCTGTATTACTTATAGTTATCGGATCATTGGCACATCTCAATATTCTTTACATACTGTTTTTCCGGATCTTCCTTGGGCGCTCACTATTCACTTGGAATATCTCTCTTTATTTGTCAGTGTTATCTTTTTTACACGATACACACAAAATCTATATCCAGAGGATTCCAATAAAATTATTACAGCCATTGAAATGTGGGCCTGTATCATTTTATCATTGGTCACCCTCATTTTCCCCCCTGCCGTTTTCACACAATTGATCAATCCATTTCTGGTGGTAATGTTTTTTGTGATTGCGCATGCGTTCTATGTATATATAATTGCTTATAAAAGAAAAAGATTGGGGGCCGGATATGCACTACTAAGCACTGGTGTAGTGATGATTATTTTTATCATCATCAACTTACAGTATTTCGGTTTTGTAGCACCACAAAAAGAGCTTTTGTTTGTTGGATATCTATTATTTTTCTTTTTGCAATCATTGATTCTTTCTTATCGCTATTCGTATTTATTGAATAAGGCTAGAAAAGAAGCAGAGCAGGGATTGATAGCTAAAAGTGACCTCCTATCCAATATGTCACACGAAATCAGAACACCACTGAATTCTGTGATCGGACTTTCACACATACTCTTAGACAATCAACCAAGAGAAGATCAGAAAGAGCAATTGAATGTACTACTTTTTTCTGCCAATAATCTTTTGAATATTGTGAATGATATTCTTGATTACAATAAAATTGAAGCAGGTAAGATCAATTTCGAATACATTGACATGGACTTGGTAAAAGTATCACATGACCTTTTATCAGGATTGAAAACACTTGCCGATGAAAAAGGAATTGCATTGATCTTAGAAAAAGATCCTGCCTTTCATCACCGTATTATTGCAGACCCTACTCGTATTAGTCAGGTCATTGGAAATTTGTTGCAAAATGCGATTAAGTTTACACAATCGGGTCATGTAAGGTTGATCATTCAGCAAGAGAAAATTCAAAAGCAACACATCACGCTTACGATCAAAGTGGAAGACACCGGTATTGGTATCGCGGCAGAAAAACAGAAATTGATTTTTGATCGCTTTACACAAGCTGATACATCTACTTCCAGGAGTTTTGGCGGCACAGGCTTGGGTCTTGCTATCTGTAAAAAAATACTGGAACTTCAAGGATCACAATTGCAACTACAAAGTGAGCCGGGTAAAGGATCGGTTTTCTTTTTCACGCAAACCTTCCCTGTATCACAAGCCTTTAATTTCTCTCAAGGAGAAACCATACCGTATGATATTGAAAAAGGCCGCCCGCTCTCAGGCCTTTCTTTATTAATGGCTGAAGACAATGAGTTGAATGTATTGGTGGCAAAAACATTTTTGGAAAAATGGGGAGCAACAATTGATGTAGCGGTAAATGGCGAGGAAGCAGTTGGTAAGTTGGATACCACGAAACATCAAATGATCTTAATGGATATGCACATGCCTGTAATGGATGGGTATGCAGCAGTAAAAATTATTCGAAGTAAAGGAATTGATATTCCAATCATAGCGCTCACCGCCAGCTTACCTTCTGAAGTAGAAGAACGCGCGCGCGATCTTTCAATCAACGCAGTTGTTACAAAACCTTTCGAACCCGAAGAGTTCTTGAAATTATTGGTGAAGATTTACCATCAGTGAGTCAAGCAAAAAGTTTTGATTTTTTCTGCCAATATACTTACACTTATTTGTTCTATGGGGTGCATGGCATTGGGTAAAAGTTCATACTGTCCATTAGTCAAAGCCACTGCTGCATTTTGTGTTTCCTCTACTGAAACCATATTGTCTTTTTCACCTAATAAAACAAGTGTTGGGCAATTAATCTTTTGTAACACAGCAGGAGAAAGCAATGGGTGTTTACCCAATGATACTAACATGGCGGCGGTTTTATCTAGAACATTTTTCCATTCCGTGGCGCCATGTCTATTGGCTAATTGCTGTGCAAAAGTGGGTATTTTTTGTTCAATAATATCCGGTTGTAGCATTTTGATTTCTTTCGCGGCGATCTCTTCGCTCCATTCATATTTGGTTCCCAATGTAATCACTTTTTGAAGAGTGCCCGGATACATGGACTCTAAGTATAACGCAACATAACCACCCATGCTATAACCAAATACCGGTAGATTTTTGAGTTGATGTGTTTTATGAAATCTAAGGTTGTTTTCGCAAATGCGTCCATCGAAAAGGATTCAAAAGGACCAGTGCCACCATGCCCGGGGAAATTGAAACTGTAAACATCGAATTCCGTGCGGAGTTCATTTCTAAGAGGAATCAGTTGATCCGATGGCTCCGTGTAACAGTAATATAGGTTGCATCTGACAAATATAAAAAGGGATCATGAGCGTTGATGAATAAAAATCGCAGAGAAGAAATGTAAAAATCAGGCGACTCTCTTTTAATGAAGGTCCACTGATTGTTCTTCTTGCCATGAACTATGGTTCATTCGCTATTAACTACCTCCCATGCAACTTCTCCAACAACTTCAAATGTGGCTGTAATTTTTTAAGTGTATTTTTTTGGAGGAAACTTTTGAGGTGTTTGTAGAAATGGCTGTGATCATAGTAGCCATAGTCTGCGCTGTTAAAAGTGTCCGGATCAGTAGCCAGATGTTCAGTGGCTTTTCTGATGCGCATGATTTGAATAGCTGTTTTAGTGCTGATGCTGGTAGCTGTTTCAAAGTAGCGCTGTAATGTTCGGGAAGAGATATTGTATTGTTTGGCAAAATCTTCAATCGGCGTTATAAAATCTCTCTTGGTTTCACAATGTGCCAATATTTTCGAAACAATTTCAATCGGCTTTAAAGAGCCGGAATATTGATCAATGATCTTTTCAAAATAATGAGTGAGAATAGATACCCGCTCATCAAATGAAGAACAGGTTTTTATTTTACTCAACGTACCAGAGTTCATCAAATAACTTAAGGGGAAAATATATTCTCGGTATTCTGAGAAGTTGATTTTCTTCTCAAAAATGACGGGTGATATTTTGAACTTGATACCAAAGAGTTTATTTCCCTTTTGATGGAAACATTCAATGGCGCGATGTCTGGGAAGAAAACCATCGGTCTTCATGTCAAACCGCTTTTCTCCTACCTGCATCACAAAAGGAGTACCCAAATTGATCAGATAGGTATAGCCGGTATTTGGGAATAGGGCATCTGAAAAACCTTTGGGATACGAATCCCACAGGTGATCAAAATCTGTTTCCCAGAAAAAGTCGATGAAATACGAAATAGACGAAGCCGCCTTCTGTCGTCTGTAGTTCTGTTCGAAATGGTCGGTATGAAAAAATTCTACGTGTTGCACCTTATAATAAAGATAGACAGCACATAAGGGCAAATAGCTGTTAAAATAGGTTGTACGGTCGGAACAAATGATTAAATGAATTTTGACCGTTTAGAGTAGCCGAGCATCGGTGCATAGATAAAAAAACAACTTCCATTTTGAATGGTAGCGATCAATTCGCGATGAATAGATTGAGGAACTGCAGGACACCCCAAGCTTCTTCCCAAATAACCTTGTCTGGCTGCAATGCTTTCTTCGGCATAATCCGCACCATGAATCACAATGCCCCGTTGAAAAGCTTTATCATTAATACCCTTTTCTTTCCCGATCAAACGAAGTGATAAGCCATGTTTTCCCTCATAAGGCTCTCCAGTAGTATAGAAACCAATACTGCTTTGAAAACTACTGGCTTTATTCGAGAATTTTTTAGCCATCAACTTACCGGAATTTTTTCCGTGTGATACATAGGTATGAAAGAGCAATTCGCCTTTCAATACATCAATCACAAATAATCTTTTCTGATTAGAAGGCAGACTAAAGTCAACAACGGATATGATATGCTCTTGAATAATTTGTCCACTAGACTTTAAGCGTTCATAACCGGCCAATGCCCAATCGTAGGCTTTTTTGGAAAGTCCAAGTGATGCCAGATCCAGGCTTTCATAGATGGCTGTATTAAAATGCGAAGCCGATATTCGTTTGTTTGTAATAGCTGTCGATTTCTCTTTGAAAGAAAAACCGGAAGCTATTGCCAGACAAAATAAAACAAGTTGAATTTTTTTGCTGATCATACACATTGATTCCACGCCACTTCAGCACGGGGGAGGGCAAAACTAAGTCTGTTGGGTGAAAGCGTGTGTAGTGATCGTTCAGCTTTAACAGCATCTTGACAGCCATCAGGCATAAAAAACCCGCTCAAAAAAAAGAGCGGGTGCAGTTGGTTATTGGTTGTTAAACTCTTATATATAATTAGATTAAGACATTCTTTTGTCGATCTCGCTGTGTAGCGATTCAAAAATTTCGTCAACCGAACCCTCACCTTTAATATGAACGACCTTGTCAAAAGTGCTGTAATAATTGGCCACTACCGTTGTTTTGGCTTTGTATTCTGCAATACGGGCACGGATCACAGACTCATTGGTATCATCGCTTCTACCGCTGGTTTTACCACGATTCAATAAACGACTTACCAGTTCTTCCTCGCTTACATCCAATGCCAGCACCACTCCAATCTCGGTATTTTTCAGCTTCAACAGCTTATCCAGCGCAATACTTTGGGCTTCAGTTCTGGGGAAACCATCGAACAGGAATCCTTTTGCTTGAGGGTTTTGATCCAGCGCAGAGCTAATCATACCTACCACCACTTCATCGGGTACCAGCTGACCCTTGTCCATAATAGACTTGGCTTCCAGTCCCAATGGTGTTTGGGCTGCAATTTCACTTCTTAATAAATCACCGGTAGATAAATGCTTCAGTCCGTAAGCAGCGATCAGTTTTTCGCTTTGTGTTCCCTTTCCACTGCCCGGAGGTCCAAACAGAATAATATTAAACATGTACTAACTAACCTTACGTGAAGAACAAATATAAGCCTCATCGTTTAAAAAACATTTAACAACACATTAAAACCTTGAATAACTGCAAATTGTAAGGGAAAAAACAACTGTTCGTCAGTTTAACAGTAAACTATTCACCCACGATAAACGTAATTTTAATGTATCAAAAGTATTGGCATATGAAGGGCTTTAAGATGCTGCTCCTCGCAACTTTAATAGTGCAGGGCTGTTATTCACAACAAACAAAACAGAAAGAAGTAAAAATGGATAGTACAGAAAAGAACAATCCGGTGTATTCAAGAACCGACAAATCAAAAGTGAATTTGAAAGAAGATGAATGGAAAAAGATCCTTTCTCCGGATGTGTATTATATAGCTAGACAAAAAGGAACTGAGCGACCATGGACCAGCAAGTTTGAGAACTTTAAGGAGATAGGAACTTATTATTGTGCTGCTTGTGGCAATGCGTTGTTTAAAAGTGATACCAAATTTGATAGTGGTTGCGGTTGGCCAAGTTTTTATGAGCCTATTAGCAAGAGTGCGATTATCTATCTGCCGGATAACACACATGGCATGGTAAGAACAGAAGTACAATGCGGAAGATGTAAGAGTCATTTAGGGCATGTATTCGAAGATGGTCCGCCCCCAACCGGATTACGCTACTGTATCAATGGCGTGATCCTTGATTTTGAAAAAGCAGAAGCGGCGAAGAAGAAATACGAGGAAGGTAAGAAGGGTTAGTAGCTTATGACTAATGGTTCATGGCAAATGGTGATTCACTATTTGTTATGAACCATTTTTATGCGAAGTATGGGACGCAGATTTTTATGATGGGTTATGATGATATTTTATCTGCGTCCCATTTCAATTCATCTATTATTCGATTCAAAACTTGCATATCCAAAATCCGTTTTCTCTATTCATGTAGAAAATTTTCTATATGAAAAAAAGAGGACTAATTTTTATCTACTTTTTATTTTTCCTCTTCAATGTATTTGCTAAAAAAGACCCATGTTGCAGTACGGCTTCTGGTAAATGTACCGGAAGTAGTACCTGTAGAGCTTGTAGTAGCTGTTCGAGTTGTAAATATTGTACATCAGGAGGAAGCTGCGGTGTGTGTACTGTTAAACGAAAACCTGTTGCGGAAAAGAAACCTGTCATTGAAAAATCATCAGGTCAATGTATAGCAAAAACAAAAAAAGGAACCAGATGCAGCAGAAATGCGCAATCTGGAAGAAGCTATTGTTGGCAACATTAATTTAAATAGACTGCAGTTTTTTTCTGCAGAAGTTCATTGATATTATGGATCATGATTTTTTATTCGCAACTAATCTGCATAAATCATAAAAATCTGCGTCCCATCCTCCTCAAAAACTAAATAGCTTTTTTCTTCTGATAAAAGTACCAACCCGCATACACCGTAATTGCAACACCCACTACAGACAATATCATCACACTGTTAGAAAAGAATTGAACCCAATTCAGTTGAACTTTGAAAATTTCTTTACTCAATAACACGCTCACGCTACCCAGGTAGCCGAATGAATCAGCGAGATAAATCAAAAAACCCACATTGCCTGTAAAACGAAATGCTGCAATCATTCTTTCAAAGAATACTGAGTTGAAAGGAATGTATACCATGTATAACCCCAATCCCACCAAGGTCATCCACCAAATAGGCGCTACCATTCCTTGGGTGAATAAATAAGTGCTCACTCCTGCAATGATAAATCCAATGGCAATAAATAAATGTGCAATCATCAATGCTTTAAAACTGTTTTTGATGATGACCATACTGCCGATGAGTGCAAGAATCACGAGTGTGATAGGCGTTTCTGTTTTAGAAAAAATAGCAGGTTGATTCAGGTATCCCATTTCCTTCCACATGTCTGCACTGAAATTATCTCTGATATCGCGGAAGATGGTGGCAAAACCATAAATAAAAATACAAGCAATAATACCCGGTAAGAAAGAACGAACAAATGCTTTGCGTTGTTCAGCACTCATGGGTGTTCGATTCATTCGTGCCGCTTCATCCTCGGCATCTGGTGCAGGTATCCGTTCCATCAAATAGATAAACAATAACAGTGGCAATGCAAAAACCAAGCCTGTGCAAAAAGGCACCCAGAATTCAGTAACACCTAATTGAATCAACCATCCCCCAACCGACTTTACAAAACCCGAAGAGAAAATAAAACTCACCGCCAATGCAGCTCCAATAAAATCAGTACTTCTTCTTCCCTCTACATAAGAGAAAACCACGCCCCATAACATACCGAGCGGAAAACCATTGATGAAAAGAAAGATAATATTATATGGAGCAGGTATCAACGCAAAACACAACCAAGCCAGCCATGCGATTCCCACGAGGAGGAGAATGATCTTATTTCTTCCAAAACGGTTTAACTCAGAAATGAATTTGATACCATAAAACTTGGCCATCAAATAACCCATCATCTGACTCAGTACCAATACGGTTTTATAACTCAGCGTACCAACGGTCATTCCATCAAATGTGCAAACAGTAAATGATTTGCGGAAACCGAAGATCATGGTGTACGTGAGGAAAGCAGCTACTGCAGCATAAATACCTACTTGTATGGGCGAGCCTTTGAAAACTGATTTTGTATTCAAGTCTTGGTTGTTTGCAATAAATATAGGTAAACTCCTGCCAAAACCTCAGTGCTCTTCTGTGTCTTCAGTGGCAATATCTTTTTTGTTGATAGATTGCCACTGAAGACACAGAAGAACACTGAGAAATTGGTTATTCAAAACTTGTAGCCTGTAGCTTGTCGCTCAAAGCTCGCACCCTCTTCACCCAATTATCCTTCTAATTTGGCAATACCCCATTAATTGCAGAAATTCCGATCCCAAAAACCAATGGAATGAAAAAACTACTGTTTGCTGCAATGCTATTCAGCACTGCAATTCTTTCTTTTGCCCAACAGGCAGATCTTTCAAAACACTTTAAAAACATGAAACCACGTAATATCGGTCCGGCCGGTATGAGTGGACGAGTAACTGCTATCGATGCAGTATGGACCAATCCCAACATCATTTACCTCGGAACAGCGAGTGGTGGTGTATGGAAAACTGAAAATGGTGGCGCCAGCTGGGAGTCGATCTTTGATGATCAACCCATTTTAAATATTGGTGCTGTAGCTATCACACAAAGTAATCCAAGTGTGGTATGGGCAGGAACCGGTGAGGGTAATCCGCGTAACTCTATTAGTTTAGGCGGCGGTATCTACAAAAGCATTGACGGTGGTAAGACCTGGAAAATGATGGGACTGGAAAAAACCAGTAATATCCACCGCATCATTATCGATCCAAATAATCCGGATGTAGTGTATGTTGGAGTGATCGGCAATCCTTTCGCCGCACATCCTGAGCGTGGTGTGTACAAAACAACCGATGGTGGTTTTACCTGGAATAAAATTTTGTACACGAATGATATTTCGGGTGTAGGTGATATGGCGATGGATCCGGCCAATCCGAATAAATTGTTTGTGAACATGTATCAGCACCAGCGTACTCCCTGGAGTTTACAGGGCGGTGGTAAAGGCAGTGGTTTTTATGTAACCTATGATGGCGGTAAAAACTGGACCAAACTAGACAAGTCCAATGGTTTGCCTGATGGTGATTATGGTCGTATCGGTATCACCATTGCACGCAATGATCCAAAGCGTGTATATGCATTGGTAGAAGCTACTAAAAATGGATTGTATAAAAGTGATGATGGAGGTAATAACTGGGAACTGGTGAACAGCGATGCAGCAGTAGTGACCAATCGTGCGTTTTATTTTCAGGATATCGCGGTGGATCCTACCAATGAAAACAGATTGTACAATATCAATCAGATCATTACTGTAAGTGAAGATGCAGGTAAAACCTTCAAAACCGTGATCCCTTATGCAGGTATTCATCCTGATCACCACGCTTTCTGGATCCATCCAAAAGATGGCAACTTTATCATTGATGGTAATGATGGTGGTATCGCCATTACGCGTGATCGCGGAAAGAACTGGCAGTTTGATGAGAAATTACCACTCGGACAATTCTATCATATCAATGTAGACAACAAAATTCCTTACAATGTCATGGGTGGTTTGCAGGATAACGGTAGCTGGCATGGCCCGGCTTATGTATGGAGACAAAGCGGTATCCGCAATGCATTCTGGGAAGCAGTAGGTGGTGGTGATGGTTTTGATGTAATGCCTGATCCGGAAGATGAAAATTGGGTATACAGTATGAGTCAGGGAGGAAATGTAGGACGTTATAATATTACTACCGGAGAAAGATGGAGTATTCGTCCGCCAACAACTGCAAATGGTGTTCGTCAGCGATTCAACTGGAATGCTGCGATCGCGCAAGATCCATTTGATAAGAAGACCATCTATTATGGAAGTCAGCTAGTGAACATGAGTACCGATAAAGGTGCTTCCTGGACACAGATCTCTGGTGATCTCACGAACAATGATAGTGCAAAAATTGATCAAAGTAATAATGGTGGTTTATCGGTAGATATTACGGGTGCAGAAAACCATTGTACCATTATTGCTATCGAACCCTCTGCAAAAGAAAAAGGAGTGATTTGGGTAGGAACCGATGATGGCAATGTTCAACTCACGAGAGATGGTGGTAAAACCTGGACAAATTTCCGCGGTAAAATCCCAGGCATGCCAACGGGCGCTTGGGTTCCACAGATCCGTGCATCTAGACATAATGGTGGTGAAGCATATGTAGTAGTGAATGATTATCGTCGTGGTAACAACAAACCCTATTTATTCCGTACAACCGATTATGGTAAAACCTGGACGAATTTGGTAGATGAGAAAAAAGTAACCGGATATACTTTGTGTGTAGTACAAGACCCAACAGAACCAAATTTGATCTTTCTTGGAACAGAGCAAGGTTTGTTCATCAGTTTGGATTATGGAACCAACTTCCAGCAATTCAAAAATGGATATCCTTCTGTATCTACGTATGATATGGTGATTCAAGAAAGAGAAGCGGATCTGGTGATCGCAACTTTTGGACGTGCACTGTGGATACTGGATGATATTCGTCCGCTTCGCAAATTGGCTGCGAATAAAGGACAAGTGTTCAGCAATAAACTGACTGCTTTTGCATTACCTGATGGTTATCAGGCCAAGCGTAAAAATGCATCGGGTATTGAATATAGTGTATGGGGTACTTATGAAGGAGAGAACAGAAGATCAGGAGCACCGATCAGTTTCTTTGTAAATAAAACAGCAGCCGATACCGGACGAAACAAATTGAGTGATACCGTAACCATGCACATTTATGATGCAAACAATGTACTCATAAGAACACTTACTGCTAAAGCAGATACCGGATTGAACCGTTACTACTGGGGAATGGAAGGAAGAGGTGTGAGAATACCCGGTGGTGGAGGTTTTGGCGGAAGAGGCGGCGGTGGCGGACGTTTTGGTGGTGGTGGTGGAGCTACTGCAGAACCGGCAGGATTACCTGTTGATCCGGGTACCTATAAAGTAGTAATGAACCTTGGAAGAAATATCAGTGATAGTACCACAATTGTTGTGAATGATGATCCATATGCACCAACGCCAAAAGCAGTGCGTGATGCATTGCGTAAAGCGACGGATCGTTTGAATAAGAGTTCGATCAGACTGGGTACGTTGAATGAGCGTTTCAGTGATGCAGAAGGCATCATGAATAAAGTAGAAACCGCTTTGCGTGATATCGATGCGAAACAAGCCGATACCATTCGCAAAACCATGAAGCCTATTCGTGAAGAAATACAAGCCATTCGTGAAATGCTGAATGGCAAACCACAAACCAAACAGGGCTACGGTAATATACCACAGGTAACCATCAATGGTTATCTCAATGAAGCGCGCTCCAACATCACCGGTAAAACAATGGTACCAGGTGAGCAGGAAGAAAGACTGATGAAAACAGCAGAAGATAAAATTTCAGAAGTCATCAACCGTGCTAATACCTTGTTTGATGCCAAGTGGAAAGCATTTAGAGCAGTGGCGGATAAGATTGAGTTGAAGTTGTTTAAGGATTATAAGGTGATAGAGTAGGAAATATTTTTTAAAGAGCATAAAAGGGACCACCATTGGTGGTCCCTTTTAATTTAAAGTCTTGAAAAAATTCGCCTAATTCATAGAAATCATCTTAAAGCCATATAAAAAAAATCGTATGTTTATCAGAAAGCGATTATGTTGAAAGAGATTTCTTCGTAAGGAATTAAGCTCAAAAACAGATTCATACAAAATCGCGTATAAAAATTTAGCTATTCACGATACCCTTGTAGTGCTTTTATCTTTAAACACAGAAAGAAATGAAAGAATGCGAAGAAATTATACAAGCGCTCTTGAAGTTTAGAAACGAAAGAGAATGGGAGCAGTTTCATAATCCTAAAGATCTTGCGTTAGCGGTCAATATTGAGGCCGCAGAGCTTTTAGAATTATTTCTCTGGAAGAATGCAAATGATGCAAATCCTGAAAGTGTAAAAGAAGAATTAGCAGATGTTTTTGCTTTTGCCTTCCTCCTTGCTGAAAAATATAAATTCGATGTAAAGCAGATAGTTCTTGATAAGATTAAAAAAAATGGAGAGAAATATCCTGTTGATAAAGCAAAAGGATCTGCAAAAAAATATGATGAGCTATGAGTACTTCTTTTGAATTATCTATTGAAATTTCAGAACAATATGATTTCTCCAAAGAGTCTTTAAATAAGATTGAGCAAAATCTATGGGTTAAAAGTCAATGGCCACTGGTTTATTTTATTCAGAACGATTCAATAAAAGTGGCATATGTTGGGGAGTCAACAAATGCATCTAAGCGAATACAAAACCATTTAGCCAATCCCGAAAGATGTAAACTCAATAAAATTTCAATAATTGGGTCTGACAAGTTTAATAAATCAGCCACATTAGATATTGAATCTAGTTTAATTCAATATATCACAGCGGAAGGAACCTACGAACTTCAAAATGGAAACTTTGGTTTAATCAATCATAAATACTATCAGCAAGATCTTTACAAGAACCTCTTCAAAGAAGTTTGGAATAAGTTAATTGAGAAAAAGATTGTAACTAAATCTTTGAATGAAATTGAAAACTCAGAACTATTCAAATATTCTCCATATAAATCTCTGAATGAAGACCAATATAATTCAGTTCTAGAAATCCTAGATGGGTTGACTTCAAATACATCAAATCGAATATTTATAAGTGGTAGTGCTGGAACTGGGAAAACTATATTGGCTACATATTTAATGAAACTACTTACTACCGATGTAGAAAATGAACGAATTGAGGAGTTAAATGATGATGAGTTACGAGAGATCAACTATATAAAGAACTTTAATAAAAAATATCCAAATGCAAAAATTGGTTTAGTTGTAGCAATGACATCGCTTAGAGAGTCTTTAGAAAAAGTCTTTAAGAAGGTACCGGGATTAAAGTCATCAATGGTTATAAATCCATCAGAAACACTTAAGTCGAAAGAGAAGTATGATTTATTAATTGTTGATGAGGCTCATCGATTAAGGAAGTATAAGAATATAGGATGGATGGGTATTTTTAAAAAGAATAATGAGAAATTAGGACTTGATGATACAGGAACAGAGCTAGATTGGATAATGGCAAATAGTAAAAACCAAATTTTCTTCTATGACTCTGCTCAATCTATAAAACCATCAGATGTTGACGCAATAAGATTTACTGATCTTTTAAATGAAAAGAGCACATTAAAAATTGAACTCAAGTCTCAAATGCGGGTGAAGGGAGGTAATAATTATATTCAATTTGTTCATGATTTACTCCATGTGGAAAGAACGGAAAAAAATAAATACAGAGAAGAAAATTATGAATTGTACATATTTGAGAATTTTTGTGATCTACATACCGAGTTAATCGATCGTGAAAATGAATTCGGACTGTGTAGAATGATAGCGGGATATTCATGGCCTTGGTTATCAAATCCAAAACTTGATCCAAAACCATCTCCTGAAGTTACTGATATTGAGTTAGATGGTTTGAAGTTTAAATGGAACTCTACAGATAAGGATTGGATAAATTCAGCTAATGCTTTTAATGAAATCGGGTGCATACATACAACGCAAGGCTATGACTTGAATTATGCAGTAATAATATTTGGTAAAGAGATTAACTATAATAAAGAGAAAGGCTGTATTGAAATTGATTCAAATCACTATTTTGATATTAATGGAAAAAAAGGAATTTCTGATCCAGAGTCTTTGAAGTCATACATCGTCAATATATATAAAACGATAATGTATCGAGGTATTAGGGGTACTTTTATATATGCTTGTAATAAAGAACTAAAAGATTATTTGAAACAACATATAGAAACTTTCAAAAAGGATCTTCCATTTAGGATATTACGTTTGGAAGAGGTAATTCCATACATAAATTCTATTCCTTTAATTGATATTACAGCTGCAGCTGGAAAGTTTAGTGATCTACAAATTCACTCCGAATTAACTTGGGTAGAGCCACCATTTAATATTTCTGCTAAAAAAGGGTACTTTATTTGTAAGGTTTTAGGAGAATCTATGAATCAAAAAATTCCTAACGGTTCATATTGCCTCTTCAAACAATACGAGGGAGGATCTCGAGATGGTAAAATAGTATTAGTAGAATCAACAGATATCCATGACAGCGATTTTGGCTCAGGTTATACAGTAAAAGAATACCATAGTGTAAAGAATATTTCATCAGATGGATGGAATCATGCAGTAATAATTTTGAAATCTTTATCAGATAATCAAGAGTACTCGGATATTGAACTAACAAATGATAAGTTAATAAACTTTAAAGTAATTGGAATATTTGAAAAGGTAATAAGTATGTAATCGAAAACTTTCCAAAAGTTTCTTAGGTCTTTAGTAATGGTTATTAAAAGCATCAGTGTACAATGACTAGCGGCGAAATCATCATCTATCAAAATACCGAAGGCAACATTAAAATAGATGTTCGGCTGGAGGAAGAAACCGTTTGGCTTACACAGGCTCAAATGGCAGAACTGTTTGGTAAAGGTAGAACCACTATAACAGAACACATACAAAATATTTTTATAGAGGGAGAACTGAATGAAAACTCAGTATGTCGGAATTTCCGACATACTGCTGCTGATGGCAAAAACTATGATACAAAATACTATAATCTAGACGTCATCATTTCAGTAGGTTATCGCGTAAAATCCCCCCAGGGCACACAGTTTCGTATTTGGGCAACCCAGCGATTGAAGGAATATATTATTAAGGGATTCGCGTTGAATGATGATCGATTTAAGTCGGGCACTTCCATGAACTATTTCAACGAATTGCAGGAACGCATTCGGGAAATACGTATTTCGGAACGGTTCTTTTATCAAAAAATAAAAGACATCTACACCACCAGTATTGATTACGACCCTAAAGACGAAAAAACAATCACATTCTTTAAAGGGGTTCAAAATAAACTATTGTGGGCTATCAGCCAGCAAACAGCAGCGGAGCTTGTGTATCGCAGAGCAGATGCAACGCTTCCTTTAATGGGTATGCAATCGTATGATAAGAAAGAAGCTGTTCCTATCAAAAAATCAGATACCGGCATTGCCAAAAATTACCTGAATGAAGATGAAATAAAACTGCTCGGACTTTTGGTAGAACAATACCTTGCTTTTGCCGAAACAATGGCGCAGCAGCGTACGCCCATGTATATGAATGACTGGATTCAGCGCCTAGATGCCATTTTGCAATTAAACGCAAGAGAATTACTTTCTCACGCAGGAAAAATCAGTCACGAAATGGCGGTGAAGAAATCAGAAGAAGAATTTGAAAAATACCAACTCGCACAAAAGGCAATCGAAAAAGAACAAAGCCTACAAGAGTTGGAAAGAGATATTGCGCTTCTGAAAAAGAAAAAGGATCAATAACTTTTGCTGAGAATGAAAAATAAGAAAAACATAAAACTTCCATTAACTGAAATAGAGAAATCTCATTTGAGAAAGCATAAAATCAAAATCGCGAACATTCTCGATTTCGCATCCGACGAATTAGAAGCATTATTAAACGCCACAAAAGAACGCGCAAAAGAAATTTATGCGTTAGCAGCATTTCAAACGGTTCCTTCAGTCGGAATAAAGTTTGCTGAAGACCTTGTGTTTTTGGGTTATTATTCACTCAATGAACTCAAACAAAAAGACGGCGCTCAACTCACAGACGAATACGAACAGAAAAAAGGTTATTGGGTTGACCCTTGTGTGGAAGACCAATTTAGATTGGTCGTGAACTTTGCAAACACACATGACATGCAAAAAACCTGGTGGGACTTTACCGAAGAACGAAAAAAGTTTCGCGCTGAAAACGGTTATCCAAAAACCAGACCTCAAAAAGCTTGGTTTGATCGCTGACTTTTGGAAAGTTCCGGAACTTTCCAAAAGTTTCTTAATAATATATAAAGCCGCAGATTCGCAGATTTTTAATGACATTAATCTGCAAATCTGCGGCTTTACCTCTCTCATGTCACCCAACCGTCAATTTCCCTTCGATATTCATTATTCAACATTCAATATTTCCACCGTTCTCCATTGGAAAAACTTAATTTTGCCGCCGGAACAAAACCTTTAGTATGAGTATGCCAAAACTGAGTCATTTAGCTGAAACCTTATCGGGCAGTGAGATCGTGAAACTAGGTAATGCCATCAGTGAACGTATTCGTAATGGTGAAAAGATATATAACCTCACTATTGGTGATTTTGATCCTTCTGTATTTCCCATTCCTACAGAGCTGGAGGAACTCATCATCGATTCTTATCGCAATAGAAACACAAGCTATCCTGCAGCAGAAGGTGTGTTGGATCTGCGTAAGTCGGTAGCAGCATTCATTAAAGAATGGGAAGGATTGAGTTTTGAACCGAATGAAATTCAAATAGCAGCCGGTGGCCGTCCGTTGATCTATACTTTATTCAAAGCCATCGTTGACAAAGGCGATAAAGTGATTTATGGTGTTCCCTCTTGGAATAACAATCACTATACACACTTGACCGATGCGGTGCATTGTGTGGTAGAGTGTAGGGTAGAGAATGATTTTATGCCTACAGTAGAAGATATCAAAAAAAATATCAGTGGTGCTACACTTATTTGTATTTGTACGCCACAGAATCCAACAGGCACCACACTCAAAAAAGAAAGTCTGGAAGCTATTTGTGATCTGATATTGGAAGAAAATGCAAAAAGAGGTGAAGGCGAGAAGAAATGTTATTTGATGTTTGATCAAATGTATTGGACACTTACCTATGGCACAACAGTTCACCACAACCCCTTGCAATTGAGACCTGCGATGAAAGACTATACTATTTTCATTGATGGTATCTCCAAAGTATTTGCAGCTACCGGTGTACGTGTAGGTTGGGCTTTAGGACCGAGTACAGTGATCGCCAAGATGAAAGCAATTTTAAGTCATGTAGGTGCATGGGCACCCATGGCAGAACAGAAAGCGGTGGCTCAATATTTATTGCAGAAAGAAAATATTCAACGCTACCTCAGCCATTTCAAATCAGAAGTGGAATTGCGTTTGAGAAATATTCATGATGGTTTTATTGCCCTCAAACAAAAGGGCTATCCGGTTGATGCTGTTGCACCACAAGCTGCGATCTATCTTACCATCAAAATAGACCTCGTAGGTAAAACCACAGCCGACGGAAAAAAACTTGAAACACAATCAGACGTAACATCTTACATCCTTGCAGAAGCCAAACTAGCAGTAGTACCCTTCTCAGCCTTCGGTGCCGGCGCCAATAGTCCATGGTATCGTTTAAGTGTGGGCACTTGTAAGAAAGAAGAAATTGGGGAGATGTTGGAGAAGTTGGAAAGTGCTTTAAGCAAGCTATCAGCTACTAGCTACTAGCTTCTAGCTAGAAGAGTGTTTTGGGCTTCTAATAACCAGTTAAAAACTAGAGGCTAGTAGCTTGAAGCTAGCAGCTTAATTTAGATTATTCACAAACACAAACGCCTTCAACCTTCTTTCATGCAAAATACTTTGCATCAGATGTGGCTTGCGGATGATTTTGCGGCGGTTGATATCGAGGATTTCGTGGGAAGAACAGAAATTATTCCAATTCTCAGCATGGTATAAAAGGGTATTCAACAGGCTCACCTGACGATCGAGTTCAGACTGTGTCATGTAATCATGTTTACAGAGCAGCCAGAGATCACGGTTCATGTCTTTCATACCTCTATGGTTTATCGAACATTATTGGGACAGTTACAGCCCCCTCTGCCATTCCTTCCTTTCTGGAATATACCACAGGAACTGGCCATGGTAATAAGTAACAGCAGAACGAATATTTGGTTTATTTTGAGTTTCATAATGATCTAAAATACAGCTTTCGATCAAACCATCATAAACCCATCAGCACTGCCTACCGATTTTAACATACAAAACATACTGATCGCACCATTGGACTGGGGTCTCGGTCATGCCACACGTTGTATTCCATTGATTCGTGCTTTGAACAATGCTGGATACAAGGTTTTCATAGCTACCGATGGACCTCAACAAACCCTTTTGCAACAAGAGTTTCCTCATCATCGTTTTATCAAACTCCCCGGTTACCAGGTACGTTACAGTCGAACCAAAGGTTGGCTGCCCTTCAAAATAATGCAACAATTGCCAGCCCTACTACGTATTGTTCAATGGGAACACCGCTGGTTGGAGGATGCAATTGAACAATATGGTATCGATCTGGTGATATCGGATAACCGCTATGGACTATGGAGTCAAAAATGTCCATCGGTTTTTATGACCCATCAGTTAAATATCAAAGCACCAGTACTACTCGAGCCAATCGTTCGATGGCTTCATTATCGGTTTATCAATCGATTTACCACTTGTTGGGTACCTGATCAGGAGCAAGCGGGAGGATTGGCGGGAACGCTTTCCCACCCTAGTAAGCAACCTGCCATTCCGGTTACTTATATGGGATTACTGTCGCGTTTTGAGCAAGGAAATCATATCGACCAACAAGCAATCACTATTTTACTATCCGGTCCAGAACCGCAAAGAACAATATTGGAAGAAAAAATAGTGTTGCAATTGTCAACATTCACAGAACCGGTAGTATTGGTAAGAGGATTACCTGCGGACACTTCTTCCATCTCGGTACCACCGCATGTGAAATTGGTGAACCATCTTTCGGCAGCCAATTTACAGGAACAATTATTGAAAACTAAACTAGTGATTGCCAGAAGTGGTTATAGTAGCCTGATGGATTTTTCACGCTTGCGATGCAAGACCCTCTTAATACCTACACCCGGACAAACAGAACAAGAATACTTGGCAAAGCGATGTGCAGAAAAAGGTTATGCGATGTATGTTGATCAATCTAAACTGAATTTGAATGATGTATTAACAAAAGCAGATCAATCAAATGCTGTTTTTGCTTCTTTTAATTTTTTTGAAGAAACAGATTTGAAAAGACTAATGGCAACAGTATTTGTAAAAGCTTCTTCTTAAATCGACCTCGCCTATCTTATTTTTGCAAAGCAATGAATAAAACCACCAAAGCACATCTCGCTGTATTAGCAGCCAACTTTATTTTCGGAGCGGGTTATGCTGTAGTAAAGACCATTACACCGGAATTCATTGCTCCCTTTGCTTTGAATGTGGTACGGGTACTATCCAGTTTATTATTATTCTGGTTGCTTTTTTTGATGAAACCCAGTAATGCGGGATTTGAAAGAAAACATCTTCCTCGTTTTTTATTGTGTGCACTAACAGGTGTAGCCATCAATCAATTACTTTTCATCAAGGGATTATCGTTGACAACGGCCATCCATAGTTCTTTACTATCACTGGGGACACCCATTTTCATTACCATCATAGCAGCATGGTTACTCAAAGAAAAGCTCACGCTTTATAAAATTGCCGGACTTGCATTGGGTATCGGCGGTGCTGCCATGTTGATACTCATGAAAGATAATAGCACGAGTGGAAAAGATATGTTACTAGGCGATATCTTGATCATCATCAATGCCATTTCATATGCATTTTATTTGGTGTTGGTGCGTCCGTTAATGGAGCATTATAAACCGATACATGTATTACGCTGGGTCTTTACATTTGGTACTTTCATGATTCTTCCATTCGGACTTGAACAATTCATGGATACCAACTGGGCTGCTTTTGGTACAACTCAATGGATCGCATTGGCTTTTGTGGCTTTGTTTGTAACCTTCTTTGCTTACCTCTTTAATGTATACGGACTTTCAGTGATCGGTTCATCGGCAACAGGTTCATATATCTATACCCAACCTGTCTTCGCCGCTATTATCGCCATGGTATTTATGGGGGAACATTTTACTATCACAAAAGCACTGGCAGCCATCTGTATTTTTAGCGGTGTCTATTTGGTGAATCTTCGAAAAAGAAATCTGTGATTTTTTGTCTGAAGGACTCCATTAGAGATTTTTAGAAGAATTAAAAAGTAAAAATTCAAAAAATCACACCTGCCGATCGGCAGACAGGGATCAAAAAATCAAGAAATCAAAGATCACAGATCCAGCTTTGGGTAATCAAAAAACCAAAACTCCTTTTCCGCACGCTCAAACAAGTTCCATTCATTGGTATCTGCCTTGATGGAAAAAATGCCACAAGTGGGCATATTATCTATGCGCGTGTTGGTGAGACTATTTACGAAATCAGTGATGCCGGGATTATGAGAGAAGATCGCAACAGTATTATAATGATCGGGTAACCTTTCGATTACATTATAGAACGTTTCTTTGGGTGCATGGTACAATTCGGGGAACAAAAGAATATCTTTCTTGTTTTTACCATACGCTTCTGCGAAATATACAGCAGTAGTAAGTGCACGATTGGCGGTACTGGAAGCAAAACATTGAATACCGATACCCCGTTTCAATATTCTTTCGGCCATTGCAGGAGCATTGCGATGTCCGCGGTCGTTTAACGGACGCTCAAAATCTCCTTGAAAAGCATTGGCCCAGCCGCTTTTGGCATGTCTGATCACAAGAAGTTCTTTCATGCTGAAAAGTTACAATAAAGTCCACTTACATTTGTATGCATGCCTGTAACCCGACTGCTCATAGAAGATTTTATCGCAATGGCCAAGCAATATCCCGTCTTCGATGTAAGAAGCGAAGGAGAGTATCAGCATGCCTGTTTCCCGACTGCCCATAGTCTTCCTTTGTTTAACAATGAAGAACGAAAAGTGGTAGGCACCGCATATAAACAAGAGAGTAAACAGAAAGCTATTAAACTGGGATTGGAATATTTTGGTCCCAAGATGGTGAAGATGGTAGAGGAAGTGGAGAGAGTGGTTGGTAGTGAACAATTGACAGTTGACGGGAAGAAGAATGGGAAGAAAGAGAGTAAGCCGATAGAGATAGCAGATAAAGTGGTACTGGTATATTGTTGGCGGGGAGGAATGCGGAGTGCGGGCGTGGCTTGGTTGTTGGATTTGTATGGATTTAAAGTGTATACATTAGTGGGTGGATATAAATCTTATCGCAATTGGGTGTTGAAACAGTTTGAAAAAGAATATCCATTCAAGATCATTGGTGGATATACGGGTAGCGGTAAAACAGAAGTACTACATGCACTTGCACAACAAGGAGAAACGATTATTGATTTAGAAGGATTGGCTTGTCATAGAGGTTCTGCTTTTGGTAATCTCGGACAACCACAACAGCCCAAACAGGAAATGTTTGAAAACCTTTTAGCCAATGCCTTGGCTGTTGCATCTGCAAATAACAGTACCATTTGGCTGGAAGATGAAAGTCAGCGTATTGGTGAAGTCAATATTCCCATTTCAATTTTTAAGTATATGCGTACCTGTCGCGTATACTTTTTAGATATACCTTTTGAAGAGCGATTGAATTATGTGATAGCAGGATATGGTAAGTTTAAAAAAGAAGACCTCATCAACGCAACAGTTAGAATACAAAAACGCTTGGGTGGACTAGAAGCAAAAACGACTGTGAATTATTTGATCGAAAATGATTTGCATGGTGCTTTTGGAGTATTACTTCATTACTACGATCGCTTTTATACCAAAAGCATGAGCAACATGCGAGAAAAGCCGGAACAAGTATTTAAAAAGATTAGTTTGGAAACAGTAGACAAGGTTGAGAATGCAAAAAAAGTGTTGACTACTCATCAACAAGATGAACCAATTAGTTCAGCCAGTCTTTGATCGTCAGAAAGCTCATGTATGTCATCACAGCAACAACTATCCAACCGCAGATACTGAGCCATTTCGCGTGTTGATATCCCTCTATTTTTTTTCGTTGCATAATAATTAGCATCACTGCAAGTGCAATGGGTAATATAAGCCCATTCAGTGAGCCAACCGTTACCAATATACTTACGGGATTGCCTATGCTGATATAGATCAATGTTGATGATAGAATAAATACACTTATAAGTATCCGATAATTATTTTCGATCCAAGGGTGAAAGGTTCTTAGAAACGAAACAGAAGTATAAGCCGCCCCCACAACAGAAGTAATAGCAGCACACCACATCACTACTCCAAAGAATCGATATCCCAATTCACCCGCAGCGATTTTGAAAACGGAGGCCGGTGGATTTACGCTATCGAGTAAATGTCCTTTACTTACTACCCCTAGCACAGCGAGAAATAAAACAATACGCATCACTGCTGTCACACAAATTCCTGTTACCGCGCTTTTGCTTACTTGCGGTAAGGAGTTTACACCGGTTAATCCTGCATCCAGCAACCGATGTCCACCCGCAAAACAAATGTATCCTCCCACAGTACCACCAACCAGTGTAACGATGGCTTTGGCATTTATTTGTTCTGGAACAAAACTATAATGTATGGCATCCATCACAGGAGGGGTGGAACTGATCGCTACATACAAAGTGAGTAGAATCATCAATATACCCAACACTTTGGTGAAACCATCCATCAAGCTGCTGAATTCTTTCATCCAAAAAATGAATAAGGCAATACCACAACTGATAATTGCACCTGTTGTGTTAGAAATACCTGTGAGCACATTCAATCCCAATCCACAACCACCAATATTGCCAATGTTGAATGCAAGTCCACCCAAAATAATCAGTAGTGCTAATAAATAACCCAATCCCGGCACTACTTCATTGGCAATATCCTGCGCACGTTTACCGGTAACAGCAAGTATGCGCCAAATATTGAGTTGTGCAATGATGTCTAACAGAACAGAAATCAGGATCACAAAACCGAAACTAGCAAGCAAACTTTGTGTAAACACGGTGGTTTGTGTTAGAAAACCCGGACCAATTGCAGAAGTGGCCATCAGAAATGCTGCACCCGTAATGGCACTATTATTCGTCAGTTGTTTCAACGCATGAATGATTGAAGGATGATATGATGGTCGTGTAATAGTTGATGTAACTGTTTCGCGAAAACAATGGCATGTTCTCCATCCCCATGAATACAAATGGTATCAGCTTTTAACGGAACAATGGTTCCGTCAATACTGGTTACCTGTTGTTCCTGAATCATTTGTAATACTTGCTTTTCCATTTTGCTTACATCACTGATCAATGCATTTTTTTCTTTACGGGATATAAGATTTCCATCCGAGGAATAGGTTCTATCAGCAAATACTTCGTTTGCTGTTTGCAATCCAATAGATTCCGCAGCTTGAATACTCTTGCTGCCACTGAGACCGAAAAGAATTAAATTTTCATCAATGTCTTTTACTGCGTTTGCAATGGCATTTGCCAGAGAGCTATCTCTTGCAGACATGTTGTACAAAGCCCCATGAGGTTTTACGTGCTGTAATTTTCCTCCCATCGCAAAAACAAGATCCAGCATAATATAAATCTGCTCAGATACAATGGATACAATATCTTCTTCAGGAAACTGCATTTCTGTTCTACCGAAATTTTCTTTATCCGGAAAACCCGGATGCGCTCCAATGGCCACACCGTGTTCAATCGCCAATGCAATGGTTCGACGCATCGTCTCTTCATCACCTGCATGAAAACCACAGGCAATATTGGCACTGCTGATATACGGCATCAGTGCAGCATCATTCGGCATACCCTCACCCAAGTCGCAGTTGATATCGATGGCCATTTTTTTATTTGTGATGTCTGATTTTAAATGTCAGATCTCAGATTTTTATATTTTTACTATTCGTATACCTTATATCAGACATCCGACATCTGCGATCTGCGATCAAACATCTCCCATTCTCAATTTACAACCTGTTTCCAATTGTTTCAAATGTAATTCCTGTGCTTGTAAGGCTTTGTGTGCTTCTTGAAGAGAAACTTGCTTGAATTGAAAACCTTCTCCAGGATTTCGCTGCGCAAGCTTAGGGAAATCTGCAGTGATGATATGACCAATTCTTGGATAACCGCCAGTGGTCTGGTGGTCTGCCATCAAAATGATCAGTTGTCCACTAGGAAGTAATTGTATGGTGCCTCGGGAAACGGCAGTAGAAAGTATTTCGGTATGGGTATTCGGAATAATGGAAGGTCCTACTAATCGATACCCCATTCTGTTACTGCTTTTGTCGAGTATAAAAGTACTGTTGTCTACTAATGTTTGCATTGCATCATTCAATCGGCTGATTTCATGTCCTGCAGTATAACGAATGATTGTATTCTGATAATTTACGGGCGAGAGGGCGGTCCAAGAGAATATTTTATTTTCAGCAACCTGAAAATCATTATTCTTGAAAGGAAGAATCATTTCATTTTGCAATTGTGTACCAATGGAAGTAAATCCAACGGGTGTAGCGGCACTGTTTAGCCAAAGAGTGCTTTGAACACCACCACGAACAGCAATATAAGCCCGTGCTCCACGGATCTGTTGTTGAAAAGACAATTGTGTACCTGCTTTGATAGCAATACATCGATTGATCAGAATAGGTAGATCACGATTTAATCTTGCATCAAAATCTGCGCCGCTAATGGCAATCAATGTATCTTCTTCAAACAAAAGTGAGGGAGCTGGAAAATGCATTTCCAAAACAGGTTCTTGAATAGGGTTTCCTATTAACGTATTGGCCATGCGCATGGCTACAGTATCCATAACACCGGATGGATGAATACCCAAGTGCTGGTATCCATACCTACCTTCATCTTGAATGGTATCGAGTATTCCTTTTTTGATAACGCGGATACTCATTGGGCAGACCAGTTTTGAAATTCATTCCATGAAATCGGATAAAACTGAACCTGATCACCGGGTTCCAGTAAACAAGGTTTCACAGCGTTAGTGTTAAAAAGAGAAAGAGGTGTTCGACCGATTAACTGCCATCCACCCGGAGATTCCATGGGGTAGATACCTGTTTGATCTCCTGCAATGCCCACACTACCGGCAGGTACTTTTTGTCGGGGCGATGTTAATCGCGGTGCGTTGATCTTTTCATCTACTTTACCCATATAAGCAAAACCGGGTAAAAAGCCATTCATGAACACACGATAAGTAACTGATGAATGAAGTTGAATCAGCTCACTGGCAGTAATTTGTTTGATGGTTGCCAGTGATGCAAGATCAGGAGCACAACAGGTAGCATAACAAACCGGAATGCGAACGAGATTGTTTGTTTTTTTCTTGTGAGTAACGGTATTGGGAATCAATAATTCATCAACTAGCGCTTGAATGGTATCAATGGGATCTATTTTTCTATTGAGAAAATACAGGGCATCATATACAAAAGTGATGGTAGTATATGCGGGAATACAGTCTTTGATACCGGGCCAGGGAAAATTACGGTACAGATGAAACAATTGCAATATATATTCATTAACGGTGGTATCTATGCGATCACCGAATGAAAAAGTTAATGCATGGTCTCCTATTGCGTAACACTGATATGTATACTTTACTGACACGACTTAAATATACATGTTAATAAAGCATGTTCAATAGGCGAGTAAGAGACAAATCATTGTATTTTAATATAACAATTATAAGATGAATTATTCCTTACCGCGATATTTTTCGGACATTACAAGTTTACTATCTCCATCCCAATACACAGAAACGATATAAAATCTTTTCCCGTCATTGAATAATTGAATGCTATTGATACCCTTTGCTTTCATGGGATTACCATTCACTGTATAATCCGATTTATAGGTAGAAAAAGCATGTGTAACTGCACCGTAGCTTTCTGTAATTCGATTGAGTTCTGCTTCTATAAATCCAATCTCCTGTAATCTTTTTCCATTTCTTTCAATGTATTGTTCCGGTGTGATGGTGCGCACTATTTTACCACTGTCTTTATGCAATGCCACTGTGATCATTCGCGCTTCTTTTGTAAAAAGATTTCTAAATCGGTCCCAGTCGCGGTTCTGTGTGCTAGGTCCTGAAATCACATCATACAGTGCTTTAATGATAGCATCCTCAGAAACTACATCTTGTTGATATTGTGCATAGGAGAAAGACGAGAACAAACATGTGATCACGACAAATATTTTTTTCATACCGCAGTTTTAGTTCATCCAAATTAATACTTATTGGTTGCCCGATTTTGTTTAAAAAAAGATTTTTAAAAATTTCACAACCCCAAAATTTAACAATTTCGGCAATCCGAAAATTTGTCGATATCGTACATATGTATTTTTTGATTTATTCTAGAATCGTTGATAATAAAGAATTTCAGGCAAAAATTAATTTTTGGCACAGTACTTGAAATGGAAGAAATAAGAAACCGATTATTCACTAAAATCTATTTATCATGAAAACAATGATGAAAGCAACAGCAGCCTTAGCGAGTCTTTTCTTTTTACAGACCGCAGAAGCACAATTAGGTGTCAGAGCAACCACCAGTGCAGCTACCAATGCCACCGTTAATGCCACACGCGCCGCCACAGTAGCCAGCAATGCAGCTGTTAGAGCAACAGTAGCTACCGGTAAGGTAACATCTGCTACCGTGAATGCTACACGCGCTACTACTGCCGCTACGGTTGGATCAGTAAAACGTGTAACAGCGAATACTGATGTGAATGCCAATGCGAGCGTAAAAGCATCTAGTCAGGCAGAGTTGAACAGTAATGCAGGCGGAGAAGAAAGAGGACTGGTACGTGCTTCTTCTCGCTCTGAAGCCGATGTGAATGCCAACGCCAATGCTAAAACTCCTTTCCGTGAAGGAGCAGAAATGGCCGATGAGCAAAAAGACATGGCAAAAGAAAAAGTAGCAGATGCTAAAGCGAAAGCAGAAGCTGCAAAAGAAGCGGGCATGAACAAAGCAGCAGAAGCTAAAACCAAAGCGAAGGAAGTGAAACCTTCTGTATCAGCTTCAGGTGAAGTAAAAGCGAAAGGATCAGCAAAGTCTGGCAGCTAAAAAAACAGTATTGCGATACCTAAATCGTAGATAGTACCCTCATAAGCCGTCGATAAAAACATACTAAAACTTTATTGTTATGAAAAAGTTCAAAAGCACCACATTGCTTTTGCTGGCAATGTTTTGTCCCTTATTCATGCTGGCACAAGAGGCCGGTGATGAAACCAAGAAAAAAAATGAATTCAATGCATCTATGAATTATCAATCGGCCTTGCACTTTTTTGGTCGAACCGATAGTTTGCGAAGCAGTGGTTTGTTTCCCATGTTAGGCTTTCAGCTTAAAGGTGGATTGTATGCACAAGGGAATTTCATTTTTGTTCAGAATGGTATGCAATCGACGGCTTATACGGGTGCTACGATTGAAGCCGGGTATCGTTTTCCGGAGACAGATCATTTTTCCGGTAACCTATTTTTCTCTCGCTTTTTGTACAAAGATGAGAGTACATTGGTACAATCAGCCATCAAATCACAAACGGGGGCTAACCTTAGTTATCTGAATAAAATATTGAACCTGAATGGTGGCTTGAATTTATTATTCAGTGATAAAACAGATGTCAATGCCAGTTTTGGTGTAGATCATTTGTTTCTTATCAATAAGGGCATGAACAATGCAGCCATTGCATTGGCGCCTTCTTTTACTGCCAATTTAGGGACACAACAATTTAGCAATACCTATCTCGAAAGAAAAAATGTATTGGGTATTCCTGTAACACAAAGAACTACGGAGAATATTACCCAGTTCAATATACTTTCCTATGAAATAGCCATGCCCATTGTATTTGTCAAGGGCAAATGTAATCTGGCCATTACACCATCTTATGTAATGCCACAAAACCTTATAACTACGGCAGGAAGACCAGATCTTTCAGAGCGGGGTAAAAGCATGTTTTATCTGAATCTTTCTGCCGGTATCAGGCTTTGAGAACAGGGGAATATCCAATAAAGAATATCCAATGATGAAGTGATTTTTACTCTTGTTTTCTATAGGTTCCCTGCCAAGGGAAGAGCCCGGTAGTCTTATCGGGCTCTATTTTTTTCTGAAATAAATATGCGAAATCTTATTTGATGTATTTAGTAGGTGCTAAAATGAGAACAGGTTACACACTTGTTATGTAACCTGTTTGCTCTGCTTCTAACATACTGCTTATAAAAAACCCAAACTTGCCTAATTTGAAAACCCTTACTAGGGTTGTTCTCGCCTTATGCGAGTGAAGTTGATTTTTTGCCACCGGCGATCACTGCTATGATCAGTGCGGTAGTGATGAATTTTCCTTTCATGTGCTGATTGTTTTAATTTGATGGTGCAAAAAATGCATCGATAAAAACCCTTATTCAACCGCATTTCCATGTGAAAAAAAGTACCCCAATTGTGTTGCAGCCTACTTGTTTTAACATTCATCACATTCTATCCGCATTAATCACCGTCTGTCAGCCAAATGCCTGATTTTGCTGTTAAAAACACATGACATAAGTATGTGGTTTTCGATGTAAATATTTTGAAGCAGGGGCTTAGAGTAGTAACTTTAATAGACCATGGATCTAGTTCATCGTCCATGGTCAATAGTCCATAGTATTTAATGATTATTACTTTCTTTACTATCGACTATGAACCATAAGCCATGGACTACCCTAACATTATTATGCGGTTGGCTAACAAAGTAATAGCTGGTAGTTTTGATGTAGTAAAAGAAAATTATGACCAAATTATTGATTTACGAAGACAACCCCCAGCTACGTGAAGGTCTAACATGTTGATCAATGGATCAGATGGATTTGAAGTGTTATCTGCCTTTAAGAATTGCAACAATGTAGAAGATGAGGTACGAGCATTCAAACCCGATGTAATATTGATGGATATTGATATGCCGGGAACCAATGGTATTGAAGGATTAAAAAGAATCCGTGAAATTGATACCGATGTAAAAATTCTGATGTTGACGGTTTTCGATGATAACAAAAATGTATTTGATGCTATCAGCAATGGTGCAAATGGATATGTACTGAAGAAAACACCACCTGCGCGCTTATTGGAATATATTCAAGAAGCACAAACCGGTGGCGCACCCATGACATCTTCTATTGCTACACAGGTATTGAGAATGTTCTCTTCTCTGAATAATGAAAAAGGTGAAGACTATGATTTGTCTGAAAGAGAAAAACAGGTGTTACTACTATTAGTAAATGGCTATAGTTATAAGATGATTGCTTCTGAAATGTTTATCGCCATTGATACGGTTCGTTCACACATCAAAAAAATTTATGAGAAGCTGCATGTAAATAGTAAGAGTGAGGCTGTTGCGAAGGCGTTTCGAAATAAAATTGTGTAGGAAGGAACAAGAACAAAGTAACAAGACACAAGAAAGTGATAAGCAACAAGCTCCAATTAAATAGCGTCGGGCTTTAATTCGGCGAGGAAATGCAGGAGAAATCGACCTTACTATAGTAAGACCTATTTCAAAAAAGAAGAACATCATTATAAATACCCGGCTTTTGTTGCCGGGTATTTTTGTTTTATAAGTAGGTTAATGATCCTATACCCCACTTGTAGCTTGCAGCTTACCGCTTGCAACGCTCTCCCTCCCTCCATCCCAACCACATTTTTGTGTGATTGGCTGCGGGAATTTGCCGTTTTATGTTTGCCCCGTGATCGCAATAAAGCGGCTTGTTTTCTGCAGATCACAAACGAAACACTTAATACCGACAAACATGAACATGAAAAGTAAAACCTTGCAGATAACCGTAGTAGTACTATTGGTAATGGCAATCATTGCAGCCTGTAGCGATGCTGGCAGTAATGATAAAGAGACTAAAAAAGATGATATCTCAACTATTCGTAAAAAAGAAAAAGATGAATTGATTGCACGTGGCAAATACCTGGTTACTGTATCAGGATGCAACGATTGTCATTCACCTAAGATCATGACACCAATGGGTCCGATTCCAGATACAACAAGATTGATGTCTGGTTATCCATCAGAAAAAGGAATACCAACATTGAGTGAGGCTTTGGCAAAAGACCAGAGCTGGGTGAAGATGTCTCATGATGTTACAGCATTTGCCGGTCCTTGGCGAATGACTTTTGGAGCGAACCTTACTCCGGATGAGGCAACGGGAATTGGTAACTGGACTGAAGAAGTGTTTGTAAAAACCATTCGCACGGGTAAGCATCTTGGACAAGAAGGAGGAAGACCAGTAATGCCGCCCATACCATGGTATATGATCGCTAAGATGACGGATGAAGATCTGAGCTCTGTGTATCAGTATCTGATGTCATTACCTGCAATTAGTAACCGAGTTCCTGCAGCTATTCCACCGAATGAAATCAAGATTACTAAACAATAATTAAGCAGATGAAAAAGGGCATACACAGATGGATGGGCCGTTTATTGGCATTGATTACAACGATTGTATTGATAGCGGGATGTACAAAAGAATTTGAAGCAGATCTTCCGGATAATAATCCAGGTACACCAAGCAATACCAAAAAACTGAGTAAGATTAGTTATGATGATGGTAGTTATATGTCTATTCAATACAATGCCGAAGGCAAGCCGATAAAAATTACAGACCTTCAGAAGAATAGCGGTGGCGATGATACCAACATTTATACATTAACCTATAATGGCGATAAGTTGGTTGAAATGAAAGTAACAGATGGAACCAAATATAAGTACACATATACGGGTTCAAATGTTACGAAGGTTGAGATTGTAACACCTAATAATGTAGTGATTGCCTATTATGCATATACTTATCAGGATGGACGTTTGGTAAGAACAGATGCCTATGGAAGCATGATGGGGACCATCAGTAATACGCCCAATATGCGTTTTGACCTGGCTTATTACGCCAATGGGGATATCAAATCTATGACCACTTGGTATCAGGATCATACCAGTGGCGTATTAGAGAAATCAGATGTATACGAGATCGAAACCTATGATAATAAGCACAATACCAGCTTACTGTTTGAAAATAACCCCTATATCCCTTTGCTGTTAATGATGCCCAATAATCCATTAACCGAAAAGCATTATGATAAAGCCGGTCAACAGTATGCTAGTGTAACCCATACTTACACCTATGATGACCAGGGAAATCCATTGACCCGGAAAACGGTGATCAAGGAAACGGGCATGGCAGATGATGTAACCAACACTACATTTCAATATTAATATTTGAAAATCAGTTAGTTATAGAGAATAACCCTGTGTGAATCCAGCCTCGGTCAATAGATCGGGGCTTTTTTATGTGATAAAAATCCGACATAAAAACCCGCAAATTCGTGCATTTCACATGTTTGTGCGGTTGTAAAGCGGCAGAAACGGGGATACTTTTGTCGGGTAATTGATAAAAACATGAAAGCAGCATTACAAAACTTAGTACTCTACTTGTGCAGCAAGTGTTGTATTGGCTGCCCCCACCCATTCAACACTTCTTTCACATCCAGCTAAAAATGATGGAGTAAAGCTTTTTTCGAGACCATCTTGTGTAAAAGAGCGTCCTTATTTCACGCAGCAAAAAGAGACCAAGCCGGTACAGGTATCGGTATTGGAGGGTTCGGCTCGTTTTGAGCTTTGGTAAGGGTTTGCAGGTTTTCGATATCCGAAAAACCCTCTACAAGCGCCTGATTGCCCTCGTATTTTGATTATTTTTGTGGAGTGATAAATAATTTATCACCGCTTAAATGAACAGGTATGATTAAAACAGGCAATCCCGTAATCAGCATTTATACTGAGATGACCCCCAATCCGGAAACTATGAAGTTTGTGGCAAACAAGCTATTGTATCCCGGTAAGAGTATCGATTTCGCTGAAGAAGCTTTGGCGGGTCCGTCTCCATTGGCAAAAGAATTGTTCAGCTTTCCATTTATCAAAAGTGTATTTATTGCCAGCAATTTTGTGACCCTTACTAAGACCTCTGACACAGAAGATTGGCAGGATGTGATCCCTACCATCAAAGAATTCTTGAAAGAGTATCTGGAAAATGGCGGCGTTGTAGTCAATGAAGAAGAAGTTGCCAAAGTGAAGCAGGAAGCAAGTAATACAGTGAGTGCAGACGATGATGATATTGTAAAACGCGTAAAAGAATTATTGGAGAATTATGTAAAGCCTGCTGTTGAAATGGATGGCGGTGCTATTCAGTTCAAGAGTTATAATGATGGTGTTGTGAACCTGATGTTACAGGGAAGTTGTAGTGGGTGTCCTTCATCCATGATTACCCTGAAAGCAGGTATTGAAGGAATGATGAAGCGAATGATCCCGGAAGTGAAAGAAGTAGTGGCCGAGGCCGAATAAATGAAGTGTTGGATTTTTTGGAGCGTTGTATCTAGATGGGTACAACGCTTTTTTTTGCGGGTAATTGCCTGACTTAGCTGTTATCATTGTGATATAGTAGATGGAAACTATATTTGTTATCAGATCCAATCCTGCAATCGTCTAACATGGAAAAAGAAGCGCTTGCACAGTTGCTGCAACAAAATTATCTGCACGTTATTGACCAAATACGAAATCTGAGTGATCGCGAATTGTTATACGCTCCCAAGGACAAGTGGAATGCTTTACAACAGCTAGATCATTTGATCAAAAGTGTGGCACCTGTAAATATGGCGATGGGCTTACCTAAATTCGTACTCAGCTGGAGATTTGGAATTGCAAACAGACCTTCCCGTAGCTATGATGCACTCGTAGATCGTTATCACATTAAACTACAAGCCGGTGGTAGAGCTTCCGACGCATTTGTTCCTCCTATGCAAATAAACCCGGCAGATAAAGAAGTCTTACTGAAAAAGCTGCAGCGGCTGGTACAAAAACTCGTACGAAAAACATTGAAACAAAGTGAGTTGTCGCTAGACAGATATGTATTACCGCATCCGCTGTTAGGAAAATTAACACTTCGTGAAATGCTTTATTTTACAGCCTATCATGCTTCTCATCACGGGAAAAGTATAGAGCACGGACTGATTTCATTGAATTAAAAGAACAGCCATCTGTTAAAAGATGCGAATCATATTTGTTATGGTATGACCTTTGCTACTGTTATACTATTATGAAAATCTGCTTCACTTTATTATTACTTGTATGCGCTTCTTTTGCATTTAGTCAGCGAATGATTTTCTATGTGGCTGATATAAAGGGTGATTGTTATGGAGTAGGAAGGGGACTATGCTTACAGATAAAAGAAAAACCGGATGAGCCCTATGCTTTGTTTTATTCCGGTATTGAAGGATTTTCTTACGAAGAAGGCTATCATTATAAGCTGGAAGTGATGCGTGTAAAAAGAGAACGTCCGCCGTCAGATGGCAGTATTTATAATTACTACTTGATAAATATTATTAGTAAAGAGCGGTCTAAAAATTATGCATTAAAAAATACGCCGATACCTGATCAGCGCCCTCTTTCATTGGTGCGTATCAGTAAAAGTGGGAAAATGGAAATCGTAGGCAACAACGTTGTTCCCAGTATTTCTTTTGATAAAAGAAATGGAAGAATCTCCGGTAAAGCAGGATGTAACCGTTATTTCGGTAAAGTAAGTTTTGACCAACAGCGTATTTTTATTTCCGGGGTAGGCTCTACACAAATGGCTTGTACAGATATGGAAATGGAGTCGCTGTACCTGAAACATCTTACAGCAGTGAACCGCTATCAATTATCAGGCAATAACCTTCAATTATACCGTGATCAGGAACTTTTATTGCAATTCATCGTTCCGGAGAATTAACAATTGATTGTATTCAAGTCTGAATCTGTATTTTGCTCTTCTTTATGAGCATTCAAGTATTCATTGATCAGTTTATACAAGGCATTAGACAAACATCACTTCTTGAGTTTGTAGCTGTATTGGCGGGTATTGGCAGTGTATGGTTTAGTAGAAAAGAACATATACTGGTATATCCCATTGGATTGATCAATACACTGATTTATATCTATCTAAGTATTAAAGGACAACTATTCGGAGAAGCAAGTGTAAATGTCTATTATTCTGTCATGAGTATTTATGGATGGTTTCTTTGGACCAGAAAAGATGCTATAAAAAAAGAATTCGTCTTACGCATCACGAATAGTAATCGGAAAGAGTGGATACAACAGTTGTTGTTTTTTGCTTTCTTCTATTTGTTACTGTTTGCACTCTTGAGCTGGTTACAGTCTGGTTTTGCACCGGAAGCCATTCCTTGGGCGGATGCATTTGCCAGTGCTTCGGCATATACAGGGATGTGGTTAATGGCTAGAAAAAAAACAGAAAGCTGGATCTGGTGGATCGCAACAAATATTGCTTCTATTCCGTTGTATTTTGTGAAAGGTTATGTATTTACCAGCGTGCAGTTTCTGATTTTGTTGATCCTTGCCATTTCCGGATTAATAGAATGGAAGAAAAAAGCGCGGTAAATTAGAAATATTGAATAATGAATGTAGAAGGGATATGCAGTAAAAAAGCGTATTTATACGCTATACGAGGATAGGCATTGTTGCTTATTTTGTTTCTATCAAAGTTATATATGATGGAAAGAAAATTTGATCTTAAACAACGTCTTATAAGATTTTCTGTATCTGCTTTCGGTTTGCAGAAAAAATGCCTACGTCATACGCAGGAAAACATTTATCTGGACAATTAATCCGAAGCGCTACTGCACCAGCATTTCATTATGGGGAAGCGCAATCAGCAGAGTCAAGAAATGATTTTATTCATAAACTTAAGATCGCATTAAAAGAATTAAGAGAAACTAAAAACAACCTACTAATTATCCGGCAAATGGGTTGGTCTGATGATGATGAAATAAAATTGATTATAACAGAAACGATAGAGTTAATTTCTATTTTCTCAAAAAGCATTTCTACGACACAAAAGAACAGAATCAATTAATCATTATCATTCAAAATTTATTATTCAGTATTCATGATTCAAAAGATCGTCATACTTGGTCCCGAGTCTACCGGCAAGAGCACATTGTGTGAGTTGCTGGCGCAGCATTATGCAACAGCTTGGTGCCCTGAATTTGCTCGGGAATATCTGTTGACGAACGGAACTGATTATAAGTTTGAAGATCTACTCACCATTGCGAAGGGACAACTGGCTTTGGAAGATGAGTTTAGTTCTATGGTCCAGGGTCCATGGTCAATGGTCAATGGTGTTTGGGTGAATAGTAGAACCATGCAAACATCCGCACGGCAACCTCTTCTCTTTATTGATACGGATATGTATGTGATGAAAGTGTGGTGCGAGTATGTGTTTCAGAAATGTCATCAGTATATTTTAGATCAAATTGTGAACCGACAATACGATCTATATCTTTTATGCAAACCGGATCTTCCTTGGGTACAGGATGAATTACGCGAATATCCGGAGGAGAAACCTAGACAAGAACTATATCATATTTATAGAGACATTATGATGAATCAATCTACTCCCTGGGTTGAGATCAGTGGCGATTATGATCAGCGATTGCTGCAGGCTATTGCTGCTGTGGATGCTATACGCAAGTAGGTTTTATTTGCTTTTTAATAATTGTTGTAAATCAGCATCATCTTCAATATTCTGCATCTGTTTCAATATTTGCGGGTAACGCCAACTCACCCTTCTGCTCATAGGTTTTGGTGTAAATTTTTTAGGATTGGGTAAACTGGCAATGATCATTGCAGCTTCGGCTCTTGATAATTTTGCAGCAGGTTTACCAAAATACTTTTGCGAGGCGGCTTCTACCCCAAAAATTCCCGGTCCTGTTTCAATAATATTGAGGTATACTTCTAGAATTCTCTGCTTTCCCCAGATCCATTCAATCATTTTTGTAAAATAGAGTTCAGGAATTTTTCTGATATATCGCCCTACACCTCCGGCCTGCCATAAAAAAACGTTCTTAGCTGTTTGTTGTGTAATGGTACTGGCGCCACCACCCAGTGGAATCTTTGTTTTCTTCCCTTTTTTCTTGGGCTTCATACTTCTTTCAATCGCATCCCAATCAAATCCGCTATGATCGGGAAAAGTTTGGTCTTCACTGGCTATAGCAGCAAGTTTGATATTATAGGGTAATTGATCCCATGAGATATAATCACGCTTTAATCCATATGAAAAACTATTGGCAATCTGAGTAATGGTGATGGGCGGCATCACCCATCTGCAGATGATGATATATGCCAATGAACTTAAAAATAGAAACACAGTCGTTCGCCAAATGATACTGCGACATTTTTTCCAAAATGATTTTTTTTCAGCCATCAATACAAGATACTATTTAACCGCTTGCGTAGAAATGATCTGCATAGAATATTTTTTTCGAATCCGAATATAAGGTCGGTATTTCAGCGACTGTAACTTTCCGATGAGTATAATACCTGCTGCAATACCAATGCTCGTAATATTGGCACTACGGAATATGTTGTCACTTTTAATGATACTGTTCAGTATATTGACTAAAATATAACTTGAACCTCCTATCTGAAATAATGTTCCATTACCGATAATACCACTTCGATATCGATTTCCCGGCATACCAATAATCTCTGATACATGAATGCCCATTAAACCAAACCAAGAAGTATCGATCGTCGGAAACCCAAATTGATTCGGGATCTGCCTCAAAGCAAAAGTGTTGATATAGATGGAGTCGGATGTGATTTTTTTGATCTTTCCATCCATCCATTGTGTTGTTATATATTGAAAATGAATGAAGTTATCGTGCACCCAACTTTTCACATTCCTGTTCTTTTCTTTAAAAACAAGAATGTTGGTTTGAGCGTATGTTTTCTCCATACATAACAGTAAAAGAAAGACAGAAAGCAGTTTCATGTTCAGGAAAGATAATTAGAAAACAAGTTCCCTGACTTGCAGAATTGTTAAACCTGTTTCAATAAAGAAACAGCACCCCAACACAAGGCAATACCAAAACCAATGAGTATCAATCCTGATAATTTATTGATGTAATGTAGATTCTTAGCGGTTAATCGGGAACGTAGTTTACCTGCTAATACTACTTTCAGGATATCAGAAACTAAAACAAATACCAAACAGGTACCAAAAACAATCAAACGGTATTCATTTGGGTATTCTGCAGTTTGTGAATCAGCCAGTATAGCGGCAGTCCAAGCAAACCAAAAAAGAAAAACACCCGGATTCAGTGTATTCATGAAATAACCGGATAAAAAAATAGCAGCGTAATCTCTTTTTCTGAATTTTTTATCAGCAATATTATTTTCTTCATCCGTATGTACTTTTTTAAAGAACAGCGTATAGATACCAACAGCGATTAAGAAAATACTACCTGCAATAGCAATGGATGTTTTATGTGATATAGCTGTATTGAATAAGGAAGTAAAAAAATTACAGATCAATACCAGTGAAATATCACTTGCCGAAACGCCAGCCACAAATAAATAACCTGCTTTATGCCCATTATTGATGCTTTGCTTGATGATGGCAAAGATCACGGGTCCTACAGAGATACTAAGGATAAGACCCAGCAATATTCCTTTTAAAAATGGGGCAACCATGAAGGGGTATTGGTTAAATGCCGAAAATAATGGCAAAAATTGTAAAATCAGAAGAATGTTTGATCAGTGGATCAACTCAGCGAATAATCTGTGCTGCAATAATATAATCCAGACCGGGAAAATTTTCTTGTAGGTATGCATTACCATAGAGATAAATGGAATCTTGTATCGGGACTATGCGTCTGCCGTATTGGGAATTGAACTTTGCCACCACTTCCATTCCTTTGATAATTTTACCAATCGGTGAAAACCCTTTGACATCGGAACGAATAGTGGTATCCAATGTTGGATTGTCAACCATATTGATGAAAAGCTGTGTAGCCCTGCTGTTGGCAATATCACGGGCAAACGCTACGACTCCCTTTTTGTGTTGGTACAACACAGGCTCATCAGTAATTTTTTTTCGATCCCAGAAAAAATTCAATTCAAATTTGTCAGATATACCAAACTGTACCACATAATTGGGTTCTACACGGTAGATCATATTGTTATTGTAAAAACCACTGAGTACCAACTGATACAATCGATCTACACCTAATGGCGACCATCTTCTATACGCTTCTAAAATAAAATAACCTTTTGTAGTTGTGAAGAGTACCTGAAAGCTTTCGGGTGCTTTTCTTTTTAGCAATGCGTCTTTAGGTACTTGTGCCTGTGCTTGCAGCAGACAAACCGCTAATAATAAGGTCAATAATATTCTCATTCAGTCACCAATTCTTTTTTTAAAAAAGCTTGCCAGTCTTCCAACATTTTTCCTTTCAAAACACGAGGAAATTTATGTTGTCCACCCACTTTTCCTTTAGAGCGCATAAATTCCATGAATTGATGTTCCGAGAGTACATCCAAAAAAACTTCTTTTAAAGCACTTTTTCTTTCAACAGCATAATCATCATTCAATTCTTTAAGTGCGCCGTCAATCAGCTGTAATAATTGTTTTTTATCAACGGTATCATCACAGGCAACATACCAGTGGTGTGCAAAAAAGCTTTCATAAGGAACACCGGCTACTGTGAACTCGGGAATAGAAATATTCATCTTTTCACTGGCGAGTTGAATCGCTTTATTCATATTGTCGACACTGAGATGTTCTCCTACCAAACTTAGAAAATGTTTGGTTCTACCGGTAATCACAATTTCACAACGGTCTTTATCAACAAAGCGAACGGTGTCACCAATGAGATAGCGCCAGGTACCCGCAGAAGTACTAATGAGTAACGCATAATCTTTTCCTTCTTCCACTTCATGAATCATCAAGGCTTCAGGATTGTCGATCATTTCACCATCTGCATTGAAATTGGTATCATCAAATGGAACAAACTCCATAAAAATATGCTCGCTGGTCACCAATCGCATCCCTTTTGCAAATTGACGATCCTGATATGCAATAAAACCTTCACTAGCCAAATAGGTTTCAATATAAGTAATGGGCTTACCAAGTAGTTTTTCAAAACCTATTTTATACGGCTCGAAACTTACGCCACCATGTACAAAGAATGCCAGGTTGGGCCACATTTCGTGAATATGGTTCAGCTTATATCGTTGAATCACCATCTCCATACACATTTGAATCCATGCAGGCACGCCTACAATAAAGCCAATATCCCAATCAGGAGCTTTATCAACGATTTCTTCTAATTTTTTATTCCAGTCCTTCTGTTTGGCGATCTTTTTTCCCGGTTTATAAAATGGCTGGAACCAAAAAGGTGCTTTTTTCTGGGTAATACCACTCAGGTCACCTGCATAATAACCCGGACCTTCTTTTTGTAAATCAGTGCTGCCTCCCAAGGTAAGCCAACCCTTGCCGATGGAACTATAAGGGATATTCTCATAATTTCTCAAGCTAAAAAGTTGACGAATCATTACGAGTTTATTGCCACTCAATAAATCATTGGTAACAGGAATATATTTACTGGCTGCCTCACTGGTGCCACTACTCAATGCATAATAGCGAATCTTACCGGGCCAACAGATATCAGGTATGCCTTCCAGTGTTTTATGCCACCATTCCTGATGTATTTTATTGTAGTTGAAAGTAGGAACCAGTTCTTGAAACTTTTTTCCCGGATGTTTACTTAATAAAATCTCATCAAAACGATATTGTTGACCAAAAGCCGTAAATCGGGCCTTCCGTAATAACTTCTTTAATACCCTGATCTGCTGTCTGCGCGGATTGTTTTGCGGCAGTCTTAATGCTTTAAGAATCCTATTGGGAAGTTTAATATCGAAAATGGCCATCGTCAGAATCGGGTTAAGTGAATATACGAAACTACATTAAAAGCTTGTAAAAACAGAGCGCTCAATTGTTAAAGCTAATGGTAGCTGAGTCGGCAAAAATAAACCGAAAAAATATGCCTTTATTTTTTTCCATCAAACTGATGGCATCTGACATATCCATATCAGGGATACGGATCAATATTTGTTCCGCTTTATACTGCCTGATTTCATTAGAAAGCATACTGATGGATTGTTGATGAAGATGTACACTCGACAAATAACAGTGAGACCTGTTTTGTTGCTCAAGAACAGAAAGGATATCGGATTCGTGATCTTTCTTACATATAACCAATAAGTTTTTATGTGCTTGCAATAAAGCCTCGGTTGAACCGGATTTTGAAATCTTTTTCTTGAATTGTGTCCATACACCGAGTAACTGAATAAAAGGGATCAGCATCCAACCCAGACGATAATTTTTTTGCGCAAAGATTTTCATAGCTTGAAAAAAGATAGCCGTATGAAAAACAGTTCTGTGTTTTGAGCTTTGTCCTTTGTAATGTACAATAGTAGCCTCTCCTAAGTATTGCAGTGTATAACCTGTTTTGGAAATGCGTAGACTCAGATCGATATCTTCACCATACATGAAATAATCAGTATCAAATCCACCAAGCGTGTCCAAAATTTTTTTACGAACCATCATAAAAGCACCGGCCAGTACTTCTACCTGATGGTTTTGTAGTGGAGAAAGATGTCCGAGTGCATACCGATTGAATATACCGGAAGAAGGAAAAATACGTGCCAATCCAATAAGCTTAAAAAATGCGGTTGAAAGTGAAGGCAAAGCTCTTTTGCTTTCCGGTAAAAATTCCCCCAACCCATTGATCATCCGAATACCTATTGCCCCGGTTTGTTCATGCGTAGCAAAATGCTGCAAACAGGTTGACAAAGCAAAAGGAGTTAGCAGCGTATCGGGATTCAAAAAAAGGACAAATGATCCTGAAGCTTTTTGCAATGCCAGATTATTGGCTTTGGCAAAACCCAGATTGATATTCGATCTGATAAACTGTACTTTCGGAAACAAGGGTTGTAAAATGGGAATACAGTTATCGGAAGAACCATTATCCACTACAATGATCTCTGTATCGATATTCTGGGACGACATCAATATAGTACGTATACACTGCTCCAAAAAAGCACGCACATTGTAATTAACTATGATGATACTGAGTGTCAAATGATGGTTTTCAATATGCAATAATACTCAGAAGCACTGTATTCAATCTCGTTACTTGTGTCTTGTTTCTTGTCCCTTAACCGCAGGTTCGTTATTTTTGCCCTATGTTGAAACAAACACTTATCAAAGCAACCGAGGCAGGAGCCGCACAATTACAACACTTTTTCAACGGACAATTTACGATCAGCAATAAGGAAGGGGTCAATAATCTGGTTACAGAAGCAGATCATGCTGCTGAAAAAGCCATTTTTGAGGTGATCCGACAAGACTTTCCTGATCATTTTATTCTGAGTGAAGAAACAGGAGAAATTATTCAAGACTCTTCTTATAAATGGATCATTGATCCGATTGATGGTACTGTAAATTTCGCAAACGGCATTCCCATTTGTTGTGTGAGTATTGGTATTGAACAAGATGGTGAAATGATACTCGGTGCTGTGTATAATCCATTCATCAATGAATTTTACTTCGCTCAAAAAGGATTTGGTGCCACATTGAATGATAAAAAAATTCAGGTGAGTGATAAAACGGAAGTCATTAAAAGTTGTTTGGTGACAGGGTTTCCTTATACTTATTTAGATATGGAAAACGGTCCGCTACAAGTATTTGAAAAGCTGATCCGAAAAGGCGTTCCGGTTAGAAGATTGGGTAGTGCTGCTATTGACTTGTGTTGGGTTGCTGCCGGACGTTTTGATGGTTTTTATGAACATAAATTACAAGCCTGGGATAGTGCAGCCGGATTTTTAATGGTAGAAGAAGCAGGAGGTAAAGTGACCGACTTTAAAGGGAATCATTACTCACCCTACCAGCCACATATCATAGCCACCAACGGCAAAATACATGACGAACTGGTAGCGATTGTAAATGGGCGTCAGGTTGGCAATTAAGAATATCGAATATTGAATTTCGATATTCGATATTCGACATTCATTATTCATCATTTATACCTAATTATGAGTGAAACAAGAACAGAAATAGCGAGTTTGGGTGAATTTGGATTGATCGAACACCTCACCAAGAATTTTGAAACGCATAATGCGTCAACTATTTTGGGTGTAGGTGATGATGCAGCTGTGATCGATCATTTCGGTAAACAAACAGTGATTACCACCGATTTATTACTGGAGGGTATTCATTTTGATTTGATGTATACGCCATTGAAGCATCTGGGTTACAAAGCAGTGATGGTGAACCTGAGTGATATCTATGCGATGAATGCAACGCCAACACAAATCACCGTGAGCATTGGTATCAGTAATCGTTTTAGTTTGGAAGCAGTTACTGAATTTTATGAAGGCGTTCACTTTGCTTGTGAAAAACATAAAGTAGACCTCATTGGTGGCGACACTTCTTCCTCTACAAAAGGATTTGTTATATCAGTCACTGCTATTGGAGAAGTGGCACCAGAAAAATTTGTAAAAAGAAGTACTGCCTCAAAAGGCGATTTGATTTGCGTGAGTGGCGATTTGGGAGGCGCTTATCTGGGACTTACACTGATGGAGAGAGAGAAGAAGATTTATCTTGAAAATCCAAAAATTCAACCTGATCTAGAGAATGAAAGTTATATAGTAGGGCGATTATTAAAACCGGAAGCTCGAAAAGAGATCGTTGATTTTTTTGAACAAAATAATATCGTTCCTACTGCTATGATGGATGTAAGCGATGGCATCAGCAGCGAAATTTTACATATCTGTAAACAAAGCGCATTGGGTTGTCGTATTTATGAAGAAAAGCTACCTATTGCAGAAGATAGCAGAAAAGCTGCTTTTAAATTTGGTTTAGATCCTACTGTTTGTGCATTGAATGGCGGAGAAGATTATGAGCTCATCTTTACACTGAAACAAGAGGACTATGATAAAATTACACTCAATGAAGACATGAGTGTAATTGGTTACATGGCTGAACTCGAGGAGGGTTGTAAGCTATTGACCAAAGGAGGAAACAGTTTTGATATTACTGCACAGGGATGGAATGCTTTTCAGCAGTAGAAACTTATGAATTTTATCCGAAGATCGATACCCGTTGTTTTTATGCTGATTGTTTCAGCATCAGCACCTGCGCAAAACTTTTTTCCTCCACTTCCTAAAATGGCAGCGGCAGATTTAAAGGAAGATATTCGGATTCTTAAAAAAGTGCTGGAAGCAAATCACCCAAGTTTATATTGGTACACATCTAAAGACAGTATCGATTATTATTTTGAAACAACCATTGCAGGTATTACCGATTCACTGAATGAAGTAGACTATAAAAACCGATTATCTAAACTCATTGCAACCATTCGTTGTGGACATACTACTGTTCGATTTTCAAAAGCATATGGTAAAATTGCCAATCGCTACCGCTTTCCTCAATTTCCATTGGCATTAAAGGCTTGGGATGATAGCTTGGTAGTATTGGGTAGTGCTTATAATAATGATTCAATTTTCAAAAGCGGAACCATTGTAACAGCTATCAATGGAAGATCACCTGTAGAGATTTTAGATACCCTTTACCAATATATCAGTACAGATGGGTATATCACCAATCATAAAAGTCAGGTCATCAGTGGTAATTTTCCCGGTTGGTATAAAACCATTTGGGGTGATGGCGATTCGATATATGTTATCAAATACATAGATTCACTTGGACAAGAGAAAGAAGCCAGTATCAAAGCATATCGTCCAATAAAAGACTCCACAAAAAAACAAATACGCGAAATAACACCCACATTAACACGCAGAGAATTGAGAAAACTCCGGTTGTTAAATAAGCGTTCGATGGTGATTGATACTTTACATAGTACTGCTTTTATTCGTTTAACCACTTTTTCAGGAGGAAGACTCAAAACGTTTTTCAGGCGAAGTTTCAAAACCTTGAATCGTCTTTCCATTGCAAACCTCGTGATAGACTTAAGGGAAAACGGTGGTGGTAATGTTGGCAATAGTATTGATTTAACCAGATACCTCATCAACAAACCTTTTAAAGTAGGCGATAGTGTTGTCGCATTCAGTAGACGAATGCAATATAGTCGATATATCAAGCCATCATTTATCTATTGGTTAGCGATGAATTTTGGCGGAAAGAAAATGCAAGATGGAAAAATTCATTACCGCAGGTATGAACAACATCAGTATAAACCGGCTACAAAACATCACTATGACGGCAAACTGTATTTGATACAAGGTGGTTATACTTTTTCTGCAGCTACCATGTTCATATCGCATTTACAAGGACAATCGAATGTAAAAGTATTGGGAGAAGAAAGTGGTGGTGGATATTATGGTAATTCAGCCATGCATATTCCCAAGATCACATTACCCCATTCCGGACTCATAGTGAGTTTGCCTTTGTATCGTTTGGTGATCGACAAAAATAGACCTAAAGGAAGAGGCATCATGCCGGATACATTTATCAAACCCTCTTCAAAAGCTATTCGTGAAGGATATGATATTAAGTTGCGTGAAGTGAGGAGGATGATAGACAATAGTCGATAGTTCATAGCAAATGGCTTATAGTCCATAGTAAAAGGAAGAGGCAGTATCAGACTTTTGATACTGCCTCTTCCTTTTTAACCATTTGCCATGAGCCATTTGCTATGAACCATAGACTATGGACCATCAACTACCTCAATTACATCCAACGTTTCACTAAGCCCTGTCAATGCGGTATTATATCCTTTTTCAATTCTTCCACTTCTGTGTGCTAAGCCCATTACTTGTGCAGGATAGAGGCTGGCCATTCGGAAAGCTTCTTCCAGTTGAATATTGGCTTTATGTACCAGATTTTGTACACACTTCACCATGTTCAAAGCAGACCCACTTAATACACCATCCGATTCATAATAATCGCCTTTGAGTGCATGTGGGTAGGGTCCGGTGGTCGTATTGGTAACAGCATCCGTAATAGCGAATAATCTTTCCTTCATTTGTTTTTTGGCAATACGAATGGCAGCAAAGTCAACATGATAACCATCGGGTACCACACTGCACATCACTGTTTCATGGTCTAAAATAGCACCTGCCAATCCCGGCTCACGGTGATGTAAAGGACTCATGGCATTGAATAAATGAGTTGCCGCACCTATTCCGTTTTTAAATGCCAACATACTTTCTTCATAAGTAGCGTTGCTGTGTCCGGCAGAGATCACGATACCATAAGAACGAATCATGGATAATACTTCCTGACTACAAACCTCCGGCGCAAGTGTGATCATGGTGATAACACCTTTGCCATATTCCAGTAGTTCACGTGCTTGCTCCAATGTAGGGGCGTGGATGTATTGCTCCTGATGTGCTCCTCTCTTCAGCGGATTGATCCAAGGGCCTTCAACATGCAAACCAATACAGCCTTTACCACCCATTTGTTTGTAAGCACGAACGGCATCAATACATTTTTTGAATACCTCGTAACTATTAGTGGCAACGGTGGGTTGAAAATAAGCAGCACCCCCTTTTTTACAATACTCGTATAGACGTTCCAATGAAGTTACTTCGGGATACACAGCAAGTAAACGATCATAAGCCCCGTAAATCTGAATATCCATAAATGCCGGCGCCATCAATGAGAACTGTGCGGTGTATGGCTCATGAATAGCAGTAGCAGGAAGAATATCAATAATAGCACCACGTTCCGTAACAACTACATATTGATTCAGCCATTTGCTTCCTGTAAATAATCGGTTTGCATAATAAGTATTACGTTCTGCCATGGTCTAGTCTTGAGTGATGTGAAAATCATCTGCATCTTTCCAAAAAGGAAATTTATTTCTTATTTCAATCAATGTGGTTTTTTCAAGTATGATGGTAAAAATATCTTCCTCATGTTCTTTGTGATACAATACCTCACCGAGTGGATCAACGACCATGCTGTTGCCACTATGATAAATACCATTGCCATCTTCACCTACACGATTCACACCAATTACATAAGCTTGGTTTTCGATGGCACGCGCGGTAAGTAATGTTTTCCAGGCATGGTTTCTTCTTTCAGGCCAATTGGCTACATATAAAAGCAGATCATACTCCGGCTCATCATCCGATTGTTGTCTGGCCCAAACCGGAAAACGTAGATCGTAACAGATCTGTAAATTGATTTTCCATCCTTTTACTTGCGCAATGAGTCTTTTATGTCCGTTGGAATAATGTTGATCTTCTCCGGCAAAAGCAAATCGATGACGCTTATCATAATGACCAATCGTACCATTGGGTAATACCCACAATAGCCGATTAAAAAACTGATTATTTTCTTGAATAATAACACTTCCTGTCAGAATAATTTTTTTTTCAGCTGCCATCTTTTTCATCCATTCAATAGTAGGTCCATCCATGGTTTCCGCGAAGGCGGGTGGATTCATACTGAATCCCGTACTGAACATTTCAGGCAATACAACGATCTCTGTTTTTTGTGAAATGCTGTTGATCTTTTCTTCCAGCATCAATAAGTTGGCAGTTTTGTTTTCCCAAAAAAGCTTGGTTTGTATCAAAGAGATATGAAGTGATGACATGTATGCAAGTTAACTAGAAACTGCTGTTTTAAAACATGCGATAACCAATTTGAAGAGAACCATAAACCTGAGAACGTGTTTGTCTGTCAGTTTCTTTTGATTGATAGATCAATTCAATTTTGGTACTGATTCTTTCCTTAGCGTATGCTATGCCATATCGCTGTTCCAATACAAAAGGTTTGGGGTCTGCGAGCACAGCGCCAGTACCTTTGTGTAATAGTCCGCCTTGTAAAGTAGCATTGTATGTCTGGTAAGTAATAGATGGATAGGCGTATAGAAAAATTTCTGTTTTCTTTTGAGGTACAGACCTTCCATTATGCACTCTTGTATTAAAAAATATGCTGCTATTATTTTTTTCAAAACTTCCTGCTAATAAAACCGCACCTATTTTAGTATTGGTGAATGTGGTACCCAGATTCGCTTGTGTAATGGGTACAATCTTGAATATATCATTAAAGGAAAGAGCAGTAAAAGCATAAGAGACACCTGCATCTAGTCCAATAGCGTTTCTTACTTGATACTCCCATCCTTTAAAGCGCAGAAACCCCAACAGTTTATGATATTCATTCTGTAGTTTTTCTGCAAGCGAGGCACTACCAATTACTCCCAAAGTACCATACCACTGTAATATTGCGTCGTTGGCGCTGGCAATAGTTTGACTATACCGGGCATATAAATAACCACAATAAGGACGGTCAATATCGGCAATGGTTTCTTTTTTAGACAAGGGCGTAAAAATCATCTGCCCGATTTCCCACGCATGTACTTTTTTACGAACAGTTGCAGTATCGGCGAAACGATACTGTACAAAAAAACCATTGGTATAATAAGCGTCTTTTTTTTTTAGTAAAAAGGCATCATTTTCAGTTGTAAATGAAAGTTCCTTGCGCAAGAATCTTTTTTCCTGTGCATGCGTAAGGCAGGATAAGACAAGCCATATAAACAGAAACAAAAAGCGCATATAGTGTTTTCAAGAGAGAGGATGCTACTAAGATAAAATTAATCTTTTGCAGAACGACGAATATGTTGAATTGTTTCCTGAACCAAGGTTGGCTCATATCCTTTATTCATTAAGTATTGAGAAGTCTTTGCTTGTCGGTTTAAATATTGTTCATGTTTCAATAATTTCCATTTAGCTTCAGCCAACTTCATTAAAATTGCCTTATAATTTTCCTCATCAATTTCTTTTAAGGCAGATTTAATATTGACCGAACTCACTCTTTTTTGCTTCAAAGCATAGACGATTTTGACGCGACCCCATTTTTTTATTCTGAAATGTCCACCCGCAAATTGTGCAGCAAAACGAGCTTCATTTAGGTAATCTTCCTCTATGAGTCTGCTAATAAGGGTCTCCACATCGGTTTTGGAGAGCCCAAAGCCAAATAGTTTTTCTTTGGTTTCAAAGTGACATCTTTCCTGATAGGCACAAAAATGTTTGATCTTTTGCCATGCCTGTTCTGGAGTTAGTCTTTTCGAAAACATGAGAGCTGATTAAATTACTGTTTTATTAATTATATTTGTTATTGTATGGAAACGTTTTCGGAAATACATCCCAAATGAGTCAGATACAACATACCGTTTGTTTGATAGATGATGATAAGATCTATCAGTTCACCGCCAAGAAAATGCTGGAGGCGACGGGTATGACCAAAGATATCCGCTCTTTTTATGATGGCAGCGAAGCCATCGCTTTTTTCTCCGGGGAGAACAGCAAAGATCCCGCGAATTTACCGGATGTTATTTTTCTGGATATCAATATGCCCATCATGAATGGTTGGGAGTTCCTCGAAGAATATGAAAAGATCCGCAACCAGTTTCCCAAATCCATGGCTTTATATGTGGTAAGCTCTTCTGTTGATGATGCGGATATCCGACGCTCTCGACAATACAACTCAGTGACAGATTATATTGTGAAGCCCATTACGCGCGTGCGTTATCAGGAATTGTTAGAAGGTATCGGCTCTGTTTCCTGATCCAATCCACAACTCATTCACAATCTATTTTTCTTGTCCGGATAACCCCTGAATTTTGGTTACGGAATGTTAACATTTTGCCTTAGGTTTGTTGCGTATCTAAATTCAGCAGAATGAAATTTATCGTTTCTTCCTCCTCTCTTTTGAAACACCTGCAACAGATCAGCGGTGTTATTAATGCCAATACTGTATTACCCATTCTGGAAGATTTCCTATTTGAAATTCAGGATAAGAAATTGAGTGTTGTAGCAACCGATCTGGAAACCGTCATGCGTGTTCAAATGGATGTAGAAAGTAAGGCCAATGGAAAGGTTTGTATTCCCGCTAAAATCCTCATGGATTCGTTAAAAAACATTGCAGATCAACCACTTACATTCAATATTGACAAGAATTTTGCGGTGGAAATCACCAGCGATAATGGTAAATATAAAGTCATGGGCGAAAATCCGGATAATTTCCCCAAAGAACCTGCAGCAGACGATACCACAGGTTTTGATATGACCAGTAGCGGATTGCTGACCGCCATCAATAAAACCTTATTTGCGGTAAGTAATGATGATCTCAGACCTGCTATGACAGGTGTTTTCTTTGAACTTTCTAAAGATGGGGTTCAATTTGTGGCTACCGATGCACATCGTCTGGTAAGATATAAGCGTACAGATGCACATGCTTCTAAAACAGATTCATTCATTGTTCCAAAAAAACCGTTGAACCTGTTAAAGAACGCTTTGCCGGATAACGATGATGCTATCACTGTGAGTTATAACAGCAATCATCTTTTTGTGAATCATGGATCTACTCAAATGATCTGTCGATTGATTGATGCGCGTTTCCCTGATTATAAAGTGGTGATCCCTGCCGATAATCCATACAAACTGATCGTCAATAAAGCGGATTTCCAAAATGCTTTACGCCGAGTAAATGTATTCAGTAACAAAAGCACCAATCAAGTAGCATTGAGTATTACAGGAAGTGAGTTACAATTGGCCGCTCAGGATATCGACTTTAGTTTTGAAGGAAATGAACGTATGAGCTGTCAATACGATGGCGAAGACCTTCAAATCGCATTCAATGCCAAATTCCTGATTGAAATGCTAAGTGCTGCAGATACGGAAGATGTAAAGATGGAATTGTCAACCCCTACCAAAGCAGGGTTGATTAAACCTACAGAACAAGCAGAAGGGGAAGATCTGCTAATGCTGGTAATGCCGTTGATGTTAAACAACTAATCATTTCTAAAGATATGTTTGAGAGGCTGTATCAAAAGTCCGATACAGCCTCTTTTTATTCGGGTACCTGATGGAGAAAGTTTTCATTTAGGCGATTCTCAAAGCCTTCTTTTTACTTTTGAGACTTCCTCTTTTTTATACAAGCAAACGCGTACTGCTGATTAATTTGTACATTAGTGAGTATACAATTGTTAACCATGCTTGAGAACATCATTCAATATTTTGATACCATTCCCAGTTTGCACCGTGCATTGATTCTTGCCGGAGGGATCACTTTTTTTTGGTTGATAGAGGGCGTGATTCCACTTTTTGGTTTTCGGTACAATAAATGGAAACACGCGTCCATTAATATCTTTTTTACCATCACTACCATTGTCATCAATTTTGCTTTTGCTTTGGTGATTGTCAAATCCAGCGACTGGGCTGTTGCTCATCAATTTGGATTGCTTCAACTGGTAGAAATGCCTGTATGGGTATTCATGATAGGGGGGTTATTGTTATTGGATTTGATTGGTGCCTGGTTCATTCATTTTATTGAGCATAAGTTCAAATGGATGTGGAAATTCCATATGGTACATCATGCAGATACCCATGTAGACACTACTACCGCCAATCGTCATCATCCGGGAGAAAGTGTGTTTCGTGCGGTGTTCACAACCATTGGTGTATTGGTTTGTGGTGCACCCATGTGGCTGGTGATGATGTACCAAAGTCTGAGTGCAGTATTATCGCAATTTAATCACGCCAATATTCGATTGCCTTTATGGTTAGACAAAGCCATCAGTTGGGTCATTGTTTCTCCGGATATGCATAAAGTGCATCATCATTATGTACGTCCGCAAACGGATTCTAATTATGGCAATATTTTTTCGATCTGGGACAGACTCTTTGGCACTTTTAACTATACACCCGTTGAACAGTTGCGCTATGGATTGGATGTTCTGGACGATCGTACAGATGAAGATCTTTCCTATCAATTGAAAATACCTTTTGACCGATCTGTAAAGACCGATTACTAAACCTAAGAAAAGCTCATCTTTGCTGAAAATAGTTTCATGAAGATCGCAGCGTTTATTCCTGCCCGATATGCCGCTACTCGCTTTCCTGCAAAACTCATGCAGGTGTTGGGGAACAAGCCGGTAATCAGACATACTTATGATAATACTTCGGCAACAAGGTTGTTTAACGAAGTATATGTGGTAACAGATAGCGATATTATTTATCAGGAAATAGTCTCCAATGGCGGTAAGGCCATCATGAGTAAAAAGCCGCATGAGAGCGGTAGCGACAGAATTGCAGAAGCTGTGGTAGACATGGATATTGACATTGTTGTAAATGTGCAGGGGGATGAACCCTTTGTTCAAAAAGCGCCCTTGGAAAAATTATTGCATGTTTTTGAAGGGGAATCAGGGAAATCTGTACAGGTAGCTTCACTGATGCAAGTGTTGAAAGACCAAACATTCATTCAAGATCCTAATTATGTAAAAGTGGTGGTGGATAGAAACAATAATGCCCTATTATTCTCAAGAAGTGTGATTCCTTATCCAAGAAGTACGGAGGCAGCCATTACTTATTATGAACATATTGGTGTGTATGCATTTCGGAAAGAAGCACTGATCAATTTTACCAACTGGCCAATGACGCCATTGGAAGCCGCTGAGAAAATTGAGTGCTTACGTTATCTGGAATATGGCATACCCATTAAGATGGTGGTGACCGGATACATGGGGGTTGAGATTGATACACCTGAAGATTTAATAAGAGCCGAGCAATACCTGCATCAACAATAAGGTATTTTTAATACTGTGCCGGTCAGATGGATGCTGTTCCCAAAGGGCAAAACTTTATCTTTACAATACCCCCAAGATCATTTTACGAACAATGTAAGCATGAGCAAGAATAACAAAAACAGATCGGTAGTAATGCATGGAAGGGTTCGATGGTTATTCTTTTTTGCAGTACTTACATTGATCAGTTTTGCTATTGTGCTCTACCTCATCAAAAAAGACCTTGATAAAACCAGGACCTCAGTTGACTTTACTTATTCTGTTCTAAAAGATATTGCTGAATTAAAAAGCTCGTTGGGACAAGCTGAGTCAGCTACAAGAAGCTTGTTGATTACGAATGATAAAAACTGGCAACCCGTTATCGAGCAGCTCCATGAGAAGACAAATACTTTATTTGCGCAAATAGTTTCTAAAACTAAAAATGACACAGCTTTCTCTTCTTCATCATTAAGCACATTAGAAGAGCTTGTCAAGAATAAAGAGCGCTTCCAAAAAGCGGTACTTACTGATAGCGCGACAAAAGAACTTATTAAAAAAAGGCTCTCCTCGACGGGTGAAGGACCACAACAGTCTCAGGCTATATTTAATATTCTTAATAGATTAACGGTATGTGGTGAAGTTGTTCTTGGTGAAAGATTACAAGCAAATGCACAAAATTATTCAAACAGTATCTATGCGGCTATGATTGGTGCCGTCATTGCGTTTATTATTGTATTGTCATTGATTGTGCAACTCAATAGAGATATCTCCCGTAGAAAAAAAGCCGAAGAAATTGTTGGCTACAGTGATGAACGTTACAAGAATCTTATTGAGAATGCCGGTATGGTGATGTATACTACAGACATTAATGGCATTATCACATTTGCAAATCAACAAGTAGGCGATCTGACGGGATATTCAGTGGAAGAACTCATCGGGAAAGATTTTTCTTTTCTATTGCATCCTTCCTGGATGCAACAAGTGTTCAATCATTATACACAACAGTTTCAAAGTAAAATAGCGTCTACTTCACTAGAGTTTGTGATCAGAACAAAAGCTGGTAATCAAAAATGGGTAGAACAGACATCTCAACTCATTTTTAAAGATGAAATGATACAAGGCTTTCAGTGTATGGTGAGAGATATTACAGAGAAAAAGAAAATTGAGTTAGAACTCAAAGAATCGGAACAGCGAAGAAAAGAAAACCAACTAAGACTGGAAGCGATATTAGAGAATACCACTTCCCTCATTTTTATCAAAGGCTTAGATGGAAAATATATCAATATCAACAAACGATTTAAAGATGTAATAGGTGTTACGGATGAGATGGTAATCGGCAAAACAGATTATGATTTCAGTGAGAAAGAAACAGGCGATCATTACAAACGTCTGGATGAAGAAGTCATCAGTACCCGTAAGCCGGTAGAAAGTGAAGAGTGGATCTTTGGTCCGGAAGGAAGAAAAAACCTATTGGTGATCAAGTTTCCGCTGCTAGATCATAGGAAAAAAATATTCGGTATTGGTGGTATTGCTACAGATATTACAGATAGGGTTTTATACCAGCAGAAACTCATAGAAGCAAGAAAAAATGCAGAAGAGGCCAAACAGTTGCAAGAACAGTTTCTGGCGAATATGAGTCATGAGATTCGAACGCCGATGAATGGTATTCAAGGTATGACGAATTTGCTTTTGCAGACAGAACTCAATGGTCAGCAAAAGGAATTCACGTCTATAATCAAAAGATCGGTGAACAATCTGTTGGTTATCGTGAATGATATTCTTGATTTTTCCAAGATCAAAGCCGGGAAAATTACATTGGATAAAGTTCCATTTCAAATTCGAGATGTGCTGAGTCAGGTCAAATCTCAATTTGACCATGAAGTAGCACAAAAAGAATTGAAACTCATTTTTGATCATGATATAGGGCTACCGGAAACTGTAATTGGTGACCCCTATCGTTTGAACCAGGTGTTGGTGAACATCATTGGTAATGCCGTGAAGTTTACAGTTAGTGGAGAAGTACGCATAAAGACAGAAGTAACTCAACAGAATGGCAATAAAGCCACCCTTCGATTCACTATATCTGATACCGGAATAGGTGTGCCGGATGAAAAGGTAAGCATCATTTTTGAGCCATTTATGCAGGCGGGTCCGGAGATTGCCAGAAATTATGGTGGTGCCGGATTGGGCTTATCCATTTGTAAAGGACTATTAGAGTTACAAGGAGGAACCATCCAATTTGCGAATAAGTCAGGTAGTGGTGCTGAATTCATTATCCAGGTTCCGTATGAAGTACAACAAGGTTCATCAGGAGAAAAAGATGAATCAAAGCTCTTAAAAGATAAATACTTTTTGGTGGTAGAAGACAATGAGGTGAACCAAAAACTGGTAAGTTATGTTTTGAAAAAAGTAGGTGGAACCGTAGACATAGCCAATAATGGCAGGGTAGCTATTGATCTTTTGGAACAAAAGAAGAACGAATATGATTTGATCATCATGGATCTTCAAATGCCGGTGATGGATGGATATGAAGCAACGGAATACATCAGGAAAACTTTACAATTACAAATTCCCATCATCGCTATGACGGCTACCGCATTAAAAGACGATCGTGAACGTTCAGTACAAGTGGGGATGAATGATTTCATGCTGAAACCCTTTGATTTTGATGATCTCTACAAAAGATTGATACGACTGCTCATCAAAGAGGAAATCGAACCTGATAACCATGATGCCATGAATAGCCAGAAACTATATGACCTCTCTTTACTCGAAGGTCTGGATGACAAAGACTCGCTATTGGATGTATTGAACTTATTCCTTGAAAATACGCCTGATCAAATGACCGAGCTTGCTGAACTTTCCAAAAAAGCAGAATGGGATGCCCTCTATCAGTTGGCGCATAAATTGAAAGGAGCGCTTGCTATGTTGCAAGCAACCCACATTTCTGAATTGTTAGGAAAAATAGAATCGAGTGCAAGAGAGCGAATAGACATTGATCAGATACCGGCTAAAGTAACAGAAGTCTGTACTCTATTTGATCAGATGAAAACCCAATTGATTGACGAAAAAGAGCAGATCAAGGGTCGATAACCCGAAATCTCGTATTTTTATCAAATACCTTAAAGTCTGAAAGACAAATATGAAAATCCTGGTTGCAGAAGATGAACCCATGTTATTGAAAACGATTGAGCTGAAGCTTAAGAAAGAGGGTTATGAGGTTATTGCTACAATTGATGGAAGAGAAGCGATCTCAAAGATCGAATCTGAACAACCTGATCTGGTTATTTCGGATATTATGATGCCTTATGCCTCGGGTTTAGAGTTAACGGCCATACTGAAAAAAGGAGAGAAGCAAATACCCATTATTATATTATCTGCTATGGAGCAGGAAAAAGTAGTAATGGAAGCTTTTGAATTAGGCGCCGATGATTATATCACCAAGCCATTTAGTTTGAACGAACTTTCTATTCGTGTAAAAAGACTCATGACACGATTAGGAAAATCCTAATGATTAATATTATTGTATGTCTTTTATTGTGAACATAAACCGAATTCTTTTTGTGGTCTTAGCCATTTCGGTATCTCCTGTTGTTGCTCAAATAGATACCAGCAGTTCAGATGGATTGTTAAAAGCTGCACGTAAAACCGCATTCGATGAAGATAATTATCCGCAGGCTAAAACCTATTTGTATAAAGCCATAGAAAAAAGCCCTAATTATGCTGATCTGCGTGTTTTTTTAGGAAGAATCTATACCTGGACAAAAAACTATGATAGCGCGAGGATTTGTTTTGAAGAAGTATTGAAACAAAATCCGGGTTATGAAGATGCATGCATGGCTTATGCAGACATGACATTTTGGAATGATGAGGATGAAAAATCATTAACCATTTGTGAAGAAGGTATTAAGTACAATCCAAAGTCAGAAGGATTGTATCTAAAGAAAGCACGGGTGTTGAATTCCATGAGACGATTCATTGAGGCAGATAAAGCCATTCAGATGGTCATATCACTGAATAAAAATAATACGGAAGCTAGAGCATTGGCCAATCGTATCAGAGAAAATGCAGTGAAAAACAGAATTGGGGTAAGTTATGATTTTGTAACCTTCGATAAACAGTTTAATGATCCATGGCATCTGGTGAGTGTAGACTATGGCAGAAATACCGGTATCGGTTCTATCATCGGAAGATTCAATTATGCCAATCGTTTTGCGTCAAATGGATATCAATATGAATTAGAAGCCTATCCGCGTATTTCCAATACTTTCTATAGTTATGTCGGGTTGGCCTATTCTGATAATGTTGGTGTTTTCCCCCGTTGGCGAGGTGGATTTTCTTTATATGCCAATCTTCCTAAAAGCTATGAAGCAGAATTAGGCGTACGTTATCTAAAATTTTCAGGAGATCCTACTTATGTGTATACCGGATATATTGGTAAATACTATAAGAGTTGGCTCTTTGGTGCAAGAGCCTATATAACACCTAGTACTTTTACTAGTACTGTTTCTTCATCTTATAATTTATCTGCTCGTTACTATTATGCCAGTGCTGATGATATGTTAGGCTTCAATATCGGTTATGGTGTTTCCCCCGACGATAGACTCAATGTAATTCAGTTAAATGGGGTACAGCAACTAACCTCTTATAAAGCAGGGTTTATATTCAGAAAAAAGTTTGCCAAATTTAATGTACTCACGATTGATGGTAGCTGGTTGAACCAAGAGTACCTACCAAAAACAATCGGTAATCAATATCAATTCAGTATTGGATGTCTGAGAAGGTTTTAAATAAAAAATCCCCTATTAAAAGTTCTTGGCGAGGATTACTCGCTATTGTGATATTCCTATTGCCTTTCTGGATGTTGGTAGTTTGGTTTTTTCTGCCCGGTAGAAAATTGCTGATTGCTATTGTTGATAAAACAGTTGTGGAATATCCAGGACAAGAACACCTCTCTTTGCATTGGATATTGAATCAAGAAAAATTTTTGAAAAATAATACCGATCGCTACGAGCCCAATGAAGATTATTTTGGCTTTTTCCCATTAGAAGATGAAAAATATAAGCTAAAAGGATTGGAGCGATTCGATTCTACTCAGCTAGAGAAGTTGAGTGTAGATGCTGATGCAGCTTATATTACAGATGCCTATGGTGTTTTTCGGAATGAATGGTTTAAGCAAGGTAATATACAAGACAGATCCGGTATCGTATATGGCGGCATGAGTAAACAGGATCTCTATTTTTTGGAATTAATGAAACAAAAAAGAAAACTCATTATCACCGAGTTTAACTCTATTGGTTCTCCAACAGATCCCGCCATCAGAAATAAGTTTGAACAAACTTTTGGTATTCACTGGTCAGGTTGGATTGGTCGATATTTTGAATCTTTTGATACAACCATTAACAAGGAAATACCTAGCTGGCTCATCAAGAATTATAAAAGAACACATAATGATCAATGGCCTTTTAGAAAAGGTGGAGTAGCATTTATTAATGCAGACAATGATCTGGTAGTGATTCTGGAAAATGAAAAGCATCTAAAAAACGGACTACCCTATATTTACGCTTCTCAAGAAGGAGTGGATCATTATGGCATGCCAGAAAAAATGAAATACTCTTTTTGGTTCGATATCATCAATGTCAATCAAAATGTGAATCATGTAATCTCAGATTTCAGGATAGATGTGAATGAGGCCGGACAGGCGGAATTGGCACAATACAAGATACCTTCAACTTTTCCGGCGATCACTACACATATGAATTCCGATTATCGGTTCTTTTATTTTTCAGCAGATTTCTGTGATAATCCTATTTCACTCTCTTCCTCTTATTTCAAAGGAGTGGCTTTGTTCAAATGGATGATGTATACAGAAAGAGAACCACTCGAGCGTAAAAGTTTCTTTTGGCGTTTATACCGTCCTCTAGTAACCACTATACTGAATGATTATCATGATAGTATCAAAAAAGATAAGAATTAATAGCGGGTATATTTCTGAATAAGGCTATCAGGAATTAGTTTCTTTTCTTGCATGAACTGAAGATTCTTTCTTTTGAATTGGTTGAAGGAAGATTTTAATTGAAACTTCTTATCATTTGTTGGATCCGGTTCTAAATCCATATTACCATTGATCTTAAATAGATCATCCCCATTGAGCATATATGAACCCCTAACATAGTCAATTAAGTCAGGCTTTGTTTGTTTTAGTGGAATAGAGTGATTGTTTCGGAATACTTTACCTGTATCAATACCTGTACCCAACCATGTATTTATATTCGGCATAGCCAAGCCATAATTGTATTTTAACCATGCAGTTAATGTTGGCGCAATATCAAAATGACTGGAAACAGCTGAAAATTTCTCTGCTTTATTGAGCATAGGAGAGTAAATGATCAAAGGAACATGGTAACGATCCAGCTTCGTACTCATAGGTATTTCAGGCATACGATGGTCGCCTGTTATGATGAATACTGTTCTTTTGAAATCTTTTCTTTTACTGTATTCATAGATAAACTGTCGAATCGCATGATCTACATATAGAATACTGGAGTACTGATTTTGGTATTTTCGATAATTTCTTTTTTGTACTTCAGCAAATTTTAATTCACTCATTCTTCTTTCAAAACGATTCAGGTATTCCTGCTGATTATTGATCAGGAATGGACTATGCGTTGCTACTGTTAAGATGATATTCAACTGTGATCGTAAGCTATCATCTTCAGATTTCGCCAATACGTGTTTAAAGAGGGATTCATCATCATAGCCCCAGCTAAAACCGGAGGAGGAAGCAGGAAGTTTTTGGTATTTGGATCCATTAAAGCTTCTTTCATCATAGATTTTTTCTACTCCCGTCTTTTTCAAAAACGCTTCCATATTATCGAAAGAAGCCTCTCCACCATAAAAGAATGAAGTTTGATAGCCATTGTATCTAAGCAAATTAGCAATCGACAAATGTGCTGGCATCTGATCGCCTAATTCATTGAATCCACTACTTCCAAAAGGAAGCGAGCCTAATAATGAAGGAAGTACTGTAAAGGTTCTTCCACCTGTACTTAGGAAATTCTCCCAGTATAAACTTTTATTTGAAAGCGAATCAAGGAAAGGTGTGAAACTACCTAAATATGCATTTTGATTACTAAAAGCCCTACCCAATCCTTCCACCAAGAGTATGACAATATTGGGAGGTATAGAGTCTTCCCGTGAAAAGAAACTGCCCAACACATTTTTAGTACTATCTGATTTATGTAGAAATGGATAATTCTTGGTATCAATTTCCGTATCAGCAAGTATATTGTCTGACTGATAATCGTCACGATAAATATCTTCTTCCAGATCTTTCGGGAAAAATCGCTGGAAGCTGGATGAATAGAAATAATAAGATTTATTGAGAGATAAATTGTTACTGTATTCTCTTCCGGGTTGGAGTTCGGCAGTGACTGTATTCAAGTCTCTAATACCTGCAGTCACAATCATCAGAATAAAAAATACGGTAATACCATCATTTGCAAGCAATCTTTTTGGAAGCTTTATCAAAACAAAAATGGATAAAGTGATTGCGATAAATAAGCCCGTTATGGCAATCCATGATAATCCACCAGATGCACCCACTGTTTGTTGAATATCTGCCCATGAATAACTCCAGAGATCTGCGCCCAAGGGTACAAATGATTGTATAAAGTATTGCGACAATGCCAACTGAACTAATACAGCCAGTGAACCCAAAACAATAAAAGAGATATGTGCTACTTTTTTACTAAATACATAGATGAGTGTAAATGGAACAAAACACCAAATAGTTAACGAGGACATGAATGCAATATCTTTTGCTAAGCCATACAGAATTACTTGTTTGAAAAATTCAGGTTCTCCATGCTCTTTATAATCCAATCCAATTTCAACGCCTCTGGCTATGATGAATAAAAGCAATAATGCAAGTATGTGCCCCAAATAATAACGGAACGACTGGAATAATACATCCGGTATCTGATTCAAAATAGGAGCTACAATTCTTCTGTACCAAGAAATTTTTACAGTAGCTTCTTCCGTAACCACAGGTATTGGTTCAGGCACTACTTCTACAACAGGTACGGCATCAATAACCGGTACTTCTTCTTCTACAACTGTAATGGGCTGTGGTGTATCAGCTGTTTTCTTTGCAAATCCTTGTCGGGTCATTTCACCCCAACTCTTCTTTTTTCTGATATAGTCAATATATCCTTTTATAGCGCTCCACACAACAAATGGGTGAAAGTAAAAAGGTTCTGTCAATGCAGTTAAAAATAAAATCAGAACATCAACTCTTCGTTTGTATTGATGATAAGTAATCACTTCCATGAGGATGGCGAAGGCAGAATACAGGTATCCAAATGAAACAATGAATAGTAAATAGGCAAAGAAGAAACCCCAGTCGAGCATGCCAAAAGCTGCAAATAAAAAGAAGCACACAAAACCAAAGAATTCAATAACCGGAGCGCACATTTCAAAGAAAAACCAATAGGGGTAACTCAGCATCCCCAGCAATCCATATTTCGGATTGAAAAACATTTTCTTGTGAAACTTCAATGTTTCAATCGTTCCTCTGGTCCATCGATTACGTTGTCTGCCTAAAATATCAAAAGAACTGGGTGCTTCTGTCCAACAAAGCGGATCGGGAATATACGTTACACGGTATTTTTCATTGCGCTCTTCCATATAACGACGCATACGCACCACCAATTCCATATCTTCTCCAACCGTATTATGATCATAGCCACCGCATTTGATGGCAATTTCCTTATCAAAAGCACCGAATGCTCCGGAGATCAACATCAATCCATTCAATCGGCTCCAGGCCATTCTTCCTAAAATAAATGCACGGATATATTCGAGTATCTGCATTCTTGGCAAATAATCTTCCGCCAATTTTACCTTTACCAAACGACCATCTTCAACAATACAAGAGTTGGCAATACGAACAACACCACCGGAAGCAATAACGCGTTCATTAGTTTGTTCGAGGAACGGCTTTACCATTTTTAATAAAGCATCCTGCTCCAGAATACAATCCACATCTATGCAAACAAGGTATTTATTGGAAGAGATGTTAATACCCACGTTTAACGCGTCTGCCTTACCACCATTTACTTTATCTACCACCAATAGTTTATGATGAATAGGATTGCGGCTTTTATAAACACCCCTAACTTCTTTTGTTTGAATTTTATAATCAACGAAATAATCAATTTTCTCCAAATCGTAGGCTTGAATCATTTTTTGTAAACAATCATCTTTACTACCATCATTGATGACGATTACTTCGAGGTTTACATAATATATAGAGAGTAAGGACCTGATATTTTCTACAATGGTCATTCCCTCATTATAAGCCGGCGCAAGAATACTTACAGATGGAGCATGCGTAGATGAAGCAAGAATCCTATAATCTGTAAAACTATTTTTATGGATGTACTTTCTCGTTTCTCCTATTGAAAAAATAGCAATAGCGATATAGGATAATAATAGTAGTGTGGAATAAATAAATATTCCATACGTGAGTATATCAAAAACAATATTTAAAACTGTATCCCAGTTCATTTCACACTTTTTACATGTCTGAGTATTCTTTCAAACGGTTCAGGCTCTATTGCCGCTCTTTGTTCAACGACTTGCATACCATTTGTACAATTATTGACTAGTACAGCAGCAGCTTTTACTTTAATAATATTATCAGGGGCATCCAATAATCTGATCATAAAGTCTTTTTGGTCGTCGGTAGCCATATTCAGAAGACTATTGAGAATATGTGCTTGGTTCTCAAAATCTTCTTTTGCAAAATAGCCTACTAGCATAAAGGGTGTTTTCTCATCTGATAATACAATAAGGGTCTTGATCGCTTGGGTTCGAACAATTTTAGCTGGGTGTACGAGACAGTCTATCACATTGTTTTTAACAGCAAACTGCTGATATTCCGCAGCAAGCCTTAGTGCAAATACAACAACAGTATCGTTTTTGGATGCTAACCATTTGGGTATTCTATCAGATAAATCTTCTTTCTTTCCAAATAATTTTAGTTGTTCCAGCAATTTAATTTGTTGCCACAAAGTAAGCGGATAACTAATCACATCCAAAAAGCGAAGACCATTAAAACCCGTCAGATGAATGACTGCTATCTGTGCTTCTGAACGAACAAACTCATGTTTACTATTGGTTTCGCGATAAATTTTTGTCAACAGGTTTTTTTGATCCATTAAATACAATTCCTGAATACCCCTGGCTTGTATATACCATTTTCGCTTATTCTTCATTTTTAATAAAGAATCTTCCCGAAGTCCCAACTTGTTGTACAAGGCAACAATATTATCTGCAACGGAACCTGAAAAATTTTTTTTGCATTTGATCAACTCATCAATCGCTACCTGTCTGGCTTTAGGATCATTTAACATCCGGAAGAATTTTTTAGGGATCTCAATACCTTCAATCGTTTCCTCCAAAATGATATGACTGATCCATACTTCAATATTACTTTTGATACGTTCGGTGTGAAAGAAAAGCCTTTTTTTAGCAATCGTTTGTATATAGATCAATGCTACGACCAACAAAATACACACAGACATGATCTCCACACCTGCCATGAGATTTTCCGGATTCATGAATTTGAGAAAGTCCCTTCCAATAGATCCGGATAGGAATGTGAAGCAGAACGTAATAGTCCCAGTTAAAGTCATCGGGCAAATAATAATGATTGGCTCCCGCTAGGGAATATTTAAGACATTAATTTACGCAATCTGAACATAAAAGCTCTCAAAATTGCCGGTTTCTTATAAAACAGTCAATAACGAAATAGTTAGCTAATTATTACCTGAGGTATAAGGAGAATATGTTTTTTCAAAGTTATTCTGTAAAACCATCGAATGACTTTAATCAAATAAAATTTAGTTGAAATTTAAGCCGGCAGCCTTGTTTTGGCTAAGAGATCTTTAGGAAGTAAATCGTTCTGACTATGTTTGTACTATTATAGGGATTCAAAATTTTTGATATGAGCTTTCGCAATTTTAAAATGGTGGATTATGTTGTCTTTGGTAGAGGGGCTTTTAACCAGCTAGATGAGATACTGGCGCCTCGGAGAAAAGCAGATGCACCCATGATTTTTCTGGTCGATCATTTCTTTGAGGGTAAGCCATTGGTGAACAGAATACCCTTGCGTGGAAAAGACAAGATCATTTTTGCTGATGTTACCTACGAGCCTAAAACAACGCAGGTAGATGCTTTGGCGAATAGTTTAAAGGAAAGCTTTGGAACCGTTAGTGGTATCATAGGTATTGGTGGTGGTTCTACCATGGACCTGGCGAAAGCTGTATCGCTGATGATGAATAACCCCGGCTCTTCTGCCGATTACCAGGGATGGGATCTGGTGAAGTTTCCGGGAGTATATAAAGCGGGTATTCCTACCCTGAGTGGAACCGGAGCAGAAGTAAGTAGAACAACCGTACTTACCGGTCCTACAAGGAAATTGGGAATGAACAGCGATTTTACACCTTTTGATCAAATTGTATTGGATCCGGAATTGACTAAGTACGCACCCGTGAATCAACGTTTTTATACCGGAATGGATTGTTATATACACTGCATCGAAAGTTTGGAAGGTACTTACCTGAATGAATTCAGCAAAAGTTATGGCGAGAAAGCATTGGAGCTTTGTCAGAAAGTATTTGTAGCCAAAGATCATTGGGATGATGAGAGCGATGATCAACTGATGATGGCTTCCTATGCAGGTGGAATGAGTATTGCGTATTCTCAGGTGGGTGTTGCACATGCCGTGAGTTATGGACTCAGCTATTTACTCGGCACCAAACATGGAATTGGTAATTGTATTGTGATGAATCATCTGGAAGAATACTATCCGGCAGGGGTAAAAGAATTCAAATACATGGTTGAAAAAAATAAGATCGATATCCCTCAAGGGATCTGTAAAGGACTCACAGATGAACAGTTTGATACGATGATTAACGTTTCAATAGGTATGAAACCCTTGTGGGAGAATGCTTTGGGAAAAGACTGGGAGAAGATTATGACCCGAGAGAAATTAAGAGCTTTGTATGAGAGACTGTAACGGCTGGTTCTAGTTTGTTTTCTAAGACGCGAACATTAAACAGTATCTTTACAGGAATTCAATTAAATACAGACCAATTTGAAGTTTACAGATTTAGGGCTTGATCAACGCATTTTAGATGGTATTGATGCCATGGGTTATGAAACCGCCACACCGGTTCAACAACAGGTGATGGTACCCATTTTAGAAGGAAAAGATATCATTGCTTCTGCACAAACCGGTACCGGAAAAACAGCTGCTTTTTTACTGCCACTGATACATCGTTTATTAACGGTTCCGCATGATTCTCATGAGATCAATGCCATGATCATTGTTCCTACACGCGAATTGGCCATTCAAATTGCAGAAAGTCTGGAAGGGCTTTCTTACTTCACAGACGTAAGTTCTATTGCGGTATATGGAGGAAGTGGGGGTGATTCTTTTAATGCCGAGAAGAAAGCTTTGACACAGGGGGTAGATATTGTGGTTTGTACACCGGGTAGAATGATTGCACACCTGAACATGGGATATGTAAAGCTCAAAGGCTTAAAGTATTTGGTATTGGATGAAGCAGACAGAATGCTGGATATGGGATTCAATGATGATATCATGAAGATCATTTCTTTTCTGCCCAAAGAAAGACAGAACCTGCTTTTCTCAGCCACCATGCCGATGAAAATGAGAGAGCTGGCGAGAAAGATTTTACGCGAACCGGTAGAAATCAATATCGCTATTTCCAAACCACCGGAACAAATCGTTCAAAAAGCTTTTATTGTATACGAACCACAAAAGATTCCCATCATAAAAGATATGCTGGGTAGTAATAAGTTTCAAAATGTCATTGTTTTCTGTTCCAAGAAACAAAATGTAAAACAACTGACAACAGAATTGAAGCGTGCCAAACTTTCTGCAGAAGAAATTCATTCTGATCTGGATCAAACCAAACGAGAGCAGGTACTACAAGACTTCAGAAATAAGAAGCTGAATATATTGGTGGCTACAGATATTTTGAGCAGGGGTATTGACATAGAAGATATTGATCTTGTTATCAATTTTGATGTGCCCAATGATGGAGAAGACTATGTACACCGTATCGGCAGAACAGCCCGTGCAGCCAGCAAGGGCACGGCTTTTACACTGGTAAGCGAAAAAGAACAAAACAAATTTGCCGCCATTGAAACACTACTCGGTGAGCCGGTTTTAAAAGGAACCGTACCTGAAGAATTTGGCGCAACGCCTGCTTATCATCCCCGTGCACCCAGACAAGGCGGACAAAACAGAAGATCCAACGGAAACAGAAGATCGGGTCCACCAAGAGGCGGGAGACAAAGACAGTCATAAACTTTTATACCAAACATCATTTCATGAAATACCTGGTTTATATCCTGCCCCTGTTGGCGGGATTAACGATTACCACGCAAGCGGGCGTGAACAGTCAGTTAAAAACAGCCGTGAACAATCAGTGGGTGGCGGCATTTATTTCTTTTGTGGTAGGAACCATTGCACTGGCATTGATCATTCTGCTTACTAAACAAACATTACCGAGTACCCAACAATTACAACAAATAGAGTGGTATAAATTTTCGGGGGGCTTACTTGGGGCGTTCTTTGTAACTGTCATTATTTTTTCCGTTCAACAGATCGGTTCAGCCAATGTATTTGCGTTGGTGATTGCCGGACAGCTATTATTTGCCCTTGTATTTGATCATTTCGGGCTATTTGGATTTAAGCAAAGTCCCATTAACTGGGGTAAAATAATGGGTGTATTGATGTTGATTGGGGGTGCTTACCTCATTAATCGTAAGGGCTAGATTAAAATGCGCAGAATGAGCAATTTTCTAATTTGAATGAACGTTATAGTAAAAAATAACGTCTTATGGCCTCTTTCAGAAGCTTTGTAGGATCAGAATTAATGTCGTTCAGGCAGCATATTGCCGCACTCAGAAATATGCTTCCGCAGAATATCAAATTAAAGCCTGCCGAACGCAGAAGTATGTTCAAGTTGAATGATAAAAAGAAAGAGTTTGTGGAGAAGGCGGTTTTATCTATGCGTAAAAATCCCGCTACAGTTCCTTCTTATGTAGATGTCAACACTTGTAACAATTATATTCAGTTATACAAACAATACAATGAGTTATTACATGAATTGGAAGAAGTAAAAACCAAAATGGAAGATGCGAAACTATTGTTGGGTAATGAAATCTTAAAGCAAACCAGGGCTTATTTCCATAATTCAAAAAATGCAGCATTATCGGGAAGTGAACAATTTGGCCAAATTTATAAAGACCTGAAACCACATTATGCGGTTGGAAGAAATAGCAGAAGAAAAGAGAAAGAAGCGTAACTATCTTTTATACTGAAATAAAGAAGGGCGACAGATTCTGTCGCCCTTCTTGCTGTAAACCATTCTAGTTTGTTAGATAATGAGGTCTTAAGTATTAATACAAATAAGCCAATGCTGTTTTATCGTTGGCGTTGAATGGACGGTTTACACCGCTGCCAATACAAGCTAACATCCATGAATTAGGATCGGGTCCGGTAGGTGTGCCGGGAATATGAATAGCTCCAACAGTAGAAGCACCTTCATTTACAGCAGAGCCACCACAACTATAGGCACGGTTCATATAATCTGTATGACGGAAACCAATACAATGTCCTAACTCATGCGCAAAAATGGTTGCTGCATAATTGATAAAGGTAGAAGAGGTTCCGGAGCCGATTGCTCTGGTATTTACTTTTACAGAATTAAAAGGATCTCCGCTTGCAGTTGGGAAACCTGCAGAAGCCAGATAGCTACCACTTGCACGATCGAAAGTGATATTGGCTCCTGAACTTACTCTCTGAAGAGTAATTTGTAAATTTTCAGCATTAAATCGACGAACCACTTCATCCAGAACAGGACCATAAATGGCTGCATCAATTCTGCTGGTCAATGCAACAGTAATGGTTCTTGGTAAGCGTGTTACCAAGTTCGTAGTTCGGTACTGCTCCACTTCACCAACGCGCAAAATGGCTCCATTTAAAGAGCGCTTCAATTCATTGGTAGGAATAAAAATATCTCCTTCAACAATATAACCGCCTTCTTCGGCGATAATATTATCAGCAGAGAAGCCCAGTGCTCTTACACTGTTAATAACATCTTGTGAGATTTCTTTTTGGATTTCTTGCTCAGGAGCAACTGCTTTTTGACAGGAAACAGCTGTTATCAATAAAGCAATAACAGCTAAAGAAAGGCGCATGTTTTTTCTCATGTGTTTTAGTTTGGATTTTACAAATGGTTTACAGCATCATTGGATTTCAGACTGAATTTAAGCAATGTATGAATCAGACGAAAGCAAATTTGGGCAACGCTGTTGCAAAACAGCAAACTGATTCACAAACACGAAAAAAATTGCAGTCCGTTCTTATTTTAGATACGTAGATAACTGAAAAAACGATTTACCTATCTTTAATATTCCAGTCTCCTATATACATGAGAAGTGCTTTGGTTTGTTTATCCTTATTTGTTGCTCTGTCTGTCCAGTCTCAATCTATGCGCAGACAAATCATCCCGGATGTGCTGAAAAGTTTTGTTGAATCATCTAATGCGTATTCGTTCAAAAAAGATTCAACAAAAAACGTATTTGCATGCACCGGAAAACTACCTCCCCATACACAGGTTCTCAGAAAACTGGCAGATACCATTGCCATTGTACGGATACAAGATCCTAAAATCCTTGCGTCTCTTTTACCTCAGGGCAAGTTGATGTCTGTGAATGATCTTTGGAAATTTCCTTCGGGCTTTATCATGCCAACAGCAACTGATAACGATCATTTACAACAAACATGGCTGATTGAAACCATCGATACAGCCATCGTAAAGCAATGGGTAGCATCAAGGGATTCGGTAACGGTGATGTATGTATCCGGCAAATACATCCAAATCAAAACCTCATGGAAATGGATGGAAGATCATGTAATACCAGATCCTTCTATTGTATTCATTGCGCCCGTATCTACACCAAGGGTAGAAAGAGAATTGACCGGGTTTGATCTATCTGCCAATAAAGGCAATCTCGCACATCGTACATGGCCATCGATCAATGGTAGTGGTAGAATTATTTCCATCAAAGAAAACAAATTAGATACAGCAGATATTGATTTTAAAGGACGCTATCTTTCTTCATCGCTGGCATCACCCAGAATGGAAACACATGCCACTACTATGGCAACTATAGCAGCAGGAGGAGGAAATACTTATTATACGGGGAAAGGGTTTGCTTATGGGGCTTCTATTGCTTCATCAGATTTTGCGAATCTACTTCCGGATCCATTATCTGACTTGATGCAGATGCGTGTGCGTGTTCAAAATCATTCTTACGGAACAGGTATCGAAAACTATTATGGGGCGGATGCTGCCGCGTATGATCAACAGACAAATGTTGAGATGACCAGCCTACTGCATGTTTTTTCCGCAGGAAATCAGGGCATGCAAACCTCTTCGTCGGGAAACTATGCAGGTATCAATGGTTTTGCCAATCTCACCGGCAGTTTTAAAATGTCGAAGAATACTATATCAGTTGGTGCAATCGATTCTTTTGGAGTGGTGCCACCACTTAGCTCTCGCGGACCTGCTTATGATGGTAGGTTAAAACCAGAATTGGTTGCTTTAGGTGAGGATGGTTCTTCAGGAGCTGCTGCGATCGTTTCTGGTATTGCTGCTTTAGTACAGCAGTCCTATCAGCAAAAAAATAGTAGAGAAGCTAATAATGATATGATTCGTGCTGTTCTATTTAACAGTGCCGATGATATTGAATCACCCGGTCCTGATTTTATTTCGGGATATGGAATGGTGAATGCTTACAGGGCTATACAAACCATTCAAGAAAATAGGTTTTTGCATGACTTGGTCAGTGATCAAGAACAGCGATTGCATTCAATCACGATACCCAATGGGGCGGTTAATTTGAAAGTAACACTTAGCTGGACAGATCATCCAGGACAAGGCAATTCCTACAAGGCGTTGGTGAATGATTTAGACTTGGTATTAGAACATCCGTCAAGTTCTCAAACATGGCAACCCTGGGTTTTGAATTCCTTTCCACACGCAGATTCGTTGCGTAAACCTGCAGTAAGAAAAAGAGATACACTCAATAATCATGAACAAATAACCATTGCCACACCTCCTCCGGGTAACTATAACATCAAAATCATAGGAGCATCTATTCCACTATTTAAACAAGCATTTGTGATTGCCTGGCAATTTGATACGAGTTCACATTTTGTATTTAGTTATCCTGTAAAAGATGACTTACTTGATCCTGCAAGAAAAAATACAATACGCTGGGAAAGCACAATAACGGACACGGCTACTTTAGAATACAAATTAAATGATGGTAACTGGCAAACAGTAGCTCACGGCGTGGATCTTGCGCAACGCTATTTTCAGTGGCAACCACCTGATACTGCGGCTGCTATTCAGTTACGTATGAAGATAGCACAGCGATTTTGGTTGAGTGATACTGTTGGCATCTCTAACAATTTACAGATCAATACTGGTTTCAATTGTTCAGATTCATTCCTGATCTATTGGCAAAAAGCGAAAGTTGACAGCTATCGCGTATATAGACTTGGAGAAAAATATCTCGAACCGTTTATTACACTTAGTGATACCGCTTTGATTCAATTGAAGCAGAATAATCCGTATAGTTTTTTCAGTGTAGCACCCATACTACCATCGCAAATAGAAGGAAGACGTGCTTACACATTTGATTATAGACAACAACAAGTGGCTTGTTATATCAGTGGATTTATTGCAGACCCCTCCGGTACGAATGCTGCAAGACTTAGTTTACAGCTGGGTACAACTTATCAGGTTGTAAAAGTGGTATTTGAAAAATTAACCGCTTCCGGATTTGCAGCGTTTAGCGAAATAGCACCTGTTACTACTAACCAGTTAATAATTACTACTCCTGCCAATAATGGATTGAATGTGTATCGTGCAAAAATTGAATTGCAAAATGGAGCTACTTATTATACACAACCGGAGCAAGTACTTCTTTTTGGTACAGCAGCGTATTATGTATTTCCAAATCCGATACAGCCGGGCGCTGCGTTAAATATTATGGATGCGGATCCTGATAATCGAGAATTTCGTTTGTACGATGTGTTTGGCAGATTGATGATGAAAGAATCCCTAACAGGATTTCGTAATCAGCTTCGCATGCCTTTATTGCAAAGAGGCATTTATTTTTATGTGATCATGCAAGCCAATAATCGAACACTGAATGGACGGCTTATAGTACAATAAAAAAGCTGCCCGATGAACGAACAGCTTTTTTCATCAAGGGGGTATATGTTATCCTTTGTTTTTTCCTTTCCCTTTTCCGTTACCATTTCCACGACCATTGCCTTTACCCGGATGATTTCTGTAACGATCATCATCACTGTCTCTGATTACAATTTGTTTCGGCCCTTTCCAGTTTTTATATTTTACACGATATACATCTGCTCTTAGATAAGGTCTGGGCTCATTGATCACAATTTTTGGGGATGCATATAAATTATAACCTCTGTATCTACCCGGTAAAGAAGCTGCAAAAATCCATCTGCCACCATCCAGGTAAATGAATTGGCGCTGCGGAACATGATAATACACATCAATATCAGGCATATAGTAATAATCTACATAATCATACCCAACAGGTCCCCATAAAGGCTGGTTTCCAATATTAATGTTGGCATTGATACGTATTTGTGCATGTGCACTCTCTTGACTCAAGTATCCCAACGAAATCAATAAGAGTAATAGTACTTTCTTCATGTTTCAAAGTTTTATACCTGTATAGTGCAAATAGGATGCCAGTTTGGTACCCAATCAATTATTAGTTGATTTACAGTTGTTTATAATGGTACTGTTTATTCAGTATTGAATTTTTCTATCGCGTGCACGAATCATCCATTCCCCCTCTACTTGATGCCGGATAATAGTAATGGCTCTTTCATATAAAGCACAGGTTGGACAAATATGCATCGGTAATCCGTATAAAATATCACCGGGTCGGTAAGTATGATTTTCAGGTGCGGCCAAAACCAAATGTTCCTCACTTTGTGAAATGGCTTTTAATTCAGGAGCATTCAAAAACACCACTCTTTTATCCAATGGATTTTCAGCTGCAACAGATTTATGACCAAGATCTGTACAGATCATTCCGGGAGCAGGTAAAGAAATAATTCTTGTTAAAACCAATGCTGCAGGAATAAAAGGTTGTTCAGGAAATAAAGAAGCATAGCCATGATCCCAATACACAAATGTACCCGGACTGCAAACCATGTTTTCTCTTTGCGCATGAATAGGAAAACTGGGACTACCACCTGCAATAATGGATAAAGTGCTCCCATACTGATCTTCTATCTTTTTTTGCAAAGCTTTTGTTCTTGCAAATGCAGCATCGCAAATTTGTTTTCTTTCTATGGGATCAGGATGACGGATATGTCCATCATAAGCATGCAATCCGGCAAGTTGAATAGATGATTGTTGTAAACAAAAATCAACTAGACTCAATGCATCTTCCGGTGCAATACCGGTTCTGTTCATCCCCACATTCAAATCGATAAAAACAGGGAGAACAATATTTGCTTGTTGGGCAGCATGCGCTATTTCTTGTGCCGCAGCAATCGTATCTGTTAAACATGCATATTGTGTATCCGGATAATGTTCAATGAGTGCAAGAAAACGTTTCAATTTAGGTCCAACGGGTTGATATGCCAGCAACACATCTTTTGCTTTACAGATTCCCAACAACTCTGCTTCGGCAATCGTAGCACATTTGAATTGATGTACGCCTGAACGTATCAGTAACTCAGTAACTTCTTGCGTTTTATGTGTTTTGATATGTGGTCTGAGTCTTGAAGGGTCACCTACCAAATGAATCGCCGCATCAATATTGTGTTGCACACGTTCAGGATATACCAATAATGCGGGTGTATCCAATACAGATGGATCAGTTACTGTATACCAGTTATCTTGATGATGATTCATACATGTAATTCAAAAATGGCTTCAATTTCAACAGGAATATTTCCGGGTAAGGAGCTCATTCCTACGGCACTTCTTACTCCAATACCATTATCGGGTCCCCAGATCGCAGCAAACAATTCACTACAACCATTGATTACAAAAGGATGATCTGCAAAACCCTGAACAGCATTGACCATCCCTAAAACTTTGATCACACGCTTGATTTTATCAAGACTGCCTATGTTTTTTTTAATGGTGGCAATCATGGCCAATCCAACTTGTCGGGCTGCCAGCTTAGCTGCTTCTTTGTCCATATCCAATCCAACAATACCTACAATCCAGCTGCCATCGTTTTGTAAAGTACCGTGTCCGGATAAATACAAGTACTCGCCATCAACCAAACAAGGCTTATACAAACCAAGCGGTTCAGGAGCGGGAGGTAAACTCAGGTTCAATGCGGCAAATGCTTGTTCCGGGGTATGTTGTGGCATAATGGTCAGTGATTCTTTACCGGCAAGTTATTAAATCCTGTAACAAGCTGTTCATTGTTGATAATTCATATTCAAAATGTGGACTAATAAACGCTGTAATTCATACAGGTATACTGTTCTATTGGAGAACTTTAAGCAACCAACGATAAACCCGGCATGATACCACTCCCACTCGTGATTCCCGAACCGCTCAAGAATGATCGGGTTGATTTTGCAAGGGTAGTTAGAAACCCCGCAACCGGACAATTTTCTTTACACGCCAATGCTTTTTTTGATCAGGGAGAAATCATTTGTGAATTCAGTGCTGCTGAAATTGTAGATACACCTAGTTATAAAACTTTACAATTGGGTTTGAGAAAACATATTCTTTTATCTCCTGATTGTTTGCAGTATACCAATCATAGTTGTGATCCCAATGTATTCTTCGATACAGATAATTTACAATTGACAGCGTTGAAAGCAGTTCAGCCGGGTGATGAAATGGTATTTTTTTATCCTTCTACAGAATGGAAAATGGCAAGCGCATTTAACTGTACTTGTGGCGCTAAAAACTGTTTAGGTATTATTGAAGGTGCTGCTGCATTAAGAGAAGAAATTTTGCAAGCCTATCGTTTGAATTCATTTATACACCTGCAACTGAAAAACAGATAAGATTTACATGTTGATGAATTTATTAACTGCGGAGGAATATGGTCGTTTAAAAATTTGGGTACTGGCTCCTTCTTTGGTAACAAATGATCCGAACATTGATTATTACTACGATTTTTCACAGAGCATCGGTGAGTATACACGTGTTTTTGCTGCATTGAATATGGATTGGCAATGGCAGCCTGTAACAATGGAAGATTATGCAGCTATCATTGCAACGATTCTCAATGAAAAGCAAAGCGGAAAAAGTTTTCCCATCGTACTTAATCTTTGTGATGGCGATGAAGTCAATGGAACACCCGGTATTTCAGTGGTACAATTATTAGCATCATCAGGATTGATCTATACCGGTGCTGATGAATATTTTTATCGGATCACCACTTCTAAAATCCCGATGAAAAAAGCTTTTGATGCTGGGGGAGTTGCTACTGCAGCATGGAAAACCATTTTAGTACCGGAAGATGCCACAAAAGAAGTAGTTCAAGCATTGGGAATCCCGTTGATTGTAAAACCGGCTGTTTCCGGTGGTAGCATGGGCGTGGGTATTCGCAATGTGGTAAGTAATGAACAAGAACTAAAAGAGCAAGTGATGGAAATGTTCAAAGGCTACCGTGGATGGAATTTGGCGGCCGATGGAATCATAGCAGAACAATTTATTCAGGGTCCTGAATTTACTACTATGATTGTGGGTTCATGGTATGAACCGGATCATTGCAGGGTGTATGATGCGGTGGAAAGAGTATTTCATTCCTCTCTTCCCGAAAAAGAAAAATTCTTGTCATTTGATCGTTTATGGGAGATCTATGAAGAAGAAACACCCATGCCTTCCGATGAAAATTTTTATGAATATCAAAAAGCGCCTACATCACTTCAAGACCAAATAAAAGCACTGAGTCTGGCTGCATTCCTGTCAGTAAAAGGAACGGGTTATACAAGAGTGGATATCCGACAAGATGCTAATACCGGAGAATTGTATGTACTCGAAGTGAATGCTCAATGCGGATTGAGTGAGGATGAAGATTATACTTCCATTGGTGCTATCCTAAAAGTGAATGATGAAAGTTTTACTACACTGATACAAACCATTCTTACAGAAGCAGTGAAACGTCATCAATTGAAACAAACGGAGAAATACCAACCCGCTCCGGTGTATGCAGGATATTAAATAAAGTTTCGTGAAAACAACAGTAGATACGGTGAATAATAACTGGGCAAAGGGTAAAAAAATTTGTGTACTGCAACCCGATTACAGCACTACCAATGTCGATTATAAAAATTATGATCCGCCAAGAGATCTTTCTTCATTACTACCCGGCGCCGAGGTTGATCATGTGTTTCTGAATAAACTCACTACCTACAAACAACTGAAAGCGTTACAATACAAAAACTATGATGTATTCGTCAACCTTTGCGAAGGCTATCTGGAATGGGAAGTTCCTTCCATTGATGTGATCTATACCTTGGAGTTATTAGGGTTACCTTATACGGGACCTAATACCAAATTATATGATCCATCTAAAGAGATCATGAAATATTTGGCTTATTGTGAGGGGGTTGCTACACCTGCTTACGCATTGGTGAATGATTTAGATGATTTGAATACGGTTGATATTCCTTTTCCATTGTTTGTAAAACCTTCTAAAGCGGGAGACAGTCTTGGCATTGATGAACATTCCTTGGTGCACAATAGAGAAGAGTTATTGCAACAGGTACAGCTATTATTGCCGGAATATCCACAGTTATTGATCGAACAATATATTGAAGGAAGAGAGTTCACGGTTTTAGTGATGGCTGATGCCAATGGAAAAACCGCTACGGCTTTTCAACCGGTTGAATTTATTTTTCCGGAAGGGTATCAATTCAAGACCTATGCATTAAAAACATCAGCCTTACATCCTTCTGCCAATATTCCTTGTAAGGATACTAGAATCAGTGATGCGTTAAAAGAAGCTGCTATTAAAATCTTCAAAGGGTTCAATGGCGTGGGTTATGCCAGACTGGATTTTAGAATGGATGCAAATCAGCACTTGTATTTCCTGGAAATCAATTTTACCTGCTCTGTTTTTTATACAGATGGATATGAAGGATCGGCAGATTATATTTTACAATATGATGGAATTGGTCAGGCCGGATTTTTAAAAAAAATGATTGAAGAAGGAATTTCACGTCACTTACGCATGCAGAAAAAATATCAGATCAAAGGAAATGCATTGTCCGGTTTTGGTATTTATGCAACACGATCTATCATGTGTAATGAAGTGATTTTCATGGGCGAAGAACAGTCTCAACGCATGGTCACAAAACGTCATGTAGAAACACATTGGAATGATGTTGAAAAAGAAATTTTTCGTCGCTATGCTTATCCGGTAAGCAATGAAGTATTTTTGCTCTGGGATAATGATCCGGCAGCATGGGCTCCGCAAAACCACAGTTGCCAACCAAATACTGCTTATGATGGCTTGAATGTCATCGCCATCCGACATATAGAACAAGGTGAAGAACTAACCCTCGATTACGCCACATTCTTGGATGAACACATGGAGCCTTTTGAATGCCAATGCGGTTCCACCAACTGCAGAAAACGGATCACCGGCACAACGGGTAATACCATAACACAAAGAGAAAGTACTCGTCGTTCTTAAACGAAGCGCTGGTTCAATTGTCCAACTACTAACCCAATTTTTTTGCTTCAATGGTCTGATGCAGGCGATTGTGAATGTATTGTAATGAACTGATGTGTATGATTAGAATGAATGTTTTGGGTAAGTTGGTGCAAGCGCACAAAATGAGATTAGGCATTACCTATGTGTTGTTTTCATTGGAAATGACAGGGGCTTTATTACGTCCTTTTTTTCTGGGAATGGCGATCAATGATTTGATGGAACATTCCTACAGAGGATTGATATTATTGTCATTGGTACATTTTGTATGGTTGGTAATTGGTACTATTCGACATCGTTATGATACCCGTACCTATTCTGCTATTTATACTTCACTAGTGACTCATTTTCTTTCGCGAAAAATAAAAGCCAAAGAGGTTTCTAAACTAAGTGCTCATTCAACGCTTGCCAGAGAGTTTGTAGATTTTCTGGAATTCGATCTGGTATATATCATTGAAGCAGTCTATAATATTCTGGGGTCTATGATCTTACTATTCTTTTATCAATCCTCAGTTGTACTGCTTTGTCTCGCTATACTCTTGCCGGTAATGACTATCAGTTATTTTTATGGCAAGAAAATGAAACGTTTGACACAACTGAAGAATGACGAGTTAGAAAAACAAGTCAATGTCATTTCTTCAGGCGACTCAATTGCTATTCGAAAACATTTCAATAATCTTCGTAAATGGCAAATAAGGATCAGTGATCAGGAAGCATGGAATTTTGGAATGATGGAATTGATGGTGATGGTGGTGATTGCATTGTCGCTTTTAATCACCAATCAGGTAGCAGGTACAACTGTATTGGCCGGTAATATCATTGGCATTTATAACTATATACTAAAGTTTGTTTCAGGCTTAGATACCATTCCATATACTGTACAAAGGATTGCCGCATTGAATGATATTACACAAAGAATTCGCTTGCAAGCAGATGAATATCCCGATGAACCGGATCAGGAAAATGGTGTGGCTATTCATGTATGGAAGCAGTCAGAAACAGCTGCTTAAAAGCAGATCAGGGTATCTGATAAAATCTTCTTAAATTATACCCTCATTTATCAACTACAAAGCAAGGAACATATGAAAAAACAGCTACTGCTGATGACTGCCATTCTGTGCGGAACCCTTACACAGGCACAAAGACTGAATATAGACAGTCTGGTGAAAGAATCTAAAAAAACAGAACAATGGGAGCCTGTTCCCACAGTGGTTACACCCGGTAAAACCAACACTGATGCACCTTCAGATGCAATCGTACTTTTTAATGGAAAAGATCTCAACAGCTTTCAAAAAAAAGGTGGTGGACAGCCCGGTTGGAAAATTGAAAAAGATGGATCATTGACCGTAGTGAAAATGTCGGGTGATATTGAAACCAAACAAGGTTTCGGTAGTTGCCAGTTACACATAGAATGGAAAGCACCGGCGGTGATTGCAGGAAACGGACAATCACGGGGGAACAGTGGTATTTTTTTCATGGGCAAATACGAATTGCAAGTATTGGATTCTTATAATAACCCCACCTACGTAAACGGACAAGCAGCCAGCATCTACAAACAACATATTCCGCTGGTGAATGCCAGCAGAAAACCCGGAGAGTGGCAATCTTATGATGTGATTTTTACAGCGCCGCAGTTTTATGCAGATGGACAAATACAAACACCCGCAAGAATCACCGTATTTCACAATGGGGTATTGGTACAAAACAATGTAGAGATCAAGGGAGGAACAGAATGGATTGGTCCGGCCAGCTATAAAAAGCATGGCGACAAAGAACCCATCATCTTACAAGATCATGGTAATGACGGGGGTAATCCGTTGAGTTATAGAAATATATGGATTAGAGAACTATAGGAAACAAGAAACAAGAACAAAGAAACAGGGATCAAGGAAGGTTCAAGAAACAATATTCAAGTTTTCTTTTAAATAGCGCCGGACTTCAGTCCGGCGAATAAGAGATCCGTGAGAATAAGAAACAGGAAACAAGAATAAAGAAACACGAAACAAGGAAGGTTTAAGAAACAATATTCAAGTTTTCTTTTAAATAGCGCCGGACTTCAGTCCGGCGAAAAAGAAATCCGATAGTATGAAGTCTTGCAGCATGTAGCTTGCAGCTTGTCGCTTTCTTGTCACCTGTTTCTTCGTTCTTGTCTCTTACGCAAAAATTGCGTATAAATACCTATTGCCATCCTCGCATTTCTGCCCTTATCTTGCGCATCTGATCAATGGAGATTTTCATGATGGCACAACCTGCAAGTATTTTACAATCTGTTTTTGGTTATACTTCGTTCCGGCATAATCAGGAAGCGATCATTGATCATTTGCTGAGCGGGAAAGATGCGGTTGTATTGATGCCAACGGGCGGTGGTAAGAGTTTGTGTTATCAGGTACCTGCATTGTGTCTGGAAGGCGTGACTATTGTAGTGAGTCCCTTAATCGCGCTCATGAAAGATCAGGTAGATGCATTATTGTTATCAGGTGTTAAAGCAGCATTTCTCAACAGCACACAGCATCCTTCTGAACGGGAAGCCATTTTACAACAGTTGCGTAACAATGAGTTGAAACTGCTCTATGTAGCGCCGGAACGTTTGGTGGGATCTGAGATCAATCTGCTTCAATTTTTGAAAGAACAGGCATCGCCTGCCTTGTTTGCTATTGATGAAGCACATTGTATCAGTCAGTGGGGACATGATTTCAGACCGGAATACCGCATTTTGCATGAATTAAAAATTCAGTTTCCTTCTGTTCCCGTGATTGCGCTGACTGCGACTGCGGATGGCTTGACTAAAAAAGATATCATTGATCAACTCCAACTCAAAGACTACCGTGTTTTTGAAAACAGTTTCAATCGACCCAATATCACCTATTATGTGAAACCCAAGCGTAATTATTATGATGAGTTGGTAGATTATTTGGAACAGCATAAAGAGGATAGTGGTATCATCTATTGTTTGAGTAGAAATGCAACTGAAAAATTAGCAGAGGATTTGAAGGCAGATGGATTCAATGCAGAAGCGTATCACGCAGGATTGGATAAAACAACACGCGATCAGCGACAAGATTTGTTTCTAAAAGATGATATCAATATCATGGTCGCAACCATTGCTTTTGGAATGGGGATCAATAAAAGCAATGTGCGTTATGTAATTCATGCAGATCTACCTAAGAACATTGAAGGCTATTATCAAGAGACAGGTAGAGCCGGAAGAGATGGTTTACCCAGTGAAGCCATTTTATTCTATGGACCCGGTGATGTGATGAAGTTGAAAAACTTTGCGCAGATCGATAACAATCCGGAGCAAACAAAAATTCTTTTGGATAAGCTCGATAAAATGGTGGCTTTCTGTGAAACCAAACAATGCAGAAGAAAATACTTACTCAATTATTTTGGGGAACAAGCGCCGGAATATTGTGGTACCTGTGATACTTGTATTCACAAACCGGAATTATCTGATCAAACCATTGTGGCGCAGAAAATCATGAGTGCAGTTGCACGTGTGAATGAAAGATTCGGATTGGGCTATATCGTTGATTTGTTGCGAGGCAGTGCGAGTGAGAAAATAAGACCCGAGCACAAAGAGTTGAAGGTATATGGTATTGGTAAAGACAAACCCAGAGACGAATGGATGCACTATACCCGTGAACTTTTATCCAGTGGTTATTTGCAAATGAGCGATAACCAGTATCCCGTATTACAACTCACAGAAAAAAGTAAAGGGGTTTTATTTCAGGGTGAAAAAGTATTCTTACATGCACCTATTCAAATCACAACAACTAAAGAGCCTGTTGTTTATCAGCAATTGCCTTATGAAAAGGAATTATTTGAGCAACTGAAAAAGCTGCGTAATACAATAGCACATGAAGAAAATGTACCTGCTTATTTGATTTTTAGTGATAGCAGTTTGATTGATCTGGCTACCTATCTTCCTTTTACAACAGAAGACCTGAGTAAGATATCGGGATTTGGTGTCTATAAAATTGAAAAGTATGGCGAAGCTTTTTTAACGCAGGTACAGGATTATTGCAACGAACATGGATTGGATACCAGAATAGAGCTGAAACAACCCAAGCGGGAACGGAAAAGTAAACTACCCAGAGAAAGAGAAACTGATACTAAAAAGATTTCACTGGATCTGTATCAAAAAGGGATGAGCATTGAGGAGGTCGCAATACAAAGAACACTTTCAATCAGTACCATAGAAACACATTTATCATACTATATTTCTTCCGGGAAGCTGGACATTACTAATTTTGTATCCCCAAACAAGCAAGAACTGATCCAGGCGGCAATCGCAAAATATGGTAAAGCAAGTCTACGGCTTTTAAAAGAAAATTTGCCCGAGACAATTAGTTATGGTGATATCAGATTCACTATGGCAGCTACGGAAATCAATGCATAATCAGCGCATGTATTTCGCAAGGGAGTTGGTATACTAATAAGTAGTATATCACCGGTAATATCGTGTGCTTTCAAATTCAATACTATGAATGGAAAGATCTCAGTGATAATAGCCGATGATCATCTCGTTTTTCGTGAAGGATTAAAAGATATGTTATCCTATCACCCTGAAATTGTACTCAAGGCTGAAGCATCGAATGGAAAAGAGTTACTACTAAGGGCAAAGCAATATGCTCCGGAAGTGATCATTACCGATGTAAAAATGCCGTACATGGATGGTATTGAGACTACGAAGAAACTTTGTAGAATGTATCCCGGCGCCAGAATTATTGCACTCAGTTCTTTTAGTGAAGATCATTTAATTATTGATATGCTTGAAGCCGGTGCACAAGGTTTTTTATTGAAAGGAATACGGGAAGAAGAACTCATTACGGCTATCAAAGCCGTGTATGAGTACAAGCCTTATTTCTCTCCGGATATAACAGAAAAGCTAACCCGCATTATTGCAGGCAGATACCATCATAAAAAGGGGCCACAACATGTGACATTAACCGAAATTGAAAAACAGATCATTGTTTTGATCTGCCGGGAACTGACCAGTAAAGAAATTGCGGAGCGATTAGAAATAGGCAAAAGAACGATTGAAAGCTACCGGATGCGTATCATGGATAAACTGGGAGCCAAAAGTGTGGCATCTGTTATTACCTATGCGCTAAAAGCCGGTTTGATACAAAGAACAGCTTGATTCTACGCGTTTATTGCCATAATCGGCATAGAAAATGAGATAAAAGCGGGATTTGACTAATTTTTAACCACTTCTGTGCAGCCATTTCTGTTATTTTTGCGCCCTATTGCCATATATTGGCGCAACGAAACGAGACAATGAAAAAATTAGTAGTACTCTTATTGGCTATTTCAGGAACCCTGCTGGCCAACGCTCAGAAGAAAACAACCAAGACCAAAACAGATTGGAGTAAAATAGACCTTAGTGGTCGCCCTGCCGATCATTTCATGATTCAGTATGGAGGTGATTCATGGACAAACCGTCCGGATAGTGTTCGTACCGGAAATGGTTTTAGCCGACATTTCAATATCTATTTTATGATCGATAAACCCTTCAAGACCAACAAGAAAATGAGTCTGGGTTTAGGTGCGGGTTTGGGAACCAGTAATATCTTTTTCAATAACACACGTGTAGATATTAAATCTCCTGCAGCAAGATTGCCATTTACCAATGTTGATAGTGCAGATCATTTTAGTAAAAGTAAATTGACCACCATCTATTTTGAAATTCCTTTGGAACTGCGTTACTATTCCAATCCGGAAAATCCGGGTAAATCATGGAAAGCGGCTGTGGGGTTAAAGCTAGGTACCTTACTGAAGTCTTACACAAAAGGTAAGAACTATGTGAACAAAAACGGACAAAGCATTTATGGTACTTCTTATGTTGAAAAACAAAGCAGCAAACGTTTCATCAATGGAACCATGCTGGCAGCCACGGCGAGAATTGGATATGGTAGTTTGTCGTTGGATGCGGGTTACCAGCTGAACACGGTATTGAAAGATGGCGTGGGTCCATCGATGAGAAAATTCTCTATTGGTATTACCATTAGCGGATTATAATCAGAAACATATATTATTCCAACCCCGCTGAAACCTAGGTCTAAGCGGGGTTTTTATTTTTAAGCAAAAAGCAAAGGTTACCTTTGCAAAAAGAGGAACAGACTTTGATTGAGAAGCAACATAAAATTAAGGGAGAAGAAACTGCGGTTTTAGTAGGATTGATTCAGAAGGAACAAACCCAGGAGCAGGTATATGAATACCTGGATGAGTTGGCTTTTTTAGCCGAAACAGCAGGTGCACAAACCGTTCGCAAGTTCACACAGAAATTACCACATCCTGATAGCAGAACCTTTGTAGGGAAAGGAAAATTGGAAGAGATCAAAACCTATGTCAGTGGAAAAAAAATTGATTTGGTGATTTTTGATGATGAATTAACAGGCTCACAAATTACCAATATTGAAAAAGAATTGGGTGTAAAAACCATCGATCGAAGTGACTTGATTCTCGACATTTTTGCGCGCAGGGCAAGAACGGCTCAAGCTAAGGTGCAGGTAGAATTGGCACAGTATCAATACTTGCTACCAAGATTGAAAGGGATGTGGAAACACTTGGAAAGACAAGGGGGTGGTATTGGTACCAGAGGTCCGGGTGAAACGGAAATTGAAACAGACAGACGTATTGTAAAAGATAAGATCTCATTGCTGCGAAAAAGATTGGCGGAGATCGATAAACAGTCGTTTACACAACGCAAAGAGAGAGGGGAGTTGATTCGTGTATCATTAGTGGGATATACGAATGTGGGGAAGAGTACCTTGATGAATGTGTTGAGCAAGAGTGATGTGTTTGCAGAAAACAAACTCTTTGCAACCCTTGATACAACTACACGAAAGATCGTTTTTGAAAACACGCCTTTTTTATTGAGTGATACGGTAGGATTCATACGTAAGCTACCGCACCATTTGGTGGAGAGCTTTAAAAGCACGTTGGATGAAGTAAGAGAAGCAGATATTTTATTACATGTAGTAGATGCATCGCATCCGCAATATGAAGATCAGATTGGGGTGGTGAATAAAACTTTACAGGAACTGAAAGCTTTTGATAAACCCATACTCACCATCTTCAATAAAATGGATCTCTATGAAGAGAAGAATTTCGATGAGTGGTTGGAAGATGAAGTAAAGCAAGAGATATTATTGGAGTTACGTGAAAAATGGGAGCGTGCCACTGATCATAATTGTGTATTCATCTCCGCATTGGAAAGAAAAAATATTGATGCTTTACGTGAGTTGATTTTGAGCAGGGTTCGAGATATGTACCAGATTCGTTATCCGTATAAAACTGTACACTTCTAAATGTCTTTTTTTAGCTCCACACCGCAATGGCATTTAGTAAGTGCTGCACCTGAATCGCTCGAGTGGCAGTTGAACCATATGTGTTTACTGGAAGTAGCCGGTAAAAAAATAACCCTGGCCCGTTTTGAAGCGCAATATTTTGCTTTTGCGCATAAATGTCCGCATGCCAGTGGGGTGATGGCCGATGGATTGATAGATGCTATGGGGCAGGTGGTTTGTCCGCTCCATCGTTACCGCTTCAATATCAAAAACGGGAGAAATACCAGTGGAGAAGGCTATTATCTCAAAACCTACCCTTTGGAACAGCGTGAAGATGGCTTATACGTAGCTTTTTGACCAAATTTTTGGATATAGATTTTGCCAGATTGCATTTTTCCCTATTTTTGCCACCCCGAAAGGGAAACGGTATTCCCAAATAGCTCAGTTGCTTGCCCGCCTTAGGAGGGTTAGAGCATTCCGCCTGAGGCGGATTAATCAACGGGTCAAAAAAGAATATCAGGCACATTCCCAAATAGCTCAGTTGGTTAGAGCATCTGACTGTTAATCAGAGGGTCGCTGGTTCAAGTCCAGCTTTGGGAGCCTTACTTGAAAAAGGGACAGATTTTGTTATCTGTCCCTTTTCTTTTTCTTCAAAACCCTTGTCAATATTGAGCATTAGGCTAATAGCGGGGTTATAGTTAAGGGTTTGATAATCTCCATCTTTGAATACCATTTTCCCATCCAAAATCGTGTTTAGAAGCCGAATTCTCGTATCAGTATCACCATTTTTAAAGTAATAGGGGATATTCTCAATAATGGGTATCGAATGCTCAACATATCGTTTGAAGTCATATTTGAGCCCCATTTCGAGTTCTGTACGTTCAGTAACCCAATCTCTTTCTTTTGATTCTAGTCTGTTAAAACATTCATTATAAGCTTCAGGTGAAATCCTACCATTAACATAATCGTTGAACTTTTCTTCTTTGTTTTCAATGCATTTTTTTATGCTTTTATCTAAAGATTCAATTTCAGCAGTTATTTGGGCTTTATTTTGATAATACGTTTCCTCTAAAAGACTTTTATACATCGGCAATAAGTGCATATTTTTTCCGAAATCTGCTGATATAATCTCAATAAATCTATCATTTACTTTATGGGCATTAAACCTATAATGTCCTTTTTGACATTGATAATATGGATGTTTCCTTTTTTTAGTTGCACATCCTGTCATACTCTTTCCGCATTCTGGACAAAGTAGAAACCGCCTCAAAATCAATCTTTCATCATTTGGTTTTCTAATATTCTTTTGTCGTTTTCTTGCGTTCAGGTTCCATTGTACTTTTTCGAAAGTTTCTCTTGAAACTATTGATTCATGAGTGCCATTTACAATTTGTTCAGGTTCTCCTTTGTAAGGCTTGATAACAATATCACCCACATAAATTCTATTCTTCAATAAATTAATAAATGTCTGCTTAGCCATTGGCTTACGATTATGCTTTTGCATCATAATTCGCATCACTTCAAGTATGGAATGATTACCCTGTGCATATAACTCAAAAGTGTCTCGTATAAAAGCAGCAGTAGGTTTATCTATTATTAGAATTGATTTTTTTGCTTCATCTTTTTCATATTTATAACCCAAGGGTATTTTGCCCAAATACCTACCCTGAATTTTGGCAGTATAATATGAAGCTTTTGTTCGTATACTAATTTTTTCCCTTTCAACTTGAGCACTAGCTAAAGTAATAGCAAATCCATATATTGATTCTGGATTTTCAGAATTGTATCCTTCTTGTTCAATTGCTCTTAGTTCGATTCCTAGTTCTTTCATCTCATAAATAAGATTCATAGAATCACTCATATTCCGACTTAAACGGTCCCATCTAGTAAAAAGGATTAAATCGATAGTCTTTTTGTGCTCTCGAATATATCTTCTAAGTTCCTTCCATTTCGGACGATCAAAGCTTTTTCCAGAAAAGTCTTCTTCGTAGTGTTTAACAGCTAAAATATCGTTGTCCTTACAATATTTTCGTAAGCTTCTTATTTGATTTTCCAAGCTAAATCCAGTTTTAGCTTGTTCATCAGTTGATACTCTTGTATACAGGAGTGCTTTTTTCATAAAAAATATTTTATATACTATAAATTAATAATATTAGTTCAATCTGCAATACGATTCTGAATATTTTTATTCTCTAAGGGTAGTAGTTGGATGTTTAAATAGGAAAGCTCCATAACAAAGAGGATTACCTCGTCGTCATCATCAAAAATTTTAAATCCAGGAAAAATCAAAATGGAAATATCATGATTGTTGTTGTATAAAAATCGTTTGAGGCTTTTTAAAATTGGGCGTTCCATATTCAAACACAAATGGTTTTCATGAAAGAACCGTATCGGCATTATATTGTTCTTGCGGCAGAATGATAATGCAGCTAGTTTTTGAGCATCAATATTTTTTTTGTGCTCATTTCCCTCGCAGTTATAGATGCTTGTGAGTACAACGGCTTTTTTAGATGGCAACCCAAGTTTGTAATTTTTCATGTTACTTATTTTAATTATTGGCAATACTGTTTAGTTGAATTTTTGCAAACTCCTTTAAAAGGTCCAGCAAGTATTTGGCTTCATTAAGAGATATTCGAGCTCCCTTTTTTTGTAGCTCTTCCTTTAGGGTATGTTCAGTTATGGGCATAAGATTTCCTTTCGCCTTCCTTCTGTTTAAAAATTATCGGAAAGCTGTTTTATAATAATCAGCTTGGCTGACTGATAAGACTTTTGTTGGCTATTATTATTGAAGCGTACTTAATAACTTCTTTAAAGATGGATAGTCATATAAAAGCAGTTATTTTTCAATGCTACAATTAATAAGAAATCTGAAACGACTATGCTGAACTATACCATTTGGATTTTCGTTTTATATACTGTAAAAAGAAAAGGACTTTCTCTTCAATACATATAAGTACATACTCCTCTATATTCCCAGTATGAGATATTATTCTGGAACTTACAGAGTCACATATTCCAATCAGAGTAGAGGGTTGTGATGCTGATAATTTGTTGAACCTTGCTTTGCCTATTTTTTTAGAATGTTTGGTCATCGGATATATTTATACCGCAAACGTCAGTCATTTAAATCGATATTTCAAGCGAATAAATTATATGAATTATTTTCTTTGTATTTAAAATTAGATAAGAAATTATCGAATATTCATTTGTATAATATAGTAGTGTTAGCAACTATCTTAGGGAGAAAAATATAGATAATTTTATGTAATTTGTCTGTATTAAAAAAGTATTAAAATTTTTAAATGCGGAAGCGTAAACCTGCTAAAAGATCAATTATGTCATGAGTATAATACAGCCATATCTATTTGAATTTGATTACAATGATGAAAGGTTTATAATTGAACTTCACTATGTGGTAGAGGCGGTTGATAAATCAGAAGTTCTTACAATTAAGTACAGTGATGACCCAGATGATTCGGATCAGTATGAAGTGAAAATGTTTCGCTTATATAATGAAGTGCTTACGCCAATTAAGATTACTGATTTACCAAAACAGGTACAGGATAATATAGCTACTGAGCTTCAGAAAGTATTACCAACGGATTTTATTGCAAACCCATACTTTGATGAATTAATGATTTTCTTTGGGAATACAGTTCTTACATCGCAGGATAAGTTTATACCCTTCACTTGTGATCAATGTAATCGAGTTGAAATTTATGAAAAAAGAGAAAAAAAGAATAAAGGAGATTATGTTGAAAGTATAAGATCGAAACTACTTACTAATCCAAATCCTTTATGGCCATTCAAAGGTCGTTTGCAAATTCAATTTTCTGTTTCAGATAAGCAAAGTCGTCTAAATTCAATTGATTTGGATAATCTTGCTAAATCAATACTTGATAGTTTACAAACTGTAGTATTTGAAAATGATGCTCAGATAGAAGCATTAGTAGCAACAAAGGATTACACAAATGGATTCATTGCAAATTTAATCGCAATCAAAGAGTTGGGACCAGATGAACGACCAAAATTTCAGAAGTTTTTATTTTCAAGTAAACATAAAACTTGGAGCAAAGAATATGCTCATAAATTCAAAACCGGAAAATCTACTCGATTTGTTAGGTATTGAATTATATAAAACTAAAGACTTCATTTGAAAAGTGGCCCTAACTCGATAGGGTATAGATATTTAGAATATGCAAGTCTCTGGTATTCATAATTGGGAATAATTAAATAATGGCGTTCTTATAGAAGACACATTAATTGTATATAGAAAGCAAACTTATTGGCAATACACTTTCTAAGACGCAATTAATAATTTTTAGATTTCTACAACATTCCAAGAGTATAAAATAAATAAATCATTGAAGGGATTAAAAGTATTGAGCCAGCTAAACGAATTCCCTTTCCTTTGAGATTTTTATTTTCTTTCAGTCGATAGTAAGAGATGATTGCCGAAAGCCACCCAATTGGTACAAAAATGATAGGTAGAAAAACAAATGAGCCTAAAGCACAGGCTAATGTTGCGATAGCGAATGGGTCAGTTTGTTGACGTACATCATCTACATTTTCTGAGGAGTTCATATTTATTTTTATTTTGAATTTTTACGGTATTAATATTTAGATGGACTAATATATAATTTGAAATGATATATATTTATTTACACTCACTTATCGCCTTATAAAGCGATTGATAGTTTGCATTATTTGGTTCAATATCAAGCGCCTTGTTTATATACTCTTTTGCTTCTGCACATTTGTACTGCTTTAAACAACAATAGGAATAATAATAAAATAGCTGACCTGCGCTTGCAGTTTCCATTTTTACTCCATTAATCGCTCTAGTAAAATATTCAGTTGCCTCGGCTATTTTATCTTGCTTTAACATAATGGCTCCATACCTTAACCACCCTTCGGAATTTTCTCCATCTATCTCAACCGCCATTTTTATGTAACTCTCCGCTTTCTCATACTTGCCCTCTTCCAAATAAATACCAGCTAAATTTTGATAAAAAGGGGTTCTGTCCTCTTTGTTTTGACAATACTTCAGCCCTCGCTCTAATGTTTCAATTGTTAAATCAGAATTGCCCGTTAACAAATAATAATTAGTCAAAGAAAGATAATGGAAAGCATTGTCCATTTCTAAAGAGATTGCATATTTGGCATTCTTTACTATATCATTCAATCTCTCGGAAAGAGGTAATGAAATATCTCGATATGAACACCAAGCTAGTAGTGAATATGTACTACCCTCAAAAGGATTTATCGTGATTATTTTGTCTAATAGTTTGCGAGCTTCTGTGTAGTTCCCTTTATCAAATTTCTCTTCTGCAAGCGCTTTTAGAGAACCAGTCCATAGTATTTTCCATTTTCCATTTTCATTTGTCAATGTATAGTAGTAGGTTAAATAGGCAGTGTCTTCTTTGGTGATACTAGTTTCTTCAACTTTAAACCTTCGAAAAGATGCATTAGCAGATGATGTAGGATATTCAGTAATTTTTGATTCTATATATTTAGTCGACCTAAGTACACTATCAGATATATTACGCAATTTTGCGAATTCGTCTTTTGTAACAAATTCCTTTGATTTATTCGCCAAAAAATCAGTATATAAAGCTTCACTTTTATTTTCGTGAGATAATTTTCTATAATTGCTAACCACATCTTTAGGATTTGAAAAATCTAATCGGTTGCAGGATATAAAATAGAAGCTTATTGAAATAAGTAATATTTTTTTAATCATACCAAAAAAGTATTGGTTATAATAGTGAATTTGGTTAACGATTGTATATTCAATAAAAGTGTTAAGGGGTATACCATTAGGAACTAACCGACCACTCTTAATTTGTACCCATTTCATCAGTTCTTTCGTCAATTTTAAATCAAACTCCAGTGAGAATTTATGTAGTTATTACTGACGAATTTTCATCTGACAAGTTATTATTAATACAAATTTCATTTCCATTAATTAGGAGTTGCAATCCAAACACTTTCAATTTTCGCATTTAATGGCATCTTATTAATAGGAATTTCACCTGAGTTATTTGCAAGACCGATCAATTTCGATAATTGGAGTTTAAGTGATTTAGTTTCACGAATAGAAATGTGAGGATAATATGATTTATCTAGCATGACACTCACTCCAGCTTCATCTCCATCAATGGTATAGAAGATGCTGGTAATATGCCCTTTATTCTTTAATTCCCCAAAAGATCCGCCTATCGGCACGCCTTTTATCCTATAATTGTCGCCTAAAAAAGTAATACCATCAATTTTATTACTATCGTCAAAGTAAACCTTTGCAGTTATTTGTCCTTTTGCATTTTGTATACTTGCAATTAGTCTAATAATCCCTTCTTCACCAGATTCCCGTTTAATCGAACTCTTAGGATAAATTACTTTGAATTGTTGAAAACTCATGCCCAATTTTAAGGTCCCTGCACCCTCTTTAGTTATTTCCTGAGCTGCAAGAAATGAAAATTGCAAAACTGTAAAGACGGATAGAAATATTTTTTTAAGACAGTCCTGGATCATAGCGCAAGTATTTGATTATTTAAACGCTAATTAAATATGTTGTTCTGTCAAATTCTGTCAATCAAGACATGAATAGAATTAATATTCCTAGTAAAGAAATAAATGAGCAAATTAGGAATTTAGAGGAAGGGTATCTTTTTTCTATTACATAATTCAAGCTAACAATAGCAAAAGGTAATGTCGCAAATATTCCCTGAAACGTAATGTTACTTAGCTCACGATTACAATAAACCCATGCGGTACTCACAATCACTACGCTAATAAATACAGATGTGAAGATCATTATCCAACTGCTATTATCAATGTTATATCTTACATTTCTTTTCATTAAGAAAGCAACTGGCAATGCACCACTATAGCGTAAAAAAAGAATTTCAAAAAAACCAAGTTTCGTATAATTAATTTGAATTCTTGTAAGAATAATTCCGAATACTATTACAAAGCATAACGTAGCTAATATTATAATTTCTTTTGGCTTGCTGAGAGTTATCCTTACGGCATTCGCCTTTAGCTGATAGAAAAGTACACTAACTGATACTATTGAAATGCCAATTAGTTGCATAGAGTTAACTCTTTCGGATAACGCAAAGTAGCCTGCAACAACTACCAATATCGTTACTAAAGGAGAAAGCAACGCATTCTTTTCATCCCCGGACAATCTGATATGTGTAATAGAAAAGAATCCTGCAAGTCCATATGAAAAAAAACCAGACAATACAAAGTAGAAACAATCCTCAGCGGTAATACTTTTAAATATCTTAAACTGACCCAATGCCAAAACTATAAATATTGTTAACAAAAACCCCGCTATAATTTCAATGGCATTCAAGATTGAAATATCAATTCCATTGCTTAATCTGGCAAGTATTTTTATATTTAATGCCATGCTAAAAACTAAAATAAAAGCAATAATTATAGCATTCATTTCTTTTTGGGTTTCGAAATAAAAGCCTCATTATTATCTGCTAAATTTCTAGTACTAAGATATAGGGCATCTGTATCTTTCAATTTTTGGATTAAAATTTTCTTGAGTTTTAGCGGTTTTAAAACTTTCATATGATCAAACCACATGGCAACAAAACTAACCAATTCTCGATTAATCCCGCAGTTGAATTTCAAATACGTTTTGCCATTTTTTGAAAATACAACTTCTTGACTTGCATGGCATTTATATTTTGCGAATGACTCGCCTATATCATGTGTAGTTTCGATTAATATGTTATAGATTTTTTTATCAATATTACCAGTTACACCGAAAATGCTAGATTGATATTCTATAAACCCTCTTTCTAATTTTCTTCTATTGAATGTTAGGTTGGTTAGTTCTACATTAATAAGTTGATACATGGCTAGAAAAAAATAATCACGCGATTTTTCCTCATAAAAAGAAATATAAATAGCACCACGATGATTGACTATTGATAGCGGACAAAGTAAAGCGGGGAAATTATAGTTTCTTTGTAAGCAAGTAGATTCGTGGGTATTTTTATCTATGATTAGCTTTTTTTGATTTTGAATCGCCCATATTATGTCTTCAAGTAACTTGTGCTCAAACATATCATGAGCATATTCAAAGAAATTAGTAGAATTGAATAATAATGTATTCGCTACACTCAATTTTTCAAACTTACTTTTACTTACCTGTGGATACAATATTTTTTCAAGCTTATTTAAAGATACTTCACGAGTTATCGATATACTTCTTGGAGCAAAATGTTTTAGAAGATAGAATGAGTTAATATCCCATGTAGTCAAAGATTCTTCTTTATCCTCAAATTCAATTTTCCAAACCTTTCTGTTCTTTTCATTTTCAAGAACAATCAATTTTTCTTTATCAAACCGTAAATAACTTCCTATATCATCTAAATCTCTATATAGTTGTCGTTCGCTTATCTGAATATTAACGTCAAAACACCATTTTTTGATAATCTCTATGGTTACAGGACCTCTCCTGAGTCTATTATAAATACGAATCAGCCGTTCAATTCTACTTGCCATATAGTTAGTTACTGCTTAAAGTTAATTATTAAGCTTCTTAACAATATAATATTTAAATATTATACTAATGCCAAAATGAAAAAAAGAGCACTTTTAATAGCAAGTACAAAGCGGGCAAACGAAGATTGTGTACCCTATATAAATGATATTACCCAAATGAAGAAATTTCTTATGTCGAAAAACGGCGGTAGTTGGAAGGAGTCTGAAATAATTTCTATTCTAAACCCGACTGCTCAGGAATTATTTTCATTATATTCAAACACAGGAGAAGATTTCAGATTCAGCTATTTCTCTGGTCATGGATGCATAATAAATGATAATCAATATATTCTTATAAACAACTGCCTTATAGGTACCTCAAACCTGACGTACAAGGTTAAACGGGAGGTGATTATTTTTGATTGCTGTAGACACGAGTATTCTTATCAAAAATTGGCAAAGAATTATATTATTAAAGAATCACCAAATCTCGATCACAAAACTGAAATAATATACAACTATAACAGCCTCATAAGTACCCTCGAAGGGACTATTATATTCTATACTGCTTTAAAGGGCAAATCTGCTTTTGCAACTTCCTCTGCTTCCTATTTTACTTGCTTTTTCATTAAAATTCTGGAACAGCTAAAATGTTTAAAAATAGACAGACCCTTATCTATTATTGCCTTTTTCAAGCTTATTTCTTTAGCAATGAAGAAAACCGGAGGTACTCAAACCATCACAATGGTATCAAACAATAGCTGTAACTACCCTTTTTATATGTGTTAATGGAATGTAATTAAGTAAGGTTATTAGGGTTTAAGTAAGGTTATGTAATTAATTCAAGTTGCTAGTTAAGGCGTGAGTTTGTTCAGTGTAAAAGCCAGAA
>JAAXIF010000077.1:27367-122448 GCA_012270485.1 Sphingobacteriales bacterium | reverse complement strand
ATTTTGAGGGCTCACTTATTTTATATATACCTAACTAGCAACTTGGGTTAATTAGACTCATTTTAATTCAGGGTTCTGTATGTAGTGGGAGAAATGCCTGTTTTTTGTTTGAATAAACGTGTAAAATGTTGTGGATATTTGAAACCTAATTGATAAGCTACTTCTGCAATTGATTTATCCATATCAAAAATTCTTTCTTTTGCTATATCAATTACTTTTTCCTGAATATATTCTTGAGCTGTTTTACCGGTTTCTTTTTTTATCAAATCTCCAAAGTAATTGGCAGATAAATGTAGTTCAGTTGCAAAATAAGCAACAGATGGTAGTCCAAGTTTAAGAGGTTTGTTTGTTTGAAAATAGTCTTTTAATAAGTGTTCAAACTTTTCTAAGATACCTTGATTAGGCTTTTCTCTGGTAATAAATTGTCTGTCATAAAAGCGGGTACAATAATTCAACAACAATTCAATATTTGATACTATGAGTTTTTTGCTGTGCTTATCGATAGCATGTTGTAATTCATATTCAATTTTTGCAAGACAGTCTAAAATAACTTCTCTTTCCCGATCAGATAAATGGAGAGCTTCGTGAAACTGATATCCGAAAAAATGGTAATCTTCAATATGTCTTCCGAGAGATGTTCCGTGTATCAGATCTGCATGAAAAACAAGTGCATGGCCTTTCGGTTGATAGATTTCACCATTACTCTTTACTCCTGCCACTTGACCAGGGGCAATAAATACTAAAGTCCCCTCCTGATAATCATAGGTGTGCCTGCCATAAACCATATCACCACATTTCACATCCTTTAAAATAATGGTATAAAATCCAAAATACATTTTTGATCCTGTTCTTGGGCTTGCTTTGGATAGATCAATCACACTAACTAATGGATGCAAGGTTTTGTGGTTATTGAATTCATTGTATTGTCCAACGGTATCGAAGCGGCGAATGATATCTTCCATGTTATGCATTTATTAACCAAATTTACATTTTTAAGCTCCCTGAGCAGCCTTCTAATATGCTATACCTGAATAATGGTAGCAAAAACAGTAAAAAGGGTAATTGTTTACTTTTTATTACACTGACCTTTGATGTGCCCTTATATTGTTTCACAGATAATTGATAAGTGGAAGAATATCGGTGCGATTTTTTTCAACTCAATACCTTTTTATGAAGAAATGGATATTTATCTTTTTCATGTTTGCTTCCATGCAAAGCCTGAATGCGCAAAATAATACAGGGTCTCTTTCAGTCAGTGAACAGCAGATTATACAGATTTCTAAAACAAAATGGCAATGGATGGCAGATAAGAAAGTCGATTCATTGGATCAGTTATTTCATGAAAATGCCATGTTTATTCATATGGGTGGGTCCATGACGAAAAAACAAGAACTGGACGTTATCAAAAGTGGGGGCATACATTATAAACAAACGGATATTCAGGAGGTATCGGTAAAAATGATCGCAAATACCGTTATTCTATATAATAAAATAAGGTTGGTGGCTGTTGTGGGGGGTGATGAAGTGGTGAACCCTTTTGTAGTTACAGAAGTATATGTTGCGGAAAATGGTAAATGGAAGCTAGGTTCATTGGCATTTACAAGACTTTTAGGACAATAATTGTCACGAAAAGTGACAAAAAAATCGGAACTTACTGATCGTCTAAATTCAAATCAATCCGGATTAAATAAATCATATTATTATGGCAATCTTTAAACTACATGTTAACGGTAAAGAGAAAGAAATAGATGTAGATCCGCGAACTCCAGTCTTATGGGTACTTCGTGAACATCTCGATCTTCCCGGTACTAAATATGGATGTGGTGTAGCTTCCTGTGGTGCCTGTACCATTCATATTGATGGGGTAGCCGTAAGGTCTTGTCAACTTCCGGTTGCAGGTGTTGCCAATAAAAAGATCACCACCATTGAAGGACTTTCCGAAAAAGGAGACCATCCTTTGCAAAAAGCATGGCTGGAGCATGATGTGCCACAGTGTGGTTACTGTCAAACCGGACAGATCATGTCTGCAGCGGCTTTGTTGAAGACAAAACCTAATCCGACAGACGAAGAAATCGATGCTGCCATGAATGGTAATATCTGTAGATGCGGAACCTACATTCGTATCAAGGCTGCCATTAAATCTGCTGCTAAATACTAACTATTAAAAGTCTAACCAGATGTCTACTCAAAATAATTTCAATAGAAGGTCTTTTCTTAAAGTGTCTTCTCTAGCAGGAGGAGGGTTGATGATCAGTTTCAGTTCACTAGCCGGACTCATCTCATCTCCTGAAATTCTGGAAGCAGTTGAAGATAAAGTTTTGGAGCTGAATAGTTATATAAAAATCAGTGAAAAAGGATTGGTCACACTCATGTCGCCTAACCCTGAATTTGGGTCCAACGTAAAAACATCATTGCCGATGATATTGGCAGATGAACTGGATATAGATTGGAAAGATGTGATGGTAGAGCAGGCAGATTTCGTACCTAAAAAATTTGAACGTCAGTTTACGGGAGGAAGTCAGGCTATTAGAAGTATGTGGAGACCTTTGAGAAATGCTGGTGCAACCGCCCGTCAAATGTTGGTGAATGCTGCAGCACAAACATGGAATGTTCCTGTTGAGGAAATTACTACTGAAAAAGGTATACTTTTTCATAAAGCCTCAGGTAAAAAAGCAGGTTATGGTGAAATGGCTGCCACAGCTGCAACATTACCTGCGCCCAAAAATGTTAAGCTCAAGAAATTGAGTGATTTCAAGATCATTGGCTCATCTAAGAAAAATGTGGACGGTGAAAACATCATCACCGGAAAACCATTATTTGGCATAGATTATAAAACAGAAGGAATGTTGATTGCTATGATCATTCATCCTCCTGCGTTTGGACAAAAAGTAAAATCGTTTGATGCAACAGCAGCTAAGGCTATGCCTGGCATTAAGGATGTATTCAAAATAGATACACTTGCAGATACTTATGAAAGAAATGGATTCGATACAACTTCTTTTACTGATATGGTGGTGGTAGTTGGGAAAACAACCTGGGAAGTGATGAATGCAAAACGCGCCGTAAAAGTTCAATGGGAAAACGCGGTTGATAAACAAGTAGTGGTAAATGGTTGGACGGGAAAGACAACCGTTACGATCCCCGGAGGGTTGGAAAGTACCACTAAACACAAAACACAAATGTCAGAACTGGCTAAGAAGCCGGGAAAAGTTTTGCGTAAAGACGGAGATCCTGAAGCCGCATTTAAAACAGCAGTAAAAGTGCTGGAGCGCACATATAACGCGCCTTTCCTTGCGCACAATACGATGGAACCTGTGAACTGTTTTGCTCATGTAACAGCTGATAAAGCTGAAATATATGCTCCAATTCAAATTCCAATGTTCATCATGCAGGCATTGACTGCGAGATTGGGTTTGCCTCAGGATAAAATTCATATCAGATTGGCAAGAATGGGAGGAGGATTTGGTATCAGAGCTTACGGCCATCACCTAGTTGAGGCTGCTGTGATCTCTCAAAAGTTGAATGCGCCTGTTAAGTTGGTATATACTAGAGAAGATGATATGACCTACGGTATCTATCGTCCAATGTATACAGCTACTTACAGAGCAGCCTTAGATAAAGACAATAATCTCATCGCTTTCCATGTAAAAGCAGGAGGCATTCCTGAAAGCCCTATCGACGGCTCCCATAATAGATTCCCTGCAGGTGCCGTAGATAACTATTTGGCTGAGGAATGGGAAATCAATTCTAACATTACCATTGGAGCATTTCGTGCACCGGGTTCTAACTTTATGGCCAGTGCAGAACAATCTTTTCTGGATGAACTGGCGGAACTTGCTAAAAAAGACCCCATTGATTTTAGATTGGAATTGTTGGAAAGAGCAGCAAAGAATCCTGTAGGAAAAAACAACGATTATGAAGCAGAGCGTTATGCAGGTGTATTGAAGTTGGTCAAAGAAAAATCAAAGTGGGGAACAAACACGGGTAAAGTTGCACGAGGTGTATCTGCTTATTTCTGTCACAATTCTTATGTGGCACAAGTGTTGGATTTGGTGATGAAAAACAATAAACCTATAATTGAAAAAGTATATGCGGCTGTTGACTGTGGTATTGTTGTAAATCCGGATGCCGCAGCTAATATGTCTGAGGGCGGTATTGTAGATGGTATCGGTAATGCATTGTTCGGAGAACTCACATTTGTCAATGGAGTTCCTCAAAAGAATAACTTCAATACTTATCGAATGATACGTCATGGTGAAGCACCCAAAGCTATTGAAGTACATTTTGTACAGAATGAGAAAGATCCTACCGGACTAGGGGAGCCACTATTTCCGCCGATCTTTGCTGCAGTTGCCAACGCCTTGTACAAAGCAACCGGTAAACGTTTTTACAACCAACCTTTTGGGAAGGAATTAGGAAATATATAAATAAAAATAGTCGTCTAATGAAAAAAGTATGGATAATCGCAGTTATTACTGCAGGATTTATTTCGTCTGGCTGGACTTTTGTTCAAAACAATTTACCTCAAAGTATCAGCAGGGGTAAAGAAGTGTATGAACTTTATTGCCAGAACTGTCATGTGCAAGATGGTAAGGGTATGCCGGAAGTAAATCCGCCTTTGGCAAAAGCAGATTACATGAAAAGACCTTCCAAAGACTTGATCAATGTAATACTAAAAGGTTCTACCGGTAGTTTAACAGTGAATGGTAAAAAATATGTAGGCGCCATGCCTGCACAAGAATACCTCAGTGATGAACAGATTGCAGATGTATTGAATTATGCAAAAAATAGTTGGGGCAATAAAATTCCGGGTGTTATTACACCTGCGTTGGTAAAAGCGCAGCGTAAGTAATGTATTCGTATTGTTATCGAGGAGTTTGATCATGCAAGAAATCATTTCGATTATAAAATCTTATCAACAAGCAGTTGCAGAAGGTAAAAAAACAGCCTTGGCAACAGTCGTGCATGTTGAAGGCTCATCTTACAGAAGACCGGGTGCCCGCATGCTGATTACAGAAGATGCCGAAATCACCGGATCAATTAGTGGTGGATGTTTGGAAGGAGACGCATTTCGTAAAGCTTTGCACGTTATCCTTTCTGATAAAGCCATGTTGGTGACCTATGATACGGCTGATGAAGATGATGCCAAATTCGGAATGGGACTGGGTTGTCAGGGTGTGATACAAGTGTTGATTGAGCCATTACAAGGAGAGAGGGGGAAGGCTATTATGGATCTTTTGCAAAAAGCAACAGCATCCAGACAATATGCATCATTGGTAACTTTTTTTTCCATGAGTGACAAAAAAGCGCCACAATATGGATCATGTTATCTATTCACAGAGAAAGAAGAAACAACCGGTTCTTTACCTGTTTTATCAAAAGATGTGATAGAGGAAGAGACAAGGCAAGTAATAGCACAGCGTAAGTCCTCTTTTAAAAAATATGAGATTGGTCAACAAGAAATCATCGTATTCACAGAGTTGATACAGCCTCCCGTTTCATTGGTAGTCGTTGGCGCAGGTAATGATGTGATTCCTGTAGTGAAAATGGCGGAGATGTTAGGATGGCAATCCACTGTACTCGATGGAAGACCTATGTATGCCAGCAGAGAACGTTTCCCCATGCCCACTTGTCAAGTATTTCACAGCAAAGCGGAACAGATACTGGATCGCGTACAAATGGATGCGCGGACGGTCTTTGTATTGATGTCGCATAATTATAATTATGATCTTGCGGTATTGAAAGTATTACTCAATTACCCCACAACTTATATTGGCGTATTAGGACCTCACAAGAAAATGAAAATGATGATGGATGAGCTGGCAGAAAATGGTATCGAGCTAACAGACAAGCAAAAAGAAGCCATTCATGGTCCGGTTGGTTTGCATATTGGCGCAGAAACAGCAGAAGAGATCGCAGTATCCATTATCGCAGAAATACAAGCCATGCTTACATCTACGGATACACATCCACTCAAAGAAAAACAAGATTCGATTCATCGTCGAGCAGATCTAGTCATTGAATCCACTTCTTCAACAGCCATTTAATACTGAGCATGCAAAACCCATCCACAGCAGTATTGATCTTGGCTGCAGGCTCATCTGCCCGTTTGGGTAGACCCAAACAAACGCTTCTATATCATGGGCAAACATTACTACAAAAAATTGCTTCAACGGCTTTGACGCTTCAATCAGGTCCTGTATTGTTGGTGTTGAAAGAAGGAGATAGGATAGATGTTCAGGAAAATGTAATCAAGATATATAATGCCGATGCAGCTTTGGGTATGGCCACTTCTATACATTGTGGAATCAGATATTTAGAAACACAGCATCCGGATATCGAAACAGTGATCATCACCGTCTGTGATCAACCTTTTATTACGAGCAGTTTGTTACAAGAAATGATCACTCATTACTGGGAGACAAAGTTGAGCATCGTTGCTTGTAAGTATGATGATATTGTTGGAACCCCTGTTTTGTTTCATAAAACCATGTTTAAAGCTTTATACAGGTTAAACGGAGACAAGGGAGCCAAACAACTCATAAATCAGCATATACAACAAGTTGGATTGATTAACTTTCCACTCGGAAACATCGATGTGGATACAGAAGAAGACTATGAGCGATTGATTAAAGCATAAAACATGATCGTAGACAACCACCAAAGGGTACATAATTATTTAAGAATTTCACTGACAGATAATTGCAATCTTCGATGCTTTTATTGCATGCCGGAAGATGAATATGATTTTGCGTCGGCGGCTCAATTGATGCAAGTAGATGAGATAGAACAACTCGCTAAAATATTTGTGTCGCAAGGTGTGAATAAGATCAGGCTTACAGGCGGTGAACCATTGGTAAGAAAAGATGCCAAAGAGATCATCAAAAGATTAGCGCAATTACCGGTAACGCTTACACTTACTACCAATGGTACAAGGTTACATGAGTTTGTTGCGTTATTAAAAGAAAGTAATATTCGATCGGTCAATATTAGTTTAGATACGCTACAACAAGATAAATTCCAATTGCTCACCAAAAGAGATCAATTCGGACTTGTTCAAAAGAATATTCAGTTAATGATCGATCAAGGCTTTCATACGAAAGTGAATATGGTGGTCTTAAGAGGAATGAATGACAATGAGATCCTTGATTTTATTGAGTGGACAAAAGACCAACCCGTACATGTTCGCTTTATTGAGTTCATGCCTTTTGAAGGGAATCGTTGGACAAGTAACAAGGTTTTCACGATGGAAGAGATACTGTTAACCATCGCAGAAAAATATCCGATTGTGCCGCTTCAAGCTGAAAAACATGATACTGCAAAGAAATTCATGGTTCCCGGGCATCAGGGAACATTTGCAGTGATCAGTACCATGAGTGCGCATTTTTGTGGGGATTGTAATCGCATGCGATTGACAGCGGATGGTAAAATGAAAAATTGTTTGTTCTCCAAAGATGAAGTGGATTTATTGACGCCATTGCGCAGGGGAGCAGATGTATTGCCATTGATTCATCAATCCATTGCAGCAAAAGCAGCACAGCTGGGCGGACAATTCACGCAAGACTATCAGCATTTGCAAGCGGAGAGTATTCAAAACAGAAGTATGATCACGATCGGGGGATAAATCAGTTATTAATATCAGCAAGTTTATGATCAGCGTTTCAGAAGCTCGGGCAATCATTCAACAACATATCGTAACCCTATCTCCGGTATTACGCATATTACCTGATGCACTGGGTTATACAATTGCCGCTGATATTTTTGCAACCGTAGATATTCCCGCCTATCCACAATCGTCGATGGATGGATATGCTTTTTCCTATACAGATTGGCAACAAAACAAATCATTACAGATTAGCGGCGTAATGGCTGCGGGAACAAAAGAGTCGATGCCATTATCATCCAATACAGCAGTACGTATTTTCACAGGTGCTCCCGTGCCTCCGGGAGCTGATACGGTGGTGATGCAAGAAAAAGTGATTGCTGAAAAAGGAATATTAACCATTCAAGATGATCAATTACAAACCGGTGCCAATGTTCGACCAAAAGGATCAGAAATTAAGGTGGGCGAACTGGCTTTGCCATCAGGCACTTTATTGACCCCGGCAGCTATTGGATTTCTTGCAGGTATTGGTGTTACAGAAGTAATGGTATACCCTTCACCGGTTGTTACTATCATCATCACAGGAAATGAATTGCAAACACCCGGACAACCCCTTCAGTACGGACAAGTATATGATGCCAATTCATTTGCATTATCTGCGGTGTTACAGCAATACGGTGTTCAACAAATAGAAGTGATACAGGTACCTGATGTGATAGAACGATTGAATGAAGTATTGTCTCAGGCGCTGCAAAAAAGTGATCTGGTCTTATTAACAGGAGGTGTGAGTGTAGGAGACTATGATTTTGTAACTCGTTCCGCAGAATATTGTGAAATCACTACCCAATTTCATAGGCTCAAACAAAGACCCGGAAAACCTTTGTTCTTTGGTACAAAAGGTCGGCAAATGATATTTGGGTTACCCGGTAATCCTTCTTCTGTACTCACTTGTTTTTATATGTATGTTTTACCGGTCATCATGGGTATGAAAAAAGCTGGAACTGGGTTAATCCAACAACAAGTGCCGCTCTCTCAGAGCTATTATAAAACAACACAGCTGACCCATTTTTTAAAAGGTTGGTATGATGGACAAACAGCTGCACCATTGGGGGCGCAAGAGTCCTATCGGATGCGTTCATTTGCAGGTGCAAATTGTTTGATAGAAATTGAGGAGAAAGCAGAACGTATGGAGCAAGGAGCGTTGGTTACCATTCATTTGTTATCTGCTTAAAGCTATTGTATGGATCCCTTTTATTGGTTTTATATATTATTGTTCATCGTGGCTTTTCTGTATGCTTCAGTTGGGCATGGAGGTGCAAGCGGCTATTTAGCACTGATGGCTTTATTTAGTGTGGTGCCTGAAGTGATGAAGCCAACGGCATTATTGCTGAATTTATTCGTATCACTCACCGCCTTTATTCAATTTTATCGAGCCAAGCATTTTGTATGGAAAGTGTTTTTACCGCTGGCATTGGCTTCTGTACCCATGGCATTTGTGGGTGGATTGATCACCATTGATGCAACACTCTATAAAAAAATATTGGGACTGCTTTTATTGTTTTCTGTGGTTCGTTTATTGATTCCGTCGAAAAAGAATATTGCTGATTTGCAACCATCGCATTTTTACGGAGCTTTGTTGATGGGGGGAGTGATTGGATTGTTGTCTGGAATGATTGGTATCGGAGGTGGTATTATCCTTTCTCCATTGTTATTATTTTTCAAATGGACAGACCAAAAACAAACAGCCGCTATCAGTGCCCTATTTATTTTTGTGAATTCTGCATCCGGATTGATGGGGCAGCTGACCAATGGTATTCAGTTCAGTGCAGATATGTATGGTTATGTAAGTATTGCTTTTGTAGGTGGGATAGGAGGTGCCTATTTTGGCGCCATGAAATTTAAACAGACAAGTATGCAGAAAATTTTAGCGATTGTATTGGCAGTAGCAGCTTATAAATTATTATTCACAACAGCTTAACGATAACTATGAAATATTTGATTCTTTTGTCTATGCTATGTGTATCTCAGTTGGTATTTGCACAGCATGATACAAAACCTACTGATTATTTTACGATAGAAGGTAAAGTGAAACAAACAGTAAAGTTTACATTAGAAGATGCTACCGCTTTGAATAGTCTTTCTTTTGATAGCATCGTCATTTACAATCATCTGGTAGTACGAAAATCTGTATTGAAAAATGTAAAAGGCGTTTTATTGAAAGATGTTTTAGCAAAGTCTTCATTTGATACCAATGATCCTAAGTCTTTAAGTGAATATTATATCACTTGTATTGCATCGGATGAATATAAAGTTGTTTTCTCTTGGAATGAAATTTTTAATAGTGCTATTGGAAAACAACTCATTATTATTACAGACGCAGATGGAACAAAAGCATCTTCATTATCACAGCGTATAGCCATTATTTCTCCTGCAGATATTGCTACGGGTAGAAGATATGTACATGGGGTTTCGAGAATTGTAGTGAGTAGAGTTGAATCATTAAATTAATAAAGAAGAACATGAAAATTCTTTTTTTTGGTCAATTGGTTGAAGTGGTAGGTACAAAGGAACTAATCATTGAGGGGATTACAGATATACATGCTTTAACTTCTTCTCTTCATCAGCAATTTCCATTGTTAGCACAGTCGAAATATGTGGTTGCAGTAGATCAGGAAATAGTTTCAGGTAATCAGCATTTGCATGAAAACAATATTGTAGCATTGATGCCCCCTTTTTCCGGAGGATAATATGAGTCAAGGACCATCATATGAGCGATACCATCGACAAATGATCTTGCCGAATTTCGGTTTAAGAGTACAAAGGCTTTTGCTGAAATCAAAGGTATTAGTAATTGGTGCGGGTGGGTTGGGTTGTCCGGTATTACAATACCTCGTAGGTGCTGGTGTTGGCTATATTGGGATTGTAGATGGCGATCAGATATCATTAAGTAATCTGCATAGACAAACATTATTTGCTATAGATGATATTGGACTGAACAAGGCAGCAGTAGCTGCAAAAAAGTTAAGTCAGTTGAATTCGGATGTCATTATTGAAGCATTTACCTTTCATCTCACCAATCATTATGCATTGGATGTGATGAAAGACTATGACATCATTGTAGATGGTACCGATAATTTTGCTACTCGTTATATGATCAATGATGCTTGTGTGTTATTGAAAAAGACATTGGTATATGGCGCAGTATCACAATACGAAGGTCAGGTAGCTGTATTCAATCATTTTTTACCAAACGGAGAACCTTCTGCCAATTATCGGGATATCTTCCCGGATCCACCCAAAGAGGGTTCTGTATTGAACTGTGTGGATGCAGGAGTGTTAGGTATGTTGCCCGGTATCATCGGTAGTATGCAGGCTGCAGAAGTTATTAAATTGATTACAGGTATCGGAGAGCCGTTGGTGAATCAGTTATTAACCTATCAATTCAATAACCACCAGGTATTTACTGTTAAAATAACTCCACAGTCTAAGACATCCTCATTCATACCCACTGATGCAACTGCATTTAAATCCATTGATTATGTATGGCTTTGTTCATCACCCCCAAACACTTTAGAAATCAACGCAGCTGAATTTGATCAGTTGACGAGTCAGAAAAATATTGATATTATTGATGTAAGGGAATTGCATGAATTGCCGGTTGTTCAGACATTCAGCCATCTACGTATTCCGCTTCCAGATTTAAAAGAATCAGCCGGACAACTTAAAAATGATACAGTTGTTGTATTTTGTCAATCAGGAATGAGGAGCCTGCAAGCGGCAAAAGAGCTATCAGCTTTATGGGGCGATACAAAAAGAGTATATAGTTTACAAGGCGGTATTTTGTCTTGGATCAGATTTGCAGAAAAGAAATAGTATGAAAGAACGTACACCTAAAAATATTTTTATTCAAGGAGCTATCAGTAGTGCATTTATTGCGGATAGCATACAAAAACACAGTACCAAAACAGACATTGGTGGACATAGTATTTTTTTGGGTCAGGTACGTGCAGATGAAATAGAAGGTAAAAAGGTAGTAGCCATTGAGTATACAGTTTATGAAGAAATGGCATTACAGAAAATGCATGAGATAAGAGAGGCTGTTTTTGCCGAATACCCACTTACATGTATGCATGTGTATCATAGTTTGGGTAAAGTGGCAGCCGGAGAGATCTGTTTATTTGTGTTTACATCATCTGCACATCGAAAAGCTGCAACAGAAGCCTGTAGTGTATTGGTAGAAAGAATCAAGGCAGAATTGCCGGTTTGGGGAGCTGAAATATTGGAAGATGAAACCCATCAATGGAAAGTGAATCAATAATTATGGTAGATATCACATCAAAATCAAATACGCTTAGACAAGCCATTGCCATTGCTACTGTAACAGTATCAAAGCAGGAAACCATTGATGCGATTCTGGAAAAAAAAGTACCCAAAGGAGATGTATTTGAATTTTCACGTGCAGCCGGATTATTGGCCATCAAAAAAACCAGCGATGTTATACCTGATTGCCATCCCTTGCCAATAGAGTATGCAGCCATCAAACATGAAGTTGCTGGTTTGAGCATATTAATTACTGTTGAAGTCCATACCATCTATAAAACCGGTGTTGAAGTAGAAGCGATGCATGGGGCATCGGTGACTGCATTGACGATGTACGATATGCTAAAGCCCTTGGATAAAGGAGTGGAGATTGCAAATATCAAACTGGTACAAAAATCAGGTGGTAAATCAGATAAGTCTGTAATGGATACATCCGCTATTAATTGTGCAGTGGTTGTTTGCTCCGACACAGTATCAGCAGGCAAACAAGAGGATGTTTCCGGAAAAACAGTGATACAAAAAGTAGAGCAATGGGGTGTTACAGTTGCACATTATGAGATCATTCCGGATGATCAGGATCAAATTCAACAGCTGGTAAAAAAGTTTTCAGCAGAAGGATGTAAGTTGATCTTGTTAAGCGGAGGAACCGGTTTATCTCCAAGGGATATCACACCTGAAGCGGTAGCGCCCTTGATCGATCGTCCTATTCCCGGTATCATGGAAACCGCTCGCCAATATGGTCAGCAAAGAACGCCATTTGCCATGTTATCAAGAGGAGTGGCAGGATTTGTGAAAAACAGTTTGGTGATTACTTTACCCGGTTCTGTTAAAGGAGTAGCCGAAACTATGGATGCATTGTTTCCACAAATTTTACATGTTTTCAAAGTGGCAGATGGAAGTCGCCATGAATAAGCGTTTTTTTCTATTGAAAGATCAGTTGTGCAGAAGACAAATTGACCGATTTTAATTCCCGGTCTTTCGTCATTTCTGATATAATGCTTAGCTTACAAATCGTTTTATTACGTCAATAAATTTTTTCAAATGCCTAAGTATACGCTCTCTGTCAACAACAAACAAATGTCTGTTGAAGTAGATGCAGATACCCCACTTCTTTGGGTACTGCGAGATCAATTGAATCTGGTTGGAACCAAATATGGATGTGGTGTTGCACAATGTGGGGCCTGCACCATTCACTACAATGGAAGTCCTGTTCGCTCTTGTCAGTTACCTATTGCTGCAGTAGGTAATGGAAAAGTGGTTACCATTGAAGGGTTGAGTGAAAACGGAGACCATCCTGTACAGCAAGCGTGGATAGAAATGGATGTGGCGCAATGTGGTTATTGTCAGGCCGGACAAATCATGGCAGCTGCTGCATTGTTGAAAAAGAATTCGAATCCAACGGATGAAGAGATTGATACAACGATCACCAATATTTGTCGTTGTGGTACCAATGTTCGTATACGTAAAGCCATTCATTTGGCTGCATCAAAAGGAGGTAAGTCATGAGCCATCCATCTGTATCCAGAAGAAATTTTCTTAGGGTAAGCATGATCGCCGGTGGCGGTATGCTGGTAGGTTTTTCTGCATTGAGCAATTCCGAGACCGGAGAGAATACAGAAGCAACTCCATTCTCACCCAATGCTTATATCAAAATATCACCTGATGGAAAGATTTCATTGATGTCTCCCAATCCTGAGATTGGTCAGGGTGTAAAAACATCTTTGGTGATGTTGATCGCTGAAGAAATGAATGTGGATTGGCAAACCATAGATGTAGAAATTGCTCCATTGGATGCTAAGTATGGTAGTCAAACAACCGGCGGTAGTGGCGCTATCAGAAGTCGATATGCACCGCTCAGACAAGCCGGTGCTACTGCCAAAGCCATGTTGATAGCTGCTGCTGCTGAGACATGGGGTGTAGCTGTAACCGATTGTTATGCTGAGAAAGGTTTTGTGATCTATAAAAGTTCCGGAAAAAAATTATCATACGGAGAGCTGGCTACTAAAGCCGCCGGAATGCCGGTGCCTACAAATGTGCCTTTAAAAGATCCCAAAGATTTTACCATTATTGGTACACGTGTCAAAGATGTGGATGCGAAAGCCATCGTAACCGGTAAGCCATTATTTGGTATCGACACTAGAAAAGAAGGAATGTTATATGCCGTAGTGGCTCGTCCACCTGCACATGGAAAAAAACTGCAGTCATTTGATGACAGTGCTGCTTTGAAAGTGAATGGGGTGAAAAAAGTGGTACAGGTGAAAAATAGTGTAGCAGTATTGGCTACTTCTACCTGGGCTGCCATGAAAGGAAGAACAGCTTTGAAAATAAATTGGGAAGATGCTTCTAAACTAGAAAGTACAACTGACCATGAAAAAGCATTTCGTGAATTATTGAGTAAGCCTGCAGCTACTCCCAATAGAAATGATGGCGATGTAGATGCTGCTATGGCTGCTGCTACAAAAGTGTTGGATGTGATGTATGAAGTGCCTGTTCTTTCACATGCACAAATGGAGCCCTTAAATTTTTATGCAGATGTACGTGATGGGAAAGCAGAACTCTATGGACCTACGCAAGTGCCGCAAAGTTTAGTGTCAGCAGTCGCCAAAGAACTCAATATCCCGGCAACCAATGTGTCATTGGGATTACCCAGACAGGGTGGAGGATTTGGTAGAAAACTACGTCCTGATAATGGTGTTGAAGCTGCACTGGTATCTCAGGCAGCACAATGTCCTGTTCAAGTGCAATGGTCGCGTGAAGATGATATGCAGAATGATTTTTATCGTCCCAGTGGTATGTTCCGTTTCAAAGCGGCTTTTAAAGACGGTAATTTGGAAGCATGGCATCAATCTTTTGCATCTTTAAGTAATGGAAGAAGTCCGGATACTTATCCGGCCGGTGCTGTTAAAAATTTAAAAATCGAAAGCCATAGTCTGCCCACTAATATTCCCACCGGTCCATGGCGTGCCCCTACACATAATGTTCAGGCATTTGCCAATGAATCTTTTATGGATGAGGTGGCACATGAACTTAAAAAAGATCCGGTAGCGTTTCGTTTGGAATTATTGAAAAAAGCAAAAGAACAACCTGTTGGGAAATTGGCTTATGATCCTGATAAATTCATTAGTGTGATAGAGCTCGTTGCGAAAATGTGCAATTGGGGTAAAACACCTGCCAATACTTATCGTGGATTCTCTACCTGGTTTTCATTCAATAGTTATGTGGCGCAGGTAGTAGAAATACAAATGCTAAAAGGGAAGCCTCGCATTACAAAAGTGTATTGTGCAGTGCATTGTGGTAAAGTGGTGAATGTGAGTGGTGCTGAAAATCAGGTACAAGGTGCTGTGGTAGATGGATTGGGACATGCCGTATACACCAAACTCACTTTTAATAATGGTGCTGCTGTACAAACCAATTTCGGTCCTTATAATTTTGTCCGGATGCGTAATACACCATTGGATGTGGTGGTTCAATTCGTGCCATCAGAAGAAAATCCAACCGGTTTAGGAGAACCCGGTTTGCCACCAATCGCTCCGGCATTGGCAAACGCACTCTTTGCAGCAACAGGTAAACGATTCAGGAAAATGCCTTTTGTGGATGATATTCAGTTTGCTTGATGGGGAGTTGAAGTAAAAAATAAAAAGTAAAAAGTCAAAAGTCAAAAAAAAAACTGTGCAACTCCTTTGGTAAAAAGCAAACCAGAGCGTTACGCAGAGTTGCACAGTTTTTTACCGTATTTCAAATCAGACATCAGAAATCCCCTCTCTATTTCGCTCCAAACACTTTTTTCAGAATATCACTGGTTCTCGCCAAAGGATTTTTTCTGATTTCTTTTTCTTCTACTGCTACTTGATAGAAAATACCGCTCAATGATCGCTCAGTAACATAAGCTGCTAAGTCCGGATTGATTTTATCGCGAACCAATGGTAATTTATTGTAACTGGTAATGAGTGTATTCCAATGCTTAGTGGCATCAACTTTCTCGAGTGAACTTTCTATTACCGGACGAAATGCTTCTGTAAGTGGACTAGTTGTTTTGCTTTTCAGATAGGAAGTGGCGGCAGTATCAGATCCTTTCAAAATACCGACTGCATCCTGGAAACTCATTTGTTTAATTGCATGAGCGAAGATGGGAGCTGCACTTTTACAAGCGTCTTCCGCAGCACGGTTCATACTCAATATGGCATCATCTACTTGTTTACCTAATCCAACACTTCTTAATGTTCTTTCGATCTTTTGAGCTTCCGCTGGTAACAATATTTTCAATGCAGCATTGGCAAAGAAACCGTCTTTTTGAGATAAAAGATTTGCTCCTTTTGTGGAACCTGATACCAAGGCTTCTTTTAATCCTGATACAATATCATCATTACTCAAACCTGTTTGATTTCCGCTCACTGCATTCTTGGCTTTGTTTAATAAACCGCCCAATCCTTGCGCTTGCAGTCCCTGATACAATACAACGAGTAATACCAGTGTAATGATTCTTTTCATAATCGATTTGTTTAAAATGAATGGCTGAACGTATATTCCAAAAATGATACCAATTCTAATAGATCAAAAATAACAGTGAAGGATGGAAAAAGATGTGAAGAATACCTTATAAAATGGACTAACGGTATGGACACAACAGTGTATACACTTATCTTAGGCTAGGAAATTATCAAAAATGAAACAAATATTTACTCGTTTTCTGGTTGCATTGTTCATCCTAATGGCAACAGAAACCTATGCACAAACCAGTACTTTTATTTTGATGCGTCATGCTGAAAAGGATACCACTGCCCAAGGTTCTACGATGATGCAGGCAGATCCACCATTGAGTGCTGAAGGTACAGCGCGAGCTGCCCGCATACCCGAAGTGTTGAAAATGTATCAACCTGATGCTATCTATTCTACCAATTTTAAACGTACCAAATCAACTGTTGGGCCATTGTCAGTTAAAACCGGTAAAGAAGTTCAGGTGTATGATCACAGAAACTTAAAAGGCTTTGCAGATGAATTATTGAAAATGCAGGGTAAAACAGTGGTAGTAGCCGGACATTCCAACTCTACGCCCATGTTGGTTAATTTGCTGCTAAAAGAAAATAAATACCAAAACCTGGATGAATCGGTGTATGATACTTATTGGATTGTGACCGTTACCGATGGAAAAGCGGAAGCTAAGATCATGAAGTATTAGATATGGATTGATGGGTTTTTTGCAACCTTTTTACTTTTCTTCAGCAGTAGAACCAGCTTAGATCAATATTCTAAACTGGTTTTTTATAGGCAGAAGGGAGTCCTGTAATTTGTTATAACCCAACAAATTGTACCTTTGCGCCCTGAAAGAAAGAGCAAACACCCTTTCTTTTGGATTTATTGAACATGAAGTACGAAAAAGAGATCAACCGTCGCAAGACTTTCGCCATTATTTCCCACCCGGATGCCGGTAAAACAACCCTTACAGAGAAATTACTCTTGTTTGGTGGTGCCATTCAAACAGCAGGTGCTGTTAAAAGCAACAAGATCAAGAAGCACGCCACATCTGATTTTATGGAAATCGAGCGTCAAAGAGGTATCTCAGTGGCTACTTCCGTGATGTCTTTTGAGTACAAGGATATTTTGATCAATCTCTTGGATACGCCCGGACACAAAGACTTTGCTGAAGATACTTATCGAACACTCACTGCAGTGGATAGTGTAATTCTGGTAGTCGATAGTGTGAATGGGGTAGAAGACCAGACCAGAAGATTAATGGAAGTATGTAGAATGCGCGATACACCGGTGATCGTTTTCATCAATAAAATGGACCGTGACGGTAAAAACCGATTTGATTTACTGGAAGAAATTGAAAAAGAACTGCATATCTCTCTTCACCCCATGACCTGGCCCATTAATAGCGGTAAGGAATTCAAAGGGGTGTATAATTTGCATGATAAAGATCTACGTTTATTTACCGCGAGTACAAAAGCAGAAGAGGATGATACCATTGCCATTGATGATTTGTCGTCTTCTTTGCTCGATGAAAAAGTAGGAGAAAAAGATGCTGCACAGTTAAGAGAAGATGTAGAGCTAATAGATGGCGTATATGGAGAATTAAAAGTAGACGATTATCTCACAGCTAAAATCGCTCCGGTATTTTTTGGTAGTGCGGTGAATAATTTCGGTGTAAAAGAAATGCTGGACACTTTTATTCGAATTGCACCTGTTCCACGCAGCAGAAATACTTCCACACGTACCATTGAAGTGGGGGAAGATAAATTCAGTGGGTTCATCTTTAAAATTCATGCCAACCTAGATCCCAAACACCGTGATCGTATTGCTTTCATGCGTGTATGTAGTGGAAAGTTTGAGCGAAATAAATATTATCACCATGTTCGTTTGGATAAGGATATGCGTTTTAGTAATCCTTATACATTCATGGCGCGCAGTAAAGATGTGATCGATGATGCCTATGCAGGTGATGTGGTAGGTTTATTTGATACCGGTAACTTCAAAATCGGTGATACGTTGACAGAAGGGGAGGATTTCTATTTCACAGGAATTCCTACTTTTTCACCGGAAATATTTAAGGAACTGGTGAATAAAGATCCCATGAAGACCAAGCAATTGGAAAAAGGAATCAGTCAGTTGACAGATGAAGGGGTTGCACAATTGTTTACACAATATGGAGGTACTAAAAAGATCATTGGTTGCGTGGGTGAACTACAGTTTGAAGTGATACAATACCGTTTGTTACAAGAATATGGAGCAGCCTGCGAATTCAGAACCTTGCCTTTTTACAAAGCTTGTTGGCTAACCAGTAATGATGCAAAAAAGTTGGAAGATTTCCTGAGATTCAAACAACAAAACTCAGCGGAAGATAAAGATGGGCATCCGGTATATTTGGCACAAAGCGAATGGTTTTTGAATACTGAGATCACCAATAATCCTGATATCAGTTTCCATTTCTCTAGCGAGATTCATAAATAACACTTAGCTGGCAATCGGCAACTGTATCGTGAATACAGCTCCTTTATTTTTTCCTTCGCTAAAAGTGGCAATCATACCACCATGGTTTTGGATGATCTTGCGTGTGAGATAGAGTCCAATTCCTGCAGATATTTCTCCCTCGGTACCGGATTGTCCTTCAGAAGTGAATTTTTGAAAAATAAGTTCCGCTTTACCTGACTCAAACCCCACACCTTTATCAGCAATCAGGATATGAATATGTCCGCTGAATACATGCACTTTAATAATGACTTCTCCACCTCTGTGCGAAAACTTAATGGCATTGCCGATAATATTTGAAATGGCTTGTAACAATAAACGAGGATTGCATTTCACCCATACATCCGGAATATGATGTTTCTGCACTTGAATCTGTTTCGACAAAGCGGATATATGTTGGGCATCAATCGCCAGACCAATCACCTCTTCAATCTTGATACTTTTATATACATGAGATTGATTTTCTTCATTCCCTCCTTCAAGAACCATGACCATGTCTTCTATAAAGCGAAGTTGTTCAGAAGCTGTTTTATGCACCAATACACCATACTGTTGTATCGTATCCTGATTTTTTTCTGTCCGGATCAGCGTACCGATATGACTCATTTGTGCAAAAGCTGTTCTTAGGTCATGCGATAATAAAGCAAGTAGGTCTTTTCTTTCTCTTAATAACCCATCCATCGAGTCAATCGTCAACTGTACTTGTTGAAGTAATTGTCCGGCTTCATCTGTATAATGTAAGGGTAGTGTCGGAAGAATTTTTTTTCCCGTATAATCAGATAATGCTTTTTTCGCTTCGTGTAAAGGCCATAATAGTCCACGTAAAAGATATAAAGTACCGGCTGTTGCAACCAATGTTGCTAGTAATGCAACTATAATAATATTCCAGCCCTCTAAAGAAATCCAATGAAATGCAATGGCCATGATCAAGACGATCAAGGGTATATGAACACCAATAAATGCAATGAATAAAAACTTCATTGTATAGTTGGTGGATAGGAATCCGGGTTTGGAGAAAAACCGGTAAATATTCTTCATACAGCGGAAAATTGCCCTGCAAAAATGCTTCCTTTACATCGGATAACGGGTAAAAACTTAAAAAAGATTAAAAAATGAATGTATTTCATACTAATCAGTTGATAATCAGTCGGTTTAACGCAGCCCATGAATCCGATTTTTTTGCCCTCAATAGTCATGCTGAAGTGATGCGTTATATCCGGCAGGTCAAAACAGAGGAAGAATGTCGGTCTTTTTTAAAGGAAAATATTCATTTGTATAGGGATGGTTCTGTGATTGGACGGTATCATGTAGCTGAAAAATCAACCCTTGCATTTGCAGGAACATTTTCTGTTTTAATGATGCCGGATCGGGATGCTTTTCATATTGGTTATGCGCTGATGCCTTGGGCACAGGGAAAAGGATGGGCAAAGGAGTTGGTAATCAATGGTCTCCACTGGGTTTTTGAACATATGGATCAGCAGCAAATTTTTGCCATTACGGAACCTGAGAATACAGCTTCCGCATTTGTTTTAGCCAAGACGGGGTTTTCTAAATCGGAATCCATTCAGCAAAGCGGAAAGCTGTTGGATGTATATGTCACTCATAGAAACGCGTAATGCTTGATGGCTTCATCTTCGAATCCCTACCTTTGCAGCCAGCTATGAAGTCGAAAACACTCAAAAAAGACAAAGTCAATATTATTACACTGGGTTGTAGCAAGAATCTGGTAGATAGTGAAGTACTCAGTGGACAATTAAGTGCCAATGACATTGATGTGGTACATGAGAATACCAAACTGGATCATAATATCGTAGTCGTAAATACTTGCGGATTTATTGATAAAGCCAAAGAAGAGAGTATCAACACGATTTTGGATCAGGTGGAATTGAAACGCAGAGGGAAACTGGATAAAGTATATGTGACTGGATGTTTAAGTGAACGTTACCGTGGTGATCTGGAAGCTGAAATGCCTGAAGTAGATGCCTGGTTTGGAACCATGGAACTTCCATTGATCCTGAAAAAATTCGAAGCAGATTATAAATCTGAATTAATAGGGGAAAGGTTGCTCAGTACGCCGCAGCATTATGCATATATGAAGATCAGTGAAGGTTGTAACCGTACCTGTTCTTTTTGTGCCATTCCACTCATGCGTGGACAACACGTCAGTAAACCCATTGAAGAGTTGGTAGCAGAAGCAGAGGGCTTGGTAAAAAAGGGCGTAAAGGAAATTATGCTGATTGCCCAGGAGCTGACTTATTACGGATTGGATATTTACAAGAAGAGAGAACTGCCTCGTTTATTGAATGCATTGGCTGACGTAAAAGGATTGGAATGGATTCGATTGCATTATGCTTACCCCAGTAAGTTTCCATTGGAAGTACTGGATGTAATGCGTGAACGGGATAATATCTGCAAGTACCTGGATATGCCTTTGCAACATGCCAGCAATAATATGCTGAAAGCCATGCGTAGAAATATCACACGTGAAGAAATGACGGAGTTGATTCAGCAGATCAGAGAACGTGTACCGGGCATTTGTTTGAGAACCACACTCATCGCCGGTTTCCCCGGTGAGACAGAAGCAGATGTAGAAGAATTGAAAGATTTTCTTCGTGAACATCGCTTTGATCGGGTAGGTATTTTCAATTATAGTCATGAAGAAAATACCAGTGCGTATGATCTTGAGGATAATATCCCGGCAGAGGTAAAAGCAGAACGTGCACAGGAAGTGATGGAAGTACAACAGGAAATCAGTTACGAAAAGAACCAAGAGAAAATTGGTAAGATCTTCAAAGTATTAATCGATAAAAAAGAAGCCGGCCGCTATTTAGGTCGCACCGAATTTGATAGTGTAGAAGTAGATAATGAAGTAGTGGTACACTCTTCCAAAAAGCTCACACTGGGAACTTTTGTACAAGTGAAAATTACCAAAGCATATGATTATGATTTGGAAGGAGAAACGGTTTAGAAGAAAAGAAACAAGACAAAAGATACAAGACACATGGAAGTTTCAAAGAGCAAGATACAAGACAGAAGGTTTTGATAAACAAGGCTCACTTGTCTCTTGAAACTTTCTTGTACCCTGTACCTTGTTTCTCGTAACTTATTTTATATTTCTTATTTCTATATTTTCTTTGAGTACAAAATAGAGGCAGACCATCAGAGATAATACAAAGTATGCTGAGAGAACTGGAACAGCTAATGATGTGTATTGCGATAAACCAAACCAATCATTGTTTTGAATCAGTAACAATAATCCGAATATTGTTTTGAGCGTCTCCCAAATCCAGGCATATTTACTTCTGTCCATCAGTTCCGTAAAAGCATAGACCTGCAGAAAAACAAAAGCACCGTATACAAACATATTGGGACTTCCAATGGCTGCAATATTTCCAAATAAGTAACTGATGAATAATAGTGTGATGGCAAGTTGTACCCATGACCAAATCACCATGGTTTTTGTATGACCGGTATCATATTTTTCAAAATGATAGACATCTTCAATTTTGTAAACAGGAAACTTTGCAGCCACATCATCGGGTCTCCATCCGGTAGGCATGAACCAGATGCGTAATTTGTCTTTCCAATGCTGTGCATGCCAGGCATCTTTGATCAATAACCATAAATGCATGAAATTGATCTTGATCGGATTCCAGGTTCTTACCGGTCTTGTAATACCATACACGGCAGGTACATCAGCCAACTCTTCCTGATAAGTGCCAAACAGTTTATCCCAAATAATGAATATTTGTCCATAGTTCTTATCCATGTACTCCTTATTGATGGCATGATGTACACGATGATGTGAAGGCGTAACAATAATATTTTCCAGAAAACCCATTTTGCCAATATGCCGGGTATGATACCAGAACTGTGCAAACAAATGCAAAGGCGCTACGATGGCAATTACTTGTCCGGGCACACCCAATATGGCTGCAGGTAAAAGAAATATGGTGAATATTTTAATGATCGATGAAATGCTTTGTCTCAATGCACAAGCCAGATTGAAATCTTCGCTGCTGTGATGTATGATATGATTGTTCCAGAAAATATTGTATTCATGTGCAATGCGATGGATCCAATATCCCGCAAAATCAAGAGCGATAAAAGCAATCAAGTAAGTGAGAAACCCATTGGGTACTTGCGTAATGGCCAGTTGATTCACCATCCACTCATAGCTGATCACTACCAGACTCAATCCCAATACATCTTTCGTTACATTGGTAATACCTGAACTCAAACTGGAAATCATATCCAGTGTACGAACGGTCTCTTTTCCTCGATACCAGCCATACCATTTTTCAAATAATACCAGCAATAAGAAAGCGGGCATGGCAATTAAAATGATCTTTCCGTAAGTTTCCATAAGGCAATCGTATCTGTAAATTTAAAGCTCCTTTTTTATAAACGAACAACCTTAAAAAAAGATGAAAAGCAAGCAGTTTTGAGCGACATTTGTGACTCAAATCTCAATTATGAAGGTTGTTATTATCGGTGGGGGTATTGTTGGATTGAGCAGTGCGTATTATTTGTCTGAATCGGGTCATAAAGTGACTGTGATCGATAAAACGGATATTTCCGGTAATTGCTCTTACGGTAACGCAGGATATGTTTGTCCGAGTCATTTTGTACCCTTGGCAACACCCGGTATCGTAAAACAAGGACTTAAATGGATGTGGAACAGTAAAAGTCCGTTTTATGTTCAACCCAGGCTGAATTTGAGTCTCATCAACTGGGGATTAAAATTTATGCGCAGTGCCACACCCGAGCATGTGGAGCGTTCGGCCATTCCTTTACGTGATATTGCGATATTGAGTCAGAAAATGTATGAAGACTGGACACGCCTTCCTCAATTTCAGTTTGCCTATGAACACAAAGGGTTACTGGAAGTTTTTCAGACTGAGAAGGGTGGCGATCATGCCAAACATATCATGCATCGAGCTCATGAATTGGGATTAGAGGATACGGTATTACTGGATGCATCGGAGTTGCAAGCATTAGAGCCACAAACTAGAATAGAGGCAAAAGGTGCGGTTTGGTTCAAGTGTGATGCACATTTGTATCCCAATAAACTGATGACGCAACTGATTGCTGATTTAAAAGACAAAGGAGTTCGTTTTATACTGAATGATGAAGTAGCAGGTTTTGAAAAGAATCAGCAGCAAGTGACCAAGGTGAAAACAACCAAGCAGGTCATAGATGCCGATTCTGTAGTCATAGCAGCAGGTTCTTGGAGCCGTGAGCTCTCCGCATTGTTACAACTGAAAATACCTTTGATGCCTGGACGTGGCTATTCTGTTACACTAGAAGATTCTCCGCATCGACTCAACTATCCATCCGTATTGATTGAGGGGCGGGTAGCTTTAACTCCCATGGATGGCAATAAAATTCGTTTCGGTGGAACGATGGAAATCACATCCACCCAAACACCTCCACGTTATCAAAGGGTGCAAGGCATTTTAGATGCCGTAAAACGCTATTATCCTGAATTCGATGTTCCAATGCCGACACCTGAACATATCTGGTATGGATACAGACCTTGTTCGGCAGATGGACTACCGTACTTAGGTCGTACCCAAAAGTGGAAAAACGTCGTCATGGCAACCGGACATGCCATGGTAGGATTGAGCCTGGGAGCCGGAACCGGTAAGCTGGTCAGCGAAATAGTCAATGAATCATCCCTGAGTATGGATATCAGTGCATTTAAGCCGGAGAGGTTTGGATAGTTAGTCCATAGTCCATGGTCAATGGGTTTTTGCTATGGACTATGGACTATTGGCCATAGACTATCATAAAATTGACCAACGGCATAAGCAATATCAGGTAAGTTGTACTTTTATTCCTTATTATGAAGCATCACTGTAGCCGATTATCATACGAAAGCACCGGATATTTTTCAAAGATCGTGACCGATTATCTTGTTCAGGCTGATACTGTCAGACCTTTTTTTGTGCATACACCGGATATCCAAGGAATCAAAAAAGCCATTGCTGCCAGACAATCTTTTCAAACACCGAGAACGGTCTTGGTAAAAGCATTGAAGGAACAGTATGCTCAAACAGCTACCTCTGCATTGGTTCAACAACAAATACAGTCTTTATTATCTGAGAAAACATTCACCGTCGTTACTGCCCATCAACCCAATATTTTTACCGGTCCTTTGTATTTTATCTATAAGATTTTGCATGCTATACAACTGGCAGATGTACTCAAAAAAGAAATGCCTGATCTGCATTTTGTACCCGTTTATTATATGGGTAGTGAAGATGCAGATTTGGATGAACTCGGACAAATCAATATCGATGGACATCCGCTGACTTGGAAAACCAATCAAACCGGGGCGGTAGGGAGAATGAAGACTGATAAAAAGCTCCTAGAACTATTGGCTGCTATTGAGGGACAAACCGGCGTACATCCTTATGGAAAAGCGTTAACAGATATCTTCAGAAATGCCTATGTTGAGGGTCGATCGATACAGGAAGCCACGCTTTATTTGGTCAATGAATTATTCGGAAGGTTTGGGTTGGTGGTATTGATCCCTGATCAGGCAAAACTCAAACAGTGTTTTGCATCCGTGATCGAAAAGGAATTATTGGAAGGATTTTCACATACAATCGTTTCAAAGACCATCATTGAACTTGAAAAAAATTATAAGGTTCAGGCAGGGGGAAGAGAGATCAACTTGTTTTATCTGATCGACAATCAACGTGAGCGAATTGAAAAGGAGAAAGACCGATTTGTTGTTCCTGCTTTAGGGCTTCAATTCACGAAAGAGCAAATACTGGAAGAATTACAAACCCACCCCGAACGTTTTAGTCCCAATGTGATTTTGAGAGGTGCTTTCCAAGAAACCATTTTGCCCAATATTGCTTTTATTGGAGGCGGCGGAGAATTGGCTTATTGGTTGGAATTGAAAGATGTATTCGCTGCGATTCATGTGCCTTATCCGGTTTTAGTTTTGCGTAATTCATTTCTTATTCTTACAGCAGAGCAGGAAAAAAGAATGGAGCAATTAGCACTCAATACAACTCGTATTTTTCAAAAAGCAGACCTTTTATTAAATGCGTTGGTAAAAGAAAGAACATCCAAACAGTTGACGATCAAAAATGAATTGCATCGTTTGGAAGCGCTTTATCGACAAATAGAACAGGTAGCAGCTGATGTTGATCAAACATTATCGCCCCATGTACAAGCCCTACAGGTACAGGCTGTAAAAAAGATACAAGAGTTGGAGAAAAAGATGTTGCGTGCAGAGAAAAGGAAATTTGAAACAGAAGAGCGACAACTTAATCAGTTCAAACAACAACTTTTCCCAAATAACAGTTTACAAGAACGGATAGATAATCTCTCGGGTTGGTATTCGCGTTATGGTTCAGCATGGATTGATATGTTAAAAGCACAATCACTTGCCTTGGAAAGTGAGTTTTCTATTGTGGTAATAGCATAACAGATAGTCCGCTTTAGGTCTGCATCAAGTCCGTTCCATGTCCGTATCCAGTGCGTATTCCATTCGGTAGTTATTCAATATCCATTTGCCATCAATTCCCCAGCCACACAACCCTCCTATACAGATACGGAATTATCCCTATTATAGTAAGGTACTTGAATAAAGTAAAGGCAGTTTCTTACGAATATTTGCCAACAGCAAGTGAGTGGAGCTAAACTTACCCTTGATGATGGTCATTTAACAATGATACTTTGTATTTTATTTTTATATTAGAATTGGAAAATAATGATCATGCGAAAAAGCCTAATTGTTGTTCTTTTTGTTTGTATTAGTACAGTATTGATGTCCCAAAGTCAGGTTGCTTTGGTTAACTTCACTTTTTTACATCAGCCTAAGGCAGAAATTAGCATTTTAAAACCGGTGAATAATGCCATTTTCTTTGCGGCTAGAAAAAATCTCTTATTAGACGAGAAGGGTTCTATCAGTATATCTTGTTCTCCTACTGAGACAGGTTTTCTAAAAGTGATTTGTAAGGATCGCGTAATAGATCTATTTGTACAGTCTGGTGATAACATACAAGTAACCATTGACACGCCCAGTTCCGCAAGGCCCTTGATTACAGGTTCCAATAAAGAAGGTCAGATTTTATTGAATGAATCTTTTATTCCAAAATACTATCGGGATATTCTTCCTTTATTCAAAAATGATAGTACGATTGAGCTTTTGTCTAAACATGTAGAAGCCGAGAAACAAAAATATACCGAACAATTCGGTAAACTATATGATGCCAAATTGGTGGATAGTAGCTTCTTTAATTTCACTAAAAAAAATATCGACTATTTGTATGCAACTGTATTGGTGCAAAAAATGGCAGAACGATTTTATCCAATCACTTATTCGCCAACGAGTCAAGCGTATCGTTCTGAATTTCCGAAAGAGTATGCTACCTACTGGGATGCAGTATTGGATCACTTTCCTTTGAACGACTCTTCTGTTAAATTCCTGCCTGCATATCAGTGGTATGCAGAAAATATGATCAATGCAAACCTGTATCGAATACGTTGGTTCAAAGGTGATACTACTATTAAAGAGGAAAGTGCTTTTATCCGTAAAAAATTTGAAGACATTCAACAATATTTCAAGGGAGAAATCGGAGTGCTAACGCAGGCCAGAGAATTGTATTTCATGTACATTCAGGAAAAGTTTGAACAACCTTTGATTGATATCTACGAAAATTTTTCTAAACTACCTTCGGCAGCACCTTATCTTCCATTCTTGCAGCCTTATCATCAAAAAATAAAAAGCTTTCATGGGGTTGTTAGTCAAAAAAATAAAGGTATTTCCTTTGTAAAAAATGCTACACAAATCAACAGCTTCCAAACGCTGAAAGAGCTCTTTAAAGGGAAGAGACTCTATATTGACTTATGGGCTACCTGGTGTGGGCCTTGTAAGGATGAGTTTAAATATCAGGAGGAAGCCAAAAGAATATTGGCATCCCGAGCAGTGGAGACATTGTATATTTCTATGGATGTTGCTGAACGCGATGATCAGTGGAAAAAAATGGTTCAATATTTTCAATTGACCGGACACCATATTCGAACATCTGATGTACTGAGAAATGATCTGATGAAACTTTTCTGGGATGGGAAATCTTATACGATCCCTCGCTATTTATTAATCGATGATAAAGGAGTGATACGCGAACTGAATGCGGCACGTCCATCGGATGTCAAAGGATTGAAGGGGCAAATCGAAAAACTATGAAGAAGGTATTTAATCAAATTGATTCGGCCATGTATCCTTTAATCCATCAATTTTTTCTCCTACCTCATCTTTCATTTGTTTTTTATACGCAGCCAGTTTTTCTGCGGTTTTATTGTGATGGCTACCGATGATTTGAGCTGCCAATATACCTGCATTCTTGGCAGCATTCAATGCTACTGTAGCAACAGGCACCCCATTGGGCATTTGTAAGATCGACAAAACAGAATCCCAGCCATCAATCGAGTTGGAAGATTTGATGGGCACACCTATCACAGGTAATGTGGTGATGGCCGCAACCATGCCCGGTAAATGAGCAGCACCACCCGCACCTGCAATGATCACTTGTAACCCTCTTGTTCTGGCTGTTTCTGCATAAGTAACCATTCTTTCCGGCGTACGATGCGCAGAAACTACAGTTAACTCAAAAGGAATATCAAAATGAGTAAGCATATCAGCAGCAGCCTGCATGATCTTTAAATCACTGTCACTGCCCATGATAATACCAACAATAGGAGTAGATGCTGTCATGGTATAAAGATAATTAATTTATGGAGTTGGGGGTTGGCTAATTGCTTATGGCTAATCGATGGATTGAATATAGAAAGCAGATAAACTTCTTAACACAGGTTGGGCTTTCGATTCATGAATAATGATCTTGATTTCATTGGTTGCTACCTTTGGAAAAGTTGCAATTTTTTTTCTGCCAATCGTTGTTCCCTCAAATACTTTTACAAACTGATCTCCTTGTTTCGCTTCAATGGAAAAACGAATCACCCTTTGTCCGTAGGCAATCATTTCTTCCAATACTACCGCATTCAAAGTTTCCGGGTAGGGGAGCTTTAGTTGAATCACAACCTGATCATTCCTGTCTGATGTCCAATAAGTGTTATCATTTTCATCGATCAAATGTCTGAGCGCTGTCTCCCTCTGATTATTGGTGGAAACAGATGCTTTTTTGAAAAGGTTATGGCTAAATGCTTCGGCTCTTTTCTTAGCAAAACCCATCAAAGCCGCAGAATCATTGGGATGAAACAACCCTCTTCTGTCTGGTGGAACATTCAGTAATAAGTTGCCCCCGTTGCCAACCGACTTCAGATACAAGTTGAATAGTTCATCCGGTGTTTTTACTCGATCATCTTCACTGGCATGATAAAACCAACCCGGACGAATAGATACATCTGCTTCAGCAGGTATCCAATGTTTGCCATTAAAATTACCTTGATTCAGTGTATCCACATGTGGTGCTCCCAATCCTCTCGCAAAACCAGCTGTATCCAATAGATTCCAATTGGTATTGCCAATGAATCCTTTTTCATTGCCACACCAGCGAATGCTTGGACCAATATCACTAAAAATAATCAGCGGTTGTTGAAAAGAGAAAGCTGCTTGTTCAAATCTTTTGAAATCATATACTTGCTTTTTTCCATTGGGCCCTTCGCCATTCGCACCATCCCACCACAATTCAAAAAAAGGTCCATAGTTGGTAAACAACTCTTTCATCGTTGCGATGTACACATCATTGTATTCCGGAGTCCCATATTTAGGATGGTTTCTGTCCCACGGCGATAAATACACACCCATTTCAATCCCTTCTTTTTTACAAGCTTCGGACAACGCTTTTAGCACATCACCTTTGCCATTTTTCCATTTGCTTTCTCTTACTGTATGAGTGCTCTGTTTGCTAGGCCACAATGAAAATCCATCATGATGTTTAGCTGTTAGGATGATGCCTTTGGCACCGGCTTGTTTGGCAATACGTGCCCACTGTCTGCAATCCAGTGCTGTTGGGTTAAAAATATTCGGGTCTTCATTTCCTTCACCCCATTCTTTATCGGTAAATGTATTCGGACCAAAATGGATAAAGAGATAAAACTCTTTTTCATGCCAAACCAATTGTTCTTTTGTTGGGATGGGATAGAGGGGTTGTACTTTCTGAGCAGCACATTGTAAAGAAATGATGGTTGTACAAAGCAGGATGAATCTGTTAATTTGTGGCTGCATCATTGAATAAGTTGACGCTTATACATCTGCACAGTATTCTCATATCCCAAATAGATGGCATCACATACCAATGCATGGCCAATACTCACTTCATCTAGATAAGGGATATGTTGTTTCAGGTATTTCAAGTTGGTGAGATCCAGGTCATGTCCGGCATTGATACCCAATCCCAATGCTTTTGCTTTTTCTGCAGCTGCAACATAGGGTACAACAGCAGCCGTATGATTGCCGGATGCAAATGTTTTGGCATAACCTTCTGTATATAGCTCAATCCGATCAGTGCCTGTTAAAGCGGCACCCTCCACCATTTCAATCACCGGATCCACAAATATGGAAACGCGGATACCCGCTTTTTTAAAAACACTGATGATATCAATTAAATAGGATTGGTGCTTGATCGTATCCCAGCCATGATCACTGGTGAGTTGTCCTAATGCATCCGGAACCAATGTTACTTGATGTGGTTTTGTTTCCAATACCAAGTCAATAAATTTTTGTTCTGTTGGATTCCCTTCAATATTAAATTCAGTAGTGATGATTTTTCGAATGGCTCTTGTGTCATCATAGCGAATATGTCTTTCATCAGGACGAGGATGTACGGTCACGCCATCTGCCCCAAAACGTTCGGCATCCATGGCAGCCTTGATGACATCCGGATTATTCCCACCTCTGCTATTTCTCAGGGTGGCGAATTTATTGATGTTAACACTGAGTTTTGTCATGCTGCAAAGGTACTCAGAACTAAAGAAATTCTCCGCGATATCTCTTTTTCTCTTGTCCTGCGGTTAATGTAGAGTATTTTTACCGCAGAACAAGAGAAAAAGAGGAGCTATCCTAAGTAATGCATCACCACACTGGCAGTAGTAAGACCCACAATATGATACCCGCAATCGATGAGATAAAGAGCAAATGGCTTTTTCGTATACAAATACCCAATACTAATAGCCGGAGTACTGAATCCTATAGATAATAGGATACCCAGATGAAAAGCATCCATATAGTTATTCATAGGAACCATTTGTCTAAAAATAGTTAACCCAACACAAGAAACAGCCATGAAAATAAAGCTGATCCCCATAATAGCACCGGCTCCTTTTTTGGCATTCGGATCATTCATGTCAATATTGGATAAACGTACCCAGGCTTTTGAAAATAAAAAACTGTACCAAATGGCACCAATCAGAAAATAAGCGAGAGTGCTCAGAAAGAAAGATAGCCAATTGACATGGTCTGTAAAATGATGTAACATAATTTGGTTGTTTAGGGTTTTGAATGGTATTAAGGTCGGAAATAAAACGCAGTTCTGCAACACACTTATGTGTAATGACTTATTTTGCAGGAGGAATACTTCTGCTCAACTATTTGCAGCCAACAATGTTTTAAAACTATGTCTTACCCATCACTCGAATCCTGCCTAATTGATTTGGAAAAAAATGGTCAGTTAGTACGCATTAAAGAAGAAGTAGATCCTTATTTGGAAATGGCGGCTATTCACTTGCGTGTATACGAGATGGGGGGTCCGGCACTACTATTTGAGCATGTAAAAGGAACTGAGTACAGAGCTGCTTCCAATATTTTCGGAACATTAGACAGAAGCAGGTTTATATTCCGCGAAACACTGGCTCAAGTTCAAAAGTTGATTGAGCTGAAGGGCGACCCGATCAAGGCGATTAAACAACCTTTGCAAAATATTCGTACTGGTATTGCAGCTCTCAAGGCATTGCCTTTAAAAAATCCACTCAATAAACCGGTATTGTATCGAGAAATAAAAATCAGTGATCTCCCTTTGATACATCATTGGCCGATGGATGGTGGTGCTTTTGTTACTTTACCCCAAGTGTATACAGAAGATGTGGATCAGCCGGGTATTATGAAAGCCAACCTGGGTATGTATCGTATTCAATTGAATGGGAATGATTATGAAAAAGACAAAGAGATCGGGTTGCATTATCAGCTACACAGAGGCATTGGTGTTCACCAAACAAAAGCGAACAAAAAAGGACTTCCATTAAAAGTAAGTTGTTTCGTTGGCGGACCACCTTCACATACAGTAGCAGCAGTCATGCCATTGCCGGAAGGCATCAGTGAAATGACATTTGCAGGGGTATTAGGAGGCAGACGTTTCAGATACACATATGAGGATGGATTTTGTTTGAGTACCGATGCTGATTTTGTTATTACAGGTGAAGTGTATCCGGGTGACAACAAACCTGAAGGTCCTTTTGGTGATCATCTGGGGTATTATAGTTTACAACATCCTTTTCCATTGATGCGTGTACACAAAGTATATGCTAAGAAAAATGCGATCTGGCCTTTTACGGTCGTAGGAAGGCCTCCACAAGAAGATACCAGTTTTGGACAATTGATCCACGAAATTACCGGAGATGCGATACCACAGGAAATACCCGGTGTGAAAGAAGTACACGCCGTGGATGCTGCAGGTGTACACCCTTTGTTATTGGCTATTGGAAGTGAAAGGTATACACCTTATCTGCCTACCAAACAACCTGCTGAATTACTAACCATTGCGAATCATATTCTTGGAACCGGACAATTGAGTCTCGCTAAGTTCTTATTCATTACAGCAGATGATACCCAACAATTATCGACGCATCATGTGAAAGCGTTTTTTGAATACGTTTTTGAGCGGATCGATTTAACTCGTGATATTCATTTTCATACCAATACCACCATTGATACATTGGATTATTCCGGAACAGGCTTGAATACAGGAAGTAAAGTCGTATTTGCAGCCTATGGAGAAGTATTGAGAACATTAGCCACAGAAATACCTTCTGTGTTGAATGATTTAAATGGATTCGGGAAGGCATCACTTCCAATGCCCGGTGTTATTTGCTTAGAATCAGATGCTTTTGTAAATGCGGAAAAAACATCTTTACAGATCGAACAGTTGAATGCACAATTAGCACATCATTTACCAGCGTTAAAAGGAATCGTACAAATAGTTCTTTGTGATGATGCTTCATTTACCGGAGAAAAACTGGGTAATTATTTATGGGTGACTTATACAAGAAGTAATCCATCACATGATATATATGGAATTGCTTCGTTTACACGCAATAAACACTGGGGCTGCGAAGGACCGATGATCGTAGATGCGCGTATCAAACCCCATCATGCGCCGCCTGTTACAAAAGATACTGCGACAGAAAAAAGAGTTGATCGATTATTCTCGAAAGGGGGGAGTCTTTATGGGATTAAAGGTCATCTCCAATAAAATCCACACCTACTTTTACCACTACCTTTTTAACTTGGGAAGGTGCTTGATGAAGAATACAAGGCATGTGCAGGTCTGATGGATAAAAAATGGTGAACATGCCTTCTGTGATCAGGGAAAAGAAATCAGGGGCTTCATCAAACAACATGAAATCATTATCTGGTTGATATTCGCGAGATGGGATTTGTGCTTTAAGAAGTGCATGTCCCATTTTTTCTTGTCCACTCACTACATATTGAACATCGATATATTTTTTGTGTGCTTCTAATTTTTCTGCGGAAGGATCTTTGGTGTCATATGATTGCACGATGGCAAATACTTGTTCTCCCGCTATTTCATATTGACCATTTTCCAGTTTCGAAAAATCAGTGGTTTGAATATAACGAAGTGCAACTTCTATTCCGGGATGGAGATGATAGTAAATGACAGCACGTGTGATATGATCGATTACCATGTTTCAAATATACTTTTTTCAATGAGAGCAGAACCTGCAATTAATTCACTTCAACCCATGTATGATCAGCCAATAAACGAACGGATGATACAAACTGTTTAAAAGGGCCCGAACCACCCCATTCCTGTGGTGCTACAAGAGAAAGAATATGTTGTCCGTCATTTTTTTCATAGAGATGATAGATATGTCCGATCTGTGGTTTGAAACTTAGTTTTGCTTCATAGATCATCATGCTCAGTTCTTTTCTTTTTCTGATCTCTTGTGCTTGTCTCGCCAATAACTCGATCTGCTGACGTATCTGATCCAATTGCATATTGGTTTGATCTTCCATAGCAGATAATGCTTTGTGTTTGATCACACCTTCTTTAGTAGGTCTGATGGCCACTCCGGCTACTGATGATGCATATGGAAGAACACTCAGCTGTTTATGATACATTTCAATATTTACAAAAGGCTTATTGTCTTTGTCATATCCCTGTTGTGTTAGCTTCAAATAACCATTGGGCATGATCTCATGTTTAACTTCCAGTATCACTTGCCCGTTCTTATAAAATTTGAATAAAAGGGTAGAAGAGTTCTCAATGCTGGCTTGTGCTTCATCAGCCAACTCCACATTTTCAAAAAGATGCGACTTGCCATCCGGAACAATTTTGTATTGGGTGTAGTAGGCTTCATTATCCATCGATACCCAATTGATACTAATACTTAATGCATGACCGTTATCGGCTGATTCTATTTTATAATTGCCACTTTTCGGAGGGATGCCTGATTGAAAATCACATTTCTCGGGAAAAAGCTGCCAACTTGCTAAAAAATTATATGCCTGTACCATACCTGTAAACTACATATGACGAACGCAAAGGTTCTGTTTTTACACGAAAAAGCCACAGATTCAACAAATAATCTGCGAATCTGTGGCTAAAATATATTGTACTGATTATTTTACTGTAAAATCAACCCTTAGGGTTCCCCAAGCAAGGGTAATAACACCGGCTTTTGAAATGGTATAAGTTAGTTTTTCTTCAGAAGCACCTGCTGCAGCTTGCTTTACATTCACTCTCAATGCATCATCTGATTCATTGTATTGTGTTCCCCATCCTTCCCATTTTTTGCTGAAGATCAATGTCCAATCATTGCCATTTTTAAGTGTGAAGAAACCATATTTACCGGCAGCCAATGGCTTGCCCTCAATGGTCACATCTTTACTGAATTCAATCCATGTTTTTTCATTGGCACCTGCACGCCATACTTTCCCGTCTTTGGGTTCGATGTCCTTTCCCAATTCTCGTCCTTTTAAAGAAGGTTGGCTGTAATCAATGGTGATTTTTGTTCCACCAACGGTTTCAGATACATGAGCGGGTGGACTCGGTCTTTTTGATTTATCCTGTGCACAAGCAGAGATGGATGTGTACAACAGACCGGTCAGGGCCATCATGGCAAATAATTTCTTCATGGTAATCGTGTTTATGTTTATAAACGAAAATTAGACGAAAAGGTTGACGTTTAAGTGTATTTTATGATGCTCGGAATGTTAAAAACCATGAGCTTCCATTTAATTGATGAGTGGTCTCTAATGCTAACCCCATCCAATCTGCGCTGATCATAAAAAATCATGATCATCCGCGTTCAATCATCATACATAATCAGTTGAATGCTATTCATTCTAATTCACCTGAACAAAATCCGGACGTTTCAATAACTGGCTATTGTATTTAAAGCGTAAACCGGTATTGAATGTCAGATTCCAGGGTGTCATCCGATCGGTAGTACGTGGATAATAAAATACCTTCAATTCCATGGTACCAAAAACAAGGTTTTCATTTCTGGTTCTGACACCTGTTCCGAATGAGGAGAAAATATCCCCTTTATCAAAACCTTCTCCGATACTTTTCAGATAGGTGATATTACTGAATACAAAAGGCGCAAAACTAAATCCATAATTCTTTTGTGTATTGTAAAAAACAGATTCGCAATTAGCAGTAATCCGGGTAGACGCCCTTGTCAATTCATTTCTGAATTCCGGAATACCAAAAATACTGGTCAATCTCAACGGCTCATTCAAAACTGTTTTTACTTGTTGGGTAATGCTACCACTTAAGAAGTGACGAGTGTGCCAATTTGATCCACTGATTTTACGCAGCCGGGTGAAATATTCAATGCTTGTTAATCCACTGATATCTTCAAATCTGTTTTGATTGAAATAAGTACCAAAGCGAATGATATAGTTCACATAGTTCTTACTATCCGAAAAATAATTTCTTTGATAATCAAACCCTACATAAGGTCTTTCTACCTGATTTCTTTTAACCCATCCCCCTAGAAAAGTCATGCTAAAACCTTCGGGAACATCTTCATTACGACCAAAACCGTATAAGAAATTGGTATGATAATAATCCTGTTGAAAAATGGTGAAAGCACCTAAGACTGCTTCGAGATTCGAATAATAATAATTGTATGTGGTTTTGAATTGTTCCGGTATATCATTGAACAAACGTTGCACACCACGTACTCCAATAAACCTTTTTAATCTCGATGTAAAATTCTTTTTGAGTTGTTTTTTAGCACCCACATTATATGCCAGCCAGCCATCCAAAGTTTGATAGGTATATTTAAAGTCTACCTTGTACAATGAATCGGTGAGATAGCCATTTTCTGTATGACGTTCAGATAACTCAAATCCTCCGGTCCAAGAGTGATAAGGGCTAACCAAGGGTAATTCACCACGTAAATACAAGGCTTTCTCTTCTCTTCTACCACTATTGAATGCTGGTGCATGTGTTTGGTACCCAAACATCAGGTTTACAAAACTACCACCTATATTTCGCTTGATGTATTCAAAGCCGGAGCCAAAATCCGGTCTTCTGTCCATATCATATAACCCACGAAATTGAATTCTATCACCTGAGCCGAATAAGTTATCGTTATTCACTTCTAGGCTCATGGTTTTGAGTGAACCTATTTCAGCACTGCCACCTATTGGGAATAGATCTTTCCAACGAATGGTAATGTCTACCGCGTTTTCATCATTTTCAACATCAGAGGCTACGATTTTGGCATCCTGAAGAAAAGACAGTTCGCGCAGGAATCGTTCATTGTCGGCAATAAGATATGGGTACAATGTATCCCCGGTTACAAAAAAAAGATTACGTAGAATGGTCTTGTTGGTAGTCCCGGTATACAATGCATCGCTGATATCATTGATGAGCCGGCGTTGTACTTTTATTGTATCATTGACAGAGTTATCAAATGATAATTTTTCAACCCTAATTTGACGGATGATTTTTCCACGAAAAGGGTTAAAAACTTCTTCGTTTTTAATGGCGCCTTTATTTTCAGTGATAATATCTTCTCTACCACTTACAGATACGGCTCTACCCAGTTTACCCAATAGCCCCTTTTTATTGGCCAGAAAAAAAACAGTGTCTTCTTTCAGTTTAGATTCTTGTGCCATGCATGGGATGATACTTATACATGCCGAGATAAAAAATAAGCATCGATATATAGAAGCATGGCAATTCATTCCAAAATCCGCGGTTACAGTTGAGTAATAATCCGAACGGAAGTTAAGGAATAGGGCTAAGTATCAGACAAAATGTTCACAAGGATGATTGTTAAAAGAAAACCCGGCTTACGGGCCGGGTGGATATATAGACTGAGAAAATTGCGTCTTATTTGCTCTCTTTTGAGAAAATGCTTACACTACCTGCTTCAGAAATTTCAAGTACCAACTTTTGATTTACTTTTTCCATAGAGATAAAGTAGCTGGTTTCTCCTGCAGCATTGGTGAATTCAATACAATCTTCTAACTGAAATTCAGGATAAGTGTATTTAGTAGTGATGGTTTGTAAAGCAGACTTAGGTAATTTATCGAAAGCGAAAGTTTTGGTAGCACCAATTAACTCTCCATCATGAGTATAAAATACCTCTTTCTTAATACCATTTTCCAGAAAGCTCACTTTCTCGAATTTTGCATCAGCACTCCAGCTTACTTCTTTCACACCTGTGAAAGTAGAACTGAAATGACTGGCGCCATTGTATTTTGTTTTTTTGTTGGTATCAGCAAAAGCGCTGGTTCCAAGTGCGATGACTGCTAAGGTCAGGATGAATAACTTTTTCATGTTGTTGCTTTATTAATGTTGTTATCAATAGTTTGTCGTTTTCTTTTGTTTGATTGACAAGTCAAAAGTAGAACGTGTTGATATATAGACGAAGCGGATTGTGATTAGTTACAAGCGTTGCAGCAACCTTATTATGAGTGGTGTTAATGCCAATGTTAAGCAATGTTAACATTGCCCTGAAATGCAGAACAGTAAACTGTTGTAGCCGATTTCTTAATGAAATATTAAAGGGCTGTTTCCTGTGACGAGTTACAGGAGCGGGGGAGGGTAGTTGGGATGAACGGCAGTAGGGTCGGCAAAAAAAGCTGCGAGCCACGAGCTGCTAGCTACTAGCAAAGCGTTTAGAATAAAACACAAAAACAATATTATACTTCGTAAGCATTAATATAGTTAAATTGACGCAATCAACTAGAGGCTAGAAGCTAGAAGCTCGCAGCTCATGGCTCACAGCTATCTCCCCACTCTCTTCTTCAACTCCTCCACCGAAATATTAATCTGCCTTCCTACCTGTTTACCATTTTTGTAGCAAACGAATTTTACCGTGGCAACATCTTTGGGTAGGGTGTAAGGGGTTTCATATTTACGATAGGTGTCATCCGGATTACTTTCATCGATAGAAAAATGAATATTCATATCGGGTATTTCTTTGTCAACAACCAGTATCAGGTTCTTTTGAGCATCATAGCGTGCAGAAACAATCGGATCATACATGGCAGTGCTGTACCTGATTTTGGCATGATTCATACGGTCAAACTGATGTTCAACACGATTGACAAAATCACCCCAGTTTTTACGCTCTTTTGGCGACCATACCGATTCTGCAATGGCTAGTGCACGTGGCCATAACATATATTGCACGGTTCTGAAATTCTGGATTTGTTCAGTCCAGAGATTCGCTTGTCCACCCAAGATAAACTTGGGATCAATACTATCCGGCAAAGGATCAAATTGATAGGCTTTCTGTAATCTTAACCCGGCGTATACCGGAGGTTCTACCGTTTTCTCGCCTTGATAATAGTCTAAGTATGCAAAGTCTGTTGGTGACATCACTACGGTATGGTTGGCTTTTGCAGCAGCAATACCCCCTTTCATACCTCTCCAACTCATTACGGAAGCGCCTTCAGCCAAACCCCCTTCCAGAATTTCATCCCATCCCATCATCTTCTTGCCTTTTGAGCGAATGATCTTTTCTACTCTTTTCACAAAATAACTCTGAACAGCGTCCATGTCTTTCAGGTTCTCTTTTTTCATAAGCTCCTTGATCTCCTCACTTTTCTCCCAGAAATTCTTCGCCGTTTCATCACCACCCATGTGTATGTACTCAAATGGGAAGAGTTGTGCTACTTCCGTAAATACCTTATCAAGCACTTGGTATACTTTTTCATTGGCTGGGGAGAGGTTATTGTCTTTTAAAGCATAGAAATGTGCACCTGCCGGCCATTCCATGAATTTTTCTCCGGCGTTCACCCAATACTTGGTTCCGGGAGTGGCAGATAAATCTGGGAAAGCAGCAAGCATTGCCATACTATGACCTGGAATATCTATTTCAGGTAAGATGTTTACAAAACGCTCTTTGGCATATTGCACCAACTCTTTGATGTCTTCATGCGTGTAAAACCCACCATATTCTTTAGGTTCGTTTGGTGAGGGATCAGGAGTATTGGCCCATTTACCTTCACGCTTGGGTCTCCAGGCGCCTACATCAGTTAATTGTGGTAATGATTTGATCTGAATTCTCCATCCCTGATCATCGGTTAAGTGCAAGTGCAATAAATTGAATTTATAACGCACCATTTCATCAATGAACTGTTTTACTTCTTGTTTAGTGAAGAAGTGACGACTCACATCAAACATTAGTCCACGCCAGCCAAAACGAGGGGTATCGGTAATGGTAACAACCGGGATTTTCCAGTCTCGGATCTGTTTTATGCGAATGGCATTATTCGCTTCTGATCTTTTAGGTAACAATTGAAAAAATGATTGCATGCCATAAAATAATCCCGCAGGTTTATTGGCAAGTATCATTACGTTGGTTGCTGTTACAATCAGACGATATCCCTCTGATCCCAATGCCGAGTCCTCATTTTTTGATAACTGAAATGCAATATCTGCACCATTTTGCACAATGGTTGCTCTGGTATCTGTTGCTTTTAAGAGTCTGTCTTTGAATTGATCAATGATATGCTGTACTCCTTCGCCATCAACGCTAATAGTGATTTGAGGTTTTAATGATAAGTGCCCATTACCTACAATTACGGAAGATGGATTGGGAATAATATGTATGGGTTCAGTATCCTGAGCAGTCAACAACAAAACAGATACTGACAATACAACAAAGACAAAAAGTTTTTTCATGAAGGCAGGTTTGAATCTGAAAAATAAGAAATAATCTGAATTATAGCTTCTGTGTTATTCTGTGTTCTCAGTGGCATTTAATTGCCACTGAGAACAGGACTCCTTCGGAGAATGCAAAGAGATGCGCAGAAAAAAAACAACCCGACAATTGCTTGTCGGGTTGCTGATATAAAATAGCACTCAAAAAATTAATAACGATAATGTTCAGCTTTGAACGGACCTACTTTAGAGATGCCGAGGTATTCAGCTTGCTCGTCAGTTAATTCATCCAGTTCAGCACCTACTTTAGCAAGGTGTAAACGAGCTACTTTTTCATCTAAGTGCTTAGGTAACACATACACTTTGTTCTCATAGTTCTTATGGTTATTCCACAATTCAATTTGAGCCAGTGTTTGGTTAGAGAAAGAGTTACTCATGACGAAAGAAGGGTGTCCGGTTGCACAACCAAGGTTCACCAAACGACCTTCAGCCAGAATGATTACATCTTTGCCATCAATATTATACAAATCAACCTGTGGCTTGATGGTATCTTTTGTATGACCGTAGTTGTTGTTCAACCAAGCGATATCAATTTCAATATCAAAGTGACCGATGTTACAAACGATCGCTTTGTCTTTCATCAAACGGAAATGCTTTTCAGTCAAGAGGTCGCGACAACCTGAAGCAGTTACAACGATATCCGCTTCTTTCACTGCATCAATCATTTTCTTTACTTCAAAGCCATCCATTGCAGCTTGTAAAGCACAGATCGGATCGATCTCTGTAACAATCACGCGACAACCAGCACCACGCAGCGACAATGCAGAACCTTTACCCACATCACCATAACCACCTACAACTGCCACTTTACCTGCCATCATCACATCAGTAGCACGACGAATCGCATCTACCAATGATTCTTGACAACCGTATTTGTTATCGAATTTAGATTTGGTAACAGAATCGTTTACGTTGATCGCAGGAATCGGTAAAGTACCTTTTGCCATACGCTCATACAAACGGTGAACACCGGTAGTAGTTTCTTCAGATAAACCTTTGATGTGCTGAATCAACTCAGGATATTTATCAAAAACGATATTGGTCAAATCACCACCATCATCCAAGATCATATTCAATGGACGATCAGCACCGCCAAAGAATAAAGTTTGCTCAATACACCAATCAGCTTCTTCCAAAGTCTGACCTTTCCATGCAAATACACCAATACCTGCAGCAGCTATAGCAGCAGCAGCCTGATCCTGTGTAGAGAAGATATTACAAGAACTCCATTTCACTTCAGCACCCAACGCCACCAATGTTTCAATCAAAACAGCAGTTTGGATGGTCATGTGCAGACATCCTGCGATACGAGCACCTTTCAAGGGCTGTGAAGCACCGTACTCAGCACGCAATGCCATCAAACCGGGCATTTCAGCCTCAGCCAGGCGAATTTCTTTACGGCCCCAGTCTGCCAGACTGATATCGGCCACTTTATACTTCAGGTTGAAGTCGATAGAAGATGTTAATGTAGACATATAGTGTTTTTATGAAGTGCAAATCTATATTTATAGCTGAATATTCTATATTATTAAATAAAATCAGGATAAAATAGATAAAAATGTAACTTTGAAAGAATAAAACATATAAATTATATGGCTAAACCTCGTCAAACAGCCGAATCCACTATGAGTCCATTGGTATTGGACGATAAGGATCTTGCCATACTCCGCATTCTCCAGCAAAATGCCCGGGCTACGGTAAAGGAAATATCTGATAAAGTATTATTGAGTACAACGCCTGTTCATGAGCGAATCAAGAGAATGGAAGAGCAGGGGGTGATCAGACAGTACGCTACTTTATTGGATCATTCCAAAGTCAAAAAAGGACTGATGGTGATCTGCTACGTTTCACTCAAACAACACAACCGCAATGCAGGAGAACGCTTTATCAAAAGTATTTTAGAAATGCATGAAGTGATCGAGTGCTATAATATTTCAGGTGAATTTGATTTCATGTTGAAAGTAGTAGCCGAGAATATGGATGACTACTACAATTTCCACGTGAATAAATTAAGTCAGGCAGAGAACTTAGGTCATGTGCAAAGTGTGTTTGTGATGGGAGTGATTAAACAAACGCATGTGTTGGTGTATTGAGCTGTGAGCTTCGAGCCACAAGCTGCAAATGGCGAATGGGTCATTGCAAATGGTAGTACAGTTTTATTACCCAATACTCCCAACCAGATCACCTGACTACCCAATTAACTAGTACCCATCTCGCCTCAGGCGAGACCAACTCTTTCGTTAAATTGGAGGTAGCCCCAGTTCTTTTAGAAACTGGTTATGCGTATTTCTAGCCTCTTCAATTTTCTGATCAAGATCCTTCAGCTTTTTATTAACCTCATGCAAGTCAATAACTTCCTCGTCAACAGAAGTGCTTACATAGCGGGAAATATTCAGGTTGAATTCGTTCTTTTCTATTTCATCCATTGAAACTCGACGGGAGTAGCGGGTTTCTTCTTTTCGGTCTTTGTAGGTGTCAACAATTTTATCAATATGCTCGGGCAGTAAACTATTTTGTCGTTTGCCCTTTTCATAATGGTCTACCGCATTAATGAATAAAACATCATCAAACTTTTTACATTTCTTCAATACCAGGATACAGACAGGAATACCGGTTGAGAAAAATAAATTGGCAGGTAATCCAATCACCGTGTCAATGTTTCCGTCTTTCAATAATTTGGTTCTGATACGTTCTTCGGCACCACCTCTGAATAAAACACCATGTGGTAAAATAATGGCCATGGCACCTTCTTTGCTGAGGAAATGAAAACCGTGTAAGAGAAAAGCAAAATCTGCAGCCGATTTTGGTGCCAGCCCATAACTCTTGAAACGAAAATCCTGCGCCATGGCTTCAGAAGGTTCCCAACGATAGCTAAAAGGAGGGTTGGCTACGATGGCATCAAATTCTAGCTTTTTAGCCGGATTCATTTCATTCAACAACTCCCAGTCATTCACTAAAGTATCTCCATGGTGAATATCAAACTCGGTATCCCTTACGCCATGCAGCAGCATATTCATGCGAGCGAGGTTGTAAGTGGTAATATTTTTTTCCTGACCAAAGATTTTACCGATGGTTCCACCGGCATCGGTTATTTTCTTGCGAACATTGAGCAATAGGGAACCGGAGCCACAAGTAAAGTCGAGCACTTTATCTATTTTTTTCTTTTTCCCTTTGCTTGGGTCCTGACTGTCGAGCGTAACAATCGCCGATAAAATGCCGGAAATTTGTTGAGGCGTATAAAACTCTCCGGCTTTTTTTCCTGAACCAGCCGCAAACTGTCCTATTAAGTATTCATAGGCATCACCTAAAATATCGGATGAAGTAGAGAATTGAGCGATGCCTTCGGCTATTTTCTGAATAATGATACAGAGTTTTTTATTGCGCTCAGGATAGTTTCTACCCAGCTTTTCTGAGTCGAGATTGATTTCAGAAAACAACCCTTGAAAAGCCCTGTCGAAGGACTGGGTTTCTATGTATTTAAAACCATCTTGTAAGGTTTTAAGTAATTCATCATTTTGCTCTCTAGCCAGTTCTGCTATGCTGTTCCAGGAAAATCTAGGTTCAATGACATAATGTATTTTTCTGCGCATTTGCATTTCAAACTCGGGTACATCATGTTGATTTTGCTCGTACCAGACTGCTAATGCCGTTTTTTTATTGGCTTTATCCGGTTCAGGATAATCTTTACCCAATTCTTTTTTGGCTGCTATTTCGTAGTTATCAGATAAATAACGAAGGAACAGAAAGGATAACATGTAATCGCGAAAATCATCGGCATTCATGGCACCGCGTAAATCGTCGGCTATGGTCCAAAGTGTTTTACCTAATTGAGTTTGATCTTGCGCTGTCATAATAATGTTTATTGATCAGTTGCTTTAGTCTCCTTTTCAACAAGAAGTGCCGGTAACTGAAACTGATATTTTTTCAGGAACTCTTGTAAAATTCGTTTAAAAAGTTCTTTATTATCCATATTCATTTCAACAGGTTCGTATAAGGAGTATTTGCCATGACTTAACAGGTTTAGTGCCCGAGCAAAAAGTATATCGTCTTCTAAACCCTTAATGCATTCCGAAAAATCATTCATGCCAAAAAAGGAAGATGTTTTTTCAAGAATGGTACGTAGAATATTGAAATGGTAAGTGTAAATTTGATCTGATTCAGCAGATTGTTTCAATTCACTCAATAATGCCACATGGTGAAAGAATGGGGTATCGTCTGTTTTCTGAAGCGTATAGTTGCCAGCGATCGTTTTATGCAAGAAGTAACGCGAATGGTTGTGTTTCTTCAGTTCATTGCACATTACATTAAAGAATAAGCTATGGTGTGAGGATAGGATAGTTTTTACTTTGCCAACACCCGTTTTTAGCAGTTGAGCTAAATGACTGGCCACTGCAATGGCATTGTTTTCATCCAGAGAAGAAATAGGGTCGTCTATGTACACATATTTCACCCAATCATAGGCATTGGCACCTTCAATACTCAGTTCGCAAATGGACAAGAATACACACCAGATAAAAATATTCTCTTCACCACGTGATATTTTTATATTGTCTACAATGGTCGACTTTTCTACCTGTTGACCGGCTTCCCATTTTTTCTCTAAGACTGTTCTTTTAAACTGTACTTCTAATTTATTGTAATCGATATCAAAACTAAAATCGGCATAACGCTCCAAGTGAGTGGAAATTCTTTCTTCCAAAGCTAGTTCTTTGAAACCATTGAAAAAATTGGATGCGCTATTTAATTTCAGTATCCGTGTTTGATCTTTGTCTAAATCGTTATCCCAACTAAACAGGTCTTCTGTAAATGCGTTGAAATATAAAGTATCGCGTTGGTCATCTCCCCCTTTTTTACCTCTTTCTTTAAACTCCATAGAGAGTCTGGTTTTGCCCGTGCCGTTGAAGGCATATACCAATACAAAATCACCGGTTCTCAGGTCGTCACGAAAACGGTCTACCAATTTAGGCAGGGAGGGGTAGCTTACTATTTTAGGCGTGCCACTCATGTATTTATTTCAGATGTATTGGGGAATAAACCTTGTAGTAAGCCTTTTTTGTGGAGTTTTAAGAATCCTACTTTTTGTTTTTGAGATAGTATCATTTCGTCAAGTGATGATAATGAAGATGCAATCTTTTGTTGCTCTGTAATTGATGGTAGATAAATACAAAACTTTGAGATGTCATCTTTAGTAAAACCTTTAATTGCCATACCTTGACTATATCCAATAAGAACACTAGTTTTTGATTTAAGATAGTATGCTATGAAAAATACATCACTTTTTTGTGGAGTAAAACTTGTGAAATCTTGACTTGTGCAAATTTGATTTTTAGAAACAGCCAATTTCCCAACTCCTACCCGTGAAACAAGTAAGATACTATTCACTGGAACTAGCTTAGTAGCAGATTTTTGTAATGCCTCATTAGAAATAAATCGACTTATTTTTATCAAATGAATCGATTCTTCATCTATATCTGAGCTTGATATCCATGGGATATCACCAGTCCAAAAGGATTCGATGTCTCTGCTCGGTGTTCCGCCTCCAGTAAAATTTCCGATTTCCCCTAAACTAGTATCTTCCCACTCTCCATTATCCTCAAACTCCTGAAACCTCAACCTAGGCACAGTCTCCCCCTCAGCAGGAAATAAATTTTGTAACAAACCTTTTTTATGTGCTTGTAGTATTTCCAGTTTTTGGGTTTCGGCGGTTATTATATCATCTAATGATGAAAGGCAGGCGGCGATTTTTTGTTGTTCTTTTTTTGATTGAGGAAAATGAATCTTCATATTCCTTAAGTCGGAGTTGTACAATCTACTTATTACTCCTCCATCAGATGTTTGCCATTTCAAAGTTGAATAGCAGTAAAATAAAAACTTATTAAGCATTAATGTTTCATCATTACCTATCCATACAATATTTGAATCTTGAAAATAGGCAGGAGAGCCATCATAAACCACCAATCTTCCGATTGTTCCAGAAGCCGATATTAGAATTTCCCCAATCTTAGGAAACGCATACTTTATTTTATACTTTTTGTATGTTTCTTCTGAAATGAAAGAATCCGCCAATCCGCCAAATGTTCCAATTTTATAAAATGGAACTCCGTTAGACGAATTATTAGTTGTTTCTTCTTTAAAAATGCGTTTACACATTAAAGGCTCACCAATAACACCTAGTTTGTCTGCATTCCATACAGTGTCTTTCATAAACTCAGGAAAGCGAAGTCTTGGTAAAATTTTATCTTTATTGTCTTTACTCATACGCATTCAATCCCGATATTTCTCGCCCGGTAACTTGTTTTTTTAATAAAGGACTTAGTTCTTCCATTAAAGAGAGCTCTCTTTTTGTTCTTTCTTTCCAGCCCAGCTCTAATGGTGCAAACAATTCACTTAAAGCAGCACCATCAAATATCATTCTGTTTAAAATAGTATCCGAAAAATCTTGTAACTTTTTTGTTTCCAGTCCATACTTTTCTGCGATAGTAGCCAGTGTTTTGGTTGTTTTTTCTGCTTTAAATTGTTGGTAACCTTGACTAATTTCTTTCTCTGTTAAAGGCTTTCCTTCTTCAAGCGTGTTAATATATTCAACCATATCGTCTTTTTCCTCCATCAGGTTGGCATGTGAGCTCAATATGCCAATCAACTGGTTCCGGCTCATTTTCTGTTTGCTGGGTTTATTTTGGGTGTAATTCGCAATCAAACCCATAATATAGTCGTAATCAATGATGGCAGAAGCAAACAACACGAATTCAAACTCTAGCTGTTGCACAGCGTCGTCACTATTTTTCTGTTGTATTTCCTTTAATTGTTTAGCTGTTTCCAAGTATGAGCTTCTGAAAGAGCGTAACTGGTCTTCCGATAAAAGTTCGTTGATCTGTTGCTTTTGTTCTTCACTCAGATCGGTGTATTGGTCTAACTGTGTTTTTAATCTTTGTACTTCTTTAAACCGGTTAATAAATTCTATACGGGCTGTATCGCCTTTGAGATTATACACAGCTTCCGGTTCGCTGGCTAGGTTGCTATGTTCCATAAATGCATCCATGGCCATCACGGCTTTCTTGTATAGCTCAATCACTTTTGGTGCAGGATCTACCAGCCATATTTCTTTGGCGCCTACGGCATTGTCTTTGCCTGAAAATATGGCAATGGCATTGTCTACATCGTCTTGCTGACTCTTGAAATCAAGGATATTGCCATAAGGTTTGGTATCGTTCAAGACCCGATTAGTACGGCTAAAAGCCTGAATGAGGCCATGATATTTAAGGTTCTTGTCTACATATAAAGTATTCAGGTATTTGGAGTCGAAACCGGTCAGTAACATGTCCACCACAATCACGATATCAATTTTGTTGGCATGTGGGTAATCGGCATTACTAAATCGCTGAAATTTAATGCGTTGCTGTATATCCTGATAATACAGGTCAAATTCATTGATACTGTGGTTGGTGCCGTATTGTTGGTTATAATCAGCAATGATCTGTTGTAGTGCTTTTTTCTTTTCTTCAGGAGCGGTTTCGTTATCTACTTTCTCTTGTTGCAGGTCTTCTTGTAATTGCAATACATCTTTATTGCCTTCGGCAGGAGGGGAGAAAACGCAAGTAATATTTAATGGAATATAGTTTTCATTCGTTTCTTTTTCTTTTTGTTGTAACTCTTTAAATTCTTTATAGTATTCTATCGCGTCATTGATGGAAGAGGTGGCGAGTATGGCATTAAACTTCCTGTTATTGGTAGCTGAATCATGTTTGTTAAAAATGGCATTGATAACAGCTGTTTTATGCAGGAGTCCTCCGTTGGGGGAAGTAGCAGTTGGCTTAAAATAGTCAATATGAAATCGCAATACATTCTTATCATCAATGGCATGCGTGATGGTATAGGCATGTAACTGTTTTTGGAAAATTTTTTCTGTTGTTACATAGGATCCAATTGTACCATCAAATTGTTTATAGGTAGCATTCTCATCAAAAATCGGTGTGCCCGTAAAGCCAAATAACTGTGCATTCGGGAAGAATTCTTTGATGGCTTTATGATTTTCTCCAAATTGTGAACGATGGCACTCGTCAAAAATGAATACAATACGTTTACTTCTCAAGGGTTCAAGTCGTTCTTTGTAATTGTTCTTATTGGTGGCATCTAATGCCAGTCCTAATTTTTGAATGGTGGTAACAATTACTTTGTTGGCATGATCCTCTGAAAGCATGCGCCTCACCAATGTTTCGGTATTGGTATTTTCTTCTACACAACCTTCTTGGAATTTATTGAATTCTTCACGTGTTTGTCGGTCAAGGTCTTTACGGTCAACCACAAACAAACATTTTTCAATATCCGGATTGTCTTTCAGTAGGGTAGAGGCTTTAAAAGAAGTCAATGTTTTACCGCTTCCCGTTGTGTGCCAGATATAGCCATTACCTCTGTTTTGTTGTATGCAGTCTACGATGGCTTTTACCGCATAGATCTGGTAAGGCCGCATCACCAGTAATTTTTGTTCGCTTGCCACCAATACCATGTATTTGCTGATCATCTGACTCAGGGTGCATTTGCTCAGAAATTTTTCAGCAAAATCATCTAAGAAGTTAATTTTTTGATTGTCTTCACTTGCCAATTTGTAAATGGGTAAAAACTGTTCATCTGCATTAAAACTAAAATGGGTATTGTTATTATTGGCAAAATAATAGGTATTGGAACGGTTACTTACAATAAATAACTGCATAAAGCAAAGCAGCGAATTGGTATAACCATTACCCGGATCCGTTTTATAGTCTACAATCTGCTGCATAGCCCTGCGTGGACTTACTTCCAGACTTTTCAATTCGATTTGAACTATGGGGATGCCATTAATGAGCAGTATTACATCATATCGGTGATGACTGTTATGGGTATTGATGCGAAGTTGATTGATTACTTCAAAATCATTTTTGCACCAATCTTTGATATTTACCAGACTATAGTGGAGAGGGGTATCATCTTCACGTGTAAAAGTGTTGATTTCACGCAGGCGTTTGGAAGAAGCAAAAACATCTGTATTGATGATCTCGTCTTTTAGTCTGGCGAATTCAGCATCTGTTAAATTGACGCGGTTCAGCGTCTGAAATTTTTGACGAAAGTTTTGTTCAAGGGATTCTCTATCACGTATATCGTTCCTATACGTATACTTTAAATCCAATAGCTTGGCTATTAATCCTTCCTCAATTTGTAGTTCCTTGGTCATTGAATGATTTCTGTCCATTCAAAGTTATTGTTTTTTTGTTCCCTTTATCTCAATATACGCCTGACGTGGAGTAAATACTAAATTTTTTTAAGGGTTTGAAAATGGAGGGAGTCGAAGGGTAATTAAACAGACGCATGTGTTGGTGTATTGAGCTGTGAGCTTAGAGCCGCATGCTGCAAGCTTCTAGCTGTGCGTTGATCAATGTAGAATAAGAAATTTCTTTTGTTGGGGGGTAAGTCGTTATATAGGTTCTTATAAATTTTGCTTTAAGTGTTGTATCAAAAAGCAGGAATAGTCTTACAACCCTCTATTTTGCGGATGAAAAAAACACCGTTGTATGCTTTTTGCCAGGGATAAGATTGGTTTCTATGTTGACTCATTGGTAAAGAACCTTTCATACTGAACGAAACAGGGAATTTCATCTTTTGATTTAGGTCAGTCCAATCAATAAAAGCATAATTCCAATGTTTAGGTAGCCAATTTTCGAAACTATTTTTAACAGGTTCTTCCGCTATAGTTGTATAATCAGGTCTGGTAGTCCAAACTGATGTTGCTTCTGCTGAAGTGAATCCTAATGCATAATAACTGTGTGGATTGTATTGAGGATCGCCCAATAAATGCCCTAACATATTTTCAGTATCAGCTCTATTATTTGTTTGATCAATCCTTTTAACGATATGCGCGTTGTGGGCCCAGATGATTATTTTCTCGTTAGGATATTTTTCATTAGCCAACCACATAATATTTTCAAACATTTGCGTATCTCTTATACTGAAATTTCGACGTTGTTCTTTCAATAAGTACGGAAGTATGTTTCTGTATGCTGCGAGTACATTATCAACTAAAACTTTCTCATCACTTGTCAATTGCTTTTTTTTCTGCGAACTGTATAAGTTTTCTAATGCAAGTTTACCTTTCTGACAAGCCTCGGGGTCGGCTTTTTGACCATTGAAAAATATGGCATGTAGGTTGTCTGCTACCTTTACTGACCATTCTTTTTCTATCTGAGTTTCTGTAATTTTTGATAAGGCGCTTTCAAGTTTTGGCTTAAGTTGAGTAAATGAGAAAGGAGTTTGTAATTGACAATCCATCCCAGCAATTACTAAAGGAGATTTTGTTGATTGGCTTTCCCAGATATAGTTGTATAAAAATGGGGCAGCTTTATCGCACCAAGACCACATGCCTGCAAGATTCTGGTAAAGAAATCTTCTGAGACTATCCTTGGTTTTGTCAACTTTTTCGAATCCGTATGTAAGACCGAAATAGTCTGATTCAAAAACTAAAACATTGAATCCCTTTTTCTCATGAAGATATTTTATGATTCTTCCTTTTGCTTCAAAAGTAGTGCCATCCCCATGCATTTGTTCTCCTAATGCTACAATTCGGGCATTTCCAATAGCATTGCCCAATACCTCCAGGTCATCAAAATTGGAACTGTCAATATGAATGGAAGTGATTTGGCGAGAAGTTTCCTGTACATATCTCTTGATTTCTTTTTGAGATGATGCAGTAGTTTGGCAAAAAAGTACCAGAAAAGCAATGAGTGAAAAAGTTATAAGAAAAGGTATCCGCATATTTTGAGATTAATGATGAATCATTAATTCCATAATAAAGTCATCCATAAAAAATCCATTGCCAATATCCAATTTCACTTCTTCAGCAATGGTGAATCCCATGCGTGTGTAGAAGTCTTTGGCAGCGTTCTGCTTATTGACTTGTAAGAAGAGTCGGGTATGATTTTTTTCTTTTGTGTATGCAATGACTTTTTGTAAGAGTGCTTTTCCTGCTCCTGATTTTTGAATGGTGGGAAGGATGTAGAGTTTATTCAGTTTACATCCTTGATTGCCTTCTTCTGAAACAGAAGCAAACCCAATCGGTTGATCATTGAGTTCTGCAAGATAAAACTGATGTCCCTTTTGCATTTGTTCCAACAATGCATCATCGCTGTAGATCATGTCTAACATGTAACGTATCTGTTCCTGCGATATGATTTTGCCATACGCTTCAGGCCAAGTGTTTTCCGCTAATGATCTAATGACACTTCTATCATTTGAATCGGCTTCTCTGATATGTAAATTGGCTGACATGTTACAGGTTCTTCAAACTCTCTTCAATGTTTTGAATACGCGCTTCTGCATCTGCTAATTTCTTTTGTTCGAGTGCCACTACTTCCGGTTTCGCATTTTGAACAAATCTCTCATTGCTAAGCTTTTTTAATACGCTTTCTCGAAACCTAATCTGATAAGCCAAATCTTTTTCTAATTCTTTCTTGTATTCGTCATTGTTTCCAATAATTTTTTCTATACAGAATTTCATATCACCTTTTAGAAAGAATGAATATGTCTTTGTGGTGTCTATTCCTTTATCATAAAAGAATCGTACATTTTCTTGTCTTTCAATTAGTGCTTCAATTCTTTTAATCGAGCCTTCTTGTTCTAAGGAACAAAAAGTGAGAAGCTCTACCGGCTCACTTTTTTTAATTTGTTGTTGAACTCTTACGCCACGAATAAAATTTTGTAAGTCTTGTGCAAAAAGACCAAGGTCAATTAATGTAATGTCAGGTAAGGGAGCACTTTTTATTTGTTTGATGCACAAGTCTTCTTTTTGCCCACGCAGTAAATGATAAATCTCTTCTGTAATGAATGGCATATAAGGATGCAATAATTGCATCATCTCTTCAAAATAGATAAGGGTTTTTTCGTACACCACTGGATCAACCGGTTGCTCAAATCCGGGTTTCGCCCATTCAAGATACCAACTGCAGAAATCATCCCATATCAATGAATACAAAACTTTCAAGGCTTCACTTAATCGGAATTGCTGCATCAGTGTTTCCACTTCTACTTTGGCTTGTTGTAAGCGCGATTCGAACCAATCGGTAGCGAAGGAGGAAGAAGGCTGTGAGTTGTGAGCTGTGAGTTGCGCGCTTTTTTCTATTCTGGTTTCCCAGCTTTTGATGAGTTTGAGTGCGTTCCAGAGTTTGTTGTTGAAATTGCGACCTTGTTCTAGGGAAGCTTCATCAAATAAAATATCATTACCCGCAGGAGAGGAGATCATGATACCAAATCTTACAGCATCGGCTCCATATTGATCAATGAGTGCTAGGAGATCAGGAGAGTTGCCTAAACTCTTACTCATTTTTCTTCCTTGCTTATCCCTCACAATACCCGTAAAGTATACATGCTTGAAAGGAATTTCTTTCATGTATTCTTCACCCGCCATGATCATACGCGCTACCCAGAAGAAAATAATCTCAGGGGCTGTTACCAATGTATTGGTTGGATAATAATATTTTACTTCTGCATTACCCGGATTGGACAATCCCTTGAACACTTCAAAAGGCCATAACCAACTGGAGAACCAAGTGTCCAAACAATCATCATCCTGTCGAATATCTTCCAATCTCAAATCTGCGATCTGTGATCTGAGATTTTCAAATGCTTCTTCTCTCGTAGTTGCTACCGCATAAGTGCCATCAGGAGCATACCATGCAGGGATACGATGTCCCCACCATAGTTGGCGACTGATACACCAATCTTTAATATTCTCCATCCAATGGCGATAGAGATTTTTGAATTTGGCAGGATGGAATTCAATTTCCCCTTCCATCACTGCTTTCAATGCCGGCTCAGATATCTTTTTCATATCTACCCACCACTGTAAACTCAGTCGAGGTTCTACTACGGCATCAGTTCGTTCACTGTATCCAATCTGATTGGTATAATCTTCAACTTTAACGATATGTCCTTTTGCTTCTAGTTCGGGAACAATTTTCTTACGTACTTCAAAACGATCTTCACCAATATATAACTGCGCAGCTTCACTTAGGGTACCATCATCATTCATCGTTTCAATGACTTCCAGGTTGTATTTCTGTCCAAGCTGATAATCATTCATATCATGTGCAGGCGTTACTTTTAAAGCGCCGGTTCCAAATTCTGTGGTCACATAATCATCAGCAATGATGGGAATTCGTCTTCCAATTAATGGAACAACCGCATACTTGCCATGTAAGTGTTGGTAGCGATCATCATTCGGATTCACACAAATAGCAGTATCCCCTAAAATAGTCTCAGGTCTAACCGTGGCGATGGTAATAAACTCTTTTTCTTTGGTACTACTGTCATCTGTCAACTCCAAACTGTCAACTACTTCATATCGAACATAATACAACTTGCTCTGAACTTCTTTATAAATTACCTCTTCATCACTCAAAGCAGTTTTTGCTTTGACATCCCAGTTGATCATGCGTTTACCACGATAAATCCAACCTTTTTTATGGAGGTCTACAAACACATTGATCACAGAACGATAGTAATCTTCATCCATGGTGAAAGAAGTACGGTTCCAATCTAAACTGCAGCCCATTTTTTTCAACTGCTGCAAAATGATGCCACCATATTTTTCTTTCCATTCCCAAGCATATTGTAGAAACTCATCTCGACCAATAGCAGATTTGGCAATACCTCTCTCGCGCAACATAGCTACTACCTTAGCCTCTGTCGCAATAGAAGCATGGTCGGTACCGGGTACCCAACAGGCATTTTTACCCTGCATACGGGCGCGACGAACCAGAATATCCTGAATGGTATTGTTGAGGCAATGTCCCATATGAAGCACTCCGGTAACATTGGGTGGAGGTATTACAACAGTGAAAGACTCCCTTTCGTCGGGTGTACTGTTGAAATAACCTTTACTTAGCCAATGTTGGTACCATCTGGCTTCAATATCTCCCGGGATATAATTCTTACTCAATTCCATTCCTGAACTCATTTTTAAGGCTGGCAAAACTACGAAAATAGTGGGGGAGTAAGAGGGGTTAAAAAAAACCACGCATTGCGTGGTTCATATATACAATACAAGGGGATTTCCTTACCAGATAAATACGGCTTCATTCCATTCCAATAAGGAGATAGCTGCCGGCTGTTGTTGTTCTGATTTTTCTTCCTTGGGTGCTTTTTTAAGCTGTTCCAACGCATTACGTTGCTTTAGAGACATAGAAGTACAACAGCTTGCTACTTTCTTTCCTGCTGTTTTGCAGAAATTGCGAACTTGGTGGGTACTGCAAGCAGTAAAAGCCATCAAGAGACAAATCAAAACAATATTCTTCATGTCAGTTGTTTTCTGGAACAAAGCTAACCTGCTCATGCAAACCATTAGGTTAACCATTGTTAATTATACCTAACGTTCTTTTATGAATTAGGTTACAGTTTTACCGCATTTTTTTCTGACTTATTAGTCTATGTAAGGGCAAAAACATTACAGTCTGCTGTATCAAAGCAGAAAAATCCAGAAAACAAAGGGGTGCAGCGAAAAAGCGCGTTTTTAGGAGCGACCCTTCCATTCGAGATAAGACAATACAACAACAGTAATCAGGATAATGGCTACGATGGCAGCATTACGTGCATTTTCACTAATGTGAAATTGTGATTTTGTGTTTGACATGGCAGGTAGATTTGGTACGTAAAAAAATTTTTACGGTCTTCCAGAGGATATTTTATATCGTTCAGAAGAAATCCAAGCTGTCAATAAAACCGGGGCTGTCGGGGGTGAATTGAATCTTTGTTTGTAAGATATGGTTTAATTCACGAATTTACAAGCCTTATTGTATGCAATTTGCTATTGTGGATATCGAGACAACGGGCGGTTTTCCGGAACAACATGGAATGACCGAGATCGCTATCGTATTACACAATGGTACCGAAGTGGAGGGTAAATATGAGACCCTGATCAATCCCCACCAAGAAATTCCACCCTATATCGCCAATATGACCGGTATTTCAGATGCCATGGTTGCCAAAGCGCCCTCATTTGAAACGGTTGCACAAGAAATTTATAACCTTTTATCCGGTCGGATATTTGTAGCGCATAACGTGAATTTTGATTATTCTTTTGTGAAGTATCATTTACAAAAAGCAGGTTATCAGTTACATGTGCCAAAATTATGTACGATCCGACTCAGCCGGAAAGTGTTTCCGGGGTTTCGAAAATATGGATTGGGGCATCTTTGCAGAGAACTGGATATTCCCATCACCAATCGTCATCGGGCAGGGGGAGATGCGCTGGCCACTGCGCAGATATTGGACATGGTGATACAGAACAATGGGGAACGTTTGATCAAAGAAATGCTGAAAAAAGACAATCATGGTCAAACCCTACCCGCACACTTGCCGGAAAAGCAGGTAATGGGCTTACCGCAAAAACCCGGTGTGTATTATTTCCATGATCAAAAGGATAAAGTACTCTATGTTGGTAAAGCCAAAAATCTCAAAAAAAGAGTGATCAGTCACTTTACCGGATTGGACATCAGTAAAAAAAGACAAGAACTTTTACGAACTGTCTATCGAATATCTTATGTGGAATGTCCAACAGAATTCATCGCATCCTTATTTGAAAGTGTTGAGATCAAAAGGCTTTGGCCGATTCATAATAAAAGTCAAAAAAGATTCGAACAAGTTTGGGGTATTTATCAGTTTGAAGATAATAGGGGTTATATCAGATTGGGGATTGATAAAAAAAGAAAACATTTGCAACCCATTGCTTGCTTCGCTTTACTGGCAGATGCACATCGTATGTTATGGAAACTGGTAAAAATGCATGATTTGCATCCAGCTTTGTGTTTCCTGGATCTTACCACACAACATGAATGGTCTGATGTGCAAGAATATAATCAACGTGTACGCACAGCACTTCAATGGGTCGCCGACCAGAAAGAAACGTTTGTGATTCGTGATCAATCTGCATATGTATTAGTCGAAAATGGTATTTTTTATGGAATGGGAACTCCATCTGCAGACATCGGAATTCATGAATTAGATACGTTGAAAGAGCATTTGACCATGTATCCTGAAAATGAAGCCATCCGTTCCATGATCCGTAATTATACGGAACGCTATCCCTCCAAAGTCATTCGCATCGCATAGATCTTCTGTGTTCTTCAGTGAACTCAGTGGCAATTAATTGCCGCTGTAGACAACTAAGAATACAGAAATATAGAGTGGCTACATTTTTTTGGTCATTATTACCTTCTTTGATTTTGATGTAACCATTGGTATTGAAACCTTTATACTTATATTCGTAACCCCTTATATGTATTCAAAACTGGAAGTACATGCTGGAAAATGAAGATTTCAGAAGGGTTTTTATGGCTATGCCCATGCCTTCCTTATTATTACGTGCAGATAGTCCGGTATTTACGATCATTGATGTAAATGAAGCTTATTTACAAGCAACAGGTAGTAGTGCTACTGATCTCTTGCACAAAGGCGTTTTTGAAGCTTTTCCGGATAATCCTGATCTGGAAGATGCGAATGGCGTGAGTAATCTTAGAACATCACTTGATCTAGTAGTCTGTACAGGATCTGCCCATAAAATGCCGGTTCAACGATTTGATATACCTATACGTGGAGGAAATGAATTTGTACTAAAATATTGCCTTACCCATAATGTACCTGTACTAGACCATGAGGGTAAAACATATTTTATCATTCACTCTGTTATAGATGTAACAGCCGAAATTGAGAACCGGGATAAAAATGAAATTGCAGAAAGAGATCTGAACAAAGCCAAGGATTTATTATTGCAGGCGGAGGATATTACACAAATTGGAAGTTGGGAATTGGATCTTTCTAATAATGAATTGTATTGGTCTGAAGGGGTATTCCGTATTTGCGGGTATGAACCGGGAGAAATGCAAATCAACTTTGCAACAGGATTAAGTGTCATTCATCCTGATGATCAGGAGATGGCCTTACAAGCAATGCAGCACACTATTGAACACGGAGATACTTATGAAATCATTAAAAGATTTATTCGCAAAGATGGTAGTATTCGCATCATTAACTCACGTGCAAAAATCATCTTAAATGAAAGAGGGGAAAAAGTAAAACTGGCCGGGGTATTCCAGGATATTACAGAAAGAAAAAAGACACAACAAGCTTTAGAAGACGCTTATCAGGAAAAGCACATGATTCTCGAGAGTATTGGAGATGGTTTTTTTGCAGTAGATAAGGAATGGAAAGTTCATTATTGGAATCAATCAGCTGAGCGAATTCTTGGACTGTCGCGAACAGAAGTGCTTGGAAAACATATCTATTCAATTTATCCGGAACAACAATATGCTACTTTTTATACCAACTGTGTTATTGCAGAGCGTGATCAAGTAACCATGCATTTTGAAGAATACGTGGAACCTCTAGGTATATGGATTGATGTGAGTGTGTATCCTTCTCCTTCAGGATTATTGGTTTATTTCAGAGATGTAACAGAACGAAAAGAGATTCAAAAGCAATTTGAATCAGTCGTTAATAATATGCCCGGTATAACTTATCGTTGTTTATTGGATGATAAGTGGAGTATGCTTTTTATTAGTAATGGCGTAGAAGCGATTACAGGATATCCGGCTGCCGATTTTGTGATAAACAAGACACGTACATTTTCAAGTATCATCCATCCGGATGATTTGAATGCTACTTTTATTATCGCAGAACCATTATCAAAAGGAGAAGTATTTAGTATTCAATATCGGATCATTTGTGCTGATGGTGATATAAAGTGGGTAGAAGATAAAGGAAGAGGTGTATACAATAATAGTCATCAATTAATATATATTGATGGAGTGATCATGGATATTACAGAACAAAAACAATACCAGGAAACCTTGCTACGACTCAATGAAGAGTTGAATAAACGAGCGCAAGATCTGGCTATTTCCAATGCAGAACTCGAGCAGTTTGCTTATGTGGCATCTCATGATCTGCAGGAGCCCCTTCGAATGATCACCGGATTTTTATCGCAGTTGGAAAAGAAATATAAGCATGAATTAGATGATACAGCCAGACAATATATCGGTTTTGCAACGGATGGTGCTAAGCGTATGCGAACTGTCATATTAGATTTATTGGAATATTCTCGAGTAGGGAGTGTTGATTATGAGAAAGAGCCGGTCAATATTCATCAGGTCATCGCTGAAATTTTAGAAATGAACAGAAATGATCTGATTCGAAGAGAAGCTAGGGTATTTTTTGATGGGATGCCATTGATCAGAGCAGCTAGAACACCTATTTCACAACTATTCCAAAATTTAATCACCAATGCACTCAAATATCAGTCGCCGGATCAGCGACCTGAAATAAAAATTACGGCTACTGAATATCCATCATACTGGCAGTTTGCAGTAGCAGACAATGGAATAGGTATTGAAAAAGAATATTTTGAGAAAATATTTGTAATTTTTCAAAGATTACATCATAGGAATGAGTATTCCGGAACGGGTATTGGACTATCCATTTGTAAAAAAATAGTTGACATGCACAATGGAAAAATTTGGGTGGAATCATTACGTGGAAGAGGCAGTACATTTTTCTTTACGATCGAGAAATAAAGGATCACATAGGTTGGAATTGAAAATATAAAATAACAAATTTGAAACCGATACACATTTTACTGGTAGAAGATAACGAAGGGGATATTCTACTCACAACTGAAGCATTGAATGACCGAAAAATTACCAATGAAGTAAGTATTGCCCGTGATGGGACAGAAGCCTTGGACTTTTTGAGAAAAACAGGAAAGTTTAGTGAAGCAGCAACCCCTGATCTGATTTTATTGGACATTAATTTGCCCAAGATGAATGGTCATGATGTGTTAGGTGTCATCAAAAACGATGATGAGCTAAAAAAGATTCCTGTAATTATGTTAACGACATCTTCATCAAAAAGAGATATCGATATGTCCTACGAAAAAGGAGCCAATTGTTATATCACCAAGCCGGTTGACATGGATGACTTCTTACATACGATATCTTCCATCGAAAATTTTTGGATATCAGTCGTTCAACTTCCTACACGTTAAGCAAATATCCATGGAGAAATACAACTGGCATGTACACATTCTGGTAGTAGAGGATAATCCCGGTGATCTTTTGCTAATAGAAGAGTTTCTAAAAGATGAGATTACTTTACCTGTCATTCATCATGCAACTGATTTTAAGACTGCTGAAACCTTACTCAATAATCAACAACTCAAATTCGATTTTATCCTTTTGGATCTTTCATTGCCGGATGGAATCGGAGAGGCATTGGTCAAAAAAGTAATGGCGATATCTGCTGAAACACCGCTGATTGTGCTTACGGGTTATACCGATAAAAATTTTGGTACAAAAGCGATTTCAATGGGGGTTTCTGATTACTTGCTTAAAGATGATCTCACTTCTTCACATCTTTTCAAAAGTCTTTTATTTACCAGAGAACGTAGTGCCTTCAATAAACAATTGACTGAATCGGAAAAAAAGTATCGTGATATTTTCCATTCAAGCCCACAACCCATGTGGGTATACGATTATGATACCTACCAATTCTTAGATGTGAATGAAGCGGCCATCAGTCACTATGGTTATAGTAAGGAAGAATTTCTTAAGATGACTATCTTTCATCTAAGAATCGAGGAAGATATACCTGAATTGAAAAGAATTTTGCAGTCAGCTATTGATCAGAATGAAAATCATATTAAGGGTATTTTCCAGCATCTAAAAAAAGATGGTACACTTATAACGGTTCAAATCCAAAGCAGTAGTATAAACTTTAATTATCGAAAAGCAGGCCTTGTATTAGCGATTGATCTTACTGAGCGATTGCAATATGTACAGGCCATTGAGCAGCATAATCAATTATTCAGAGATATTGCTTGGACACAATCACATAGTGTACGGGCTCCTTTGTCGAGGTTATTGGGGCTGGTTCATTTGTTAAATGAGATGGGAGAGCAGGTACCTGAAAAAGTTAAAGAAATCATCCGGTATATCTCAATTTCAGGGAATGAGTTGGATGATATTGTGAAAGAAATTGTACGAAAAGCAGAGACTACAGCGTTAAAAGATAAGTATACAAACAGTAATGTGGATTAACGGTGCAGATAATAAATCACCATTTTGTGGTAAAAACCTACTACAAGCTGTGAGCCAGGAGCTTCGAGCTTTTCTAAGTTAATTTTTAAGGATCAAATAACCTGCTTGGATATTTTAAGTATTTCTTTTAAACGGTGTATGACTAATATTCAAGGCTCGTAGCTCACAGCCTATTTCCTTCGAGAGTACAGTATAATAAATCCATGTTCAGTTTATCTGGTTTTGCCCTACATTCGCTGCCCGATTTTATTGTTTTAAAGTTTTAATTGGAATTAGCGTATGTCTGGTTTTACTCCCTCTATCGCAGGTAAACTGAATCTCAAACAAACACAAGTACAAGCCGTATTGGATCTTTTCGAAGAAAGTGCTACCATTCCCTTCATTGCCCGTTACCGAAAAGATAAAACAGGTGGATTGGATGAAGTGCAGATCCAACAAATTCAGGATGAAGCCAAGTTTCTCAAAGAATTTACAGAACGTAAAACCTTTATAGAAAAAGCCATTACCGAGCAGGGTAAAATGACAGAAGAACTTCAAGCTAAAATTGATAAAGCCACAACAATTGCAGCACTCGAAGATATTTATCTGCCTTATAAACCTAAGCGTAAAACCAAAGCGCAAACTGCCAGGGAAAATGGTTTAGAGCCGTTGGCAGATTTGATGTTAACGCAGCAGCAAGATGATGTACTTACAGAAGCTGCTAAATATATCAATGATAAGATAATAATCGTAGAAGATGCTTTACAAGGCGCAAGAGATATTATTGCCGAACTGGTGAATGAAAATGCAGAAGCGCGTGCCAAAATGCGTAAACTTTTTGAAGACACAGCTACCATACAAAGCAAAGTGTTGACCGATAAAGAAACAGAAGGAATTAAATACAAAGATTATTTCGATTTTTCAGAACCTATCCATAAAATTCCATCTCACCGAATACTCGCGATACTTCGTGGATTTTTGGAGGGTGTATTACGAATGAGCATTGCTCCATTAGAAGAAGATGCTTTGTATTTACTGGAACAGCAATACATCAAAGGCATGAACCCATGGTCTGATCATCTGCGAAAAGCGATTCGTGATGCATATAGAAGATTGATGCAACCCAGTTTGGAATCTGAATTCAGAACAGCTTTAAAACAAAAAGCCGATGAGGAAGCAATCACTGTATTTGCTGAAAATCTTCGTCAGTTATTATTGAGTGCACCATTGGGTAGAAAAAATATTCTAGCCATTGACCCCGGTTATCGTACAGGTTGTAAAGTGGTTTGTCTGGATAACAAAGGAGATCTTCAAACAACAGATTTGATCTATGTACATGAAAACAATCGTGTATACGAAAGTGAACATAAGATTCGGAAACTGGTAGAACAATTCAAAGTAGAAGCCATTGCCATTGGTGATGGTACAGCAGGAAGAGAAACCGAGCAGTTCATCAAGAAAATGCAATTGGGTTTGCCTGTGTTTTTGGTGAATGAAGATGGCGCTTCTGTTTATTCAGCTTCTGAAACAGCCAGGGAAGAATTTCCAGATCAGGATGTAACTGTTCGCGGCTCGGTAAGTATTGGTCGTCGTTTGATGGACCCATTGGCGGAATTGGTAAAAATCGATCCAAAAAGTATTGGGGTTGGACAATACCAACACGATGTCAATCAGTTTCGTTTAAAAGAACGATTGGATCAAACTGTGGTGAGCTGTGTAAACACAGTTGGGGTTAATTTGAATACCGCAAGCAAACATTTGCTGGCCTATGTGAGTGGTATTGGAGGAACCATGGCAGATAATATTGTTCGTTATCGTTCTGAGATCGGAGAATTTAAAGAGAGAAACCAATTATTGAAAGTGCCTCGTTTGGGAGCAAAAGCTTTTGAACAATGCGCAGGCTTTTTACGAATCAAAGAAGGGAATAATCCTTTAGATGCCAGTGCAGTTCATCCGGAAGCTTACCCTATTGTAGAAAAGATGGCCGGAGATTTACAGGTAGATGTCAAAGCATTGATCGGAAATGAAACATTGGTGAGCAAGATCGATCCCAAGAAATATGTGACAGAGCAGTTTGGAGAATTGACTTTGCGTGATATCCTGAATGAGTTAAAAAAACCCGGACTAGATCCACGTAATGAATTGGAGCAATTTGAATTTGCACAGATATACAAAATAGAAGATGTACATATTGGAATGATCGTACCCGGTGTTGTTACCAATCTTACCCGATTTGGGGCATTTGTCGACATAGGTGTAAAGCAGGATGGATTGGTTCACGTCAGTGAAATTGCCAATCGATACATCAGCGATCCCGGGGAAGCATTAAAGCTCGGACAAAAAGTGCAAGTGAAAGTAATGGAGGTAGACGTGCATCGCAAGCGTATTGCCTTATCCATTAAACAAGCAAGTGGGGAGGAAAGGGTACAAGGAGACAGGAAGCCAAGACGACAGGAAAGTTTCAAGCGTCAGGAAGAAGATTTGTCTGCGTTGAGTGTGAATGATGCTTTGAGCGCGTTGAAGAAAAAGTTTGGAAAATAGGAGGAGAAGAAACAAGAAACAGGAAACAAGAAAGTTTCAAGTAAACAGGGTACAAGTTTACATAGCGCCGGACTTTAGTCCGGCAAGAGAATAAGAGCGTTGATCAGGTGTAGCGTAGAAGTCACTATTTAATCTGACAGTTGGGAGTGGGGTCTTAAAATACGAGTTGATGAATGTTGCTTTTGACTAAAGGTGAAATTGCTGTGTAACTCCGTGTACAACTCTGCGCCACTGTGGTTAAAAATGTGTTGATGAACGGTTCATCTGATTACCAAACATACGCTATCTTGTTGCCTCTAAATTGTCATCATGAAAAAGATCGCATCGCTCATAGTAGCATTTTTTGTTGCTGCCACTTCCTTTTCACAGGATAAAGTGAATCCCATTATCAAAGATTTTGGTCCGGTATACGAAATACCGGATGCGATAGAAAAGCCGGATCCCAAAATGAACTATAAACTATTGGTAGATCTTGTTATGGCCAGTAGCAAACCTGATACCATTAACTTGGGAATTGAAGCTGCCTGTACCTTACTCAACTTACATGGAGTAGGAGGTGTACCCAAAGAAAAAATCAACATGGTCATTGCGGTGCATAATGCTGCCGGATACACCGTCATGAATAATGAAGCCTATAAAGCAAGATATAAAGTAGATAATCCGAATCTACCCATGATCAAAGCATTGGTGGATGCGGGTGTGAAGATCGTAGTATGTGGACAAACCCTCAAAAAAAGAGGTATTGATCCCTCCACATTAGCCCCCGGTGTAGGTGTTGCCACTTCCGCTTTAACCACCATTACAACACATCAATTGAAAGGCTACGCGACGATTAAATGGTGAGATGGTTTGGATGTCAGATGGCAGATGTAGGATTTCTGATGTGTAATCTTCTCTGAAAAAAGCGTGGCGAACACAATAAAAAGATTCCCCGCACTTTTTTACCTAGTACCTAGTACCTAGTACCTAGTACCTAGTACCTAGTACCCATAACCTATCCCGCCACCCATGTAATTTTCTGCTCAATCCAGCAACCAATTCATTTTCCTTAGTATCTTATCTCCCCAAAATCGTACCGAATGAGAAAACTATTTTTTTCAGGGATAGCAATTGCTTCTGCTGCCTTGATGACTACGTGGTTGCCGTCTGACAAAGGTGAGCTGCGTTTGCTTTCGTCTTTTTTTGCAGATTCTACTAAAAAAGACACCCCCGTGTATACCACTTTTAAAGACCTCCCATTAAAGCCGTCCAGAGAGATCAGCTTTAATACCAAAGAAGGTACTTGGATAAGTGTAGATGTAAGTCCGGATGGCAATACCCTTGCTTTTGATTTAATGGGTGATATCTATACCATGCCAATCACGGGTGGTAAGGCAACACCTGTTACCAAAGGCTTTGCGTATGAAACGCATCCTCGTTTTAGTCCGGATGGCAAAAAACTCTTGTTTACAAGCGATAGAAGCGGTAGTGATAATATCTGGATTTTGGATATGCAAAAGCAAGACACTCTTCAGCTTACAAAGACCAGAGTAGATGATTATGTCAATGCGGTATGGACACCCGATGGTAATTATGTCATTGCCAGCAGAGGGAGACGTTTACCGCGTTTATGGATGTTCCATGCAGATGGAGGTGGTGGTATTCAATTAAATGATGTACCCGGATCATTGAAAACTATAGATCCATTCGTAAGTCCGGATGGCGAAACCGTTTATTATAGTCAGCGTAATGGTTCATGGAATTACAACGCATTGTTACCACAATACCAGATCGGTACTTATGATCGTGATAAAGGTTTGACCAATACCATTACTACTCGTTATGGTTCTGCATTTACTCCCACATTGAGTAAAGACGGACAATGGATGGTATTCGGATCGAGGTATAATGACAAAACAGGTTTGGTGATTCGAAACCTGAAAAGTGGAGATGAAAGATGGTTGGCATATCCTGTTCAACGTGATGAACAAGAAAGTATTGCTCCGCAAGGTGTATTACCCGGTATGGCTTTCACACCTGATAGTAAACATTTGATTGCCAGCTATGGTGGTAAGATTTGGAAAATACCGGTGAATGGAGATGCGGCAACAGAAATACCCATGGATGTAGATGTTAAACTGGAATTGGGACCTCGTTTGTATTTTAATTATGACATCAAAGACACCACACATGCTTTGGCATCTCAAATTCGGGATGCAGTACCAAGTCCGGATGGCAAAAAATTAGCATTCACTGTATTGAATCGATTGTATGTGATGGATTATCCCAATGGAACTCCGGCGCGAGTTACCCATCACAACTTTACAGAAGCCATGCCGGCCTGGAGTCCGGATGGCAGACAGATTGTATTTGCAACTTGGGAAGAAAAAGAAGGTGGACATCTGTATAAAGTAACAGTTGGATCCAATCAAGTGACCAAATTAACGTCAGAAGCTGCATTCTATATGCAACCGGCATGGAGTTATAATCAACGCATTGCTTTCTTTCGTGGACCTAAACGTTTGTTCAAAGACGCAGAAGATCCATTCTTTAGTGGAGCAGAAGCAGAGATCGTGTGGATGAATGAAAATGGCGGTGATATCAAAGTGGTAGATATGGCGAGGAATAGAGGTAATATACATTTCACCAAAGACACAGAAAGAATTTTCTTGAATGGAGGTGGTGGGGCTTTGATCTCCATTCGTTGGGATGGTACTGATCTAAAAACACATGTTCGTATTACCGGTATTACCACTTTTGGTTCAGTATTGGATGGACATGGAGATGCGCACAATGAACCGGTATCGAATGGTAAAGAATATGTAATGGGAAGATACATGTCGGTGTCTAATCCATTGAATCACTGTATGCTTCCTGAGTCATCGGATGCCAGAGAACCACAGCCTATGCCATCAGCAGCAGGTATTATTTTAATGGCTCCGGTGGGTAACCAAGCTTTGGCGCAAGTCAATAATAATATTTATGTAGTAAACATTCCTGAAACGGGTAAAACTCCGAATATTAATGTTGCAGAACCTTCCGCAAGTATTTTTCCTTCGAGACAACTCACTGAGATCGGTGGTGAATTTCCTGCATGGGAAGAAGATGGAAAAAAAGTTCACTGGAGTTTAGGTAATGGACACTGGGTATATGATACAGAAAGAGCAGAAGCTGTAGAAGATTCTGTAAAAGATGCGAAGAAAGCAGAAGCTAAGCGTGCTGCTGATAGTATCAAAGCATTAACAGCAGCAGGTCCGGATGCAAAAAAATTAGCTGATTCACTTGCAAAGAAAAAAGCAGCGGATCTCGCAGCGGCTTTAAAAGCGGATCCTGCAAAAGCCAAACAGGATAGTTTGGATAAAGCAGAGCTCAAGAAAAAAGAAAAATATAGTCCGGCAGAAGTACAAGTGAAAGTATATTATGAAAAAGATACTCCAACCGGTACCATTCTGCTGCGTAATGCCAGAATTGTAACCATGAAAGGTGATGAAGTGATAGAACGTGGCGATATTTTGATCGTCAATAACAGGATCAAACAGGTTGGGAAAGGATTATCAGCTCCGGCGGGCGCCAAAGTAGTAGATTGTTCCGGAAAGACCATCACACCCGGATTTATCGATACCCATTCTCACATGTGGCCATTCTGGGGCTTGCATAAAAATACCGTTTGGATTTATGCTGCGAACTTAGCTTACGGTGTTACAACCACTCGTGATCCACAAACAGCTACAACAGATGTGTTGACCTATGGTGATATGGTAGAAGCAGGAACCATTCCTGGTCCAAGAATTTATAGTACAGGTCCGGGTGTGGGTTATTGGATGTATAACCTGCGCGATTTGGATCAAACTAAAAAAGTACTGGAGCAGTACAGCAAATATTACAAAACACAGTACATCAAAATGTATCTGACCGGCGTACGTCAACAACGTCAGTGGATCATCATGGCATCAAAAGAACAAAAATTGATGCCTACCACAGAAGGTGGATTGGATTACAAACTCAATATGACCCACATATTGGATGGGTATCCGGGTGTAGAACATGCGATTCCTATATTTCCATTGTATAAGGATGTTACTAAAACCATTGCCGAAAGCAAAATGGCACATACGCCAACATTGCTAGTGGCTTATGGAGGTCCATGGGCAGAGAACTATTATTACACTACTGAAAATCCATTGAAGGATCCGAAATTGAATCGCTTCACACCTTATGAGGAACTGAATGGAAAAGCAAGAAGAAGAACAGGTGGTAATGGCGGATGGTTTACACCGGAAGATCATGTGTTCCAGAAACATGCACAAGGCAGCAACAGTCTGGTACAACAAGGCGGCTTAGTAGGTGTTGGTAGTCATGGTCAGTTACAAGGTCTCGGTTACCATTGGGAACTATGGAGTGTGGCGAGTGGTGGAATGAGTTCGCTAAATGCATTGAAGACGGCTACCATTCTGGGTGCTACAGCATTGGGACTGGATAAGGATTTGGGAAGTATTGAATCCGGTAAGTTGGCAGATCTGGTGATCATGGATGCGAATCCCTTACAGAATATCAGAAATACCAATTCCATTCGCTACGTCATTAAAAACGGACGTATGTATGATGGTAATACACTGGATGAAGTATATCCAACCACCAGAAAATTAGATATCAGCTCCTGGACCAAAGAAGCACCGAAAGTGACGACGACGGTGAAGGAGTAAATATCTTTGATTTTTTGATCTTTGATTTCTTGATTTGATAGACTTGTGCAAACAAATTATTCATTGTCAAACAACATTCAAGAAATCAAAGATCAAGAAATCAAAGATTACATTTGAATACTATTCACTGCAGCCAAAGGAGCAGGTATATCTGTTTCATCTAACATTTCTCTGAGGTCGATTTCTATGGTTCTGCAAAGGGTGCTGATGGGTACATCGTTTGCGCCTCCTTCGAATGGGTTTTCGGTGGCTTCACCAATTTTTTCCATGGTATTAAAGACCCAGTTTACAATCACACTGAAAGGAATATTGAGCCAGATCATGTGTTCACCCAGTTGATGAAACTCTTGTAAAAGACCTAAGGGAACCACAAACGTAAAGAGGCGGATAAAGTATAAATTGATACTTGCAAATTGACGAGGATAAGGAAAGTTTTTGATGCGTTCGCAACGTCCCTGTGAATCATACAAAGCCACCAATTGATTTTCCATTTCTACAAAATTCAACGGGTCAATCAATCCTTGATCTTTTAATTGTCGAAGTCGGGCAGACTGTAAGCTAATCAGTTGAGTGGCACGATTCTTTTTACTCCATACATATTCAAAATCAGATACAGATAAATAGGGTTGTAAAGCTTCTTCAAAAGGCATCTGGTGTTCCGGTATGGTATAGAATCTTCTGTATTCAATATTGTAAGACTTATGGATGTTTTCCCAGGGTCTTGTTTCTCGCAGTTGATACCTCAATGCAGTAAGCCAGGCCAGATGACGATAGATCAATTCTTGATGGATGCTTTTGTTGAGTTGGGCATCTCCGGTAAAGTCTTTAACCATCATCGCCCATGACCGACTGGTATTCACAATACCACCCCAGATTTGTCGGGCCTCCCAAAGACGGTTATAGGTTTGTGTATTTTTAAAACCAATGATAAATGCTGCTGCAGTACCAATCATCGCAATGGGTACCCAAGGTATCGCCAACCACTTCCAATCCAATAATTGGTATAAAGCAGTAGGTATTGTAGCCAGTATGAATAGTCGATAAATATCTCTTCTCGTCCAGAAAAGAAACTCTTTTATTTTGTAATGGTTCCCGATATGCATTGGGAAAAGTTAGATAAAAAAATACATATGGGGAAGAAGTTTTGGATGTTGGGTGCAAGGTGCTAGGTGCCTAATACCCCGGATTCACTCCCGTATAATTAGCCGGCGTAATCGCTTTCAACTCTTTTTTCACTGCAGCACTCACTTTCAGCGACTGAATGAATTGCTGCATTGCTTTTTTGTCGATTTTATGATTGCCGCGTGTGAGATCTTTCAAAGCCTCGTAGGGGTTGGGGTAGTTTTCTCTTCTTAATATGGTTTGAATGGCTTCTGCAACTACTGCCCAGTTATTTTCAAGATCTTCTTTGATCTTGGGTTCATTTAGTAATAATTTACCCAATCCTTTTTCAATAGATTTAAAAGCAATAGCCACATGTGCTACCGGTGATCCGATATTACGTAAGACAGTAGAATCAGTCAGATCTCTTTGTAAACGACTGATGGGTAGTTTTGCAGACAGATGTTCAAGTAATGCATTGGCCATCCCTAAATTACCTTCTGCATTTTCAAAATCAATCGGATTGACTTTATGCGGCATAGCAGAAGAACCCACTTCACCCTTTTTAGTTTGCTGCTTGAAATAATCCATACTGATATAAGTCCAGATATCCCTGCACAAATCAATCAAAATATTATTGATGCGTTTGATGGCATCGAAATGAGCCGCTAAACAATCATAATGCTCGATTTGGGTGGTGAATTGCATTCTTTGTAAGCCCAATATATTCTCTACAAACTCATTGCCCAAAGCCACCCAATTCTTCTTTGGAAAAGCAATATGATGTGCGTTGAAATTGCCGGTAGCTCCTCCAAATTTGGCAGCATATGGAATGCTGGCAAACATTTCTATCTGATGATTAATCCGCTCTACAAAAACCATGATCTCTTTTCCCAGTCGAGTAGGAGAAGCCGGTTGTCCGTGTGTACGTGCCAGCATGGGCACATCTTTCCATTTTAGAGCCAGTTGGTAGAGATGATTTTGAAGATTCACCAGTGCCGGCAAATATTCATGCTCCATGGCATGTTTCCAACTCAATGGGATGGAGGTATTATTGATGTCCTGTGAAGTTAATCCAAAGTGAATCCATTCTTTTAAATCAGGAATACCTGCTTTATCCAACTGCTCTTTCAGAAAATATTCAACGGCTTTTACATCGTGGTTGGTAACTGACTCAATTTGTTTGATCTGCTGAGCATCATCGAAACTGAACTGATTGGCTACTTTTTGCAAATGTGCTTTTGCTTTTGCCGGTAATTTGAAAAAACGTTTGTCAGCCAGAAAAAAGAAATATTCAATCTCCACCAGCACCCTGTATTTGATCAGTCCGAATTCAGAAAAGTAATTGTCCAGATGCTGTACTTGTTTACGATAACGGCCATCGATAGGGGTAACAGCGGAAAGGTGGTTGAGTTCCATTGGGGAAATTGAGGTTATTTATTGATTATTGGTTTTCTTTGCATGCAAATTTAGCTGAATTGGACAAGAGAATAAGGATTGGAGCCGTTAGTTATTTAAATACCCGTCCACTGATGTTGGGGGTACGTAGATCCGGCTTAATGGATAAAGTGGAGGTAACCGAAGATTTTCCTGCGAATATAGCGGCTATGCTGCTCAATGATCAGGTTGATGTTGGTTTGGTGCCTGTGGCCATCATTCCACATTTACAAGAAGCGCATATCATTACAGATTATTGTATTGGAGCGGTAGGTGAAGTAGCTTCTGTGGGTATCTTTAGTGAAGTACCCATCGAAGCAATAGAAACATTGATTCTGGATTATCAAAGCCGTACCTCTGTTAATCTTGCTCGTATTTTGTTACAGGAGTTTTGGAAAAAAGAGGTTGCCATCGAGAATGCTACGGCAGATTATCGACATCGCATCAAGGGCACAACAGCAGCGGTTGTGATAGGAGATAGGGCATTGGCACAACATCAACATTCAAAGTACTATTACGATTTAAGTCTGGCTTGGCAACAACATACGGGATTGCCCTTTGTGTTTGCGGCTTGGGTATCCAACAAAGTATTGGATGAGGATTTCATTGACGCATTCAATCGTGCAAATGCCTACGGAATATCGCATTTGGATGAAGTGGTAAAGGATATTGAGTTTCCGCATTATGATCTCAAAAAATATTATTCCAAGAATATCAGTTATCAGTTGGATGCAGAAAAAAAAGCAGGATTACAGCTCTTTCTGCAAAAACTATCTGAACTTCCGAATCTGTCTTAAGTGATTTTTATGAACGGGATCTCTGTAATTACCATCTGTTTCAATAACCTGGCGGATCTGCAAAAGACCTGTCAGTCGGTGGATAAGCAGACCCGTCAACCGGAAGAACATTGGGTCATCAATGGTTCAACTACAGATGAAATTGCCAAATGGTTGGAACAAACACCTCAACCTGTTTATCGTAAATGGATCAATGAACGCGATAAAGGAATTGCAGACGCTTTCAATAAAGGAATCGATAAGGCTACAATGGATATTATCCATTTGCTGAATTCAGGAGATATCTATGGTGGTGATGATATTTTGGAAACAGTACAGGCATTCTTTCAATCGCATCCATCTGTTCAATGGATCAGTGGAAACATACAATTGATAAGAGGAGGAGAGCAAGTGGTGGTAGGGAAAGCTTTTGAAAAATCTAAGTTATACAGAGGCATGCGTAGTATTTCGCATCCAACTTGGTTTGTGAAAAGAGAAGCGTACCGACGCGTAGGTGGATATAGCAGCGATTATAAAATTGCTATGGATTATGATATGATGTGTAGACTGGCTCATGAATCCTATCTCTATCTTCCAAAAACCATTGCCATTTTTGATGACACGGGTATCAGCTCTTTACAGTATGTAAGATCATTGGAAGAAAGTAAGAAAGTGTATACTCGACATTTCGGAACTTCCTTGAAATTGATCTTATGGCAATGGCGATTGACAATCCTGCATCATCTTTTACAGAGCAGTTTTGGTCAATGGTTATTCCGCTTAAAAAAGAAAATGGGATTGGAAAACTGGTAACTAATCTGTTGTGCTCTTTATTTATTCGGAAAATAAAGAGACATATTAAAAACTGAAAAGCATAAGGCTGTCAAAATAAATAATTTTTAATCAGTCCCTGTGGACGGGCCTCATTGGGGTCGGTGTCAAGCGCAGCGAAGACAGATTATCCGCCGCGGCGGATGATTTGAGGTCAATGTCTGCCTAAGGCGGAGGAACAGGGACGGGGCCATTCGGCCCAGGAGTAATATCGAGTTCTGATAATTAGAGTGATTTTAAATAGCACAACATATTGGTAACTATTTATTTTCCTAAGAATGTATCTATTGTCTTGATCACTTTTTCCGGTAAAACATTCGCATAAGGTTCAGCAATTACAAATTCATATTTTGTCCTGACAAGATGCTCATCCGCTAACTCTTTTTCAATAGTATCCGGATAACAAGCATAGAAATGAGGGGCTATAGAACTTGGGTAGGGTGCAAACCTTTTATACTGAGAACCATTGAAGATGCCTATTACCGGACACCCCACTGCTGCTGCCAGATGTACAGATCCGGTATCCACAGAGAGTAATAAAGATGCTTGTGCCAATACCGATAACATATCTGTCAATGTGGTTTTACCGGTTAAATCGATAACAGGGTATTGATATGCTGAACAAAAAGCATCCGTATAAGTTTTATCATCAGCTGCACCACAAACTACCATGGTGAATCCTTGTGTACGGAAAAGATGTGCAGCTACCGCAATAAAATTATTGGTTGGCCATATTCGACTGGTACTTCTAGAGCCGGGAAATATGACGGCAAATTTTTGGGGTAACCCTTCAAAGGATGTGAGTAAAGGTTGAGGCACACGGGTATCTTCCACAGACGATTCAATACCGGTTACAAATGCAGTGAATAATTGATTCCTGAAGAATTCAAAAACAGGTTTCTCAAGATAGTCAAAAAGACGAGTGTATAATCCATGGTCATATCCTCTTTCATAAGGTTGAACACTTTCTGTATTGGCTACCATACCAATACGATGTTTGGCAGATGCGGCTTTCACGATACTGTCATCGTATCTTTTGTCTCTGGAAAAAGTTGGATTAATAACAGTATCATATCCCTGGCGATAGATCATCCTCAAAAAACGATACCTGTATTTCAAATCTTTCTTGAATCGTATCTTGTCGATCCAGAATGATTTGTGTACGACATCTGCATCAAATGTTTCGAATAAAGATTTCCAGCTTTTATTGCCTGCGAAATGGATGTCAAATCCATGATACCTTGGTGCAGCTGTAATCTCATTCAGAAAGTTGCGCCATAGCATATAATCTCCGATCTCATCTATTCGAACGATGAGGAGTTTCTTTTGAGCAGACTTCTGCCGAAAACCAATACTGGCGAGAAATCCGATGATGTCGTATATGATTCCTTTAATGCGGTTCAATGAATAAGTCGAATGATGCTCACAAATGTACACTTTGAAAAGATGATTTGACATAGACTCTTTCAAAGCAATTTTGCCGCCGATTCACAGATTTAGCGGTTGTATTTGCCTATTTTTACCGCATTAAAACAGTGTAATATGGGTTTTATAGGTGATCTGAAGAATCGTTTATACACCAAACTGCGTCGAACATTGAATCTGGAACAGATGGATACAAGACTTTCCCGGATCAATGATCTTCAAATTGAGCAGTTCTTGCTTGAACACCTGTATCGAAATCCACGGTATCAACAGCCTGATAAATTGAACCGATATGAGTTCCAGGCTTTTTCCCAAGTTGGGGATGATGGTATCATTGAAGAAATATTCAAACGCATAGGCACCACAAATCAATACTTTGTAGAATTCGGGGTAGAAGATGGAAAAGAAACCAATAGTACGTATCTTCTCTTCAAAGGCTGGAAAGGATTATGGATGGATGGCAGCGAAAGAAATATTGCATCCATTCATGCATCTTGTGCAAAAGCCATACAACGTGGCGATTTGAAAGCCATTCAGGCATTTATTACAGCAGAAAATATTGAATCTCTGCTTCAGCATGCAGGGGTACCAACAGAACCCGATCTTTTAGTCATTGATATCGACAGAAACGATTATCATGTCTGGAAAGCCATTCAACAATATCGTCCAAGAGTTGTCATTGTTGAATACAATGCCATCTTCAGACCCGGCTGTGAGTATGTAATTGAGTATGATGCGGGTGCCATGTGGGATGGTACCGGTAATACAGGGGCAAGTCTGGAATCCTTTTGCAAACTCGGTGCTGAAAAAGGGTATAAACTGGTGGGCTGTTGTTTTGCCGGTGTAAATGCCTATTTTGTTCGAGAGGATGTGATGGGGGATCATTTTACAGGCCCCTTTACTGCTGCCAATCATTATGAACCTCCTCGGTATCATCTGTACCATAAGCCGGGACATCCCAGAAAACTAGACCTTTAAAAGCTGAAATGAGTTTTATGAATGCATCATTTGTGATGTCGGTTCCACAATTACTTTGTTTTGCGTAAAAAAGCACTACCACTTTTATCAGGCATCAAAATGATATGCTCTCCGGTTTCTTTACAAAATTCATCAATCGCTTTTTGGGATCCATCCCAGTGTAAACTAGAGTAATCATGTAATAAAAACAATCCACCCTTGGGCATTCTCTGGTAAAAGAAGCTTAGTCCTGCTTTGGTAGGGGCATACAGATCACAATCCAAACTCACGATCGCATAAGATCTTGATGCATGATCTGAAGTAATGGTATCAGGAAAAAAACCTTTTACAAAATGACAGCAATCAGTAGCGGGGCCGATCACTTTTTTTACCAATTCAATCGATGTATTATTGAAGTCAGTATCTTTTGATTCATCAATCCCTTGAAGATCTTCTTTGCTAAATCCCTCATACGTATCAAATAAAAATACCTGTCTTTGGTGTTTCAATGCATAATGCGCCAGAATCGATGCTGTGTTACCACGCCATACACCAAGTTCAGCGAAATCTCCTTGGATACCTTCTGATAAAACCTGTTTGCAGTTGAGTATAAAGCTCCATAACCTGGCAGTATCACCGCCATTGTTTCTTTGATTATGAGCGGTAAATCTTTTTTGTAATTCTTTAAATTCAGGATGAGCTAGAAAAGCAGTATGTGAATCGGGTTGATAAGCCGTGAAAAAAGGTCCCCAATACGAGAAACCGATCCGAAAAATATTACCAAGAATTTCCTGTGTATGAATTCTGTTAAGCAATTGTTGTGTTGGGGTTCTTTTTTTGAAATACCCTTTTATGCTGATCAGAAATTTTTTCCATTCACTCATAACCATTCCTTAAGGTTGTAATAAATTTTCAGATGCTATAAACTGTGCTGCAAGTTCACTATCATCTTCATGAAACAAACAGATATCATAATAGGCAATACAGCTACCACCATCTTTTGCATAACGGTGAAGGTCCTCAAGGATACCTACCTGGTCAATAGGTACTTTCATCAGATATCTACCTTTATTATCAAATAGAATCACGTTTTTATACCCTACTTCACCCAAAGTTAAGAGGGTAGAAAGCCCCTCTTCCTGAATGGCTTCCATATTGGTTCTATTGTATTCAAAATAGATCACAGGTTTTTTTTCGCGAATGAGTTTTGCAGAACCTCTGATGATAATGGTATCGAAACCTTCACAGTCTATTTTCAATAATTTTAAAGTACGGTTTAACAAGTGTTCCTCTCCTAAAACTTCATCCAATGTTTTCAGATGAATCATTTCACCCTGTTCTTCATTGGGTATCAGTGTGGTATTCCATCCTGTTTTTTCCATGGAGATACGCTTACTCTCAATTTTTTCTCCTAAAAAAGTTTTAATCAGCGTCACATTTTTAAGTGACATGGTATTTTTTTTCAAAAAATCAAAAGCAAAATCATCCCCCTCAATGCCAATCACAGGCAGTTCAATGGCCGATTTAATGATGGCAATGGTATCACCAACATTGGCGCCAACATCTAATACAGAAAGTGAAGGATACTTACCTGCTATGCAAGCCGATAAGCGTCCTAACTGGCTATTGGCACTAGGGTCGTATTTGTAAGTACTGATTTGAGGATTATTACCAGGCATCTCCAATAAGTAATTGCCTACCATCACTTTTTTAATCCTGTTCTTTTTTTTATCACTGTGAACATTCACTTTGATGATGTCATATCCAAAAATTTGTAAGACAGACCTGATCAATTTACGCATAGCGGGTACTTTATAATGACTTTGCCTCCGGCAATATTACTACCTGTTCAGGAGATCTGATACAATCTTTTCAAATTGCGGTTGATAACAGAAGTCATACGCATTTGCGCCTTCAGGTACTACATTCGGACACTGATGGTATACTTCAAGGATCCTGGGTGTTTTCAAGGCTTCTGCCAGCGAAAAAGGAAAAGATTGATTTCCGATAAATAGTTTACAGCCTGCAATAATGGCTGCAAGTGCTGCAAAATCAGATACCGGCTGATATTGCAGATCCGGGATCTCTTTTTTCATCATCTCATATTCTTCAGGCACACCTACAAAAAACAGGTTTTCATAATTTGAAAGAAATGCGTAAGAGATTTCCGGTGCATGGTATCTGCTGCTTCGGGCGATCACAATTTTATCTGAGAAACGACTGTCCGGATTAATCTGTAACCATGGTTTACCAAGATCTGCAGTTACGGCAAATGTCAGGAAATACCATCTGGTGATACTGTACATTCTGTAATCAAATGGTAGAGATCGAAATGCGGTGAGATCATAATGGATGGGTTCACCCTTCCAGGCTCCGAAATATTCGATCTCAGGTTGCTGTTGCATTAACGGAGCAAACAATGCAACACTTTTCTCTGTCAGCATTACATTGCCATTGGGGTGACGCATCTGTTTGGTAAAATCGCGATTGGGTTGATGTAATTCAAAATATAAATGTATCTTTTTCCCATTGGCCAATGCCTTCATGGCAGGTATGGAATAAATGACATCCCCCGCATGTCCGGTATGTTTGAAATGTACAGCATTGCCGGTAATGGGAGTCAATGGCTTCAGTACCTGAGGAGCCACCGCCAAACCATTTTTAAAGCGCTGTTCTTTTTGACGATGATTAAAACTGAGCTTCCAGTCTGTCCATATTTTTTGTACGAATGACATCAGGTCTATTGGTGTTTGGTCACTTTCAATACGATCACGACATTATAGTCGATCTCACAATTACTACTAAAAAGAATTTCATAACTGATCCCGGAAAGCTCATTCATTCTTTGCAGCATCAGATCATAACCCATATTGGCATGAATATGATAAGGATTCATGGGTATGCCCATTTCTTTACAATACACTTCATATTTGGGTTGATCAGGGAATACCAAAATAAGGTTGCCACCGGATTTCAGAATGCGGATGAATTTTCGCAAAGCATCACCGGTATCTGTAAAATCTTCGATCAAATGGCTGGTATACACATAGTCATAGGTATTGTCCGGAACAGGAATTTCATTATTGATCACATCCACGCCAATATCCACTTTATCTTTTCCGGTATGTGTGTAGGGTTGAGGGAAATCAATGCCGTCACAATCAATCTTCATGATTTTGTCGCCACCAAAGCCAATATTACAACCTTTGCCATTGCAATAGGGAAGTACCCAATGTCGTATTTTGGATGTTTCTGATGGCGAAATGAATTGAATACCGAACCAGCGGCTGAGTGTTCCTTTTATTTTTCTTTCTCGGATAATTGCAAGACTCATGTCTAAATGTATAATTTATCTCACAATTTTTATCAGCTTCATCTTTTTAAATAGCACGGGGCTTAAGCCCCGTACTATTTAAAAATTCAATAATCCTTTTAAAGCATCAATCCTGAATCGAATAACAGGCCAAGATTTAGCAGGTTGTCCTTTTATAACATATAAAATACCCAATACCACAGCAGCACCCAATTTTAAAAAGTACTCCAGTATTTTCAGACAATAAGATAAGGTACTTATTTGCAAGGTTCTTACTTTTTCTCCACGTCCATAGCCACTGGCAACACGGTACAGATAAGCCGGGGTCAGTTTTGCTGTTTCTACAATGTGATGAACAATGATCTGTGGGTCATAATAAATCACTGCATCTTTTGCTTGTAGTCTTAAAAAAAACTCTTTGCCCTCACCACCAATTCTCAAAGTTCCTTTCACACCGGGTAAAGCAGTATTGAAGCCCCCAATTTCATCAAACAATGATTTTCTTACGATCATATTGGATTCTAAGGGATATTTCCCGGGTTGGAAAACGCATACATCGTTTGAATAATCAAAATTGCCCACCATGGATGAAACATAATGGCTCATCCATTTGGGTTCTGAAGGAATATATTTAGGAATGATACGCCCACCTATTCCACCGGCATCAGGATGCAACTGGAAGAATTCGATGATTCTAAATAGATAATCAGGTGCTGCAATCGCATCATCATCCATAAAACATAACAAGGGCGATCGTGCAAGTTGAGCACCCGTATTTCTGGCAAAAGATGCACCTTGGTTTAGTTCATTCGCATATGTAATATGGATGGTAGCAAACCGAGCAATGCAATTCCTACAAACCTCTTCTGTATCATCTGTTGAATTATTATTGACAATAATGACTTCAAATGTTTCTTTGGACAGTATTTGTTCTGATAAGCTTTTCAAAGCTTCAGGAATATAGGCCGCCCTATTATACGTACAGATGATCACAGATATTTGTAAGGACATATTCATAAACTGCGTAAAGATACAAGTGCTTTTGCTATTATATTTTCCCAGTTATGGTGCTCAAAGAATACATCAGGGGTCATGGATGGATGATAGGGATTCAAATTGCTCATCGCATTCGCAAAAATATTCCAGTCATAATCCGGAATAATTTTTACTTTCTCTCCGGTCAATGTAGGAAGCAGACCCTTAACTCCGGTAGTAGTCGTAATCACTGTTTGATGACATGCCAATGCATCTACCAGTTTCGTTTTGATACCACCCCCCAGTGTCACCGGATTAATAGAACAATCTGTACCGATCATAAAAACATTGATATCATCTACAAACCCACAGTAGATAATTTCAGGCTGTTCTTTTAAGACCTGTTCCCATTGCTCAGATAAATCACATCCACAGATGAAAATTGTAAAAGATAATTTTTTTTCTCTTAGTCTAGGTAGCAACTCATAAACGATAATATGAAGTGCATCTGTATTGGGTGTGTAATTAAGCGTGCCATTGAAAAGGAATAATAAAGTGTGGTTGGGGATTTTGAAATATTCCATGATGCGTCTGCGTAGAATGGGCTTGCTGGTATCAATACCTGCCTCCGGTTTTACACCATACGTGATGACTGTACATTTTTCAGGTTTAAGCTGCCAGTTGGTAATCGCATAATTCAAGTCTTCTTCTGTAATGAAAAAACTATGATCTGCTTTGCGATGTACATATTTTTCATAACTGTGGTAGGTTTGCCAAAACAAACGCTGCATATCCCTGAAACGATGCGCTTCAATATTATGTGAACGAATCACAAAAGGCTTGCCGGTAAACCATCGCAATACTAACCCCAACCAACCAAAATAGGAGTGCTCAATGATGATGGTGTTCACTTGATGCTTCCGAATCAGCTTCATCAAACGAAAGAGGTAAATGATATTCAGTGGTCCCTTCCAATGATCAAAAAGAAAATTTTCAACTTGCGCACCCGGTACGGTATCGGTTTGATTGTTTTTAGCAACAGCCAATATGAGCTTGGTTTCTTTCGCCAATTGCTCATAAAATCCCTGCACACATTTTTGTCCACCCATCCTGGCAGGAAATACAGCATAAGAAACAATACCTAAAACAACGGGCGTATCCATCACACTTTTTCTTCCCTTTTTCTTCTGCGTGAAAAGAAAGCGGCAAGGATCAATAATATCCAGATCGGTGCAGAGGTGATAACGGCAATTTTTGCACTGTTGTAATAAGAAGCAGGTTTGAATTCAAACACAATTTCATGATTACCTGCAGGTATTGCCAATCCACGTAATACATAATTCACTTTTACAATCGGTGCTTCTTTTCCATCAATCGTTGCGGTCCAGCCACGATCATAGAATATCTCACTGAACACTGCAAACTGGTTGCTGTTGCTGCTAGAGCGATATCTGATCAGATCATTGTCATTCAATACCTGAACAATGCCGGCTGTTGAGTCAGCAACGGGTTCAAAAGGAATATCTTTTTTCGCCGTACTTTCTACAATGGCTGTATCAGCGGGAGAAAACTGATTCATGGCTTTCATCACCGAAGCTGCATCTTTCTCATAACGAATGCCTTTTACAAACCAAGCATGTCCCAATGCAGCCGGATTTACTTGTAATTCCGGTTGACCTGTTTGTTGATTCAGGACAATGAAATACTTTGTATTCAGCATATTCAGTACTGACATATTCATGGGCTGTTTATTCAGCTGAAAATTGATCAGGTCATTATAGATACTCAGTTTGGCAGGGTGATATCCGCCCACAGAGCGATGATGATAAGCCGTAAATGCATCCGTATAGGGGTCAACTGTCAGATTAAGTACACGTGGTTGAGTAGTATCTCTCAGGATTTCCTGGTCTATAGGAGTAGCTGCAAACTGACTTTCATTCACTACTTCTGCATCGCGGTAATCTTTTTCATTCAAATATCTTTTTCCAACAGTAAAGAGATCAATAGAACTCAATGCAACTATTGCCAGTAAGACATAAGAAGTTTTGAGTTTGTCTTTAATGAAAAGCCAAAGTAAACCGGCAGTTGCAGTAATGAATAAAATGGATCTCAACAGATCAGATCCGAAAAGAGAGCGCCTGTCATCTTTTAAGGCATTATAAAATCCATTGGCTTCATCCTGATTACCGCCAAGTGATTGTGTGAGATAGTTCTTGATCTGCTCATCTCTGCCGATATAATCGAAAGTCAAATAGAGCAATACTGCACCCAATACAATACCTCCTGTTGTGTACACGGCTTTCTTTAATGCAGCCAAAGCAGTGGCTTTATTTTTTTCTTCAAACAGAAATTGTTGCAATGCCATAACGGCGAGTAAAGGAAATAATAGCTGTGGAAGAATAAGAATAATACTAGGAGCTCGAAATTTATTGTACAAAGGAAGATAGTTGAAAAGGAAGCTATTGAACGACATGAAATTACTTCCCCAACTCATGAGTACTGCCAACACACACACTGTCAATACCCACCAACGATGCCAGGTTTGTAAGTATACCATTCCCAGGATGAATAAAAAGCAAATAACGGCACCGAGATAAACAGGTCCTGATGTCATGGGTTGTGGCCCCCAATAGGTAGGCATAGAACCCGCAAACTGCGCAGCCTGATCTTCAGGAATTCCTTTTTCCATGGCTCTTTTGGCGAGGTGCGAGCTTGCATCCAATTCTCCATTGCTACTGCCCCCATAAATACCCGGTACCAGAAAAGTATAGGTTTCTGCCAAACCATAGCTGCCGTAATAAAAAGCATAATCAATATCAAGCCCCTTGCTTTTAGTGGCTTGTCCGGTAGAATCCAATTTCACTGAGCCTCCACGCATAGTAGCTTTTGCATAATCGCTGGTAGTGGCTAGTGTAACAATATTAGGACCAACACCTAGAGCACCCATGGATAAAGCGAGTGCCAAAGAAACACCTAAGTGTTTATAATCTTTTTGCTTGATCCATTGAATGATGAATCCGATGGTCATACATCCCGCCACAAACAGAAAGTAATAAGTGACCTGTAAGTGATTCATGGCAATCAATAGGAAACTGAAAAGGGCTGTGAGTGCGGCGCCCCACCAATATTCTTTTTTATAAATGAGCCAAAGTGCGCCCAATAATGCTGGCATATAACCCATGGCTTGCATTTTGGTATCATGTCCAACAGCAATGATCACCGGGTCATAGGTAGCATATGCATAAGCGATACCCCCAAGAATACCGATCCAAGGTTTTGTACCAATGACCTGTGATAAAAAATAAAAGCTGATACAGAGCAAGAAAAAGAAACCAATGGGCTTGCCCATGAACAGCATAAACAGTTGATGGAAATAAATAGGGGTAATAGGGTTGGCTGCTTCCATGGCAATCTGATAAGCAGGCATACCACCAAAAAGGTTATTATTCCAAAGCGGATAATGTCCATGGGTTTCTTTGTAATTGAATAAGTCCTGCGCCATACCCTTCCAATGAGAGACGTCTAACTGCTCGATGACTTTACCCTCTAATGCAGGCTTGCAAAAAATAATGGCCACTAAAAGAAAGATACCCGCCGCTGTTAGATGCGGCAATACAGATTTCCATTGAAATTGCTTCATGATCGTTTTTTGAGCTATCAGCAAACCTACAGGAAAAATGTTTGATTTTTTCCTGTGAAGGCGGTCATTTACAAATAGTTTGATAGTATTTTGTGTAAAATCTGATACCCGAATTACAACGAAACAATTATGGCAGGATTTTCCTTTTTTTCCAGGTTTGCGTTTATCTGCAATCTCTTTTTTCTGATTTGTTTATTGGTCAATCTATTTGTAGTGGTAGATCAGGCTGAAAAGCTTGGTTTTCTGGCTGATACTGCCATAGCCATGGGCATGGTATTAGCTCCGGTATTGAATATGGGAGTGAACTTATGGTTCATCGTTTTGTTGCTTGGTAAGAAAGAAATCACAGTAGCAAAATGGCTAACTGCTTTTAACTTTTTGGTATTGGTGCTTCAAATCATTTACTTCCTGAATTAATCATTATGATCACACATATTTTACGCGATAAACCCACAAAACTATTTGTCAGTATCGCTGCTTTTTTTGTGGCGAATGCATTGATTGCTGAATGTATTGGAGGTAAAATATTTTCACTGGAAAAAGTATTTGGCTTGGATCCTGCCAATCTTACTTTATTTGGACAAACCGGACTCTCTTTTAATCTTACCTGTGGTGTTTTGTTATGGCCACTTGAGTTTGTGATTACAGATATTGTGAATGAGTATTATGGTCCGCGTGCAGTAAGAAGAATCAGCTATACGGCAGTTGTTCTCATTACTTATGCGTTCATCATGTTTTATGCTGCTATGAATATTCCTCCTGCTGATTTCTGGATTACATCCAAAGAAACAGAAGGTATTGCCAATATGCAGGATGCATTTGGTGGTATATTCGGACAAGGCATGTGGATCATAGCCGGAAGTTTGATTGCTTTTTTGGTGAGTCAGATTGTTGATGTGACAGTATTTCATAAGATCAAAAAAAGAACCGGACAAAAATGGGTGTGGTTACGTGCAACGGGTTCTACCTTGGTATCTCAATTGGTGGATAGTTTTATTGTACTGTTCATTGCTTTTAAAATTGGGAATGGCTGGAGCTGGAAGCTGGTATTGGCAATATGTTTGGTCAACTATCTCTATAAGTTCAGCATGGCAATTATCTTAACGCCACTGATCTATTTCGCCGAAAACAGAATCGATCAATACCTGGGTCATGAAACTGCCAGGAAAATGAAGTTGGCTGCAATGGGGAAGGAAGAGGAGTGAGGGTGGAGGTGCAAGGTACAAGGTGCTAGGTACTAGGGATTGGTTTGATTGGTCTACATTGCAAGAGCTCCGAATTCTGTCAATGCCCTAAACCGAGTACCTATTACCTAGCACCTAGTACCCTTCCTCAACATCCCCACCACCACCTTATCAATAGGCAACGTAACACTATCGGCGGTTAATTCATTGAGTGGGATCCAGCGGAAGACTTCACTTTCGCCATTGGGGTTGCTGGTTTGTTCCGGACTGAGGTCAAAAGGTTTTGTTTTGGTTTCAAGAAGGATGGGTTCTGCTGTATGAACCTTGTAATAAATGGAAACGATTTGGTCTTTATGATTGAATGCAGAAATCTGAAAGAAGTCGCTGGTATAAAAATGTTCTCCAATCTCAACATCTAATCCGGTTTCTTCTTTGAATTCTCTTTTCAAACAATCGCGGGTGCCTTCGCCAAATTCCAATCCACCACCCGGTAATTTGGTGATATAAGCACCACGAATAAATTCATCACTCACTAAAAGACGTTGTTGGCTGTCTAACAAAATTCCGTAAACGCGAATGTTGAATAAGGGCATATTAGAACCATTTCTTTTTCATGAAGTACCAACTGATCACCACTGCAATAGCGATCGATAAACCAATGGGTACATAGAATGCATAAGGAGAATGCGCCCAAGGGATATTGTCAACATTCATGCCGTACAAACTGGCCACCATTACCGGAAGGGAAAGAATAATGGTGATAGAAGTGAGGCGTTTCATCACATTATTCAAATTGTTACTGATGATGCTGGCAAATGCATCTAAAGTACTCGTAAGTATATTGGTATAAATATTCGCCATCTCTAAGGCCTGACTGGTATCAACGATTAAGTCATTAAGAAATTCTCTTTCTTCCTCATTCAAACCTAAAAAATTGGTTCGTTCCAGTTTCATCATCAGCATTTCATTACTGCGGAGTGCTGTTACGAAATACACCAAGCTTTTTTGTATACGCATTAAGTTGAGTAAATCAACATTGCTATTGCTTTCATACAAACTTGTTTCATATTGATTTCTTCTATGATTGATCTCCTTCAAAAACTCCATGAAATTCTGCACCACTTTTTCGAAAACTTTCAAGATCATCATATTCTTCTTATCCGGATGTCTTTTTTGAAAAGAGTTCAAGAATTTTTTGATTGCACCATTGTCAAAAGAGTTGACGGTTACAATTTGCGTATGTGTTAAGATGATACAGATGGGTATGGTAATATAAAAAGCATCGCTATCATTAAAGGAGTTATTCTCTGTAGGCGTTTTGATAACAACAAATCGAACATTGTCTTCAATTTCATAACGTGGACGTTCATCAATATCCAATGAATCTCGCAAGAATTCAATGGGAATATCCAAGCCCTCAGATAATTCAATAAACTCTTCTTCTTTGAAAGGAGGTACCAAGTTTACCCAAACATCTCGATCACCTTTATCGATCTCTACTGTTTGTCCGTTTATATTTTTGAAGTACTGAATCATAATTTGATCTTTGATTTTTTGATTTCTTGATCTTTGATTTTTCTTGATTTAATTATATTTTTCAATCAAGAAATCATAGATCAAAAAATCAAAGAGTTATCTCTCCTTTAAACACAAAATCAGCCGGACCGCAAAGCCAGATATTGCTGAATTGTTGGTCATTGATTTTATCAAATTCTACAGCTAGTTTTCCGCCTTTTGTTTGTATGTCAACACGGTTAAATCCTTTTTCATTGTGCGCAAATACCAATGCAGCAGCAGTTACACCGGTTCCGCAACTGAAAGTTTCATCTTCAACACCTCTTTCGTAAGTTCTAACAATGATGTGTTTGGGTTCTTGTTCTACAAAATTCACATTGATTCCTTTCGCAGCAAAATCTTTACTATTACGTATGGTTTTTCCTTCGTTGTATACATCCAGATTCATGATATCCTGAACCGTTTTGACATAATGTGGTGAGCCGGTATCAAGTACAGTATCGCCATTATAATGTGTGATATGATCCACATCTTTCATTTTCAATCGAATCCATTTTTTATCATCTATCTCAGCTTCATGTTCACCATCGGAAGCAAGAAAGCGATAGGTGTTTTTATGGATACCCATATCATATGCAAATCTTGTTAAACACCTGCCGCCATTGCCACACATACTACTTTCGTTGCCGTCTGCATTGTAGTATTTCATTTCAAAATCATATCCTGATAATGTGTTCAGTGACATTAATCCATCAGCACCAATGCCAAATCTTCTGTCGCATAAATGATTGATTTGTGCTGTCGATAAATGGATGTCGGCATTGCGATTGTCCATGATCACAAAATCATTACCGGTTCCTTGGTATTTATAAAATTGGACTGTCATGGTCGTTATTGTGTTGCTAATGTTTCCAATGTTTTCATAATGAGTTTTTCAATTGCAGCAGCACCATCCTTACTAAATTGTTTGTTCACTCGATTGGCAACAATAGCACTTAAACTCAAGCAATGATGTCCCAATAATTTACCCAAACCATAGATGCCACTGGTTTCCATTTCAAAGTTGGTAATGCGATGGTTGCCATATTGAAAGCTCGTGAGTTGATCAACCCAATCTGTATTGAATAAACCCAATCTTAATACCCTTCCTTGCGGGCCATAAAAACCCGGACAAGTAACCGTGATACCATGATGAAAGCCTTCTACAAAATGTTTCAATACAGAAGGACTTGCAGAAGCAATATAAGGAGATGCAATATTGTTGCCCAAACCAGTGTGTTGGATGAATGCACCCAATATTTCATTTTCCTCCGGATTGTTTTTCTGCTGATAAAAATTCAAGAGATTATCAATGCCAAGTCCATGGGTACTGACTACGAAACTATCAGCAGGTATATTTGCTTGCAGTGATCCTGAAGTACCTACTCTGATGATGGTGAGTGCTGTATGAGTAGGTTTAATCGTTCTGGTATTAAAATCAATATTGACCAATGCATCGAGTTCGTTTAGTACGATATCAATATTGTCTGTTCCAATTCCGGTAGACACCACGCTGATTCTTTTTTGACCAATACGACCGGTATGGGTAACAAACTCGCGGTGTTGGAATTTGCCTTCCACCTGATCAAAATGTTTACTCACCTCACTAACACGGTCGGGGTCACCAACTGTTATAACGGTAGGAGCGATTTCTTCAGGTCTTAAGTTCAAGTGATATACAGCACCACGTTGGTTGATGATCAATTCACTTTCGGCAATACGGTTCATACTGAATAGATTCACGCGGACAAATTTCGGGTTTTCAGATTTAGAATTTTGAAATTCCTTTGATTGCTTTATTTTCGCACCCTGCTACAGATTAGGTCCTGTGGCCGAGTGGCTAGGCAGAGCTCTGCAAAAGCTTCTACAGCGGTTCGAATCCGCTCGGGACCTCCTTAGAGGGTTCAGCTACTATCTGATCCCTCTTTTTTTTTCTAACTATTTGATTTTCAATTGTAGTTTTTTTATAGGTTCCTTTATCCTTTTTCACGTAATCTGTCCCGTTAAAAACACGTAGAAAAACATCGATTTTGGAAACCTAACCCATTCATTCTTTGTTTTTATACGAATTTTAATCTATTTCTAATATGAATCTAACTTGCTGATAATAAGAGGGTGCAAAAGTTTTAAATTTTAATTAAATAATTGATTATTAATATTATGAAAATAATAATTTATATAAATATATATTGAAATATTGTCACATTTCAGTGCCATTTCATCATTTATAGTAGAAAATTCACATTTGTTGAGAAAAAAAGTGTGCAACCACTTTGCAGTTCACCTAATAACGGTTAGTTTTGGATATCATTAACAAATGAAAACTCAGATATTCACTCCGGGAATGTCTATCTCATTTTATATTTTTTCGAACTACACTTTTTAGAATTCCATATCCGAGACAAATCGTCTTTATCCTGTGTTGCCTCATCAGACCCAATGGTGTTGATGAAACATTAAGAGTATCAATTTGAGCCTTATGCGTTTTTTTACAAGGAAAGTTTGTCAATTATCGATCTTTACATTGCTAATACTTTCTACTGCTATCACGACCTTTGGTCAAGTTACTGCTGGGGCTTTAAGCTTTGATGGTGTGAATGACAAAGTATTAGTAAAACGCAGCACAACTTCTGGTGGTGTAAATATCGGCGATCCTTCTTTCAATATTACTGATGTCATTACTATTGAAGCATGGTTGAATCCGGAAAGTGGTGGAGGCTCTAATGTGCAGACTGTATTGTCAAAATCACAAAGATTTCCTGTTTCTGCTCAGAATGGATACATTTTTCCTCGTACCAATGACAATTGGAACAATATCGCTTTCTTATTGAATTTTAATGGAATGGGATGGAAGCAGTTAACCGCTCCATATCCAGGTAAAGATAGCTGGCATCATGTTGCCGCTACCTATGATGGTGCTTTTATGCGTATCTATATTGATGGTGTGATGATGAATGAAATGGCTGTAACCGGAACCATCACTGTAAATACCAATCCTGTAACCATTGGGTACCAAAACGGTTACACCAACGAATTTTACAGAGGTAAAATAGATGAACTAAGGGTATGGAATCGAGCATTATCGGTTTGTGAAATTGCTACTAATAAAGGATGTGAGCTCAAGGATGAAAACAAATTGGTTGCTTACTACAAATTCAATCAAGGCTTGCCTGGAGGTGTTTCCAATATTTTAGAAACCAAGTTAAAGGATAAGTCTATATATAAAAATGATGGAGAACTTATTGATTTTGGATTATTGTCGAATACCTCTAATTGGATTGAAGGCATCGTAAATGGTACATGCGCAAATTTTGTTCCTCCTGTGGTTACCATTGGTAGTAATAGTCTTTCTGTCGGATTAGGTGGTACTTTAGAGTTGTCTGCCGGTGGTGGAGTAAGCTATTCATGGACCGGTCCCAATGGATTTACTTCCAATCAACAAAATCCCGTCATTAATAATATAACTGCAAATGCAGCGGGACTATACACCGTGACTGTAACAACAGCTTCAGGTTGTAGTGTGCCTGCCAGTATCAATATACAAGTATCTAATCCGGCACGTGCATTGAACTTTGACGGGCTGAATGATTTTGTTTCCATTCCTCATCATGCTTCTCTGAATCCTGCTACAGGCTTAACCGTAGAAGGATGGATATATCCAACTGATGGCATTTCGCCTTCACAAAGTGTAATCGGTAAATCCACCAACCAAGTACAGGGTTATATTTTCCCACGTACAGATGACGGCTGGAAATCATTCTCTTTTTATGTGCATCTGGAAGGACAAGGCTGGTCTATCATTTCGGCTGCTTATCCAAGCATCAACGAATGGCATCATGTGGCGGCAACATATGATGGGTTTACCATGAAGATTTACTTGGATGGAGAATTAAAAGCAACCAAAGCCATCACAGGTATTATTTCGTCCAACCAAAATCCGATTACCATTGGCGCACAACCGGGTTTCAGTGGAGAATTTTTTAAAGGTAATGTAGATGAGATTCGTATTTGGAATCGTCCATTGGAAGAATGCGAAATTGATAATAACAGATCTTGTCAATTAAATCCTGCCATACAAAATGGGTTGGCAGCATATTATCGGTTCAATCAGGGACTAGCAGGAGTGAATAATATTACAACGACTACTGTATCGGATATTTCAGGTAACATTAATAATGGTACTTTAACCAATTTCACGCTTACCGGAAGCAGTTCTAACTGGGTAGCCGGAAATGTGAATGATGTTGTTTGTAACCAGTTCGTACCCATCGCAGCAACCGCTTCTGTAAATGGTCCTATTCTTGAAGTAGGGAATACGGTTCAATTGACTGCGAGTGGTGGAACATCTTATTCTTGGACTGGTCCTAATAATTTTACATCCAACCAGCAGAATCCTAGCATACCCAATGCGCAAACTGTGCATAGTGGCGTGTATACTGTAAGTGTATCCAATGGAGGCTGTACTTCAAATATTAATACCAAAATTACAGTTGCCTTCAAAGCAGGGTCACTGGATTTTGATGGTGTGAATGATTTGGTGACTGTTCCCGCCAATAATAGCCTCAATATCACTGATAATATCACCATGGAAGCTTGGATCTATCCTACAGATGGTACCAACATGATCCAGAATGTGATGGGCAAGTCAACAGCAGGGGATAATAACGGATATATCTTCCCTCGTACAGATGATGGCTGGAAAACCATTTCTTTCTTCTTGCACTTGAATGGACAGTGGAAAGTATTGACGGCTCAATATCCGGGTATCAACCAATGGAACCACGTATCCGCTACTTATGACGGATTTTTCATGCGTATTTATATCAATGGTGCATTGGTCGCCAGCACTGAAGCTTCCGGTAAGATTACCACCAATGGAAATAACTTGGTATTGGGTCAACAACTAGGATTTGTAGAATACTATCGTGGTAAAGTAGAAGAAGCCAGGATTTGGAATCGTACTTTGAATCAGTGTGAAGTCATCAATAACATGAATTGCGAGTTGCAAGCCCAACAAACAGGTTTAGTAGCTTATTATAAGTTCAACCAAGGGTTTGTAAATGCACCGAATACCTCTGAGAATGTTCTATTGGATGCCAGTCCAAACGGTAACAATGGTACACTCTCAAATTTTACTTTGGATGGATTAACTTCTAACTGGAGCGATTTTAAAGTAAATGGTACATGTTCTACTTATGCAGAACCACCGGTTACTGCCCAGGCCAATGCTGCAGTATTTGGAATCGGTAGTACGATTCGACTGTTTGCCAATGGCGGTAGCGCTTACACTTGGACAGGTCCTAATAATTTCTCAGCAGTTTTACCGGATCCTTTGATCTCGAATGCACAGGCCATTAATTCAGGTACTTATACGGTAGCCGTTCCATTCATTAATTGTACGATCTATAGAAGCGTTCGTTTAAATGTGACGCCATTACCGGCTGTTCAAGCCAATGGGCCTACTGTTATTTGTCCGTCTTCAATAGTTAAATTGTCGATGAGTACGGTAGGAACAGCGTATCAGTGGTATAGAAATGATGAACCTATTCTTAGAGCTGATAGTTCAGTACACTCAGCCAGTCAATCCGGTTCTTACCATGTTGCCGTAACCGTGAATGGCAATATACAGGTATCAGCACCGATAGAAGTATCAGTAGTAGATAACCTGGCACCGGTACCGAATATTGCTCAGTTACCTGTTTTACAATTAACAGCACCGGCAACAGCTCCAAAACCTACGGCATCTGATAATTGCTCAGGTACTGTTTTAGCTACTTCTGTTAATCCAATTACATTTACGCAAGCGGGTACCTATACCATTACATGGACATATAATGACGGTAATGGTAACATTGCCACTCAAACACAACAGGTAGTGGTTGAAAGAAACGATATTACACCACCTGTATTGAATAATTTACCGGCGAATATTACCGTGAATTGCAATACAGTTCCTACGGCACCTGTTGTTACAGCTATTGATGATGTAGATGGTGTTGTACCGGTAACTTTATCAGAATCAAGTACCCGTAATCCGAATGTCAATAGTCCGGATCACTACTCGTATGTCATTACAAGAACATGGTCTGCTGTAGACGGAAATAATAATACTGTTACTGCTACACGTACGATTACTGTTGTTGATAATCAAGCTCCTGTTTTCGGAACCATCAATAATATCGATGTTCCTACTGCACCGAATATGGCTGGAGCAAATGTGAGTTACAGTGTGAATGCTGTGGACGGTTGTAATAGCCCGGTGGCATACACTTATAGCATACTTTCCGGTTCCTTCTTTGCAATCGGAACAGCAACGGTGAAGGTTACTGCTGCAGATGTAACCGGAAATAGAAGTACGGTTAGCTTTACAGTACGTGTGTTTGACAATCAGGCACCATCCATTACTGCACCGGCCAATTTGGTGATCAATACAAATGCAGGGGTGAACTTTGCAACCAATGTTACTTTAGAATTACCAACCGTAAGTGACAACTTAGGGTCTGGTGTAACCATCACCAATAACGCTCTCACACAATATCCACTTGGAGAAACCATTGTAACCTGGACAGCTACTGATGCTGCGGGCAATTCATCTACTGCTATACAAAAAGTAACAGTAAAAGATGCAGAAGCACCGGTATTAACAGTTCCAGCTACCGTAACAACTGTTACCAATAATAACCAAGCATTTGCAACCAATGTAGATTTAGGTACTGCTACCGCAATGGATAACAGTGGTTCAGCATTTGTTACCAATAATGCACCCGGTCAATACTTGATTGGACAAACTACCGTGATCTGGACTGCTAAGGATGCGGCTGGAAATACAACAACGGCTACACAATTGGTAATTGTAGAGGATAAACAAGCGCCGGCACTGGTTGTTCCATCCGGCTTAACTGTTAGCACAAATCCGGGTGTTAATTTTGCAACAGGTGTGAACCTCGGAAATGCCTCAGGATCTGATAATAGTGGATTGGCTGTAACGATTACCAATAACCGTCCTTCAGTTTACAATCTGGGCATTAATACCATTACATGGATTGCTAAGGATGCTGCAGGTAATATAACTACCGGTATTCAAACGGTTACTGTAGTGGATAGAGAAGAACCAACTATTGCCGGAATAACCAATATTGTAGTAGATGCACCAATAGGCTCCAATACGGCTATTGTAAGTTCATTAGGAAATCCAACCGCTACTGATAACGTTCAACTTGTTTCTTTTACAAACAATGCAACAGGGAATGTATATCCAATTGGCACAACGGCTGTTGAATGGATCGCAAAAGATGCAGCAGGCAATCAATCAACAAGTATTCAGTTGGTGATAGTTCGTGATGCCACTCCGCCGGTATTGAATGGAGTACCTGCTAATGCAAACGTTAGTTGTTCGAATATTCCTACTGCAGCAACCGTAACTGCATCTGACAACTTTGATCAGAATGTAGTGGTAGCCTTTACGCAGTCATCTACCAAAGGAACCAATCCGACTCAATCATCATTCTATAATTATGTGATCACCAGAACTTGGACAGCGAAAGATGCCGCAAATAATCAGGTGTCTGCTACCCAAACGATCACGGTTACCGATACAGAGGCACCAACCTTGGCCCAGCCTGTGAATATTGCTACAAATAGTAGAGCAGGAACCTGTGGCGCAACGATAAACTATACGGTAACTGCCACTGATAATTGTGGAAGTCCAATTACTTATACATTTAGTAAGGCTTCAGAAACAGTATTTTCTGTGGGTGTAACAACTGTAACCGTTACAGCAGCCGATGCAAGTGGAAATAGTGTATCTCGCAGCTTTACCGTTACGGTTACTGATAATCAGGCTCCGGTGATTACAGCACCTGCCAATATCAATGTAACAGTAGGAACTGCTATTAACCTAGGTACTGCTACTGCTTCTGATAATTGTGGTGTACCTGTTGTAACCAACAATGCACCTAGTACTTTCCCTGTGGGAACAACCGTTGTAACCTGGACAGCAACCGATGCTGCAGGAAATACAACAACTGCCAACCAAACTGTAACAGTACTAGCATTAACCAATTGCAGCAGTTCTATCACGGTCATTCCGGAGAACAATACATTTACAGGCGGTATTCCAAATAATATTTATCTGGGATATGGACCACAGCGAGTAACATTAAGAGCGAATGCAACAGGAGGAACTTCTTATACGTATACTTGGTCTGTTGTTTCAGGGAATGCTTCTTTAAATAGCACAACAAGTAGTCAACCGGTATTTGCACCTGCACAAGCGGGAACCTACACTTTCGAAGTTCGTGTTAGAACGCAGGAGGGTTGTGTATCTGTTAGCAGAGTTACAATTTGTGTGAAAGATATTAGAGTGAAAGATGAAGACAATGATGATGACTGCGATCACTCATCACATAGTAACAAGGACTGTAAACATAAAGATCACAAATACCATGCTGATTGTGATCATAAGTCACATAGCAGTAAGGACTGTAAAAATAAATCAAACAAATACGGTTATGATGATGACTGCAATCACTCATCACATACTAGCAAAGACTGTAAACATAAGGATCATAAATACCATGCTGATTGCGATCACAAGTCACATAGTAGTAAGGACTGTAAAAATAAACCTTACAAGTATGATCATGATGATGATGATGACTGTGACCATAAATCACATAGTAGTAAAGATTGTAAACATAAGGATCATAAGTACCATGCTGATTGTGATCACAAATCTCATAGTAGTAAGGATTGTAAGAATAAATCGAACAAGTATGGTCATTATGACCATGATGATGAGGATGACGGAAGTCAAAAAGTTTATTTGTGTCATGTGCCTCCGGGAAATCCAAATAACCCTCAAACGCTTAGAATCAGTATCAATGCGGTTGAGTCTCATCTGAGAAATCATCCGGGTGATAAGTTGGGCTCATGTGATCAACAAGGATGTACCGAAACCATTCCGACGACTACAAAGTCAAGTATATCCATTGCAAGTGTTATTACAGAAACGGCTTCTTCACCTGTGGTGAAAAAATTAGTACCTCAGATCACTAGTGAGTCGGATCTAAAGATCAAAGTAATGGGTAACCCAAGTCGAAGCTTCTTTACCATACAGATGGAAAGTAAACACGAATTACCAGTTCAGGTTCGCGTATTCGACATCCATGGTCGTCCATTAGAGTCCAAGGCGAATCAATGGCCAAACAGTACCATACAAATTGGTCACAATCTTGGATCAGGAACTTACTATGCTGAATTCCTGCAGGGAACCCGCAGAAAATTGATTCAATTGATCAAGGTCAGATAAATCGTTTTCGTAACCCAACCTATAGAAAACTAAAGAGAAGAGCAGTTCCAATAGAACGGCTCTTTTTCTTTTATATACTATCATGCTACTACAATTTCATCGATAGTATTTAATAGCACTTTGTAGTAAAATCTGTACAAGCATTCTGTGCACCCCTCTCAAACCCTTTATTTTGCTAGGTCGATTTCTACAAATTCTTGCTTCATAATATTTGTTGATGGTAAGGAATGTCTTCCATCAACAGATCATGTATTGGTGCTTGTAGTACCGTTGCTACCATTCTCGCCATCACTACTACCAGATTTTCACCATTACTGTTATTTGCCACCGGCTGCCATTATGGTCACTTTATGCCATCCAATCAAAGTGATTTTAGTTCATGCAGCTGCAGCGTAAATACATTCTTCAAATCGCAATCCGGGTTTGCAACAACCTGTTCTTTTTGTTGCTGTTGCTGATGTCGAATGGTGTGAAAGCAGATTCAACATTTACAGTTATTCATACCAAACAAAGTCTTAGTTTCAAAGCTTCATCTCTTTGTGAAAATGCATCGTTACAGATCAGTGGTGTTTCGCCCAAGGTAGCGCAACTGTTATGGAAGCATAATGGACAAACATTAAAATGCAATTATACACCTGCATTGATTCAGACGGTAGCCGGAACAGCAGTAGAGGGCACACATGAAAATGAGTTTCGTTATCCAAGTGGTATTGCAGTAGATGCAGGCGGTAATATTTACATCGCGGATCAATTCAATCATCGTGTTCAGAAATGGATACCGGGCGCCAAAGTAGGCATTACCGTTGCCGGTGGCCGTGGTCAAGGTGATGCAGCAGATCAGTTGGATTATCCTATGGGTGTAGCACTAGATCAAGAAGGCAATTTGTATGTTTCTGATGCGGCCAATCAGCGTATCCAAAAATTTTCACCCTCAAATCCTTACGGTGTTACTGTTGCCGGTGG
>JAAXIF010000077.1:6982-27267 GCA_012270485.1 Sphingobacteriales bacterium | reverse complement strand
ACTGTTGCCGGTGGAAATGGAATGGGTAAAGGCATGAATCAATTTTCTTATCCTTATGGTTTATTCATTGATGCACAAGAGAATATCTATGTAGCAGATCAATACAATCACCGTGTTCAATTGTTTCGTAATCCCGAAGCTGCCATTAGTTATCAGTTTTCTTTCAAAGCCACTCGTCCGGGTATCTATGAAGCGGAATTATTTTACAGAGATGGCCATACAGAGAAAGTGAATCCCATTGAAATTCATGAGATCCCTGTTCTGTCTCCGATCCAAACCGCTACCAACTTTTGCAGTGGTAATGTATACCAATTGAAGCATACAGTCCAAGGCGGTCATTGGTCTGTTAAGGAGTCAGCCATCGCTACCATTGATCAACAAGGTGTACTTAAAACAATGGCTCCCGGAAAAGTTACAGTTACCTATCAGGTGCAATCAATAGCTGGTTGTGAGAGCAGCGTTAGCCAATCATTAGCGATAGCGGCAACACCACAACTACCAACCATTGAAATACAACCCTTATTGATACAACAATCATCCAATACATTTACTCCATCCTCTCAGCTTTGTGAAGGAAGCAGCATTCAATTGAAACCAATGGGTGGAAAGGGTTATTGGTCGGTAAGTGATAGCACGATTGCTTCTTTACATCAACAAACATTGGTTGGAAAAACTGCAGGAACTGTTACTGTTCAGTATACACTGGAAGAAAATGGATGTCAGGCAACTGCACAAACAGCATTCACTGTAATGGCTGCTCCTCCTTCTATCGAGATACATGGATATAAAAAAGTAGTAAACGGACAAACCATTCGTTTAATGCCCGAGACCGCTGGGGGAGAGTGGATGTCTGAAAAAAATGCATACTTGGATATTGATGCTGCCGGTTTTATCAGAGGGTTACAACCCGGAGTAGCGAAAGTGCGTTATCAAAAAATACATAGTTCAGGTTGCTATGCCACCGCCACAACTGAAATTGCTGTTCAGCCACAAGCTCCCATCGTAACGGATGCTACCTACGATGCCGGAAAATTCGGAAACAATATCAATGTTGAAAAGCAGGTAACCGCTTTACCCAATGCCTCACTTCAGTTTTATACTTCTGCAGCCGCCAATCAATCTCCTGTACAACCATCGGTGATCAATCAAGTAGGTACCCAAACGCTTTGGGTGGCACAAGTTGTGAATGGAGTGTCTAGTCAACGTGTACCTTTCAAAGTAACCGTTTCAAATATACCTGTATCTACTCCCAATGATCAGCAGTTCCATATTAAAGTAATGGGAAATCCTGCTACACAATTCTTTACCGTTCAACTGAACAGTAAGCAGACACAATTGCCGATAACGATGAAAGTAGTAGATGTACAAGGCAGATTGATCGAGCAAAAAAATCACTTACAAGCCAATAGCACAATTCAATTCGGACAAAACTACAGCGCCGGGCAATATTATGTGGAATATATACAGGGAGCACAAAGAACTGTAGTGTCTCTTCTTAAGTTGGGAGCCAATCAACAACCTGCCGGCAGTTATGCTTACAAATCTTCGCTGTATTAATACTGTTATGCTGAAGTTGTGTCTTCTTTCCTGATAGGTGCTTAACTTCGCAGCACAATTATCAACCATGAAGTATTCACAGCAGATAGGAATTGTAGCTGCATTTATATTGCTCGGATTATGTTTTCTCCCTTGGACGGTTATTGAAAGTAAGGGGCTTACCATTTCCGGATTTGCTGCAGAAGGAACTAGTTTTGGCCGACCCGGATTGTTTCATGTCTTCTTTTGCACCGCAGCGATTTTATTTTTCGCCATACCTCGTATCTGGACCAAACGGACCAATGTTTTTATCGGCGCTATCAATTTGGCTTGGGCCATTCGCAATTATGTATTGGTTTCCAGCTGTATGTTCGGTGAATGTCCGGTAAAACAACCCGCACTCTACGGTATTCTTGCTTGTGCCATCATTATTCAAATCATGGTACTGTTTCCGAAAATACCTGTTGTAAAAATAGAAGAATCATAAAAAGATACAAGAAAGAAGAGACAGGGTACAAGAAAGCTCCAGGCTACAAGCTGCAAGCCACAAGGATAGTTCTATATATATCTATGTTTTAAGTAGCCAATACACAATTTCAAATAGCGCCGGACTTCAGTCCGGCGGAAAATAGGTGAGGCTTGTAGCCTGAAGCTTGCAGCTTGCGGCTTGAATTTTCCTTGTGTCTTGTTCCTTGTAACTTGATTCTTTCCTCAAATTAGTTTTTGCAAGGACGCACCGATAATCCCCACACATTCCATTATCTGCTCTTTGGTGATAAGCAGCGGTGGGGCAAAGCGGATTTTGTCGCCGTGCGTGGGTTTGGCAAGGAGTCCGTTTTCTTTTAACTCCATACAAAGATCCCAGGCTGCTTCCGGATTACTGTGTTTGATCACAATGGCATTCAATAATCCTTTACCACGAATGGTTGCTATAAAAGGTGATTGAAGTGCTGCTAGCTCCGATCTCAATAAAGCACCCATGGCTTCTGCATTCTCAGCCATTCTTTCCTCTTTCAATACTGTTAATGCAGTAGTAGCAACCGCACAAGCCAATGGATTACCGCCATAAGTAGATCCATGTTCTCCGGGTTTGATATTCATCATCACTTCATCATTTGCTAATACGGCTGATACAGGTAACACGCCACCACTCAATGCCTTTCCAAGAATCAAAATATCCGGTTTCACATTTTCATGATCACAAGCCAGCATTTTTCCGGTACGCGCCAATCCGGTTTGAATTTCATCGGCGATGAAGAGTACATTATAGGTACTACACAGTTCTCTTACTTTTGATAAATACCCTTCATCAGGTACTACTACGCCGGCTTCTCCCTGGATAGGTTCTACCATGAAAGCCGCTACGTTTTTATCCTGTAATGCTTTTTCTAATGCAATGGTATCATTGTATGGAATGAGCTCAAATCCGGGCATGTACGGACCAAAACCTTTGTAGCTACTCGGATCATTGGAAGAGGAAATAGCGGCCAATGTTCTTCCCCAGAAATTGCCTTCTGCAAAAATGATCTTGGCTTTATTTTCTGCAACTCCCTTTTGGGTGTAAGCCCATCTGCGTGCTAATTTGATGGCGGTTTCTCCACCTTCCACACCGGTATTCATGGGTAATACTTTATCATACCCAAAAAAATGGGTGATGAATTTTGCATACTCGCCTAAAAGATTGTTGTGAAATGCACGAGAAGTAAGGGTAAGTTTTTGTGCTTGTTCTACCAAACTGGCAATGATCTTCGGATGACAATGTCCCTGATTCACGGCGGAATAACCACTGAGGAAATCATAATATCTTTTTCCGTCTACATCCCATAAAAATACACCGGCACCTTTTTCCAATACTACCGGTAGTGGATGATAATTATGTGCACCATATTGTTCTTCCAACTGCAAATACACAGCTGTATTCGCTGATACTGATTGAGTAAGCATAATAAAAGGTTTGTAATAAAATAAAGAAAGGCTTTCACAAGAAAGCATGAAAACAAAAACAATACATCCTTAGCAACAAGGATGATCGAGGAAGTCTAAATTCAGGTGCAAGAAGTGCATAATTCTTTTTCTGCTTGCAAGATACAGCTATTTCTGTGATTCTTTCAAATGCTGTTCTGTCATGACTAATGCAAAAAAATCAAAATATTTCAATGCTCTTCAGTGCCCTCTGTGGCAAAAAACTTAATTTCAAACATTAAACCCACAACTCACCATGAAAAAATTCTTCCGCGGTTTTCTCTGGACGATACTCTTGATTATTCTCAGTTTTAGTGCTTATGCATGGATCTCAGGTAAAACTTACCTGTTCACCGCTGTTCGGTACAATTTTGCCAATATCGATGACTATAAAAAATTCACGAACAATACCGTAGCGGTATCTACAGCCCAACCCTGGACCAACGCTGCGAATTACAATCAAATACCCTATCCTGATTCGCTCAATACTTTATTGGAAGAATTGAATACAGTTGGATTACTCATGATCCGAAACAATGAAGTGGTTTTCGAGAAGTATTGGAAAGGGTATAGTGACAGCTCAAAATCCGGATCCTTCTCCATGGCAAAAAGTATCACCAGTATATTGATCGGTGTAGCTTTGAAAGAAGGAAAAATAAAATCGCTGGAAGAGCCGGTAGGAAATTATTTACCCGAATTCAAAGAAGGAGATAAAGCAGCAGTACGCATCATCGATGTATTAACCATGAGTAGCGGAACCGATTGGAATGAATCTTACTGGAATCTATTCTCTGTTACTTCTGAAGCCTATTATGGAACAGATGTGTATGCTACTGCTACCGGTGTTAAGATGAAAGACAAACCCGGAATTGTTCATTCTTATAAAAGTGGAGATACACAATTATTGGGATTAATACTGGAAAAAGCTACCGGACAAAGTCTCAGCGATTATGCTGCTGAAAAACTTTGGAAACCATTGGGTGCTGAACATCCTGCTTTATGGAGTACTGATAAAGAAAATGGACATATCAAAGCCTATTGTTGTTTTAACTCCAATACGCGTGATTTTGCGCGAATTGGTAAGTTGATGTTGGATAGCGGTAAATGGAATGGAACACCCATCATGGACAGCACTTATTGGGCACATTCTATTCAACCTTGTGGTATTACAGATTTAAAAGGTGTTGCTTGTGATTATTATGGTTACCAATGGTGGATCGACCCGCTGAATCCTGAAATTTTCTATGCAAGAGGTATCCTCGGACAATACATTATCGTGATCCCTTCCAAACAAACCATCATCGTTCGCCTCGGCGAAAAAACCTCCAAAATCAGAGAACGAACCGTGCCGAAGGAAGTGAGGGGGTTGATTGAATGGGGGAAGGGGAGTTTTTAGTTGATAGTTGTTAGTTGACAGTTGACAGTTGACAGGGAGAAAACTGCCTTTTACTGTCAACTGTCAACTAACAACTGTCAACTTTAATCTATTTTCGCATCCAAACATCAATCATTGTCAGTTCCCCACGTTGCGATTGTTATCTTAAATTATAATGGGAGGAAGCATCTAGAGACTTTTCTTCCTTCAGTGATCGCGTCTACCTATTCCAACAAATCTGTGATTGTAGCGGATAATGCTTCTACGGATGGGTCGATGGATTTGGTGAAACACTTATTTCCTTCAGTCGAATGCTTATACAATCTTACCAATGAAGGTTTTGCAGGTGGTTATAACTGGGCATTGAAATTGGTAAAAGCAGATTATTATGTTTTGCTCAATTCTGATGTGGAAGTAACACCCGGATGGATTGAACCGATCATTGAATTGATGGAAAAAGACGCCAAGATCGCGGCCTGTCAACCTAAACTCTTGTCGTATCATCAACCGCAACTTTTTGAATATGCCGGTGCAGCCGGTGGCTGGATCGATCATCTTGGTTACCCTTTTTCTCGCGGAAGGGTATTTGATGTTTGTGAGGAGGATAATGGACAATACAACCAACCCGAACCTGTTTTTTGGGCTTCCGGGGCGGCCATGTTTGTGAGGGCTTCGGTATATCATGAAATGGGTGGATTGGATGCCGGATTTTTTGCCCATCAGGAAGAAATTGACCTTTGCTGGCGGATGCAATTAGCGGGATATACGATCATGAGTTGTCCGACTTCAGTTGTTTATCATGTTGGGGGAGGAACTTTACCCAGGGGTGGACGAAAAGTGTTTTTGAATTTCAGGAACAATTTGTTGATGTTGAATAAGAATCTACCATTCCATGAAAAACTGTGGAAATTACCGGTACGATTTGGACTGGATGCTATTTCTGCATGGAAGGGGTTGTTAAACGGGGATCGGGCATTTTTTATGGCGATCATGCAAGCACATTGGGCGGTAGTAAAGATCTGGTTCATGGGAAAATCGGAAAAAAATCATCGGGTGAAAAAGCCCATGAAATCACTGCAGGGCGTGTATTCCGGAACCATTGTTTGGGAGTATTTTATCAACAAACGCACCCGTTTTCAGGAAATTATTCGCAGAAAGATTTTATAATAAGTTGTACTGCCTTATTTTTGCACAGCAATTCAAAATTATGTCGAACGAACAACAAGCCGCACAAGAAAAAGACTTTACCAGGAACTGGGTAAATTCATCACGTTTTCTTTTCTATCTGCAAGTGTTTTGTATCCTTGCTTTTGTATTGGGTGGATGTTATCGTCTGTACAACCAGCGCTACAAAGGGAAGCCTGATGTAGAAGTACAGAGCAGCAGTAAGTATACGCCTGAGTACAAATAAAAAATCAACAAAAATTTTGTCAGGAGCTGTAGAATCCTATTTTTGCACTCCCGATTTAGTTCTTATATCGATTGCGGAAGTAGCTCATTTGGTAGAGCACGACCTTGCCAAGGTCGGGGTGGCCGGTTCGAGCCCGGTCTTCCGCTCAGCAATCCCGTCCGTCATGCGTGACGGGATTTTTTTTACCACTGCCCTGGTGGTGGAACTGGTAGACACGCAGGACTTAAAATCCTGTTCGCCGAAAAAGCGAGTGCGGGTTCGATTCCCGCCTGGGGCACCAAAAGTCGTTCATGAATTGAGCGACTTTTTTATTTTAGTAATTCGTCTTACAAGTGAGTAGATCATTCAACTTAGTATCTACTTTACATATTTACCCCGTCACCAATATCCTTGCAGTACTAGCATATTTAACCGGTTGAATGCTTCCGGTTAAATCTGGTTCTCCCATTTCAATGCCAATTGCACCAACCCATGTAATACCTGCATCTTCTTTTAGGTCTGTATTTTCCAGTTGGAGATTCATGCAATGCGCAGGTACTGTTTTTTTGGCCATCATCCAGTCGCTGAAAACAGTGGTTGATGGTAAATCCTTTGTATAAAGGATAGATGGGTATTTGATCTGGTCAGCATAAACATCTTGAATGGCTGCCAGCGAAGCGATGATTCTGTAATAAGGCTTTTGCCAAGGAAGCTGAAAATTAAAACCGGGTAATAACTCACCGATCTGTATGTGCAGCGCTGTTTTTTCCCTAAGCAATGTGGCAACAGGTCTTTGCTTCCATACCGAATCAAACAAATGTCTTTTGGTAAATGGCAGCGAAGTGAGCGCCTCTTTGTGCATCGAAAAAAGAACGGGTCTTTCCCCATGTGGATGTACAGTATCTTTTTTTTGCAGAATTTTACAAAAGCCTTGTAGCACAGGGGTCATATTCTGATCGGTTAATCGCATTATGATCGGAAGCGCTGTTCTTACCATTTTACCTGCCCGCGCACAAATGGCAAATTCTGCACTGTTCCGTCTCATGGCCGCATACTGGGGCTCTTTTTGATAAGCACCTTTTGTGATAAAGGCTTTTCTACGCACAATGGTTTTATCGCTGCCTTTCATTTGATAGGCAACCAGTTCATCAATGGTACCCGTGTACCGTAGCGGTCCATGTAGTGTTGGCATGTTCTGGCGTTTATCTCAGTAAGATATAAAAATATTATCATATTTACAAGTACTTTATTAAACTATTTTATCATATTCTTATCGCATATTTATATAGATTGGGGATAAGTATGCGATAACAACGCGATAATAACGCGACAACTACGCGACAACCTATGTATTCAAGTCCGATAATAACGAATCATATAAAGAATACTTTAACGATCACCAGTATGCAAATTCGGGCAACATGCATTCTATGGGAAAGATAAACTATGGCCAATTTTTCGAAGTACGGGTGTTGTATGTTGCTTTTGCTGATTTTTTTGAATGCTGCTATGACACAGTCTGATTTTTATGGGCGGCTGGCAGATTCGGCGTACACATTAACCTGTCAAAAAGTGCTGTATGATCTTTCTTATTTCCGTATCAATTATCCCATGGGAGATGTGCCTGCTGATAAAGGCGTTTGCACTGATGTTGTGATTCGTGCTTATCGCAAAATGGGTATTGATCTGCAAAGAGAAGTACATGAAGATATGCGCCGGAATTTTCAGTTCTATCCTAACTATTGGGGATTGAAAACAACAGATCGGAATATCGATCATCGAAGAGTTCCCAACCTGATGTATTTCTTTTCGCGTAACGGTATGGTGCTGCCGATTTCGAGGAGTGCAGCTGATTATCGTGCAGGGGATATTGTTTGCTGGCAATTACCAAGAGGAATGAAACATATTGGCATGATTGTGCATCAAAAATCAAAAGACCAACAGCGGTCATTGGTGATTCATAATATCGGAGCCGGACAAGTGATGGAAGATATGTTGTTCACTTATCCTATTATTGGACATTATCGATATGAACAATAGCTCATAAAGATAAATGCAGGATGGGATAATCATTGCCTTGTGCATCTTTTTCACTTCTACCGATTTGTTTGAAACCCATTTTCAGATAAAATCCAACCGCTTGTTCATTTTGCTCATTCACATCAACGGCATTGGTCTGTAAAGTTTGAATAGCAAATTCAGTCAGTTGTTTTCCGATGCCTTTGCCGCGAGTATTGGGATCTAAGAACAGCATCTCAATCTTTTGTTCTGCTACTCCCACAAAGCCAACAATTTTTCCTGCTTCGTCTTTAGCACAATACAATTGCACCATCGATAAGAAAATTGTCTCCACTTGATCTCTCCATTGTTCGGTAAAATCATCGGGCAAAAAATGATGAGTTGCTTTCACAGAAGTTTGCCATAGATCTGTGATCTCTTTATAGTCAGACGGTAAAGCAGCGACGATCATCATACAACTAAAATTAAGAGACTATCCAATTCCAAACAAAAACCAATATAAACGAGTCACGATCTTCTGTCAACTTTCAACTGTCATCTGTCAACTCGCATTCCCTCTAAAAGCTTTAAGTTTGTATCATGTCGATCATTCTATTCGATAATACGCAACGAAAACGTTTATGGCCTCTGACGCAAACCAAGGCTATTGCTTCTTTGCGAATGGGTATTCTTACCATCGCAGAAAGATGGGAAAAGCTTACAGGTTTGCAGGTGTTTGTACATACCAGTCCTTATTTGCAAAATCTGTATGGATATCCACCCGACGGTGAACATATATGGGTTGACGCATCTGTAATTCCCAACCCATCTTTAATCGATGGCATTCAAAGTATATCCAAAAATCATGGCTGGGCAGATGAACAAGGTTTAATTATAGGGAAAACAGCTATTGCATTTGAAGACTTTGATCCATCTCAATCTGTGCAATATTTTGAAGTTGTTCATGATTATCCGTCAGCCCAAAGAATCGTTTATCCATGGCAGCTAATGCACATCAACGATCAAATGGTACGTTTTGATTTTAATCTATTGACTCGAGGCAAAACATCAGCAACAATTTCATCTACCAATCGATGCATACATGCCGAACATATTTTCATAGAGTCAGGAGCAATTGTAGAGCATGCACTATTGAATGCATCAACAGGACCTATCTATATCGGCAAAAATGCAGTTGTGATGGAGGGTTCTGCTATACGTGGACCTTTTGCATTGGGAGATCATTCAGTGCTGAAAATGAATAGCCGTATTTATGGCGCTACAACCCTCGGACCTTATTGTATGGGTGGAGGTGAGATCAAGAACAGTATCATGATGGGCTATTCCAATAAAGCACATGATGGTTATATGGGTGATGCTGTAATAGGTGAGTGGTGTAATTGGGGTGCGGGTACTAGTAATAGTAACCTGAAGAATACAGCAGGTATCGTTAAGATTTGGAGCGAAGCTGATCAGGAATATTTACCGGCTGGTTATAAATGCGGAGTGATCATGGGCGATTTTTCAAGAACAGCAATTAATTCATCCATCAATACCGGTTCGGTGATCGGAGTGTCTTGCAATGTATTTGGCGAAGGTCTCTTGCCCAATATTATTCCCGATTTCAGTTGGGGATGTAAAGGCGTGAAATATAAATTAGACAAGGCTTTGGTAGATATTGATAACTGGAAAAAACTCAAAAATCAGTCTTTGAGTGAAATTGAAAAGCAAATACTCATTACACTCTCCGCAAAATAATTTCAGTGTATTTCAGTGCCTTCAGTGGCAAATTAATTGCCACTGAATACACAGAGAGCACAGAAGAAAACTGTATTTTCGCTGACCTCAAAAAAATACCAAACAATGAGAAAGCAAATAGCCGCTGCTAACTGGAAAATGAATCTTACGATCACAGAAGGAGAACAACTACTTGATCATTTATTGTCTCATAACTATGACCTAAATGAAAATAGGCAAGTGGTATTTGCAGTACCGGCTCCTTATTTGTCGATGGCGCAAGCAAAAGTTGCAGGTAAAACACAAGTATATATTGCAGCTCAAAACTGTTACAACAAAAAAAACGGTGCTTATACGGGAGAAACATCCGTTGTTATGTTGAACTCATTAGGTATTACGCATGTAGTATTGGGTCACTCTGAGCGTCGTGAATATTTTCAGGAAAGCAATCAGTTTTTGGCAGAGAAAGTAAATATTGCTTTAGAACATCAGATCACACCGATCTTTTGTTGTGGTGAGCCTTTACAGATTCGTGAAGCGGGTACGCAAAACGAATTTGTAGCTAAGCAATTAGAGGAATCATTGTATCATTTGTCTGCCGATGCATTGAAAAAAGTAGTGATTGCATATGAACCCATTTGGGCAATTGGTACCGGTAAAACAGCTACCAGTGAACAAGCGCAAGAGATGCATGCCTATATTCGTCAACAACTGGCCGGTAAATATGGAGATGCTGTAGCACAAGAAATAACCATATTGTATGGAGGCAGTGTAAAAGCATCCAATGCCAAAGAATTATTCACTCAACCTGATGTAGATGGTGGATTGGTAGGAGGCGCTTCTTTGATCGCAGATGAGTTCAAAGTAATTATTGACTCACTTAAATACTAATGATTAAAATGGAACACAGATCATCATGATTGATCATGATAATCATGATAATCTGTGTTCTATTGAGCGTATCAAATCATTTCACAGGCAAAGTCACTGATTCATAAGCATCCAACTGATCAAGATGTAACACTGTTTTGGTGCCATCTTCATTCGGATGATACATCGGTAAGAATTTCGCACCGAAAATAAATTCTTCGTAAGTGTAAGAAGTACGTGATACCACTGTATTAGACACACTCTCATCAAACCCCTGTACAAATACCAGTATTTCAGCACGCGCATTGGTAAGGTCATCTTTGGTAAAACCATAGATCGGACTTTCTTCATTGATGACATGCACCAATGTCCAGTTAGCAGTCATTGTATTTGCTTTGGCAATATCAAGCGGCATATTGTAGAATCTGTTCTTACGCTGCCCATCTTCTTCCACATGAATCGCCAATGTTACCCTCACTTCTACATTTACCAGATAATTTCTGGTATAAGGCACCATTCGAAACATCAATGCAATACCATCTCTAAAAGGGGCGATGATGGCATTTTTGCTGTAACGGATATACGCTTTAGGCTTTGAAAATCGTCCCCACATAATGCCGGTTGCAATGGCAAAAGTCATCAATCCGGTTAAGGCTTCCATTGAAGCGGTAAAACTGGCCGCAAAACCTATCGGATTGATACGTCCATAACCAACGGTGGTGAATGTTTGCGCACTAAAGAAAAATACTTCACCAAACAATTCAATACCGGTTACTTCCATTAGTCCGCCTAAATGATCGATCCCAATTAGAAAATAGATGCCGGTGAACAATAAATTAGTCGTTACAAAGTAGATGACCACGACGGTTAAAAAGTTGAACCAGGACATGGTCAGAAGCGAGTGATAAATATTCAGTCTTTCCCAAAGATTCATACCCCTTACATCCATATTGGGATTGCCATCTCGATTGAAAAAACGACCGCCACCACTCAGGGTAGTATTGGTACCCAGCCCTGTTTCATTGTTGATCTGGGCTTTTTTGTTGATCTTATTCAAGAACATAGTTATCAGGAACTTAGTACCCCTAATATAGCAAAATATGGTCTTGGTTTGATTTTGTTGAAGAACAGTGTATAATCCGGGCTAAGCTTGTTCCTTGATTCTTCAGTCTTGTTCCTTTTCATCTTATCTTTGCGCCCTTATGAAGCAAATCAGGAATTTTTGCATTATCGCACATATCGACCATGGGAAAAGTACGCTGGCTGACAGACTGCTAGAGCATACCAAGACCATTACCGAGCGGGAGATGATGGACCAGGTACTGGATGATATGGACCTGGAACGTGAAAAGGGGATTACCATTAAGAGTCACGCTATTCAGATCAATTATACCTATAAAGGTGAGCAGTATGTGCTTAACCTGATCGATACGCCCGGTCACGTGGATTTCAGCTATGAAGTGAGCCGTGCATTGGCTGCCTGTGAGGGTGCTTTGTTATTGGTAGATGCTTCCCAGGGTATTCAAGCCCAAACCATCAGTAATTTGTACTTGGCTATTGAAAATGATCTGGAGATCATTCCGGTGATCAACAAGATCGATATGGATGGCGCTAAAATTCCGGAAGTAACGGATCAGATCGTGGATTTGATAGGTTGTAAGCAGGAAGATATTCTGTTGGCGAGTGGTAAATCAGGCATTGGTATCGAAGAAATTTTGGAAGCCATTGTTGAACGTATTCCAGCCCCATCCGGAGATACCGAAGCTCCTTTACAAGCACTCATCTTTGATAGTGTTTTCAATAGTTTTCGTGGCATCATCGTTTACTACCGCATTCTGAATGGAGTACTGAAAAAGGGGGATAAGATTCGTTTTGTAGCAAGTGGTAATGATTATTTCGCAGACGAGGTTGGTGTATTGAAACTCAGCATGACACCCAAACAGGAAGTGCGTGCGGGTGATGTAGGATATATCATCACGGGTATCAAAAATGCCAAAGAAGTGAAAGTGGGTGATACCATTACACTAGCCAGTAATCCCGGTGAAATGATCCATGGTTTTGAAGAAGTAAAACCCATGGTATTCGCAGGTATCTTCCCGGTAAATACAGATGAGTTTGAGGAGTTACGTGATTGTATGGACAAACTCCAACTGAATGATGCTTCTCTGACTTTTGAACTGGAAACTTCACAAGCACTTGGTTTTGGTTTCCGATGCGGATTCTTGGGACTACTCCATATGGAGATCATTCAAGAGCGATTGGAACGTGAGTTCAATCAAACCGTTATCACTACTGTACCGAACGTAAGTTTCAATGCATATACCACCCGTGGTGAAAAGATCATTGTGAACAATCCGGCTGAAATGCCTGATGTGGTGAAGATCGATCGTATCGAAGAACCATTTATCAAAGCGCAGATCATCACTTTGCCTGATTATATCGGTAATATCATGACCCTCTGTTTGGGTAAGCGTGGTATTCTGATCAATCAAAGCTACCTCACACCATCACGTGTTGAACTCATCTTTGAAATGCCATTGACGGAGATCGTATTTGATTTCTATGATAAACTGAAAAGCTCTACCCGCGGATATGCTTCCTTCGATTATAGTCCGATCGGCTATCGTGAAGCAGATATCGTAAAGATGGATATCCTGTTGAATGGAGATAAGGTAGATGCGTTGAGTGCACTGATCCACCGCAGTCGCGCACAAGACTTTGGTCGCAGACTCTGTGAAAAGCTAAAAGAGCTATTGCCGAAACAACAATTCCAGATCGCGATACAAGCTGCTATTGGAGCCAAAGTAATTGCACGTGAAAACATCAGTGCGATGCGTAAAGATGTAACTGCCAAATGTTATGGTGGTGATATCAGCCGTAAGCGTAAACTATTGGAAAAGCAGAAAGAAGGTAAAAAACGCATGCGCCAGATTGGAAACGTAGAAGTACCGCAGGAAGCGTTTTTGGCCGTGCTAAAACTGGATTGATCTTTGATTTTTTGATCTGTGATTTTTTGATTTAATTCAATAAATCACAGATCAAAAAATCAAAGATTCCCTCTCTTCCTCGTTTGATCCGGATTCACCCTTCCATCAGGGTTTACTTCTGTGATGTCTGCTTGGTGTACCCATTTTCCGCCTAGCCATTTGAAGCCTTCAAACGTGCCATAGGGTACAAGGGTGTGTTTCTTTTTGTTATCACCTTCTTCGCTCACGAGATGCGCCATAACGATCATGTTTAATTCAGGATCATAGTTGAGTTTGGCATTGGCGTCTTTTTTGTATTCCAGGCAAAAACGAAATGCAGGTTGTTTGGGTTTGATATCATCTTCCCGATAATTGAAATAACGTCCCCCGAATTGTGGATTGCCATTGGCATCGAAAGTCATGACTTCCATCCATTTCCTGCTACTTCTGGCATCATGTTCATCGTAACCAAAGAGGGTATAATATTTTCTATTGTTATAGGTGGTTTGTATGATATTATAATACACAGCACCGATCCAATTTTGATTGGTTCGTATGGAATCAAAAGGTGCTTCAGTGAATTTAGATGCATCGAATAAAGGAATCAATTTCAAAGAACCATCATTGGTGCGCATTTGTATCGCACCCTTTTGACGAAAATGGTTCATGTCTTCCATTTGTATCTGCCAGGTAAAGATTCTAAAGCTGCTATCCGGAGCATACTGCTGTGAGATGGTGATCAAAGAGTCGAAATGATAACGAAAGGAATGAGTCGTTCTTAAAGCGCGCACCAAACCACGCGTGAAAGCACTGTCTGCCTTGAATCGATCCAAGAACTGATCTTCATTCAAGATGGCATAAGCAAGTGGCTTTAGTTCATCTTCTATCTGCTGCAGTTGCATGCGGTTGTCTTGTGCACGCAAAAAGAGAGAGGTGATGACCAGTAAAAAAAGAAACAGGGCTTGCTTCATACTGTAAAAATAACTGAAAGAGAACGGTTCATTACAGTTTTAAGATTTTATTGCAGCTTACTGATCTGTATCAGGGCTTCTGCAAAAGCAGGTAGATCTTCAAAACGAAGGTCAATATCGGGATCCGGGAAAGGAACTTCCGGATGGGTAGTGGCAACAAACACCGTATACATACCCGCATTCCTCCCAAATTTCATGTCACTGGGTCTATTACCGATCATGATGCTTTTCGACAGATCGATATCGGGGAAATCTGCTTTTGCCTGAAAAGCCATACCCGGATTGGGTTTCCGATTAGGCGAGTCATCAAAAAGATCAGCGCAGAAATAAATTTGATCAATACTACCACCTGCTTGCTCAATTTCAGTGAGCATGTATTGATGAATATTCTGCAAATCTTCCAGCCGCATCACGCCTTTACCCACACCTTTTTGATTGGTCGTAATTAAAATATACCGAAAGAAAGGTCGGAGAGTGGCTAAAGCCTTAGTAACCCCATCATAAAAATGAAATTCATCCTTGTGTAAGATATAATCATTGTTCTTCTCATGATTGATTACACCATCTCGGTCAAGAAATAAAGTCCATTCAGGGGTAATGTTTTCCAGTTGCAACATGTGGCTTTCCTTAGTCATTAAAAATGGCAGCTTCTGTTAATTCACAAATGATATGTCCAAGTAGTATATGACTTTCCTGAATGCGAGGTGTAACAGTAGAAGGCACATTTAAAAGATGATCAGACAAGTCTTTCATCTTACCGCCACCGGCACCTGTGAAACCTACGGTAACAATACCTTTGGCTCGAGCTGTTTCAAATGCTTTTACAATATTGGGGGAGTTACCGGAGGTGCTGATACCCATCAATACATCTCCTTTTTCCATGGTACCATCTACGAGGCGACTATAAATATCATCATAACTATAATCATTGGCAACGGCAGTTAAATAAGATGTGTTGCAATGCAAAGCATCTGATGGTAATGCTCTTCTGTTTTTATAAAATCTGCCCGAAAATTCTGCAGCCAAATGTTGTGCATCAGCAGCGCTTCCGCCATTGCCGCAAAACATTACTTTTTTACCGGACTGAAATGCATGGATTACCGCATCGGTAATATCCTGAACTTTTTGTTGAAAAGCACTGTCAGCCAATATTTCCTGTTTTACAGCGATGGATGCGGCGATGATTGCATGAATATTTGTTGCCATAAGAAAATGTTTGGTTAGGATTCTTGTGCCAGTCTGCGGATAGTACTCGTAAGTACTTCCCAACTGTATTTCTTTTTCTCTTCGCGAAGATGGAATAAAAAATGTTCTTCACCTAAACTGTACAGCTGCCGAATGCCTTTTGCAATCGCATCCGCATCCGGTTCCGTAACAATACCCGCTTTCTCATGTGGTACCATGGCCGGTAATGCCCCTACATTGGTAACCAACATGGGTTTCTCAAAATGATAGGATAGAGGTGTGATGCCCGATTGTGTGGCATGTTTGTAAGGCTGTATCACGAAATCTGTGGCACATAGATAATTTCTTACCTCACTATCCGGAATAAAATCTGTTCTTAAAATCAGCAGATCCCTGATATTGAGTTCATCGATCAGTGATTCATACTTTGCTTGATCTTCATAAAACTCACCGGCAATCAATAAATGGGGTGGAGTAGCTCCCGATTGTTTTAATATCGCAATGGCTCGTAATAATAAATCCAACCCTTTATATGCCCTGATAAAACCAAAAAATAAAATGATGGGAGTTTCTTTAGGAAGCCCTAATAACGCTCTGGCAGTTGCTTTGGGTATCGCATCCCCGAAATTGTCGTATAAAGGATGAATCACTACTTCCGCAGGTTTCCGGGTAAACAATCTCAGATCGCTGAATACTTTTTCACTCAGGGTGATGAAAGCATGAATAGGTGGAATAAAATATTGAGTCAGCGCACGATCCCCAGGTCTTTTCTCATGTGGTAATACATTATCAGCAATACAAATGATCTTAGTATGTCGGTTCTTTCGAACACTTCTCAGAATAGTGCCCAAGCAAGGACCCATAAAAGGCAACCAATAACGAACAACAATCAGGTCTGCATTTTCTTGCCGTAACTTTTTTCCCACCCTGATCCAATTGAATGGATTGATAGAGTTGATCACACTCTTAATCGTTAGATCAGTCGGTGCAGGCTCTGTCCCATACTGCGATTTTCCAGGAAATAGTAAAGATGGATACTGTAATGAAAAGCTATAGATCGTAACATCATCACCTTCGGCTTGAAATTGTCTGGCCAATCTTTCATTGAAAGTAGCAATACCACCACCTCTCAGTGGCCAGGCAGATCCTATGATGATCACTTTTTGTTGCATCAAAAGGGAAGATACGTTATTCCAGTCCGGATGTTTCTTCAATCAGGTATACATTTCTTTCTGCAGCATTTCTTGCAATCAGTTCAGCAACAAATCCGGTAAGAAACAATTGCATACCAATGATCATGGTAGTAAGTGCGATATAAAAAGATGGACGATTGGTCAGCGAAAAATCGGATGATAAAAATTTAGAAATGATCAATGAAATACTGGCACCTAAACCAATCAAAAATGATAAAGTACCCAACAGTCCAAAGAATTGCATGGGTCTTTTCCCAAATTTTCCGAGGAACATGATGGTGGCAAGATCTAAAAACCCATTGACAAATCTTTGCCATCCAAATTTACTGGTACCATATTTACGTGGACGATGTTCTACTACTTTCTCGCCAATTCTTTTAAATCCACTCCATTTTGCCAGAATAGGAATATAGCGATGCATTTCGCCATATACTTCAATACTCTTCACTACTTTTTTACGATAGGCTTTGAGTCCGCAATTGAAATCATGTAAGCGAATACCGGAACTGCTTCTGGCAACAGCATTGAATAATTTGGAAGGGATATTTTTCGTTAAGGTATTATCATATCGCTTCTTCTTCCAACCACTCACCATATCATATCCTTCTTCCAGGATCAAGCGTCTCAGTTCCGGGATTTCATCAGGAGAATCCTGCATATCAGCATCCATGGTAATGATCACATCACCTTGTGCTGCTTTGAAACCTTCATTCAATGCAGCAGACTTGCCATAATTGCGTTGGAACTTGATGCCCTTAAAACAAGGGTTCTTCGCACCGATTTGTTGGATCACAGACCAGCTATTGTCTACACTACCATCATCGATCAAGATGACTTCATAACTATAGCCGTGTTTGTTCATGACAGATTCTATCCACCCGCATAATTCGGGTAGCGATTCATCTTCATTGAGCAGGGGTACGACTATTGACAGGTCCATAAATGAAATTATAATTGATCTTCGAATTTAGCTTCTTTTCTAATCACCAAGCTGATCAGCAATGATTTACAAAAATTCCAGATTAAAGTAATGCCTAATCCTAAGAATATTTGTTTGAATGAGGTATGTTTGGGTTCTGCTTCTACTTTGCCAATAGCTTCTTCCATTTGCTGTTCACTGGCACCAAATGCCTCCATCATCTTCATGGTTTTCTTCATAGTGATCTCCATCACTTTGGCAGTAAGGTCAGGGTCAACCATTGCATACAGTACATAATTACCAATCGCTTCTATCAATGCATAGATCACATAAGCCAGGAAAGTAAATTTGAGTGCTTCCTGAAAACTCAACAGGTTATCATTGCTTTTACGCAGTTTGATACCTACGATGATCAGTGTTACAATTACATAAGGAATGAAAGTGGTAATGCCGGTGATGGATACAAAAGTACTTGTATCACCTACAGCCCAGGCGCCAAATGTTAATGCGAGATAGATTAATCCGGTAATAACTCCGTAAGTAATAGCAGTTTGATTCAGATTTGGTTTCATGGTTGAGTGGGTTTATGGTTGATGAAGCTGTCCTTTGTGGATGGTGGCCATCACTACACCTTTCATCTCTCTATCCAAAAAAGCACTGTTATTCGATTTGCTTTTCAGTATCTCTTTAGTGAGTTTTCCGGATTTTTTCGTAGAAAAAATGGTGAGCTCAGCCTGTGTGCCTTCCTGTATATGTGTCTGCGTCAATCCAAAAATATTACGCGCATTGGTGGATAATAATGCAATGATCTGGTCATTACTCAATCCGTCTACAGATTCCAGTAAAGCAGGTAATACAGTTTGCAAACCCAGCATCCCATAAGCGGCATATTCAAACTCACAGGTTTTATGATCCCAATCCTGCGGTATATGATGTGAGGCGATACAATCGATCTGCCCATTTTTCACAGCCGCACGCAAAGCCATCATATCATCACGTGTTCTGAGTGGAGGATTTACTTTTAGATTCGTATCATAGCTTTGTAAGTCTTCATCACAAAAGAACAGGTGATACGGTGTTACACTGCAAGTAATATGTAACCCTTCTTTTTTAGCGTCGTTGATCAATGCCACACTCTTTGCTGTGGAGATTCCGGTGATATGTAATTTCGATCCGGTATATCGAACAAGATCAATATCTCTTTTAATGATCAATTCTTCCGCTAATGCAGGCAAACCGGGTAAGCCCAATTTGGTTGAAACAATCCCTTCATTCATCAATCCGCCGGCACCAATACTTTTATCGATCGGCATTTGGATCAACACACCATCAAATGCTTTCACATATTGCAGTGCTTTCAACAATAGTCCGGGTGATTGAACGGGTTGCAATCCATCAGAGAAAGCCACCGCACCACTGTTGCGCATATCATACATTTCGGCGAGTGTTTGCCCTTCTTTGCCTTTTGTGATGGTGCCAATCGGATGAATACTCGCCGGTAGACATTGCGATCCTAATCGGATATATTCTACTTGTGCTTTATTATCTGTTACGGGTTTATTATCCGCCAAAGCAAATACTTGTGTGAATCCACCCGCTGCAGCGGCTGAAGACATGGTAGCCAATGTTTCTTTGTATTCAAAACCGGGGTCACAGGCATGTGCAAAAATGTCTACCCAACCCGGAGAGACGATGATTTGATCGGATATGATTTCGTGATCTGCTTTTCCGGTGATCTTATCAGCTATTTGAGTAATGATTCCGTCCTCAATTAGTATATCTTTTACCTGTCCATTGAATGTAGCATGTGGATCGGCAATCATTGCCTGCCTGATGAGGATCTTCATGTAGCGGGTATAAAATTTTGTGCAATATAACCTGAAATTTTCTTTTACCCCTATATTTGCAGCCCCAATCAAATCTGTGATTTTTTGATCTCAGATCTCTGATTTTGGTTTGACGGGACGTAGCGCAGCCCGGTAGCGCGTTTGCATGGGGTGCAAGAGGTCGCTGGTTCGAATCCAGTCGTCCCGACAGGAGAGGTTAAGTTGTACTTGACCTCTTTTTTTATGCAAGAGCGTCAGCTGGTCGAGACGTTTCAGTCTCGATGCCGACAGTATCGTCGGCATTCGAATCCAGTCGTCCCGACAGGAGAGGTTAAGTTGTACTTGACCTCTTTTTTT
>JAAXIF010000077.1:0-6882 GCA_012270485.1 Sphingobacteriales bacterium | reverse complement strand
ACGTTTCAGTCTCGATGCCGACAGTATCGTCGGCATTCGAATCCAGTCGTCCCGATAGGAGAGTTTAAGCTGATGTTTAACCTCTTTTTATTAGTTGACAGTTGAGAGTTGATAGATGACAGGGGGAGAATTTTTCGGTATCGTATTCTAGGCTTTACTTAATCAGCACATAAAAGAGGCGAACAGTTTACTGTTCGCCTCTTTCATTTCTATCCCTGTCAACTATATACTGTCAACTGTCAACTATTTAGAATCTCTCTAACTTAGAGAAGAAAAAATCGCCTTCAATCGCAGCATTCTCATCGCTATCACTTCCATGAACAGCGTTTTCGCCAACTGATGCGGCGTATAATTTGCGAATGGTTCCTTCTTCAGCTTGTGCCGGATTGGTAGCGCCGATCAATTTGCGGAAATCAGCTACTGCATTCTCTTTTTCAAGGATGGCAGCAACGATAGGGCCGCTGCTCATGAATTCAACCAATTCTCCAAAGAAAGGGCGCTCACGGTGGATATCATAGAATAAACCTGCTTGCTCAGGGGTCAGACGGGTCCACTTCATGGCTTTGATGCTGAATCCGGCTTTAACGATCTGGTCTAAAATAGCACCGGTATGTCCTTTAGCGGTTGCATCCGGTTTAATCATGGTGAAAGTTCTGTTACTCATAGTACTTGCTTTATCAATTTCGGCGGCAAAAGTACAGCAAAGCAGGGCGTTTTGTGGAGATTATCATAGGAATTTTGTTAAATGGTAGGAAAATCATTTGCCGGAACAGTTGGGAAACCGCAATTTTGCCGCCTGACTATGCAATCAATCGATCAATTCCTGCCTTCTCTCAAAACCCCTTTCAAAGCGGTCATAACCATGCACCAGAAACCGGATGGCGATGCCATGGGTTCTGCATTGGGTTTGTATCATTTCCTACGGTCCTTAGGTCATGAAGTAACCGTGATTTCACCCACCAATTGGGCCAATTTTCTGGATTGGATGCCCGGTTCCAGCGAAGTCATCGATTTTGAACAGCGTCGACACCATGCATTGGACATCATTCAAAAGGCAGAAGTGCTGTTTTGTCTCGACTTTAATGTCTTACATCGCACCAAACACATGGAACAGCCATTAACGGAGGCGAAATGCATTAAAATATTGATCGATCACCACCAACAGCCACAAGAAGAAGCTTTTACCTATGGCATCAGTGATACCTCCAAAAGCTCTACCTGTGAAATGGTGTATGATTTTATCTTGTCATCCGGTTATGCTGATCACCTCAATGTAGCGATGGCAGAATGTTTGTACACGGGGCTAATGACGGATACAGGTTCCTTCCGTTTTCCGGCTACTACTGCTTCCGTGCATAGAATGGCGGCACATTTGAAGGAAACAGGAATGAACCATACCAAAGTGCATGAAAGTATCTATGACAGCTTTTTGGAAAACAGATTGCGTTTTATTGGACATGCATTATTGAACAGAATGGAAGTTTTGTATGAATACAATACCAGTCTGATGTATATTACACGGGCTGATTTGCAAAAATTTGATATCAAAACCGGCGATACCGAAGGATTGGTGAACTATTTATTGACGATTCAAGGTATCAAACTTGGAGCCATTGTCATCGACAGAGATGAAGAGCGTAAATGGAGTTTTAGAAGCAAGGGTGATTTTGATGTGAACACATTTGCCAGAAAACATTTCGAAGGTGGCGGTCATAAAAATGCAGCCGGTGGCAGAAGCAGTGAAAGTCTGGAAATAACCGTTAAACAGTTTAAAGAGATCATAAAAGCGTATCACAATCAATTACAATAAAACAATGATGAGAACAACCACTTCGCTGTTACTGGCGATCGTTTTGCTTGCAAGCTGTAACCAATTCGAAAAAGCACCTTCCGGAATGACGTATAAAATCACCAGCGGAGGAACCAAAGAAAAAGTTAAGCAAGGACAGTTTTTGAAACTGCATATTGAATACAAGTTAAAATCTAAGGATTCTGTATTACAATCTTCTTTTGGTCGTATACCTGTGTATTTCCCTTTGGATACTGCCAATTTGGGTAAACATACTTTCACCGAGATCATTACAAAATGTGCGTCGGGTGATAAAGTTGAGTTTGTGCTGTTTCTCGATACCCTGAAAAGAATGCAGATGATTGAATACAATGATATGTTCAAACAGGGCGATATGATCAATGGACGTTTTGAGATTCTCAAAGTGTTCAATACCCAGGATGAAGTGAAAGCTGATTACGATAAGGAAATGGAACTCGAAAAACAAAGAGAAATTACTGAAGTAAAAGAGTATGCCAAGAAAAAGAACATGAAAGTACAGTCTACAGCTTCCGGTGTTCAGGTAGAGATATTGAATCCGGGTTCGGGACAAAAAGCAGACTCCGGTTGGCAGGCTGCTGTTTTATACAAAGGCTATTTTACGGATGGTAAAAAAGACGGGGAAATATTTGATACCAATATGAATCCGAATGGACCGAATAACCAACCTTATCCGGTTGTAGTGGGAAGCAGATCGGTAATTCCGGGTTGGGATGAAGCACTGCGTTTATTTGGTAAAGGTGGTAAGGGACGTATCATCGTTCCGGCATGGATGGCCTATGGTCAGCAAGGCTCTGCTCCGGTAATTCCTCCCTACTCAAATCTTGGATTTGATATTGAAGTAGTGGATGTAACAAAACCTACACCACAAGCCCCACAGCCTCAAACGGCGAATCCGGGTGCTCCACAGCAACGATAGAAACTACACAATTTTATAAAAGAGGCTGTATTAAAAATCTGATACAGCCTCTTTCTTTTACTATAGCCCATAGCCCATAGACCATGGACCATGGTCCATAAGCCACCAACGAGTCTCAAAATTTTTGATACGGCCTCTCTAATAGTAAATATTGTGTTAGCGTAATAGCTTCCATCGCTTCCTTCACATCATGCACCCTCAAAATATCTGCACCACCTAAAAGAGCTGCGGTATGCAAAACGCTAGTGCCATTCAAAGCTTCAGCAGGAGTGCAATTTAAAGTTTTATAGATCGTAGACTTTCTGGAAACTCCTATTAACAAAGGTTTCCCTAATAATTTAAATTCAGGTACAGAACGTATCAATTCAAAATTTTGGTCAGTCGTTTTGCTAAAGCCGAAACCAGGATCCAATATCAAATCTGTAAGTCCTTGCTCTCTACAACTCTCCATCCTTTTTATAAAATAATCTGTAACACTTGTGGTGACATTACCTTCCACCCGTGTTTGGTGCATGGTGTCATTTTTTCCTTCTACGTGCATACATACAAAAGGCATGTGTAAGTTAGCTGCAGTGGCAATCATGGCTGTATCAAATTGTCCGCCACTGATGTCATTAACAATAGAAGCACCCATCTCTGCAGCGGCTATGGCAACTTCACTGTAATAGGTATCTACTGAAAGAATGGTATCCGGAAAACGACGATGTATTTCCGGAATTACAACAGCAAGTCGTTGTATTTCTTCATCCGCTCCAACAGCCGTGCTACCCGGACGGGTACTTTGTGCGCCGATATCGAGAATAGTTGCCCCTTCGCGAATCATTTTTTCGGCTTGCGACAGGGCCGCGTCGAGAGATGATTTCCGGCTATCTTCATAAAAGGAGTCGGGGGTAGTATTGATGATGCCCATGACGATGGGCTGATCAATTGTCAATAATCTTCCTTTGCAGTTGAGTGTAAACATCCTTGGTTTCATTTATATTGCAGCACACATCAAAGATATTACCAAAGCCCTAAGTGGTTCTTGAAAAATGAGCACAACAAATCAACAATACGACCAGGCAATTCAAGGATGCAAAGATATTTTTATCAAGAAAACAAAAGATTATGGTACTGCATGGCGTGTATTGCGGACCATTTCGGTGGTAGATCAGATCTTCATTAAAGCTTTGCGTATCCGAACCATTCAAGACCTGAAAACACAAAAGATCGGAGATGATATTCCTTCTGAATTCAAAGGGATCATCAATTATGCCATCATTGGATTGATTCAATTGGAAATGGGCAATCCACAAGTAGAAGAATTACCCGTTACGTTGGTAGAAGAGAACTATCATAAATATGTAACATTCGCTAAAAATACCATGCTGGATAAAAACCATGATTATGGTGAAGCATGGAGAGATATGAGTCAGGAGAGCTTTGCTGATCTGATACTCATGAAACTATTGCGCATCAGACAAATACTCGAAAATGATGGTAAAACCCTGATCAGTGAAGGCATTGATGCCAATTATGTAGATATCATTAACTACGCCGTTTTTGCATTGATTTTAATTGAAGAAGGAAAACATAGCGCATGAGAACCATTATTACCCTGATCCGCTGGATCGTTGGATTGCTGTTTATTTTCTCCGGATTGGTGAAAGCCAATGATCCATTGGGATTGAGTTATAAAATGCAGGAGTTTTTTGAAGTCTGGGGTTGGCATTTTCTGCATGATTATACCTTGGTATTCTCATTGGTAATGAATGTATTTGAAATCTTTGCCGGAGTAGCTGTGATCGTTGGCTGGCGTTTGCGCAGCATCACCTGGATGCTTTTATTGTTGATCATCTTTTTCACCTTCCTTACCGGTTATGCATTGTTCTCAGGCAAGATAAAAACATGCGGATGTTTTGGTGATTGTATTCCTTTAACACCGGCTATGTCTTTTGGCAAAGACATTCTTTTACTGGTGCTTATTTTAATTCTATTATTCACTGTCTATCGTGTACCAGCCATGATGAGTGAAACAGGTAGTATCACCATTGTATTTATCAGCCTCTTAGCTACCGCAGCTTTGCAATGGTATGTGTTGAAAAATCTGCCCTTGGTTGATTGCTTGCCTTATAAAAAAGGAAATGATATTGTACAACAAATGCAAACACCCGAAGGAGCCATACCGGATAGTTTTGCCATTGTTTTTAAATACAAAAAAGACGGTAAAGAAATCAGCTTCGACCAAACATCATTCCCGGACAATTTTGACTCTACCTACGAATACATGGATCGAGAAGATAAACTGGTAAGAAAAGGGAATGGCTTAACCGCCAAGATCGTTGATTTTACGCTGCAAAATTTTTCAGGAGAAGATACGACACAAGCTGTTTTCTCAAAGAAAGAAGATTATGTACTGGTATTAGCTCAGGATATGCGTAAAGCTGATCAATGGAAAGAGGAGTTCATCACACAATACCAACAATGGACAGCTAAAGGAATAACAGTATTACTAATGACCGCAGACGCAGATAAGGCTAGAACATTATTTCCTGAAATAACTTTATTGAAAGGAGATGCCACTGTTATTAAAACAGCTGCAAGGGTGAATCCAACTTATTTTCTGATGAATGGTTCTTTGGTCAAAGAAAAATTACCGGCGGGAAAAGCGTCTCGATTGATTCCCTGAAATAGCTACGAGCTATGAGCCATGAGCTGTGAGCTTTTCTAAGGTTAATTTGAAGAATCAAATAGTGTACTTGAATAATTAATTCATTACATTCATTGATGTAAGATAAAGTCTCAAGCCTTATCATTTATAAAATGAATAGAAGAAAGCCTGCTATTACTTCCACTCAAAGCTCGTAGCTCGCAGTTTACTGAATAACGACTTCCGTGATCACTTTCTCACCAAAAGCTTCATTCACACGTTCAATAATTTGTGCTTTTTGGTAGAGTAATTCATTCTTGAGTGGACCCACGCTGGTAGTAATAAAAAGTTTCTGGTTGATGATTTGAATCTTATCAGTATACCGCGCGATCGTTTTTCCCATCAGTTTTTCCCATATGTCTTCAATCTGCACAGCTCTAACACCATTGCGGAGATTGCTCTTTTTCAAAAAGCCTTTGATTGCATCGCCAATATGGAATTCTGACATGGGGTAAAGGTAGGGGAAATGTCAAAAATCAAAAGTCAAAAGTAAAAAGTCAAAAATTAAAGCGTGTGGCGTGTAGCTTGCGGCTTGAAGCCATTGCTGTCCGGTAAAAAGTGAAGAAAAAAAGTAAGGAGGCCATTAAAGCCTCCTTTTTCTGGTTATTTTTAGTTTACCACAACAAAAAAATACCCATGAGTAAAGGTAATTTTTTTACCGGACAGCCGATCTTCAGTCAGATACTTTCTTTTATTCCGCGCTCTTTAATTTCTAAAGTAGCTCGTGAAAACAGATCAGATAGATACTGTAAGTCCTTGAAGACCTACGATCATCTGGTTACGATGTTATATGCCACCTTTAACCGTTGCACGTCACTACGTGAAGTGACGACTGGCATGCTTGCTTGGGAACATAGGATTCAACATTTGGGAATGAGTAGCCATCCTAGACGTAGCACTCTTTCAGATGCTAATAATAGACGTAGTGAGCAGGTTTTTGAAGACATTTATATGGGACTGCTACATAAATACCGGTCAATTTTACCGGACAGCCGCAAGCGTAGCAAGAAAAATAATCTCTACATATTCGACTCGACCAGCATAGCACTGTTTCAAGAGATACTCAAAGGATCAGGGTTACGCCGATCAGATGGAAAAAATAAGGGAGGCATTAAAGTTCACACATTGCTTAATAGCGGTCAAGATGTTCCGGTAATGATTCGCTATAGTGCTGCTGCAGATACTGATGTGCGTTTTTTAAAGGAAATAAAGCTCTGTGCTGGCTCTGTAATTGTCTTCGATAGAGGTTATTGTGACTATCGCACCTACAATCGTTTTACGGCCGATAAGGTAACCTTTGTAACCAGAAAGATAAATCGGTCGGTCTATCAAATAGATGAACCAAAGCCCGTTTGTGACGAACAGATAAAACAAGGGGTATTGAGTGATGCTAATATCACATTAGGCTATACTTACCTTAAAAAGGCAGTACAGGTTAGAGCTAGA
>JAAXIF010000013.1:24859-39758 GCA_012270485.1 Sphingobacteriales bacterium | reverse complement strand
ATCATCCCTTTTTTTATGACATCTATTAAATATTTAGTCGGACAATAGTGATTTCAAATTTCTTATTTTCTAGCCTAACACAACAATCAAAGCATAAATAACCCCCGGTAACCAGAATAGTAGCGTAAGCAAAACACTCAACCAGAATTTACCATTGAGTTCTCCCTGATGAAGTCCAACTGCCAGTGGTGGCAAGATTACACATAAGATGGCCAACAATACCGTATTGGTTTGTACATCGTTACCTGCTTTCTTTGCTGCTTTATATTCTTTGGCAATTTTCTTAACCTCTTTGATCCTGGCTTTACGTTCTGTCCTACTAAGACTTTTAAATTCACGAATGGCATCTTCTACAATTACATCATTCATCACCGGTGTTTGTACTGTCGTTGTTTCTTTTGTCTTCGATGTTCCATCAGTCACATCAATAACACTACTTGTTGCAGTCAAACTGATCACTGCCGCAAGTGAACTTAAAAGGATCTTTCTCATATGTAGAATTTTAGAATTTGAAATTAAACAAAAAAAGCATTCCTTTTAATTTTAATGCATCAAGTATTTATTACCTATTTTACCATCAAATATGGTTATGAAGTTGTTACTCTATACACTGCTTTTTTTGAACTTTTTTCAATCTTCGATTGCGCAGCCGCCTTCTTTTATTGGCGATAGCCTTGATCGGTATATACAAAAAGGAATGACTGACTGGCAAATACCCGGACTGGCTATTTCCATCGTTAAAGATGGTAAAGTAGTATACAGCAAGGGTTTTGGTGAAAGAAATATGGCAACACATGCCCCTGTTACAGAACATACATTGTTCATGATTGCAAGTAACAGTAAGTTATTTACAGGAACAGCCATTGCCCAACTGGAATATAACAAACTACTATCCCTCAATGATAAGATCACTCGCTATTTCCCGGATTTCAAAATGTATGATTCCCTGATAACAAAGCAAGTCACCATCAGGGATATGCTTTCTCATCGTGTAGGAACCAAAACTTTCCAAGGTGATTTTACTTTCTGGAATGGAAAAATTGGACGAAGAGAGATCATGCAGAAAATGCGGTTATTGCAGCCAACCGGACTTTTTCGCCAGGATTTCGGATACTGCAACAGTTGTTATCTCACTGCCGGTGAAATCATTCCGGTCGTAACCGGAAAACCATGGGAAGTATATGTGTATGATAGTTTATTGATGCCATTGGGTATGAAAAACACACATACATTGGTGACCGGAATGAACCAGCGTCCCAATGCTGCAAAACCTTATACCACTGCATTCACCGGTAAAATAACCGAATTACCATATGATCAAGTAGATAACCTGGGGCCGGCAGGTAGTATGGTGAGTAGTGTACATGATCTATCCAAATGGCTCATCATGCAGCTAGACAGTGGACATTATGAGGGTAAAAGAATGCTGCCATGGAATGTGATACAAAAAACCAGGGATATCAATATTGCACTATCGAGTCGAAAGAATGCAAACTCCTCATCTCATTTCACCGGGTATGGACTTGGTTTATTCATGACAGATTATTTAGGTAAACAGGTTTTTTGGCATACCGGTGGAGCATTCGGATTTGTGAGCAATACTTGTTTGGTACCGGAAGAAAAATTAGGTATCGTTATTTTAACCAATAATGATAACCAATCATTTTTTGAAATACTCCGTTATCAAATACTCGATGCCTATCTGGGGGCAGCATTTGTTGATAAACATCTATCAGCTTACAAGCATTTCCGAGATACTGAAAATGCTAAACTTAGCCGTATCAATGCCCTTGATAAACGAGTGCAACAAATGAGTGAGCCTTCACTCCCATTGACTGCCTATCTTGGTAAATACATGCATCCGCTGTATGGAAATATCACTATCACAAAAGATAATCGTGATCTGATGATTCAATTTGAGGGACACCGACAACTCAGTGCAAGATTACAGTATATGGACGATGATGAATGGAGACTTTCATACAGCAATGCTGCATTTGGAATTTTTAAGGTGAAGTTTTTAACACATCAACAAAAAGTAGAAAGCATCGATATTCCCGTCAATGATTTTCTGGAATATGATCCATATACCTTTAGAAAACAGTAACTTTCACTGATCAAAATCAATTTATATGAGATTTTCTTTTTTGGCACTTGCTTTAGGTAGCAGCTTATTCATACAGGCACAGGAATTGCCTAGTTCTTATCCGCAACTGGTAAAAGATATCACACCAAAGCTGGTGGAATGGCGTCGTCATTTTCATCAGTATCCTGAATTGTCTAACCGAGAATTTAAAACAGGTGCGTATATCGCTGATTATTTGAAATCGATTGGTTTAGAAGTAAAAGCGAATGTCGCCAAAACAGGTGTAGTAGCTATTCTAAAAGGTGGTAAGCCAGGCCCTGTTGTTGCTTTAAGAGCAGATATTGATGCTTTACCCGTTACGGAACGTGTCAATATTCCTTTTGCATCTAAAGTAACTACTGAATTCAATGGACAAACTGTTGGTGTGATGCATGCATGTGGACATGATTCACACACTTCTATCCTAATGGGTACCGCTACTATATTGAAAAAAATGCAGGCAGATGTACCGGGCACGATTGTATTTTTATTTCAGCCTGCTGAAGAAGGCGCGCCTAATGACGAAGAAGGTGGTGCATCACTTATGATCAAGGAAGGGGCATTGGACAATCCGAAAGTAGAAGCTGTATTTGGTTTGCATATCAATTCAACCATTCCTGTTGGAGAAATCCAATATAAAACAGGCGCGTTTATGGCATCATCGGATTGGTTTAAGATTGTGGTAAAAGGTCAGGGTGGACATGGTTCCAAACCTTGGAAAGCTATTGACCCCATTGCATCTGCATCACAAATCATTGAAGGGCTGCAACATATTGTAAGCAGACAAATGGAATTAACCAAAGCCCCTGTAGTCATTACGGTGGGCGCTATTCAATCAGGTGTACGCAATAATATCATTCCTGAAACCTGTGAGATGTTGGGTACTATTCGAACATTGGATAGTAAGATGCAAAAAGAAGTGCATGAAAGAATACGCAATACAGTTAAACACATTGCTGCCAGTAATGGCACGGAAGCAGAGGTAACAATTGATACCAAAACATTGGTTACTTATAATGATCCTGAGTTGGTAAAACTGACACTACCATTTTTGGAGAAAGCAGCAGGTAAAGGAAAAGTAGTAACTCGTGACTGGGATACCGGTGCAGAAGATTTTTCATTTTATGGAGAAAAAGCCCCTTCATTCTTTTTCTACCTAGGAGGTATGCCGAAAGATCAGGATCCAAACAAAGCGCCACAACATCATACCGCTGATTTTTATATTGATGAAAGTGGGTTTGATTTGGGTGTGAAAGCTTTTTGTCAGTTGGTGTTTGATTATGCCAAGAGTAAGAAGTAATGTTTATTGCCACTGAGAGCACAGAATTGCACAGAAAGTTTCAGTGTATTTCTGAGTCTTCAGTGGCAGTTTATTTAAGAATAAACCCTCGCACCAAACAGCAAACTTCCAATTCTTACCATGTTACTCCCCTCTTCGATGGCAATGGTATAATCGCCACTCATACCCATGCTGAGAATGGCTGATGGCTGATGGATCATAGCAGATTGCTTGAAAATATTGTGTAGAGATCTAAATTCGCTTCTTACTTTTTCTTGATCATCCGTAAAGGAAGCCATACCCATTAAACCACGGATACGTACATTCGGAAAATTCGATAGTTGTTCGATGGTATCTTTCAACTCTTGTTCATCCATTCCAAATTTAGTCTCTTCTGTAGCGATATGCACTTGTAGTAAACAGTCAATGATTCGATTGTTCTTAGCCGCCTGTTTATTGATTTCTTTCAATAATTTAAGACTATCCACTCCATGTATCAGGTGAACAAAAGGCGCTATGTATTTTACTTTATTCGATTGTAAATGACCAATAAAATGCCAGCGGATATCTATGGGTAAAACAGATTGTTTATCGACCAACTCTTGCACATAATTTTCTCCAAAATCTCTTTGACCTATATCATACAACGTCTTTATATCCTCAGCAGGTTTTGTTTTGCTTACTGCTACCAATGTTACATTAGCTGCCACAAGTTCACTGCTAATACGCTGATACTGCTCAATATTCGCTGACATCACTCAAATTTGAAGCAAAAATAGTGAATTGTGAATGGTGAATGGTCAATTGTGAATTGTCAATTGTCAATGGCGAATTTTATTTTTATTCACTATTCACAATTGACAATTCACCATTGACTATCTACTCGTAAACATCGCTTTTACAAAATCTGTTACCAAATAACTGATCATTTTTCCGGTATGATATCCTGATCGGCCATCTGCAAGTTGTGTAGCTCCTTCGCAAATATGCAAATAGGCAACTTTGCTATCTGTAGCTGTGAAGTTGATATATTGTCTGGCATGTGCAAGTGTAATACCTGCGGGACTAGAAGCACTGCTTGTAGCATTTTCAATGACATCAAGATCCAATTCAATACCGCAATAACTATCTTCTGTAAATCCAGTAGCATGGGCTACAGATTGCAGAAATGTTCTTTTTTCATGAATGAAAATATCTTCATAACTGATACAATCAATAAAAGGATTATTGACCATATCCATCCATACATTTTGTGGTAAATAGTTTTCATGGTATCCCAGTACGCAATATTTCTCTAAATAACCATCTGCTTCTGCGTACGAAAATCCATTACCACTGTGCCTGCCTTCCATGGGACGAAAATCTGCATGTGCATCTAAATTGATCGCATTGATCTGTGCAATCGGTATTAATCCCGCCTTGTACAATCCCTTTGCGGCTCCTTTAATACAGGGATACGCGTTATTATGTCCACCCCCAATGACAATGGGTATTTTATTGTTTTGCGTGATCATGTGAATCAGTTGCTCAACCTCATCATCAATCATATTCACCGCATGTCGGTAAGCCGCTATTTTTTCATCATAACTCTGTGCATTTTGTTCAATCAGATTTTTAGCACCTGAAAAATCAAAATGACCCATCACAAGGATACTACTCCCTTCAAAAAAATCATTACTCTGGGTGTTCAAAAAAGACTGCAAAAATGCAATCCAAGCAGAGTCACAACCTCCCACACCTTGATTCGCGAGTACGCCTATGTCTTCAGGTATTCCAACCATTACAAATGGAGCACTGGACTGTTGCAAAGATGATTCCAATGCGGCACTATCTTTAACTACTTGTACCCTTTCCCCTATTTTGGTCTCAAATCTTCTGATTCGAGTGACAGAAAGGACATCCTTTTTGTTATAAATTTTTAAATGTGGTAGTTGCAAGGCGTATCGATTTACAATGAATATACTGATTTTTTGGGTTAGTCCATGGTCTATAAACTACCCAAACACTTCTCCATTAATCAACACCCTATCTATCAGATTGGATCCGAAAGCATAAGGTAGGTAAGCAATGGAAGGTATGGGTTGTGTAATGATCAGATTGGCGCGTTTCCCGATGGTGATGCTGCCTACTTCCTTTTCCAGTTCCATGGCATAAGCGCCATTGAGGGTGGCGGCATTGATGGCTTCTTCCGGTAACATTTTCATTTGTATACAGCTCATTGAGACCACCATATTCATATTACCACTCGGACTGGAACCCGGATTATAATCAGATGCCAATGCAATAGCAGTTCCCGAATCAATTAATTGTCTTGCCGGTTGAAAGGGCATTCGTAGAAAATAAGCAGCAGTAGGCAATAAAGTTCCAATGGTATTGGATGATGCAAGTAATTGAATGGTTTCATCATCCATGGTTTCTAGATGATCTACTGAAATGGCATTGGTTTGTATTCCTGCCTGAACTCCGCCGGACAGATTTAATTGATTGGCATGAATTTTCGGTTGTAAGCCAATTTTTTTTCCTGCTTCACAGATTCTTATCGTTTCTTCCGGTGAAAAGAAACCTTTTTCACAAAAAACGTCGATATAATCTGCCAATTGCTCCCGATCAATGATCGGAAGCATTTCATGAATGATTTGATCAATATAACCCTCATGATCTTCTTTAAACAAAAGAGGATAAGTATGGGCTCCCAGAAAAGTAGCTTTAATGGGTATGGGCGATGTTTCTTTCAGTTGTTTGATGACACGTAGCATTTTGATCTCCGCTTCTACAGATAATCCATACCCGCTTTTGATTTCTACCGCCCCGGTGCCTAAACGAATGATGTCAACCAATCTTTGCTTGGCAGAAGTATACAGCGCTTCTTCTGTCGTTAATGCAAGCCGTCTTGCTGAGTTTAGGATACCACCCCCTTTCGCAGCAATATCTTCATAACTCATTCCTTTAATCTTATCAACAAACTCTTCTTCTCTACTTGCCGCAAATACCAAATGAGTATGACTATCGCACCAACAAGGCAATACACTCGCGCCTTTCAGATCCATCACATTACTGACTTCAGGATAAGCATCCATGGTTCCAAAATCCGCTATTCGTCCATTTACAATCAATAACCATGCATTTTCAAGAATTGGCAAACTACTCAACTCTTTTCCACGCAACAATGCAGGTTGCTGACGAACATTTATCAATTGGTGAATGTTTGTAAGGAGCATTTGATTCATAGTGGGAAAATAAGGATTTAGCTGCAAGCTACACGCTACAAGCTTCAAGCTTTTACTATAATTATCTTTATTCCTGGTATGGCTATTTGGATATAATACATTTAACCTAAACTTGCAGCCTGCAGCGTGTAGCGTGTAGCTTGTAGCTTGCAGCTTGCAGCCAATATATGATTACCCGACTCACCATAGTACGTTACCCTTCTTGGTTTGGATGGGCAGGTTTTTTATCCATGGCATTGTTTCGATTGCCACTTTGGTTGAGAAAAGATATTTTGTTTTGGAAGCTGATGGGATGTGGTAGAAACGGCAGTTTTGATAAAACACCCGACTGGCGGCAGTGGGCAGTGCTGGAAATCATTCAAGATAAAGATGTGCCATCCCCCCGTTTTTTAAACAGCTGGTGGCAATTATTTGGTTGTGAAAAATGGGAGTTGATCTTACGTCCAATCGAAGGGCATGGATTATGGGACGGAAAAGAAGTGTTTGGTGCTTTACCCAAACAAACCGACTATAGCGGTAGCATTGCAGTGATGACCAGGGCCACCATCCGGATCAGTCAATTATCAAGATTTTGGCAACATGTAGATGCTGTTGCACAGAGAATGAGTACCGCTCCGGGTTTTATTACTTCAGTAGGTATTGGTGAAGTTCCCTGGATCAAACAAGCCACATTCAGTATTTGGGAATCAAAAGAAGATATGAAAGCTTTTGCTTATCGCTTACAAGAACATGCAGAAGTAGTGAGGAAGACCCGACAAGAAAAATGGTACAGTGAAGAGCTCTTTGTTCGGTTCCAAATCATTGATTCTAAGGGTAGTTTGAAGGGGAATGACCCAATCAAAAGAAATCCTTAGTTTTGCAATATGCATCATTGCTCTACTATCACATTCCTTACCGCTCACTTCGCGTGGATGTATCGTGGACTGAACTCTATGCCCGATCACTGAGGCCCCTCCCTTTTATTTTAATAATTGCTATCGTATCGGGAATAGTTATCCCATTATTTATTTAATACAATATTAGTATGGAACATACATTGCATGTTACCTCTGAAATAGGTACTTTAAAACGTTTATTGGTGCACAGTCCAGACAGTGGTTTGGGTAAAGTAGTGCCCTCAAAAGCACAAGACTGGTTATTTGAAGACATTGTTCATTTGGATACGATTCGTAAAGACGAATACGATTATTACACCAAGTTGTTGTTGTACTTCCTAGATCCTGTAAAGATCAAAGGCAAACTACAAGAGATTGATGGCAATGATCGTTCATTTTTTAAACCCGATTCAGAAGGGTTTTATAAATCTGATAAAGTCATCGAATTACAATGGTTATTGGCTGAAATTCTTGAAAATGAAGATGTCCGATCTAAATTAGTAGCATCGGTAGCGGCTATTGAAGGTTGCACCTTCCAAACCCAACAGGAACTATTGGCATACAATGCTAAAGAATTGTCTAAAACTTTTATATCCGGGACTTCATCTGATAAAAAACTACTCTTCGCTCCTATTCCCAATTTCATTTTTACCAGAGATATTGGAATTACCATCAAAGACCATGTTTTATTGAACAAACCGGCTAAAAAAGCACGTACACGTGAAGCTTTATTGGCAAAATATATATTCTTCTATCATCCCATTTTTGCGAAGTGGCAAAATAATATTATTGAATTGGCAGATTCCAATCAGAGTTTTTTGATGCCTGAAGAGGAAGAAGATGATCGCAAAACAACTTTAGAAGGTGGTGATATCATGGTGGTTAGTGATAATCATTTATTGGTAGGTGTCAGCGAAAGAACTTCTGCAGAAGCTGCTGCTATGATTACGAATGTGATGTTTGAAAAGGGTTTGATGGACAAAGTAACGATCGTTCGAATACCTAAGAAAAGAGATTACATGCATATCGATACCGTCTTCACGCAAGTGAAAAGAGACGTATGGGTGATGCTGGGTAACTTTTCGCGTAAAGCAGTGAAGCATGAAGATGATAACGTGATTGAAAGGGAGCTACAAGTAAAGAAAGATGAAAAAATCAAGATTACTCAGTTTCATAAAAAATGTCCGGATAATCCTGTTTATTTCGACAGTCTGGAAGACTTATTACAAGATATCAGCCTAACAGATCTTCGTTGTGAGAATGATGTACGTTTTATCTTTTCCGGTAATAATGAATTTCCGTACAATGCCCGCGAACAATGGACAGATTCCTGCAATTTGCTGGCACTGAAGGAAGGTGTGGTCTTGGGTTATGATCGTAATGATAAAACCACGGAAGCTTTTCGCAAAGCAGGGTTTAACATCATTCATGTAAAAGATTTGTTACCCAAATTAGAATCGGGAGAATTGAATCCTGAAACCATGACAGATACACTCATACTAATGCCATCTGCAGAGTTATCAAGGGCTCGTGGAGGCTTCCATTGTATGAGTATGCCTTTGTGGAGAGAAAGTATTTGAGTTGACAGTTTTTAGTTGACAGTTGACAGAAGAGCAACTGTTTTCCTGTCAATTGTCAACTAGCAACTGGCAACCATTTTCATAACTATCATTGCTAACTAATCAACATGCAAACAACTTCAAATCTTCTCATGATAAAACCCGTTCGTTTTGATTTTAATGCAGAAACGGCGGTGAATAATAGTTTTCAACAAGCTTCGGCAGATCAGCAAGTGAGTGAAAAAGCCGCGGCTGAATTTGATCGATTTGTTTCTGTACTTAGCAATGCGGGTGTTCAGGTAACTGTTGTTGAAGACACACCTGAACCTCATACTCCTGATTCTGTATTTCCTAATAACTGGATCTCATTTCATACTGACGGCACTATTTTTTTGTACCCCATGTTTGCGGTCAATCGTAGGCTAGAACGTAAGCCTCATGTTCTATCTGCGATTGCTGAAAAGTTTCGTGTTGAAAATACGATAGATCTAAGCGCTTACGAACAACAACAACTTTTTTTAGAAGGAACGGGCAGCATGGTCTTAGACAGAGAAAATAAAATTGCCTATGCTTGTTTGTCACCCAGAACAGATATACAAGTATTGAATGATTGGTGTAATAAAGCCGGATTTCGTCCGGTAGCGTTTACCTCAGTTGATAGCAAAGGTGACCCCATTTATCATACCAATGTAATGATGTGTATTGCTGATCGATTTGCAGTGATTTGTCTGGATTCGATTCCTAATGAAACCGAGAAGGGTAGTGTCATAGCAACATTGCAGGATACAAAAAAGGAGGTCATCGAAATCAGTTTCGATCAAATGAATCATTTTGCAGGTAACATGCTGCAAGTTCAAAATACAAGCGGAGATCGTTTTCTCGTGATGTCATCACAAGCATATAATAGCCTGACTGCTGAACAGATCAAACGTATTGAACACTACAATCCGATTCTACATTCTGATATTACAACGATTGAAACCAATGGTGGTGGTAGTGCCAGATGTATGATGGCAGAAGTTTTTTTATCGGAAAAATAAGTTGGGATGAATAAGGATTCGCTGAACGAGATATTGTATGAACAATTAGAGAAACAGTTTTATGAAATCAGGGATCGTATGGCTGTCCCGTTGTTTAAACGATATGCGGATTATCTTGACATGTATCGCAGAGGTGAATTTGTAGATCTAGGTGGTGGTAATATCGAAGAAGAAATTGGCGATAAAGCTGCTGATATTACTGCCGTTAATCCTTACATGCATTTTATTGATACCCACCCTTTGGATGAGCAGACATGTGTTGCTTATTTAAAAAAAGAACTAAGATCTTGCTTGTTCGATCCGGAAGTAAAAGAACAAATGATACAATCCGGTGCTATGGAAATAGGCTATGATTGGTATTTTCATTATGATTCAGGGATCAATTTTTTTAAGCAAGAACTCACTTTCCCAATCATAGCTGAACCCAGATACTTATATCGCGAGCTTCCACCGGGACACTATACAGGTTTTGCAAAAGGGCCGGATTTCTCAGGTGTTTGGCCAGATTGTGCAACATTGGTTGATGAAGCAGACGAAGAACATGCTGTATTGCAATTAGGATATGAGTTGATGAATTATTATCAGTATCAATCAAGATTGTTCTTACACAAAGCACTGAAAGAAATGGATGTCTTTGGTGAGTTCTCTATGATTAAAAAACACCCCTTCCCTATTTATATCGCTGAACACGATTGTGAAGAAATGACGTTATATGTACTTTGATGCTTATGCGCAATAGGATCCTTGCATCCAACAATCAATTTGATCTGTCAACATATGCATTAACAAACCAATCCCCAATATTCTCAGTCTGCTAAACAACAATAGCACATATACGGCAATCATATACCAGCTATGCAATACATGAAAACCGATACTACAGCGGCATGGATCAAAAATGGGAGTGGCCAGTAAATGATCTAGATCCACCAACATGGTCAGGAGAAAAATCAATGCTACTCTCCACCACTGATTCCTAAAAAAGAGATAAGCCACCATTATGGGCGCTATAAAGTGTAGAAAATAGTGAAGAATAGATGTCAGTCCCATGTTATATTGAATCAATTACCATTCAGTATGATAAAATGCACCTGATGTATCATTCATTTTTTGATACGTATGTGCACCAAAAAAATCCCTTTGTGCTTGTATAATATTTGCGGTTGAATACATCGCACTTAGTGAATTGAGATAGTCTAATGAACTTGTATGACAAGGTATCGGTAGGTCTACTTCTAACGAACTGATACAAAATGCTTTCAATTTGGATTTCAATAACGTGATTTCTTGTTTGATTTCTTCATACTCAAATAGATCTTGATGTTCGTGAAAAGCAACCATCATTTTTTCCATAAGGGTACTTCTAATAATGCATCCATTGGTCCATATACGTGCAATAGTAGCGAGATCTAAATTCCAATTGAATTCCAGTGATGCAGTTCTGATAATTAAAAAACCTTGCTGATGATTAATGATTCGGGCAGCAGTATATGCAGCTTTTACAGTTTCAATACTTAGTTGGCTTGTTTTGCTATTAGGGATTATTGTTTGTCTAAGGTTACGAACCGATTCCTTGAGCGTTGACACATATCTTGCAAACAAAGCTCCGGTAATCATACCCGCAGGTATCCCTAATTCAGAAGCAGCAATGGTAGCCCAGTTTCCGGTTCCTTTGTTACCTGCAACATCCAATATCAAATCAATTAAATAATCATCTCCCTCTTTTTTTTGCAAAATATGAACAGTGCTATCCAGTAAATAACTATGCAATGAGCCTTGATTCCACTCATCAAATACTTGTGCTATGCGGTATGGATCTAAGCCTTGTGCATAACGTAGATAAGCATAAGTTTCTGCAATCAGCTGCATTTCAGCATATTCTATCCCGTTATGAACCATTTTTACAAAATGCCCTGAACCTTCTGGTCCAATATAAGCAGCACAAGGACTTCCATTTTTATCTTTTGCTGCAATGGAATATAACAGGTGTTCTATTTTTTGGTAAGCTTCAAATGAACCGGAAGGCATCATGCTAGGTCCGTAAAGTGCTCCCTTTTCGCCACCGGAAACTCCTGTGCCAATAAAATGTATTTGTTGTTTTTCCAAACGGGTAATACGATTTTTGGTATCCGCATAATGGGAATTTCCTCCATCTATTAAAATATCACCTGCCTCTAAATGTGGTAGAATTTCATCAATGAATACATCGGTTTCTTTTCCTGCCTTGATCATCATGAAAATGATCCGTGGTTTTGCTAAAGCGTGTGCAAAAGATTGTAAATCCTCAAAACCGGAAGCTTTCTCTAACTCAGGATAGGCTTGTATGGTTTTTTCAGCTACTTGTTCCTCGACGCCTTTCACGAACCGGTTGTACAGTGAAAGTTTGACTCCGGCACGAGCCCAATTTCTAGCCAGGCTTTTACCCATCACACCTAATCCTACAATACCCAATGTAGACTTATTGGTTTCCTGAAGAATTGTATTGACCATAGTTTGTGGATCTAATGATATATCAATCTTAATGCTTTCATTTGGAATTTCAAGGATATCGAACTGAGATTGTAAAAGCGCAACAGGCATGTAATGATTTTGCCTGGCAGCCATTCTTTGTTGAATCAGCTCTTTTGAACCATGCAAGTAAATCCAAATAATAGATTCTTTCAAATTTGCTGAAATAATCTCTCGATATTGTTTTTTCAAGGCTGAACAGGCAATTACGGCAGATGTATTGGTGGCTAAGGTCTTACTTGCAAGGGTATTGATATTCTTTAACCAATCATGCCGATCATGATCATCAAGCGGTTGCCCCGATTTCATTTTCTCAATGTTGGATACTGAATGAAAATCATCGCCATCAAAAAAATCGATACGCAACTGACTCGCCAGCAATTGTCCAATAGTGGTTTTACCACTTCCGGAAACACCCATGAGCAAATAAATCTTACCATTCTGATTCATACAGCATACTTCTTAAACAAATAAACTCAATACCAACACACCTATTAATCCCACCACTGAAACGATTGTTTCCATCAGTGACCATGATAAAAAAGTATCTTTTACAGAAACATTAAAGTACTCTTTGAACATCCAGAAGCCGGTATCATTGACATGAGAACAAAAAATACTACCGGAACCGATCGCTAAAATGATCAAATTGGGGTCAACATTTAAATCTGATATTACCGGTGCAATAATTCCTGCTGCGGTAAGACCGGCAACGGTTGCTGATCCAAGTAATAATCGAATCGTAGCTGCAACAAGCCAGGCTAGAATTAGCGGGTGTATTTGGATAGCTTGTAAGGCAAGAGCTATTTCATTGCTTACTTGACTGTCTATTAATATTTGTTTCAATCCACCGGAAGCCCCTATGATTAAGATGATGGTAGCGATTTCCCGGATTCCCTGATCATAGGTAGTCATCACATGCTGTATAGACATGCCCTGTCTTTTGCCTAAGAGTAAGGTTACAATGAGCAAGGATACTAACATCAAAATAGAAGGTTCATGGATGAAATCATACATTTTTTCAACTGTAGTATTACCCTTGAAGATGATCGATATCAAAATAGTTATGAGTAATAAAAAGATAGGCATTAAGGCAGACAGAATGCTGATACCTAATGATGGTGGATTTTCTACCTGTGTGGTTTCTTGAGCATATAATTGCGTTGATATCGGTTTGATTCGTGATAAAAAACGAGAAAAAACAGGACCAGCTAAAACCACTGCCGGAATAGCAGCTATCATTCCGTAAAAAAATGTTTTTGAGATGCTGGCATTAAAAATGCCGATTAAAGCAGCCGGAGATGGATGCGGGGGTAACAAACTATGAGCTACCGAAAGTGCCGCTAGAATCGGGATAGCAACCTGTATAACCGGAAGCTTATATTGATATACCAAGCTGAATATAATGGGTATCACCAATACGAATCCAACATTATAAAATAAGGGTATGCCAATGATGAGTCCGGTCAACATCATGCCCCAAGACAGGTACTTTCGACCGCAAATGGTAATGACTTTCTCGGCAATTACATTGGCTGCACCACTTTTGGCAACCAGTTTACCAATCATGGCTCCTGAAGCTAGTGTAATAATGATGGAACCTAACATCTCTCCAATTCCCTTCTGCAAAGATTTTGCGATGCTTAGTAAAGGCATCCCAAAAAGCAACCCGGCTCCAACAGCAATGATCAAAAATGAAATGAATGGAGATATTTTACATACAGATGTCAGTACGGTTAGGCCGATAATAATTAGGAGAAGTACAAGGAAAATCTGCATATAGTTATCTATTATAAAACGAACACTTCTTAGGCTCCCCATACTCCTTTAGCTATCATCATCAAAAACAGTTTTTTGGAAACCTTGTCCTAGTTAACAAGGAATATTGAGCCACTTATAGAAATGAAAGTTATTGATTAATTCTATTGCCCAATTCTTCACTAAAGAATTAGTAAATATCAAGTAATTGATACACTATAGATGTGTAATAAATAACCTCCTCCAACGAGCCTATGGACTTTTGTGCTTCAAGAGACGATGCAACAAGAAACATCTTTTGATTATATACGCTCCGAGGAAAAAGAAATACTTTATGCTACTCACAGCGTTACTGCCCTGCTAACTACTTACTAATGAATGTTTTTTGTGTATTATTTCGAATATTTTTTGGTAGAAATATTTCAACCCTTACTTTTGCCGCGGAGAGATGGCAGAGCGGTCGAATGCGGCGGTCTTGAAAACCGTTGACTGTCAAAGGTCCGGGGGTTCGAATCCCTCTCTCTCCGC
>JAAXIF010000013.1:0-24759 GCA_012270485.1 Sphingobacteriales bacterium | reverse complement strand
AAAACCGTTGACTGTCAAAGGTCCGGGGGTTCGAATCCCTCTCTCTCCGCCTAGGCCCACCATAGTTTTATCTACAGTGGGCTTTTTTTTATTAATGGCTAAGTAGTGAATGAATGTGATAGACAAATGTTAATATCACATAACATCTTATTTTATTATATTTATTCAAAACTTACCATTATGACTCGAAAATTTTTCCTGTACGCAACTGCTTTTTTAAGCCTTTCCCTGCTATTCTCTTTTTCCTATAAAGCCGCTAATTTTTCAGGTACTTGGAATTTAGATGAAAGTGCCAGTGAACTCGGACAATTTGGAGCAAGAGGTGCTTACAGTAAGGTTGTAATAGAACAGTCTGATGAAGTCATTAAAATGACGGTAAGCGGTTCCGGTTTTGATGGTAGTAATTATGAAATTACTGAAACACATTTAGTGGGTAAAGAATCTCAAAACACGGGGCTCATGAACAGTAAAAAAATCTCAACCTTAAATTGGGATGGTGAGCAACGTTTTAAAATTGATGTCAAATTGATGTTGGAATTCCAAGGACAAAGCCTAGAACTGACAGGTAATGAAAAATGGGAAATCAGCAACGATGGAAAAACACTGACACAATATTCTTCTATCAATACACCTCAAGGGGAAATGAGTACCAAAGCAGTGTATAAGAAAGGATAGTGAGTAGTCGATAGTCAATAGTGAGATTTATTTTTGCTCACTATTGACTACTCACTCCTCACTATTTAGATTCCGGTTCGGCAACTTTTTCTACTGCAATTAGGTCTAATAAATCTACATGCATTGGAAGTAAACCAATCTGTACAATGGCTTTTTTTCCTCTGATCTCTTTTACCTCCCCTACTTGGTAGTTCTTTTTCAATTTTACCAATGAACCAATGACAATCTGCTGATTGAGCTCTTTGTATTTTTGATCCACTTTTTTGGCAAGTTTATTGACAACAATCGTTTCCTTTTGCTTGAATAACAGGTTTTGTAAGTTTTTGATGACGTCCTGCTTATTTTCAGATTTTTTCCAATCCAATACAATCTGCTTCAACTTACGCTCCATATCTTTCAGATAAGCCAAACGATCTTCTGTTATTCGATTCTGTTGTTTTAATAATTCCACTTGCTGACGGTGACGCTCTTTATCCATCACCACTTCCATTTCTTTTTTCAAGCGATCATTTTCACGCAGCAGTTTATGCAATTGCTTTTTTTCCTGCTCCAATTGCTGCAGGTCTTGCTCAGTCCTATTTAATAGTCTATCAAGTTTAAAATGATCTTCTTCTACCAGTTTACGCGCTCTATTGATAAGATGTTGTGGTAAACCAATTCGTTCAGCAATCGCAAACGTATAGGAGCTACCGGGCTTACCCACGATTAGTTTATACATGGGCTGAAGATTCACTTCATCAAACTGCATAGCTCCGTTGATGATACCTTTGGTATGATTGGCCATCACTTTTAAATTCAAATAGTGCGTTGTTACTACACCAAATGAATGTTTGCGTGCCAACTCTTCCATGATCACTTCTGCAAAAGCTCCGCCTAAATTTGGGTCACTACCACTACCCAATTCATCAATAAAAAATAAAGTCTTTCCATTAGCCGATTCAATAAATGACTTCATGTGCAGTAAATGACTGCTATAAGTACTTAGTTCGAATTCCAGATTTTGGGTATCGCCAATATGAATGAACAATTGTTTAAAAATACCCATCTGCGAATCCGGACTCACAGGTACCAGTAATCCACTTTGTAATAAAAGCTGGTTCAAACCAATGGTTTTCATGGTAACGGTCTTCCCACCTGCATTCGGACCACTGATCACCAGAATACGATTTTGTTCATCCAATGTTAGTGATACAGGTATAGTAGGCTTATTGGCAGCTTTGTTGTACAATAATAGCAATGGATGATAGGCATTGATCAAATGAACATGGGCTTTGTCTGATAGTTCCGGCAACTGTCCGTTCATATCAATCGCCAGTTTGGCTTTAGCTCGGATGAAATCATATTCACCTGATATCGATAGATATTGAGAAAGCAGTGGCGCATACTCAGATAAGCGGGCAGTTAACTGTCTGAGTATCCGTTGTACTTCTTTTAACTCATCATGCTCTAAAGCAAAAACAGTGTTATTTAGATCGATGGTTTCTTCGGGCTCAATAAATGAAGTCTTTCTGCTGTCACTTTCGCCGTGTAAGATTCCTTTGACTTGCCTTTTATGTTCAGAAAAAACGGCCACTACCCTTCTGCCATTACTAAAACTTTCATCAATATCAGCAGTGTATCCGGCTTTTGCCAATTTCGCAATTACTTTTTCAAACATCCTTCTCAGCTCATTTCTTTTCCGATATAGGTTCATTCTGATTTTCTGGAGATCAGGAGAAGCATTGTCCTTCACATTTCCCTGTTCATCTATGATCTCATCGATCATTTCAATGATCATTTTTTCATAATACACATCTTTGATCACTTGTGCCATGGCAGGGAAAGCCTGTCTTCTTTCTGTATCAAACCAGCGAAAAATATTGGCTGTATTCTCAGATAATTTTCTGATCTGCAACCATTGTTCACCGGTAATCAATGCCCCCGGAATAGCTAATAATCGAAGTTCCTGTTGTAAAGGGAGGGTAAAGTCGTTCGGGAAATACTGTGCCTGTTGAAGGATGGATTTAAACTCGAATGTTTGATGTAATTCCAGCCGGATATATTCTATGCGCGTATGGATCCTTAAATGAGCGGCTTTTTCACGTGCATGTAGGGTCTTACAGTGACTTTCCAATAAAGTCCTGACTTTATCAAATTCCAATTGAGTCAAAGCCGTTTCAGGATACAAACGCATAATGCTGTGCTAGGATTAAGGCGCAAAGGTAAAGGCGATCTTTGATCTTCGATCTTCGATTTTTTGATCTTTGATTTTGTGATTTTTTCAATTAGCCATAAGCTTTTCACCATAAGCTCTCTAAATCAAGAAATCACAGATCAAAAAATCACAGATTAACACCTCTTTTGTAAGGATACAACATTCATCCTGTCTATTTGTTAGTATGAGAATATCTAATTTTATAAAAAAGGATAAAATGCGTTTTATTTTTAGTATCATGATGTGGGCAATTGGTTTTGCCTCCTGCGCTCAGCAGCCATCAAAAAAAGCGACAAATATGAATACAAAAGTGAGTTACAGTGGTATTGTTACGGATACTGCCACATTTGGAGAAGGATGTTTTTGGTGTACAGAAGCTTTTTTCCAAAGATTGGATGGCGTATTGGAAGTAGTGAGTGGATATGGAGGTGGTTTTGTGGAAAATCCAACTTATGAACAGGTGTGTGATAAAAATACTGGACATGTGGAATTGGCTAGAATTGTATACGATCCTTCCAAAATTACTTATGATGAACTTTTAGAGGTTTTCTGGAAAACACATGATCCCACAACGCCTAATCAACAAGGAAATGATATTGGACCGCAATACAGAAGTGTAGTGTATTATCACAATGAAACACAAAAGCAAAAAGCAGAGCAATACAAAGCATTGTTAGATAAAAGCGGTGCATGGGATAAGCCAATTGTTACGACCATTGAGCCTTTCAAGAACTTTTACTTGGCTGAGAACTATCATCAAAACTATTACAACGACAACCCTAATCAGGGATATTGCCGATTTGTGATCAGACCTAAATTGGAAAAGTTTGAGAAAGTGTTCAAAGACAAATTGAAAAAACAATAACTTAAGTCTTATTATAAAAGCCACAGATTCATCCGCCTGAGGCGGACGAGTCTGTGGCTTCTCTTTTTTGCTTTTATTTAGCAGCCACTCCGGCAAAATCTGTGTAAACTAGTTTTCTGCACCTTATTTTTACAGGAATCTATCAACAGACCCATGGGAAGTATTCGTAAACAAACCATCATTTCTAGTTTATTGGTGTATGTTGGTTTTGCTATTGGGTTTGTGAATCATTATTTCTATACCAAAAATGGCTCTTTTACACCTGAGCAATTTGGTCTAACACGTATCTTTTTTGATTTCGCACAAAATATGATGGCATTTGGAGCCATGGGTGTTATACCTGTCATCTATAAGTTTTATCCGTACTACAAAGACAACCTAGAACCCAGGAAAATTGACCTCATGAGTTGGGCCATGTTGGCTTCTATCATTGGATTTATTATTGTATTGGTCAGTGGCTTTGTTTTTCAGCCATTTTTTGTTGAAAAGTATCAAGAAAAATCACCACTGATTCTTGATTATTATTATTGGATGTTCCCTTTCGCCATGGGGATGCTGTTTTTTTCTGTTATTGAAGGATTTAGTTGGGCTTTACAATTGTCGGTGGTATCTAATTTTTTAAAAGAAACGATACTACGTGTTCTTACCAGTATTCTGATTGGGTTGTTTTATTTCAAATGGATCAGCTTTAGCACTTTTATTTACTTATTTGCATTTCAATACCTGGTCATTTTTTTATTCCTGTTTGTTTATTTGCTACGAAGTGGTCATTTGCACTTTCACTTTAAGATCAGCAGGGTAACTCGAAAGTTTTGGAAGAAGATTCTTTCCATGCAGGTATTGATCTATGGTGGTACTTTGATTGCTTCTGTAGCAGCCACAATCGATAGCTTTATCATTGCCGGCTTTCAGGGTCTCACAGCAGTGGGTATTTTTGTCTTTGCTCAGTTTACCGCGAACGTTATTCAAGTACCACAAAGAAGTATTCAGGCAGTTTCATCCAGTTTTCTTTCCAGAGCATGGAAGGATAAAAATTATCCGGAAATTCATCGCATTTATTCCAGATCCTGTATCAACCTCTTATTGATGGCATTATTTCTTTTCGGAAATATATGGCTCAATGCAGAGGAGGGTATCAAAGTGCTAAATATTCAAGATGATTACCTCAGTGGCTTGAATGTTATTTTTATTTTGGGTCTTGTAAGAATCATTGATGCAGGTACCGGCTTGAATGCCATGGTCATTAATACATCGACTCACTGGAGATTCGATTTCATAAGCGGAGTAGTATTGATTGGTCTTCGTTTACCACTCACTTATTTCATGATCAAAAATTACGGTATTATAGGGTCTGCCTATGCAGAATTGATCGCGTATGCCACCTATAATTTTATTCGCTATGAATTTCTGCGACGCAAATTCAATATGCAGCCATTTTCCATGAAGACATTATATTCCTTGATCTTGGCAGTAGCAGCCTATTTTATTTGCCAACAAGCTTTTAGTAGCCTTGGGGGTTGGATGCAGATCATTTGCAATGTAATCGTTTTTTCCTCCATCATGATTGCCGGTGTATTCCTCTTTAAACTCACTCCGGATGCAATGCAGTTGTATGATGTGGTGAAGAAGAGATGGAAGGGGTGCTAGGTGCTAGGTGCTAGGTGCTAGGGAAGAACTCGAATTACAAGATTCTTATTGTGTTGCGAGTATTTTTTTAAAAAATCTGACATCTGCGATTTGCCATCAACCATATCCTATCAGCCATTCGCTATCACAGTATCACATACTCTCCTTTTCTATTCACCGATATCAGCGGAAGCTTTTTATTTTCTTCGAAGTAGTCGTATACCTCTTTGAGACGGGTAGAGAACTTTTGGTATTCTTTGTCTTCTTTGCTGTTTCGTTCGAGGTACTCCTGACTTCTGTTATTACTGAAACGTACAGGGTAGATATGTACCGGAATAAAATCCTGCCCTTGATTCCGGGCATGAGATGCCAATACATATAATTCTTCTATTTGATCGTTCTGGATGGGAATACAACCTACTGTGATGCAACTACCATGGATATAAATATCACTACCGGGTTTAATGGAATCACTCAGGAGCATATCGGATGCATTGGGGTAATTCAATCCCAATGACAAGTGATACATACTTTTCGGATTGAATTCATTGATATAATAAAACCCCTCAGGCACCTGGTAATCACCTTCCATTCTTTTCGGACCTAAGCTACCCGACAAAGCGCATATCTTATAGGTTTTGAATAGTTTATACGGTTCTGCTGAAGTATTTCTTACCCACACTTCTAATTGACTATCATACTTGAAACTCCTGATATAAACATCTTTTGCCGGCCATTGAAGTTTGGCTGAAGCGAATTGTTTCTTTAGACTATCCTCTTTTGAACGAATGGCTTGCGCAACCCGTGGAAATACACGCTGATTTTCAATAAAACCCGACTGTCCATACATGGATAACGTGGTCAACAATATTGAGAATAAAAACAGGGGGCGTTTCATGATTGCAAAATACTAAATGGTCAATAAGGTACAACTCAAACGACTGTTAAATTGAAACGTTGGTAAGTTAGGATTATTGTATAAAAAGACCGGAGCCTTTAAGAGACTCCGGTTTAAAATATGCCTTCTTATTATAAATTTCCTCTATCAGACTGCTCTCTTTCAATGGCTTCAAAAAGCGCTTTAAAATTACCCTTTCCAAAACTCTTAGCTCCTTTTCGCTGGATAATTTCAAAGAAAAGTGTGGGTCTGTCTTCTACCGGCTTGGTGAAAATTTGTAATAAATAACCCTCATCATCTCGATCCACCAGTATTCCTAACTCTCGTAAAGGATTCAGGTCTTCATCGATATGTCCTACCCTGTCCAACAAATCATCATAATATGTAGTAGGCACTTTCAAAAATTCAACCCCTCTGTTTTGAAGATCGGTAACCGTTTTTACAATATCATTGGTTGCCAATGCCACATGCTGACACCCTTCCCCATTATAAAAATCAAGATACTCTTCTACTTGAGATTTTTTCTTTCCTTCAGCAGGTTCATTGATAGGGAATTTGACAAATCCATTTCCATTACTCATCACTTTACTCATCAAAGCAGAATACTCTGTAGATATATCATTATCATCAAAACTGAGGATGTTTTTAAAACCCATAACATCTTCATAAAACTTAACCCATGGGTTCATTTGATTCCATCCCACATTTCCTACGCAATGATCTACATACAATAAACCTGTGTCGGTTGGATTATAATGACTCTCCCATTTTCTATATCCCGGTAAAAATGCACCGCTATAGTTTTCTCTTTCAATAAAGAGATGTACGGTATCTCCATATGTATGAATACCGCTGATCACCACTTCTCCAAATTCATCTGTTAAACGTTGTGGCTTCATATAACTTTTACCGCCTCGTTCCGTGGTTTGCTTCCATGCATCGGTAGCATCTTTTACTTTCAAAGCCAATACTTTCACGCCATCACCATGTTTGTATACATGATCAGCGATGGGATTATCGGTTCGTAATGCAGTGGTGAATACAAAAGTTAGTTTGTTTTGTCTAACTGCATAACTGGCCCTGTCTTTTACACCGGTCTCCGGACCCGCATAAGCCAAACTTTGAAAGCCAAAAGCGGTTTTATAAAAATGTGCTGCCTGCTTGGCATTGCCTACATAAAATTCAACATAATCAGTTCCCAACAAGGGTAAAAAATCAACAGTAGTAGACTGTACCGTAGAAGTAGCAATCGATTCCATACAATATGTTTAAAAGATGAATGAAAAAAGAAAATGAACTGCTTAGTTAAGCATATTAACAGGCATCCATGGCCAATGCTTCCATCAGCAAACAATAGCAACTACGCTTATCGCCAAAGATTTTATGAGGATAGTCCGGAAGCACGGTTCAAAATTAAGGATTTTAGGCATAGGTGGTGGGTACAAGGTTTAGGGTTGTACTTTGTTTTTCCAAAAAACAACCTAGTACCTAGCACCTAGCACCTAGTACCCTCGTATCTTCGCACCCATGAAAGCAGGAATTCTTGGAGGCGGTCAGTTAGGCCGTATGTTATTACAGGCAGCAGCCAATTATACAGTGGAAACATGGGTAATGGAAAATGATCCCAATTGTCCGGCTGCACATCTATGCCACCATTTCGTTCAGGGCGATATCAATGATTTTGATGCCGTATACGCATTTGGGAAAGGACTTGATGTGCTTACCATTGAAATTGAGTCTGTAAATGTAGATGCACTGGAAAAACTGGAATCTGAAGGTGTAAAAGTTTATCCTAAACCTTCCGCTATCAGAACCATCAAGAACAAGATCCTGCAAAAGCAGTTTTATGAAGCGAATGATATTCCAACATCTGCATTTGTGGTAACAGCAAATCTTAGCGATTTGAACAACCATACAGCATTGTTGCCTGCAGTGCATAAAATTGGACAAGGTGGATATGATGGCAAGGGCGTTCAGATCATTCAAGATGAGAAGGACATCGAAAAAGGGTTTGATGCTCCTGCGGTATTAGAGAAAATGGTACCCATTCATAAAGAAATCGCCATGATCGTAGCTATGAATGAAAAGGGAGAAACAGCCTTATATCCTCCTGCTGAAATGGTATTCGACCCTGTTTTGAATTTGTTGGATTATCAATTGAGTCCGGCTGCACTTCCGGAAAAAGTATTTTGGAAAGCAGAAGCCATTGCATTACGTGTTGTGAAAGCATTGAATAGTCCGGGATTGTTTGCCGTTGAGCTTTTTGTAGATAAGAACGAAGAAGTCTTGGTAAACGAAACAGCACCTCGTGTGCATAACAGTGGACACCACACCATCGAAGCCAATTATTCTAGTCAATATGATATGTTATGGCGTATTATGTTGGGCTACCCTTTAGGCAATACAGACGCCATTCTTCCTTCCGCTATTGTGAATTTACTGGGAGCAGAAGGACATTCAGGCGACGCCGTATATGATAACCTGAATGAAGTTTTAAAAATGGATAATGTCTTTGTACATCTCTACGGGAAAAAACAAACCAAACCCGGAAGGAAAATGGGACATGTCACCATCATGCACAAAGACTACCAAGACCTAACACACAAGGCTAATAAGATTAAACATTTGTTGAAAGTCGTCGCTAAGTAATGTCGGATGTCGGATTTGTTTTTATTGCAAAATCACATATCCGTCATCTGACATCAGAGATCAGACATCCTACATTTCCCTCTACCCTTTTTTCACATTCAAAGGTCGTAAAAAGCCGATGCCTATCAGGCTTTTGGTTTGTAATCCGGGTGATGTTTTGTTCGGGCCAAATAAACGAACATCATCATCATAAATCAAATCAAGGCTATAAGTTGCGGAGAAAAATTTATTGATTTTGAAAGAAAATAGATTGGTCATGAAGAAATCAATATTCTGGGCGCTATTGTTATAGTTGGAGAACATATCCAATCTCCCTTTATACGTCACATTTTTTGCAATGGTATTGTTGTAATTGACGGTAGCAAAAGTACCTATCTCATTGATAGATGTTTTTCCCGCAGGTACGCCATACTTTCCTAAAGTCGATAATTTATTATTGGCAACGATCGTCCACCTGGATGTCAGCGGCGAAACGAAGACCGAAAGTTTATCAGAGGATTTGTAATCAAATCCCACTGAAAGAATGATATATGCCGGTGATAAAAATGACGAAGAAAAACTAGGCACTCCACCTGAAAAAGTATAACCATCAAACCATTGAGAACGGAAATTGAATAGGCTGGATAAAAATATTTTTCCGGTACTATCCATCTTATAACCATACTTGCTGAGAAAATCGAAGCGGTCATCGTTTTTTCTTCCACCCAAACTTGTGGTTTGTACATAGCCGAGGTTCATATCAAAGTTATTATCCCAGCTATGACGATCTTTTCGATAGAAATAAAAGAAGTTGAAGTAAGAACTGACTGCCAATGAAAAATTATCACCCCCTGCAGCCCAATTACTCAAAGAGCCTTGTGCAAGGTTCGCACTGATCAAACCACCCTTTTTCCATACCCATGTACTGGTATCCGCTTCTTTTTTAATGGTTCGAGAAGTTTCACTGCGAAGCTTGTTAACTACGATATCCTGAGAAAAAACCGCTGATGAACAAGAAAGCATCAGCATACAAAACATCCATTTCTTCATGTGACCGGGGGATTTGCGTTGCAAAACTAATTGATTAACAGAATTTTCAACGCCTAAAACCTGTCAAACTGACACAAAAACAAGACAATTTTGTTAATTTTGCACTCTAACTATTTTGAAAATCGCATGAACACAATGCTTACTACAGATAAAGTGCATGATGAAGCCCGACAGGGAGAAGCATTTCAGCCGTTTGAAAACGACCCCAATCAGTATAAAAAACACTTTTATATCGAGAGCTACGGGTGTGCTATGAATTTTGCGGATAGTGAAGTGGTGGCCTCTATTTTGAACGGTGCCGGTTTTGGCGCTACCCGAAACCTGGAAGAAGCCCAATTGATTTTATTGAACACCTGTTCCATTCGTGAAAAAGCAGAACAAACCGTTCGTAAAAGATTAACCGAGTTCCGTAAACTCAAAGAACGTACTCCTGGAATGTTGATTGGTATGTTAGGTTGTATGGCGGAGCGATTAAAAGCACAATTACTTGAGCAAGAAAAACTGGTAGATATTGTTGTTGGGCCGGATGCTTATAGAAGTTTGCCGGCGCTGATTGAAGAAGCGGAGTCCGGACAAAAAGCGGTGAATGTATTATTGAGCAGGGATGAAACCTATGGTGATATTGCTCCCATTCGTTTAGACACCAATGGTATCAGTGCTTTTGTATCGATCATGCGTGGATGTAATAATATGTGCAGTTTCTGCGTGGTTCCTTTTACCAGAGGTCGTGAAAGAAGCCGGGATGCTCATTCCATTATACAAGAAGTAAAAGATTTGTGTGATAAAGGATATAAGGAAGTAACGCTACTTGGACAAAATGTAGACAGTTATTATTGGATAGATGAACAAAAAGATGAAACCGTAACATTTGCCGCATTGCTTGAAAAAGTAGCATTGATCAGTCCGGATTTGAGGATAAGATTCAGCACTTCACATCCGAAAGATATTACTGATGAGGTATTGTTGACCATGGCGAAATACGAGAACATCTGTAAATACATTCACTTGCCGGTTCAAAGTGGTAGTTCAAGAATGTTACAATTGATGAATCGTACGTATACCCGCGAATGGTATATGGCGAAAGTGGATCGTATCAAAGAACTACTCCCCGACTGTGGTATCAGTTCAGATATCATCGCAGGTTTTTGTACTGAGACAGAGGAAGATCATCAAGAGACACTCAGCATCATGCAATACAGCGGATATGACATGAGCTATATGTTCTTCTACAGCGAAAGACCCGGGACACTAGCAGCAAGGAGATATGAAGATGATATACCTGAAGAAGTGAAAAAGAGAAGATTGCAGGAGATTGTAGACTTACAGGGAGAGTTATCACGTCAGAGTAACTTGAAAGATTTAGGAAAAACATTCAAAGTGTTGGTAGAAGGAAACAGTCGTAAAAGTGATGCTGATTGGATGGGCAGAAACAGTCAGAATAAAGTGATTGTTTTCCCAAAAAAAGATATGAATGAACAACTGAAGGGAAGTTATGTAATGGTGAAAGTGACCGATTGCACAAAGACAACGTTGCGAGGAGAAAGAGAATTGTAATGATGAATATGAATGTTGCATGCGTTAAAAATCAATAAAACGATTTTCTACATTAGACATCCGACATCAGAGATCAATAAATTGAATCATGAATGATGAGCGCGAAAACAAGTGATGAATAAATAAAAGGATCTCTACATCAGACATCTGACATCAGAGATCAACAAATTAAATCTATGGATCTTCAAAGTATAAAAAACAGGTTTGGCATTATCGGCAATTCCCCATCGCTGAATCATGCACTCAATACGGCTGTACAAGTAGCAGCTACTGATCTAACCGTTTTGATTGTAGGAGAAAGTGGTGTTGGTAAAGAAGTGTTTTCACAGATCATCCATTCTTTATCATCGCGCAAGCATAATCCTTTTATTGCGGTGAACTGCGGTGCTATCCCTGAAGGTACTATCGATTCAGAATTATTTGGACATGAGAAAGGTGCATTTACAGGAGCTGTGGATAGTCGGAAAGGCTATTTTGAAACGGTAAGCGGCGGCACCATTTTCTTAGACGAGATTGGTGAAATGCCACTGGGTACACAAGCCAGACTGTTGCGTGTATTGGAGACAGGTGAATTTATTCGTGTCGGTTCTTCCAAAGTGCAAAAGACGGATGTTCGAGTGATTGCAGCCACCAACAGAGAATTGCTGGAGTTTACACAAAAAGGAAGATTCCGCGAAGACTTGTATTATCGTTTAAGCACTGTACCTATTCGGGTTCCGGCATTACGTGATCGAAAAGAGGATGTCTTACTGTTATTTCGAAAATTTGCGGTGGATTTTGCTGAGCGTTATAAAACACAGCCCATACAGTTGGATGATGACGCTAAAAACCTGTTAATTAACCATCCTTGGCAAGGTAACGTACGTGAATTGAAGAATATTGCAGAGCAGATATCTGTATTGAGTCAAACAAACAATATTTCAGCTGCCACTTTACAACAGTTTCTTCCGGATCAAAGTAAACAAAGAAGAATGCCGGTATTGGCCGGACAAGCTACCGGTACTTCCGGAGAGTTTGCGAATGAACGTGAAATCCTGTACAAACTCTTCTTTGATATGAAGAAGGATGTAACCGAGCTGAAAAAGATGTTTCTCGAAATACTGCAAAATCCATCTTTAGCCGGGAATGCAGCCAATTACACGAGAGATTCACTGATGCAGGATTTTCATACCAATGGAGAGCTCTCCCCTGTTCTGAGTAATCCTACTCCGGCTCACGCTGCAGTATTACCGGGAAACGTAGGTTCACAACCGGTGATCTTGCATGAAGATGATATTCAGCATCATGAAGAAGTAGAGGAATCGTTGAATATCATGGATAAGGAAAAAGAATTGATCTTAAAGGCTTTGAAAAAACATAAAGGGAAAAGACGTGATGCTTCTCTGGATTTGGGTATTAGTGAAAGAACATTGTACCGTAAACTAAAGGAATACGATATTGAAGAATAATTTGATACTATGAAGTCTAACTTGTATAAATATTGTTTTAGTACTTTGCTGATCTTGATGATTCTTTGCTTTGCGGCATGCAAAGTAAAGTATAGCTTCAATGATGCCACGATTGACCCGCGCTATAAAACCATCAAACTAGGTTTTATAGAAAACAAAGCGCGATATATCAATCCGCAGTTAAGTCCAAAACTAAATGACAAACTGCAACAAAAGATCACCAACCAAACCAAATTAACCCGTGTTAATAGCGATGATGCCGACTATATCATATCAGGTGCTATTACTACTTATGATGGTACGCAAACTGTGGGGGTTAGCGGCAGGCAAGCAAGTACCAACCGTTTGACGGTATCGATTAATATCCAACTCAGAAAAAATATCGATAACGAGACCAAAGACTTTGTGGTAAGTCGGAGTTTTGATTATAGTGCGAATCTTGCCTTTAATACAGCGGAAGCTCAATTATTGGATGAAGTGGTCAGGAATATGGTAGATGAGATTTTTAACCGTATTTTTTCAGACTGGTAATCAATTAGTACATTTATCGCTATGAAATCCATACGGGATAGAGCCTTATTACACCTGACCGGACAATCAACGCTTCAAACGGTACCCATTGATCAATTGGAATCATTGGTTCAAACCTATCCCTATTTTGCACCTGCGACATTGTTGTACCATGCAAAATGTGAGACTGAAGGCATTGTTTTGAATGATGAGAAAACCTCGGGAAAATCTCTTTTATTCACCGACAATCCGCTTTGGACATCCTATTTATTGCAAGCTTCTATTGTAACAGAGGAAGTGGGTATGCCTGAGACTCCTGTGAATGATAAGACCACTGTACATAGTACCAAGACCATTGATATCCCCACTATGGATGATGTGAGAGATATCATCAAGTCTATCGACCCAAGAAAAGTTCCTGATAATCCACCCGAAGTAGATGAAACCGAAGAAGAATATGAGGAGCCCGTGGATGAATTGCCTTTGCCGGACGCCAAATTGAGTGATTTACTATCAGAACAGTTGGCTGATTTTAAAAAGCCCATAGATGCTGCGGCGCAATTAGAGATTGAAACGGAAAGGTTACATACCATCGATTATTTCGCATCACAAGGCATTAAAATTGATCTTTCCAAGATACCTCAGGATAAATTGACCTCCCAACTGCGCAAGTTTACAGACTGGCTGAAGCAAATGAAGCACGTAAACAATGAGTCTTCTGACCTTGGAACGGGCTCAGATTTGGAGCAGGCTGTGGCACTAATTGCAGAAAACTCCAACGAATCGAGGGAAGTTGTGACCGAAACCATGGCGGAAGTATTGGAAAAACAGGGGCAGTTAGACAAAGCCATACAGCTGTATATCAAATTAAGTTTCATAAATCCTGAAAAATCCGCTTATTTTGCGGCGAAGATTCAACAATTAAAAGGTATATAAAATGATCATTCTGTTTCTGATTCTGATTGTGTTAGCTTGTGTAGCGCTTGGTTTTGTTGTATTAATTCAGAACCCTAAAGGCGGCGGTCTTTCTGCCAATGTTGGTGGTTTGAGCAATCAATTCATGGGTGTAAAACAAACCACAGATGTACTTGAAAAAGGTACCTGGTTATTTGCAGGCATCATTGCTGTTTTGGCTTTAGTATCCAGCTTATTCTTAAAAGGGGGTGGAACTGTTGACAGTTCTGTGTTGCAAAAAGTAAACACTACTACCAGTGCCCCTGCTCCGGCTGCTACTACCCCTGCCAATACAACCACGGCAACTCCTGATACAGGAAAAAAATAATTCAAATTCAAGATGTTATAAACCCTGCCTGTTCTACAGACAGGGTTTTTTGTTTAATTTGATGGTATGAAAAGAATAATTGGATGGGGCATATTGATCATCCTACTGGTTACAGGTGTATCCGCATGGCTGGTGTTTGGAAGTAGTACCTCTTTTTCAGAGGCACAGCGGTACTTCATTGTGGAGCAAGGACAAACTGATAAAGCAGCTGTATTAACAACTTTAAAAGAAAATGGCATTGTATCACAAACGTTGGGATTATCGATGTTGGGTACTGTTAGCACCATTTGGCCAAAAATAAAACCGGGGAAATATGAGGTAAAAAAAGGGCAATCTGCCTTTTCAATAGCACGGATGTTACGCAATGGAAAACAAGCAGAGTTAAAATTGGTGATCAATAAACTACGCACCAAAGCCGATCTGGCAAAACTGATTGGCAAACAGTTCAATACGGACTCAACAACAGTGATGCATTTTTTGCAATCCAATGATTCATTACAACAATTAGGTACAGATACCACACAGTTATTTACCACCATCATTCCAGATACATATATATTCTATTGGAATACCCCATTGGTTAAAATCCTAAAAAAACTAAAAGACAACAGCGATGTTTTTTGGGAAAAGAATAATCGATTGAGTAAAGCCACAGCGAAAGGATTATCAAGAAACGAAGCTTATACACTGGCTTCTATTGTAGAAGAAGAAACCAACTTTGATACCGACAAATACAAAATTGCCAGTGTGTACCTGAACCGATTAGAAAAAGGAATGCCCTTACAAGCTTGTCCAACCATCAAATACGCCATGCAAGATTTTACCATTACGCGTATTTATGAAAAATACTTATCCAACCCCTCTCCTTATAATACCTATCGGAAAAAAGGGTTACCCCCGGGTCCTATCTGTACGCCCTCACCCAAAACCATTGACATAGTGCTGGAAGCTCCGGAAACAGATTATTTATTCTTTGTTGCAAAAAGTGATTTTAGTGGCTATCATCATTTCAGTAACAATTATGCAACACATGATAAATATGCCAAAGAATATCAAAAGCAGTTAGATATTTACATGGCGAATAAAAAGTAATACCGTTTTGATCAAACTACAACGTATTCTCATCAGTTGGAAGCCCATTGCTTTTGTCATTCGTAAAAGCAAAACCACTATTATTCCGGGGTTTCAAGGTTTACCATTGTATGATGTGGTATTGTTTTTCTTCAAACAAATCAATAAGGTTGGATTGAATGAGCGTGCCGCTGCAATTTCTTTTAATCTGATCATGGCATTACCCGCAGCATTGATCTTTTTATTTTCGCTCATCCCCTATTTCCCCAAGTCCTTTAATGTAGATAAACAAATACTGAGTTTATTTAAAGACATCACGATCAATTCAGACACGTATAAGTTTGTGAGTGATATCATGAATGATCTACTCAAAAAGCATGTGGGTATTTTTTCCTTTGGTTTCTTATTGCTCATCTTTTATGCATCGAATGCCATGATTGGCATCATACGCACTTTTGACAAGTCAATACAAGAACAAAAAGGATTCATTTTTTATCAACGATGGAGAGCCATACAATTAACTGCTATTCTGATTTTATTGGTGATAGGTTCTTCGCTGGTTTTAATCGGACAAGACCAATTGTTCAGTCTTTTAAATGGTTTATTTGATTTGAAATCAAAAACCCTGCTCCCGGTTTGGAATGCTGCCAGATGGTTGGTGATTATAGCATTGGTTTTTTATGGCATTGCCTGTACCTATAAATATGCCCCCTCAGTACAAAAAAGATGGAAATTAGCCTCCCCAGGCGCTTTATTGGCTACTTTTCTAACCCTGGCTACCACCCTTGTATTTTCCTATTGGGTGAGTCTGTTTGCCAATTCCAGTTATAATAAAATTTACGGATCCATTGGAACTGTTCTGATCATGATGCTACTGATTTATATCAATTCGTTAATTTTACTCATAGGCTTTGAATTGAATGTCAGTATCACGTACCTTACCAAAGAAGCCGAAGCTCGAAAGCAGAAAGAAAAAACCCAGACCACCTCCTAATAATGCACTGATAAAAAAACTTGTCCCTACATGAACAAGTAATGTTTATCATTTGTCACTATAAAAACTACCATTATGAAAAAGCTGCTCTATTCGCTGTTCTTTGCGTTTGTCGCACTCAATATCCAAGCACAATCACTGGCTATTGGTTCAGATTTACCCATGAAGGATGTTAAGATGAAAGATGTATCCGGTAAAGAGGTTTCGATTACCGATGCCATGAAAGCCAATGGCGTTCTGGTTATGTTTTCATGCAATACTTGTCCATACGTGATCAAAAATCAACAAAGGACGCTGGATATTGCTGCTTATGCCAAGCAAAACAATATTGGAATTATCCTATTAAACTCAAATGAGGGTACCCGTGATGATGCCGATTCTTATGATGCCATGAAAGCATATGCTAAAAATCAAGGCTACAACTTCTATTACACGGTAGATACCGATTCAAAGATCGCCAATGCTTTTGGTGCTACCAGAACACCTGAGTTATTCCTGTTCAACGCAAATGGCAAACTTCAGTATAAAGGCGCTATTGATGATAATCCAAATGATGCCGGTAATGTAAAACGTGTACATGCCAAAGAAGCGATTAACGAACTCACGACCGGAAAATCTATTTCTGTGAAGGAAAGTCGTTCTGTTGGTTGTTCGATCAAAAGGAGTTAAACGGAATAAATAAATATTTTTTTGAAAGCCGCTATTTAATAGCGGCTTTTTTATGGAAATCGATGAGGTAGGTATCTTATTAGTAACCAAAACCTGCAATATGAAACCGATAATCATTGTAGCGCTGTTACTCTGCATTACTTATGCAATCGCAGAAGGAATTCATTATGGAAGCATCACAGGTATTTTGCTGGCTACCTGCAGCTTAATGGCACTAGGTTATGCCATCTATCTGACAGAAAAACTTCGCAAGCAAATGAACGAAGAGGCAGAAAGAGAATATCTATAAATTACTATTGTCCAACTAATTTTTGTAGTTCCAGGATCAATCGCTGTTCAGGTAACTGTTGCGCATAAAATTGACGGTATTGTCTTTTTTTATTGACCATCAGTGTTACCGGAATAGCACCATCCCATTTCTCATCGATTTTGGGGCAAAATTCATCAGCATTGGTTTCATTGAGCCAAACGATTTTTGACTGATAATTATTTTTCTTTGCAAAATCAGCAATGCCTTTTGGATAATCTTCTGCAAAATCCAAGCTCACCAAGAGTAATTGTACTTTTTGATCCTTGAAAGCTGCAACAGATTTTTCAAACCAAGGTATCTCTTTGATACAAGGCGCACACCAACTTGCCCAGAAATTAACCACTAGCGGAACAGAACTGGTATCAATGATTTTTACGAGATCATTGATCTTTACGCTTTTAATTTCCTGTGATTGAACAGTTGTTGCCATCATCACAATCGCGAATACTAAAGCTATTTTTTTCATAACAAGGATCATTTATACTGAGTCTTTTTGCTTCACAGTCCAATCATCGAATAATTGTGCTCGTCTTTCCGTTGATAAGGATGGCTGATCATACTGACCTGCTGCCTTTTTTTGACGATATGCCTCATAAATACTTACAGCACAAGCCACTGAAATGTTCAAGCTTTGAATGATACCCATTTGTGGAATAACAAAATTACCATCTGCCAATGCTCTGATCTCTTCACTTACACCGGAATGTTCATTTCCAAATACCAGTGCAATGCTTTCCGTAAAATCGATCTCATATAAACTTACGGCATCAGAAGATAAGTGGGTTGTTAAAATACGTGTATACCTCTTACGCAATGCTTCAAAACAGGCCTGTGCATCTTCAAACTGATGAATGGTTAACCATTTGGCAGCACTACTACTACTTTTCGGACCAAATTTTTCATGTCTGGGTATTTTGGTATTCAAAATGAAAATATCCTGAATACCTACTGCATCACAAGTACGCATAACAGCAGAGATATTATGCGGATCTTGTACATTTTCCATCACCACCGCCAAATTGGATTGGCGATGATGCAAAACGCGGTTGAGTTTTTCTCTTCTTTCAGATGTCATAGACCCCGAAAATCGGTACTTCGCTAGGATTAAACAAATACAGAACAAAAAAAGCAAGTGGATACACTTGCTTTTTTATATAATTACCACCTCCTGCGATCTCTATCACGTCTATCATCATCCCGGTCTCTTCTATCCCAACGATCATGTCCGCGCCTTTTGTCTACAATCACTACCGGTGGACGATAGGCCATGTACTGGCGGGCATAACGATCGCGGTACAGTTGATGATGCCTGAATGGATCAGGATCATTGATGACTACTTTATATCCCCGATGCAAATCATAATGGCGATATGCTCTTGGGAGATCAGATACATATACCCAACGTCCGCGATCTAAATACACGAACCGACTTTTTGGGATGCTGTAATACATATCAATTTCAGGAAAGTAATAGTAATCACCAATATGATTACCGGGCAAGCCCCATACCGGACGAGGACCTACGTTTACATTTACATTCAATCTAACCTGAGCTTGTGAGGTGTCGATGATCAAAACAGATAAGACAATCAACATGGGTAAAATTTTCTTTTTCATGGTTCACGGTTTTATACTGTTATAAAGCCAAACCGGATGCCAAAAAAGAAACATTCTGTTAGGGAAATGTGAATTCAGTCATTAGCCTTCGCACGATCAATTCACTGCGATAGATTATAAGAATTGAATACCCAAACCTGGTTTACCTGATACGGTTACTTTACCATGATCGTATGTCAATCCTGTTGCGATAGACTGTGCTAGTAAAAGTGGACCATCCATATCCACACGATCTAATTGCGGAAGAAAATGAGCAATGGCCGCTGAACCTACTTCAGATTCATTCATGCTACCCATCATTACCTGTAAACCAAGTGTTCTTGCTTCTTGAATCATTCTGATAGCAGGTGTAATACCACTGCATTTGGTGAGTTTGATATTGATTCCATGAAAATGATCCACACATTTTTTTACGTCTTGTTCCGATACACAACTTTCATCTGCAAACAAGGGTAAGGGAGATTCTTTGTATAAGAGCTTCATTCCATCCCAGTTATCTTTCGCAAGGGGTTGCTCGATAAACTCCACTCCTAAATTTGACAGTCGAGGAATTTTATCTAATGCTTCAGTTGTTGTCCAACCTGCATTTGCATCAACTCTGAAAACCGCATCTGTATGTTGACGTAATGCTTCTATAATTGAGATATCATTTTCGGTTCCCAATTTGATCTTGTAAATAGGCCAAGGTTTTGCCTTCATTTTATCTACCATTTTATCAATGGTATCAATGCCGATGGTGTAATCTGTAACCGGTGTATCATTCCATTGTGTTTGCATGAGTTCAAACAATGGCTTGCCTTTCATTTTACCAAACAAATCCCAGCAAGCCATATCTAAGGCACATACCAGAAAAGGATTATTCGGAATAAGATGATGGAGATAATGCCAATATCTCTCAGGTTCAGTAAGCGCAAACTTTTCAATCATGCGACGATGTTTCTCCAGATCGGCGATCATGGATTCAACCGTAACATCATAATAAGCAATGGCAGGTGCTTCCCCAAAACCCATGAACGGACCTAACTCTAAAGCTACCAACAATGATGGTTGATGCGTTTTGGTACGACCATTAGAAATGGTAAAGGGATATTCAAAAGGAAGATTAATCGGTCTATAACTGAGCTTCAAGAGATGAATTTTGAAAAGCAAAGATAGTTAATGATTGAATTGCCACTGAAAGAACAGAATTGCACTGAAATCTTCTGTGCTTCCCAGTGCCTTCAGTGGCAATCATTGCTCCTTAGTCTCTTCCACTCTGTTGAATATAACCATGAAGTGTATCATTAAAATCATCCTGTTGCAGCAAGGATTCTAATGTAAGATGCATTCTGTATCGCCAATAATGTTTGGGATCTGCCGGAATATTGATACGCTCACTATGTGGATCTTCTTTACGTAATGCCGCATCCATACCCATTAGGTCTTGTAACTGAAACACCGTCCACATAGAAGGTGAATACAAATGTTGTATGACAATAGCGGTGTTGATCCATGCTTCACAGTAATAAGGCGCTTCCCCAGATTGCCCTAGTTCGTTATTGTAAAACTGTTGAATTCGATTTTTATCTTCTTCCCACCAACCTCGGATCGTACTCATATCATGGGTGGAAGGTGTTACTACACTGAGATAAGGAGCATCTGCCGGATGAAAGAAACTGCGTTTTGGATCTTTTGGCATACGTTGAATCTCTAAACTTAAAAGTCCCAACTGTCTCATGACATCCGGAACACAAGCCGGTACCAATCCCAGATCTTCACCGCAAACCAACATATTGGTTACACGTTTCAATGCAGGTAATTTTTTCATGGCTTCTTTCATCCAAAAATCATCCTGACGGCGGAAGAAATAATCAACATAGAGTTCTTTCAGTTGTTGTTGCGTGTGCTGATCAAGATAACGGAAGGAAGAAGTACTTTCCATATTGAACCTGAAATGAAAATGTTGTAGATCGCCCTCGCTGTCTTCGAAAAGTAATACATTACTAATCAAGTTAAAGAGACCTTGTTTTACTTTATCGTGTTGCTCATCTTTTTCAAGTGTATGGAAGTATTGCTCTACTAGACGTTGCGTGGCAAATGCCGGTTTCAAAGTATATTGACCATTGCCATCAGTCTGCAGGAATTCTTTTTTCACCAATTCATTATCGTATCCAAACAATTCCCACAACACATTTTCATGAATAAAAGGTTGGGTAAAACGGTGATGATCAAATGAAATACCCCTCGCTTGGAACTCATTGATGTGAACAGGAATGGCCGGAACAAAGCGACCCAATATTCCTTCCACAGCATGCATGGGAATACTCCATATCCGGAAAAAGCCTAGGATATGATCAATTCTGAAAGCATCAAAATAATAACTCATTTGCTCGAAGCGCTGCTTCCACCAGGTAAACCCATCTGCCTGCATTCTTTCCCAATTATAAGTCGGAAAACCCCAGTTTTGTCCGGATACCGCAAAATCATCCGGCGGAGCACCCGCTTGTGCATCCATATGATACAACTCCGGGTGTTGCCATGCATCGGCACCATGTCTGTAAACACCAATGGCGATATCTCCTTTTACAATGATTCCTTTTGAATGCGCATAAGCAGTTGCTTCTTTCAATTGAAGATGCAATTGGTATTGTGTGAAGTAATGCAGAGCGATCTCTTTGTATGCTGCAGAATCAGGCGCTGCCAGTCTTTCAATCTCAGCATCTTGGTAATGTCGGAATGCCGGCCATTGATTGAAATCTACCGTACCATATTGGTCTCTCAAATAGCAGAATACAGCGTAGGATTGAAGCCAATGTTTATTATCATTGAAATATTGCTTAAAGTCAGCAGATGCTAATACAGTTGCTCCTTGCTCTTCATAAATCTTAGCAATGATCTTTGTTTTAAACTGAATCACTTCTGCATAATCCACTACATCCAATGCATTCAGCTTCGCCTTCTCCACTGCAATTTGTTTCTGCAGTTTTCGATCGTTTTTCACCAAAGTATCCAAATGAAGATATAAAGGATGTAATGCAAACGCAGATATCGCTGCATAGGGATAGGAATCTGTCCAACTATGTGTTGCGGTAGTATCGTTGATGGGAAGAATCTGAATCATTTTCAATCCCGTCTTCACAGCCCAATCCACCATCTGTTTTAGGTCATTGAATTCTCCCACACCCAATCCATGTTCTGTTCGCAAACTAAAAACAGGAATGGCCACACCGGCACCTTTCCAAGTATTATTGGGTAATACGGCAAAGCCATCATGAATAATACTGACTTTGTCTTTTACAACTGCATCATATAACACACGATTATTCCCATCTTCATAACGGAGGAACTGTTGTTGATCTACATCATACACTCCATACTTGTATGCAATCGGAAAAGAATCTTTGCTAAGATTCAGGGCTATTTGAAAAAAATCTTCTTTTGTATTTTTTGTGAGTAACAGAGGGTGCTGGGTATTCCAATTACCTAAAGATTGACTACTTCCCAATATACAAAGTGTCTGTCCTTTTTTGAGTAAAGGGGCTTTTACTTTTAGAATATGTGTACTGGTTTTTGGAGCCTTAGTGGTAACCGGTGTATGATTAGAAGGCAACAGTACTTTGGTAAAAGGTTCTGTATAAAATGCATTCTCATAATACCCGGCAAAATTCCAGGCATCGGTTACATGTATTTCCTTGGCTTTGCTCTCTTTTAAATTTAGCTGCTTATCATTTCCCCAATCATCACTATAGGTTCCGTCGGTATTGCGCAAAATATAATGATAGGTGATTGTATCCTGAATAAGATCTGATGCTGCGAAATCAAGGGTGACCACCCAATATTCTTCATTAAAATATTGAAGAGGAATGGCTTTAGCGGGATCATTATCACCCAATAAAGGGTGGTTTCCAACTATGAAAAGATCTTGACCAAATGTGGTATGAAATTTAAGATGAAAGGTGACTCTTTTGTCTGTGGTAATACTTTTACGTTTAGCGACAGTATTTTTTTTCTCCTTATTCTCAGTAGCATCATTCTTCTTTGATGTCTTACTGCGAACTGTCTTTTTCTTTGTGGTAAGTGACTCAGAATGGGGTATAGACACAGATTTCCCATTGGCTGAAGCAATCATTTTTTTCGTCGTAGCCACTGCAAGCATTTTTGGTATTACTAAATTAGGGATTAATGTGTAAATAAAACACATTATTCTACCGATAGCGGGCAAATGTAAGTGCTTATGACTGCTGTTGAATCATATCAGCCGCTTTTTCCGCAATCATGATCGTTGCAGCATTGGTATTGCCGGAAACAATGGTTGGCATAATGGAGGCATCTACTACCCGTAAAGAGCGGATACCGTGTACTTTTAGTTCATGATCTACTACAGCACCTTGATCTGTTCCCATTTTACAGGTACCTACAGGATGATAAAGGGTTTCAAGACTTTTATTGATGTGCACTTGTAATGACTGATCATCTTCATAGTTTTTTGGAAGGGATAGATCTCCATCAGCATAAGCGCTCATTGCTTTTGTTTTCGCAATGGCAATGGCTTTTTTTAATGCCACTAATAACAGTTCCCGGTCTTTGGAATGAGCTAAGACCTGATGATCAATGATGGGTGCATCTTTAGGATTGGAGTTTTTCAAACGTATTACACCCCTACTTTCCGGATGTAAAAGAATGGCCATGATCCCAAATCCACTTTTCCGCGGAAAAGTTTTCAGATTGTACATATCGGTACTGTAATCATCCGCAATACCAATGGGTGCAAAATGAAATTGTATGTCAGGTCTGTCTTCTCCAATAGAACTATAAAAAGCATTGGCTTCTAATGGACTATTCCCCAACGGACCTTTCTTGAACAGAAGATGCTGTAGCAAGGCTTTTCCCATATTCAGGGGTGATAACAAGGCATTGCTTGTTGGAATAATACTATTCACTGATACACCTGTCCATACATGATCTTGTAAATTCTTTCCGACTCCCGGCAATGCATGAATGATATTGATACCTTGTTTACCCAATTCAATCGGATCTCCGATACCGGATAACATCAATAATTGCGGCGATTGAATGGCACCTGCTGAAAGAATCACTTCTTTGGAACAATTGATCCTTTCCGAACCGGTTTGTCCAACCATCACTTCCACACCCACCGCTCTCCCATTTTCGATCAAAATCGATTTAACCTGACACTGGGTTCTCACCGTGAGATTTTTTCTTTTCATAGCCGGTTTTAAAAAAGCGGCTGCAGTGCTGTGTCTTTGATTATTCTTGATGGTAAATTGTAGCAGGGATGCGCCTATCTGCTGGGCTCCGTTATAATCGTCATTACGAGTTACGACCATGGGGCAAGGAAAATATAGGATATGACATTTTAGTAGCTTGC
>JAAXIF010000032.1 GCA_012270485.1 Sphingobacteriales bacterium | reverse complement strand
CCCTTTTTCATAACGTTGACCTCCTTTTTTGGTCAACCTTTTTTATATACGGACACCTTGTACCTAGCACCTTGTACCTAGTACCTTGTACCCAGCACCTTGCACCTAGTACCTTGAACCCAGCACCTAGCACCCAGTACCTTGCACCCAGCATCTAAACCCCTAAATTTACCCCATGGAACAACTCCAAGACCATAAAATCAACCGGTACATCTTTTTAGGTGCGATTTTGGTATTTGCCGTTTTCTTGATCTATAGCCTGATGGCCTTTTTTACCGCTTTTTTGGGGGCGATCATGTTTTATGTGTTGAGTAAATCTCCGGTTGAATGGCTGGTAAAGAAATGTAATTGGCGAAAGTCTTGGGCGGCTTTACTGGTGATCATCACTTCCTTTTTTATCATTTTACTACCCATCTCCTTACTGGGAGCCATGATGTACCAGAAAGTATCCTTGGTTGCGGTCAATTTCACGGCTGTAACAGAACCTTTATCCCATATCGATGCATTATTGCAGGAACAATTTCATTTCACTTTATTGTCTGATAAGAATATTGCCCAATTACAAACACTGGTCACCGATTTTGTGTCTTCTGCACTCAATCAAGGCCTGAATCTATTCAGCGCCATCGTGATGATGTATTTCTTCCTCTATTTCATGATCACCAATACCGGTAGAATGGAAGCAGCCATCGTTTTTTATCTGCCTTTTAAGCGCAGTCAGATCGCGATGTTTGGTTCAGAATTACGCGCGCAGACAATGAGTAATGCAGTAGGTGTTCCGATGATTGCTGTTGTACAGGGACTGTTTGCCTATATCGCTTTTCTGATTGCCGGTATGAACGAACCCGGATTTTGGGCAGTTGTTACCGGATTCGCTTCTGTGATCCCCATTGTTGGAACAGGACTGGTATGGGTACCCGCCGGTATTTATATGCTGGTGATCGGACAAACATGGCAAGGTATTTTTATGTTGATCTGGGGAGGGGTAGTCCTAAGTAGTATGGATAATGTGGTACGTTTCTTATTAGCAAAAAGAATGGCAGATGTACATCCCATCGTAACCGTATTGGGTGTTATCATCGGCTTACACTATTTCGGGATTACAGGTCTCATATTCGGACCACTATTAATATCCTATTTCATCATTCTCGTACGCATCTACTACCAAGAATACCAACCCCAAAAAAAACGCAGAAAAAAAACCAGCACACAGAGCTTCAACTTGCCATTTTTAGGAAAAAGAAAATAAGGAGAAATGTCGGATCGCAGATGTCAGATGTAGGATGTCTGATATTTGATTTAGGATTTCTGATTTGGTGACGAAAATTACATTGTTCACCATCAACTATGGTCTATGTACAACGAACTATCGACAATAAACAATAAAATCTGACATCCTACATCTGACATCTGAGATCTGCCATCTGCGATCAAAAAATCGCCTCCCAAACCACCGCCGCCAGAATCCCTCCAAGTATGGGTCCTATAACGGGTATCCAACTGTACGACCAATCATTGGTGCCTTTATTTTTGATGGGAAGAATGGCGTGCATGATACGTGGACCTAAATCTCTGGCCGGATTGATAGCCCAGCCGGTAGGACCACCCAATCCCAGTCCAACACATAATACCAATAATGCAACCGGTAAAGCATCCAATGCACCCAATGAGCTAGTAGGTTTTATGATGAAGAGAACACCTATCATAAATACAAAAGTTGCCAATGCTTCCGTGAGCAAATTTTGAAACGGACTACGAATAGACGGTCCGGTACTAAAGACCCCAAGTTTAGTAGCAGCATCAGATGCTTCATCCAAATGTTGTCTGTAAATAGCCCATACCAACAAAGCACCTGTCATGGCTCCGGATAACTGGGCTAAAACATAAGTAGGTACATCCTGCCAGGGAAATTTACCCAACCAAGCCAATGCAACGGTCACCGCGGGATTCAAATGTCCACCACTATATGGAGCCGTAACATACACGGCCACAAAGACGGCGAGTCCCCATCCAAAACAAATGGAAATGAGTCCGCCACCATTGCCCTTGGTTTTAGGAAGAATCACATTGGCCACCACTCCATCACCCAATGCAATTAATAAGGCAGTCCCCAAAAATTCAGATAAAAAGTTTGTCATATAGTTAAATCTAATTTTTTATTCCATTTTCCCACCGAAGGAGTCCTACGGACTTTGATTCATCCAATCATGAAAAATCATAACAATCCGCCCCATCCGCGTTCCATCAGTCCATGGTCTATGATGAGTAGTCAGCAGTGAGTAAATCATTCACAATTGACAATTCACAATTCACTTTTCACTTCTCACCCATACCCCCTTTGAAGCACAATCAATCATAATCATCCGCTAAATCCGCGTTCCATCCTCCTCCACGAAACCAAAGCCCAATATTACACTTGTAGCTTGTGGCTTGTAGCTTGAAGCCTTCTTGTTCCCTGTCCCTTCTTTCTTGTTCCTTCCTAAAGATATCCTTCCACCAATTCAATAAAATCTTTTTTTTGTGCTTGCACCCACTCATCCGATTGATTCAATTCTATTTGCATAAATAGTACTACTTGTTCTAGGCAATCCAATGCTGCATGTGCATCTAAAAATAAAAGTCTGGTTCTTCTAGCCAACACATCTTCAACCGTAACTGCCATTTCATGTCGAACAGCATAGGCAATATCTGCCCATTGGTAAGAGAAGTCAGGATGTATTTTTGATGCCAATCCCTGATCTTCCTGAATCATTTTTTCTTTTTTCTGTTGTACGGATAAAGGATCACCGATAGGAAGATTTTTAGTGATGCATAAACGTTTATCCAGTTTAGAAATAAACACTGCATTATCAACCGCATCCTGAGCCATTTTGCGGTAAGTGGTCCATTTACCACCGGTGATAGTGACCAATCCACTGGGTGACACTACGATGGTATGGTCCCGTGACAATAACGCTGTACTCGTTCCCTCTTTGGAACGAACCAAGGGACGTAATCCTGCAAAGACACTTTTGATATCTTCTCTACGAATTTGAGGGGATACATATCTGTTGATGTGTTCTAAGATATAATCCACTTCTTCTTCCAGCACCAATGGTTCTGCAGCAACTTCTTCAACAGGTGTATCCGTAGTACCGATGACTACTTTGTTATGCCAAGGCACAGCGAATAAAACACGTTTATCATCTGTCTTGGGAATCATGAGTGCGTGTGTACCGGGAAAATGAACAGCATCTACTACCAAGTGTACACCTTGCGAAGGATCTACCATATTGCTAGCAGAAGGATTATCCATTTTCAAAATGGTATCTGTAAAAACACCGGTTGCATTCACAACAGATCTAGCTTTTATGGTGTGTGTTTCATCGGTATCTGCGATATGGACGGTTATACCTGTTATTTTTTTCTTCTCTTTAATCAAATCAGTTACCGTACAATAATTAACGAGTGTTGCACCATGCAATACTGCCGTGGAAGCCAGATCAATGCACAACCTGCTATCATCAAATTGTCCATCGAAATACAAGATACCACCCTTTATTTTTTCCGGAGCCAGTGCCGGTAATAGGGCTAATGTTTCTTTGGCAGATAATAATTGGGTTTGTCCCAAGGATAGTTTCCCCGATAACAAATCATACAACCGAAGCCCCATACCATAATACCATTTCTGCCACCATCTTCGCACCGGAATCACAAAAGGTTGTACAGAAGTGAGATGCGGTGCATTTTTCAATAACCATCCCCTTTCACGCAAAGCTTCTTTAACAAGTTTAATATTACCATGTTCCAGATACCGAACGCCGCCATGCACCAATTTGGTAGATCTGCTGGAGGTACCTTTTCCGAAATCGTATTGCTCAATCAATAAAGTCTTATACCCACGCGATGCCGCATCCACAGCCGCTCCCAGTCCAGTAGCCCCACCCCCAATAATCACCATATCCCAGGTGATATCTTCTCGCAGTTGCTGTAGTTGTGTATCTCGGTTCATGGTTGAGTTGCTGGGGGCAAGGTACTAGGTGCTAGGTACTGGGTGCTAGGTTTTAGGTGTTATGGTACAATTAACTATTGTCATCAAATATCTTTGTAATTTTACAAGTCAAAAAAAACCTAGCACCTAGCACCTAGCACCCAGTACCCTGCACCTAAGTATCAAACTCCGCCGCCCCCACTGCTCTTTTCCAGCCTTTGGATAACTGTTGTCTTTGATCCTCAGAAATTTGAGGTGTGAATGTGCGATCCATTTGCCATTGTTGTTGTATCTCGTCAATAGTCTTCCAATATCCAACTGCCAGTCCGGCTAAATAGGCAGCACCCAAAGCAGTTGTTTCTGTCACAATCGGACGAACCACTTTGGCATTCAATACATCACTTTGGAATTGCATCAACAGATTATTGGCAGTGGCACCGCCATCTACTCTTAATTCTTTGATCGTGATACCCGCATCTGCTTCCATTGCTTTTAATACATCCATGGTTTGATAGGCAATGCTATCCAAGGAAGCGCGAGCAATATGTCCGCCGGTCGTTCCTCGGGTAATACCTGTAATCGTTCCTCGTGCATGTTGATTCCAATATGGAGCACCTAAACCGGCAAAGGCAGGTACCACATATACACCATCGCTGTCTTTCACGGTAGCAGCCAATGTTTCTACTTCTTTGGATGAACGAATGATCTTCAATCCATCACGCAACCATTGCACTACGGCGCCGGCAATGAAAACACTTCCTTCCAATGCATATTGTGTAACACCATTAATTTTCCACGCAACGGTAGTCAGTAAATGATTTTGAGAACGCACTGCTTTTTCACCGGTATTCATCAACATAAAACAACCGGTGCCGTAGGTATTTTTTACCATGCCCGGTTGCGTACATAGTTGTCCAAACAAAGCAGCTTGCTGATCACCGGCAATACCGGCGATCGGAATATTGTGAGCAGTGAGAATATTCTGTGTATGTCCATATACCTCACTACTGCTTTTTACTTGAGGTAAAATAGAGGCTGGTATATTGAATAATTGTAAGAGTTCTTCATCCCATGTTAAAGAATGAATATTGAATAACATGGTTCTGGAAGCATTGGATACATCAGTCACATGTACTTGACCGTTGGTAAGTTTCCACACCAACCAACTATCGATGGTACCAAAACAAAGTTGGCCTTTTTCAGCTTTAGCCCTGGCTCCTTCCACATGGTCGAGAATCCATTTCAATTTGGTAGCAGAGAAATACGCATCAATGATCAATCCGGTTTTGGATTGAATCATTGCTGCATGTCCTGCCGCTTTGAGTTCGTCGCAATACGCTGCTGTTCTTCTGTCTTGCCAAACGATGGCATGGAAGATGGGCATCCCCGTTTGTTGATCCCATACCACAGTCGTTTCTCTTTGATTGGTAATACCGATGGCTGCAATCTGTTGAATGGTCAATCCCGCCTTGGTCACTGCCTCGGCGGCAACCCCCAACTGAGTACTCCATATTTCATTGGCATCATGTTCCACCCATCCGGGCTGCGGAAAAATTTGTTTGAATTCTTTCTGCGCCACAGAAATAATAGCACCCGAATGATCAAATACAATAGCCCTACTGCTAGTGGTTCCTTGGTCGAAGGATAGGATGTATTGTTGCATAACGTAAGATAGAGAAATAAGAAATAAGAAACATGAAATAAGAAACAGAGAAAATATGGTTTACTTTCTCTGTTTCTTATTTCTTATTCATTATTTCTCTGTTTCTTCATCTTCTAGGTTTTAACCAAAGCTCCGGATTCATCGGCGCGGCTTTTTCGTTGCTGATCATGAAGATGATAGCGCCTTCTCCGTCGATGCTTTTACCGGATCTGCCTAGCAGCGAACCGGCTTTTACTTCTTGTCCTACAGAAACGGAGATGGTAGACAATTGATTATAGGATGTAAAGTATTTTCCATGTCTTACAAATACTGCGAGATCGCCATTGATCTCACCCACATATACCACTTCACCATCGGCAACACTTTTCACTGCAGACCCTTCGGGTAATGCTATCTGTATACCATCACTTTTCTGTGTGAGCTTGGTACCGGGAACAGTTGAAATACCAAATGGTACATATACATTACCACGATCTACCGGCCAAGGTAATCTGCCTTTATTTTGTTCAAACTGAATAGAAGTTTCTCTTCCTTCCGGAGTTGATTCCAGTGCTGAATAGGGTCTGTCAGCCACCGGCTTATTTTCCAGTGGTTCATTAATAGCGCCACTCTTGGTGACATTGCTATTAGCAGCTGTATTGTTCTTAGGAGTGCCTTCTGTTGTTGGTTTTGTGGTATTCGCTGAAGCTTTTTTGGCATCTTCCGCAGCTTTCTGTTTGGCACGTCTGGCTGCTTCTTCAGCTTCTCTTCTGATAATGGCAGTAACAGCCTGCTGCATTTTCTGACGTTGCCTTTCTTTGTTCTGTATCTGTGCAGATATTTCTTTTTCTTTTCCTTTCAGTTGAGCAACAACCTGGTCTTGCGATTTTTTATCTTCTTGTAATACTTTCAACTGTTCACTCTGCTTCTCCAGTGTGGTGATGCGTTCTTTTTTATTGTTACTGAGCAGATCAATTTTTTTTTTCAACAACTGTTCAGATTGCATAATGGCTTCAGCCTGTGTTTCACGGTTACGGCGATAGCTTTTCAGGTAAGTAATTCTTTTGATCGCATCATTGAAACTTCTGGACGAGAAAATAAAATTCAGGTATTCATAACTGCTCCTGTTCTTATAAGCAAATACAATACTCTTGGCATATTTAACACGCAAAGTATCCAACTCTTTTCTCAAACGATAGATATCGCGTTCATTCAAAAAGATCGTATTATCCAGATCCCGTATTTGACGGTTGATGGAGTTCACCAACTGTTCACGCATCGCCACTTTGCGTTTGATGATGGCAAGCTGACTCAAAGAAAGTTTTTTATTTTTCTGGGTTTGAGACAGCAGATTATTGAGTTCCGCCAATTCCTTTTTCAGATCTTGTTCCTGTTTTTGCAGTTCCTCACGGGTTTGGGCATGCACGGCCAGTCCGATGAAACAGATCAGGAAAAAGGAGAAAAAAGATTTCAGCATGATCAATGAATTTTATCCGCCTCAGGCGGAAAAGTTTGTCTGATAACGAAAAATTGAAGGGTAAATTACTTACGCTTATAGTTTTTTGGCAATTCGAAGTTGTATTTTAACGGATCATTTAACGTAAACTCTTTGAAATCAAGGTAAATATCCAGTTTTGCCTTCTCAGCCATCGATATTTTACGGTTGGTAGCAAACATATAAGCACCCATAGGCTGGTAGCCACCAAAAGTGATATCACAAGTTCGATTGCGTTGCATGTCTACATCATCCAGTTTACTGTACAATACACGATTATCATTTTTATCCAGGTTGATCAGGTGTTTAAACAATTCACCCACCATCACCACCAGTAGCTGGGTATTGCTGTTTTTGTACGAAACCAGGTTCTTACTCACAAAAATGGGATTACCAATCAACAAGTCTTGAAGTGTAGCAAAATCAAAAGGTATTTGGGTAACATCCTGCAAATAATTGATCGAGCGATTCATGATATACTTCTCACCTACTTTACGCACCAGTGTCACACTGTCTTGATTGATCTTCACCTGCAGTCCTTCAGCAGATATACCCAGAAACGAACCCTTCACCCGAATGATGATCACACTGTCTTTACGCATACTCAGGTAAACGGTGTAATTGTCTTTGTTCTCTGCACCTTCATAATCCACTTTGATCTTGGCATTAAAAGTCTGGAAGTCGATCTTATTCTGAATCACTTTCCCCATAATATCCGCCACAATAGCAGCAGAATCCACCTCCGGAGTCTCCTTAATCACCACCACCTGCGCCGTATCTTTTTTAGTAATGGCCTCTTGAATGGCTTCTACTTTCTTCACTGTTTTGCAGGAGAAGAGGAAGAGGAGGAGGAAAGCTGCGAGCTGCGAGCTGCGAGCTGCGAGCTTTTTTATAATCAGCGAAATATTTGAATATACACTTCCCAAAATGATCATTTTTTTAAACGAAAAAAAAACAACACCCGATTACCCGATCACCTGATCACCCAGTACCTTGCACCTAGCACCTAGCACCTAGTACCCAGCACCCGATCACCCGATCACCCGATCACCCAATCACCCAATCACCCTAAACCCCCGTACTCCCAAATCCCCCACTCCCTCTATCGGTAGCACCCAACTGCTCCGTCACTTGCCATTCAATTCTTTCCACTTTTTGCAACACCATTTGAGCAATGCGATCTCCCGGTTGTATGATTTGTGCATCAGCGGATAGATTGATCAGAATCACTTTGATCTCACCCCGATAATCTGCGTCGATGGTACCCGGCGTATTCAAACAGGTGATTCCTTGTTTGATGGCCAGACCGCTACGCGGACGAATCTGGATCTCATACCCAACCGGTATTTCCACAAAAATACCCGTAGGTACCAATATGCGCTCAGAAGGCTGAATAGTTATGGGTTGCTCTAAAAAAGCCCTGATATCTACCCCGGATGAACCAATCGTAGCATAATCAGGTAAAGGGTTATTGGATTGATTAACAATACTCACCCGAATCGGCTGAACTGACATAGCCGCAAAAATACTAAATCTGGGGGAAGGTGAATTGTCAATTGTGAATGGAGTAATTCTTGTAAAACTAATTATTCACCATTCACAATTCACCATTCACGTCTCACTCCTACCCCTTTGAAGCACAATCAATCATACTTATCCGCCCCATCCTACTAAACTTGTAGCGTGTAGCATGCAGCTTGAAGCTTTCTTATTCCCTGTTTCTTGACCCTTCCTTGTTTCTTGATTCTTGTTTCTTGTTTCTTGTTTTTTCACTTTTTCATTACAAACGATTTGGTAAAAAACAGAAACCGCTCCCGATATAGTTGCGCTTTTGGAAAAATGGATTGCAATTCAGCCTTTGTCATCAACCTGATTTCCCGAACTTGTCGTTCTGCTTCAGATCGTTCATTTTGCCTAGGGATATGTCCAAGTGGAAAGTGTTGTGTTAACCATACACGCCAATTGAAAGGCAGATACTGAAAAAAAGGAAATACCCAATGTGGCTCAATAGGAAACCAATAATTAGGTGTTTGTATGAAATATGTTTTACCCACTCTCTGTACTTCTGTCGCCATTTTTTGCTGTTGCTCAAAAGTATAGAGGTGTTCAATGACCGAATTTGAAAAAACAATATCAAATGACTGATCATCAAAATCAAGTGCAGTAGCATCACCGGCAATACTCATAAAACCAGGTTTCATTTGCTGTTGCACTTCTAAATTCAACAAAGTAATGCTAACTCCTTCTTCAGCAAAACCCATGGCTTCCCAAAATGCCAATGTGCCACCAATATCTAAAATTGAAATTGGCTTAGGAAGTGATCGAACCATCTCCAGAAAAATACGAAATCTGCGCTGTCTAAACCGATGAGATAAAGATTGTGTATTCCTATTATCAGCGATGTTCTTCAAAATTCCAAGCATACCAGCATCACGTTATTTGTTGAAGATAGGTAGCAATTTTTCTTTCTTACTCAAAATAATGAAATATTTCATGATGGATGAGCTGCGAGCTATGAGCCATTGCTGTCCGGAGAAAATTTATTTTTGATACCGGATGTCTGTGATTGTTG
>JAAXIF010000088.1 GCA_012270485.1 Sphingobacteriales bacterium | reverse complement strand
AAAATGTCATATCCTATATTTTCCTTGCCCCATGGTCGTAACTCGGAATGACATCCCCCGTCATCCCGATCCGCCACGGCGGATCAAACCCCAAAATACCCCGGAGGGGTAAAAGATTGTAGCCACAAAACATAGATGAATTCCCCAACCCCGGAGGGGTTGAACAAAGAATATTTGGGTGTAATATCCAATAGGCAAATGAAAAAAATAACATCATTCCCATCCCACCAAAACGCGTTTCAAAAATCCATCCCGCCGTTCCGTGTTACCCCTCCGGGGTAAATAAACCATACGCACAAACATGTGCTACATTCTTTTACCCCTCCGTGGTAAAAACCCGATTACCCGATCACCTGATCACCCGATATCCTGATTACCCAATTACCACTCAGATGTCATTCCCAAAAATCAGCCCATTTTCAAATTGTCTCCCGGCTGAGCGGTGATGTAGAAAACTGTATCGATAAAAAACAATGACCCTTGTTGGAGAATAACATTTTCGTCGTGCATATCCTCTAATATTAATCCAAACTGCTCATTAAAATAATCTTGTCTTTTTGTATTCCTGAACCCATTAAATTCAAGTAATTCCTTTATCGCTTGGATGTCTGCAGTTTCACTGGAAATGATAAAAGGTTGTTCAAGTACCGCATATAAAACATCTTCAATGATCATAAAACCGATCAGTGTATAACTGGTATTCGGGAAGAGTAGATTATGAATTAAAAGGCTGTTGAAATATTCCAGCCAGGTGGCATAATAGATAGCATCATTTAATTTGATGACCGATTTGTTGCCTACATTTAAATAAACAGAAGACTCGCCGCCACGTGTTAAATAAGCCCATTCAGAGGGAATAGCAGGGAGCATTAACCCTGAAGCTGTAGCTAGTTGTTGTAGGTATTGGGCCTGGTCTTTTTTGACAGGTTGTTTACTTTCGAATGCAGCTTTAACCGTTGCACTTGTTGTATAGCGGCTACAAAGGTGATTTCTGATTGTTGTGCAAGTATCCTGCGATTCTTCAATGACAACTCCTTGAATGATATTTTCCAGTTTGATGCAGACATCTTTGCTAAACATTTTTTCAAAAATACAACTATTATTGATTTCCTAAAACCCCTCTCCACCATGGCGAAGAGGGTCATCCCGACGTAAGGAGGGAACTATCACCGCTAAGATCTAAGAACAAAACACAACAAGTTAAAAACTAAAACCAAACACCCAAGAGGTGGGAGATTCCTCCTTCGTCGGAATGCCGTCCCGCGTCATCGCGATCCGCCGCGGCGGATCAAACCCCAAAATACCCCGGAGGGGTAAAAGATTGTAGCCACAAAACATAGATGAATTCCCCAACCCCGGAGGGGTTGAACAAAGAATATTTGGGTGTAATATCCAATAGGCAAATGAAAAAAATAACATCATTCCCATCCCACCAAAACGCGTTTCAAAAATCCATCCCGCCGTTCCGTGTTACCCCTCCGGGGTAAATAAACCATACGCACAAACATGTGCTACATTCTTTTACCCCTCCGGGGTATAAACCCCGATCACCCGATCACCTGATCACCCGATCACCCAATATCCCAATCAAAAAATCAAAGATCAAAAAATCCCCAAAGGGGTCCGCCGGACAAAGATCAAACCGCTCTATCTTCGCACCATGAACATACGTATCGGCTACGGCATAGATTACCATCAATTGGTTGAAGGAAGAGACTTATTCATTGGTGGCATCAAAATACCCCACGACAAAGGCGCACTCGGACATAGTGATGCCGATGTACTCCTCCACGCCATCTGCGATGCGCTGCTGGGAGCAGCCGCATTGGGTGATATCGGTGTTCATTTTCCGGATACTTCTAATGAATTCAAGAACATAGACAGTAAGATCCTACTGGCCAAAACAAAGTCATTGATCGAAGCCGAAGGCTATAAAGTGATCAACATAGACTCCACCCTCTGCCTCGAAGCCCCCAAAATAAAACCCTATGTCCCCCAAATGCAAGAAACCATTGCAGGCATTCTAGGCATTACCATAAAAGATGTTTCTATTAAAGCTACTACTACGGAGAAAATGGGATTTGTAGGAAGGAAGGAAGGACTCGTTGCGCATGCGGTTTGTTTGTTAGCGGGGTACTAGGTACTAGGTGCTAGGTACTGGGTGCTAGCCTGACCTTCGGGGAGACAAAAAACTTGCACCTAGTACCTAGTACCTTGCACCTAGCACCTCCTATTCCTTAGGCTCAAGACTGAAAACAACTCCTATCCTCAAAGTATTCGACAACGGATTACGTGTAACACCGCTGCCAGAAGGTACTAGGTACGAGAAGTTGATATCCATAAAGTCGAGTTTAAAACCGGCACCAACGCTAAAGTATTTTCTGTTGCCACGGTTTTTATTTTCATAGAAATAACCACTGCGGAAAAAGAATTGGTTATTGTAACTATACTCTGCTCCAACTGATACTTGTAAAGATTTTCCGAAGCCTGTTCCATCACCAAAAGATTTCATCCAGCTGCTGACTACACCTGTTGTTCGGTAGTTAGAAAGATTGGTAGAATCTACTGTGAAATTTCCGGTGGCAACCGGTGGTGATGGCACCAATAGTTTATTCATGTCTAAGGCGAAATTGATCTTATTGTTTTCATCCAATACTTTGGTATAAGAAACACCAATACCCAAATTGGCAGGAATAAAATCTTTGTTTCTCGCATCATTGGTATAACCGATCTTACTACCCAAGTTCGACAATACCACACCCCAATTCCACCCATTCCCATCTTCATCCAAACCATTGTGATATACAGACACATCACCCGCAACAGCATTACCGGCCTTGTACACTACACCCGTTCCCACATCACCTACAACCAATCTTGAATTGATATAACGCAAAGCCACACCAATACTCATTTTCTCATTCAGCTTTCTGGAATAACCCAGATCAAAAGCAAACTCACTGGGACGAACAGAGTTCAATACATTACCTGAAAAGTCGGTGAGCTGAATATTACCCAAACTAAAAAAGCGAAGTGTTGATGAGATCGCTTGCTCATCATCCAGGCGATGATAAGCGGCCATACTGGCGAGATATACATCATTCAATCCAAGGTCTTTCAACCAAGGTGTGTAGTTGACAGCAATAGCTGATTTACGCGGAGCAAACATCACTTTGGATAAATTCCAAAAAGGAGCATTGGCTTCCGGAGTGGTGGCAATGGCCACATCACCCATTCCCCCCGCACGTGCATCCGGAGAAATACGCAAAAAAGGAACAGCAGTAGAAACAATATTCACAGAGTCCTGTGCAATAGCAGCAACAGACAACAGTAATCCAATAATGGCTGTCAGGGTTTTCTTAGAGGTAAAAAGCATGAAGCAATATATTTTAAAAAATTGGGAATGCAAGCATCGCTTAGCTTATAGCTTATGGATCATAGCAAATAGTAGAAAATGTATTTCTTTACTTAAAAACATAAGCTAAGACCTATAAGCTAAAAACACGCTGTGTAACTCTGTGTCAAACTCCGTTCACTCTGTGGTTATTTTACCACAGAAAACACAAAGCGCGGCACAGAGTTGCACAGTGTTTTTTCGATAAGGAAAACGAGTAAAATTCAACCCATAGAGTCAATTAAAGGAGAATAAGTTGTCCGGCGTGAAAAGATTTTTGGGTGCCGGATTGAACAACCATATTGTAAATATAAACAGCTTTTTGGATTTTTCGTCCTGATTCATCTCTTCCATCCCACTCAATTTGAATATTTCTGGTACCGGCTGTGTTCAACTGCTTAGAAATGCGCTTTACCAGTCTGCCGGAAGATTGATAAATATAGATATCTACTTTCAAATCCGTATGGGGTTGGTTGTGTTCAAACGAGAAGCGGGTGCGATCAAAAAACGGATTGGGGAAGTTCATCACTTTAGACAATTTCAACTGCTCTCGCTTCACCACCACATAATCCAATACTGCTTCGGTAGAATTATTCGCACCATCCCATGCCTTCAACCGCAACTGATGCGCACCATTGCTTTGTACCGGCAAACGAAACTGAAGACTACCCGAAGACCAACTATCCCTGTCAGCCACAAACAGATCATTCAATACCCGTTGATTCCTGACTTCATGATCGATGATGAGGGTAATATCATGTCCCACCCCATTCCCCGATGTATTGATTCCGGAGCTGTCTGATAACTGCGCAATCAGCAAAGGTGTTTCATGTGTCAGACCAGCATTTTTGAATTGGGTATCGTTCAAGAATAAACGAATCGCCGGACCGGTAAGATCGGTTAATAATTGATCACTACCCACCATCACCAAGTTGGTATCAGCACCCGAGGCATCACGAAGTGCATCATAGGCATAGAAACTGATCTTGCCTTTACCCGGTTGAAAACTGACATCTTTGGGTAGTATTACTTCTATGCGGAATCGACCTGTATCTACTGAAAAAACACCTTTGAACAAGACGGCCGACTGTTGTTCAAACCTTGTCACAAAACTGCCCGATTCATTGGCGAGTGTGGAGATACTGCGTGGTTTATCTTGAATGATGGTTTCCATGGTTCCGGTAAAATCGCGAAGACGATTGCCGGAAGCATCTGTAATTTGTCCTTCGAGGATATAACGGGAAGAGGCTCGCAAAGTATCTCCTGTTGCTACCGGTCTACCATTCACTGCTGTCAACTGAACACGATGAGCGGGATAAGATAAACGCATGGCAGGATCACCCAGCAAAACAAATTTTCTTGAATTCAATATTTCTCCCGACTGAATGACTGCCAAATTTTTTGCCCTTCGAAAAGCTTCTCCTAATGATAAATACTGTTGAGTGGAAGGATCGCGTTGAAGGGCTTCTTGAATAAAATATTCATTGATGATACGATTACTCGCAGCCAATACCAATCTGGCAGTGGTTAATAAAGCGATGGCACCCGTGGAGTCACCCGATAACATTTGTGCACCCAATGCATTTTTTGCAGGATCATCAAAGGGATAAAAATCACAACTCGCTGTTACCATCAAAGGCAAACGTGAAGCATTCTGTAAACGAATCGCTTCCTCTGTGGTAAAGACTGCTTCATCGGCCAGACGAATATGGTTACCATGTCCACTATAGTTCACGATCAATGCCCCTTGATTCATTCGATTCACGATGGCTTCATTCACTGCCGGATAACGCGCACCAGCACTACCACTCACCAAGGGGAAAGCATCCAGGTAAATCTTGTCAGTTTGAAAAATGGTGTTTTTGGTAACCGCAGCTACCCCTTCTGCATCATTCAAATGCAAGTTTTGATCACGATCATCTGCAATGAACATTAATCGATTTCTCCATTCACCAAAACGAGAAGGATGATGGTAACGAATGATCTTATCGACCATCGCATTGGCTTCGCTAAGATTCCGAGCAGGTATGCGTCCAACCGCAATCTCCAATGCCTGTTGAGCCGCACCGCGATTGATATCCACGGTATCATTCAACATCCCAAAAAAATCATCCGATGTATAACTGGAAATAGGATCGAGTGATTGATTGCTTTGATGTGTAGGAATAAACCGATAATTATTTGCTACCCGATTACGTGGATCATAAGAGCCACTACCGAATAACAAAAGATATTTCAAAGTGCTGCTGTTTTTATCATACAGCATTTTCACAAAATTGCGAATAGCCGTAGGATCAGCAATACCTGAACCGAATTCTTGATACACTTGCTCAGTACTGACTACCGCAACAGTACGCGAATATTGTTGACGATGAAAACTAGCCAGACTTTGTGCCGCTGTTACAAAAGAAGGATGTGTAATGATGAGGTATTCAGGAACAGTTAATCCATGTAAGTTTTGATGGCTAACAGTTCCCATCACTACAGGAGTCAATGCTTGTGCATCCGTAAATGCTACATATTCTCTAAGTCGAGCGGCATCTTGATGAAAAATAAAATTGCCTGATGAGAGATTACGCATGGCAACCGGAACGAATGGAGAAGTGATGTCCCATACTTTTATTCCGGTAGTAGCACCGGATAATTCATACCGCGCAACAGCCCCATTACTCACAGAAGCCCAATCTCGAAACAACAATACCTGATCAGTCGGTTTGATCAATGCTCTTCTTCCAAACAATTCAAATCGATTCAACCAAGATTCAGCACCTGAAGCTGCAGACTGATAATCGAAACGTATGATAGTAGAAGATTGCGCTGCATGGTAGAATTGCTCTTGTTCCTGATGCACGGCATATCGATCTAGAAAAGTTCCTGTGACTGAAGGAAAGGTCAATGGAGTTGACGGTGTACTGTTGACAGTTGTTAGCATAGAAGCAGAAGCGCCTATATTTCTGGAAGCAAAAGAAGCCCTTAGACGAAAAGGCGTTTGTGTGATGACATTGGGCCAGTTCACCGCAAAAGTTCTGGATAAAGAACCGGCAGTAAATTTTTCTCCGTACCACTCTTTCCCGGATCCGATCAAATTCACCAGATCATTCTCAACCACCGCACGTTCCTGAAATGAGGTAACCGTAATGGTTGATACAGGCAGAACATTTTGTTCCTGTATTCTTTTACCGATACCACCGATGGAAATATAATAGTAAGCAGAATCGCTGTACAGATTTTTAATGAATCGAAAACTTTGTTGCACACTGTCTTTTTGCCAATGACCGCTACCATTGGAATAGAAGAGGAAATAATCGTTGTTATTGAAAATACCATCCCCACCATCCATTACTTGAATCGCATTTTCAAAAAGATCATCGATATAATCTGCGTTTGCTTGTTCGCCTAAAATGGCGCCGCCGTTGCCGTATAAACGAATAGAAGAAGAGGAAATCCCAGCCCCCCCAGCCCCCCCTGCCCCTAAAGGGGTGAGAGAAGACGCATCTACTTTGTAGATGCCGGCTTCTTTAACGGCGATTTTTAGCCAGTTGCCGGATGATAAGACAGAGGATGAAGCATACTGTCGCTGTGAAAAACCACTTGCAGTGGTTATCACGAATACGATTCCCAATAGTACGATGCTTCTTATCATAACGAATCACAAATATCAGCCCTTTTTTCTCTGCGAAACGCTGCGTCAAACTCTGCGACCTCTGCGGTAAAATTTAACCCCACAATAAAAACCGTCATTCCGATCCTAACAAGACCGTCATGTTGAGTCCGCCTAGGCGGATCGAAACATCCCCTCACTGTTAGCAACATCACGATTCTCCACCCTATAAAAATTTCCCCATAGTCAGGAGATTCCTCCATCCGCCGCGGCGGATCGGAATGACGATCCATTTTGTTACGTCTCCTGCGCCAAACTCCGTGCAACACGGAGGCGCACAGCGCTGTACAAAAATTTAACAATTTCCCGTAGAACTCCCCCTACATCCTCTAAATAACCGAAAGTCAACCCTTGGTAAATTGAGTAAGTGATGAATAGTGAATGATGAATTGTAATGGTCAACCCCAATAGCCAAAACATTCAATCTCAATTGTCTACCCCCAATCACCCGATAACCTGATCACCCATTACCTAGTACCTAGCACCTTGCACCTAGCACCTAAAACCTCGCACCTAACCCCTTTAAAATTAGCCTTTTACTAACAATAGAATTTCCCCCTCCATTATCGCCATAAACATAAAACTTCTATATTCGCATATACGTAAATTGAGACATTAGCGAAACATCTATACTCCACAAACACGAGAATCACATGCAAGTATTGAAAACAACACGCAATTTGCTCTTGTTGTTGACGTTAACAGGCGCTATGTCATCCTGTAAGATTTTCAAAAAGAAACCTGAGAAATCAACGGTTACCGGATGGAATTACAATGACAAGAATCAGGGTAACTTCAATGTTGCCAAGCCGAAAGACATTAAAGCTGCTCCCGGACTTGTATTCGTACAGGGTGGTACATTTACCATGGGTGCTGCCCAGGAAGATGTGATGGGTGATTGGAACAATATCCCCCGTCGTATTACAGTCAATTCCTTTTTCATTGATAAAACAGAGGTAGCCAACGTTCATTACCGCGAGTACCTCTACTGGCTCACCAACGTATTTGGTGGTGCAGGGATGGATTCCATTGTGGAAGAAGCCAAACCCGACACCCTTGTATGGCGCAGTGAGCTGGCTTACAATGAGCCGTATGTAGAATATTATTTCCGTCACCCCTCCTACAACTACTATCCGGTAGTAGGTGTGAGTTGGAAGCAGGCTACAGACTTCTGTATCTGGCGTACCGACCGCGTCAACGAACTGACCCTGATGGGTAAGGGTTACTTGGATGCCAGAAACCAGATCAAAAGAGAATTGAACGGTTCCGGACAAGACAACTTCAATACCAAAGCCTATCTGATGGATGAGTACCAGGCTACTCCCGGCAGAACAGCTACTTCTAAAAAGAATCCATTGAAAGATGCCAATGGTCGTCCAAGAACCAAAGTGACATTTGAAGATGGTATTCTGTTTGGTGATTATCGTCTACCAACAGAAGCTGAATGGGAATATGCAGCCTATGGTTATATCGCAGAGAACCCGCAGAAGAAATCAAAAGGATCTAAACGTGGAGAAGAATTGATCGCCAACAAGCAGATCTATTCTTGGAAGAACAATGGTTATGACAATGTTCGTTACACACAGAAAAGTGCTTATCAAGGTGCATTCCTCGCCAACTTTAAAAGAGGTGCCGGTGATAACATGGGTGTGGCTGGCGGACTGAACGATAATGCTGCAATACCTGCAGAAGTAACTTCATTCGTTCCCAATGGTTATGGTCTATACAACATGAGTGGTAACGTGAGTGAGTGGGTATCTGATGTATATCGTCCATTGAACTCTTTGGATGGTGATGACTTTAATACATTCCGCGGTAATGAATTCCGTAAAATTGACATGAGTGGTGGACAAGGCAACTTGCGTGATGATAAGGGTAGAATCAAAACCGTATTGGAAGAAGACTCAACTTTACGCAACAGAAGAAACTATCAGCGTTCTTATGCAACCAACTATCTCGATGGTGATTCTTCCAGTGCTGTATATTATGGCTATGGTGTTACTTCACTGGTATCAGATAAGTCACGTGTATACAAAGGTGGTAGTTGGAATGACAGAGCATTCTGGTTGAGTCCGGGAGCACGTCGCTTCCTAGAAGAAGACTTAAGTACCAATACCATCGGTTTCCGTTGTGCGATGAGTCACTACGGAGCCGCCGAAGGAATTTCCCGCAAAGCCAAAACCGGTCAATTCTTCCCCTCCCGCCGCAATAAACGTTAAGAAGGAAAAGGTAAAAATAAGAAAGAGCTGTCTCGTAAGGGGCAGCTTTTTTATTTGGGTGCTAGGTACAAGGTACAAGGTACTAGTTTTTTGTCTCGCCTTCGGCGAGACTTGTACCCAGTACCTTGTACCTAGCACCCTGCACCTAATACCTAACCCCCAACCCTCTTACATAACCCACCATCATTTTTTGAAGCGTGTTGAGTTCAGATACGGTAGACTGATAGATGCTTGCACTTATATAATGACTCAGAAAAGCTATTTCAATTTGAGTTTCTAGTTCATAGGAAGATCCAATAGCAACATGAATAAAATATGTTTGATCCGCTATCGTTCTTCTGCCACAGCCTTCTGCGATATTGGATGCAATGGATACTCCTGATCGATTCATCTGCACAGCCAATCCAAACTTTTCATGAGCAGGAAATGATTGAGTCAAATCATTAATTGTCTTAGCCAACTTAACTGATCGTTGCCATATCCCTAAAGTTTTGAAATCTCGCATCATACAATTTTCCTGTAATCTATAAAGTTGAGATATGTTTATCGTTAGGTATTTCCCGCATTTTTTGCTGAAGGGTACTAGGTACTAGGTGCTAGGTACTGGGTTTATTATTTACCTTGCAAATCAAAAAATTCTCACCTAGCACCTAGCACCTAGCACCTAGCACCTAGCACCTAGCACCTAGCACCTAG
>JAAXIF010000044.1 GCA_012270485.1 Sphingobacteriales bacterium | reverse complement strand
CAATACCATCGACGTTGGTTGTGATTGTACCAACACCTGCGGTGTGCGTTATTTTATTGACTCTAATTTCTGATGCCATTTGATTATTTATGTTGTGCTCCAACAAGTCCAGCTAATTTCACCAGAATCAAAATTAGCACCATCGTGAGTAAGATATCTAATTGTGGTTAAGGCATTACTACCATTCTGTGGATGTGCAACAGTTACCTGCGATGAAGTGTTACCTTCTTCCATAGTAATAGATGTATATGTCCATCGTTCTCCTGTGCCACATTTCATGAATGTTGCTTGTGTAGTATGTAGATCACCAGAACTACCAGCGATATATCCAGAGGTGTAAATTAAACTATTAGTTTCAAATGTTCCTGCAGTACTAGCACCTATTTTGTTCTGACAAAATTTATAATCACTACTACCACTCATTATTCCACTAGATGTTCCAACTCTAAAAATTGGATATGAGTTACCAGAACTTGACAAATTCATTCCAGAAAATTCTACTTTGAAGCAATTAGCTGGTAACGTCACATCATAATAAGAAACACCAGATATGTTTGATATACTTGTTCTTGTTACTTTTACATTTGATAATGAAGTATTAACACCAGTTAAGTTCGCACCACTACCACTAAATGAAGTTGCAGTACATACACCAGCGAATTGTGCGTGACCTTGATGAGTGATTGTTGCACCAATACCAGTCGTTCCAGTCAAAGGTCCCACGGTCAGTCCAGTGGTAAGACCGACACGATCTCCACCATTCTCTCCGACTATACTTGTAACTCTAATTTCTGACATACTTTATTTATAGTTCTGCGGAGAATCCTAAGTAACTACTCGAACCAGCAGACATACACCATAACATTTGACCAGTTCCCCAACCATGACTTGATTTAGGAAAATTTACTCTAAAACTAAACTCTGATCCACTAGTCAGTGAGGGATTACCAGTGCAAGTTTGTGTTGTATCTCTTCTAACATTATAATTACTGGCTCCTGCTTGATCTAAAGTTGATGGTGGTTCTCTCATCGGAACTGGAAAATTTATTTGACAATATATGTTAGTATTATCATTATCTGACATACCAATACCATATACTTCATTTGCAGCCATATGTGTTCCTTTATAATCTAACTTACCCATCTTATAATAATAACGATAACATCTTAAGAGTTCTTCTTGTTCACTTTTGTGCTCGAACGGGGTTGCTACGGAACCGACTTCTAATTGAACTCCCGTCAAATAAAATTCATCACTAGCATCTGTTCCCCAAGTTGTTTGTTGACCAGTAGGTGCTTTATCATCATCAGAAGACCCCCAAGATTGATAATTTACATTACCAACAGAGTTGGAACCTGCTCTTAACATTATTCTAAACCACAAACCAATTCCATTATCATCAGCAAATGTATCACCAGTGTTACCAGTCACAGTTATTATTTTTCTTTCCCAAGTATTAGCACTTGATATATCAAATTTTTCGTTATAATCTTTTCCAGAATCATGCTGTCTCATATTTATTCCATACTGACCTGTTCTAGTTGATCTTACATAAAAAGACAGAGTGAATGATTTTGCAGCAGATGTGCCGAAAGCTAAGTCTTGTAAATTTTGAGATTCTATTCTTTGTTCCAGAGATACCCTCTCACTTGATGCAATTGCACCTGCAGTTCCAGTTCCAATAGACACTCCTAAACTATTGTTAAAACCATCAGGAGACTGAGTACTTTGAAATAGGTTAGTTCTAAATGAACCAACATTAACCATATTAATATTAAATCTATCTGCTATATAATATCCACTTGCACTTATATTATTTTCTGAAACGGCTCTCTGACAGATGTTCATGGCTCCGTTTATCACCTTGTTGCGATGAGATAGTTGTCCAACTGTTGGTACAAAAGAAGTTGCAGTAACAATACCAGACATATTAATGCCTTGTGTAAAGTTAACGGGACTACTCCCATTCTCTCCTATAACATTTGTAACTCTAATTTCTGACATTATGC
>JAAXIF010000009.1 GCA_012270485.1 Sphingobacteriales bacterium | reverse complement strand
ATGTTTTCTGCTGTAATCTTACCAGCAGCTCCCATCTCTCTTAATTTACCTGTTGAAACACCTAAACCTTTAGCTAATAACTCAGCTAATGCAGAGTTTTGTTCCATAACAGAATTAAGTTCATCACCTCTAAGCGTTCCTGAAGCTAAACCTTGAGCTAACTGCCTTGAAGCATTAGCAGCTTCAATAGCAGAAGCACCTGAGATAATAAATGTGTTTGCAACAGTTTGTGTCGCATCAGCTACTTGTTGTTGAGATAAACCCATCTCTTTAGTTGCAAAAGTAATTTTTGCAAATAAGTCGCCAACTGCATCAAAATCTGATCTAGATTCTAATGCAATTCTTTTCATATGTGCCATAGCTTGTGCTGTACCAGCAGCACTACCAGTTAAAGCACCCATTCTGTTTTGAAGATTAACAAAAGTGTCGCCAGCTTGAACAAGCTCTCTAACACCAAAAGCAGCAATAATCTGATTTCTTAAACTTCTAACAGCATTTTGCGTAGAGTCTATATCGCCTTTAAATTTTCTAAAAGCAGCACCAGTTTTATTTTCTCCTAGTATTCGTACTTTTATATCAGATTTAGCCATTTTGTTTTTGTATTTCCTCTTGTTGTATATTTAGATAAGCAATCCAACCATTAAACTCTTCTAAAGTCATTTCCTCGATTTCAGCAACAGTTTTGTGCAATCTTTCTGCTAAGGCATACATAGAATATAGCTGCTTATCTTCAGCTACTTTTTTTGCATATCTCCTTGCGATATATTGCCCATAATCTCAGTTGCTACTCTCACTAATACACTACTATCAACATCGTTTAACAATTTTTGTTTGTGTTCGATAGTAAAATATTTGTCTCCATTTTCATCTAATGCTTTGTATATCAATACATATACAAGCATCTCAACCTCATCATCCTTAGCTAGTTTCATAAACTTTTTCATATCAAACAGGGTGATAGGTTCACAAAATATTTTCATAGGTTGTTCACCATCACCCCATTCAGGTACTTCAATCAGTTTTTGCCCTTTGCTTTTATAATGAGCTACAAGATTATCTATTGCTGACATTTTCTTATACTGTTGTTGATGTTAATGCACCAGTACCCTGTACTGATATGCTTGCTTCAACCAATCCATCAAATGATGCACTTCTTGAAACACCAGTAACAATAGCTGAACCACTGTAATAAGTATCGCCACTATCAGCACCTTCAGGATAAACATTTAGAGTTACTTCTGATCCAATGGTTAAAGCACCTTGACCTGAAGTATCAGTCTCATCCCAAAATACATCTATACTTCCTGAGAAAGAAGTCAATGATGATTTATACGTTCTAGCAGAATCACCCATTGAAGTATCTTCTAAAGTATCAGCAGATTCTTCAATTGAATATGATCTTATTTCAGCTACAGCATTAGAACCGACTTTTACAGTTCCTTCACTTCCTTTATGTGTTGCCATTTTCTACCTCGTCTTTCGACTTTTTCTTAGAAGAAGATTTAACTTTATCTTGCGAATGGACTGCTTCCTCTTTCCAACCCATATTCAATAAACTCTCAACCTTAGAAGGATGAGCTTTTATAGAAACTTTTCCATCAGGACTAATCATTTTCATAATTGTCTCCTTATACTGCTACGTCAGGATTAGTTTCCTGAACGTAGTAATTAGTTAAGAAGGTCATTGAGACATAGCCCAATGGTTTTTCACCTTCCGCGTTAAATTCAATTTCAGTTGACTCAAGATATGTATCTTTAGCCAATCCACCTAAAGTTCTATCAGCAGCTATAGCTTCTTCAACTTCTTTACTTATTGTGTCTATCGTGTCGTCAAAGTTGCTTGATGCTTTTGCAAAACCTTCTACTACTACACTTAACTCTCTACTCATTAACCTATCAGTTCCAATAACGATAGGTTCTGATGTTTCTGATTTAGTGTAGATAGCTAATGCTGGTACTGTTTCTAATGGATAAACCCTAGACTCATAAACTCTTGTACCAGTAGTTGTTAAATTATTTAGAGTTGTTCCAAAGTATTCTCTAATTTGTTGTCTTAAATGATTCGCCACTATATTTCCTCTAACATTAATGCAGAAAAACCAGTGCGATCAGACTGAATATTAACAACTGTATAACTTTGTGCTGCTTTCAGCACGTTACCATTTACATCTTTAATTGCAGATACATCCAATCTATTACCAAAAGCAATATTAGGTATGTCTACTGTTCTGCAATAAGCAATAGGTTTTAGAGCTTCTACACCTATTCCTTCTTCTTGTTCTACATATTCATTATTTAGAATCACGTTTATAGTTGCTGCTGTACCACCACTATTTGTATAAACTGCTGATACACCATGCCCATAATCTATATCAAGATATCCAGCCATATCTAATTCAGTTTCTAATCTAAATTGAGACATTACTGTTCCTCTAAAACTAATGAAATTAAACCTGTATTATCAGGCTCTACTGTTTTGACTAAAAAAGTAGTCTCAGCTTTTAAAACATTACCTTGATCAGTTGTAATAGCATTAACAACTAACTTATCTTCATGGGATATATAAGGAACATCAGTAGATTTAACAATTGCTCTTGGTTGATATCCAGCTACAGGAACAGTACCGCCTTCAATATTAAAATATTCTTGATCAATAATAATATTAATATTTGTTGTATTACCTGAGTCAATATCAAACCAAGTATCAATCAATCCAACCCTAGAATCCCATAAAGATTGTTGCACTTCAAAAAATGTAGCAGTAACTCCATGACCAGTGTTTATGTCAACGTAAGAGTTAAAATCTGCTGCACTTTCTATAGGCATAATTACTTCTTAGCTCTCTTTTTTGGAGCTTTAACTTCTGAAGTTTCTAAACCAACACTTCTATCTACTTTTTTAGCTTTTGGTTTAACTGTTGTTTCTTCAGCTTTGTTATATGCACATAGCGTATGACCTTCATGCTCAGGTAGTTCAACTATATCTCCTGCATGAACCTTTTGCCCATTTGCCATTGTGTCTTGCAATATTTTGTATTTTTTCATTTTTAAGCTGGGGGTATTGCTACCCCCATTCCATTTAAGCATCAGTTAATTAGTCGCTTGATTTACAGAAAGATACTGCGTGTCTTACAGCAACATCAACAGTTTGTAGAGCAACAATTCTTACTCCACCTGATGTTGAAAGTGCATAAGGATCCACTGTTATATCTAGCCCGCCGTACATACCAATTAATAAGTCAGCAAAGTTTCCAAAGTAGAAATCACCACTTGTTACTTGATTACTTCTGATTACGTTATAACCATTCATTGTGTTATCAGGAGATACAACAAACTGAGCAGTACCACTAGCTTTTTCAGTAGTTTTTAAAGTACCGAAGTCTGCTGGTCTACAGATATATCCTAATGAACCAGTTAAAGCGTTATCGTTAGCAACAGCACTTTCCATAGCTACGATCTCAGCCCATGTTGGGTTAGCAGCAGCAAATGTAGTTGTGTTGATACCTGAAGTATTAGCAATACCTGTTGGTTGACCACTTGAACCTGAACCAGCTAAAGCACCTAAGTCAATTGCAGTAGCGATTGATTTTGTTAGGTCATCTCTGATTAAGTTCTCAACATCTAATGAAGATTGTTGTAATAAGAGTCTTGTTGCATCAGTAAAAGCACCGATTACTTTAGGAGACATTGTGACTGAACCTGAAGTAAATTCTGATTCAGAAGCAGCAGTTCCTTCTGTAGCAATCCAGCCAGCAGATGAAGCAGCAGTTTTCTTAGGAATTACAACATTACCTTGTAATCCTCTTAGCATTGTTGCTCCAGCTTGCATTACTGAAGATTCGTTTCTTAATACATCAATAAAATCTCCACCTCTGTAATCTTCACTTATTAGTGTTGAATCATCAGAAGAGTTGATGTCTCTTTTTCCCCATGTTTTGAGGACTTCTGCTGGTAACATGATACCTTGAGCATCTTTACCATATTGTCTAGCAGCTTCAGCAGAACATTCAAATTCAAATTCTGCATCTTTTTGTGCTTGTCTATCAGAAGGATTAGCCATAGCTCTAATTGCTTTTACTAGGCTAAAGTCTCTGACTTCTTCTTTAGTCATGCCAATTTCTGAAGGAGTTTCTAAAGGAGTGTTGTTAGAAATATTTTCTAATAATACACCTCTAAATTCTTCAACAGAGATACCATCGGCAATCGCTTTGTCAGCTAAATCTCTTTTGTTGTGTTTTACAGCTAAATCTAAGATTTCTTTTGAATTTCTTTTAAATTCAGCTTTAGCTTCAGCAACAGTTTGTGATCTAACTTCATCAAGATTAATTTCTTGTTTTTCGTTTTCCATTATTTTCACCTTTGTTGTTTGTGTGTTTTGTTTATCTTTAGAACGACCAACTCCGACTAATCTACTTTGATCTGCTGGCACACTTACAGAAGAAACTTCCATAGGAGTCCATTTAGCTTTGTAGTAAACTTCATCTTTGTCATTAAGTCGTTCCAACTTATCAATTCTGTAGCCAACAGATATATTCATACGAATACCATCAGCCACATCTTCAAACACTTCTCGAGCTAAAGCAGATTTACCAAATCTGACTACAGCAGTTGTCCTTTTTGCTGTCTCGTCTAGTTTGAATTCTTCAATAACACCAATTTGCTTGTTCATATCATGATCAAGTAAAAGTGGCGCTCTACCTGATGAAATAAACTCCATGTTTATATCATCAGCCGAGTGACCTAGCACTTCCATGCCAAACGATCTCTCTACAGGTTCTTCACTTGAAACACCTATTTTGACTCTTCTATTTTCTTCATCTAAATAAGAGTGCTTAGATAAATCGATAGTTCTAAATTTCATAGGCATATCAATTACTTTTCTCTCATCTTCAGAAGAAGTCATAGAAACTTCATCAGTTGTTTCTAGTTCTTCACCTTCATGTTCTACATCCTCATGCTTTGCAAATTCAACAACTACAGAGTTGTCTGTTTCGCTAACATTGAGGATATGTCTATCTTCTTTATTCATAGCTTTTTCCTCTTTATTTTTTGTTGATAAAGGATGTGCTTCAGGCAGCAGATCAGTGTCATGCTTCCCTGACTTGTATTTACCAGTCTTTAAGACTCGTAAAAAATTATTAACACGTGCCATTGCCCATTGTTCTTTTGATGAAACATTAGGTCTAACACTTGAAGGATTAGTGTTATATGCACCAATACCTCTGTTATAAACTTTTTGTAATGTTGAATAGCTTGTTCTTTTTGCTGGATTATCACCAACATCTTCGTTATGTTCTCTAGCTTTTTCTCTAAGAGTATCTTCAGTATCTCTTGTTTCTAAAAGTTCTAAATCTCTATCTTCATTTTTCATTTGATTTACTTTTGATTTAGACCATCTAAATCCTGCATCACCACCCCACAATGCCCATGCAATTCTTCCATTTGAGGGATAACCATCTTCACCTTGTTTGAAACCTTCTGCTTGCTTATCTACTTCATGTCTTGAGAAGAAGCTATACATTCTTTTTACAGTTTCATCAGATAGATTTTCATCAGCTATTATTTGTCTAGCTCTTGTAGCACCAACTCTAGTACCACCACGACCATACTCTTCTCGCCAAGCTAAACCCTTGCGAGCTTCTACTTTCATTCCTTCAGTTGGCTTAGGCATCTTCTTCCTCTTCTCCGCCTTGTATCTTTGCTTCTACAGGGAGTTTTTGACCAAATGGTTGATAAGCTAGTTCTATATCGTATTGTTTGGCTAGTTCTATTTCTTTTTGATGTTGTTCAAATAATTCCTCAGTATCTCTACCATAAGAAGCAGAAATATCAGAATAAGTAAGTGTTCCATTTTGTAATCCTATTACGTTAGCTTGCATTTCTTTTAAAGGATCAATCCATGCAAAACTTCTTGGTATGTAGTTAATTGACCTAGCAAATTTATCAAATTTACCCATAGGCAAATTGATATAACCTGTTGATATAGCCATTTCTAACCAAGATTGGAATACTGGGTTTACAAAATGCTCAATTACAAACTGTTGATATATCTGATACATGCTTCTATCTTCTAAAGCACCTTGTCTTATTGAGCTGTAATTAACTGATGTAAGGTCATTTGATAGCGAGTGATAAGAAATATTAAGACCTGAAGCAATACTTCTAAGTACGCTAGTTGTAAAAGAATCAAATGCAGATGTAGGATGCGTAGGATCAAATGCTTTGAAATCCATGCCTTGCGGTAGTTGTTCAAATACACCAGCTTGAGCGTTCATTGTTGGGTTAAAAGTATCAGTAAACTCTCCATCACCCACATACCCATCGCCATCGCTTGAGGTAAAAAACCCCATCTTAGAAGCACCAACTCTAGCAGCTACTATTTCAGCTTCTAAATAACCATTTAGCATCTTGACATTAGCCATAGCAGTAGCAACTAAAGAAACACCTCTAGTTTGTTCTGCTCGTTGCGGTAAATAAGCGTGTATTATTTCATCTGCTGGTACTCTTATATGTTGAGCTTGAGCTAAATAAACTCTATCGTATGGATGGTCTTTATATAAGTGATAAGCTACTGGTCTATCGTACTTATCTACCTCAACACCCATCTTAATGCGGTTGCCTGTAGCTTTATAGAAATCGTTTTTTGTTTCGTCTAAATGATCAGCTTCTAAAAACTGTAAAGTAAAACCAAATGGTGATTTATTGTCTTTTATCTTTCTAATTAATACTTCACCATCTCTACATAGAGACTCAACAAATATCTTTTGACAATCTAAAAAGGATAATCTTCCATTAGTTGTGCAATTCCCAACTTGTCCCCATTCTTTCCATGCTCTTTCTATAAGTAAATTAGCACCTATATCTAATGATCCATTATCGTTTCTTGCTTTTGAAGATACTCTGATTCCATGTTTACCAATAACATTACTGACCATTAAATTCAGGTATCTAGCGATATAAGAGTCATTTCTAGCTAGTTCTCTAGCTCTATCTCTTAATATTCTTATGTTATCTTTGATTTCAGCATCAGCACTTGTAGATGTAGTAACAAAATCTGCAAATAATCTACCTGTATTAGCTCCTGAGTAGCTTCTTCTAAATGCTTGTCTTTTTTTCTTCTTAGGTTCGTTTATTCCTAAGATTCTGTTATACCATGCCATTATTTAGTAAACCTTACCTTCGGCGTGTTGCCAGTTCCTTGCCCATTTCTGATTCTTGCTAGTTTGATTTCTTTTAAATATTCAGCTTTGTATCTATCCCTGAATGTCATAAGTTCATCTATAGACATTCTTGATAAAGACCTACCAGCTATAGACATAGAGCTTTGATCCATTGATGCTCTGTTTTCAATAACAGCTTCTATTGCATCTAATACTTTTTTTGCATGACTTCTTAGATCAGCGTTAGTATCAGCTAGATTTTGAGTAATAGTTGTTCTTCCTGAATCAACCATAACCCTATTAGAGTCTGCTGTTTTAGTTATATATGCTTCCCAAATGTAATCACCTATTGCATATCCAGTTGTAGAGGATGATGCAGCTTCTATGTAATATGTATCGTTTGCTTCAGTAGCAGTAAGTGTGAATTTGTTTACTCCACCACCGCCTACATCATTGTGAAACTCATAAGTAAGTGCGTATGAGCCTATAGGATAGGTATCAGCTAAATCGTCACGTTTCCATGCCCAATAATCACCTAGAACAAGTGTACTTGGTTCTTTTTGTGGGTAATTTTCTCTATCAAATGCGTTAGACAAGCAAAAACCTCGTTAATAATTAGATTAATCTACTATTAACACTAAGGTGCATTACCTAATTGTCAATATATGGGTTTGATATTTATATATTTATTTCCAATTTGTAGCAAAATTACCTCTATTTATCCCTCTTTTTGGTGTATTTTGCTGTTTTTCTCTTGGTTTTGACTCTTGAGTGAGTATTTTGTTCTCAATTGAGTCGTAATTAGGGTTTAAGATGTAAATTGCTGCAAAATTGTAGACTAACGTATCTAATGCTTCGTTTCTTGCAGCTACTTGCTTCCAAACAAGCGTTTTTCTACCTCTAACGTACTTAGTTACCCTTTTTTCTGCTGTAAGCTGCTTAAAATACTCTTCATCTAAGTCTGAGCAGAAATGTAGCGTTGTTTGTTCAGGATCAGCAGCTAATCTCGCAAAAATAGCTTCTTTTGCACTATCAGAGCCAACACCATAGAGTACAGCTTTGTTTTTACCAACAAATGTAGGTCTATTAGCTATTGGTTTACCTGCTGTAGATAAACCTTTAACTGCAAACACCCTTCTTGCTTGTCGTGGTTTAGTAAATTGGTAAACCATATTGGTATGATGTCCGCCTGAGTCAATTGTGCAACAAGATATAGGTATTAATCTCTCAGATTCAGTTTTAAATCGTTTCTTTAGATAAGCATCCAAGTCATTCCAAACATTTAGAGCATTTGGATCACCCCAAAATATCTTGTAATCACAAACCCATGCTTCGTAATTTTTACCCCAACCAACTAATTGCAGTTCCAATCGGTCTTTTTGTGTATCAACACCAGCAGTTAAAACTAAAACATCTTCAGGTATTGTTGTGTAATCATAATTTAATCTACGCTGTAATAGTGTTTCGTATTCAACAGCTTCACCCTGTTCTTCCCAAGATTCTCCAAGAGCAGTGTTAATCCATGTCTTTAACATCTCAGGATTCTTTTTAGCTTCTAAAAATGCTTTTGCCATATCAGCCCAAGTAGACCAAACTGAATATAGCTCTGATATATGAAATCCTGCTGTATCAGACTTAGGTGCTGATGCTATCCATTCACCATTTTTTAACATCCATTGTTTTTTATGTTCTTCTATGACTGAACCACAATGTTCGCAAGCATAAGAAGCTGTTTCAGGTTGATTTTCATCCCAAACTACGTTTTTCCATTTAAGAACTTGCTTTTCATTACATTCAGGACAAGGAACATGGTAGTAGCGTTTATCTGATTCTTCAAAAGCAGTTTCTATAGCAGATAATCCTTTTATTGTTGGAGTAGAACACATAAATATCTTTCTATTCCAAAATGTCTTAGTTCTAGCTACAGCTAGACTTATTGGACTACCTTCCGCTCCTGCTGATTGCTCGTATCTATCTACTTCATCCATTAGTAAGATTCTGATAGGTCTTGATGCTAATCCTGATGCAGAATTAGAGCCAACTATTGATAAATGACCACCAGCAAACTTCTTATGCATAGTTGTATTACCACTATCTCTACTTCTTGCATCTTTTACACAATCTTTAATCTTGTCGGTATCTCTTATCATTGATGCAAGTCTATCTTTAGAAAAAGATTGTCCCATTTGTAATGTTGGTTGAACTATTAGCATAGGGCTGGGATCTTGATCAATGTAATATCCAATAGCATTAAGTAAGATTTCAGTTTTACCAACTTGAGAACTTGTCATTACAACTATTCGTTGAGTATCAGGATCATTAAAAGCATCCATTATCTCTCGTTGATACTCTGCTCTATCAGTTCTCCATTGACCTGCTTCTGCTGAAGATTCAGGTGATAAACGTCTGTAGCTATCAGCCCAATCGCTAATCTTCAGATTGGGTGGTGGAGTCCATATCTGATTTGTCTCCTGTATCACCTTTTCTATATTTTTGAGGTATTCCATTTTGAGCTAACTCGTTAAGTGCTTCATGCACTTGTTCTTTTATTATTAATTCTGCTTCTGCATATTTATCTACAGTTATAACTTGATGTGCGATTCTTGAAGGTAGTCCTAATAGCTTTGCTCTAGCATTAGCTACATAGTCAACCCAAGTATCTTCAACTAATTGTGCTGGTATTAAGCTACCTTCTAGTTCTTCTACTTCTAACTCTGCTTTTCTTGCTTGAGCAGCAGTTAGTTTGGTTTTTTCTTCTGCAATATCACCTGATCCGCTTCGTTTGTGATATCCGCCTAACTTTCTTAGGTATGAAATATATGAGATTCTGCAAACATCTATATTTAAAGGACTTCTACCTTTTTTTGAGGGCAAAACTCCATCTCTAATGAGTTCTGAGACTCTTTTGACTGATAAATCCAAATGGTCTGCAATCTCTCTTTGTGTAGCCATACAGTGCGTTATTTACCCTATTAAATATGGATTGTCGATATAAAAAATATGTGTTCTCCTGTATCACATTTTCTATATTT
>JAAXIF010000100.1 GCA_012270485.1 Sphingobacteriales bacterium | reverse complement strand
TTTACTCATAATTACGTAATGTTTTGAATAACGGATGTCTGTAGCTACCTGCATTTGTACGTTGAAAGTATGTAAACGTAGCACGCTCACCAATATAGTTATGTATATTATCTAGTATAAACTTACGATCTTTGAAGTTGTAACCTTTACCGATTGGACAGCCAAACTTGTTGCCGTCATCATCTTGCATAAAGAATTTACCAATAAGACCTGTAAACTTACCTTTACCTGCTTCATAGCCAATAATTGTAGCTTCAGTGTCACTAAAGTCTTTAAACTTTTGTAAGTTGTAAGAACGTTTTTGCTCATAAGGTTTATTTAGTCTAAGTATAGAACCTTCATAACCTTGAGCTAAGTGTATATCGTGTAACATTTTAGCTTCTGCATAACTATCAACACTAGTATTTTTAATTAGTGTCATTGTTCTGCATATAGGCAAGTTAAGTCTTAGTTGATTGTAACGAGTTTCATAATCAGCTGTAGTTAGTTTGTTTAGTACAGTAAAATTCATTACATCATACACATGAAATTGTACAAGATCTTGTGCGTCTCGGCGATCGTCTTCAGTCGGTTTTTGTTTTCTGACTAATGATATAATCTTTTCAAAATCGTTCTTTAGATCGTGATTATACAACTCACCGTCAAGTACTTTGTACGGATATTTTTTGAAAAAGTCTTCAAGATCTTCTTCAATATGAGCTACGTTCATAAACTTTTTACCAGTACGTGAGTACGCACCATCTTTTGTAAATAAACAACGTACACCGTCAAGCTTTGGTTGTATAAATGTTTTCTCGGACCAGTCTATTTCTTTTTTACCGACTTTGTATGCGAGCATTGGTTTTATCATAAGTTATTTAATTTATTTTTTAAGTGATTAATTTTTCTATTTATTATTGCAGCTTTTTCATAAAGCTCTTCTGATTCGTACTTGGACAATAGCGTCATAAGTCTTGCTATTTCACCAAGTATAAGTTCTTCTTCACTGACAAGTCTAGCATTACCAAGACCATCGCTTAGTGTTTCGTGAAGATCAACTTGAAACTGTTCATCATATTCTTTTTGTTTAGCAATTAATTTATCTGCAATTAAGTCTGCTAATTTATCTATTTCTTTATCTGTCATTATGCTTCAACTTCTTCAGGCCATTCATAACCTTGTTCAATAAGTTCATTTGTAATTTCATCTTCTTTTTCTTCATATAAATCTTGATATAAAGAAACAATAGCATCTTCTACATAATCAGCTTCTAAGTCATCAACATAAATAAGCTCGTTGTAATCAGTCATAGCTTCTTGAAGTCTTTCAGATAGTTCACCATCGTAATAATGTACGTCTTCACTGACACATACGTTACTGCCATCGCCTGGCGTAGCGATCCATACTTCATAACCATCAGCTGTAGTTTCTGCGTATATAGAATAGTCAGGACTTCTGTTCCACTCGTCTGTTAGTTTAAATTCATACTCATTTTGAAGTATGTCAAGCATTGTATCTTGATCAAGATCTTCTATGAAACTATACTTTTCTTTTAGTTTCTTTTCAATTAGTTCGTTTGTTAGTATTTTATTCATCGTTTTCAATTAATTTAGCAATATATTTCCATGTTAATAATTCTTTTTCGTTAGAGTTTAAGCAGCGTTGTAGTAGTTCAACTGATAATCTACCATCACCACCTGCTTTAATATCTCTTTTGTATGTTCTGTTTTCTAATTCTATAAAGCTAATTTTAGCAAAAGCTTTATTTTGAGCACGTTGTCTAGCTTCAGACTTTGTCCACTCACACCATGTTATATTACTCATATTTATTAGAATTAAAAGCGTCACCAAGAAAATTTAGATCATTACAAGACATAATGTCATAAGCAGTACCATAACTTACTTCTGTGAAATAAAACGTAGTTTTAAGCTCGTGTTCAGCTTTGTCTCGAAAATAAGATTTTTCTTTGTATTCTTTTTTGAATTTGTCTTTGTACTCAGGCTTTAGCCTTTTCCATAAATTTAGTCGTTTTTGCATAATTGTTTTATATTATTATCCGTTATTATTCGTAATTTGTTTGTAATTCT
>JAAXIF010000087.1 GCA_012270485.1 Sphingobacteriales bacterium | reverse complement strand
GTTGAACCTAATGTAATTGGTCCTGCATTCAGTGCGTTTCGACCAGTTCCAATATAATATCCGTTTGGATTATCTAATCTTGCATTAAAGATCAGTGAACCATCACCAATGTATATACCTCTAAATGAATTTCCAGCACCAACTGTTTCATAATTATCAACAGTCGTTGTATTAATACCAAGATTCTTTGTGGTTGTAATACCAGTTGAACCAAAATTAAATTCACTACCTGAAGGAAGACCTGTTAGTCCTGAACCATCACCAGTGATAATGCCTGTGACAACAGCGCCACTTGCATTTGCTTGTACCTTTACAGAACCACCAAAACTTAAAGCAGACGCATCAATACCAGTAAGTTGGGAACCATCACCTTTAAAACTGGTTGCAGTTACGACACCAGTGAATTTACCATCACCACCAACATCAAGTTTCGATGATGGAAGTGTAGATCCGATACCCACATTTCCACCAGAATTTTGCGTGACACCTCCAGTGCCCGATTGATGTTTCCAGTTGTTAAATCGGATGTCAGACATTATATTATACTTTCAACTTATGACTTAGGGAATATAGTTTTTACACTCGTAATTCCAACGAACCACTCTCCTGTTTTTGCATCAGATCCAAACTTACCAGCGTTGATGTCTCGATAAAGTTGATCTAATTGTTCTGTTATTGCACCATATCCAGATGTTGTTGCTGTTCCAACTCTTCTTGGATAATAACAATTAGTTTCAAGATTTTGTAATCGAGTTTGTTCTGCTGTTATATCAGCATTACTTATCGGTGTTGCACCACCCCAATCAATTGTAGTTCCTGATGAATCTACATTTTCATCTTCCGAATAAATTATTATTGGAGAACTTGAATATTCTGGTTTTAATGAAAGGATCGCATCCAATATGTTAATTTGTCTAATCATGATTATGTTTGTTTTTTGTAGTGGTGTAACCAACAGGTATTTCGGGATCTCTGGTTATTACCATTTGTCTGACCAAAAGCTACATTATTATTAGGTGAGTGAACCTGTCCTATATGCCTTATATAATAAGTAGTACCAACAGACATACCAATATCACTCACATCAAATTGTTGAGTAGTGGTGGTATTTCTGTACTCATCTCCACCTGCTCCTCCATTACCTTGAGCATGTTGTCCCATCAAATAAAATACATTTCTGTTTGCGGAGAATGCAGTATTAGTTGCTGACATAAATCCGAGTCCCCAGTAACTTCCACTACCACCCCAGTTAGAATACACGTTAGCGGAGCATGATACCACAATAATATCATCAGCATGACCTGGAGTTACAGTATGATATAATCCGTTGTTGAGTAAAATACAATCTCTATGACCATCTGCAGCACTTCCATCAGTAAGTCCACTACCGTTTACAGTTACAGTACTACCGTGTTGGTATTGATTAGCATATGCAAGATAATGAGTGCCTTCAAAACCTGCACCAAATGATAAACTGGTTCCATCTGTTTTAAGAACTTTACCTGCCTGACCAGATTGTGAAGGTATTGGATCTGCAACACCCTTTGCAATAAATGCCCAGTTTGCATGTGCTGTTCCACCTGATGATGGATTATTTCCTGTTGATGCAGTTGTACAGATATAAGTTGAGGTTATTTGACCATCTGTAAACGTAACTAAATCATCGGGAACGTATGCTGTTGCGTTATTATACGTCCCTCGAAAAACTTGTTTTATTTTGCCTAAATCAATTGTTGCCATATCATCAGAAGGTTGCGATTAAATTCCCACTGCTATTTATACTGAAAGTTATGCCCGATGGTGCGAACAATACTTGTTCAAATGCATCATACTGTGCGCTAGTGATATTGTCAACACCACCATTTGTCGTTGTTACCTGTAAATTACTTCCAATTCCAGTAAAACCATAAACCTCTGGACCAGAAACTCCTGTAAGATTTACACCACTCCCATGAAATGACGTTGCAGTAACAGAATTAATACCACTAAAACTATTTGCAGTTACAATACCAGCAACAACAATACCATCGACGTTGGTTGTGATTGTACCAACACCTGCGGTGTGCGTTATTTT
>JAAXIF010000054.1 GCA_012270485.1 Sphingobacteriales bacterium | reverse complement strand
ACAATGATTAAGGATGGATTGAAGATAATGATGAATGGAACTGAAGAAGAAGTGATTGATTACATTGATGATTGTCGTGCGAAGTTCAAGACACTTCCCCCAGAAGATATTGCATTTCCTCGCACAGCATCAAATGTGCAAAAGTATAAAGCATCATCTACAATCTATACAAAGGGAACACCCATACATATTCGTGGTGCATTATTATTCAATCATTATGTAAAGCAGAAGAAGTTGGAGAATAAATATTCACTTATTGGTAATGGTGAGAAGGTCAAGTTTCTTTACCTTAAAAAACCAAATCTTATACAAGAGAATGTGATTTCTTTTATTCAAGACTTTCCAACTGAAATTGGACTTGACAAGTATATAGATTATGATCTACAATTTGAGAAGAGTTTTGTTGAACCACTCAAAGCAATTCTTGATGCGATTGGTTGGAACGTTGAAAAAACTGTAAACCTTGAATTATTTTTTACCTGATGGATTTACCTATTGATTTAAATGAACTTGATGTTATTATCGAGTCAGTATCAGATGTTGACACAGAACTTGCAAAGAAACTAAGACTTGTTAAGGGATTAGTTGAAGATGGTCAACCATATAAAAAAATACTTCGTGAAAAATATGGTTATGTTGCATAATGTTTTTTAAAAAATTAAGTCTTGTTACTGGTGGATTTGATCCTATCCATAGTGGACATATATCATACTTTACAAGAGCAAAAGATTTTTCTGACTATCTTGTAGTTGGTATCAATACCGAAGAGTGGTTAACTAAAAAGAAAGGTCAATACTTTCAATCTTGGGTTGAACGTGCAGAGATTATTCGTCATTTAGATATGGTTGATGCAGTGATTACTGTACCTGATGATGACAAAGGTTCAGCCTGTGGTGCGATTGCAAAATGTTTAGAAATTGCAGAGACAGTAGTTTTCTGTAATGGAGGTGACAGAGGTAAATCTAACACACCAGAAACTGATTTATATGGTGAAGATCCACGAGTACAATTTGAATTTGGAATTGGTGGTGATGATAAAATGAACAGTAGTTCATGGATACTCAAAGGGTATTTTGAAAGACAACGTAAACTATTAGGAATCTGATGGAAACACATAGAAAAACATTGCTACATCTTTTAAAAGAAAGAGCATATAAGAAAGGTAAATTTACTTTATCATCAGGTAAAGAATCTGAACACTATATTAATTGTAAACCAGTAACATTATCTTGTGAAGGTAATGCATTATGTTCACATCTTATGATTGAACATGTTGAAGATAATTCGGTTGCGGTTGGTGGACTTACATTAGGAGCAGACCCATTAGTATGTGGTATCGCACAGAAAGCATATTACTCTGGTAAGCATATTGATGCACTTATAGTAAGAAAGAATCCAAAGGGATATGGCACAAAAGAAGTTATTGAAGGTAATAAACCACCCAAAGGTTCAGTTGTTACAGTATTAGAAGACGTAACTACAACAGGTAGTAGTGCAATCAAAGCAGTAAACGTTCTTCGTGACGCAGGTTATATTGTTAATCGTGTGATTGCTATCGTTGATCGACAAGAGAATCATAAAGTATGGGATAATAATAAAATTGAATTTATATCTTTATTTAAATTAGAGGATATTGCTGAATGAATTGTTGGCATTGTAATGAAGAATTGATCTGGGGTGGAGATCATGACCTTGACGATTATGAAGATATGGAGTATGATATAGTTACAAACTTATCATGCCCAAGGTGTGAATCGTATGTTGAAGTTTATCATAAGATAGAAAAATAATGGATTTTCTCAAAGAAATAGTAAAAGAGATTGGTGATGAGTACACGCAAATCGCAGCAGACATAGATGAAACAGAAAGATTCATTGATACAGGAAGTCATATCTTCAATGCGCTTGTTAGTGGTTCCGTTCATGGTGGTGTTTCTAGTAATAAGATTACTGCCATCGCTGGTGAAACCTCTACTGGAAAGACTTATTTTTCCCTTGCTATTGTCAAGAACTTTTTGGACACTAATCCTGATGGGTATTGCCTCTATTTTGATACTGAAGCTGCAATCACCAAAGGATTATTATCATCTCGTGGAATTGATCAAAACAGACTTGTTGTTGTCAATGTCGTTACCATAGA
>JAAXIF010000103.1 GCA_012270485.1 Sphingobacteriales bacterium | reverse complement strand
AACCGATAAGATAATTGCAAATGCTGATGGGAATCTAAACCTATCAGGAATTGTTACTGCGTCAAGTTTTGATGGTTCATTATCTGCGAGTAAATTAACTGGTGCACTTCCTGCGATAAGTGGTGAGAATCTTACAAATTTAGCAGCAGGTTTAGGGACTGCATTAAGTTCAGATCAAACAAGTCCATTAAATACTCTTTACTATGTAAATAGTGTGATGAGCATTGGTTCAACAATTACAGTTGATCCACCACCTACTGCACTTGCTGTTTATACAAACTATGCAGAACTACAACTTGAAGACTCTGCTGATTTAATTATAGAATCAGGTGATGTTGTTCCTGATGTATTTGATTTATTCCTATCATAAATAACTAAAAATATTAAACCATGTCAAGATTAAGGGCAAATACGATAACAAATAAAACTGCAAATGGTGCTCCAACTGCGACTAATGGTTTGGAAGTAACTGGTGTATGCACTGCAACAGATTTTAGTGGACAGGCAGGAGCAGCTGCAGATTTTCCAAATGGATTAACTGGAACTACAGGTACATTCTCTGGAAATTTAAATGTTGCTGGAGTATTAACATACGAGGATGTGAGGAATGTTGATTCTCTAGGGGTTGGTACATTTAGAGATGGTCTTCGTGTGGTTGGTACATGTACTGCTACTTCTTTTGTAGGAGATGGTTCACAATTGACTGGTATTGCAGTAGGTATTCAAACAGAAGCAATCACACCATCTGGTATTACGACTCATATACTTTTATCAAAAGATGATCATAAGGTTTTAGCAACAGGTAACGTAACGATTGACGTTACTGGTGGAACAGAAGGAGATAGTCATACAGTTAGAATCGAAAATGTTGGTGTGGCAACAGTTGGATTTAGTACAGCATTTAAGTTTCCATCAGGTGGTACACCAATCTTACCAAATGCAAGTGGATCAATAAGTTTAATATCTTTCACAGTACATAAAACAGGAGCAGCAGGAACGACATTACTTGCAGGTGCATCAGTAAACTTTAGTTGAGGTTAGATAATGGGAAGATTAACAAGTTTACCATCTGCTGTAATCACAGATGATAGTGCTTTAGGTGGAGCAGTAATAGAGAAAAGTTTAAGATTTAATGATAATGATAGTGCTTATTTAAGTAGAACTCCAAGTACTGATGGAAATAGAAAAACATACACTATAAGTGCTTGGGTTAGAAGATCTACTAATGGTAGTACGCATCCTATTTTCTCAAGATATACAGCAAATAGTGACTCTGGATTTTTGGGTCTTTATCTTAATAGTGATAATTACATATATTTTACTGGTTGGAATACAGTTTACGTAAAATCAAATAGATTATATAGAGATACAAATTCTTGGGCTCACATTGTTTTAGCAGTAGATACTACTCAGGGAAATGCCAGTGATAGAATAAAATTATATTTTAATGGTGAATTACTAACTCTTGCAACTTACAATGCACCATCACAAAATGCTGATTTAAGAATAAATGAAGCCAGTGCAGAACATATGATTGGTAGATATTCTAGTAGTTATTTTGACGGATATATGGCAGAGGTTAACTTTGTTGATGGATTCCAACTTACACCATCAAGTTTTGGATATACTGAGTTTCAGACAGGAATATGGAGACCGAAAGGTTATTTTGGTTCTTATGGTACAAATGGATTTAGATTAGATTTTTCTGACAATTCTGGAACAACTGCAGTTACCCTTGGTAAAGACAGGAGTGGTCAAGGAAATGATTATACTCCAACCAATTTGTCTGTTAGTGCTGGAGTTGGTAATGATTCTTTTCCAGAAAGTCCAACAGCAAAAAAAGAATTCCCAACATTTAATTCAAATTTACAAACATCTTCTAGCACTGAATATAGACAGGGAAATTTAGCATTTTATACATCTGGATCTAGTACAGTTCAAACCCGTGCCAATATGTCAAGAAATAGTGGTAAATGGTATGCAGAATTTACATTAACAACTTACACTTTTAGATCAGGTTCTTATCCATACATAGGTGTTGCTCAAGCTGAGAATTTTTCAAATACTTGGGTTGGTCAGAGTGGTACTGCTTATAATGGAAATGGTCATATTTATAGAAATGGTAGTCAATTAGAAACTGGACATGCCACATAT
>JAAXIF010000010.1 GCA_012270485.1 Sphingobacteriales bacterium | reverse complement strand
TTATTCTGGCTTTTACACTGAACAAACTCACGCCTTAACTAGCAACTTGAATTAAATAGATAAACACTTAATTTTTTATTTTTCGCTCTTGGCCGCTGGGCCTCGTCCCTGTTACCGGGCTACATTGGCTTCTGATCAGATCCGCTTCGCAGGTTCTGATCTGTCTTCGCTACGCTCGACATCGAACCCAATGAGGCCCGTCCACAGGGACTGGTTAGGGGTGAAATACACTATACCCTCATTTGTGCTACACCCTAAAATTCATTATTTGATTTCAAATCTGATTTCATCATTTTATATAGACGAATCGCTGTTGTGTTGGTGTAATGACTGTTGCCTAATTGCTTCACCCATTTGATGCCGTGGATGGCGTTGGTGAGGAATAGTTCGGAGGCTTCGAGTAATTCATCTACGGTGATTGTGCCTTCTTCTACCGGTATATTTTCTTTTCGAAGCAAGTGTAATAGATGTCTGCGCATCACACCGTTTACGGGACCTTCTGTTAGTGCAGGGGTTTTGATACTTCCATCTTTCACAATGAATACATTGGCGATGGTGGCATCTGCTACTCGATTATCGGGATTCAGCAGTATCGCATCATTTAAGTGATGTTCTTTTGCCCAGAGTGCACCCATCAAATAAGGCAGATAATTATTGCTTTTGATGGATGAAAAAAGATCGGCTGTTTTTCTGGCGTCTTTATAGATATCAATCACCAATCCATTTTCATTCAGTTCCTGTGTGGCTGGTTGTAAAGGCCAGCTTTGGATCAAAAAATAGGGATAATGATTTTGTTCATCATAAATACCGCCATCACCTCGCGTCACTGTCACCCTTACACGTGCTCTTTTGGTATGTCCGTTTTTTTCTACAACGGATAGGATTTGTTTTTCTAACCAACCGGCACTTTGATAACCCGGCTTTTTAAAGCGCAGTGTTTCTAAAGAGCTGAACAATCGTTCAAAATGGTAGTCTGCCAACATGATCTTTCCATTCAATACTTTGATGGTCTCAAAACAACCATCACCATAACGATAAGACCGGTTATTGGGAGAGATCAGCAGTTTGTCTGAACGGAGTATTTGTCCATCATAAAAAAGAAAATCGCCTTCACGCATACCATCAATTATAGAATGAAGGTAACTTGCTGATTCGAATCAACAAATATGAAGATCAATGCCATGATACAGGTGCTGGAGCAATTGGCCCCACCATCACTACAAGAGAGTTATGATAATGCCGGTCTGATCACCGGATCTGCCTCTTGGGAATGTACTGGAGTACTCTGCACTTTAGATGCTACGGAAGCAGTGATTCTAGAAGCAAAACAAAAAGGCTGTAATCTGGTGGTAGCACATCACCCGATCGTTTTCAGTGGATTGAAAAAATTGAACGGCAAAAATTATGTGGAGAAAGCAGTGATCAGCGCCATCAAAAACGATATCGCCATTTATGCCATTCATACCAATCTCGATAATGTTTCATGGGGTGTCAACAATAAAATCGCCGATAAACTGGGATTGATCAACCGAAAGATATTATCACCCAAACCCGGACAATTGATGAAGCTCCACACATTTGTACCGGTGGAGCATGCAGAGGCCTTAAGAATCGCTCTTTTTACCGCCGGAGCCGGAGAGATTGGTAAATACAGCCATTGTAGTTTTAATGTAGAGGGTACCGGAACTTTTCAGGCCGGTGAGGGCACTGATCCTTTTGTGGGAGAGATCGGTACTACGCATTCAGAGAAGGAAATTCGGGTAGAAGTTGTTTTCCCGGTTTGGAAACAGCAAGAAATCCTATCTGCCTTGTTCCAAGCCCACCCCTATGAGGAAGTAGCTTATGATCTAGTGAGCTTAGGCAATGATTATCAGAATATTGGAAGTGGTTTGATCGGAACATTACCCGAACCCATGGAAGAAACCCGGTTTTTACGGATGTTGATGACCAGTTTTGGGCTTTCGATGGTGAAACACACGCCATTTTTGGGCAAAAACATCCAAAAAGTGGCGATTTGTGGGGGGGCCGGGAGCTTTTTAACGGGGAAAGCACTGTCCAAAGGAGCCGATATCTATGTTTCAGCTGATTTCAAGTACCATGAATTCTTTGATGCCAATGACCGTATGGTGATTGCCGATATCGGTCATTGGGAAAGTGAGCAGTTCACTACCGACCTACTGATTGATGTTTTACAGGCTAAATTCCCTACCTTTGCCGTCCTCAAATCTGAAGTAAAAACCAATCCGGTGAACTACTTCACGGGGGAATAACAATCAACAATAAATCACACATACAATATGGCTTCCGTTAAAGACTTTTCGGTTGAAGAAAAACTGGTGAATCTGCTGAAATTGCAGAAGATCGATAGCAAACTGGATGAGATCCAGATCTTGAAGGGTGAACTTCCCATGGAAGTGAGTGACCTTGAAGATGAGATCCAGGGTTTACAGAGCCGTCAAACTCGTATTGAAGAAGAACTGAATGGTATCACTGAATTCATTGAAAGCAAGAAAGCTGCGATGAAAGAAAGTGAAGCATTGATCGCTAAATATGAGAAGCAGAGCGAGAATGTAAAGAACAACCGTGAATTTGAAGCCATCAACAAAGAGATCGAAATGCAACAGCTGGAGATCAAATTGTGTGAAAAGCATATCCGTGATGCGAATGAAGAGCTGGCTGATAAAGTAAAAGCTTTGGAAGCGGCTAAAAAGCAGATCGCTGTGAAAGATGGTGTATTGAACCATAAAAAAGGCGAACTGGAAAAGATCATCGCTGATACTGAGAAAGAAGAAACTCATTTCAATAAACAAAGTGCTGAAGCACGCAGTCATATCGACGAGCGTTTATTGTACAGCTACGATCGTATCCGTAAGAGCTACCGCAATGGTTTGTCTGTTGTGCCGGTAGAGCGTGATGCTTGTGGTGGTTGCTTCAACTCTATTCCTCCTCAGCGTCAGAGTGAGATCCGTTTACACAAGAAGATCATCGTTTGTGAAAACTGTGGTCGTATTCTGGTAGATGCTGATTTGAACGACAGCGTAGATGTAAAGTAAGATCACTTTAAATACTTGGAAAGGACAGCTATTTGGCTGTCCTTTCTTATTTTCGGGCTGCATGAAAATCCGTCTATCTTTTCTCCTCTCTTTGCTCTTCATAACTTCTGTACATGCGCAGAAAGTGTATGATTTCAATGCTACCTGTCAACAAGCCTATCAGGAAATCACCAAATTGAAATTGGTGAAGGGCGAATCATGGATTGAAAAAGCCAAACAACAAAATCCCAATAACCTGATACCGGTCATGTTGGAGAGTTATATCGACTTCCTGACTTTATTCTTGAATGAAAATCCGGCGGAATACAAAATCTTGTATCCTCGATTTTCAGAACGCATCAGCATACTGGAACAAGGACCCAACTCTTCCCCATTCTATCGATTTGCACTTAGTACTTTACGACTCCATAAAGCGGCATCTGCCATTAAGTTTGGTAAAACCTGGGAAGCCGGATGGGATATTCGCAGAGCATGGATGCTTTTAAAAGACAATAAAAAATCATTCCCCTCTTTTACAGCTGATGATTTGTATTATGGCACTATTCAAACCATGATTGGCACTGTTCCCAAAGGATACAAATGGTTGACCAATATTTTGGGTATGCGTGGCTCTGTTACGGATGGTTTGAAAACGGTACAAGCTTTTGTGAACAGTAATGATGTATACGCAAAAATCTATGCTCATGAAGCACAATTCATCTATCCGTATCTATTGTTCTATATGGATAACAAAAAAGATGAAGCGATTACTTTTATTCAACAAAAGAAATTGGATCTGGTCAACAATCATTTACATGGATGGATGGCTGCCAATCTCACCCTCAATAACAAACAAGCCCAATATACCCAGCAGATCGTTCAGAATAGAAATCTATCTAATGAGTATTTGGATATACCGATCTGGGATTTTGAAATGGGTTTTGTGAAAATGTATCAGCTAAAACCCGAAGAAGCCATTCCTTATTTTGAACGTTTCCTACAAAAATTCAAAGGCAATTTTTATGTGAAAGATGTGTATGATAAAATAAGACTCTGTCATTACATGATGGGCAATACGGCCGCTGCAGAAAAAGCTCGACAAATGGTATTGACCAAAGGTGCTACGGATTCAGATGCCGATAAAAAAGCTTTGAGAGATGCAAAAGCCAATTATTGGCCTAACTTATTACTCTTAAAAGCCAGGTTCTTAAGTGATGGTGGCTATCATAAAGAAGCATTGGCACAGTTACATGGAAAAACGGAAAATGATTTTCCCAAAGAAGAAGACCGACTAGAATATGTATACCGTGCTGCCAGAATTTTTGATGACCTGGGCAGAGAAGAGGAAGCCATCAACGCTTATTTAGCTGCTATCAGACTAGGCGAATTCAGAAAAGAATATTATGCTGCACGAGCGGCGGTTCAAATTGGACAGATATACGAAGCCCGCGGACAAAAAGCCCTTGCCATTCAGTATTATCAACGTTGTTTGGACATGGGCGATCATGAATACAAAAACTCACTGGACCAACGCGCGAAATCGGGGATAATGAGATGTAAAGGGGAATGAGGGATTGTATAAATTGCAGAAGGTTGGGTGATCGGGTACTAGGTGCTAGGTGCTGGGTTGAATGATGACGTTTATCAAATCTGAGATCTGCGATCTGACATCCTAAATTAGATTTTATGTTGAACAAACTCACGATACAGAACTATGCGATTATTGAGGAGATCGAAATTGATTTTTCTCGGCAGTTGAATATTATTACAGGGGAAACAGGTGCGGGTAAAAGTATTTTGATGGGGGCTTTGAGTTTGATATTGGGTGAGCGTGCAGATAGTTCAGTGCTGGTGAACACGAATAAAAAATGTTTTATTGAAGGCGTTTTTTCGGTGGATGATAAACCTGAAGTCATTCAGTTTCTGGAATCCAATGAATTGGATATTGAGAGTGAATTGGTATTGAGAAGAGAGATCGGTAGTAATGGAAAATCCAGGGCCTTTATTAATGATACACCTGCTTCCTTGCAGCAACTTAGACAACTCGCTTCTTTATTGGTTGACCTGCATCAGCAATTTGATACACTGGAGTTAGGAGATAGCGATTTTCAACGTGAAGTGTTGGATGCATTGGCAGCCAATCAATCAATGTTACAGGAATACCAACACATCTTCCGCAATTGGCAGTCGAGTGTCAAAAAATTAGAGGAATTGAAAGAACAGAAATCTGCTTTTAACAAAGAAGCAGATTACCATCAATTTCTTTTTGATGAACTGAATGAACTGTCACTCAAAGAAAATGAACTCGAAGAACTGGATCAGGAACTGAAAGTGCTCAACAGTTCCGAAGGCATTAAAGCTGCACTCACGAAAGTCTATTTTGATTTACGTGAAAGTGATCAACCGGTGGTTACCCTTCTGAAGCAAATGATTCAGCAGTTGCAGCCATTTGCAAGCATGCATAAAGACCTACAAGTCTTGATTGAAAGATTACAAAGCGCACAAGTAGAACTACAGGATATTGCATCAGAAACCGATCATATCAATGATTCTGTTGTATTTGATCAGCAACGAATTGAATGGATCAATCAAAGATTGGCGGATGGTTATAAATTGCTCAAGAAACATGGTTTGCAAACAACCACTGATCTGCTTCAATTACAAGCTTCACTTGCAGAAAAATTACAAGCTGTTCTAAATATCGACGAAACCATTCAGCAGCTGGAAAAAGAGACGGAGCTATTACACGACAAAGCAGATGCCATTGCCACAAAATTATCGGCAGCAAGAACCCAACAAATCCCACCACTGGAAAAGAATGTGAATCAGTTGTTGCGACAAGTGGGGATGCCCAATGCACAAATAAAAGTGGCGGTAACGCCCATCGCATTACAACCCTACGGAAAAGACAATATTGAGTTTCTCTTTGATGCCAATGTGCCTGCCGGACAAACCAATCAAAGCAACCGTTTTGAGCCGATTCGAAAAGTAGCCAGTGGTGGGGAACTGAGTAGATTGATGTTGTGTATCAAATCTCTTGTTGCGAAGTCCATCAACCTGCCTACCATGATCTTTGATGAGATCGATACCGGTATTTCCGGCGAAGCTGCCAAACAGGTTGGATTGATCATGAAGGAAATGGCATCGGGCAGACAAATCATCTGCATCACGCATCAGCCACAAATTGCGGGCAAGGCAGATGCGCATTTCTTTGTGTACAAAGAGATCGTGAACGATGCTGTCAAAACAAATATCAGAATGCTGAATCAAGATGAACGCATTACTGCCATTGCCAGAATGTTGAGTGGAGAAAAACCAACGGCTGCTGCACTGGAAAATGCCAGAGAAATGGTCATGAATTAGAGATTTAGCTGATATTCTATACATTTACCCCTCAAACATTGACTAAAACAAAGATTATGGCTTATAACCTGCTCAAAGGAAAACGCGGTATCATTACCGGTGCTCTTGATGAAAATTCTATCGCCTGGAAAGTAGCTGAGAAAGCACACGAAGAAGGCGCCACATTCGTACTAACAAACGCACCCATTGCCATGCGTATGGGTGAAATCAATAAACTGGCTGAAAAAACCAATTCACAGATCATTCCGGCAGATGCTACCAGTGTGGAAGAACTCACTACGCTGTTTACACAATCACAGGAAGTACTGGGTGGTAAAATCGATTTTGTATTGCACTCGATTGGTATGAGTGTCAACATCCGTAAAAAAATCCCTTATACAGAATCAAACTATGATTATTTCATGAAGGGGATTGATGTATCGGCTATGTCGCTGCACAAAATGTTATCTGTTGCCAGAAAATTAGACGCTATCAATGAATGGGGAAGTGTGGTTGCATTGACCTATATGGCTGCCCAAAGAACCTTCCCTTTCTATACCGATATGGCTGATATCAAAGCCATGCTAGAATCCATCGCACGTAGCTTTGGCTATCATTATGGACTGGAGAAAAAAATACGTATCAATACCGTATCACAGTCTCCTACCAAAACTACGGCGGGTACCGGTATCAAAGGCTTTGGCGACTTCTTCGATTTCGCGAATGCCGTTGCACCATTGGGCAATGCCAGTGCAGAAGATTGTGCCAACTATTGCATCACCCTATTCTCAGACCTCACCCGCATGGTCACCATGCAAAATCTCTTCCACGATGGTGGTTACTCTACCACAGGAGTAAGTATGGAAGTGATGACGAAATTGGGTGTGGAATAATTATGTCTGATTTCTGATGTCGGATGTCTGATATAGAACAAATCAGACATCCAACATCAGAAATTCTCAAATACTATTTTATGAACTGGATCGAAATCGTAGGTTATCTCGGCTCCTTCCTAACCTCTATCACTTTTATACCACAGGTATACAAATCCTGGCAATCGAAAAGCGTAGGTGACTTGAGTATTTGGATGATCCTGATCGTAGTTACCAGTACCATTGTTTGGTTGGTATACGGATTCGCCATTGAAAGCGGTCCGGTGATCGTAGCTAATTGTGTTGTACTAGCTTTGACTTTGTTACTGCTTTATTTCAAGCTTACTTTCAAGAAAGATAGACCATAGTCCATGGTCCATGGTTCATAGTTTATATCTATGGACTATCGACTATGGACTATGGACAAAAAAAAGCCGCCTCTACACAAGGCGGCTTTTTGTATCACAGAGAGCGAAATATCAGTATTCATCTTCATTGAACATGAAGTCTTCCTGACTAGGGTAATCAGGCCAGATGTCTTCTATGCTCTCGTACACTTCTCCCTCATCTTCCAATTCCTGGAGATTCTCAACCACTTCAATAGGTGCACCACTACGGATAGAATAATCAATCAGTTCATCTTTGGTAGCAGGCCAAGGGGCTTCTTCCAGGTAACTTGCCAATTCTAATGTCCAGAACATAACTTACCTTTTAATTTTTTGCAAATGTAACCGTATATATGAAACCACCAAATATGACAGTCCACAGTGTGTAAAGAAATGTTTAAAAATAGGCTGATATGAAGCCCTGTTCGTAGGTTTGTAAGCAAAACAGCGCAGAATTCATGCTAAAAGCAGTCAACATCACCCGAAAATACGGTCAGCTAGAAGTTTTGAAAGGCGTAGATATTGAGGTCAACAAGGGCGAAATGGTGAGTATTGTAGGTTCCTCCGGTGCCGGAAAAAGTACATTACTGCATATTCTAGGCACACTCGACAGACCCGATTCCGGCTCTATTTGGTTAAATAATCAGTCTGTTGATGAGCTGCGAGGTGAGAAACTGGCTGCTTTTCGAAACCAACATATTGGATTTGTCTTCCAGTTTCATCACTTATTACCTGAATTTTCAGCACTGGAAAATATCAGTATCCCGGGCTGGATCGCGGGAACCCCCAAAAAGCAAGTAGCAACCAGAGCAATGGAATTGTTATCGCTTTTAGGACTGGCTGATCGTGCAGAACATAAACCCAATCAATTATCCGGTGGAGAACAACAAAGAGTAGCGGTTGCAAGAGCATTGATCAATCAACCCGATATCATTTTCGCAGATGAACCCACCGGCAATCTAGACAGCGCCAATGCCAAAGAATTACACCAACTATTCGGAACACTCAGAGACCGTTTCAACCAAACCTTCCTCATCGTCACACACAATGAAGAATTGGCGGCGTTGAGTGATCGGACTTTGCATATGAAGGATGGGGTGATTGTAAGTTAGTAAAAAGTCAAAGGTGAAAATCTGAAGACCTTTCACTTTTCACCTTTCACGTTTCACTTCTCCCCTACACTCGCGGTTTCCACGCTATCTCCGCCACCCCCAATTGTTGCCCAATGAAGCGGCTAAGGACGAAGAGATAATCGCTTAGGCGGTTGAGGTATTTGATGACTAAGGGATCTACAAATAATTCATGCTCCTGCATATTCACACAACAACGTTCTGCTCTTCTGCACACACATCGTGCAATATGGGTAGATGAAACGGCTATATGCCCGCCGGGAAGAATAAAAAACTTCATGGGCGGTAAAGCATCGTTCATTTTATCGATCTCTTTTTCCAGCACCGTGATATCAGATTCCTTGAGATCAGGAATTTTCATCAAGGGTTCTTTTTCAGGATCACATGCCAGTGAAGAACCGATGGTAAATAAACGGTCTTGGATTTCTTTCAGTACAGAACGGGTATGAGGTTCATCAAAATAATCACCAACCAATCCAATATGAGAATTGAGCTCATCCACTGTTCCGTAGGTTTCAATTCTGATATGGCTTTTGGGTACTTTGGTTCCTCCTATGAGGGATGTTTTACCCAGATCACCTGTTTTCGTATATATCTTAAGGGCCATTGCGATAAGTTGTGTGTTTGAAAACAAAATTAGATTTGAATGGTTCAGTTACAAAAAGAGAGCCTTGGTAAGCTCTCCACAAAATGTACACCTGTCGTGACTATCTTAAAGATGCGCCATGGCAACACTCCTTACTTTATCGGTTTCTACCAATCCATCACGTAAACGCACCACCCGATGGGCATATGCAGCAATATCTTCTTCATGCGTTACCAATACCACGGTATTACCCGATTGATGGATTTTCGCAAATAGTTCCATCACTTCCACAGAAGTTTTGGAATCCAGGTTTCCGGTGGGCTCATCCGCCAATAGAATGGAAGGATTATTCACCAGTGCACGGGCAATCGCAACCCTTTGAATTTGTCCGCCACTCAGCTCATTGGATTTATGATGACTTCTCTCCGCCAAACCCACTTTATTCAATGCTTCCAATGCTCTTTCCATCCGCTCTTTCTTTCCTACACCGGCATAGATCAGTGGTAAGGCTACATTTTCGGCAGCTGATAAACGGGGTAAAAGATTAAATTGTTGGAATACGAATCCGATTTCGGAATTACGCACCTCTGCTAAATCATCATCCGCCATTTTACTGACGTCTTTATCATTCAGAATATATTTACCTCCGGTAGGTGAATCCAAACAACCGAGGATATTCATCAAAGTACTTTTACCACTTCCGGATGGACCCATCAGCGCTACATATTCATTCTTACGAATATCCAGTGTGATTCCTTTTAATACAGGAATGGCTTGACTACCCATGAAATAACTTTTCTGGATATTTTCTAATCGGATGATCGCCTGATTTGACATGATGACAATTTAAGTAAATCTCTGATAACCTATTTACGAATCACTTTGGGAACTTGAAAAAAAGAAGTGCCGGTACCGGAAGCGTTCCGTAATGCCTGCTCTTGACTGATGGAACCTTGTATTTCATCTGCTCTCAAAACATTGGTAGACTGCCCGATATGCATCAAAGGCTCAATTCCTACCGTATCAACTTGAGAGAGTGTTTCTACAAAAGCGACCATTTTTTCAAGATCCTTTTGAATCTCTGCTTTTTCCTCCTCACTAAAATGAAGTCTTGATAAATGAGCCAAATGATCTGTAAGTGCGGCTGTTACTTCCATGTAAACAAAAATAACTGAAAGCCATCCAAATCCAATGCTTTCTTGTTGAGTGGCAATTGAAAAAAAGCAACCAGATTTTGAAACAAAACCTGCATTCCACTGTTTACAAATATGGATAAAGGCCACAATGATACAACCGAATAATATTTGCAAAGATTAACATTGGCATAAGACTCTCTGAATCAGTCATTTCTTTGTCACTATCCACACAAAGTGTATAAAAGCACTGTTAAAACAAGTTCATTTTATCTTTTTTCATCATAAATTGTAAACAAACAAAATCCCCCCGATTATGTTAGTGTACGTCCTGTTAATCGTTTACCTGGGATGCCTCTATATGGCATACAAAGGTGCGGCTCCTTCGGAAGAGTAACTGTTTCCAACATCATCCTACTGAAGAGCCATCGTCCAACTTCATTCGTTCAGGGTAATGAAGTTGGATTTTTTTTGCCCTTTACTTACCTATCTTTTAAAAAATAAATTCCCTTACCTTCGATACAAATAGTTGCATAACTAACTAATTTTACGGTAAAGCTGTTGCACATGAAATCCAACATTCCATGGGTTTAAAAAAACCTGGTTATAATGGGTGTATTTCAGGTGATCAAAATCAATAAATGTAAACGCATGAAACGTTCTATCAAAAAAGTTGCAGTATTGGGTAGTGGTGTAATGGGTTCTCGTATTGCCTGTCACTTTGCAGGTATGGGTGTTCAGGTATTGTTATTAGACATGGTAGCCAAAGGCGCAGAAGAAAGCAGCAAACCCGCAGAGCGAAATAAACTGGTGAATGATGCGTTACAAGCTGCTATCAAAAGCAATCCATCTCCGGTATACAGCAAATCTGTTACGAAAAGAATTACCACCGGCAACTTTGATGACAATATGAAAGATATTGCTAACTGCGACTGGATCATTGAAGTGGTGGTTGAGCGTTTGGATATCAAACAACAGATTTATACACGCGTTGAACAATTCAGAAAACCCGGCACTTTGGTTACGTCCAACACATCGGGTATCCCCATTCATATGATGGCGGAAGGTAGAAGTGAAGACTTCAAAAAACATTTCTGTGGCTCACACTTTTTTAATCCGCCCCGCTACCTCCGTTTACTCGAAATCATTCCAACACCATATACCGATCCGGAGATCGTTGACTTCTTAATGCATTATGGTGATCTGTATCTCGGAAAAACAACGGTTCTCTGTAAAGACACTCCCGCATTTATAGCAAACAGAATTGGCGTATTCAGCATCATGAGCATCTTTCATATCATGGACAAGTTAGGTCTGGGTATTGATGAGATTGATGTACTCACCGGACCCATCATCGGCAGACCTAAATCAGCTACTTTCAGAACAGCTGATGTAGTTGGTATCGATACATTGGTAAAAGTGGCAAAAGGGGTGGCAGATAATTGTCCGACAGACGAGGCCAACGCTATTTTCAATATTCCTGCTTGGCTGGAAACATTGGTAACCAATAATTGGTTGGGGGATAAAACCGGACAAGGTTTCTTCAAAAAAATCAAATCAGCAGAAGGAAAAGAAATTCAAACCTTGAACCTGAAGACCATGGAATATGGTCCGCGTAATAAACCTAAGTTCCAAAGTATAGAAGCAGCCAAGCCGGTGGAAGACCTGAAGCAAAGAATTAAAATGTTGTCTGCTGCCGGAGACAAGGCGGGTGAATTTTATCGCGCTTTCCATTTTTCACTGTTTTCATATATCTCATTTCGTATTCCAGAGATCAGTGATGAGATCTATCGTGTAGATGATGCGATGATGGCAGGTTTTGGCTGGGAAATCGGTGCTTTTGAATCCTGGGATACAGTGGGTGTAAAAGAAACAGTAACTGCTATGAAATCTGCCGGACAGGCAGTTGCACCATGGATCGATGAAATGCTGGCTACCGGCGCCACTAGTTTTTATAAAGTAGAGAACGGTCGTAGAATGTTCTACGATCAAACTTCAAAATCCTATAAAGCTATTCCGGGTGGAGAATCCTTCCTGGTGATGAGTCATCATAAAGACAAAACCGTTTGGAAAAACAGTGCTTGTCGATTATATGATCTGGGAGAAGGTGTTGCGGGACTGGAATGGAGTACCAAAATGAATAGTATTGGTGGTGAAGTGTTAGAAGGATTGAATAAATCCATTGCTATCGCGGAAGAAAAATTCAAAGGTCTGGTGATTGGCAATGAGGGTCCGAATTTTAGTGCCGGTGCCAATGTGGGAATGATCTTCATGTTGGCGATTGAACAGGAATATGATGAACTGGATATGGCCATACGCATGTTCCAAAATACGATGATGCGTGTTCGCTATTCTTCTGTTCCTGTAGCCATCGCACCACATGGATTGACATTGGGTGGCGGATGTGAAATGAATTTGCATGCAGACAAAATCTGCGCTGCTGCAGAAACCTATATCGGATTGGTGGAGCTGGGTGTCGGATTGATTCCCGGTGGTGGTGGTACCAAAGAATTTGTGCTGCGCGCCGCCGATGAAATGCATGAAGATGAGCCGGAAACTATTACATTAAAAAACAGATTCTTATCCATCGCCACTGCGAAAGTAGCCACTTCAGCACAGGAAGCATTGGAAATGGGTATCCTAAGAAAAGGAGCGGATGAAATTGTGATGAATACAGGCAGACGCATTGCTGAAGCCAAAAAATCAGTAATTGAATTGTATGACAGCGGTTATACCACTCCTATTCAACGCAATGATATCAAAGTATTAGGTCGTTCAGCCTTGGGTGCTTTGTATGCAGGTATTAATGGTATGTGGCGTGGTGGTTATGCCACGGATCATGATGTGGTAGTGGCCAAGAAATTAGCGTACGTAATGTGCGGTGGTGATCTCAGTGAACCTACCAACGTTACTGAACAATATTTATTGGATCTGGAAAGAGAAGCATTCTTGAGTCTTTGTGGCGAAAGAAAAACATTAGAGCGTATTCAAAGTGTATTGAAAAGTGGTAGACCGGTGAGGAATTAATACTGATATAAATACATATCGCATAATGAATAAAAGAGAGTTAGTATAGGCACTAACTCTCTTTTATTTTCAAACGGAAAAAAGTACCGGCTTCTTCTGAAGTACCATAAATAATCTCGCCCCCCAATTCTTGCATGGTCAGTTCCAATGCCTTGTACAAAAAAGTATGATACATATTTGCCGAATCTGTAAAAAAAGCATGCAGCTTGCCAGCTTCTGTTGATTTTGAGCGATTTAAAAAATCTAGTGTCAGAAACAGATCTCCGGGAGTAATGGATATTTCAATTACTCCCTCATCATCACTCAGCTCCAACATATTTTTTAAAAGAATTTCAATGACCTCACGCAATACGATTTCAGATGTAACAATCCAATGGGTATGGAGTGGACAAGATAATGAAAGAATGATCTTTTTATCTTCAATGGTTGATTGATACTTGATAGTCGTTTCTTCTATCAGGTAACAGATATCGGATCGTACCAAAACATTGCCGTTGTGCGGGTGCATGCAGGTCTATGTAATTTGTTGCTGTAATTTATTATTATTTCGAATCTCAGCACATTAAAATCCCAGATGTAGTGCCTTTAAACCGGACACTGACCGTTGATACATGTAAAAAACAGATCATCCCAATTCTAGTAAAAAGTCAACATTCTAGTTATCTTCGATATGCTTCAACCCTTGGTTTATCATTTTTCATCGTTAACAACCGCTTATGCAACCCATTCTCTCCATTCAGGGAGTCTCTAAAAATTATGGCTCCATTCAAGCCCTGAATAGTGTATCCTTCGATGTTCCGCAAGGATGTGTTTTCGGAATTTTAGGTCCAAACGGTAGTGGTAAAACCACCCTACTCAGTATTATTCTGGATATCTTACAAGCCAGATCCGGTACCTACAACTGGTTTGGAAAACCCGGCTCAGCTGCCACCAGAAAACTGATTGGCTCTCTGTTAGAAACGCCGAATTTCTACCATTATCTCTCTGCAGTAGATAACTTAAATATCACACACGCCATCAGTGGCAGAGGTGATGCTGCAGATATAGACCGGGTATTGGAGATTGTAAAACTATCTGCGAGAAAAAAGAGCAAATTCAAAACCTATAGTCTGGGTATGAAGCAAAGACTGGCCATAGGTGCAGCTTTATTGGGTAATCCGGATGTATTGGTATTTGATGAACCTACCAATGGATTGGATCCTGTGGGTATTGCAGAAATCCGTGAATTGATCAAACAACTGGCACGTGATGGTAAAACCATTATCATGGCGAGTCATTTATTGGATGAAGTTGAAAAAGTATGTACGCATGTGGCCATCCTAAAAAAAGGCAACTTATTGACGGCCGGACCTGTAGATGAAGTGTTGGCGAATGAAGATATCGTAGAAGTATCCGCTCAAGATACGGTGAAGCTCAAAGAAGTGCTGGCAAGTATTCCCGGACATACTCACTTAAAAGAAGAAGGAAAAGCCATTCAGTTATTCTTCCCGATTGGTACTGCCAATATGGAAGATATCAATCGCTATTGTTTCAATCAGGGTATCACTTTGAACCAATTACTCCTGAAGAAGAAAAGTCTGGAAACAAAATTCTTCGAACTCACCAACGACTAATTCATCCTTAAAACAAGAAATCATGTTATCGCTTATAAAAATAGAATGGTTAAAGATCAAAAAGTATCCAGCCTTTTGGTGGATGCTGGTGATTGTAGCACTCACCTATCCGAGTATCAATTTAATGTTCCTGAATGTTTATGAAGAAATTTCAACGGGAAAAGAAATGGGAGCCATTGCCAAAATGCTGTTGGGCAATCCCTATGCCTTCCCAGAAACCTGGCATTCGGTAGCATTCTTCTCCTCATTTTTTATTGTACTGCCCGCAATCTTAGTGATCATGTTGATCACGAATGAGTACAACTACAGAACGCACAGACAAAACATCATCGATGGTTGGAGCAGGGAGAATTTTATCACTAGTAAATTATGTGATGTACTGATCATCAGCACCATCATCACGATTGTTTATGCTATTGTAGCAGCAGGTTATGGATTCTATACCGATAGTAAAACATTCTACAGATGGGCAGAGCAGTTGGAATACATTCCCTTATTCTACTTACAAACCTTTGCTCAATTGACACTCGCTTTTTTATTGGGATACTTGATTAAAAAAGCCTTCATCGCTTTGGGTATTTATTTCTTTCAGTATCTGATCATTGAAAATATAGGTGTATCCTGGTTCAAGTATAAAGTAGGTAATGATCTGGGAAGATTTTTCCCTTTCGAAATATCAGATCGTATCGTCCCACCTCCTGCTTTTATTGGCAACTTCGGTAAAGATGCCAAAGCCGGTTATGAAAAAGCCGTAGCAGCCGTTCCGGAACACGTCATCATGACCATTATCTTAACGGCCGCCATCTGGTTTATCTGTTATAGGGTTCATAAGAAAAGAGACCTTTAAAATCTTTGATTTTTTGATCTTTGATTTTTTGATTTAATAAAGGCAAATCAAGAAATCAAAGATCAACGAATCACAGATCTCTTAAAGCTTGTTGAATAGTAGCGTATTCGAACCTAAAGCCTTGTTCTTCTATTTTGCGGCTGCTTACGGTTGCACTCTTTAGTACTTCTATACTCATTTCACCGAGTATCATTTTGAGAAGAAATGCGGGTACATAAAAAGGAATATAGAATGATCCGTTTTTTTGTTTCGCCAATGTGAGTGTCAATTCTTTATTGGAAACCGGATGTGGAGCTACTGCATTGAAAGTTCCCTGCATCGATTGGTTTTCGATGGCATACAAAAACATGCGGCAAAGATCATGTACATGGATCCAACTGATCATTTGTTTTCCGCTACCAAGTATCGCAGCCATACCGCCTTTCAGTGGTTTTTTAAATTCTGCAAGTGCACCACCGGTTGTGCTTAATACAATACCAATACGCAATTTCACCAATCGTTTACCAAGCTCTGTAACCGGAGTAATACTTTCTTCCCAGGCTTTACAAGTGCTTCCCAAATAATCAGGATAAGCAGGCATGTCCTCAGTGAATGAAGACCCCAAGGTATTGTCTTCATCTGGTCCATACCAACCGATAGCTGAAGCGCTGATAACAGATTGTACTTTATTAGGAATTGTTTGTAATGCTTTCACTAATAAAGCACTGCTTTGGGTCCTGCTATCCAATATTTCTTGCTTTCGTTTGGCAGTCCATCTTTTATCTGCAACACCTGCACCCGCCAAATGAATGATATGATCTGCTTGCTGAATAGCGGTTTCATCAATGGTTTGTTCCTGTAAATTCCATGAAGCAATTCGAATGACTTTACCATCGATCTCTTTTTTACCGGATGCACGACTCAGCCAAATAACATCATACCCTTTTGACAAGAGTACTCTTGTTAGCTGTTGTCCAACCATTCCCGTTCCACCTGTGATGAGTATTGTTGCCATAATCGTAAATAAACAATCCCTTTATTGATTTTTTCTAAGAAGCTATTCAGAAATACTACCTGCATAACTAATACAAATATCCGTTGAATATTGTTGAAAAAAGAACCCCGACTGCAACGTCGGGGTCAACAACTAAAATCACCAGGCTAAAACATCTATGATAAGCAATCGATCTTAATCGGGTTTCTTTCCATCAAGGAATGTATTAATGGTAGAGATCTGCGTTTGATTGTTCTCATCCTTTCCTACTGTATACTTACTATAGAAATCTTCTACAGAAGTAAGTGTATTTCCAAACAATTCCATGTTTCTTCTTACATAAGCAGGAACATTATCAAACTCATTGGCATCTCCGCCATTGGTATTAAAAGAGAGATTCCTTAAACGTTGGATGCGTTCTGCAGCTCTTCTTTTTTGCTCTTCTGCATCATCTAACACTGAATCATCAATAAAGGAAGAAGGAGATATCACTGCCTTAGGAGCAGGTGTTTCTTCTTTCTCAATCAATTGCATAGAAGGCTCTTCTTCTTGTGCAGGCGTTTCCTTGATCTCAGCAATCACAGGTTTTACTTCCTGAACAGGTTGTGGTGCGGGTTGAGCAGGCATTTCCGGTTCAGCATAAATATTCATCGGCTTACTGAACATGGTATTACCCACAGGTTGCTGAGGTTGCTCATTCACTTTGAATTGCAACAACTCATCCTGTACAATGGTCTTATTAATATGCACTTCTTCAGCAGGAGGCTCAGGAACCACCACTTCTGCAGTGATTTCAGGACTCAGCTCAAACTGTAAAGTGAAATTTTCTACCGGTTCTTCCGCCGCAGGTAGTTCTTGTTCAACAATAGCAGGTGCTGAAAACAAATTCAACATCGGCGCTACTTCTGCTACTTCTTCCATTCTTGGAGCAAATGGATCTTTATCTTCTAGTGGAAGTGTTTGCTGAACAGGTTGTGGTGCTTCTACTTTTTCTTCCTGCTTAGGAGCTTCGAGATCCAGTGTCATCACAATTTTTTCCTGCTTAGGTTCTGCTTTTTTAGGTTCTACAGGTTTTGCAAAAGGATCTTTGTGCTCAAATCCTGTTGCGATCAATGTGATACCAATTTTTTTATCGAGTGTATTGTCATAACCCATACCTACAATCACATCGGTATCTTCACCTGCTTGCATACGCAGATAGTTGTTGATGGTCTCCAGCTCATCCATAGTACACTCATGATCACCTTCAGCACTATTGATATTGATCAATATCCACTTAGCACCTCTAATATCATTATCATTCAATAAAGGAGAAGACAATGCTTCTTCAATAGCCATCTGTGCACGATTCTCACCTTCTACTTCAGCCTTACCTAAGATCGCTACACCACCATTCTTCATTACGGTACAAACATCTGCAAAGTCTACAATGATATGTCCACGGCTGTTGATCACATCCGTAATACATTTCGCAGCAGTAGCCAATACATTATCTGCTTTTGAAAATGCTTCTTTCATTTTCAGATTACCATACTGGATACGCAGTTTGTCATTACTGATCACAAGTAAAGTATCAACATAAGGCTTTAACTGACGAATACCTTCATCTGCTTGTATTTGTCTGCGTGGACCTTCAAATCCAAACGGAGTGGTAACAATACCAACAGTCAGAATACCCAGTTCTTTACAGATCTGAGCGATGATGGGTGCACCACCGGTTCCGGTTCCACCACCCATACCCACAGTAATGAATGCCATTTTGGTATTCACTTCCAGAATACGTCTGATCTCATCCAGAGATTCTTCTGTTGCTTTTTTTCCAACTTCAGGGTTGGCACCTGCACCCAATCCCTGTGTGAGATGTGGGCCTAATTGTATCTTATTGGGGATCTTACTTTGCTCGATTGCCTTGGCATCCGTATTACAAATAATAAAATCAACACCTTCGATATTCTGATCAAACATGAAGTTAACGGCGTTGCTCCCGCCTCCACCCACACCAAGTACCTTGATGATGGAGGATTTCTGTTTGGGAAGATCAAAGTGAATCATAGAGAACGTTTTTGTTGGGTTAGTAGATTGTCTGTGTTTTCATTAGGACGAATAAATAGGAAACGCTGATTATCCGTGTTTTATTTTATCATCTGATCTTCCTCTTCTTTAAAGAGATCAATCAGATTGTTTTTGAACTTATCCCAGAACTTTGTTTTTCTGGTATTGCCATCAATGGGCTGAGGAGCTGCCGGGATTTCCGGTACACTGATCTCAGGAGCTTCCACTTTCAGGTTCTTAGGCACTTCTACCTTCTTGAATTGCTCATTGAACTCTTTGTATTTGTGATCATAATCACTATACCCTTTCAAGATCAAACCCAAACAGGTTGCATACATTGGCTTTTTCAACTCTTCAATATGATTCGGCGCCAAGTGTTCATTCGGCAATCCGATTCTTGCATTCAATCCGGTAGTATATTCAGTTAATTGAATCAAATGCTTGAGCTGAGATCCACCACCGGTAAGGATGATACCACCATTCAATGCACGACTATCCAATCCTACTGTTTTGATATGATAGGTCACAAAATCAAGTATCTCACTCATTCTTGCTTGGATAATTGCCGCGAGATTCTTCACGCTGATTTCTTTGGCCGGCATTCCTTTCAACCCGGGGATCGTAATGAACGCATTGGCTTTTGCCTCATCTGCCAAAGCACTTCCGAATTGAACTTTCATGGCTTCAGCCTGACTCTTCAATACACCTAAACCCATACGGATATCATTGGTGATATTCTCACCACCAAATGGAATCACTGCTGTATGTTTTAAAATGCCTTCATAGAAAACCGCGAGGTCACTGGTACCACCACCAATATCAAGGATGGCAACACCCGCTTCCATATCGATATCACTCATTACCGCACTGGCAGAAGCCAAGGGTTGTAATACCAGATCTTTGGTACTTAAACCACTTCTGTCTACTGCACGGTGAATATTTCTGATCGCATTACGGTCACCGGTGATGATATGGAAATTAGCGCCCACTTTCACCCCATTGTAACCAACCGGATCTTTGATATTCTGAATATTGTCTACATGGAAATCCTGCGGAATCACATCAATGATCTGATCACCGGCAGGGATGAAGGTCTTACGTTGGTTATTCAATAACTGATCGATCTCCCAGCGCTGGATCTCAGTTTCATGCTCTTGACGCACCATGTCGCCACGTGTCTGTAAGCTTTTGATGTGGTGACCGGCAATGCCTACATAAACTTCATTGATCTCAAGATCAGGATTGCTGTCATAACAGTTTTGTAAAGCTTGCTGAATCGCTTTAATGGTTTGATCGATGTTCAACACTTGTCCGTGTTGTACACCGCTGCTGTTGGCACGGCCAAAACCTAATATCTCCAGTTTGCCATACTCATTCTTACGACCGGCAATGGCCGCAATTTTAGTAGTTCCGATGTCCAGACCAACAATGATGGGTGATTCATTGTGATTCATAAGGTATGTGTTTTAGTTGTTTCCAATTTTTGTGAATGGTGAATTGTCAATGGTCAATTGTGAATATTGACAATTCACCATTCACAATTCACGATTCAACTACTCATTCTTCCTCATCACCGCCTTCGGCTTCACTACTTCCTTCTTTTGTTCAGTAGCTACCTTCTTCGATAACGGATTCGTATTTATTTTATTGTTATTGTTAGTAATAGTTTTAACAGCTGCTTTTTCTTGCACAGGCTTTTCCACCACCAAGACCGGATTGGGTTTTGAAATACTGTCCTTCGGTACTGTCACCGGTACTGTAATCAAGGGATCAGTCATCTGACGTATCAAGGCCAAAGCAGCCGTAGAATCCTGTCGCATAGCCGCCGCACCCCTTTTTACTGCTACCACTTGCTTATCGAACTGTACATTCAAACGTTCATAGTAGTGTATTCCCTTTTGCAACCAGGCTTGCTTATAAAATGTATAGAGACGATTGAACTTGGCATCTAGGTCTTCTGCATTACCAATGGATACCACATGATCCCCTACCACGGGTATCAGTTCATATTGACGACCCGGTTCAATATCGATCTGAGCAACCTGTGCCATCCAGAAAGAATCTGCCAATACAAACTCTCCGATTTTCACAATATCCTTTAACAATACACTATCCGGTTTTGATAATTTGACATTATCAGAAGGAAAACCGGTGAACATAGGTACACGTGCAGATAGTTTTTCACTCAACGGCAATCGCATACCTGAACTGTCCACATAAAAAGACCCTCCCTGAATCGTGAATACACGGGCAACAGGTTGTCTTTCCTCAATCAACACTTGTAATACCTGTTGATTATCGATATACATTTCTGCATTCCGAACCCATGGATTGGTTTCCAGTGATGTTTCCATTGCGCGCAGATCCAAAGCTGCCACAGCTATTCCGGTTACTTTTCCTTTTGATTGAATCAAGTCCAGCACATCTTTCTCATCAATGAACATATGTTCTTCAATTCCGCTGATCTCAATTTTTATGTCGGTACATTTTTTTCTGTTCTTGTGTTGCATGGCTGCCCCCATCAGTACAATGGTACCAATACCCGCCAGTATCCAGACGGCTTGAATCAGCCTTTTCTTCCATGCAATCTTATTCATATACTATTGCTCCAATATCGCTTTTACCGGTTGTACCAACGCATCAATATCTCCCGCACCTGCCATCACCACCAATGATGGCTTGTTTTCTTTGATCCAATTCAGCATGTCCTGCTTCTCTAAGATCATTTTATGTTTTGCTTTCATTCTTTGTAACAGCATATCACTGGTTACGCCCGGCATAGGTAACTCTCGTGCCGGATAAATGGGTAATAAGATGATCTGATCTGCCATATCTAAACTTTCTGCAAACCCATCAGCCAGATCATTGGTTCTACTGAACAGATGCGGTTGAAAAACCAGTGTAAGTGATTGTTTGTTAAAAATGCTTCGCACACCACTGATCAATGCCCTTAGTTCTTCCGGGTGATGTGCATAATCATCGATCACCACATGCTGTGCATTTTTCAATGCATACTCAAATCTTCTGCGAACACCTTTAAAATCTGCTACTGCTGCACGAATTTTATCATCATCAATACCCAAATGTTTAGCTACTGTAATCGCTGCAACCGCATTTTCAATATTGTGCAATCCACCCATATGCAGGGTAATATCCTTAATCACCCATGTTGGACCTTGTACATCAAATGTGTAACTACCATTCTCAACTTTCAGACCTATTGTAGTCACATCTGCATCTGACTGATGATAGGCATACCGATAATTATGGGACGCATTCAGTTCAGACTCTCTACTCAATCCTTTTTTGGTTACCAAACAGCCACCGGGTTTTACTTTTCCTGCAAATTGTACAAAAGCATTCTCTACTTCTTCCGGTGTTCCATAAATATCCAAATGATCGGGATCGATGGCTGTCACCACCGCGATATCCGGAACCAGTTTCAGAAAACTACGATCGTATTCATCTGCTTCTACCACTACTACATTTCGCTCACTGCTCCAGAAATTGGTATTGTAATTGGCTGCAATACCACCTAAGAAAGCATTACATCCATAACCTGAATGACGCAACAAATGAGCAATCATGGAAGTAACAGTTGTTTTACCATGGGTACCGCCAACACAGATATTAAAAGAACCTTCGGTGATCCACTGTAATACATCACTCCGTTTAACGACCGTATATTGATGTTCGCGATAATACACTAACTCAGCATGATTGGAAGGAATGGCGGGTGTATATACCACTGCATCTACGTCTTTCGGGATCAGGTCTACCCTTTCTTCATAATGAATAGCAATACCCTGTTGTTCCAATTCTTTTGTTAAGGGTGTAACGGTTTTATCATAGCCACTTACCGCCGCCCCTCTTGATTTAAAATAACGCGCCAATGCACTCATACCGATACCACCGATACCGATAAAGTAAATTTTTTGTATGTCGTTCAGTTTATGCACGGATATAGCTTAAAACTTTTTGAGCAATCACAGTATCTGCATCTGTAATGGCCAATGAAGCGATGTTATTACTTAATGTTTGTTGCTGATCTTCATTTTTGGCAAGCGAAACCATCGTTGAAAAAAGCTTAGCAGACACTTCTGCATCCTTTACAATTAATGCCGCCTGATGATTTACCAAATGCATAGCGTTTGCGGTTTGATGATCTTCCGCAGCAAAAGGATAAGGCACAAATATCACCGGCTTTTTAACTACACATAATTCTGCCACAGACATAGCACCAGCTCTTGATATCACAATATCTGCAGCCGCATATGCTTTATCCATATCAGTAATAAAACTATTGACATAGATATTGGAGAACGGCTTTGCTCTTTGCAGGTAAGCATCTGCATTATTCTTTCCTGTTTGCCAGATCAATTGTAATCCCAGTGAAGAAAATTCATGAATATGGGCAGCTATTACTTCATTGATACTTCTTGCACCCAAACTTCCTCCAATAACGAGAACTGTTTTTTTATCATCACCCAAACCGAAAAATTTCAAAGCTTCGGTATGAGAAATATGCATAGATGTGATCGTAGATCGTACCGGATTTCCGGTGATGGTAATTTTTTCGGCAGGAAAAAATGTTTCCATACCCGCTGTTGCAACAAAAACATGAATCGCCCTTTTTCCTAGCAGCATATTACTCTTGCCTGCAAAGGAATTGGCTTCATGAATAAATGTGGGTATATTCTTTTGTTGTGCAAAACGCAGAACAGGATAGGTTGAATATCCGCCCACACCAATGACAGCATCAGGATTAAAAGACCCGATCAATTGACGTACTTTCCAAAAACTTTTCATCAATTTGATGGGTAGTGAAATATTCTTAAATAAGTTGGTTCTATTAAACCCTGCAATATCCAATCCTTCAATGGTATATCCCGCCTGAGGTACTTTTTCCATTTCCATTTTGCCCTTCGCACCAATAAATAAGATCTCCGTATCAGGCGCCAGCTTTTTAATGGCATTGGCAATAGCAATCGCCGGAAATATATGTCCACCGGTTCCTCCTCCTGCTATGATAATTTTCTTTGCCATTGCTTATACAGTTACAGTTGTGGTTTGTAATGGTGCCGGCTCCGGCTTTCCTTCCATCTGTTCCACATTTCTTGCTACACTTAATATGATACCGATAGAACAACAGGTAAATAAAAATGAACTACCCCCCATACTCACGAGTGGCAAAGTGACTCCTGTTACAGGCACTAGGTTTACATTTACTGCCATATTCGCTACTGCCTGTATCACCAGGGTGAAGCTTAATCCCAATGCGAGAAATGCACCAAATGCATAAGGACATCTTCTAAAAATTCGAATACACCTAAATAGAAATACCAGATAGATAAAAATCATGAAAGCACCACCTAACAATCCATATTCTTCAATGATAATGGAATAGATAAAATCATTATAAGCCTGTGGTAAAAAATTTCTCTGCTGACTATTACCCGGACCTAACCCCATTAAGACCCCACCATTCGCAATGGCAATTTTAGCTTGCTGTACCTGGTAGGGCACTTCTGCCTGTTCTGCATAAATAAAATCTTGTACACGCTTTACCCAGGTTCCAAATCGTCCGATTGATTTTGCTTTTTCTGCTACCACAGGCCCATCAGCTTTGGCTTTACTCTGATGGGTCATTACAGCTACCGATATAATAAAAAGCACCGGTATCAATGCGATACCAATCGTAAGTAAAATATGCTTCAGACTTACACGACCGATAAACATCAATAACAGTGAGGTAGCTCCTGTGAGTAAAGCATTAGAAAGATTGGCCGGCATGATCAAAGCACAAATAATCAGTACGGGTATTACTACCGGAAGAAATCCTTTTTTAAAGTCCTTGATGATTTCTTGTTTCTTGCTCAGCAATCGCGAAATGTACATGAACAATGCCAGTTTAGCCAAGTCACTGGTTTGTACCGTTAATTGTATGATCGGTAATTTAATCCATCTGCTTCCCTCATTGATTCTTGCTCCAAAAAACAAGGTATAGATCAATAATGGAATCGATATTAAAAAAAGAATGGTAGCTATTCGTGAGAATAAGGAATAATTGATCCGGTGTAGAAAGTAGATCAATAACAATCCCACCACCGTAAATGATACCTGTTTAAAGAGATAAACATTGGTATTACCCTTATACATCTTATAAGCCAATGACCCGGTAGCACTGTATACTACTAGAATGGATATCAATGATAAGAGCAAAACAATTCCCCAGATATATTTATCCCCTCTTGCTCTATCTACAAGCTGACTCCTAACCCCTTCTACACTGGGTATCTGAGAAAATAGTTTATCGGTTACTTCTGACATATTGTATTTCTGATTCCGTCCGGATCAACAAAAAGATTTCATAATTCTTTTACCGCTTCTTTGAACTGTGTACCGCGATCTTCATAATTTTTGAACAGATCAAAACTGGCGCATGCTGGACTTAATAAAACCACATCACCTTTTGCTGCCAACTTAAAAGAAGTATTCACAGCTTTCTTAGCGCTATCCGTTTCAACAATTACAGGAACAATGTCTTTAAATGCCTCTATGATCTTACTATTATCGAGCCCCATACAAACAATGGCTTTTACTTTTTCCTTAACCAGTTCCTCGATCAGGGTATAGTCATTACCTTTATCTGTACCACCCAATACCAATACAGTAGGCTTGGTCATACTTTCCAATGCATACCAAGTACTGTTTACATTGGTAGCTTTACTGTCATTAATGAACTCAACACCTCTTACCATCGCAACAAACTCCATGCGATGTTCCAGACTATGGAAATTCTTGACGGCTTCTCTGATCTTTTCTTTCCTGATTCCCAAAGTCGTTGCGGCAATACCTGCAGCCATAGTGTTGTAGTTGTTGTGTTTACCCTTGAGGGCAAAATCATAAATACTCATGCTTACTCTTTCTTCTTGGATTCTCAGCATCATCTGGTCTCCTTTGATGTAGCCGCCTTTTTTTACTTCTTGTTTCATAGAGAATGGTAATGGGTTAGTATGGATGGTTAGTAATCTCAGTTTGTTCATGATCACTTCATCATCTTGACAGTAGATGAAATAATCATTCATGGTTTGGTTTTGAATGATCTTGAATTTGCTGTTGATATAGTTCTCGAACTTGTAGTCATACCGATCGAGATGATCTTCCGTGATATTCAACAACACACTTACATCTGCACGGAAATCCTTGATATCATCCAGCTGAAAAGAACTGATCTCTGCTACATACAATGGTTTAGGATCTTCAGCAACTTGCTTGGCGAATGAGTAACCAATATTGCCCACCAAGGCACAATCCAATCCCGCTGTTTTACAGATGTGATAAATCAATGATGTAGTAGTGCTTTTTCCATTGCTACCGGTAATGGCTACGATCTTACTATCACCTTTAAACCGGTAAGCCAACTCCACTTCACTGATCACCGGAATACCTTTGGCACGTATAGCTTTCACTACTTCATTTTTTTCCGGTATACCCGGACTCTTCATCACTTCATCTGCATTCAGGATCAGTTCTAAACTGTGTTTAGCTGATTCAAAATCAATCTGATTGTCAATGAGCTCTTTTTCATATACAGGTTTGATCTGTCCGCCATCACTCAGAAAAACATCATACCCTTTTTGTTTTCCAAGTAGCGCAGCACCTACACCGCTTTCTCCACCACCTAATATGACCAGTCTGTGTTGCTTCATTTCCATTATCTCATTTTCAGGGTCAGAATCGACATCACCACACACAATACTGTAACGATCCAAAACCTGATAGCAATTTTATTTTCATGGAATCCTTTCTTCTGATAGTGATGGTGTAATGGACTCATCAGAAAAATCCTTCTGCCCTCACCAAATTTTTTCTTCGTGTATTTGAAATAGCTCACCTGAATCATGACACTTAATAATTCGATGAGAAAAACACCACAGAAAATAGGGATCAATAATTCTTTTCGAACAATGATGGCAAGTGAAGCGATGATACCTCCTAATGCAAGACTTCCGGTATCACCCATGAACACTTGTGCAGGGTACACATTGTACCATAAGAAACCAATACACGCACCTACAAATGCGCCTACGAATATGGACAACTCACCTAGATTGGGTATGTACATCACATTCAGATAGTCGGCTAATACATAGTTACCACTCACATAAATGAATACTCCTAAAGCCACCCCAATGATCGCACTCACACCTGCTGCCAATCCATCCAATCCATCTGTAATATTTGCGCCGTTGGATACTGCAGTAATGATGAATGTTACGATGAGTATATAAATGATCCAGGTATACTTCTCTGCATCTTTACCCATCCAGCTGATCAGTTTGCTGTAATTGAATTCATGATTTTTTACAAAAGGAATGGTGGTGATAGGAGTCTTTACTTTTACATATCGACGTTCCTCACCATTGATGGTTCTGGTAACGATATTGGTATCTTTTGCAAAACGTTCTCCTTGCTGCAGCGTTGCATAAGCTGTTGAAACGATCTCTCTTTCTACTGTTACCGCATTACTGAAATACAGTGTAGTACCAATGATGATGCCCAATCCTACTTGTCCAATGATCTTAGAGATACCTGCCAAACCATCACTATCTTTTTTCTTGTAAGACTCTCCTTTTTGTTGCGCTGATTTTCTTGCGCGTATTTTAAAGTAGTCATCCAGAAACCCGATGATACCCAGCCAAACCGTACACAAAATCATCAAACGGATATATACTTTATCCAGATTGGCAAAGAGTAAAGTCGGAATCAATATGCTCAAAAGAATGATGATACCGCCCATGGTGGGTGTTCCTTTCTTCAGGTGCTCACCTTGTAGTCCTAAATCTCTGACTGTTTCACCGATCTGTTTTTTCTGCAGGAATAAAATCAAACGCTTACCATACACAGTGGCAATGACTAGCGACAAAAGAACCGCCATCGCAATCCTGAAAGTCAAGAATTGAAACATACCTGCACCGGGCATGTTGAACTCCTGTTTTAGCCATGTAAATAATTGGTATAACATGTGTTTGGTTTTGATTATTTACCCAATTCTTTAAACATCTCCTGTAACACTTCTTTATCGTCAAAAGCATATTTTACGCCTTTGATATCCTGGTATTTTTCGTGCCCCTTGCCTGCTACTAAAATGATATCATCAGCACCTGCATAACTTACCGCTGTTCTAATCGCCTCCTTTCTGTCTACAATAGAGATGTATTTTCTTCTTGCAGAACTACTCAACCCTCCTTCCATATCTTTCAAAATCATTTCCGGGTCTTCTGTTCTAGGATTATCGCTGGTCAATATCACTCTGTCACTCAAGTCACATGCTGTTTGCGCCATGATAGGACGCTTGGTCTTATCTCGATCACCACCACAGCCTACAACCGTAATCACCTGCTCATGCCCTTTTCTTAACTTTTTGATGGTCATCAGTACATTCTCCAAAGCATCGGGAGTGTGTGCGTAGTCTACAATACCGATGATGAGTCCACTACTGATTACATAATCGAACCTGCCCTCTGCACCACTCAACATGCTTAACTGGGTAAGCACTTCATCACTCTCTTCTCCCAAACAAACAGCAGCACCATATACAGCCAATAGATTATACGCATTGAATTCACCGATCAAACGAAAATGAACTTCTTTATCATTCACTGTCATTACCAGACCTGTCAATGCATTCTCCAGAATCTTTCCTTTGAAGGATGCCAATGTTTTAAGGCTGTAGAAATATTTGGTCGCCTGTGTATTCTGCAACATCACTTCTCCTCGCTTATCATCTGCATTCGAAATAGCAAAAGCCGATGCAGGCAAATGATCGAAGAATGATTTTTTTACACGGATATATTCTTCAAAAGTTTTATGATAGTCTAAATGATCATGTGTGATATTGCTAAACAATGCACCGGTAAACTGCAACCCTGTAATGCGATGCTGATGAATAGCATGACTACTGCACTCCATGAAAACATGACTACATCCGGAATCAACCATAAGTCTGAGCAATGCATTCAGATTAACCGCATCAGGAGTAGTATGGGTAGCAGGAATAATATCATTCCCAATCTGATTCTGTACCGTACTAATCAAACCACATTTATATCCCAATCTGCTGAATAATTTAAAGAGTACAGTAGCAATCGTTGTTTTTCCATTGGTTCCTGTAACACCTACCAATTTTACTTTCGTAGAAGGCTCATCATAAAACTGATGTGCCATAAAAGCCACTGCTTCTTGTGTATCATTTACCTCCAGATAAGTAACTTCTTCTTGAAAAGTTGCAGGCATCTTATCACATACGATGACTGTGGCCCCAGACTCAATAGCTTTATCGATGAATTGATGTCCATCTGAAACTGCTCCTCTGATCGCTACAAATACATTGCCCTTTTCCAGTTTTCTGGAATCGATCTGAATACCGGTTACCCTAATATCTGTACTACCATGTACCTGCTTCAGATGAACCTTGTATAATATGTCTTGCAGTTTTGTCATCTCCATTTAATTAAGCGCGATATTGACCAGTTGTCCTTTGGCAAATTGTTGTCCGGGTAATATCGATTGAGCAACTACTTTTCCTTTTCCCTGTACCTGTACTTTTAATCCTAAATTCTCACACAGATAAACCACATCTTTCAATCCCATTCCTTTTAGTAGAGGCATGGCTTTATCAGAAACTTGTTTGGCTTGAATCGTAACTGTACTATTCTTTCCACTCATCGCCACCCACTCATCTGCCCTACGAGATGAATCCTTGAATGGGATATTCAATTTTTGTGTCACAGTTGTCACATCCGGTTTGAAACCTGCATACATGAAATAACTGCTATCTAATTTTGCTTGCTGCTTTGCAATATTGCCTACACGTACATAGGTGCTGAATAATCTATCAGCGATTTCTTTAAATACAGGTCCGGCTACCGAACCACCATAGTATACAGCTGCATGTGGCTTATTCTTGATCACTACTATACAAGTATATTGGGGATCATTAGCAGGAAAATAACCGGCAAAAGAAGATTGATAAATCTTGTCAGCATATCCTCTGTTACCATTGGCAACCAAAGCTGTACCTGTTTTACCGGCAACTGCATAAGGCGATCCTTTGAAAAGCAAGGCAGCTGTACCCGATATACAAACACCTTCCAAACATTCTCTTAGCTGTTTCAATGTTTCATCACTGCAGATTTTCTCATCAACCACTGTTGGAGCAAATGATTTTTGAAGCACACCCTCTTCTTTGATAGCAGATACCAAATAAGGCTTCATCATCTTACCATCATTGGCCACAGCATTGTAAAGCGATAAGGTTTGCAATGGACTCACCGCCAAATTGTAACCGAATGCCATCCATGGCAAAGTGGTAGGCCCCCAAAGTTTATGTCCGGGTTTGAAAATGGTTGGATTACGTTCACCGGTTAGATCGATACCTGTGAGTGTATCCATTCTCATTTTTTTCAGGTGCGCAATAAAACGAGAAGGATTGGATGCATAGTGCGCAGAAGCTAGTTTCGCCATCCCAACATTGGAACTCAACTCGAATGCTTGCTTGACTGAAACAATATTTCTTCCATGCTTTTCGCTATCATACACCACCTGACCGGCAGTTTTCCAAGTACCACCCTCTAAATCCACACCTTGATTCAAACTGATTTTTTTGTCTTCCAGCAAAGCCATCATAGTAGCTAGCTTGAAAGTAGAACCGGGTTCAGATGGACTGATTGCATAGTTAAAGTCTTCCCAGTAGTTGCCCTCTCCTCTTTTTCCTAAATTGGCAATGGCTTTGATCTTACCGGTTTTGGTTTCCATCACGATCGCTGTTCCATATTCAGCTTCGTTTTTGATCATCATTTTCATCAAGGCATTCTCCGTCACTTCCTGAATGAAAACATCAATGGTACTTACAATGTCTTTGCCTGTCTCAGGTTCAATTTCATAGGTATCTGCATCAACCGGAACATGAACACCACCTGCAATAGATCGAACCAATTGTTTGCCGTTTCTTCCTTTTAGGATGCTATCATAAGTCATTTCCAATCCTACCTTATTCGCATCTCTTGCCAAACCGATGGTTCTAAAGGCCAGCATTTTGTATGGGTTCAGACGAATGGTTTTTTCATTAGCGATCATGCCACTCTTATACCTACCCAAACGAAACAGCGGGAATTTTCTCAATTGCTCGTATTCACGGAAAGAGATTTTCTTTTTTAGCAGGAAATACGCATCGTTGTTTTTATAGCCTTGCTTTAATAAAGCTTTATAATCTTCCTTAGACTGATCTTTAAAAAGATCTGCCAAATAATAACTCAGAGAATCAATGTTCTCACGAAACAACAATCCATTTTTTGCGCGGAGCGATTCTACCCTGAAATCCATGTAGATATCGAACTGAGGAATACTGGTACTGAGCATTTGTCCGTCTTCACTATAAATGGTGCCACGCTCAGCTTCTATTTCGTCGATGCGTTGATGAAGACTGTCGCTCATACTTCTCCAATAGCCACCTTCTACTTGCTGAATGTATACCGCCTTACCAAAAATGGCGATACAAACAGCCACCACCAGTATATAACTGAGGTATACACGCCAAAGTATGTCGCGTTTTACTTCCAAGGTAGGGTACGGTTTTTATAAGTCAATCCAAAAAAAATCCATTCACATTTCACAATTCACAATTCACCTTTCACTCTTCACTTCTCACTCTTCAACCTCACCGGCGTCTCCTTAATCACTTTCAATCCCAACGGCTCTGTCGCCTTAATCACTTGCTGCTCTTCACTCTTAAACATCACTTCACTCTTCAGTGTCTTGTATTCATATTGCAGCTCTTTCAACTGCTTTGTTGTATTGTTGATATTCCGAATTGTTCTATCAGCCATATGTCCGTTAGCGATATATAAAACCGCCAGAAAAGACAGAAAAAGAAAAAACGGAATGTTCTTCAGTATCCACTGATAGTTGAATAAACCTTTCAGCGGATTTTTTTGCGTTTGTATTTTTTCTGACTCGGACATTTTTTTAGTTGACAGATGATAGTTGACAGTTGACAGACAAACCCTTTCATTTTTCACCTTTCACCATTCACATTTCACCTCTCACTACTCACTCACACCCTCTCCGCCACTCTCAACTTTGCACTTCTGCTTCTGCTATTTTGTTTCAGCTCTTCTGCTGATGCTGTTATTGGTTTTTTTGTGATCACTTTCAGCACTTGCTCTTTCACTACAGGCAACAGCGGGTTATCAGGTGTTTCGTCGAAACTCCCCTGCCGGAAAAAGTTCTTTACCAGCCTGTCTTCTATAGAATGGAAAGTGATGATGGCAATACGACCACCTGCTTTGAGTACAGCAGGAACCTGCTGTAACATTTCTTTCAATGCCCCCATTTCGTCGTTCACTTCCATACGAAGCGCCTGGAATACCTGAGCCAAGTACTTGTTCGGATTTCCTTTCACCACCGGACTAATCAGTGCCTTAAACTGTTCGATGTTTTGTACTTGGATATGATTGCGTTGTTGAACGATTTGCTTGGCCAGTGTTTTTGAATTACTGACTTCGCCATACTGTTCAAACAATTTGTGCAATTGTTGTTCGGTATATCCTTTTACAATATCTGCAGCACTGAGCGATTGGCGTCTATCCATCCGCATATCCAATGGACCGGAGAAGCGAATAGAGAAGCCGCGATCACCTTCATCAAACTGGTGACTGCTAACACCCAGATCAGCGAGAATACCATCAACTGCCTGTACTTCATGCAAACGAAGAAAGCGTTGCAGGTGACGAAAGTTTTGCGGTACAAAGACTACGCGACCATCATCCGGAATATTTTTCTGCGCATCTGCATCTTGATCAAAGGCAAAGAGCTTGCCTTTTTCATTCAACTGCGCCAATATTCCTCTGCTATGTCCACCACCACCGAAAGTGCAATCCACATATACACCATCGGGCTTGATCGACAAACCTTCCAGGGTTTCATGATAGAGGACGGGGATATGATAACCTGTGTTCAATTTGAAAATTTGAAAATTTGTCCCGCTTTTGTCGGGATTGAAATATTTTTTCCTAAATCGACCAACTTAAAAAATGAGAGGAGAGTTGAGAAGTCGAAAATGAACCTTACGATGTTTTTCATTTTCAAATTGTCAAGCTGCATCATTCTCAAATTTTATCAGTCATCACTTCCTGCGCCAGGCTACTGAAAGCTTCTGGTGAGAAATCCTCAAAGAGCTGTTTGTACTTACCAGCATCCCAGATTTCGAAACGATCCATTGCGGCGGCAAGGATGATATCCTTACCTAATCCGGCAAACTCCTTCAGTGAAGCAGGCAACAGCATACGACCGGCATTATCCAGTTCTATTTCTGTAGCACCACCCAAAAACTGACGGCGGAATTGACGTACTTTGGGGTCGAAATCATTCAACTGGCTAATCTTGGCAATGATTAATTCCCAACTTTTCAAAGGATACAACGTGAGACATTTTTCGAAACCACGGCTGAGTATGAAACGGCTCTCCCCCTCCGGCAACTGTTTTTTCAGTCCGCCCGGAAGCAGGAAACGCCCTTTCGCGTCAACTGTAGCTTCGTATTCTCCGTGAAATCCGGTCATTGGTGAATAAATATTTTTAAGATTACCACTTGTTGACACAAAATAACACTTTTTCCCACTTTTAACCCGTATTTGGGGAGACTCTATTTATCCACAAATAGAAAATCGCTGTAATACAATACTGCATTGAATTGCAGGAGATGAAGGCAAAAGGGCATGTGAATGAAATGTGGATTCGTGTGAATAGTGCGTGGAAAACCAATCAAAAACCTTAATAGTCTTGTACTTCATTGAAAATCAATCCATAAAGAATCACATCCATGAACCCTATCGGCTACTCCGGAAAACCCATCTGGCAGAAACTGGGTATTAAGCCCGAAACCCGCATCAGGCTTGTGTCAGCACCGGAACACTATGAGCAGATGATCGGTTTATCGGTCAGCCAACAGGTGGTAAAAAGTGGGGAAGCCGATTTGACCCATTGTTTTGTTACCAGTCGGCAAGAACTCACAACCATCTTCCCAAAACTCATCACCCAAACAGCCCCGGGTGGCAGTATTTGGATATCCTGGTATAAAAAATCGGCAAGAATTCCCACCGATCTTACAGAAGATACCATCCGATCCATTGTACTGCCTACAGGCTGGGTAGATGTGAAAGTATGCGCGGTAAGTGAACAATGGAGTGGATTGAAGTGCATGAAAAGAAAGAAATGATCGCTCCACTGCAAGCTTCATCATTAACTTTGCCGCTCACTTGAATATTTATATGCATCCTAAAGACTTATCGATACTTGATTTCAGTTACGATCTACCGGATGAACGCATTGCCCGTTACCCTGTTGAAGAAAGAGACCTGAGTAAATTATTGATCTATCAAAATGCAAGTATCACCACAGATGTATATCGCTCACTGCCTGAACTATTACCTCCTGATACACTATTGATATTTAATAATACCAAAGTAGTAGAAGCACGTTTGCATTTTTATAAACCCTCAGGAGGCGCCATCGAAATATTTTGTCTGGAGCCTGATGATCGTTACGCAGATGTAACAACTGCTATGATGCAAAAGCAACAAGTGTATTGGAAATGTTTGGTCGGAGGTGCTAAAAAATGGAAAGAAGGTCAACTCTCTTTATCATTTAACTGGAAGGATCAACAAATACAAGTATTTGCAGAAAAAGTAGCTGTACAATCAGATGCTTTTATCATTTTATTTCAATGGAGTGAAACCCATCTTTCTTTTGCTGATATTTTACATCATGCCGGTAATCTTCCACTCCCACCTTATATGGATCGTGATGTTGAAGATGCAGATAAAGAGCGTTATCAAACAGTGTATGCCAAATACGATGGTTCTGTAGCAGCACCCACAGCAGGTTTACATTTCACGACTCCCTTGCTCACACGACTGGCTGAAAAAAATATTCACTCTGAATTCGTAACACTACATGTAGGGGCCGGCACTTTTAAACCGGTGAAAGCATCCGTAATGCAAGATCATGAGATGCATGCTGAATATATTGATGTGAGCATTGAATCAATTGAAACCATTAGAAAAGCATTATCACACAACATCATCACTGTAGGTACCACTTCTTTACGCACTGTTGAAAGTTTATACTGGCTAGGTAAGAAAATCATCGATCAACCTTCTATCGCTATTCAAGAGCTTACTGTTGGTCAGTGGGATCCGTATAACCATTCAGGTGCATTGCCCAGTGCAGAGGCAGCACTCCTAGCACTTGAAAATTATTTGCATGAAAGAAAACGATACCGATTGATCACTAAAACAAGTATCATTATTGCACCGGGTTATACTTTCAAGATCATGAAAGCTTTGATCACGAATTTTCATCAACCACAATCTACACTACTACTATTGGTAGCAGCCATTACAGGAACCAACTGGAGAAATATTTATCAATACGCACTTGATCACGACTTTCGATTCCTGAGTTATGGGGATGGATCATTGTTGTGGAAACAGGATTAATTTTGATGCCCCTTCATCAAAGACATTTCAACCGTAAATGCACTTCCTTTACCAAGGGTACTATCTACCTTCACTTTTCCCTTATGTGCATCAATGACCGTCTTTACATAACTCATACCTAAACCAAATCCTTTTACATTGTGTAAATTACCTGTGTGTGCGCGATAGAACTTTTCGAAGATGCGTTTTACGGATTCTTTACTCATACCAATACCGTTATCTTCTACGCGAATAAGAATATGTTTGGTTGTACTATGGGTAGTGATACGAATCAGTGGTTTATCTTTTGAGTACTTGATAGCATTATCCACCAAATTGGATATCATATTGGTAAAATGTGCTTCATCAGCTTCAATTACATCATTGGCAGCATTCAAATGCAGTTCAACCATGCCTTGTTTATCCTGAAGTTGTAATTGATGATTATCCAGCGCATGTTGCACCACATCATGTACATGCAGCTTTTTTAAATTCAACTTCAATTCTTGCTTCTCCATCAATGCCGCCTGAAGAATGGTCTCTACATGTTTGTTCATGCGGATATTTTCTTCTTTGATGATTCCACTGAAATATTTCATTTTCTCCGGATCCGACTGCACTTTTTCATTTCGAATGGCATCTACTGCTAATGATATGGTTGCTAATGGCGTCTTAAATTCATGCGTCATATTATTGATGAAATCACTTTTGATCTCACTCAATTTTTTCTGATTCAACAATGAGCGAATGGTAACATAGAAAGCTGCAATAATGATGAACATAAATACAACAGCACCTATAAACACCCATTTTAATGATGCCCAAGCCTGTTTCTGAAAATCAGGAACCACTACTACCAAATATTCCGTAGCACTCAATCCTTCAAAATCTGAGGCGCTAGCAGGAACGATGGGTAGATAAATTCTTTTATTTAAAATCGTATCCCAATACTCAGAAGAAAACTTCTTTGTTGACATTTCAATTTCTTCTGTAGGACCAATCACCGCAAACTCAAATTTGATCTCTTTTAATCCTACCGCATCAAATTCCTGCCTTACCATTTTATGTACATCCTGAAAAGTAAACCGTTGATCAATAGTGGGTGGTTTCAAAATATGCAAATGAAAATCGGGATTGAAAGTAAGTCCACCACGTTTGGGCAGTCGCAATCGCTGAGAAGCGGGCGCGTTATTGGTAAGCTTTGCAGTTACATTGGAAGCTGCTTCATATGCTTTATTGAGTAACTCAGTATTACGTATCTCAAACAAATTATTCAGCCACGAACTCTGTATGATAAAAAGTCCAAGTAGCGAGAGGGTAATCAGTATGACAATAACGGGGAAAGTTCTCTTCATTCTCACAAATATAGTAGTCTGTACGAGCTAATCATGAACCCGGACCCATGATTTATATCGATTTTAACGCTGAGCAGACCCTACTTGTAAGATCAAATAGATTCCCTTAACTTTTCAGTATGGTGCCATTAGAATCCGGAATCTTATTGATATCAGATCCATTTTTAAAAGACCCGAACTTTTTAAGAACGGTGGTATTTCTCTGCGAACATCAGGACGAGGGAAGTTTTGGTTTTGTAGTCAATAAACCGATCGAACTTACTTTACAAGATGTGGTTCCGGATGCCGAAGGTTTATTGATTCCCCTTTCAGAAGGTGGACCGGTACAAAAAGATACATTGCACTTTTTACATCGTCGTCCCGATCTGATTGAAGGAGGCGTTGAAGTGATCGATCATATATTTTGGAGTGGCGATTTTACGCAAACCCTTTCGCTTTTACACAGCGGACAGCTACCCCCTTCCGATACCCGATTTTTTATTGGATACAGTGGTTGGGGAGAATCTCAGTTACAACAGGAGATTGATGATAGAAGCTGGATCACAAGGGTTGCCAAAAATGACCTCATTTTTAATCCGGATATCACGGGTATTTGGAAGGAATCACTCACCGATTTAGGGGGCGAATACCGACAAATGGTGAATTATCCCATTGATCCTCAATTGAATTAGAGAGATTAAAAAAACCTTAAAAAGCCTTTTAAAAAAAATATTCCCTTTTATTAAGATTAATTTAATAGTTCAATACCCCCAATTGAACCCTCAAAAGCCGAATATCCATCATTTCTTCTTTACTGAAGCCGAAAGACTTTTGTTAGCCTCACACCTGCTGAATTTCGGTGTTTGGGAGTTTGAATTCAGCAATTCAAGACTTATTTGGGATAATAAGATGTATGAAATTTATGGTGTTGCCAAAGAGCATTTCTTTCATACGATTGAAGATTTTCGAAAAAGAGTACATCCCGAAGACCTACCCGGTGCCGATGAAGCCATGAAAAATATTGTGCACGCCACAGAACCCCTATTTGCTCAATTCAGAATCATCAGACCGGATGGGGAAATCAGAATCATTAAAGGAAATGTTACCTGTATCAGAGATGCCGCGAAGCAACCCATCAGATTGATTGGTATTAACCATGATATCACAGACCAGCAAAAAATCCAATCAAAAATTCAGGATCAAAATGATCAGCTAAAAAAAATTGCTTGGATGCAATCACACGAAATACGAAAACCCGTTGCTAACATAATCGGTCTTCTGAACCTATGTGATATGGCTAAAATGGACATTCAACAACATCAGTTGCTTGAGTATCTAAAAGTCTCTGCGCAAGAACTCGATCATCTTATCAAAGACATCATTGAACGTACAAAAGCTACCGACTAAGCTAAATATCTATCATTGATTTTGTATATTGTTCATTCTTCATCAATGGAGAAGAACATATGGTATTCAAAAAAGCAACCTCCTATTTTACCGGTATTTTATTGCTATTGATCATCATTGTGACAGTAATCATCGTTTCTATCAAACAAACTGATGACCTAAGAACGATCAACAATGAGATTACTTTATCATTTGAAATCACTGAACTTGCCGATCGAGTACTCACACTCTCCATCGATAATGAAACCGGTGCCAGAGGTTTTTTATTGACGGGGAATGATCGATTTTTAGCACCATTTGAAAATGCGAAATTAAACCTGTCCGTTGCACTTGATTCATTGAAGAGCATAAAAGATATCAGACAAAGACATATCATCGACTCAATTATTTTTTATGCGGAAAAACGATTTTCATTCTCTGAAAAAATGATCAATATCCGGCGAAACAATAACCTTGAAAAATCGATCAAATTATACAACGCAGATGACGGAAGAATTTTCATGGAAAAAGTGCGTTATTTCATCAACATCCTTACATATCAACAAAATGAATTGTTGAATGAAGCAAAATCAAAGAGCAATGATTCATTTCAACGATTGACACTAATACAGTACTTGATTGTTGGAACATCTCTGGTATTGGTAATTGTTCTCGGTTATAAATTCCGTTCAGACTCCATCAAAACTAAGAATGAGCTGGAAAAAAAAGTAAAAGAACAAACCATGCAGATACGATCTATTCTTGATAGTATTTCTGATTCATTTATTGCTTTTGATAAAAATCTTATCATTACTTATATCAACAAAACATCATCAACTTTTTTTCAACGCGACCCTGAAACACTCATCAATAAGAATTTAAAAAAAATATTACCTAAGGAAAAGAATCAGTTCGTGTATGAGTTGATCGAAAGTGGAATCGAGTCTAACAAAAAGGTACAAGGCGAAGTATTTGATGCAGATACAGGCAATTGGCTTTATCATTACATATACCCTTCTGAAAATCTTGTCACTTTATATACCAGAAATATCAATGATGAGAAAAAAAGAGAAAAGGAAATGGAAGTCATTAATGAAGATCTGAGAAGATTATCCTCCCACTTACAGCAAATCAGAGAAGAGGAACGAAAAACCATCGCGCGTGATTTGCATGATGATTTAGGACAACAACTCACCGGATTACAAATGGATGTCCATTGGATGCAAAAAAAATTACAACAAGCTGATCCACAACTGCTGAATAAAATCAATGAAATGAATGAAATGGTCGATCATACCATTCGCTCTATTCGAAGAATTTTATCGGATCTCCGACCGGCCATTCTCGATGACCTGGGTATGTTGGCTGCCATGGAATGGTTAAACCAGGAAACAACTAAAAGATACCCCATTGACATTCATTTTCAGGTCAACACACAGGAAATTCCTTTATCGCCCGATGCCGCATCCGGACTGTTTCGGATCTATCAGGAAGCCATCAACAATGCTATCAAACATGCCAATGCCAAAAATATCACCACCATTATTGAAGTCACAGATACTCAATTGACTATGTCAATAACCGATGATGGAAAGGGGATTGGTAATACTCAAAAACAGGAAAAAGGATATGGATTGTTGGGTATTAAAGAAAGAACATATATATTGGGTGGAACTTTTTCGATCCAAACCGAAGAAGGAAAAGGAACATCGTTAATCATTCATATTCCGTTACACTAAATGGGGCTTAAAATATTAATTGCTGATGACCATGCCGTGATTCGTAAAGGACTCAAACAAATCCTTCTCGAAGCCTTTCCTGATGCCCTTATCAGTGAAGCGGTAGATGCTGAAGAGGTAACGGCAAAAACCATTGCGGATACATGGGATATCGTGATCACTGATTTGTCTATGCCCGGCAGAAGTGGATTGGATGTTGCCCAGGATATCAAACAAAATTTTCCCAAACTACCGGTACTCATCCTAAGCATTCACCCGGAAGAACAGTATGCCATCAGAGCATTAAAAAGTGGGGCTTCTGGATATATCAGTAAAGACGCCGCTACTGAAGAATTAGTAGCGGCAGTTAAAAGATTATTGGCAGGGAAAAAATACATCTCATCTGAAATCGCCGATAAACTGGCCACTGGTGTGGGCATCGATCAACATATTTCACCCCATGAATTATTATCAAATAGGGAATATGAAATATTCATATTGCTGGCGCAAGGCAAACAAGTATCAGAAATCGCAGAACAACTTCATTTAGGTGTTACCACCATCAGTACCTATCGTAACCGTTTATTGACCAAAATGGGATTAAAAAACAATACAGACCTTATCAGGTATGCATTAGACAATCAGCTTATCTAAGCTTGTCATGGTCTGTACTACAAATCAATATTACAGATCGCCACAAATCATATTAAGTTGGTGCTACTGCCGTAAAACTGAGCAACGGGTAGTTTTACAGCATGAAAAAGATTCTTATTTACAGCGAAACGATGCTCTATCTAAAAGGCATTGATCTTTTGATAAATGAGGGCATTCAGGATATCAAAACAAACTGCGCTAACAGTGTTCCCACCTATAAAGAACTGGTATCGAAAGGAAGCTATGCGCTCATCATCTTACACATCGACTTTTTAGGTACAACCAATAAAAATCAGGGTAAGATCATTTTCCTATTACCTCCTCACACTCCGGTACTCATTTTAACAGATGACACGGTAAGTGCAGGCAAATTATTCCCGTCCGTTGTTGATCATATCTGTTTTTTGGATGTGAAAAATACGGCCACGAAAATCATCTCAATGGCGAATAACATGTTGAGTATGACAAAGCCGAACAATACAACTACATGATTAGAACCATCAGAAATATTCACCAATCGTTCAGTCATTTTTGGAAAAGAAAAAATCCATTTTCATTTTCGGAATCGCAGCAACTTCAATTAGCATCAGACCTAATCCCTTTTGGTATTTGGGAATATGATCTGCTCTCAGGCTTCATCACCTGGAATCAACCCATGTACCAGCTTTTTGGAGTGCAACCACATGAATTTGATCATACTTTATCTGCTTTTAAAGACATCATTCATCCGGAAGACAGATCCGGTGTAGAAGATGTGATACATCATGCAATACATTATCCAAATCAGCAAAAGAATATCATATTTCGCATACAAGGTTCCAATCAACTCGTCAAACATATTCGCGGGAATATCAAGTTACTCTACAATCATAAAAAAGAACCCATTAAGCTTACTGGCGTATGTATTGATATCACTCGTCAAAAAAGTATCGAGTTACAGCTAAAAAAAGAACGTGATAAAGCAGAATTGTATCTCGACTCTGTGGAAGCAATGGTCGTAGTACTCAATAAAGACGCAAGCATACGACTCATCAATCAGGCGGGTTGTAAGATCACCGGTTATGAAGAGAAGGATTTATTCAGTAAAGATTGGTATGAAGTTTTTGCTCCGATTGAAACCCGACAAGAAGCAAAAACTGCATTTCTGAAGATCATCAATGGTGAAGCGGTATACCTTGAATACTATGAAAGAGAAATCCTAACAAAATCAGGAGAGCTTAGATGTATTGCTTGGAGAAATAGACTTCTATACAATGAGCAAAACAATATTATCGGTGTATTGGCTACGGGAATAGATATCACCGCTAAAGTACAAGCGGAAAAAGAATCAGAAGACATGCGTAAGATGTATAAAGACATCTTTGAAAACTCTGTTTCACCGATGTTGATTTGTGATTCTTATTTGCGGTACAAAGATGTGAATCCTGCCGCTTGCGAGTTGTTGGGCTATTCCCGTGAAGAGTTATTGAAAATGCATGTGTGGCAATTGACCAGACCGGACATGCAAATGTCTACCATGATGTTATGGACCGATTTTATTGCTACCAAACATCAGACAGGAACCATTGAACTATACAAGAAAGATGGCACCAAGTTGATCGTAGAATACCAAGCCACTTCTGAATTTACCCCGGGTATGCATTTCTGTTCTTTAATGGACATCACCGATAAAAAAACGGCTGAAAGAAAACTGATGTCACAAAATGAAAAGCTTAGAAAAATTGCCTGGTTACAGTCACATGAGGTACGTAAGCCATTGGCCAATATTCTTGGTTTGCTATCCCTGATGGAATCGCAAAAAACACATACGGAACATGGATATGTATTTCAATACCTCAAACAATCTTCTGATGAGTTAGATCAGATCATCAGAAATATCATTGAAAAAACAAAGGCAGTAGATGCCTGATGCAAATAACTTACCCCCCATATGGCGTCAGCCTTAGGCTGATGACCATAAAAAAAGCTCCGGTTTTTACCGGAGCTTCCTTTTATACCATCATCTGTTGTTAGAGCGCTTGAGCACCTTCTACCAGAACAGTTACTTTGTTATTCAACACTTCTACAAATCCACTTTGAATACTGTACATTTCATTGTTGCTTTTGTCTTTCAGGATTTTTACATTCCCTTTCCCCAAAGCACTCACGAGGGGAGCGTGTTGATCCAACACTTCAAACAAACCGGTAATACCCGGCAGTTGAATACCATAAACCTCTCCGCTGTACAGTTTCTTTTCAGGTGTTAATATTTCGAGTGTCATAATAATCTACTAATTGATGAATTATCCTTTTGCTGCTTCTAACAGTTTCTTACCTTTTTCAATCGCATCTTCCAGTGTACCTACCAGGTTGAATGCTGCTTCAGGGTACTCATCTACTTCACCGTCCATGATGGCGTTGAAACCACGGATGGTATCTTCGATGCTAACGAATACACCTTTCAAACCGGTAAACTGTTCAGCAACGTGGAAAGGCTGACTCAAGAAACGCTGTACTTTACGCGCACGCTGTACGGTCATCTTATCTTCTTCACTCAATTCATCCATACCGAGGATCGCAATGATATCCTGCAGTTCCTTGTAACGCTGAAGGATCAACTTCACACGGTTAGCAGTTTCATAATGTGCCTCACCTACGATGGCAGGAGTCAGGATACGCGAAGTAGAATCCAATGGATCCACCGCCGGGTAGATACCCAAGTCAGCGATCTTACGACTCAATACCGTAGTTGCATCCAAGTGAGCGAAGGTAGTTGCAGGAGCAGGGTCAGTCAAGTCATCCGCAGGTACATATACCGCCTGTACAGAGGTGATAGAACCGTTTTTGGTTGAAGTGATACGCTCTTGCATCAATCCCATTTCAGTAGCCAATGTAGGCTGATATCCTACCGCTGAAGGCATACGACCTAACAACGCTGATACCTCAGAACCTGCCTGGGTGAAACGGAAGATATTATCTACGAAGAACAGGATGTCTTTTCCTTTACCGGTACCATCTCCATCACGGAAATATTCAGCGATGGTCAGACCAGACAAAGCCACACGTGCACGTGCCCCGGGAGGCTCGTTCATTTGTCCGAATACGAAAGTAGCTTTAGAATCTTTCAATCCTTCCATATCTACTTTGCTCAGATCCCATCCACCTTCTTCCATGCTATGTTTGAAACCATCACCATATTTCATGATACCTGCTTCGATCATTTCACGCAACAGATCATTTCCTTCACGAGTACGCTCACCCACACCGGCGAATACAGACAAACCACCGTATCCTTTAGCGATATTGTTGATCAATTCCTGGATCAATACGGTTTTACCTACACCCGCACCACCAAACAGACCGATCTTACCACCTTTTGCATAAGGCTCAATCAGGTCAATTACTTTGATACCTGTGAACAGTACTTCTGTAGCCGTACTCAGGTTTTCAAACAAGGGTGGTTTATTATGGATCGGACGACCGTTTGCTTTGCTAGGCTGAGGCAGACCATCAATGGCATCACCGGTTACATTGAATAAGCGGCCATTGATAGCATCACCGGTAGGCATAGCGATTGCTTTACCGGTATCTAGGACATCCATACCACGTACCAGACCTTCAGTACCATCCATCGCAATGGTACGTACACTGTCTTCACCCAAGTGCTGCTGCACTTCGAGAACCAGTTTTTCGCCGCCTTCTTTAGAAATCTCAAGCGCGTTGTAGATTTCAGGCAATGTTTTATCAGGAAAATGAACGTCAACCACCGCACCGATGATCTGTTTGATCTTACCTTTTGTAGCCATATCAGGAGATATAATTAGGTTTAAAAATGCCCCTCTCAGGGTTCGGAAAACAGCCTTTCCGATTTGGCGGCAAAGGTAAGGGGATGAAGGTTAAAAAATGGCAATTCCCCCAAGTAAATTTTACCCACGGGTATGAGGTGCAAGGTACTAGGTGCTAGGTGCTAGTGGGTGTTTGGTTATTTAGTTTAAAATAAGTTTCATACCCACATTTAAAAGCCCCTAAATCAGGACAAGACACATGAAATCCAGTACCTAGTACCTTGTCAATTACATAAAAAAGGTTGACCTTTTTTGTTATCTAATAACCATTGGGCA
>JAAXIF010000071.1:14145-44770 GCA_012270485.1 Sphingobacteriales bacterium | reverse complement strand
TAAAGGAGAATAAAATGTCCGAAGAAACTACACGCTCTGACGAGCAAAAAGCACAAGACTACTCAGCAATGCTGGGCAGTGTAAGCGTAATCACAAACTGTCTTGACGATGACAATGACTTTTGTAACGACATGACAGGTGAAGAAAAGAAAGAGCGCGTTATGCGTAGCTCTGGATACTTGTCACACATGAAGGCTTTAGAAGATTGGGGCGATGAGGATATGTCTACTGTAGACACAGCCATTGCCGCTGCTGAAGCATACGAGGCATAATCATGGAATACATATTTGACGTATTCAACGTACTCACCGCTGCTGTAGCTTTAGCGTCTGCTGTAGCTGCCTTAACACCCACGCCACAGGATGACGCATGGGTTGCAAAGGCATACAAGCTGCTGGACGTAATTGCACTTAACATTGGCAAAGCTAAGCAATAGGTGAAAACAAGTATGACTGTTAAAACTGAAATGGACATAGCTTTAGAGGCTTTAGATCGCATAGCTGAACATGAAAGAGAATGTGGTGAGCGATGGGCTGAAGCCGTAGTAGAGTTACGAGAACTTCGTAGGGTTGCTGACAGTCATGCAGCACGATGGGAAAGGTTGGCTTGGTTAGTTGTAACTGTAGTTGTTACAGGCGCAGCTTCTGTAATCGTTACACAGCTAGGATAAGACATGAGTAAGAAAAGAGCAAGTAGAAATAATAAAAAAGTTTTAAAGGCTTTAAAGCAGAAAAGAGTTAAATATAATTTAGGCTCTCAAATGCGTGATCGTTTAGCAAGAACATATGGTAGAAGAGGATTTCAACAAGCTGAAGCACCTCCTCCTCCACCTGTACCTGCCACAAAACCTAAAGAAGAAGAAGAGCCTAAGCAGACTACTACGACTACGCAGACTACAGCACCTGCTCAGACTACAGCACCTGCTCAGACTACAACAGCGGCTACACAAGCTGCTGCATCTTCTGAGCCAACTTACACTCCAGAGCAGCAAGCTAGAATAGATCAAGCTGCTTTAACAAGTCCTGAATTAGCAAACCTTGTTAAGCAACAAATAGCAACTCAAGGTATTCAAGCTCAGACAACAGCACAACAAGCTAACGCAAAGACTGATGAAGAAATACTTGCAGAAGCACAGGCTATTGTGGATGGACTAGCTAATAATTCTACTAGTACAAATACGCAGACAAGCACTACTACAGGCGCAGCAGCAGATACTAGCACAGCCGAACCTGACGTAAGAACAGGAGATTTTCAAGATTCAAATAATAACGGAGTTGATGATAGAGATGAACCAGATACGGGGTCAGTTACTACTGAATCAGGCACCACTAGTTCAACTAGTTCTGGCACAAATGTTCCGTTAAGAAGTGATTTTCCGCCAGGACAAGCTGGTAATCAAGCATATTTAGCAGCTTTAAATGCTTATATAGCTACAGGGGGTGCTAGTGCTAACACAGGTACAGGAGGAAGCACATCAACGGGAGCGCCTAAAGTAAACATAAATTTACCTAAAAAGTTTGATATACAAAAAGTAGAAACAGAGAAAATAGATACTACAGATACTACATTAGGCCCAGCAGAACAAATAGAAGCACAAACAGCTTTAACTGCTCAAGAAGTAACTGCTCCTGATGACTTAGCGCCTACTGATGCTACAACAACAAAGGCGACAGCCCCTTCAGATGTTACAGCTACAACCATGACAGCAGCAAAGGCTGGTGACTTAGCAGCTACACAAGCTGCACAAGGTACTGTATCAAAAGAAGCAGAAGCTACAGATGCTACTCTTACTGAAAGAGCGAAAGCAGCAGAAAGAGACAAAGCGGCTGAAGAAGCAGCATTAGGAACAGCAGTAGATAGACCTGAAGCAAGAGATTATGCTACAGCAATAACAACTGATGATCGTTTTGAAGTCGTGGTTGCTGAAGATCCTGAAGTAGCTACACGTATTGCACAGACTATTTCAGAACGTGAACGACAAGATTTAATGGATATTGTATCTAAAGAAGGTACAAATCTAGATGACATACCTGAATTTAAATTAGCTGAACGTAGAACTGCACAGGTAGGTGAGGCATCTTCTAGGATTGCACAAGAGCTAGGTGATGCACCTTCTGTAGACTTTGAAGGGCGTCAAGCAATTACAGGCACTGCGCCTCAAGGAGATGCTTCACAGATTGGTGGTATTCCTACAGCACAGGCTGCAACTATGCAAGCTGTTACAGGATCAGAGCGAACAGCGGCAGCGGCAGATATGACTGCTGTTGTAGCTAACATGCCTAAAGAAGTCACAGCAGCTATTGCAGAAGATCCTGCTACAGTAGAAGCACAACTTGATACTGGTGCAGATCCTCAAGTAACAGCAGCCGTAGCAGCCCTACCTCAAGAAGCTTTAGTATCTGTTCAAATGGAACAACTATTAGCAGGTATGGAAGAAGGACAGACTCCTGCATGGGCAAGACCAGCAGTAGCGGCAATAGAGCAACAAATGGCTCAGAGAGGCCTCTCAGCGTCCACAGTAGGCCGTGACGCTCTTTTTAATGCTATTATACAGAGTGCGCTTCCTATCGCTAATAGCAACGCACAGGCCCTTCAGCAACGTGCTGCGCAGAACCTGAGTAATCAGCAACAAGCTAATCTTGCATCTGCACAGAACACTATGCAGTTGCGTATGCAGAATCTTGCTAATCGTCAAACATCAGCATCACAGACTGCACAGATGGCTCAGCAGATTAAAGTACAGCAGGGACAGTTCAGGCAAGAAGCTACTATGTTAACTGCTCAGCAAACACAACAAACTGAACTAGCTAACTTCCAAGCGGCACAGCAGCGAGCATCACAAGAGTCTAGCCAGCGACAACAGACTGCACTAGCTAACTTAGATGCAGCTTCTCGTACAGACCTTGCAAACTTACAAGCTTTAAATGCAGCAGGAGCGCAGAATCTTAGTGCTGAACAACAGACACGCTTGGCTAATTATCAAGCTCAAGTTAATCGAACTATGCGTCAGGCTGAGCTACAGCAGGATATGGAGAAGGCTAACTTATCTGCTGAAATGCAAGTTGAGTTAACTAACTTAACAAACCAAAACGCAGCAGCTAGAGACACAATGACTGCTGCTAATCAAGAAAGATTAACAAACTTACAAACCTTAGTAGACTTTAAAAAGACTAATGCTACTCTAGCACAGCAGATGGACTTAGCTAATATGAACGCTGAGCAGCAGATGGAGTTGGCTAATCTTCAAGAACGTGCGGCTACAGACACTGCAAACTTTACAGAAGCAAATAGATTCAGACTACAAGAACTTGCAACTCATGTTAAGGTAATGTCTGAAAATACAGAGCTTCGACAACGTGCAGAACTCGCACAGTTAAGTGCGAGCGAGAAAGTATCTTTAGCTAATCTTACTGCTAAGAATCAAGCTGACTCTGAGAGCATGTCTGCTCAAAATGTTGCAGAACTTCAAAGGTATGAAAAGCAAATGAGAGCAGGTGAAGTTAATGCTCAGCTTGCACAGCAGATGGGTCTTGCTAATCTTAGTAACGAACAAGCTGCTGCAATGTTTAACGCTCAAATAGACGCTAACTTGGATATGTCTAAGTTTAGTGCTGATCAACAGATGGCTTTGGCAAATAGTAAGTTTATGCAGACAATGGTAATGACTGATCTTAGTAATGAGCAGCAAGCCGCTATGCAGAATGCTACAGCTATGGCCCAGATGGATATGCAGAATGCAGATGCTCGTACTAAAGTATCTATCCAAAATGCTCAGAACTTCTTAGCTATGGATATGGCAAACCTTAGTAACAAGCAGCAAGCAACTGTGTTAGATCAACAAATGAAGCAACAAAGATTGTTATCTGATCAGGCAGCCACGAATGCAGCTAGACAGTTCAATGCATCTTCTCAGAATCAAGTAGATCAGTTCAATGCGAGCATGGCTTCTCAGATGGAACAGTTTAATGCTTCACAAGCTAATTCAATGGCACAGTTTAACACTAGTGAAAAGAATAAAGCTGATGCTATAAACGCTGGTAACGCCCTTGCAGTTTCTCAAGCTAATGCACAGTTAGCTGCACAGGTTGATCAGTTCAATGCTCAGACAGAGTTTCAACGTGATCAATGGAATGCTGCGAACAAACAAGCTGTAGAGCAGTCTAATGTTGAATGGCGTAGACAGTCTAATACGATTAATACAGCAGCAATAAACGCAGCTAATCAAGCTAACGCTCAAATGGCTTTTAATCTTGATTCAGCAGAGCAGTCTTTTATCTGGCAGAACTTACGAGATGAGGCAGCTTACATAAGACAGTCATACGAGAATGAAGAGCAACGTAAGACTACGTTGTACGCTACGGCTCTTGCTAATGAAGGCACGGCTGAGAAAGGAGCAAGCAGTACTAGGTCGCTAATGGATTTAGCATCTGAATTTTTTAAGGCATTATAGGAATAAGTATGGGATTTTTTAAGAAAATATTTAAAGGTGTAGGTAAAGTTTTCAAGAAGATCGGCAGAGGCATTAAAAAGGTTGTCGGTAAGTTTGGAAAGTTTATGAACAGAATTGGTGTTGTTGGTCAAATCGCAATGGCCTTTATACTGCCAGGAATCGGGAATGCTTTAGCTAGTGGGTTAGGTAGTATGCTAGGACTCCAAGGAGTTACAGGTATGTCTACTTTAGTTGGAGGTGCTAGTGGAGCAGGAGGCCTTTTAGGTTCAGGTAATGCTCTGCTTCAAGGCGCAGGGAAAGTCTTGCAGTTTGCAGGTAAAGTAGCTTCTGCGCCAGGAAAAGTATTTTCTTCTATCACTAACGGTGTAACAAGTACCATTAAAGAGTTTTCAAAGACTGCGTTAAGTAAGATGGGAGTTGAAGGCAAGATAGTAGAAGGTGCTGCTGAAAGTTATTTCTTTGGGGCTGATAGTGCTGCAAGCCGTGTAGGTACTGCAATTAAGGCACCGTTTACTGAAAAGGCTGTATTAGAAGCGGCGGCTGAAACTACTTATGAACCTATAACTTCAGATAATGTTGATGAAGTACTAGATGATGTTTCTAAATTAGAAAGCCCTTCAATAAGTCAGAGTATTTCTACAGCTTCTCCAGAAGACTTCCAGAAAAATGCAGAAATGGTTACAGCACAGACACCAGCAACTCAAGATACTAGAAATTATTTAGAAAAAGGAGTTGATGCAGGAAAAGAAGTTTTAACTAATGTATATGAAGATACTATGGAAACAGTAGAGTCTAAAATGGAAAGCCTTAGTGATCCTATGAAGGTTGCAGAGGCTGGGTTTAAAGTTTATAGGGATAGACAGTCTGAAGAAGAATTAGCGGCTCAACAGGCTGCTATGTTTGGTGGGGATGTAATAGATGTAGGTATTTATCAAGACCCATCAGCCTTCTTAACATATCAAACTCAAAATACTGTAGCGCCTATTCAAAGTTTTCAGACTACAGCAGCTTACACAAAACCTATGGCGTCTTGGGCGCAGCAGTTTATGTATCAGCCTGATGTGAATGTAGGTGCCTTTGCTAATACTTCTTATAATAGAGGATTTTAATAATGGATGAGACTACACCAGAGTTACAAGAATACTACGCAAAGATGGATAGGCCTATGCCAGGTGAGTCTTTAACAGAAGATCCTGAAGCTCCACAGCCTTATACATCAACCACAGAGTTTTCTGTACCACAAGAAGCTATTGACTACATTTTTGACCAAATGACTCAAGAAGAAAACTATAGTTCAATAATTCAAAGTCTTCTGGATGGTACTACAGTCATGGAACTCACAAGACTCATATTATTTTCAGGCTTCAACGAAGGTAAGTTTAATCCTGACCTGATGGTTATTTTGATTGAGCCTACTGCATATCTGATTATGGGACTTGCAGAACGTGCAGGTGTTGAGTACACCGTTATGGCTGATGATGAAGAGGATATGTTTGGTGTTACAGTAGATCCTTTAGAGATGAAAGAGCCTAGCGAAGAAGCACAGGCTGCTTTAGACATGGTGGAAGGAGCGGATCTACCTGAAGCACCTACAGAGTCTTTGATGGCTCGACCACCTCCTCCTCCTCCACCTACAGAACAACCTAGTTTAATGCAGAGGATATAGTATGGCTATTTCAGATTTTGGTGAATCTTTACTTAGTAAACAACGTGAGCGTCAAGATAAACAACGACGCAAACAAGAAAGGGCAGATTTATTAGGTCTTGCAGGAACTGTAGGTATTGGCTTGTACAGAAATAATTTAAGAAAAAAGCAAGCAGCATTTTTGGATAGTCAACCTATAATGGATTTACGTATACAAGATCAGATAGCCCAAAAAAATAATAAAAGAACAGATCAGTATACTACTTTAATAACTGCTTCAGGTCTTAATGCTTCTAATTACTTTTTAAAAGAAGGTGAAAAGTTAAGAACAGAAGAAGCCTTAGCCCTTTACGCTGATGATGAAGAAATGTTAGCCCAGATAAAAGCAGGAAGACATAAAGGAGCTATAAGAAAAAAAGCAGAAGCGTATAGAGATAGGGCGTTGCAGAGTTATAATGACGGTTTAGCTTTTCAAAGAGAGTATAATCTTTCTGGAGGTATAGATAAAGCTATAGAAACATATAACAAGAATCCTAAAACAGTTGCTGGGGCTTTGCTTGGCTTTGCTACTAAAAGAGACTTTGAAGATGAAAGTTTAAGAGCAATTAATCAAAGTCGTATGGGTAGACTTATAGGCACATCAGAAGATTCTAAGTTGTCTGCTTTAGAGCGGTCTTATCAGCAATTAGGAAGTCTTTCAACAGCTATGGCTTTAGAAGATTTAGAACGTCTAGATCCTGATATTGAGTCAAAGTATGAAATGAAACTCGTAAAAGGTGTAGACGATGTTACTCGCGTAGTTACTATTGAGTCTAAGTTTAATAGAGGTACTGGAAAACAACTTCCTAGTTCTGCTCCAAATCTTATTGAGCTTAACGATCCTAAAGCTTTAGAAAGAGCAGGTGCAAAAAAATTAAACGCAGCGTTTGACCCTATTCATCAGGCAAGACTTGCTCTTACTCCTGAAGGTTTTTCAGAGTATATCGACGCTTTAAGAATAGAGTTTGTTACAGACGAAGATAGACAAAAAGCAATCGCAGCAGGAGATGATCCGAGTCTAGTTCGTGCGCCTGTATTTATAAACACACCAAAAAGACATCAAAAAGCAGTTGATCTTTGGTCAAAATATGTTACTGATCCTGAAAAAGCAAAACGTACTCCTACATCAGAATCTTTAAACGCCGCACAGCTAACTTGGAAAGCAGGTTCAGAAGCTATAGAACTAATGGATAAACATAATCTAGAACTTAAACTTGGTAATATGCAGAAAGCTGAGGACTTTATGGAAATGTACGCTACACGTTTAAGTCAAGTAGGGATAGCTTATGAAGCAGCAAGATAAAGAAACATCTTTAGCTGACGATATTGCTAGAATTATTGGGACTTATAACGAAGAAGTAGTTAGTCCTTTTTTCTATAAAGCTGTGGATGTAGGTAGAGGCTTAGCAAATATTCCTCTTAGAGCTTCAGGTTTTGATGAGCTTGAAGAGCCTACTGAAGAAGACATAGAGAACAGAGGTAAAATTACTAGGCAAGTAAGCGAAAGTATTGCTGGTGCTTTATTCCTTGATCCTGAAGAAGTATATGATGAAGAAGGCGAAGTACGCGAAGCAGAAACATATGCTGGTATGGCAGGACAATTTGGCGCTGAAATGGTTCCCTATGTGGCAGGTTTTGCAGGAGCAGCTAGAGGCTTAGGTGCCTTGGGAATGAAAGAAGGCCTTTTAAAAACTACGGCGGCTACTGTAGCAACTGAACAAGCTTTAACTGATCCCTACGAAAACATATTCAACATAATTGAAGATGAATTCCCAGGCGCAACAAATAATGTAATTGTTAATTTTATGGCTGCTGATGAAGATGATTCTGAGGCAGAAGCTAGATTAAAAATGGTTGTTCAAGATGTAGGCTTTGGAGCCTTAATTGAAGCAGGGATTATTGGTAGTAAGTTTGTAGGTAGGGCTACTAATGAGTTAGGTAAAAAGTTATTTGATTTAGATTTAGAAGAAGAAACATCTATAGCTTTAAAATACTTTAAAGAAGTAAGAGATGACATAAGATTACGAGAAACTTCTCAAGAAGCTAAAAGACTAGGGATGGGTATAAAAGAGCCAGCACAGCCTACCCTTGGTGAAAGAGCAGAAGCTGCTGCTAGTGACGCTACTCCAGATATTCCTACTAAGAGAGAAGTTCTCACAGAAACCACTCAAGGTAGAAAGCAAGTGGCTAGGCAAAGTGATAGAGGTACTAACTTTAAAAAGTATATAACTGCGCCTACAAATAGAGTCGTGGGTAGATTTCTTACATCTAGGGGTTATTTTACACCTAAAGCTTATAATACTTTTAGAGACTCTCAGTACGCACAAAGACAAACAATAAGTCAAGCTGAAGATATAGCCAACAGACTTACTATTAAAATGAAACGTATTGTAGAGGATACACAACAAGGAGCTTTTCCAGAAGCCGACATTGAAAAACTTAAAGGTATTCCTGATCGTGTACAAGAGGCGCTTACATCAGACGCTTCTATTATATACGAAATGCCTGTGGATGAGCGTTTTGAGTTTTTCGCAACTAAATATAATCTACCTGAAAATATAGCTAAAGATGTAGCTGAAGCTAGAAAACTTATGGATGATTTATCTTATAAGATTATAGGTAGTAAAGGATTTAAAGCTGAAGCTAAAGCATCTATACGCTCTAACGTGGGTGGATACATGCGTAGGTCTTACAGACTGTATGAAGACCCTATTTATGAGCCTGACGATGTTGTAAAAGAAAACGCTGTGCAGTATTTAGCTGATGATATTATGGCGCAGACTCCTGATATTGATATTGAAGATGCGTTTGCTTCGGCTAGAACAAGAGTAAATGACATACTAGGTTTAGAGAAAGATAAAGAAGTAGTAGACTACTTAACTCAAGTTCGTAGGGTTGCTAAGTTTAAGAAAAGAACAGATATACCTGAACCAATTAGAGCTTTGATGGGTGAAATAAAAGAAGCTCCTGAAGCTCTTATTCTTTCTGTAGCTAAAGCCTCTAGAATCTACGAAATGAACAACTTTTATAGGCAGTTTAATGAGCTTGGGAAGTCTGGTGGTTACTTAGCTGCCAAAGAATCTGGACGTAATACCGCAAAAATTACAAATACTAATTCAATCTTAGACGGTAAATTTACTACCCCTGAAATGTTAAAGGCTTTAGAAAGGAAGCAAGAAGAATTTGTAGTACTTACAGAGAAAATGGGTTGGGTTTCTACTGGTTTGAAAGAATACGCAAGTCTTAAAGGATTATCACAAAGCGCAGCAACTATTCTTAATCACGGCGCTCACATCCGTAACGCTTTAGGTAGTGTTCAAATGGCTATAGCTAATGGTGCTAACCCCTTTGATGGTGAAGCAGCGGCAGTAATAGCTAATAAACTTGCAAAAGGTGGTGATAAAGCTAAAGATGATTTTTATCAAGAGATGCAGAGGCTAGGCGTAATTAACACTAGCGTTAAAGTCAATGAGTCTAGGGCTTTGCTAGATATAGGGTTTGAAAAAGAACCTACAAAAGTTTTAAAAGCTTTACGCACGTTAAAATACAATCCTGCAATAGAAGGTTTAGAAGGTTTAGATTCTTCTGTAGCTAAGGGTGTAGAGATTGCTAATAATGTTTATCAAGCAAGTGATGACTTTTTTAAGATGAGTAATTATCTAAATGAACTTAATGTTCTTAAAAAAGCATTCCCTAATGTCTCAGAAGATTTATTAAAAGCAGACGCTGCTCGTAAAGTAAAAGATACCTTTCCCAACTACGATAAAGTTTATCCAGGCATAAAGGCTATCAGAGATATGCCCTTTGGTAACTTTGTATCTTTTCCTGCTGAAGTAACTAGAACAAGTATTAACATTGTCAAAGAAGCTGCTAATGAAATAGCATCTGGAAATAACGTGTTGAGAGCGAGAGGTCTAGCCAGACTTACGGGCTTTATGACAGCTACTACTGGTTTTACCTACGCAGCAAAGCAGTCCGCTGATATTATGGGCTGGACAGAAGAAGAAAAACAAGCCCATGATATTCTTGCTGAAGGTGATTTTTATCAGAGATCAAATAAACTTTGGGGTCGAGATAGTGACGGAGAAATATATTTTATAGACACTAAATTTTTAGACACCTATGAATATATCAAACGTCCTGTAATGGTTTTGGCTGATAGGTTAGCTACAGCAGAGGTGTCAGGTGAAGAATTAGATGACGTTTTATTGGACTCTATTGAAGAGATGACTTATGAGTTGTTAGAGCCTTATGTATCTGAAGCTATGATTACTGATCAGTTTTTAAAATCTGTAGGTCGCTATAGAAAAGACGTTATAAGTCTAGATGAGATATTTACAGAGACTGCTTCTGCTTTTATTCCTGGCTCAGTAAAGTCAGGCATAAAGCTTATGGAGGCTGTAAATAAAACACCTCCTAGAATTGGAGATAACTTTAGAAAAACTGAAAATGAATTGTTGGCTAATGTATCAGGGATGCGTCGTAATTCTTATGATCCTGATAAAAGCTTAATGTTTGAGATTAAAAAATATAATAGAATAGCAGGTGATCTTAACTCAAAAATGTTTGATAACAGAACTCCTGATGAAGAATATGTAGCTCAGTTTGTTGAGCAGCAGGATAAACTATACGAAGCCCAGCAAGATTTATTTAGAGTAGCTAATGCTCACGCAACATTATATGGTACTTCTGATACTAGAGAAGTCTTAATTGCAAACGGTATGGGACGAGAGGCCGCAGCCTATTTACTTTCAGGTTATTTCAAAGCCAAGAATCCTAGAGCAGAAATACGCACAGAAGCTATTAATGCTTTTAAAGTTATAGATCCAGATAATGTAGTAACAAGAGTCACTGGCCTTGAAAAAATGTTAGCTGATGTAGTAGATCAGAGGAACGGGTCTTCTCTTTATAAAGAAGATTTTAAAGCACCGTATCAAAGAGATGTTAGTTTACCTGTTATTGATAAAGAAACAGGTCAACGAATACAAAGAGCTAAAGGTGGCGAAGTACTCAACGTACCCAACGCCTCTGTAGAGCCTGATCAGCGCATAGATAAGATGACAGGTATGCCCTACGATCAACAGGCTGGTACAGCTTTTGTAGATGAAGAAGATCCGCTGCGTAGGATGGGCTTTGTAGGTGGTGGTAATGTAGATCCTCTACGTCGGTTAGGGTTTGGTAATGGCTAAATATTTTTTTTTGCGTTAATACCTTTATTAGCTTTATTAGGAATACATATGTACAAATATTTTTCAGACAAAGAACTAGAATGCAAGCACTGTGAAGCAGAAGGTATTGATCCTGCGTTTATGCAAAAGGTAGACAAGCTAAGAGATAAGCTAGGTTTCCCCTTTCCTATAACATCTGCGTACCGTTGCCCAGACCACCCCTTAGAAGCCCGTAAAAACGCTCCTGGCGCACACGCATCAGGAAGGGCTGTAGATATAGCTGTACGTGGAGAACAGGCTCACAGGCTTCTACAGGCCGCTCTAGACGCAGGTTTTACAGGCATCGGTGTAAGCCAGAAAGGTGGTGTACGTTTTATACACTTAGATGACTTATCAGACTCTGAAGGTCGCCCTAGACCACACGTATGGAGTTACTAGTGGTTCTGTACAGCGAGAACATGCTGGAAAAGGTTTATAAGAACTACCAGCTACATCAAGCTAAACACAATCTAGGTTTTATGCAGCTTGAAGATTTTAGAAAGATGTTTGAAGCTCAGCAGGAACTAATTTTAGAACAGATAGAGGCAGAGATAGATGGCGATTCCAGTTATTGATGGCATTGTAAAGCTTGGAGGTACTTGGCTAGAAGGTAAGGTAGCTAAGACTAAAGCAAAAGCAGAAGCAGAAGCTACTGTAATGGTAAAGCAAGCTGAGTCTGCTGCTGATTGGGAGACTGCAATGGCGCGAGCGTCTAATCAGTCTTGGAAGGATGAGTGGCTTACACTTTTATTTAGTGTGCCTCTTATACTATGTTTCTTTCCTGCTACTGTAGGTTATGTACAAGCAGGTTTTGAAGCTTTAGAAGCTATGCCAGATTGGTATCAGTACAGTTTATCTGTAATTATTGCTGCATCGTTTGGCGTTAGATCTGTAATGGGAATAATGAATAAAAGGAAATAATTATGAGTGATGGAACTATTAAGATACCCCAATGGGGACTACCTATAGCAGCAGCGGCTGTAAGCCTAGCAGTTGCTTGGGGTGTACTACAAGCTAATACTGCACATGCTTCAGAGGATCGTGAGCGTATCGCAGCTATAGCGGAGGAAGCCGCAAAAAAGGCACAGGAGAACGGACAGGCACAGGCAGTGACGAGCGCCAAAGTGGAGGCCATCGTGTCCAGCTTGGAGCGACAGGAAAAAATTCAAGAGAAAACAAACGAACAGATCGCCGCACTGGTTCAAGCTCTCTTAGCCAAATAGACTATGACCCAGAAAACCCAAACTTGTTCTGCGACATGCGAGAGTACAGGATGTTACGCTACGTGCAACCACCATCGTACCGCCACGAAGTCGCAAGGAAGTGGCTGCTGTTCAACAAAGGGCAATGCGGATACGGTGCGGAAGTGTATGTGCGCAACCAAGGGCCAAGAGTACTCGGAACAGCGTGGGACATCAAGTTAGTACTTCTTACTTGGGACTTACGTAAACCTACTGCTGTTAAAACAGAAGCTGTTAAGAAGAAAAGGAGACTGTAGTGGAAGCTATACCTCCTTTTCCTAACAGTGTAAATGCACACGACTATGTGGTATTAGACAAGGTGCGTGATATCCGCTCCATGAAGTATCAAACTGTCACAGGTAAAGATGACGTACAGGCTGTTAACCAGTATGAGCAGTTCTACTACGAGTATAGGAACGGGCAAGTCATGGTGACTATACTAAAAATAAAAAGTCAGTTAAAATACACGGTAGATATAAGAGCATGACTATGATGATCTTTGTCCTCATCATACTAGAAAGGGGGCAAGTTACAGGAGAAGAGTTTTATTTTAGGGAACTAACTTCTTGTTTAGAGTACTCTGCTGCCTTGAACAGTCAGTCGGTAGCTGAGAACAATGCGATGTTAGGTAACAATAATTATTTTAAAACTTATTGTAGGGTTCGTCAGATCAATGTATCTGATGCAGGAAATAAAATACTATTTAGAGATCCAGCAAAGAAAGAGGAATAATATGGCTGCTAAAAAGAAAACTAAATCTAGGGTTAATGAGGCTGGTAACTATACCAAGCCTACCATGCGTAAGCGTTTATTCAACAAGATTAAAGCAGGAACAAAAGGCGGTAAGGCTGGTCAATGGTCGGCGCGTAAAGCCCAGATGCTTGCTAAGCAATACAAAGCCGCAGGTGGTGGGTATAAGTAATGGCTGATCCTAAGAAAGGGACAGGTAAAAAGCCGAAGGGTAGTGGCAGACGTTTGTATACGGACGAGAATCCTAAAGATACTGTGCGTATTAAGTATGCTACTGTTCAAGACGCTAGAGATACTGCTCGTAAAGTAAAAGGTATTAGCAAACCTTACGCACGTAAGATACAGATACTTACTGTAATGGAGCAGCGAGCTAAGGTAGCTGGTAAAGCTAAACAAGCAGAGATAGCCAAGAAAGCTAAAGAAGCTCTTAGGAGAAAGCATGGCAAAACAAGCCCAGCAAAAAACAAGAAGTAAGAAAGAACTTGAAGAGTGGATTAAACAGCAACAAGACAAGAGGCATGATCAGTAATGGCACTTAAAAAATCTCAAAAGTCTTTGAAGGCTTGGACAAAGCAGAAGTGGCGTACTAAGTCTGGTAAGAAATCTAGTGAAACTGGAGAGCGTTACCTACCTGAAAAGGCTATAAAAGCTTTATCGTCTAAAGAGTATGCAGCAACTACACGTAAGAAGCGCGAAGATACTAAGAAGGGTAAGCAGCACAGTAAGCAGCCTAAGAGGATTGCTAAGAAGACAAGGAGCTACAGAAAGAAATGAGTAAGAAAGATCCACGCTTAGAACGAGCAGGAGTATCGGGTTATAACAAGCCTAAGCGTACTCCTAACCACCCGAAGAAGTCTCATATTGTTGTTGCTAAAGATGGCGACAAAATAAAAACTATTCGTTTTGGACAGAAAGGTGCTAAGACAGCAGGTAAACCTAAAGCAGGTGAGTCAGCTAAGATGAAAGCTAAACGTAAGTCTTTCAAGGCTCGTCATGCTAAGAACATTAAGAAGGGTAAAATGTCGGCGGCTTATTGGGCTGACCGTGTAAAATGGTAGGAGAAGAGGTATGGAAGAGATGGTTCACTTTGTAGAGTCCCCTGAAACAAGTACCCTACGTTTAAACACAGATGCAATGTCTTATCTAGGTGGCGCTTTTGTAGAGGCAGATGATGCTGACATAAAACTAGAAATACTAGAAATGATTAAGCAGCACTCTGCTTTTGTTTTAGCCACCAGCGATAAGATTATTAGTAGATCCAGAGTAAGGATGAAACCTGTTAAGTAAGAGCGTTTAGTTCATTCTCTAGTTTAGAATGTAATGTTTCTAATCTAGGTTCAAGCTCTCTTAGAATCTTCTGAACGAATGGAGTATCTGAGGAATCAAAGACCTCAGATACTTTATCAATAGGAAGCTTACTGTACTCTGTCATCAAGTTACCTTTAGAATCCACAAACACTTTAAAAGATATTACATTACCTTCACTCATGAGAACTTCACTTTTTCTACGTTACCACGTAGCCCCGCCTTCATATAAGTAGTTGCACGGCCTTCAAAGAAGTTCTGATGCTCTACACCCAACACATCATCAAGCCAATCTAGTGGATTATCTTTTACATTGTAGTTAGGTTTTAAGCCTAGCTGTAGCAGCCTACGATCTGCAATGTATCTGATGTACTGCTGCATTTCTTTCTTTGTTAGTCCACGTATGTCGCCTTGTTCAAACACAAGATCCAAGAACCTATCTTCTAGGTCAACCATCTCACGACATGCCTGATAGATCTCAGCTTTGAAGTCATCAGTCCACAGTTCAATATTCTCTTGAATAAACTCTCTAAATAGCTTTGTCATTGCCTCTACGTGCATAGACTCATCACGTATGCTGTATGTAATGATCTGTCCCATACCTTTCATCTTACCGAAGCGTGGGAAGTTTAGAAGGATTATGAAGCTGGAGAACAGTTGTAGCCCTTCAGTGAAAGCTGAGTAAATAGCCAGGGCCTTTGCAATGGACTGTCTATCGCCCTTAGTCACCCGTACAGCGTCGATATACTCATGCTTATCTGCCATAGCCTCATACTCTGCAAACGCCTTATACTCAATCTCAGGCATTCCTACGGTGTCCAGTAACAAGCTGTAAGCATGTTGGTGTATTGATTCCATGTTAGCAAAAGCAGACATCATCATACGTGCTTCAGGTTTCTTGAAGATCTTCATGTAGCGGTCAACATAACCAGACCCTACATCTACATCAGACTGCGTAAACAGTCTAAAGATTTGTGTAAGTAGATTCTTTTCAGACTCATCAAGAACCTGCCAATCTTTAACATCATTGTGCAGCGGTACATCTTCTGGAAACCAATGCATCTGGTTCTGCTGTGAGTAGTAGTCAAACATCCAAGGATGGTCAAATGGTTTGTAGTAATCTCTAGTGTCTAGTAAGCTCAAGCCACATCTCCTTCTTTTATAAAAACGCCATTACTGTTCATATGGCCTTTACGATCTTTAATATCTAAGTAAGCTACACGTAGGCACTGATCTAGGTCTGTGTCGTGCATAACTGCTAGTGTGTTTAACACCACAAGGCAGTCGCCTATATCGTCTGCAATATCTCGTTGCTTAGCAATATTATCTCCAAGTTCTCCTATCTCTGATACAAGCTTTGCAAACTGTGCAAGCGGTGTACTGTTATTAATAATACCTTTGTCATAGCTCCAAAGAGTTACTAAATCTACTAGTGTTGTGTTCATTGTTTCTCCACTGGGAATGCGTTTAAGTTTGCAGCTACAGTACGGCGCTCTCCTTCACCTTTGAATGGATATACCATGTGTTGTAGCCACGAAGGAAAGAAATATATTTTACCTACTTGGGGTTTAAATACTACAGCCTGAGTAGGCTTTAGTCTTTCTTTATCATTAACTGCGCTCTGACCATATACAAACTCTATAAAGCCATCGCTGCACCCCGAAGCATTATAATAACTAAACTTTCCTTCATGTGGCGCTTCTAGTTTTCGTATCTGCTCTGGTATTTTAGTCCACGTTGTACAGCTAATACCCATTATAGTTTTAGTGCCGTGGTCGTGTATAGGATTGTAGTCACCTTCGTAACTGTGAACAGACCATAACTCATCTATGTCTATTTGTCTATCGCCATCCAATACTTGACCAGTATTTTCAAAGAACTGTCCAACGTAGTGTACGGCTAGGTTCTGCAAACAGGCTCTAACGTCTTGTAAGTCTTCATGGGTATGATCCATACGCAACTGTTCACCAGCCTGTATCTGTCCTACAAGAGTATCAGCGGCAGTGACTCTATCTTCTTGCAACAAGAGATCATCTAGAAAAGTATTTAAAGTATCTACATGCTCCATAGGAAAGTCTGCTTCCATCATAAAGACAGAAGGAAGAGGCAGCATCCTATATTGTATTTCACTCATTAAAGAAAGTCTCTAGTACAACCAGTTTATCTTCTGCTTCTGCTATCTTACTTACTAACTCATCCATAGTCTCAAGCATTGTATGCTCGCCTACGGCTACTGGGTTCTCAAGGTAGTTTTTAAGTTCCGAACCAGCCCACATAATCTTGGCTTTATACATGCTTTTTAACGCTTTTATTTTATGATCTTCCATATTTTTTTCGTAACTCCTTTTCATTTTTAGCAAGCCACACCGCATAGCTAAGCTTGTCTTCTTTGTTATAGTTCATTGCATACTCAGCCCATTCTTGGATACAAAAGTTTTTAAACTTAGTATCCTCCACATCTTTTGCGGCGTAAAACTCTTTGAACTCTTTATATGGTGCAAATCTGTCCTCTTCCCAAATGTAATACTGACAATCTTCTATTGGATGATCAGACATATCTGGTTCTCTTTTTGCATTCGCATATCATATGCGCACCGTACTGCCTACATATTGCTATATACTCATCTGTACACTTTGTATTCTTAGGTTTGTAGTAATCCCATTGACTACGTTGAGTTCCGTCTGTAGCACAAGCAGGTAATAACAGTAACAATAAAAATAATTTAACCTTCACAGCTTAAACACTCCCCTTCTTCAAGATTTATTCTTGGTATTTTGATGTTAACATTCTCTGTATTTCTAGCTGCATTAGAGCGGAGGTAATACATAGATTTGAGTTTGTTAGCTCCTGCCCAATGTACGCTATTAATATATTCCAAGTACTCATCGTGTACCTCCTGGTCTGCTGTAGCTGGTGGTGGTATGAAGAATAAGTTTACTGACTGAGCTTGGCATACATACTTCTGTCTCTGGTACGCATGTTCAACGATCCAGATTTGATTTATCTCTGGTGCAGTTTTAAATACTTCTTTTTCTTCTTCAGATAACGCCGCCAAGTGCGCAACAGAACCTTCAGCAGCCGCAATATCCTTCCACGTTTTTTCTGTATTGATACCTTTCTCATCTAGTAGTTTCTCCAAATACTTGTTCTTTACTTTATACGAACCAGTTAAAGTCTTGTGCGTAAATACGTTAGCACGACTAGGTTCAATACTAGGACTCGTTCCACCACATATAATACTGCTGCTGGCGTTAGGAGCAATAGCAAGAAGATGTGAGTTACGAAGACCACTACCAACCATATCAGGAGCTTCACCCCTAGATCCAGCCAACTGTACACTAGCTTCAGTAGCTCTTTCCTTGATGTGTTTAAAGGCTCTGTTGTTAAAGCTGGAAGCGTACATTCCTTCAAAAGGGATTCCATTACGTTGAAGATAAGAATGAAAGCCCATCGCACCAAGGCCAATCGCCCGTTCTCTATATGCACTATAAGCGGCTTTTGCAAAGCCTCTTTTATCGTAGTCAACTTCAATGTTAAAATCCTCCAAGTTGTTTACGTTGTAACCATTTAACTGACCACTTTCACCGTAAATAGCATTATCAATAAAATGTTCTAGTGTGTTATCCAGCATGGTAACGAGGTCACTGATGAATAACTCATCGTCTTTCCACTCATCAAAGTATTCTAAGTTAACACTAGACAAGCAACAAACTGCTGTGCGCTCTTCGCTAGTAGGTAAGGTAATCTCAGAACATAAATTACTTTGACGTACTTTAAGTCCTAAGTCTTTCTGCTGTTGCGGTAGGGCCTCGTTACAACGATCAAGGTTAACAATATATGGCTCACCTGTTTCTGCTCTGGTGTGTATTAGCTGCCACCACAGGTCACGCGCTGCTAAAGTCTTTATTGCTTGCTTTGATTTAGGATCAATCAGCCGCCAAGGGAGGTCGTGTTGGACAGAGTAAAGAAACTCATCAGAAATACTAACCCCGTTATGTAGATTAAGACACTTGCGGTTGAGATCACCACCAGTAGTTTTTCGCATCGCAATAAACTCTTCAATCTCTGGATGGCTAATGTCCATATACGCTGCATAAGATCCTCTCCTAGTAACACCCTGATTGAATGCAAGCATCTGGCTGTCTACGACATGCATGAATGGTATGCTACCAGTAGACTCACTACCGTTAGCAGTAGATACCCCATTACTCCTAACATCACCCCAATATCCACCCAAGCCTCCACCCGAACTTGCGAGCCATATGTTCTCATCATAGTGATCAGATAGACCACGCCTTGAATCAGGAACATAATTAAGAAAGCAAGAGATAGGTAAACCACGCTTGGTTCCCCCGTTGCTAAGGATAGGAGTGCTAAACATGAACCAATTAGAACTTGCGTAATTATAAAGTCGCTGTGCAAGATCGAAGTCAGTATGTCCTTGATAAGTAGCACTGTACACAGCAGCCCGTGCGAAAGCTTCTTGAGCATGTGTTTCATCTTCCCAAAAGTATCTGTCTTTTAAAGTTTCTAAAGAAAACTCATTGAGTAATTCTTCTTTGTCATAATCTATTTCGATGCCTAGATAGTTCATCTTCCCAGTTTTCAATGTCATCAATATCTTCCTTTTCTCTAAGCTGGTCTTTTCTGTACCCCTTGGTTCGCGCTTTATTTTTAGATTGTTTCCGCTTGTTGAACCTTTCCCTACGTTCTTCTTTCCTATCCCAAGACATCCTGATTCTCCATCAAGAACTTGAGCAATCGCTCCTCGTACCAACGAGCTTTGCGTAGATCTTCTATGGGCTTCTTCTTGTATCTGAATCTCCAGCGGTACTTCAAAGAGTTACCACGCAGATAACCTACAAACTCATCAGGAGTAAGCATCGCTTCAATAGCTTCTATGCACTCTACATGGCCGTTATTATAATGAGGTGGGTGATCTACCATAGTGTTTATTAAATTAGAATATGAGTTACCCAAACGATTATCAGGTATATTTTCACCATATACAGGATGATCATTAGGCTCATTCCAATCTTCTGTAGATCTCCTATTTAAGTTACTCCACTCTTCTGGTGTTGCGTCATCAATACTCATTGCATCTCCAAGTTTATCTTATCAGTACGTTTCTTAAATTCTTCAGTGTCTCTAGCAGACGCATCAATCCACTCATCTGGGATAGTGTCTTCGCTGAACCATCTGAAACCATTAGCATTTGCCCATTCTGCATGAGATCTTTTAGTCCCATCTTTACGCCGCTTAGCGCCAGGCATAGGTGCTGAAGGATTAGCAAACAAGAATACAAGTTCAGTATTTTTAGGTAAGTTCTTTTTTACCCATACGTATTTATTGTACTCGGCAAAGTCCCAGAACCGTCCTTTAGATTCAAGTAGTATTTTCTTACGCCCTATCTTTCTAACAAAGTCTGGCTCATACTTGTGTTCGACTACATACTTAATGTTGTCAACGTGATGATCCCAATCTTTTAGTATAGATTCGTGCAGTACAGCTTCCCATATAGAGTCGTACTTATGGTTGTCTGCCGTAACTACTTTCTTAGGTCTAGGTACTCTAGGTTTTCTGCGCCCACTGACCACACGTTTCTTTGTACTAATCTTCAACACTCCCTTTCTTTTTGGCTAGGTCTTCTAGATCTTTCATGGTTATATCTTCAACACTACTGCCAAGACTTACAAGTTTCTTAATGCTTTTTCTAGTCCACTTAGGGCTATAGAAGCTTAATCTCAAACACCCATTAGCATGGAAATAGTTAACGTCTGGCAGGAAAGAGTACATGTTTTTCAATGATACTTTTTCGTAGTCTTTGTCAGATATGAGTGTCTTTAACCACTCTAGTAGAAGGAAGTCTGCATGTCTGTTTATTCTTTTTATGATCTTTCTGTTCATGTAATCTCCAATACTCTGGGTTCAGATACTACTTTAGTAAAGTACTTATAACCGTTTGAGTATTTAAAGACTCTTAGACCAGAGCCATCATTAGAATCAGACCAGCATTGTTCTTTATGGGGGCAGTATCCGCAGGTTCTAGGTAATACTTCATTACCTTTTTTACCTTCAGGTATAGGAGTATAGCAATGGCTTGGAGGTTTGTCAAGTGTCAAAGCCTCTTTTAGCTCTTTTATTTTCTTTTTTACATTAGGTTTAGATAATGTCCCAGGTCTGAACAGAGCTAATTCACCTGACTCCTTGTTGATGGCTAAGAAACCACCTTCACTTGTACCTTCTGCTGCCTCGTAACCTGCAAGCTGCGCCATATATCCGAAGCTATCGTCGTTTATAAGCGTACCTTCAGAGAACTTCTTGAAGGCAAAGTTAGATGCAGTCTTAACATCAATAACTTCACCGTCTATCTTGCAGTCCATGTGACCTTTGATGTCATCAACTACTACTTCTTTCTGCTCATCGGTTACAGTATGACCTGATAGCCTCACCAGCATAAGCAGTACTTCTTCTAGGATATGACCGTACAAGAACTTAATCTGTGTGGCTGCTTTAGGTTTGTATCTATCGTCTACTTCTCTAGAGTCATACCATAACTGCCTCGCAGGACGCCCTATACTGCTCATACGCAGCCCTTTATTCTGCTTGTGTGGCTGAGTCCAGCTTCTAAGAACGTCCTTCATACGCTCTCCAAAGTCCTCTACAGCTTCATCAGGTAACTCTTTACCATCAGTAGCTTCAATGACAGCAGAGTACATATCGTCTACTAAGCTGTCTAAGTCTTTAGAAGAGTTCATGTTGATACACCTCTGGCCCATTGTCTTGATGTTTTACAAAGTGCATCTTACGTGTCTCAGGGTTGAATGCTAAAAAGTGTACGCCAAGCCTTTTTTGCTCTTTACTACGTACCCGTCTTATACTGTAAACATTTGTAGGTGATCTGTAATCTTTCTGCATAGTTTTTACATCTATCAAAATAGATTTACCAGACTTATCTACAGCTATAATATCAACAGCCCCAGTGCCTCCAGCATTCATAAAGACTTCGTAACCGTTATCCCATAGCCAAGTTACTGCGTAGTACTCTGCTATGTCACCTACTCTACTAGGGTTAGTGTGTTTCTGACCAGTTGTTTCCGACATTGTATTCTCCGTCTAGTGGGCAAGTAAGGTAAAGATAATCACCAGCATCTATAATAGCTTCGACACCCATCTTACCTACACGATCAGCGTCTTTCTCAAGAACCTCAAGCTGCCACTCATCATGCACATTACATACAAAGTGAGCGTCTAAGCCTTCCTTCTCAAGCTCATCGTTGAACAGCACCAAGGCTTGCTTCATAACAATAGCACCAGCACCTTGTAGCAAAGTGTTAAGTGCTGAATGTTCTGATCTTACAAAGAGCTTTCGACCATCTAACCCTTTGAGGTAGCCTCGACCTGCCGCTCTCGCAACTTTGTTTTTGAGATTTGTAAATGCTGGAAGATTATCAAAGAAAGATTTTCTAAGTCCTTGGCCAACTGCTCTGCCTCCTCCAGCCACACTTCCAAGCTTTTCATCTCCTGCTCCGTATAGGAGTGCATAAATGAATGTCTTCGCCTGATTTCTTGATTCAAGTCCCGCAAGTTTTTGATTAGCGGTGTGTACGTCTCCGTTAATGATTTCATTAGTATAGTCCTCGTCTTCCATATAGTGAGCGAGCATCCTAAGTTCCAAGCCACTAGCATCTATACCTACCAGTTTGTATCCTTTGGGTACAGTCCAGCAAGCACGACAGTCCTTTCCATATGGTGAATTAGAACTCGGTACTTGAGCCATATTAGGTTCACGATGAGTCATGCGCCCCGTTATAGTACCGTTAGGTATTACAAAGCCATGCACCCTGCCATCTTCTCTAACAGATTCTATCCAAGACTTTATCTGTGCCTCACGTTTCTGATACATCAGGTAGTCTTTGATTAGTTCTGCTTCAGGTATACCTTCAATAGAAGAAAGAGTTTTCTCGTTAACCACTGGTCTACCATTCACAGTAAACTCTGTAGGCTTCCATCCAAACTCTACTAAGTATTCTCCAACCTGTTTCCTAGATCCTATGTTGAAGTCTACAGTTGTAGTTCTAGTGGTAGAGAACACAGCAGGTTGCGAAAGGGTTTCGTACTCTTCAGCCGTAAGCCTAACGCCTTTACCTGAAGGTGTATCCCAGCTACCTGTCTTGGCAACTGCACCACCAGCATTTTCTCTGCGATATATCAGACGCTCATCTATCTTAGGTTTGAACACCTTACATACTTCAGCCTCTGTCTCTGCCATCTTCTCACGCATAAGAGCCAGTAGCATCGTTGCCCTGTACTCGTCAAAGTAAAAGCCCCGTTGCTCTTGCTTCTTGAGTATAGTGGCTACCTCTTCTTCAAGCGCCATAGACATAGGACTAAAGCCCACGCCTTCTTTCTGTAATGCTTTGTATACTTTCACGTTCACTGCTACGTCACGCTTACAGTACTCAAGCATGTCCTCTGTATACTCATCGAACTGTTCAAACTCAATCTTAGCCAGACCTAGTTTAGCTCCCCATACTGCAAGGCTATGACCACCTTCACGCACAGGATTAAACAGTCTAGAATAAACAAGAGTGTCTACTATTTTTTGATAACCTAGTTTGAAAGATGTGAGTTTCTCAAGCACTGGTATGTCAAAGCCAATGATGTTATGTCCCGAAAGCTGCGAAGCATTATTCAAAAGCTTAACACCTTCCTCAATATCATCAGGGCCATACGACCACACCTGACCTGTATCCACCTCTTGTGCTACTAGGCACCATATCTTAGTGGCATCTAAGCCATCAGTTTCTATGTCAAATAATAACTTCATTCAAAAGCCAACCCTGGTTCTTCTTCAAAAGTTATGTCAGTGTCATCGACTTCCCTAAGCCTACCAGTATCTTTGTCATACTGAAGGTAGGTAGCGATACCGACATCGCCTGTGTATCTAGACTTCAAGATGCGGACACGGGTAGTAGAGGCCACCACTGGATCATCAGCCTGTTGATTACGTTCAAGAGTTATAACGCAATCGGATAGCTGTGCAATAGACTGACTGCCTCTCAGATGGCTCAGATCCGTCTCTGCGCCCTTTTCATGCCCCTTGTTACCATCTATACGTCTTAGGTGTGACACCAGTATAAGACCTGCTCCTGTCTCTTCAGCGAGGCTTCGCAGTCTAGTCATAATGGAGTCAATGGAGCGCCGTTCATCGCCTTCAAGCGTAGCAGATACCATCATGTGTAGGTGATCAATCACTACCCACTTACACTCACAGCCCACGATCATGTACCGTAGCTTTGAAAAGATACCGTCAATGTCATTGGAGCCAAAGTGTGCGTGTATCCAAACCCTATCCTGATTGTCATTGTCCACAAAGAGATCATCAAAAAGAATGTCTAGCTCTTCTCTTGAATGTTCTTCGCGTATCCGATCAATGTGCAACTTAGCATTAGCTTCGATAGACAGGATGCCATCAACAGTCCTAGTCCAATCTTCCTCAAGAGCTACGATGCCTATGTTGTCATCAGTGTTTTTAATTAGCCAGTGTTCTAGTTCGCGTGTAACACTAGACTTACCTAAGCCTGTGCCACCTGCAAGTAGTACTAGCTCACCCTGACGTAAGCCTTCTAGCTTCTTGTTCAAGCCTTCCCAAGGATACGGAATGGACTTCTTCTTAACCCTGTTGTGGAACTTATCTTTGTTCTGGCTAACATTCATAACGCCGCTAGGTGTGTACGTCTTTGCGTTCCACCAAGCATTCACATAGGCACCATGCTGATTATGCCGCAGCATATCATTGGCATCTTTGTGACCATCAGGCATGACCATGATCTTAGCCTTGTTAGGCTTGAGCAGTCTGGCTACTTTCTTCGCAGCCTCCTGTCCAGGTTTGTCAGAGTCAAAGCAGATGATGATGTTGTCGAATCTTTCAAGGAACTCTATCTGATTCTTTACATCTTTCTCTGCGCCTTGTGCGCCGTTCTTGATTGAGACAACAGGCCACTTAGATCCTAGCAACTCGTATGCTGCCATAGCATCGCACTCACCTTCAGTAAGCGTAATATACTTGCCGCCTTTATCACCAACAGTCTGCTGTCCGAACAGCCCACAGTCAGAGATAGGGCCAGCGGCAGTAAAGCCCTTACCGTCTACGATGCGTGTCTTGTATGCGACTTCCTCAGAGCCGTTGTAGTATGGATAGAAGTGCCGTGTTATATCACCGTTGCCGTTATGCATAGACCTAACACCATACTTCTTAGCTGTTGCTAGGCTGATTCCACGATCCTTCAGTGCATAGAAATCTCCTTCTCTAATTGTTGCACTATCTTTAACAAGCCTTGGAGTAGTTTCCATAGCTTCTCCTGTAAAGTTTCTTATGTACGTACCACACGAGAAACACTTGGCACTACCGTCTTCGTTGATAGCTAAGCATCCTCTGTGGTTACAAGCTGGGCAGTCTTTATGTGTTTCTACAAAAGACATTGAACCTCCTAAAAATAAGGGGCCTTTACAGCCCCTTTAGTTTAGATTTCATGTGAGTCTGATTCGACAGGTTCTTCAGCCGCCTCCTCTTCGACTAGCATATCATCGGTTAGCTGTTGACCTATGACTCCATTGAAACCTCGAAGAGCCATTTCTAATTTAGCCATAGTCTTGCGAAGTGTCGCCACCTCTTTGTCTGTTTCTAGTAACAGAATGAATGCAGACTTACCTTCATCTGTAAACTTATCTACAGCGTAGAGTCCGTCTTCAGTTGTGTAAGTCCATCCTTGTTGGTCACTCATTGTGCCTCCTTTAAAATGCTAGTGTAGTTTCGCCGCCAGAAGCGCCGTATTCTTCAAGCTCTAAGATCTGCACAGCCTCCAAGATAGCACGTTTGTACTGCTTGTTGGGGCCATACGTAGCTGCTCGCCATTGAACAGCAACCTTAGAGCCGTTACCAATCTGCACATCTACCTCGTTCTTATCGGTATCAACGAGCTTAGGCACAGGATTAGGTTCACCCTTACCATTGATCTCCCATTGGTAGAAGTGAATCACTGGATCTTCAGTGTACTTGGCACGGCCAGCTTCCTTCAAGCCCACGTTAAATCCAGCATCCTTGAACTTTTGGAATAGTTCATCAGACACAGCAAGGTTAATCTCATACCCGTTAGCTGTCTGCTGATAGTTAGGCACTGGAACCTTAACATGTGGGTAGTATGCAAGTCCTTCAAGAACCTGGGGTATACCATCAATCATTCGCATATAGCGTTCTCCTCATAGCTTTCAATGAATGGAAAGTAGACATCATGCAGAACATCAATGTCGATACCTTCCCCTACTTCCAAGACTTTCGCCTCGTCACCGTGGACACCAAATATAGCACACTTGCTTTGATATAACAAGCCCATATAACTTGATGTCTTAAACTTATCATACTGCTCGTTTGTCATGGGTAACAATGTATTCATTACCAAGTCCCCAAGTCATCAACGAACTCACTAAACAACTCGCCAATAATATCTTCATTGATCCTCCAACAATCGACCTCTGAACATCTATCAACAACAAAATTAAAAAACCTATCTTTAATTCTTTTGCTAGGCTGTTTAGTAGCTAAGCTAAGTGTCCATATCCTAGCCCAATGATCATCTAGATCAGAATAAAATTCTGCTCTTGTATCTACTGCACTCATTTATTTCTCCTTAAAAACTGTAAAAATTTTAGCATAGGTCAGAATAAAAGTCAAGCACAGATTCACGATCAGGATTAATTAGTTCTGATAGTGTGCTTTCAATAATCTCTGCGCGTTCAAGTTCTTCCATGTCATTCTGCTCACCGCTGTAGTAATAATACTCATTGTTACTTTCTTTATCCAAGACGCACCTCCACTGGCATTCTCTTATCTAACACAGATACCTTACCACATATATCTTTGATGCTTACAGGGAACTTACCCTTAGACACATAGTAGGAACGTCTACCCATGTGTACGCCCACAAAGGAACGTCCGCTGCTGACACCATACCGTCGCTTCTGTACTCGCTTTCTATAGATCATCTTAGTCCTCGTTTAACATTAGTCCAGTTTTAATAAAGCTCTGTTGGTCAGGCGTTAGTGCTGGAGGCACCATACCTTTCCCTGTTCTCAGATACGTAAGATACATATCATATTCCTTCCTGTCAATAGGTACACTCAGTACCCTGTCTGCACCTGTACGTGGGTGTCTGGCATTAACAATCACTTCGCCTCCTCATAAGCTAGTTGTAAATAGTTTTCAATGAAAGTAATCACAAACTCTTCGCCGTGTTTAAGACATAGCAGCAGAGCTTCCTCGCGTACTAGGTTTGTTACGGGCTGGTCTAGGGTATAGACCTGTGAGTATTTGAGTATGTGGTTACTAACATCTATGACGTTCTGCATCAGACCATTCCTTTTTGGTTCATTAATCTTTTAGTTGCACACTTACCGCATAAGGCTTTCACCCAAACATGTACCATCTCTAATGGATGCCCAAGCTTTTTACAGTCTGCACATCTTACCATATCTTTATTTTCCATTGGAGTCCACCAAGAAATTCTCGTAATCATTCAGAGCCATTTTTAAAGCTGTCTCAGGTTTACAGTCACTTGGAAAATACCAATCACCAACGCCTCTAGGAAACTTTATACCTCTAACTTTTACTACGAAAGCAGTAGCTTTTCCGTTGTGCTTTGCAGTCTTTGATACTCGTATACGCATTATACCTTCTCCACCTTATCAACCTGGAAGAACTCACACTTGTCCAAGAACAACTCCATAACCTTAGCCTTAATCAGAGCGTCGGTAACTAAGTCCTCTGCATCGTCTGGATTCAGCGCAGTAACAGTAAAGCACACATCAACAAAGTATTCTTCTGGCTCTTCATCGGGAAGATTCCAAGGCGCTCTAGGATTAGTTAGGTCTTCATCGGCACGATCAATCATCTTACTCACCAGCAATCTCCAAAACAAAATCATCATTGTGATACAAGGTAATTTCTACTTCTTTTTCAAAGCCTCTAATCTCACGTATAGAACGTAGCACTACGTCAACATCGTGCGACTCAATACCTGTCTCCTTTGCCACTGTCTCTATAACCTCTCGCTGTGGATAAATAGACTCAGTGTACGTTACGTGTAGCGTAGTGTACCCACGCATCTTATCAATAACTGCTCTGCAATTAGTTACATTGTGTAAGTTTATCATCTAATACTCCCATATTTCACTATCAATTTGCTCACGCAAAAACTCTTCTTCATCAGGCTTAAGCTTACCAGAAGTAGCCAGTTCTTCTGCTTCTTCGTAATCTTCTGCCTCAATATAGTACACCTTTTTGTGTCCCGTCACAATCTCTACTCTGTATTCACTCATCCTCATCGTCCTCGTAAAGCTCAATATAAAAGTTAACACCGCCCAACCTACACCCGTACATATCCACCATATCTACGGTGGCATTGTGTTCTACAGGACAAGCTGCCAACCATTCCCAAAACTTCTCATCGTATAGATCCATGCTAACCCCACTGATTTGCCATAGCATCTGCGATACCTTGAAAGGTCTTGCTGCGTATTTTCCACCGATCTTTAGATGGTGGCAAGTAGTGCAAGCGCATCCGCTCGTTTCTAGGTAGAGCATCGTACTGCTCTTTCACGTTGTTAGTATCCACTAACTTAGGCAGATTATGCAACCATAGCCCTGTCTTTTTAGACTCAGGATGCCCAAACATCCAAGGCTGTACGTATTGCTTAGGCTTGAACGGTAGTACGCCGACAGGGTTTTCCATACAAACCTTATCACATACACTGGTAGCTAACTCCCAAAGCTTTGTAGTCCACTCAATAGCATCTAATCTATAGGCATGTTTGGGCATACCTTTACCGTACCATGCATTACCTGAGACTGCCAAGGCTGTGCAGGGTGGATGCATTATAATTAAGTCCCATTTCCGCCACAAGATTGCGTCTTTACAGTCGCCCTGCAAATGATACTCGCTGCCATCATCGGCAGGTAGCAAATCACAAGACCAAGCCTCATGGCCCTGCGCCCTAAATGCTTCGCGCACAGTACCGCTAGATTCACAAGCTACTAAAACTCTCATTTGTTTATTCTCCTAAAATTAGCACGACGTTCCAACTCCACCTGGCACACCAGTGCCGCTTGGATATTCTCATCACACAGTTCCTCACTTCGTAACGTGATCTTGTGTATCGGTAGGTTCCTAAGTTCGCTCGCCTTCTGCCAGCGTAGCAAGGCCTCCTCAATCACAAGTGAATCAGGCCAAGCCTTTAGATCATTAATGTCCATTGTCATCCTCCTATCTACAGACCAGTTACAAAAAGATTATCAGCAGCACACTCAAACCCTATGATCTGATGTTTAATGATGCGCTCTTGGTCATCATCCAGTTCACAGCCAACGCATAAGACAAGATCTTCAGCGTCTACGGATTCATCAACTGTGATAGCAACTTGCATTTCAATAGTTTTAGTTTTCATCTTCATCCTCCAAAGTTAAAGCGATTGTATAGCAATCAAAAGTTCCTCAACATCGTCAGAACTACACCAGCCAACAACGTCCGACGTAATAGGTGTATCGTAAACTAGTTCACCGTTACTATTGATAACTGCAACTTCGTACAAGCCCTGATCACCACCGTATGAATACTCGTTACGAACAACGCTCGCGCCGTATCCATTCGGGAACATAAATCTAGCCATTGTCATCCTCCAAAAGTTACATTGTGTAATTTTATGCGACCTGTACCGTTGGTATCATCGCAGTCTTAAACTTACTGGCACCAGCACCATGTACCGTGATCGCTATATTCTGCCGTGTACCTTCGCACAATCCACAGTCTATACATTGCAGACCTTGCGAATCAGCATAGCACTCAGCCTCATCGGACGCAAGACTATCACCAGCCATCGCCACTCTGAAAGTCTTAGCGCCCATCGCCTGATACTTCGCGGCTTGCTTAGGACTATCAGCACTCACCATACATAAACCAATGAAGCGTTTGTCAAAGTTTTTATGCATGATCTGGTGAGTGTATCCTGTATGCCCAATGCCTAAATCAGCAACACCTTGCATCACTTCAAACGGCGCAGCCGCAGGATCGCCATAGGCACCAAGCCTAATCTTACGTCCCATGAAAAGCTCGGCATGAATGTCAGGATCAAAGAGAGGATAACTCCCCGCTTTGTACGCATCGTATACACGGCTCGGCGCTTGCCAAACTGTAACGTAACAAGTGCCTTGCCTATGTGGACAGGAGCCGCAAATAGAATAGTCCGCACCAGTATCCAATGCCAGTTGTGGCTTCATATCACTACGGATAATCCAAGTCTGCACCATGTTACCTGTCTTGATGTTAGAACTTTTGAGTGTGGCAATAACCACAATCGGCTCACCGTCCAACATGCTTGGCCCTTCGTACAGGATCACGCCATTAAGTTTTGGCCGTGCTTTTATTTTGATAGCACCTTTTAATATGCTCATTGTGTACCCCTAAAAGTTACATTGTGTAATTATTCTACATCCTCAAAAGCTTTTAACGCAAGCTTTACCCTAGCAATCTTCTCGCGGCAGAGCTGCGTACCAGTGACAGGCCAGATAGTACCGTCCCTGCTGACCAAGCGCAGTTCATCTAAGAATTCAAGAGCTTTTAGCTTTGTCTGCAAAAACTCCACCACATCCTCACCGATGGCTGCTACTTTGTCATTGTGTTCTATAAGTCTCATCGTTGTTCACCTTTTCTTATTACTACTTCATTTTTCACGATAGCACTCAGAATACGCAAATCATCATCGCTCAAATCTGAAATGGCTTGCCATGTACCGATAGTCATTCCTCGACGCTCGCCAGCCCAGACTTGAACTTTACGCTTAGCCGTGGCGCTAGTCATTTGGTCTACCAATTCTTGAATATCCGAATCTACATAAAGCATTTGATGCCTCCAAAAAAGTTACATTGTGTAAGTT
>JAAXIF010000071.1:0-14045 GCA_012270485.1 Sphingobacteriales bacterium | reverse complement strand
CCTCCAAAAAAGTTACATTGTGTAAGTTTAGCGCGAATTGATGATAAGCGCAAAGATACCTATAAAGCCTTGGAAAAGAGAACAAACACCCAATATAGGAAAAATTGTGTGAACGTTCAAACCTGTTGCATACAGCGCAAGTGATGCAATACCAAACGCTAATGCCAATAAACAATAAAAGATCAGGAAAAGATTTTCTGACAAACTCATTTTGAAACACTCCAAAAAATTACATTGTGTAAGTTTACCTGGCCTATAGGCGTAGCTATACCGTCCCCATACTTGGCAAGGTCTGGCAGTTTAACGACTTGCCAAGGTCGCTAGGGGATTACTTGCTTAGTGCGTCCGCTAGGATCTGCGCCAGTTCGCCTTGTTGCTCGGCGCTTAACTGCGCCGCCTTGTTGAACAGTTCAATCAATACGGGATTGACTAATCCGCTCGGAATTGCGCTGGGCGCTTCTGTCTCGTTACCCGATTCTGGCGTTAGGTCTGCTTTTTGGCCATCACTGCCGCTCGCTGGCGTCTTGTTCTTAGCCTTAGCAGCCGCTTGCATTTCCGCATAAAGTTCTGCGCGTGATTCAGGCTTGCCAGTAAATTCTTTACAGTACCGCTTGAACTCTGACAGTGTAACACTTAAACGCATCACCCCTGCTTCTTGCATTTGCGCCGCGTTCTTAAAACCTGCCGCATTGCAGAAGGCCATTTGGAAAGCCTTAAACTGCGCTTCATCATGCGCGTGTATTGCGCCCTTGAAGATCTCAAAAAGCCTCGCAACCTCATTGTCGCTTTTCTTGCCCGTCTTGATCATATCTTGAACAAGCTTTCGAGATTCTGCCGCAACTTCGGCTGTCATAAGATCGTTTACAATTTTCTTTTCAAGTTTCATTTTTTCTATCCCTAGATTGTTTTTAAGTTTTCCATTACCACATAAAACTGCATTTCTGCATTGTTGGCTATCGCTTCATTTATCATTGCAGCGGCCGATTCAGCATCACTGCTATTGGCTGCTAAGTAAGTATCAAAAGAAACCTCGCCAGTAAATAACGTGACTGTATCTCTTGATGCATACGCTTTGATAACGTCGAAGTAGTTAGTCATTTGTTTTTGTTTATGTAGTGAATGTGAGGCGCACAGTGAACTAGTACACAAAACCTGTCAAATGTTTTTTAAAAAAAAGTTTAATTAATTTTTAAAAGCTAATAAAAACAATAGCTTACAAGGTAAATTATTTTAGGTAATACCCTTGCAATGGGTAGACTTTGCACAAACCTGCGCAACATTCCACGTAACATTGTTGTTTAAATGGTGAGGCTTTTTGGTGGTGGTTTTGGTGATACTATATAGGGGAATCGGAAGGCTGGGGAGCTTAGCAAAAAACGTGCCAAGTTGTTGAAAAGCTTGAAAAGGTTTGTTAGTACTCACTAACATTTAAAAGCTTTAAAAGGGCGCTAAAAGATTGTCAGGCCTTCGGAATACTCAAAAGCTTTTTAAGAACTTTTAGGAATATGAGTAAACCTGGCACGAAGCTTGCAAGGCTTTTGAAAGTGGCACAGTATTTGCAAGGCTTCAGAAGTTGGCACGGCTTTTGCAGGGGTACGCAGGTGGCCAGGGGGCCTGGGGTATATATATACTAATTCATATACATTTTAAAGGCTTTTCAAGTTGTCAAGGCTTGTGGCCCGTAAGTACTTTTAGGCCGCTGATCCCTTTAAGTACTTTAAAGTACCTAGAGGCTGATGTATATATACTTGAACCTCGGCGGCCTGTTACTCTAGTATAGGGTTGAAATTTCAATTTGTCAAGTTTTTTTTGATTTATTTCAGAAAAGACTTGACAAAACCCAGATCTGACCCTATACTATCTTACATGAATGGATATTTACCTCAAAAACAGAAAGAACGTGAATTAACAGAAAAACAACAAAAGTTCTTGGACTGTCTAATCCAAACGGGAGGTGATCCAAAATACGCAGCGGAGCTTGCAGGATATTCGGAAGGTAGCTATTTCCAAGTAATCAAATCACTTAAACATGAAATAATAGAACTGGCCTCTAATATTCTTGCTCAATCTGCACCCCAAGCTGCTCTCAAGCTTGTTCAGGTGATGAATACAGATGATCCTATGCCTCAAGCTAACGTAAGGCTACAAGCTGCACAGACTATTTTAGATCGTACAGGATTAGGCAAGCAAGATAAGTTAGATGTTAATGTAGAGTCTGAAGGTGGTTCTTTATTTATCCTTCCTGCTAAAACAGTTGTAGAAGGTGAATACGTTGAAGTTACCGAAGACTAAACCACGTACACAGGGCGTTGCGCCATTTGCATACGATACAGATGCAAAGAACAAGGTCTTTGTACGTAACGAAGCTAAATACAAGATACTCAAAGAAGTAGTAGAAGGTATTGTTGCAGGATCAATTAAGTCTATACGTGAAGGTAGACTATTTGTAGAAGCAAAAGGTTATAGTATATCCGTACAGTCTCTTTCAAAGTACGTAAAGGATGAAAGAGAAGCTGTAGGTCATAAAGGCAAGTATCATTATAGTACTGCCCAGAAAGCAAAGAATGCAGCTAGAAAGTCTTTAAGAGAGAAGCAAAAGAAAGTTGAGGCTCTTGATAAGAAGTTAAGGGCTGCTAAAGCAAGCTTAACGACACAGACTAAGGTTCAAACTAAATTAGATGAACCTGAAGATGTTACTACAGTTACTGGTAAAGTTGTTACTGAAGATGAGTTAGATCTACTAGCTCCCAGTACAAAAGAAGTAGTTGAGGATAAGATTATCTTTAAGCCCAACGAAGGGCCTCAAACAGACTTCTTAGCAGCCCCAGAAACGGACGTATTGTACGGTGGTGCAGCAGGGGGTGGTAAGTCCTATGCTATGCTTGTAGATCCCCTGAGATTCGCTCATAGGGCTGCTCACAGGGCGTTAATACTAAGACGCTCAATGCCTGAACTCAGGGAACTTATAGATAAGTCTAGGGAGTTATATCCAAAGGCTTTTCCAGGGTGCAAGTTCAGAGAAGTTGAAAAGATCTGGACTTTCCCATCAGGAGCTAAACTAGAGTTTGGTTTCTTGGAACGAGATGCAGATGTGTACAGATACCAAGGTCAAGCATATTCTTGGATTGGTTTTGATGAAATTACACATTTAAGTACAGAGTTTTCATGGAACTACTTAGCATCACGACTAAGAACAACAGACCCTGAGATTACTCCTTACATGCGTTGTACGGCTAACCCTGGTGGTGCTGGTGCAACATGGGTTAAGAAGCGTTATGTGAACCCATCAGAGCCTAATGAAAGCTTTGTAGGTGCAGATGGTTTGACACGACGATTCATTCCAGCTAGATTAGAAGATAACCCATATCTATCAAAAGATGGTAGATATGAACAAATGCTAAAAGCATTACCAGATGTACAACGTAGACAGTTACTAGAAGGTAATTGGGACATAACAGAAGGGGCTGCTTTTACAGAATTTGATATAGGAGTCCATGTTGTTCCTCCTTTTGAAATACCAATAGGATGGGAAAGGGTAAAAGGTATTGACTATGGTTACGCCTCTGAAAGTGCTTGCATTTGGGGTTGTGTTGATCCTACTGATGGCACCCTTATAATTTATAGAGAGTTGTATCGTAAAGGTCTTACAGGAGAAGATCTTGCTGTTATGATAACAAACATGGAACTAGAAGATCCTTTTTCTGTTCAAGGTGTATTAGATACAGCAGCATGGAACAGAACAGGAACTACAGGCCCTACCGTTGGAGAAACATTACAACGAGGTGGGCATAAACTGCGAAGAGCAGATAAAAATAGGATTCAGGGTAAGATTCAAATACATGAATACTTGCGAGTACAGCCAAGTGGCAGACCAAAGATACAAATATTTAGTAGCTGCCCTAACTTGATAAGAGAACTTCAAAGTATACCACTAGACAAGTCTAATCCTGAAGATGTCGATACACATGCACCTGACCATGCATATGATGCATTAAGGTACTTAATTATGTCAAGACCTAGAGTTAATGACATATTTAACCAGTTTAGACACATGAGGATGGAACAGGCTTATACGCCAGTTGATTCAGAATTTGGATATTAGGAGAAACATATGACTAACCCAGTTGTAGATATACGAGATACGGGGCGTAACTCAGCGAAGTCGCTAGACGTTCAAGCCCTTTCAGATAATGTTATTACTTCAGCAACGTCTGCTACTACAGGCACTATTGCTGTAACGGCTGACGCTACTTATGATGTTAGCTTTACTCAACCTGCTGACACTTCAATTAAAAATCTTATTATGATTGCTAATGGTAACTTGGTTACTGGTGGCTCTTCAGGTGACGATATTGATTTTGACTTAGGAACAGCAGCAGGTGGTGGACAGATTATTGATGAAAAAGCTATTGCAGACGATAATGGCAGTGCTGTTACTATTACAGCTAACACCCCTTTGTATATTATTGATAATGGAATTCCTGCCGCAGCTAATGGCTTTTCTACCATGAATGGTGGCCCAGCTACTTCAGAAGCAATGACGCTTGCAGGTTCTTTGTATAGTGCTGCTGCACGTACACTACACATTCGCTTAAAGCCTCTTGCAAGTGACTTAGCGACAGCAGCAACTACTGTTACTTTTTTAATTGAGTTCCAACATCTTGGTGTAACTCCAGACTAATAAATTATGGCTGAAAATAACTTAACATCAAACGAGCTTTACTTTGAAGAAGTAGAGGATGAACAAGGAATAAACCTGACTCTTGAAGAAAACTTACAAAATAATCTTGTAGGTTTAATTGAAGACAGGTTTCTTTCTGCTGAATCTGCGCGTGACTTAGATGAAGCACGATGGCTTGCAGCTTATCATAATTATCGTGGTTTGTACGGTAAAAATGTAAGATTTCGTGAGTCTGAAAAATCTAGAGTATTTGTAAAGATTACGAAAACTAAAGTGCTTGCTGCATATGGTCAGCTTGTAGATGTTATATTTGGAGCTAATAAGTTTCCAATAGGTATTAGTGAAACTAAAGTACCTGAAGGTGTTGCAGAACATGCACACTTAGATACTAAGAATCCTGTACCTGGAATAGAAACACCTGTTGCAGATAGTGCAGCAGTAGAGAATCCTTTTGACGTAGGTTACGAAGGCGATGGGCGTACACTCAAAGCTGGAGCAACCTACGGCACGGGGAAATTTGAAGAACAAAGAATAGAAGAATTAGCAGAAGACAGTCTTCAAGAAGGTCTTTCGCCTATTCCAGAAGCACTTGAAATTAGTCCAGCACAAAAGGCTGCTAGACGTATGGAAAAGCTTATACACGATCAGATTGAAGAATCTAATGGTGCTAGTGAAATAAGAAATTCTTTGTTTGAATCAGCGTTGTTTGGGACAGGGATTGTAAAAGGCCCATTCAACTTTAACAAAACTCTTAATCGTTGGAGCAATGAAGACGGAGAAAGGAAATACAGTCCTGTGTCCGTTAGAGTACCACGCATAGAGTTTGTAAGTATATGGGATTTCTTTCCTGATCCTAACGCAACTACAATGGCCGAATGTGAGTACGTCTTTCATAGACATCGTATGAATCGTACTCAACTTAGAGGTCTTAGCAAACTACCATACTTCGATAAAGATGCGATACGTGAATGTTTGCAAATGGGGCCTAACTATATTGAAAAAGACTACGAACAAGAACTAAAAGACGATAGCCGTAATGATGAATACGGTGCTAGTCAGTTTGAAGTTTTAGAATATTGGGGCGTCATGGATGCAGAGTATGCTCGTCAAGTCGGTATGGAAATTGACGAAGGAGTAGACGATCTAGATGAAATCCAAATTAACGCATGGATTTGCAATGGTAAGATGCTTCGGGCAGTGGTTAACCCATTCACGCCCTTTAGAGTACCTTATCACGCTTTTACCTATGAGCGTAATCCCTATAGCTTTTTTGGAATTGGCGTAGCCGAAAACATGGACGATTCGCAAAAGATTATGAACGGTCATGCTCGCATGGCTATTGATAATCTTGCATTATCAGGATCACTTGTATTTGATGTAGATGAGACTGCCCTTGTAGGGGGTCAAAGTATGGAAATATATCCTGGCAAAGTGTTTCGTCGCCAAGCAGGTGTACCAGGAACAGCCATTAATGGTTTAAAGTTCCCTAACACCTCCCAAGAAAATATGATGATGTTCGATAAGTTTAGGCAATTAGCAGATGAACAAACAGGTATTCCTAGTTATTCTCATGGACAAACAGGTGTTCAAAGCATGACTAGGACTGCCTCTGGTATGTCCATGTTATTGGGTGCTGCTTCACTAAACATTAAAACAGTAATTAAGAATTTAGATGATTTTCTTTTGAAGCCTTTGGGCGAAGCATACTTTCAATGGAACATGCAGTTTCTTGAAAGTGACCTTGGCGTTGAAGGAGATCTAGAAGTTAAAGCAACAGGAACAAACAGCCTGATGCAGAAAGAGGTACGGAGCCAGAGACTTACAATGTTCCTACAAACAGCAGCTAACCCTGCCGTTGCTCCGTTTATTAAAATTAACAAGCTTATCAGTGAACTTGCTTACAGCTTAGATCTTGATCCAGATGAACTGTTGAACGATCCAGAAGAAGCAGCAATGATGGCACAAATCATAGGAATGCAGAATGCTGGACAAGCAACTGGCGCGGAAGCTGGCCCCATTGGTCAAGAACAAGAAGGAATGGGAGCCGCTGGAGGAGTACCTCAACAGCCTCAAGAACTTGGAACTACAGGTACTGGTGGCGGCAACATCGGAACAGGAAATGTTCCGCAGCCAGGGGAAGATGAGTTTGCTGGGTAGGCTGCTAGAGTTGCCAATTCAAATAAACGAAGCACTTAATAGGAAAGAACATGAGTAAACAAAAAATATTTAAAAAAGTAGCAAGTTTATTTAATGCTGATTTAGATGAAGCAGTTACTAAAAAAGGAGAACCTTCAAAAGGTAAAATGACAAGAGCTGATGGCAGTACTTACGCTCTAATGGGTGATGATCTTTTACGAATACAAGATAATATAAGTCAATATAAAGGTGCTGGAAAAACACTTTTAGTTTTAAGTCCTCTTGCTTTAGCATCATTTACTAGTGAAGACAGTGAGCCATTAAAAAATAAAAAAGAAGCAACAGACTTTGAAAAAGCATTTAGTAAAGCTTTTAATGCAGGTGAAGAAACTTTTATGTTTAAGGGTAAAGAATATACTACAGAAGTTCGTAAAGGAAAAGCTGAAGGCAGTGAGATGGAAAGCTTTGAAACTACTCGCACACGCGAAGCTGCTATAGAGAAAGATGAAAGAGAACGCAGAGAGCGTATGATTAAAGCTGAAGCTAAGCGTTTAGGAATTTCTGAAGAACGCTTAAAAGAAATTATGTTAGAGCGTGAGCAAGCTGAAATGGATCGTAAGATGCAAGAGGCTGCTGAGCGTCAATCTAGAGCGCCTTTACTTGTAGGTGGTCAAACAGAATTAGATGCTAACAAAGATGGTGATATTAGTGCTGAAGACTTTGCAATGTTACGAGATCGTAAAGCAGAAGGCTCTATGCTAGTACCTGTAGAAGGTATGCCAGTAGATACTTATCCAAACATCCCAGAAGATGAAATGGATGAAGCACTAGCCTCTCAACTTCCTGATGATGAGATGGAAGAAGACTATATTGAATTTATTATGGACGAGTCTTTAAGTGACTCAGAACAAGATTACTTAGCAGGTGTACTACAACAAGATAATCGTTTATCTGATATCTTAGATAAAGTAATTACAACTGCTTCAGAATTTTCAGGTGCTGGAGAAGTCGAAGGCCCTGGAACTGGTGTATCAGACTCTATACCCGCTCGTTTAAGCGACGGTGAGTTTGTATTTACCAAAAAAGCAACCGACCAGATTGGTGCTGATGCTCTCCAACGAATGATGGATGATGCTGAACGTGCCTATGATGGCGGTTATCAGATGAAGGCTGTAGGCGGCATGATGGAGGATGAAGATCCAGAAAACCTTGGAATGAGCCAAACTCAAGAAGAAATTGAGAAGCTTATGATGGGTGCCAACAGAATGCCAAGTCTTCAATAATTTTACGGCTACCTTGGTAAGTCAAGCCCCATTTACTCGACGGAGTTAATAATGGCTACCTTGCAAGACACAAGCCCCGTGAAGGAGATTGAGAATGTCAGAACCACAATACGAAGAGGAAGTAAGTAACCCATATAATGCACGTAAACCTTGGCATACGCCAGATGAGCCTCGTAGAGGTGATGCAGATGGTTTGTTTTATGAAGAGCAACAACAGGCTACCCCAGAAGAGGCCCCTGATGAAGAAGCTCAACCTCGTAAAAGAACTAATTACAAAAAGCGATATGATGATTTAAAGAAACATTATGATAATAAACTTTCTGAGTTTAAGCAAAAAGAACAAGAACTTCTTGCTATGGCTCAGTCAGCACAACCTGCTTATCAGCCTCCTAAGTCTGAAGAAGAGTTAGAGACTTTTAAACAGGAGTATCCTGATTTGTACAATACGGTTGAATCTGTTGCACATATGCAGAGTCAGCGACAGGTAGCAGATCTTGAAGCACAACTACAGTCTATGCGACAACGCGAAGCTGAAGTATTGCGACGAGAAGCTGAGTCTACACTGAAGCAACGTCACCCTGATTTTGAAGATCTTAGAGGCGACGATGACTTTCATGCTTGGGCAAAGGAACAACCAGAACAAATTCAAGATTGGATTTACAATAATCCAGATAATGTAACTTTAGCATCTAAAGCAATAGATCTTTATAAGTTAGAAACTGGCAGATCTCAAACAAAATCACAGCCCAGACAGCGGAAGCAACAAGGCAGTGCAGCGGATATGGTATCAACTAAAACCACCTCTGTAGATGCTAAGCAACCTAAAATCTGGACTGAACGGGAAATCGCTGCTATGTCCCTTGATCAGTTTGATAAGTTTGAAGATGAAATCAAACAAGCTATGGTGGAGGGCAGAGTAGTAAAATAACTTATGTTTTACTAGGAGTATATTAACATGGCTAATAACGTATCAGATCAATTTTTTGAACCAAGTACAGATACCAATGCAAACTTTGGTAACTCTGTATCAGGACAAACGAATTCGTTTTTCCTACCTAAAGTTTATTCCAAGCAGGTACTAAACTTTTTCCGTAAGTCTTCTGTAGTAGAAGCAATTACTAACACTGACTATGCTGGTGAAATCTCTGCATTCGGTGATAGTGTGCGAATCATCAAAGAACCCGAAATTACTGTTTACCAGTATGAGCGTGGTGCTGATGTAACTGCTACTAAACTTACTGACCAAGAACTAACCTTGGTCGTTGACGTAGCTAATGCTTTCAAATTCATCGTTGATGATATTGAAACTAACATGTCTCACGTTAACTTCCGTGACGTAGCAACCTCTTCAGCAGCTTACGCATTGCGTGATGCTTTTGACTCAGGTGTTATTGCTGAGATGTTTGCTGGTGTGTCGGCTTCTAGCCCTAACCACATTCTTGGTTCTGACAACGCTACTGACCTTGCTGCTGGCACCTTCGACGGTACTGGTAACTTGGACATTGGTTTCGGTTCTAGTGAGCATGATCCTATTGATGTTCTTTCTCACATGGCTCGTTTGCTTGATGAGCAAAATGTACCTGAAGAAGGACGATGGTTCCTTGCTAACCCAGAGTTCTATGAAGTACTTGTACAAAGTTCTTCTAAGCTCTTGTCAGTTGACTACAATGCAGGTCAAGGCTCAATCCGTAACGGTTTGGTAAGCTCTGGCAAGCTTCGTGGTTTCGATATGTACAAGTCAAACAACATTGCTGCAACTACTAACGCTGCTGGCAAGTGCTTGGCTGGTCACATGTCTTCTACGGCTACTGCTCAAACTATTACCAACACTGAGGTTCTTCGTGACCCTGACAGCTTTGGTGATATTGTTCGTGGTCTGCACGTATACGGCGCACAGGTACTTCGCTCTGAAGCTCTTGTGTCTGCTTTCTACGGCATCGACTAGTACTGGATGGGGCTGCTTCGGTGGCCCCTTTCCTTTTTGGAGATATTTAACTATGCCTCAAATTGGTTCAGAAGCAAATCCTGTTACGTTTAGAAAAGCTATTGTTGGTAAAGGAAGCAGATTCCGTAAAGGAATGAATCTTTCTCAATATAAAGATAACTATGATCGTATTTTTAACAAAGGTGAAAATACAGCAGAGTACGAAACAGAGATAGAAGCTGCTAGAGAAAAAAGTAAAACATTTTCAATGGAACAAGATTAGTGAATAAAGTTCCAAGAAAAAAAGGTTATGTTCCTAATAAATATACAGGGAGAAGTTTAATGTATCATGGTGGAATGAAAGATAAAGAGCGTAAAAAAGCTGCTATGGGTTATTCTGCGATGGATGAAGAAATGGATCGCAAGATGAAAAAGAAAATGCGTAGCGGTGCAATGGGCGGTGGGCGTCAAATGTATGGACACGGTGGTAAAGCATCTGCTGACATTTACGCAATGGAAACTGCTTGCAACAAGATGGCTGGCTATAATAAGAGCCTACCTAAAGGACGATGAAAGTTCAAGCACCCAAAGGCTATCACTGGATGAAAAGTGGTAAGTCTTACAAACTTATGAAAGATCCTAAAGATGGATATAAAAAACATCGTGGGTCTAGTAAAACTGCAAGCTTTGCAATACAGAAGGTACATAAAAAATAATGGCTACTTATCTTTCATTAACAAATGAGCTACTGCGAGAGATGAATGAAGTCGCGTTGACTTCTTCTACTTTCGCTAATGCTATTGGCGTTCAGCAGCATGTTAAAGATGTAATTAACAGAGCTTATTTTGATATTGTTAATGAAGAACCTCAGTGGCCTTTTTTAGCTGTAGCAGAAAGCGGTGCTGTAGATCCTATGTACGGTAACGTGTACGTTGAAACAGTTGCTGGTACTCGTTTTTACGAACTAAAACCAGCTAGTTCTTCGTTGACTACAGACTATGGCTACATTGATTGGGATAACTTTTACTTAACTACTGTAGGCGTAAGTGGTGAGTCTGCACCCTATGAATCTCGTAATCTTAGATTTACAACGATTGAAGAGTTTAAAGATTACTACAGAATTAGTGAAAACTTAGACGATGCAGATACACAACAGTATGGCGTACCTCAACGAGTAATTAAAAGTCCTGATGGAAGAAACTTTGGATTAAGTCCTATCCCTGATAAAGTATATCGTGTTTGGTTTTTTGCATATGCTTTACCTACACCTTTAGATGCTTTTGGGGATGAAACAGTTTTTCCAGATGTGTACAAGACAGTGCTACTTGCTAGGGCTAGATATTATGTACACCAGTTTAAAGAAGATACTCAAGCAGCAGCTTTTGCTCTTGAAGACTACAAACGAGGATTACGTTTGATGCGATTACACTTAATGGAGCCTACTCCTGGTTATTTTAAAGATGACCGTGTGAGGTTTGTGTAATGTCGCAGCCGTGGGGATTTTCATGCAAGGGTGGCTTAAACGTCAACTTAAACCAGCTAGAAATGCTTTCTCAGCCTGGTTTTGCTACACGCCTTAGAAACTTTGAAGTAGACCCTGATGGGGGTTACAGACGAGTAGATGGCTTTTCAGAGTTTGGCGATACTAGACCTAATAGTGGTGAAAGTAGTCTTGGCATGGCGGTATATGCAGATGGTTTAGTTGTTTGTTCAGGCACAGGAATATTTTTTAGTCAGGATGGAACTTCTTGGCTACAGATAAATAGAGCAAGTGTATCTGCATCAGGAGATAATTACTCTACATTTACAGGACGCTCAGTAGCTGCACGTACTTCTCAAGGACGATGCAGTTTTGCTTTATATGAGGGTACGTCAGATTATGGTGAGCTAGTTATTTGTGATGGTTCAAACGAACCATTTTTATTCCAAATGACGGGTACAGATTCAGACATAACTAATCGTACATTCTTTGCAAAAGAGATAACAGTAAGTGGCACTACAGCCCCTGCTGTTGGTGTAATACATGATAAACACTTAGTAGTTGCAGGAGCTTCTACAGCTAAAAATACTATATTTTATAGTAGCACTAATGATATTGATAGTTTTACTGGAAGCGGCGCAGGAAGCATTGTAATTGAAGATGCTGTAGTAGGACTAGCAAGTTTTCGTAGCGACTTAATTATCTTTTGCAAAAATAGTATACATAAACTTGTAAATATAAATAACTCTAGCACTGTAGCAGTCGTACCTATTACAACAAACGTAGGCTGTGTATCAGGTGGAAGTATTCAAGAGATAGGCGGTGACTTGTTGTTTTTATCTCCTGATGGAGTGCGAACAGTTGCAGGTACAGCTAGAATTGGTGATGTAGAATTAGGCTCTGTTAGTAGACAAATACAAAGTCTTATATCTGATATTGCTGCTGATTCAGAGTTTGTAATTACAAGTGGTGTTCTTCGTAGTAAGTCACAATACAGATTATTTTATAGTAAAGTAGGAGAAAGCCCTACTATTGCGAAAGGTATTATAGGTACTTTAACATCTAATGGTTTTGCATGGTCAGAGACATTAGGTATTCAAGCACTAGGGTTTGTATCAGATTTAGATAAAGATGGTATAGAACAAGTATATCATGGTGATAAAGATGGGTACATATACAATCATCTTTCAGGTAATGCTTTCCGTAGTTCAGGCGCAGCAAGAGATATAGATGCTGTGTATCAAACACCAGACTTTGACTTTGGTGATGTAGGTACTAGAAAGACTCTTAAATACGCAAGAGTCTCTTTTAGTCCAGAAGGAGCAGTTGAACCTAGCTTTAGAGTACGGTATGATTACGAAGATCCTGACATACCACAACCAGAACCTTTTGCAGTTACTACTATTGCTCTTCCAGCAATCTTTGGTACATCTGCTTTTAATGCAGTTACATTTGGAGCAACTACTGATCCTATGGAAAGGATTACACTAGAAGGCTCTGGGAATACTTGCAGTTTTAGAATTACAAGCGAAGATCAAAAGTCAGCCTATGCTGTAAATGGTCTTTATATAGATTACATGCCATCAGGTAGGAGATAATAAATGGCTCAGAATTATACTAGACAGAGTTCTATGGCTGATGGAGATACTATCACAGCAGCACTATTTAACAATGAATATAACCAACTAGTAAATGCTTTTGCATATTCATCATCTAGTGCATCTTCTACTGGTCATAGGCACGATGGCTCTGCTGGTCAAGGTGGTAACATACCTCAGATTGGTGATTTAGATTTTCTTAATAAGGTTGTAGTAGACGGAACAAATAACAGAGTAGGCTTTTTCGTAGAAGTATCTAGTAGTGCAGTTGAGCAAGTACGCATCCAAGATGGCGCTATTGTACCTGTTACAGATAATGATATTGACTTGGGTACTAGTTCTTTAGAATTTAAAGATGGCTACTTTGATGGTACAGTTTACGCAGACGCTATAAACTTCAACGGTACTGCGATTACAGCTACTGCTGCTGAACTTAACATTATGGATGGTGTAACATCCACAGCAGCAGAGATTAATCTTTTAGATGGCGTTACAGCTACCACAACAGAACTTAATTATGTAGATACAGGTGCTTCAGTAGGCACAGTAGTAGCAAGTAAAGTCGTAACAGTAGATGCAAATAAAGATGTATCTAGCTTTCGTAACATTACACTTACTGGAGAACTAGATGCAGGATCTCTTGACATTTCAGGCGACGCTGACATTGACGGTACGTTGGAGACTGATGCACTGTCTATTAATGGCACAACGGTTACGGCTACGGCAGCGGAACTCAACATACTTGATGGCGTTACAAGCACAGCCGCTGAACTAAATATACTTGATGGTGTAACTAGCACTACAGCAGAACTAAACATTCTTGACGGTGTTACGTCTACAGCAGCAGAGCTAAACATCTTGGATGGTAAAGCATTCCTTGATGAAGATGATATGTCTTCCAACAGTGCTACAGGTATTGCTTCTCAACAGTCTATTAAGGCTT
>JAAXIF010000008.1 GCA_012270485.1 Sphingobacteriales bacterium | reverse complement strand
ATTTTGTGAAGCAACTTGCCATTCGTGGTTACTCTTATATGTACATCACATCTAAAACAGGTGCGGTTATAGATGGAGAGAAAGTTGACAGAGAATCATTCTTTGATACACTTAACAAGTGGGGTAAAAATGGTAAGAAGTTTGTTGTATTGCATCACAGCATACTCTCAGAGGGTATCAATGTCAATGGTCTTGAAGCAGTATTGTTTATGAGATCAATGGATTACATAGGTATCTCACAGACAATCGGTAGAGTTATTCGTAAGGGTAATGCGGACAAAGTATTTGGACTCGTATGTATTCCAGTTTACTCTAATGTAGGTATATCAACTGCAAGAAAGGTCGAAGCAGTTGTCGATACCATATTCAACAAAGGAGAGGCGGCAACGTCAGTTGTAAACACATAAACACAAATACTTCACAAATGTCTAAATCTATGCTAAAATCAGAACAACTACTTAGGATATACAAAGTGGTTAAGGTAAAAACTAAACCAAAATATCCACCTATACGAAAACATTATAACATTCATACATTCGGATGAAGGACACTATTTTATTTGGAGATTGCAAGGAGACACTAAGTGCATTTTTGCCACAGAGTGCAAGAACTTGCGTGACATCCCCACCATACTACGGACTCAGGGATTATGGCACAGCAACGTGGGTAGGAGGAGACCCTAATTGTAAACATAGGAAGGTAGGTAAGCAAGGTTCTAATTGTATTACAGGACATAAGAATCACGATGACATGGGAAGTGTAGGAGATTACATTTTTAAAAGTGTTTGCCCTCTATGTGGTGCGGTTAGACAAGATAGTCAATTAGGACTTGAAGAAACACCAGAAGAATATATTGAATCTTTGGTAAGTGTGTTTCGTGAAGTTAGAAACATCTTAACTGATGATGGAACTTTATGGGTAAACTTAGGAGATAGTTATTATAATTATAGACCTGGCAAAGGTCAATCATATCCGAAACAATCTGTTTCTAAAACGAAACAAGATTTACCTGATGAATGTAATAAACGTGGCAAAAAATTAGATGGATTAAAAGAGAAAGATTTAATCGGAATCCCTTGGATGTTTGCCTTTGCTATGCGTAAAGACGGATGGTATCTTAGACAGGATATTATATGGCATAAACCTAATCCGATGCCAGAAAGTGTGAAGGATAGATGTACTAAATCACATGAATACATTTTCCTATTCAGTAAAAACAGAAAGTATTTTTATGACAATGAAGCAATCAAAGAACCAGTTAAAAAAGATTGGGGAACAAGAGACCGCACAAAAGGTAAGTACCATAATACTGGTACTGGCTTACAACCTCATAGTGGTCTTACCAAGTCTTATGACAGGAAGAATAAACGATCTGTTTGGTTAGTACCAGACAAATCACATGGTAAGTATGGAACACAAGAGAATGAAGCAAAACATAGACAGGGTATTCATGCAAATCGTGGAGATAATTTAATTGCAGTTCGCACTAAGTTACCGACACAAAAAGAGTTTGTTGAATTTTTAAGGTCAAAAACCAAAGCAAAAATATTAGCAGAGCATACTGATATTCCACTCACAAAAATAGAACATTGGTTCAGATTTGATGAGTCTGGTTTTTCATATCCAAGTATCGAAGATTGGAAAAAGGTACGAGATTACATAGATGATTATAGTGTGATGGATGAAGGATTGACTTACTACGAGTTAAAAACTGATGAAGTCGTTGTGTCAAATACAAAGAATAAACGATCTGTTTGGTCTGTTACTGTCAAACCATACAAAGAGGCGCATTTTGCAACATATCCACCTGACTTAATCGAACCTTGCATACTTGCAGGGAGTGAAGAAGGGGATACAATACTTGACCCATTTATGGGTGCAGGAACTACAGCGGCAGTTGCAAAATCACTTAATCGTTATTATATTGGATGTGAACTCAATAAAGATTATGGTAACTTAATTCAGAGAAGAATACAAGATTATAAACCAGTTAAAGAAGTGGCACAAGAACCCACCGTTAACATACTTGATCTTATATAATAAGAATATATTAAAGGAGAACCACCAATGAAATGTGAAGTACAACTCTACGTTGCAGGTCAGGTATTTACCGAGACAGTACACGCAGTTGACTACCAAGAAGCAAGACAAGTCGCACTTGCTAGAAATCCTAACGCAAGAGTAATTAGTGTCAACAAGAAGTTCTAATTATCAGAAATTC
>JAAXIF010000041.1 GCA_012270485.1 Sphingobacteriales bacterium | reverse complement strand
GTAGTCTTACCGACACCTGGTGCACCGGCCGCCATGATGTTTGAGCCGGGCATGAAACCACCCTCATTACTGAAGAACTTATCAGCAATAGTACCAGTAGGCATAGGCACGAACAGATCATCGTTGAACTTAAGATCGTCCAACTTGGTCAATTTAACCTTCATCTTCTTAGTAGTACCCTGTGCAGCATACAGTCCCTTGTAGTCAGCAGATGAGGTCATCTTACCGTTAGGGTAAACATTGATAACTCGGTTGGGCTCTTGGCTAGCCAACCAATTGTATTTCTTATGGTCCTTACCGATCAGGATGGTAGACCCGTCTTGAGCCTTAAGCTCGTACCCAGTCGAAGTGGGCTTAAATGTGTGTTGTACTTTCATATTCCGTTTTAAAAGTGATTACTTAGTGGTCTTCTCAAATGAAGCAACCAATGCCATCAGACCCATAGTAGAGGCCAAAACAAAACAGCCAAAGGCGTTTGCCTCACCAGCAAAGGTGATATATTGATCGATTTTCTCAGTAACGATCGAGTATGCAATGGCAAAAGAGGCCATGCTGATCGCGAAGGGTTTCAAGTTGATTGTTACTTTCATTTGTTTAACCGTTTAATTACAGTACTAATATAATAAAAATATCTGACATAAAAAAATCTAGAGGCAATTATTTTGCAAAAAAAATGAGGCCCCAATTGGGACCTCATCGTAATAATTGGTTAAGGGTAAGTAAGCTTAGTTAAGCAGAGCGCCAATTTGACTTACTTGATCCAAGTGAGCTTCGGCAGCGAATGGGCTACGAGTAGCCGACTGGAAGTTCCACTGGCGGCCAAGCAAGTTACCCGCTTGTACCATCAACTCGGTAGAATCTTTATCTTGCATGTTCATTGCAAACATGTCAGGCGCGTGGGTAGCAACGTGAGTCATACCGTTAACAACAGACCAAATAGATTGGTTAGACTTAGCCGTCTTAGGATCGATAATCCCGATGTTAGCCTTATTGTATGCACTCAAGTTCTCTTGCAGGGGAATCCAAGACTCCGCTTTATCACCAACGTGACGCTTAATTTGATTATGTGCCCAAGTCATCTCCTTAATAGAGGCAGGGGTATTAACAGCCTGCTTAACCATATCTTGGAAACCAGAAGGGACGAAACCATTCTTACGCAACTGCTGCATGTGTTCGTGGAACTTCTCCATCGAAGGGGCAGACAAGTCTTTCAACTCGTAAGATTCAGAAGCCATAGAGGTAGTACAACCATTTGCACACCATAGACGGTTTACGTATGGCATGATTTGAATACCACCAAGAGGTGAGTTCTTCATGGTAATACCTGCAGTAAAGACCTCGTTTGACATACCCTCCACGCCGAAGTTAGCTTTTGGGTTAAAGGCGTTGATGGTTACAGAACCAGCATTGCCGTCTACTCCCCAGTTAGCAACCTCAAAACCATGTTGGTCGATCAGACGATCAGCAAGACCGATAAAACGATCGTGTGAGATAAGGTCTGTTGGTTTCTTAGAGAACCCGACAACCTTCTTTGTTGTCGGCGACAAGATAATAGTAATCTCGTTCAATTGTGTCGCCATAGCGTTCTTCATTTGGTTAATGAACTTCGCTTTAGTCTCGGCGTTAAAGAGCTTCTCAAATTTAGAAGCAAAGGTCTGCGACATACCAATCATCTTCATAAGACCTTTAAAAGCGTCTTTAGTGATTTCAAGTCGTTTACCCTGATACTCAATAGTAGTATCGTTAATCAAGTCAATATCACGGATAGCAACAGTCTTACGAATAGACTGCGAGTTGCGTGTCATTGCTTTACGGTTGTCAATCTCAGTTGACGAAAGTGTTTGAATCTGTGGCATAGTATTCTTTTTCTTATTAGTTATACCTGGTTAGGCGTTAATTGTTTCACCATAGATGGCATTAAAATCGGCAATATTGATCTCTGTGGGCTCGCCGAACTTAAGCTCATGAGATATGTATTCGAACTTCTCGTAATCATTAGACTGATTAGCAACAAGCTCAGTAAGTGTCTTTAAGACAGCAACCTCATCATAGAAGAGGTAATCAGGGTCAAAACCCTCGATCGTAAACTCATGTCCACCCTTAGGTTTCCAATGAGGTACATTAGTGTCAGAATAATTCTGATAATACTGGGTATGTAGAACCAATTTAGCCATTAAGCAGCAGTCTTTTGAAGTTCAACTTGGCGACCAATAAAATAGTTCATCTTACGGG
>JAAXIF010000056.1:5731-11549 GCA_012270485.1 Sphingobacteriales bacterium | reverse complement strand
GATCCTGGCGTCAGTTGGTCAGGCTCCTGTTACCACGTTGACAACTGAAGAAACTATTGTAATTAGTGAAGTTGATCGTTTTATTGGATCTATCTCCGGTACTACACTTACCACTGAAACTGCTAACATTCCTGTTGGTACATATATTGGTGGTACGGGTGTGACGACTGGTACCTCTGTCGCAGTAGCTGGTGTACAACAAGCCACTAACCCTGTGACTTATACCTATACACTCAACATCTCTCAGACTGTATCTGAACGATCTCTTACACAAAACAAAGTTACAACTAGAGTTGAAACTCAAACCAACCCGGACGTTGCGATTGCACTCAACACCCTGAGAGAAGTGTCACGTGAAGTACAGGCTGAAGGCTGGTCATATAATACTGAATTCGATTATAAAATTACACCTGATTCTAACAATGAAATCAGGATTGCAGACGATGTCCTACAGATGGACCTTAATGGAGGTTATCCTGAGAACATTGAAAAGGATGCTATCTTCCGTGGAGGTAAGCTTTACGACAAGAAAGCGCATAGTTATAAGTGGACAGCAGAAACTGTCTATGTAGATATTGTATGGTACTTTGATTGGGAAAGTATCCCCCAACCAATCCAAGCATATATTGTTGCACGTGCTGCAGCTATTGTGTCTAGCCGTATTATTGGTGACACTAATCAATATCAAATCTTGCAACAAAAAGAGTTGACCACACGCTCTCAAGCTTTAGAGTATGAGTGCAACCAAGGTGATTATACCTTCTTTGGGTCGCCTAGTCACGGTAACTTCTACCGACCATATAAGCCGTTCCATACCCTACAACGCTAATGCCAGCAGTAACTCAAACAACCCCTAACTTTCTTGGTGGTGTATCCCGCCAAAATGATGATAAAAAATTAGTTAATCAGGTTACTGAGTGTGAGAACGGGTACCCTGATCCTACCTATGGTCTTCTTAAAAGACCTGGTATGGAACATATTAACGTGCTTAAAAAAGCAAATGGTGATGCATTTACTAAGTCAGAACTAGCTGATGCAGCTTGGTTTTTTATCGATCGAGATAATGCCGGTTCTTACATTGGTGCTATCAAAGGTTCTAACATCTATGTATGGACTAAAGATGCCGGTACCTTTTGTACAGTAACCAATAATGGTTCTTCTTATCTAACTGGTACTAAACAATCTGATTACCATTTTCGTAGTGTGCAAGACGTAACAGTTATTACTAACAAAACTGTTACAACTGCAATGCAAGCAAACAACACGTTTGTTGCAAAATCTCAGGCTACGCTAAAACTCCTTTCACTTCAAGAAAATGATCAGTTTACTGTAACTATTCAGGGAGAATCGGCAACAGTAACAGCTCAAAATACCACAACTTTTGATGATATGCTGATCCGAAAGACCAGCCCTTCATCAGAAGTTCAAAACACTCATCATTTAATTGATGGTATTGTTAACCTTATCAAGACACAGCAAACTGCTAATAACTCTGATTTTGATGGTAGGTGGTATGTAGAAGGTTTTAATAACAGCATCAACATTCGTAGAACTAATCAGGCTGATGGTGTTGTTACTGATTATAGTACACCTGGTGGTACACCTTTAGCTTTTGACATCGATGCTAGAGGTGGTCTTAGTAATATTGCTTTAGAGGTATTTGAAGATGAAGTAGATTCAGCTGATAAACTGCCTCAAGAATCTTTTAACGGCCATACAGTTGAAGTTGTCAATACTAACTCTGCTGAGGATGACTACTATGTTAAATTTGTAGCACTCAACACTACAACAAATAGAGGTCGTGGCTACTGGCAGGAAACTCGTGCACGGGATGTGTCACCGGGTTTGGATGCATCTACAATGCCTTACCAGTTGGAAAATACAGGTGCCACTACATTTACTTTTGGACCTCTTAGCTGGAAAGACAGGGAGACTGGTGATGACACAAGCAGTCCAATCCCGTCTTTTATTGGTAAAAAAGTTTCAGCAACATTTTTTTATAATAATAGGTTTGGCCTTCTTTCAGAAGACAATGTATTCTTTGGTACTGCTAACGATTCTTTCAATTTTTTCGTTAAGTCTGCATTAACACAAGTTGATTCAGATCCATTAGACCTTAACGTATCTAGTGTTAGACCTGTCATCTTAACTGATGTACTGCCTTCACCTCAAGGTCTTTTATTGTTTAGTGCTAGGCAGCAGTTTCAAGTATATTCTGCTGGTACAACTACGCTAACATCGAAAACAGCTGTTATTAGAACTGTCTCTAATTACGAGATGGATACAGCTATTCCTCCTGTAGACAGCGGGACAACACCTATTTTTGTAAACAGAGTTCCTAGCTATAGTAAGGTGTTCAGTTTACAACTACGGGAAATTGAACAAAGTCCTGTTGTGGTTGATATTAGTAAAGTTGTTCTAGAATGGATTCCGGATACTGTTGACACTTTATCCGTGAGTGCACAGAACTCTGTGATTATGTTGGGAGATAGGGATTCATCTTACATTTACCTTTTCAGGTATTACAATAACGGTGAAGAAGATCTTTTCCAAGCATGGGTTAAGTGGGAACTACCTACTACTATTCAGGCTACAGACATTATTGATGACGATGTTATCATCGTGTCTCAACATGAAGACGAGTATACTCTTGGTAAAATTGTGCTTGATCAGATCCCCACAGGAGACGTTGTAGCGGCTTCAACAAGCATGACGGGTAATCCATGCCTAGACATGGCTACACGCCCTGTCAGCCCCGCTGGAGGGGTCGATGCGGTGGTGTATGACTCAACCAATGACATTACAAAAATCTACGTTCCGTACACACCTATTGATGAAAAGGAAGCTGTTATGCTGTTAAGTGTTCCTACAGCAGACGTAGGCACATCTGCAGTAATTGATGCTGATGCTGGATATTATACTACAGCTGAAGAGCGTACGGAATCTGGTACAGGTTATCGCTACTTTGAAGTTAAAGGTAAGTTTACTGACTATGCTGATGGTATTATTGTAGGGTATGCTTATGATTTTGAAGTGACACTACCTAAATTTTACTATCGACCTAGACCTAATGAAACTGATTTTACTGCTGTTTTAACTGTTTCAAGGGTTAAGTTTTCTGTTGGTAGAGTTGGTGCTGTTGAATTTAAAGTAAAGGCTGACGGATCTAATGAATGGAAAAATGTAGAAAATACAGTTGATGGTGACCGTTACGCTGCAGATAGTAATCCAGTAGCGTCTGAACGACTATTTACTGTACCCATCCATCAACGTAATAGTAATTTTGAACTTAAAGTGACAAGTGATTTTCCGTACCCTGTATCGTTGGTATCAATGATGTGGGAGGGTGTTTATTCTCCACGATATTATAGGAGGTCTTAATGTTTAATCCAAAAAGTAATAACCTCCTAGACGAACAGCTGGCTTTCTCTGGTCTGGAGATGGGCATTGTCCAGGCTCTGCCTGCAATTTTTGCTGGTGTAGGTGCTGCATCGTCAATTTTTGGCGGTATCATGGGTGCCCGCTCTGCATCAAAGCAAAACGCTGCTGCTAGGAGAGCTGAAGATGAACAAAAAAAGTTTGCCGAAAAAACTGCTAAACTTCAAAATAAGTTTAACAAAAAGTTAGATGAAGCTGATCGCGCTAACTACTATGCAATGCGTGATTATAACTACGATGTTCAGCTTAGAGATTGGCAACGTGGTAAAGAAATCCAGGACTATAATTACCTGCAATCTCTAAAGCAGTTTCAAAAAAGCCTTACCATTTCAGGTCAGCAATTCGATCTGAATTCAATCGGTGCACAGCAATCTCTTGAATCAGAAACGGCTGCAATACGTGAAGCTTTTATGCAGCAACAGTTTCAACGTAGAGGTATGTTCGAGGAGCTGCAGCAAACTTTTGCTGAAGCAAACATTAATAAATCTGAACAGTTTAATCAACTAGCAGGTATTCAAAACCGCGCAGATTTTGGTCGTTTTAGTTTTGCAAATACTATAAACACTTTGATGTCTCAAAACAACCTTGCTAGAGAAACACAACTTGTAGAGGGTTTGGTTGAGCGAGGTGCTAATCAAGCTTCTGCACAAGCTGGTAAAACTGCCTCTAAAACACAGCAAGCTAGTTTGGCTAAAATGCAGCGTGGTTTGATGGGTCTTGAAGCAGAACTTTCTGGTAATGCTAAAAAAGCTGCTATTCAATTAGCAGAACTTAATACAAACCTTAACCTTGAAAAGACAGGTATCGGCATCAATCTCGAACGTATTGATAATACGATCCTGAATGCTAAACAGGAGACTAAGTTTAATCTTGATGTTCTGCGGCAAAACATGCAGAGCACTATTGATGAAACTCAACGTAATATTGAAAGGGTGCGTCTTCAACGTGATGTTGCAGACCTAAATACCCGAGCAGGTATGATGTTGTTTCCTGAACGTATTCCTTATGCTCCACGACCTGGACTACCTCCTGAACGTATCTTTGTCGAACGTCAGAAAGCTATTCCTGGTTATGTCCCACCAGCTCAACAACAAAGCGTATGGGCACCACTTGTGTCTGGTGTAGCCAAGGGAGCTGGCAGCTTAGCGTCAATTGACTATGGCAGCTTTGGCGGCGGAGGCGATTGAGGCGGCGCTGGCGGTGGTAACTCTGGTAACTACGGAACCGGATCTGAAGCACCAATATCAAATATCCCTAGAAACATTTACTAATCTATGGCACGTATCCAATACAGACCCTCTGCTCAGCGCAGGGGTTTTAGTCCAAACAAATTAAGCACAGAGGGTATCTCCCGGATGCGTGAAGAAAGCAGCCGGATTGTCCAAGGACTGCGAGAAACCCGTGCAGCAGAAGCCAAACAGGCACAGATTAACCTCCGAGCAATGGAGTCCGATGCTGCCTATACAGAGCGTATTACCAAAGAAAATTACGCAATTCAACTGGAAAACCTTAAAAACCGGCAGAATCAAATCCTTGCTGATATTCAAGGTGAGCAAAAACAAGCTCAAACAGACTCACTTGCAGCACAAACAATTGTTGAAAGTTTAGTTGATTTCAGTGATACTCTAGGTAAAGAAGCTGCTAGACGTACGGAGCAGATGATCGAGGATCAAACTGAGATTGGAAGGCTTGCAGTTCAAGCTCTTGACCCACAGCGTCTTGAAGAATTCATCCGTGGTGAAAATGCACGTGTGGATGGAACTATCATGATGGCAGGTGAGATTGCTGCTAATGATGCTGAAGCAGGTGTAGACAGACTTGAAACCATCAAAAGTCTTGTAGGTATTCCAGGTTTGTCTGGTTATGCTGCTCAAGGTGCTATGAATGAACTGTCTCGGCAGCTGTATGGTGATACATTACTATCACGCCTGACAGATTCTGAGACAACATATACATCCTCTACTGGTGTACAATACACTGGATTGCAAGCTTCACGTGATGTAAATCTAGTTAACGACCTGCAAAGACAAACCGAAAGGGATGTCTTAAAGTTCTTAAACATTACAGAACCACTCCAAATTCGTAAAGGTTTAGCTGCTATTCGTGAGTATAATGATGCAATTGATAACCAAACTCGCACAAGAAACCTAGAGGATAAAGAAGAAGAGCTAAGACAACAGGTTGAAGCAAATTACCGTACAAATACTTTTGAAGGATTTACGCAAGGCTTTCATGTTACAAGGGCTGGTTTTGGTCTTAAAGCAGCACACGATAGTTTGCAAGAGCTGGTTGCTGACCCTAGTATTGATCTAGACCAACTTAAAAAGGTAAAGATTGACGGTAAAGTTTGGTACGAAAACTGGTCAAACCGTTGGGAAGA
>JAAXIF010000056.1:0-5631 GCA_012270485.1 Sphingobacteriales bacterium | reverse complement strand
CAGCTGAATCGGTATGGTCCTGAAACATTGGGTATCAAAAAAGGTTTGAGAGCAACTGCTCGCAAGCTGACTAAAATTGATCCTAATGAAGAGCAGGGCAGTGCAACTACATTCTTGGTACAAGCTCGTCTTGAATCTGAATATCAAAAACAACTTAATCTTACTAATGATCCACTTAAAGCTCTGGAAAATGTCAACAAAATGGTTGATGCTGGGAATGCTGGGGATAAATCCAGCCCCTTTTTCATTGACCGCGGTTTCTTAAACAACCGTGTATATTTTCCTAACATTCAATCTTCTGATAGAGAAGTACAAGAACGTAACACCTATATTGATAAAAAGTTGATTAGCAATGGTGCAGCGGTTGCCGAACAACCATATGCACTAGCTACTCAAGATGAGATGGATGCAGCCTATCAGTCTTCTCTGGTTGGTCTTATGCAGTATCCGCCTGGTGTACTTCGTGTTGCGGATACGTTTGGTCTTAAACCAAGCGAGGTTTACAACGCCCAACGTGCTGCTAATAATGCAACATCTGGTGAAAACAAACCACTACTCACACCCTCACCTTTTACTGATCTAATTGACAACGCACCAGCTGCAATGCGTAAGCTGTTCTTGTCAGATACCCCTGCTCAAGTAAACCGTGGCGCTAAAATGCTTACTGGTAACTTGCCAAGACGTGCTAGCATGGGTGGTAGTTCTTTTAACGTAAATTCAGTACCTAAAGGTTATGGTCCTGTAATTGAGCAGGCAGCCGTACAGAATAACATTCCTCCTGAAATCTTGGCTGGTTTGATTGATACTGAAAGTGCCTTTAATCCTCAAGCGGTAAGCCCTGTTGGTGCTCAAGGCTTGGGTCAATTTATGCCGCCAACTGCTGCTGAGTTTGGTGTAGATGTTAACGATCCTGTGTCTTCTATTGATGGTGCAGCTAGGTATCTAAGGTACCTGATCGACTACTTTAATGGTGACATGAATCTAGCCATTTACGCCTACAACGGTGGCATGGGTAACATTGAAAGGTATGGTGGTCCTATCCCTGGCAACCGAGAAAACGAAGAGTATCTTCAAAAAGTTTTAAACAACTCTACTAAATACAGATGAAAGATCCCTCAGAATACTCTAACTTAGGTGAGGATTTTGTGTTGGATGAGCAAGAGCGTCAAACCCAACTCTCTAATGAACAGATCGAAGAGATCCAGCAGAGATTGGAAGCTCCTCAAGAGGAGCCTACGATGCTTGAGCAAGAAGCCGCACAAGCTGCTACGGCAGTGCAACCCGAACCAGTTGAAACTGAGTCTCAGCCTACGGGCGAGCAAGAAGAATCTAAGCCGGGACTTTTCCAGGGGTTGAGCTATTTTGGCCAACCTCTTGGAGAAACCAGTCAGCAAGTACAAGAACGCATGAGTGCACCAGGTCAAGGTCTTATCGACTTTGGCGTAGATGCCTTGAACCAAGGACTTAGTGTCATCATGCGTGGCTTAGAAATCCCTAAAATCCCTAAAGCTACAAAGTATGAAGATGGGGTAGCACAAGCTACTCGTACAATTTCTTCTGTTGTAATGCCTACCGTGCTTTTGCAAGGTGCTGGTATGCAAGCAGGTAGGGCTGCACAGGCAAATGTAGGTAACCCCTTAGGTAACACAGCCTTTATGAAGTTTGTTGGTGCACGTGGCGTTGAAGCCGGTGCATCCGTTGCGGTTGGTGCTGTTAGTTCTGAATACGAGGAAGGTGACAACCTTGCTGGTATGGTTAAAAAAGCATTGCCACCTCAATACGATTTTATCCCAGATAATTGGGCTACGCTTGACGGTGATAGTCCTGACATCAAACGGCAAAAAAGTATTAACGAAGATCTAGCCCTTGGATTTATAATTCCTTTGGTTGGATTTGCTGGTAAATTTAGTAATGCTGTATCTGAAGTAAAAGATGTTTTCCGCAAACCTCCTGTTATTGTCGGTGAGTCAGATCAAGCTGTTAAGTATCTAGCTGCTAACAAACCTAAACCTGTTAGTGAGGTGCCTGAAGAGGCTTTACTTCAATACCAGGCTAAGCAAGACGAAGCACTGGATGAGTTGGGTTATTATAACGAAAGTAAAGCAACTGACCCAAACATCCCTCTTAAGGGTGTTCATGACTTGTATGAATTTCGTGAAACCGGAATGCGTACTGTAGACGACTTTGGTATTGTTGGTGCTAGTATTGATGCTGCACGTATTCAAAGTAACAAAGGTACTGTTTATGGTCGTCTCGGTAACTTCATCAGCGGACCTGCACTTAAGTATGGTGCAGAAACTCCTGGTGGTGTAGAAGAAATCACTATTGGTCTGACACAGCAGCTTAAAGAAGCTGATCGTGTCGGTATGGTTGCTCCTGATTACATTATAACTTCAGATGAAGTAGCAGCTGCTGCTGATAACCTTGTTCTAGAGTTGTTTGACCCATCTGCTAGTATTGAAGATATGCGTCGGGTTTTGAATCCATCAGTCAATGAATTTGGTGGTGAGGTTCTCAGTCAAGACAGCTATGTTGATGCTTTAAGTAGTATTAACTCTTTGGTTAAAAACTACACCAGTATGGATGTTGCTAAAGCACAAGCTTATACTGCAACGTCTATGGCTGGTCAAATTGCTGACCTTGCAGAAGGTATGCGTTTGAATCGTGGTTCTATTTCTATCGAGAATGCTCAAGAACAAATCCTAGATAAGGTCAACTTCCTACAACAGCTGGTCGGTTCTACTCGTTATTTCACTACTCAAAAGAAAGGTCTGGCTGCTCTTGGTGAGCGTGCTAAAAACCTGTTTAAATCTCCTGAGCAGATCGCTAACGATATTAAAGAATCTTACCCTGTAGCACTCCGTCAGATTCAAACTGATAGTGAGATGTTTACCGAGAACTGGATGTGGCTGCAGGAAAACCGTCCTGACATCCTGGATTCATTCCTTGAGTTGTATGAGCTGAGTGATGGTCGTATTAACACTATCGCTAAGATGAATGATGATATTCTTAATAGCTTTACTAACTTCCGTCCTATCTACGATCCTGATCCTGATCAACCTAACATCATTGCCCAGGCTGTAAGGTCGAATTATTTTAACAACCTTCTGTCTGCACCAGGTACTGCTGCTAGAGCACTCTATGGTAACCTCAGCGGCCTCGTAGCGGAGCCTGTAGCCTACTTTGGTGGTGCTATGGCACGTGGTGACCTAAAGGCTTTACAACGCGGCTGGATGGCTTACAGCGCTATCTTCGACACACAGAAAAAGGCATTGCCTTATGCTGGTCAGATGTTTTTAAAAGCATCTCAGAATCCTAACGCTGTTAAAGGTCAATCTCGTCTGGACCTTGTTATTAAGCAAGAAGAGAAAATTAATCAATACCGTTTTATTGCTGAACAAGAGGCAGAACAAGGTAGACATGGTTTTAAGTACCTTGTACAACAATACGAGGATATGCAAGCTATGGCTGCTGACCCTGTGTTCCGTCTTGTGCCTAACTTGTTTACAGGTTTTGACGCCTGGACTGGTGCTACCTTAGCTAACGCTCAAGCACGCTTCCGTGCTATGGACGAACTAGAACGCCTTGGTGAGGCTGCAACTCCTGCTAGAATTAAAGAACTAGCTAATGTTGAATACAACAGCATGTTTGATGCAAGTGGAATTATCAAAGATAAGGCTGTTAAATACAGCAATGCTGATATTGCACTTAACCTTGATACTGGTCTTAGTAAGCAAGTTGACGGTCTTCTGCAAACTCTCCCTGGACTAACACCATTCCTCACGTTCCCAACAACGATGATGAATATGGTTAGAGTTGCTGATGATTATGTCCCAGCACCTCTTCGTTCTTTCCAAAAAGACGTTAATGAATTGGCATATACGTCTATTCAAACGTTTATGGAAAATCCTGAATCCATGGATAACATCCTCGCTACTCGTGGTTTTAGGATTGACGAAATGGATGAAATTGCAAAGACAAACGCTTTGATTGATTTGAAGAACCGTACTCTTGGTCGTAAGGCAATTGGTACTTTCTTTACATCTCTGGTCGTTGGCAGTGTAATTAAAGACAAACTGTTTGGTGATGGTTTGTTCAGTGTTACTGGTGATGGTTCTGTTGACCGCCAGCTTAATACTGCAAGGATGAAAAACAGCAGCTTTAAACCCCGTTCAGTCATTGGACCTGACGGTACACGGTTTGAGTACAACGAACTGCTTGGTCCTGGTCTAAGTAACTGGGTTGCAATGGTTGCCAACATTGCTGATAATTTTGACATGCTTGGTGAAGCTGCAACACAAAACTTCTTTGAAAAAGCTAGCTTTGTTTTGGCAGCAGCATTGACTGATAATGCTGGTTTGTCTGCACTCCGTCCGTTGGTAGAAGTGGCAAGTGGTAATGAGTTTGCTGCTAACCGTTGGGCTGCAGGTCAAATCAACTCCCTCGCTCCTCTTGCTGGTGCCCGTAATGAGTTTGGTAAAATTCTTGACGGTGGTTTGAAAGATCTTAACAATGATATTGTTGAAATTTTGTTTGACCGTAACCGAGCAGTTGGTTTGATTGATGAGACCAACAGACTGCCTACTATTGTAAGTCCTGTCAGCGGTGAAGCCCCTAATAAATACAGCTTCCTACAACGTGTCTACAACGCTTACTCTCCTCTTAAGATTCATCCAGCAATGACTAAGGAAGAGAAGTTCTTGTATGATATTGAGTATGACGTGTCTACTGCATTTAAGAAACGCAATGGTGTGGACCTTGAAGCAGATGAGCGTAATGCTTTGAATCGTGAAATGGGTAGAATGGGTATCTTCAGAGAAGAGCTAAACAAAATTGCAAAGACTGCTGAAGCCCGTAATACGATTAAAGAGCTGCAAACAATGCGTCGTAGTTTCATTGGTTCCGAAGAGGTACCTATCGGAAAGTACGATCAAATTCATATGATGATTCGTGAGGCACAAAAGACAGCAGAAGAGTATGCTTTTGCTAATCTTGAGCCAGAAATGCGTAATGCTATTGAGCAACGTATTATGCTTAAGAAAATGAACGATCAACGTGCTGAACAAGGGATTATGCCAATTACAACTAACCGTTATTAAAAAACATGGCGTGCACTGACGTACAAACAATTCAAGCTGGAAACGGGACAAAGACACAATTTTCTTTTGACTTCCCGTACATTTTTAAATCTGAAATCCACGTTTATTTCTGGAACGCGGTAACAAAAGAATACGACGAAAAACTTACGACAGATGCCACCTACCCTTGGCAGATTACTGATGCCAACCCAACGATTGTAGAGTTTACGGGGACTGCTCCACCATCCCCTGCTACTCCTGTTGACCCAGGTGAACCTACGGTTGACAATGTTAAAATCCGTAGGATCACTAAGGTTGACGACATTCGTGCTCTGTTTAACCCAGGATCTGCTATTCGGTCTGATGACCTGAATAAAAACTTTGAACAGTTGCGGTATGCTATTCAAGAGGCTAACTGTGCTGGTATTCCTGATGATGTAGATGAATATCTAAAGAACTACTACTGGGATCGTTACGACAACACGTTGTATGATGGTGACACTTGGGTTAGTGATGACACCAAGATTGCTACTACTGCAGCACTTGACGCACG
>JAAXIF010000050.1 GCA_012270485.1 Sphingobacteriales bacterium | reverse complement strand
ACATAATATTACCTATAAAAAATGTGGTCTGTTATCTGAACTGTTTCATTCAATGAATCACTCCAATATGGGTCAACCATAATTGAATGATAATGTGTTGCACCTTCTGTAATGTCGGGATACTTACCCATGATTACGTCTTGTGCAATTGTATATGATTCAAAGAACGTATCAGTGTCTAGAGGTTCGTCTGACTTTCCGTCACAAAACCAACTAAACTGACACTGGTGTCTGACAGGAACGTCTTCTCCCTTCCAGTTAGTTCTCCATTTTGCCTGATACACTACACCACAAATATCTTTAGGGTATGAGGCATGTTCCATACGATTGATTACAACTTGTGCAACTGCAACTTTTCCAGCAAGTGGTTGATTACCTGCTTCGAAATAAATGTTCTTTGCTAGACAAACTGCTTCACCATTCTCGTCAAATGCTTGAACCTTTTGTGGTATTAGCAGAATGAACATAAGTAAGGCACCAAAACCCATTCCTGCGAGGAATGATTTAAATACTAGTGAACCTTTATACTTGACTTCTTCGTCAATAGCTTTTCCCCATTTACTAGGCTGCATATCTATCTCCGTTGTGATTAATTCCATTCTGATTGTAGTTATCAAGTATCATGTCAACTACATCAGTTGCCCATATTGATTTACCACCAACATGCCAATCATACTCTTCTAAAGGAACTCTTCCGTCCTTCCAGTTGTAGATTGTGACTGTTTCATATTCCCAGTCGTCATAATCAATTTCGTCAACATTATTTGCATCATAATATTGTGCATCAATAACCCACTCACAATTTACTTTGTCATATGGGTCTGCAGAAGTAAATGTTGGTTTACCCAACACTTCAACCAACCTATCGTAGGTTGTTCGTTTATATCCCTGTAGGGACGTTCCACCCGAACACATGTCGGGTGATAACACTTCGTAGTCTTTAATTATCATATCGTTCTCCTATTTTAAATAATCAGGGCCGTATTTTCTCATTCCGAAGATATCATATCCATCGAAAAGATTACCTCTTGGTGCGTTCAACGCAGGTGTTCCCCACCCAGCAGCTTTTAACACGTCACCACTTCTAAAGGTAATTCCAGTCGACCCTTTTTTGAATTCTTTTTTATTAATGAAACCCCAAACAGAACGTTGGTTTCCACTGTTTTGTATAACTTTGATATACTTACGTCCACGAGTTTCATATTCATATGAATACTCAGTAAGTGTTGGATATTGTTTTAAGTGTTCCTTTAACAAGTCTTCACAAAGTTTATCACATAGTTGTAATAACTCTTGTTCGTTGTTAACTTCGTTTACTAATTCAGACAATTTCATAATTTCTCCTTTTGTTTTATTTCTCATCATGTATATAATAACAAAAAGTGAGGGTCATTGTCAAGTCTTAGAGACCTAATTTTTCCCTTAATTTATCTATAAAACCTCCGTCTTCCCAAAACATTGGTTTGTTCATATGGAGTCCTACGTATAACATAGACACCATCATGAATCCTAAGAATATAAAAAATATTGTTTCCATACTATCTCCTAAAAACTGGCGGTCTGTAGGGGAATCGAACCCCTCTCTTCGCCGTGACAGGGCGACATACTAACCGATATACTAACAGACCGATAAAAAAGGGAGGGGTGGTTCGCACACATCAAATCTAATATTAATGCTTGTGGATTTTGTGATACTTGAACCATTATCCCTTCCCCGAGTCTTACGACCCTAAACTAAATCCTCAATTGGTATTGAAGGGTGTTCTAATCCATACTTGTCTAAGTAATTGTAGACAACCTTCGTTTCATTATCATTGAGGTCTTCAAAACTTTTAAAATTTGACCATGTCGTTCCTAATGACACTAACTTATTACCAGCAGTCACAGCTGCATTCCAAAGTAAATCGTCCTTTGGATATATCTCATTCTTCTCTGCAAGTGTAATTAGGTTCCGACCCATTCTCACGATTTTCTCTTCGTGCTTCTCATATATGCTTTGCATGATTAGAACCCACTTGTAGTATGTGCATAAGCATCGGGACAATCTTTTACCCCACAAACACACGTATCATTATCGACTGGGTCAGACAAACTATCCAATGTTGCATCTACATGTGCTTTGTCATTGTCTGATAGATTATCATAATCCTTTATTGCATCGTTTAACCACTTCATATTTTTCTCCTTAATAAATTGGCAGGGTGTAGGAGAATCGAACTCCTGTTGCATGGATGAAAACCATGTGTCCTAACCACTAGACGAACACCCCATATTTCACTTTTAAACTCATATTATTAGTATACGAAA
>JAAXIF010000104.1 GCA_012270485.1 Sphingobacteriales bacterium | reverse complement strand
AATCGTTGCAATACTACAGTTATCACTAGAGCCATTGTTTACCTGTGCTGGGGTGATATTAGCGGTACCACTTTCATTCAGATGAATCGTCAGGTTTTGAGCGATGGTGATCGGTGGAGTAATATCACTCACAACAATATCAAATTCATGGATAACGGTACTGCATGGATTCACTGCTGTTACTATCACATGGGTAGTTCCTTTATTAAACAGGTTACCGGATCCGGTACCATTACCTGTACTGGTAGTTGCACCACTGAATACATAATTCAGATTAGGTGTTGGTATACCGGTTATTGCTAATGGATATTGAACAATAGTATTACAACTGGTTGTGGTAGTATTCGCCTCAACCAATGAATTTGCATTTGTAAATACAGGATTGGTACAGGTTACTTCTGCCTTAACCGTAAAGTTGTAAGTGCCCTCATTACAATCGCTGTTATTTACAGTAACAATTGCAGTTTGTACGCCCAGTGTTCCTGAAACAAAGCTTATCGTAAAGCTAGCCGATTGACCCGGCTGTATGGTAGTTGGTAAGCTTATACCACTTCTCGTAAATGCAGCATTATTGATATTGATCGAAGAAACAGTGAGTGCAGAAGTACCATTATTTGCAATGACAAATGTTTTGCTGATACTATTACCCGGTATTGTACCTCCGAGATCCGTATTGTCTGATGTAGATGGCGTGTTATCACCTGTAACAATCTCATTACCATTTCCACTGATACTGATTTCAGGTGCATTTACGGTTACATTAAAGCTACAAGTAGATTTGTTACCCGCCAGATCGGTTACCTCAAATGTATTGGTTGTAGTTCCGATCGGGAAAGTAGAACCGGATGGTAAACCCGCTTTCTGTACAACACTCAATGAAGGTCCTGATCCAATACCAAAAGTACCACAACCGGTATTTGAGCTACCAATCGTCCATCCATTATAATTACCGGTTTCAAAACTTCCATTCACAAGGCTGCTACCCGGAAGGGTGATATTGTCTAAGAGTACATCAATAAAAAAGTTATTAATGGTAGCGTCAATGATCTGCAAACGTACTTGCTGACCCGCGTATGCCGATAAATCATAGGTATAACGAATCATCCCTGTTGATTGAGGTGCACCCGGATTGGTCTTGAACAGTGTAGCAATCAGTGCATTGTTCACAGGGTTTCTTAATTCTACTGCTATAAACTGATTAGAGCTAAATCCACCACTATAGTGGTTGGTGTATTTCATATCAAAGCCCAATGTGATTGGACCACCGGAAGGCAGTGTCACATTCTGATACATAAAGTGCGTTGATCCACAATTCACCAGGAATACTGCCAGCTTCTGACCATCAGTTGGCGCAAATGTCATAGGCAGACCCGGACTATACTGATTTTCCAATCTGTTATCGGCATAATCGAAGAATTGAGCGCCATATGTGAGTGTCTGTAAGCCCGCGTTGCCTGAACCACAATTATCACTGGTTGTTGGTTGAGGATAATTGACTACTACGCCACATTGATTTGAAGGAGCAGTTGTTGTGATAGGTGCCGGACAATTAATCACCGGTGGTGTAATGTCTTTCACAATTACTGTTTGTGTTTGTGTACTGCTATTACCTGCTAAATCTGTATATCTCCAAGTGATGGTATAAGTACCCTGAGCCGAGTAAATCAATGGACTGGTTGTTGTAGCGGTAATCTGACCATTACAATTATCTGTTGCTTTTGGAATCTCAGTAACAGTTACAGAACATTCGCTGGTGATATCCGGTAATGTGGCTACTACCGGTACCGGTGCTGTCTGATCTACAACAGTTACACGCTGAATGGCCGTTGCAGTATTACCGGATGCATCTGTAACAATCCATGTTATATTGGTAATACCCGATGCAAACACAGTAGGAGCATTGTTGGTGATTGATTGTACCGCACAATTATCCGCTGTTACAGGTGTACCCAGATTGATTCCTGTTGCGGTACAGTTAGTACCGGCCGGGATTATAATATTTGCCGGTGCCGTTATAGAAGGAGGCGTATTGTCTACAATAGTAACTGTTGCAGTAGCTGTGCTGCTGTTACCATTCACATCTGTTACGGTTAAGGTAACCGTATTCGCACCAACATTGCTACAATTAAATGAGGTTTTATCAATTGCAATGGAAGCAATACCACAATTATCATTTGAACCATTGTTTACCTGAGCAGCCGTAATGGTAGCAGTACCATTTGTATTGAGATTCACACTCAAATTTTGTGCAATGGCTGTTGGAGCAGTAATATCACTTACGATGACATCAAACTCATACACCACTGTACTACATGGATTCATCGCTGTTACAATAACATGTGTGGTACCCAGATTAAAGGTTTGACCTGTTCCGGTTCCTGAACCCGATCCGGTAGTGGCACCCGAGAATGTATAATTCAATCCGGGTGTTGGTATACCATTTACAGACAAAGGATAGTTCACTACCGCATTACAAGTTGTAGTAGTTGTGTTAGTTTGTACTTGTGGATGCTGATTTACAAATACAGGATCAGTACAAGTGATTTCCGCTGTTATGGCAAACTGATAAGCAGCTTCATTACAGTCGGTATTTTGAATAGTAACCGTTGCATTTTTAATACCCGGTGTATTGCTATTAAATACTACATTGAAATTTGCATTAGCATTCGGTGCAATAGTTGCAGGTAGCGTGATACCTGTTATGCTAAATGCCGATGCGTCTACTCCAGACAGGTTTATAGAACTGATTTTCAATGCAGCTGTACCTGTATTTTGTACAACAAAGCTCTTACTCACTGATGTATTGGGCAGTGTGCCACCAAAATTGGTATTGTTGGCTGCAGATATAGTAGTGGTTCCTGTTGGAATACTGTTTCCACTACCCGTTACATTGATCTCCGGAGCATTTACGATCACAGAGAATGAACAAGTCGTTGTATTGCCCGATGCATCGGTTGCAGTTACCTGTACCGGCGTTGTTCCGATTGGGAAACTTGAACCGCTTGGGATAGAATAAGTAACTACCGTACCGGAACAATTATCAATTGCTTGTACATTATAAGTAGCAACTGCGTTACACTCACCATCAGCAGCAGTTACGATAACATTGTTCACCGCTGGTGCCGTACTAAACAGTTTAATACTTCTGGTTTCTATCCAAGTGCCATTACCATAGCGACCATCATTGCGTACATAGAATCTTACATAACGTGCTGATGTACTATTGAAAGTGATTTCTGTTGGTTGTGTTACATTATTACCACTGAGGACTCCCGGACCTACCAGTGTTTCAGGGAACATTTCTACCCAGCCCGCATCTGTGATAGAAGGAGCTGTTGTTGCATTGGATGGATGATAGAATCCTCTTACATGTGTGGTTTTTCCATCAGAGAACATCTGATATACCTGTGCCAGATTAAAGGTTTGTGTAGCACCTAAGTCAACCACAAATGCACCAATACTATTTGCACCACCCGTATTAAATGTAATACCGGAATTACCATTCGTTTTGGTACTGGTGGTCATGCTATTGGTATTGGGTGCTTCATCACAAAGCGTACCAAAAGGTCTCCACGATTCATTACAGCTCGATCCCAAAGAAGAACCTGCATATTGAGAAGCTCCATTCAATCCTGCCCATGCAACAATGGCTGCAGTTCCACCCACACTGGTTCCTCTCATGAAGTTAACCGGTGATGAAGATGATTGATTAGTACATGCCAATACAGGTGCTGTAATATCTTGTACGGTAACCGTGAATGTGCAAGTAGCGGTATTACCGCATGCATCTGTTACGGTAGCTGTTACGGTTGTATTCCCTACAGGGAAGAAAGATCCGGAAGGATGAGAATAGGTAACAGTAGGATTTGCCGGACCGGCCGTTACTACTGCATTCGAATAGGTAACATTGGCCCCGCATTGATTAGCCGGACTAGCCACTGTGATGTTACCCGGACAAGTAATGGTTGGCATTGCATAATTCGTAATCGTTACCGGTGCAGATGTAGCAGCACATCCATTTTCATTGGTGGCTGTTACTGTATAAGTACCCGTTTCATTGACGGTGATAGAAGCGCCGGTGGCTCCGGTACTCCACAAGTAAGTATTATTGCCGGCTCCTGATAACAAAGGTCCATTAGTAATACGTGTTGGATTATTTACCATGGTACCATTATTCATACCGGTAATATCAGCAATGGCGGTACCGCTGTTTTCATTGAATGCATAAGCCGCTACCAATCCTGCAACCGGCGCATTCATTACTTGATTGTAGTTGGCACTGATTTGAGATGCTGTTCTCGTTACATTCCAAACACGTACTTCATCTAGTCTACCATTGAAGAACCTTTCATTGGCGCCACCATTCACACCATTACCCGGACCATCATATCCACCAATATACATATTGGCTGCATTCGGTGTAAGGGTATAAGGCCAACTTGTTTGTGCCGTTAATGTACCATTTACATAAAGTTTGATATGATTAGAAGAAAGTGTAGCATCAAACACAACTGCAATATGATACCAAGTATTCAGTACCGGTTGGAAGCCGCTGTTCCATTGAATAGGATTGGTCCAGGTGCCTAATCTGGAATGTACCACATGTATGGTTGGAGCACCTGTTTCACCAATATTCACCATCCAGCCTCTGTTATTGTTATCATCTTCAAATTTTGAAATGATGGTACCATATTGATAGCTACGCACATTGATCCAAGACTCTGCTGTATACTGACTAGTAAAGTTGAATACTGCATTATTAGGAACAACGATATTGTCATTTACGCCATCAAAGTCAATTGCTTTGCCGGAAACAGCACCAGATGCGGTAAGTGTCACAGGACTTCCTACACATACCGCTGTTGAGCCTGATGTGCTGATTACCGGAATAGCAGGTAATGGGTTTACTGTAACCGTAATCGGTGAAGAATTTGCACTACAGCCTTCTGCATTGCTCACCTTTACACTGTAAGTACCCGATTCATTGACGGTAATGGATGCTGTAGTAGCATTGTTGTTCCATACATAACTGCTACCTGCAGATGCGGTAAGTGTTACCGATCCGCCTGCACAAATAGTAGTTGCACCACCGGCAGTAATAGTAGCTGGTGGCACAGGATTTACTGTATAGCTAAATGATCTGGATGTACCACAACCCATGGTTTCACCCTGATAATAAGATAATGCTAAGTAGTTGGCGGTAACAGACTGACCGGTAGTATTGGTTGCCGTAAAGGAAGGAATGGTTGCTCCATTTCCATTGGGTAAACCAATGTTCACCGATGGCGTTGTATTGAACCAAGTGAATGTGGTACCTGCAACAGCACTGGTTAAATGAATGGCTGTTGATGAAGCTCCATTACATAATGATTGGTTAGCAATGGCATTAAAGACAGGAATCGGATTTACGCGAATCACAAAACTAACCGGTGTACCTGTACAGGTATTTCCATCTGTTGTATAAGAAGGTGTAACGGTAATATTCGCGTAAGCAGGTGTATTACCCGGGTTCAATCCAATAAAAGACGCAATATCGCCTGTTCCACTAGCCGGTAATCCGATAGATGGATTATCGTTGGTCCAGCTATACACAGTTCCACTGACTGACCCACTAAAGTTGATAGCAGGAACAGCAACACCATTATGACATACTTCTTTATTCGTAACCGGATTTACAGTTGGTACAGGACGTTCTGTAAGAGTAATGGATGCGGGATCAGAAGTACAACCGCCTGCACCGGTAACCTGCAAAGTATACACACCAGGAGCATTGGCGGTGATAGAAGAAGAAGTAGCACCACCCGGTGACCATAAATAAGTAAGTGCACCGGTAGATGATAATGGTGACTGGGTTGACCAACTGGTTCCATTTACCAAGGTTCCATGATTTCCGTTTCCACTAGCATCATTGGTAGTGGTACCTGTTCCTTCATCAAATTTGTAATAGGCTGTCAAACCTGTTGTGTTGACAGGAAGAGAAATTAATTTATTAGCGTCTAACTGCGCTTGTGTTCTCGTCGTGTTCCAAAAACGCACTTCATCAATTAAACCATTAAAATATTCACCACCGGAATAGGCTCCGATATATGTTGTAAGACCATACTGTGAAGCGAAAACAATATTGCCGGTTTTATTACTCGTTCCAATCAACACACCATCCTTATATACCCTGCAGTTTGTACCGTCATAAGTTGCAGCTACATGGTGCCAGTTTCCATCGGTAAAACTGCTCGCTATAATGGGCGCATCGAGTTCGGCATATCCGGTAGTCGTATTTAAACCAAAAGAAAGGATGGTACCATAATCCTGGAAACTGAATATCCAGTTAGGTGCTCCTTGTTGTCTGGCTATTTCATAGTAAGGATTGCTTGTAATGTTATTGGGTTTTACCCAAGCCTCAATCGTAAAGCTATTAACGCCGGCATAGTTCACATCCGGAATTCTTACGGAATTATTGATACCATTAAAAGATAATGAACTGCTCGTTGCGCCTTGCACGCCACTTAAGGTTACTGATCCACCTGCACAAAATGATGTTGGGCCACTGGCGGTGATTGCTGCAACAGGTTTTGCTTTAACTGTAACAGTTGCCGTAGAGACGCCACCACAATTATTTGTATAAGTAATGGTAGTAGTACCATCAGCGATCGCTGTAACCAAACCACCGGCACTAACCGTTGCCACAGCATTATTACTACTGCTCCATACACCGCCTGCAATGGTATTGCTTAGTTGTGTAGTAGCGCCGGCACATACCATTAAGTTGCCGGTAATACTTGCATTAGGGGCTGTATATGTTGCACAGGTTCCCGAAACTTGTCCGGCAACCCAGTTTGAAGTCGTTCCTGTTAAAGCAAAACCGGTTAATGTTCCCGTATTATTATTTCCACTCGCATCTACCAACGTATTTACACTGCTGTTATTGACGTTGATCGAACCCTGGTTGAATTTGTAATAAGCTGCCAATCCGGTTTGTGTACCACTTAGTTCACAACCTTTGTTAGCATTGATTTCGCAGGCTGATAAGGCTCTGTTCCACACACGCAGTTCATCCATGTTTCCGTTGAAGATGTTACAAGCGCAAGACCAGGGAGACTGACGGCCAATATTTACCGGACCGCTATCTTGTGCAAAGTTTACGGCTGCTGTTCCCGAAGCCACTCCATTGATATAGAAAGTCATGGTACCGTTCTTCAGTGTTACGGCCACATGGGTCCATACACCTTCCGGTACTGTTCCGATGGAATGTACCCAACCGGTATTTCGGTTATAGAAATCAAGTCGGTTAGGTGCAAAGCCCGGATTATTACAGTTTACCTGCAAGAGATAATCATAATCGCCCTTGTCAATGATCGTACTGTTTACGCCGGTATAATTTACCCATGCTTCAATCGTAAATTCTGCACCCAAGTTCATAGAAGCGCTATGGGGTACGGTAATATAGGTGTTGTTTGCTTTTACAAAATTTAAAGCGCCCGCAAGTGTAGTAAGTGCTGTAACTGTTACATAACCGCTGGATGCATTGGTTGCAAATATCTGCTGATTGATACCATTATTAATAGACCCACCTCCGGCACCATGACCTCTGTCACTGTTGGAAGTATATACCGATGTCTGAGCGATCTGATAAGTACCCCCTTGTCCGCCGGAATAACCGCCGCCGCCGCCACCTCTAACCAATACATTAGAAGTACCGCCACCACCACCACCAAAACCGCCATCGCCACCAAAATAAGATCCGGTTCTTCCTGCGCCACCTCTAGCGCCATTCAGAAATGAAAGACCACCGGTAGCAAATGTTGTACCCGGTGAGTTTTCTCCATTCGTAAAATAACCACCACCACCCGCAGCCGGGTCATCGATGATACCATTTCTTCCTCCATTACCATTCACACCCCCGCCTGTTTGATATGTGCTATTGCCTGAAGTACCCGTATTGGCAGGATTACCTGCTGTGTTAGGATATGAAAAACCATAGTCTCCATTTCCGCCACCACCACCTCCGGCAATGATTAAAATAGTACCCGTTGTTTTATTGACTACATAAGAACCGCCGCCACCGCCGCCGCTGTTTACACTTCCTTGAGAACCAAAACCACCGGTTCCTCTTTGACCTACTACAATTTGTATCACGTGGCCTTGGTTTAGTAAAAACTCTCCTGCCATCACGGCACCATTTCCGCCTCCGGCACCTCCGCCTTTGGCTCCCGCTACTTTGATTGAATACAATCCCGTAGCAGGAACAGGCCACTCTTGAATACCATTATTACTGGTAACAAGTGTTATAGGCGTTGATGCATAAGCAAGATTCACTTGTGTTTGCGTAGGACCATTTAATCCCGTAGCTCCGCAGGTAGTGAATGGATAGGTTTGTGCCTGTAATCGGAAAATACTTGTGCATGCCAATAAAAGCACAACAAACATTTTACAAACAGCCGAAAAGGTTATAGTAGTTTTTCTCATGATCGCAGGTTAATTAGTTCTGTGTAATGGTGAGTTGCTGAAAGAAATAGGCTTCCATATTAACAACAGGAGAGAGCTCCTGCTTCACCACCAGTTCAGCAATCGCCGGGTTGATACAGCTTGTTCCGGATACTTCGCCATTTTGAATGGTAAGACTTGAGCTTTGTTCTTTGATACTTCTTGGTTGTGATTCTCCACTAAACTGAATTTCTCCCTTCCAGCTTACTTGAACAGCCCCTGTGTTGCTGTTTACAAAACGGAGGTATATCACCTGATCCTCACCACAGGTAGTGATGCGGTAATAGGCTTTTACACCGGTTTTTTCCGTAGCAAGCACCCAGTCTTCTACAGAAACCATTGATTCACTTTGTGGAAATAATGTAACAGGGGAGAATTTAGGACTCCATGATAAAAGCAAGAAGCACAAAAGCACTCCTGCCAAGCGTGTACAGTTCGTTTGCATCTCAGTTAGTTTTGTTTGGATTTCCTAAGTGTGGTTCTCAGACCAACAAATAGTGAGGATATGGGATCGTTATGATTACTACCGGGGAGTGTCAGTGAACACTGATCCACAGTAATTGAATTAGAAAATTAACTAGGCTGTTTTGTTCCTAATAGTAAAATGGTACCAAATGCAATAAAATGAGTACGAAACCCTGTAGAAGGAATCAGGCTTTGAATCTGGTCTGCGGAATCCTGAATATGAATGTAGTTCCCTTATCCACTTCACATGTTACGGTTCCTTTTAACTGACGGGTTAATTCCCTGATAATCCTAAAGCCGAGGGAAGAAGATTGATGGTTTTCAAAAGATACGGGCAACCCAATACCATTATCTGCAACAATGATTGTAAGCAGGCTATCCTCATCAGCCGAACAAGAGATATTGATGATCCCTTCTTCTCTTCCATCGAATGCGTGTTTGAGTGCATTGGTTATCACTTCATTTAAAATCAATCCCAATGGCACTGATCTTTCAATATCAAAAGCCAATTGAGGCGTAGCCGCTGTACAAACCAATTCAATATTCCCTTTATTATACAACTGTCTTAAATCGCTGTATAATTCCTGAACATAGGATGTAAATGAAATGGTACTCAAGTCTTCAAAAGCATAGAGGTTCTGGTGTATCAGTGAAATGGCTTTCACCCTTTTCTGACTCGCCATCAAGGCATCGATTGCTTTTTGATCGGAGATACTCGCAACTTGTAAATTCAACAGACTGGATACCACCTGAAGATTATTTTTTACCCTGTGGTGAATCTCTCGTAACAAAATATCTTTCTCTGCCGATTGTTTTTCGATCATTTGTTTCTGCGACTCCAGAACAATATTCTTCTGTTTGATCTTTCTGTTGGCGAGTACAATGATCATTGCTAACAATAACAAGATGCAGGCAACTGCTCCTGCAATCAAACTATTATTACGCAATCTGGTATTCGTTGATTTCAGTTGTTCATTTTCTTTTGCCTGCAAAGTTTCCTTCATTCTACTCTCTGCATTGGCAATGGTTCGCTCTTTGTTTTCATTGAAAATGGTATCATTCCAATCTTTATACATTTTGTAGTAATGCAATGCGCTATCCGGCTGCCCTTTTTTCTCTGCTATTTCAGATAATATTTTATATGCATTGCGAAGGAATATTTTTGATTTGTATGCTTCGGCAAGTGATAAAAGTAACCGAACTTTTTCTTTTGCTTTAGCGTACTGACCACTTTCCACATAGAGATTTGATAAAGCAGACAATACAATCAATCTGTTGTCTTTTGTTTTCAGACTATCGAGTATATGATACGCTTCCAGAAGGAATTGCTCTGCTTCTTTGTATGCTTTTAGTTTTGTCAACATTTCACCAATATCTGTGGCACAAGTAGCATACACATATCCTTTTCTGTTTACCTTATTCAGGTATCGGATAGATGCTTCTGTTTCTTTCAAAGCAGAATCTGCATAACCGGCCATCATGTATTCTTTGGCCATATTGGAATGTATCATGCCGGCATATTGCCAGTTGTTTCTGGGCAACACTTCCCGTAAAGCTTTCTCATAAAAAGGTCGGGTGAAACTGATGGGTCTCCCGGCATCTGAATACGCTTCCGCAATACAATTGGCACTGAAAGCAATCATTTCAGCGCTCTTGCTTTCTTCTGCAGCTTTACCGGCTTCTAAAAAAAATTGAATCGATTGATCATAATCGCCTTTATCTTGGTACATACCCGCGATCAGATTCAGGATGGCCGATTCATAATATTTACTTTTTGCTTTTTTAGCATACCATATTCCTTGTTCATACATTTTCAGACATCCTGCTATGTCTTGATTCACCACTTTCACAAAACCCTTGATCCTGTAAGCTTCTGCTAATCTTATATAATCTCTGGAAACGGTTGAAAGTAAAATCATACTATCAGCAAGTTCAACTGCTTTGGGCTGATTGGAAAAACGCATTTCCCAGCCCAGTATTCCATACAGTCTGCTACGGACCGAGTCTATTGAAGTGGTATTGATTTGTTTTCTGATGGATACGGTATCAACATACTCATATTGCGCTTTGGAGGGTATCAAGAATCCAAAACAAAAAAGACAAATCAGCAAAAGCGATCGGCCGGGGTTTACTATGATGAACCTATGCCACATGATGCATCGTAAATTTGCAGCAAATTCAATGAGATGACAAAAAATAGGTACCAACTGCTTTATTTTAGGTACCATATCTATTATTGAGGGTTATACTATTCTTTTCATACAGGCAAAGAACTCATCCTTGTACATCCTGCTCAAGGGTATTTCCTTACCATTGATGGTAATATCCGTATGAGAAAAAGCATCTACCTTATTCAAGTTGATCATGTATGATTTGTGTACTTGAATAAATTGAGTAGCCGGAACATTTTGCTGAAAATCTTTGAAATTCGATCGGATAATATGTTTCCCTTTTTGAGAAACGATGTAGAGATAATTGTGTTCAGACTCAACCCAACAGATATCATTGATTTCTACCCGTACAAAATTTTTATCTGTTTTAATAAAGAGTGCATCCTTACACAGCAACCCGGAATCCTCGTTGTGAATCGGTTGTCCCATAAAATTACTCATGGCTACTTCAATGGCTGCATACAAATCATCTGCATCAAAAGGTTTCAGCAGGTATCCATACGGTTTTGTAACCAGCGCTTCATCCATCGTTGATTTATCTGCATGAGAAGTGAGATAGATAAATGGAATTTTATATTGTTGCTGTATTTGTTTTGTAGGCTCCCCCAAAAAGTTGTCCATTCTTGGTTAGAGTTAACGGGAAAAA
>JAAXIF010000036.1 GCA_012270485.1 Sphingobacteriales bacterium | reverse complement strand
ACCCGCTGCAGTTTACAAAGAATTTACAATAAATTTAGTCGGACAATAATGATAAAAAATAAGAAATGAGGAATAAGAAAGTAATTAAAATACATTTTCTCATTCCTCATTTCTTATTCCTCTGTTCCTCTGTTTCTTATTCTCTACCTATTCTTCCCTGTCAGCATCGGTACAAAAGAAAATTCTTCAAAAGCTTCTTCATGTAAAGAACCATCTTCTTGTTTAGTGAGTCGGAGCATGCGTTGGTTTTCTCCTTCATCCACCGGCAACACCATGATGCCTCCTACCTTCAACTGCTGTACTAATTTTGGTGGAATGAAGGGTGCTGCTGCAGTGATCAATATTTTATCATAAGGTTGAAATGCAGGTAAACCTTCGAATCCATCTCCAAAGAAAAACTTTAGATTGGGATACTTCATTTTAAAAACATAGGCACTGTGTTGATCGTATAATTTTTTTTGACGCTCGATCGTGTACACTTTGGCTCCCATTTCTGCCAGTACCGTAGACTGATACATACTTCCCGTTCCAATTTCTAGTACCTTCTCCAATTTTTTGACTTTTAGCAACTGTGTCTGATAAGCAACCGTGTAAGGTTGAGAAATGGTTTGTCCTTCTCCTATCGGGAATGCCCTGTCTTCATAAGCAATTTTATCAAAAGCAGAATCCAAAAAGAAATGACGTGGTATATTATTCATCGCCTCGAGTACCGCTTCATCGGTAATTCCTTTCTCTCGAAGTAATTGGATCAACTGACGCCTCAGTCCTTTATGCTGGTAAGTATCTTCAAATTTCGGTTTCATAAGCTTTACGAATATACTGTTTCCCTATGGGTGTCGGTATTGTTTTCTTCGACTGTGAAAAGAAAAATCGAAATGACAATTTTCCCACATATTCATGTGATACGAAAAACCTTTAAAAGATCAATAGAACCGCAAATACAAAGTTCTCTTTTGCAGCTACAAGCTATATGTAGAATTGCAAAAAAGTAATATGAAAAAGATTATAACATTTTTAAGTCTAGTAGTTTTCCTAATAGCTTGCGAAAAAGAAGCCAATAAGCCGGCGCCATATACGCCTCCGGCTCCGTCGTTTAAAGCTACCCTAGTAGGCAACCAAGCGTTCTTGCCCGATACAGTTATCGTTAGTTCAGAGCAATTGGTACAAGGTGGTCCTTATATGCTGAGAATATCTGCTGAAAAAAAGATTAATGCAGACAGCTCTATCATTGTATTTTTTATTATTGAAGATTTTACAAAAGATAATAACACAGAAAGTAAAACCATCAACCTTACCACTAATAGACCCGCCTACTTTATGGAGGTGAATGATAAGGTAAACTCAACACGCATAGTATATCATTTTTCTCAGAGCGGAACTTTAATATTGAATAAGATCGGCGCGGATTATATCAATGGAACTTTCCAATTCACCTATTTCACATTCGATAAATATGGCGCTAAGATCGGCGAGCATCCAATTCAAAATGGTGAATTCAAGAATTTAAGAATTAAGAGAAAATAAGTAGTTGTATGGGACGCAGATTTATTATGATTATTTATGATTAATCATAATACATCATAATAAATCTGCGTCCCATCACAACAAATAAAAAAAGAGGCTGTATCAAAAGTCTGATATAGCCTCTTTCTTTTACTATCTCCCATGGACCATGGACTATTGACTATAAGCCATAAATTGAATCCCGGCACTCTTCTCTTGACTCACTTCAATTTCATATCAGCAATGATCCGCTCAATCTTCTGTTGAAGTGAGGCATAGGTACTATCAAAATCTTCTTTACTTTTCAATACAGTGTTCACGCTAAAGTAAAATTTGATTTTAGGTTCCGTACCGGAAGGACGTGCTGATATTTTACTACCATCTTCTGTAATAAACTGGAGCACATTACTTTTAGGAAGATCAATCTTCCACTCTTCACCGGTAATCAGATTTTTACCTTTTTGAAGTTCATAATCCAATAAGGTAACCACTGGAGAGCCATCAATAGAAGAAGGAGGCTGATTCCGATAATTTTCCATCATGTCAGCAATTTCTTTTTGCCCATTCATTCCCTTCTTGGTGATACTGATCAGGTTTTCATAATAGAAGCCATACTGCATGTATAACTCTATCATCTTATCAAATAAAGTTCTGCCTTTTGCTTTTTCATAAGCTGCCATTTCACACATCAAAGCCACTGCACTCACGGCATCTTTATCTCTGATCTTATCTCCGATCATCAATCCAAAACTTTCCTCTCCCCCAATCACATAATTCTCTTTCCCTTCTTTTTCTTTGATCAGCTCCGCGATCCATTTGAAACCCGTCAGTACATTATAACAGGCTACCTGATTTTGTTTGGCTACTTCATTGATCATATTGGTAGTTACGATCGTGGAAATGACCATATCATTGGACTGGGCAATGCCTTTTGTTTTACGTGCTTCGATCATATAAGCAAATGCCAGCACAGCCGTTTGATTTCCATTCATCAACACCCACTCACCTTTGTGATTTTTCACACCAATACCCACCCTGTCTGCATCCGGATCGGTACCAAGTAAGATATCCGCATCCATTGCTTTTGCTTTTTGCAGACCAATACTCATGGTCTCGCTTTCTTCCGGATTCGGATAGACAACGGTTGGGAAATTACCATCGGGTACGGCTTGTTCTTCTACCACGGTAACATTGGTAAATCCAAACGCTTTTAATACATCAGGCACCAATGTAATGCCCGTTCCATGTATAGGCGTATACACAATCTTCAAATCGTGTTGCGCTGCGATTACATCCGGGTATACACTCAACCCTTTCACCATCTGCAGGTATGCCTGATCCATCTCCGCTCCCATGAGGGTGATATTGTTCGCGCCTCCTTCCCATAACACTTCATCCACACTCGTAATCGCTTCCACTTCTTTGATCACATTTTTATCATGTGGTGGTACCAATTGTCCGCCATCATTCCAATATGCTTTGTAACCATTGTATTCTTTAGGATTATGTGAGGCTGTACATACCACCCCTGCATGACAACCCAAATGTCTGATTGAGAAACTGAGTTCAGGAGTAGGTCTTAATGCTTCAAACAGAAATACCTTGATACCATTCGCAGCAAATACATTTGCAGTGGTTTCCGCGAAAAACCGACTGTTATTACGACTATCATGTCCGATAGAAACTTTGATCTCTTGATTGGAGTAGGTCTTTTTCAAATAATTGGCAAAGCCTTGTGTAGCCATCCCAATGGTATATTTATTAACGCGATTGGTACCTACACCCATGATACCTCTCAATCCACCGGTACCAAACTCCAGGTTACGATAAAATGCATCTGCCTGTTCATCCTCCGGCATTTTTCGAATGGCATCTTTTGTAATCTCATCATAGTTACCTGATAGCCATGTATTGAGTTTCTCTTGTATTCTAGCATCCATAAAAGCAGATTTTGAAATGATTGTTGAACAAGTTTATCAATATTTTCCCAATTTTCATGGGTAAATATCAGTCTTCATGATTAGGAAATATAAGCCCCTTCCACTTCCCCATCTTTCACTTCAACCTGAATATGATCTTGAAGCGTGGTGGAAACAGACAATCCTACATAATCCGGTTTAACGGGAAACATTTTATGCATGCGTTCAACCAGTACAAGGGTTTGAATGGTTTTGGGGTGAAAATTGAGCAAGGGTTTCAGCCCAAATAACAATGTTCTGCCACTATTGGTAACATCATCTGCAATCACCACATGTAATCCGGTGAAATCAATCACCTCACTAACAGTCACCTCTTTAGGAGACACTTTATCCAATGAGATGGATGCAGTTTGTATGTTGTTGGAAATGTATTTTTTCAAATGCTCGGCGATTTTATCTGCAATCACCATCCCACTATTGCGGATCCCTAAAATGATGACAGGCGCTTCATCCCCATTCAATTGTTCAGCCAGTTCCAATGCCATACGATGCAACTTTCGAGCTGCTGCGTCCTTGGTTAAGATATAATTGCGGTTACCCATATCTGCGATTTATGTTCAAATGTAGGAACATTAAAACCAATCAACAATCCCATTTCCAACCAATCAAAACTGCTATCTTAGCACCCTAAGACCAACCATATGCAATATCTCCAACAAATTCTTTTTGTGGCTTTAGCAGCCGTATCTGTTTGGTTATTCGCACGTAAAGCCGGACAAATACGCAGGAATATCCTTTTGGGAAAAGAAGAAGCGCTTAATGATCAGCCTGCCTTACGCTGGAGGAACTTGTTATTGCTGGCATTGGGACAAAAGAAAATGTTTTCCAATCCATTGGTAGCGGTCATGCACTTCGTGATCTATGCAGGATTTATCATCATCAATCTGGAAGTATTGGAGATTGTATTAGATGGTATTTTAGGGAAACATCGATTGTTTGCTGAGCCATTGGGTGAATTGTACAATTGGCTGATCAATGCATTTGAGTTTTTAGCAGTGGGTGTAATATTGGTTTGTATTGTTTTTTTATCGCGTAGAAATATTATTAAACTCAAACGTTTTATCAGCAAAGACTTGAACGGATGGCCAAGATCTGATGCCAATTATATTCTGATCACTGAGATTGTGCTGATGAGTCTTTTTCTGACCATGAATGCCACTGATCTGGTATTACAAGAAAGAGGAGACAGCCACTATCCTGCTACCGGTTCATTTTATTTTTCAGGATTATTGAGTCCTATCTTCTCCGGATTTTCAGACGGTACTTTAATTGCCATCGAGCGCACTTGCTGGTGGCTACATATTGCGGGCATTTTTGCCTTCCTGAATTATCTACCTTATTCAAAGCACTTACATATCATGCTGGCATTCCCCAACGCATATTATGCCAGACTGGAATCTCCCGGCAAAATGAAAAATATGCCTAGTGTTCAAAATGAAGTGTTGTATGCCATGCAACCCGAGCTTGCCCCAACAGATGCAGCACCACCGGCACGTTTTGGCGCGAAAGATGTATTTGATTTGAGTTGGAAAAACTTACTGGATGCGTATAGCTGTACTGAATGCGGCAGATGCTCAGCTGCTTGTCCGGCCAATACTACCGGCAAACTGTTAAGCCCTAGAAAGATCATGATGGCCACCCGCGATCGTCTGGAAGAAGTAGGACGTAATATTGATGCTAACCAATCATTTCAGGATGATGGCAAATCATTGTTACATGATTATATCTCAGTAGAAGAATTAAGAGCCTGTACCACCTGTAATGCTTGTGTGGAAGAATGTCCGGTGAGTATTTCCCCATTAGAGATCATTACAGAATTACGCAGATCACTGATCATGGAAGAAAGTAATGCCCCACAAGAATGGAATGGCATGTTTAGCAATACCGAAAATAATTTTGCTCCCTGGAAATTTTCTCCGGAAGAAAGAGACCAGTGGGCGATTCAATAATACAAATAAGGAACAAGAAAGAGGAAACAAGAGACAAGGAAATATTTCATGAACGATACATTTTCATTTCCTGTTTCCTGTTTCTTGTTTCTTGTTTCTTGTTTTTTGTTTCTTGTTTCTGATTTCTAATTTTATCCAATACCTATGACACTATCTCCATTTCCTTTCTCTATTACAGACTTCAATACCATTGAACCTGAGATCCATCAGGGCATCACCGGTTTTGCAGAATGGAGGATACTGCATAGGGATAATATCCGTATCCGTTTGGTTACTTATTCTCCCGATTATCTCGCTGATCATTGGTGCAATAAAGGGCATATCATTTTCTGCGCTGAAGGCGAAATGGAGACGGAACTGCACAATGGAGAAAAGCATTTATTACAAAAGGGACAAGTATATACCGTTGGAGATAATGCAGATGCACATCGCTCTTATTCCAAAAATGGTTGTGTCCTATTTATTGTTGACTAGATCCAAGGTTTATACAACATCCTGTATAACTGGATCAATGCTGTGATGATGAATATCACACCCATGATCTGATTGAGGGTTTTATTGCTGGTATTGTTTCTTTTCACCAGCCAATTTCCGCCATGAATATACAATGCCAATCCGGCAATGGTTCCCACACCCGCGCCTGCAGTGAATACATGAAAGGCTGTGGCTGTTATGGGTAATACCTGGGTTTGAATCATGGTAGAAGTCCATAAGAACCAAAAAGGTATTTGTACAGGATTCAAAGCACTCATGGTGAGTCCGAGCAGGAAACGATGCAGTTGATTGTCTAGGATCACCGAACGCTCTTCTTTTTTTTGTTTACGTGCCAAGATAAATGCCAGCATTCCTAACACCAAAAAAAGCAATACGGTGATCCAACCCAACGCCACAAACCAAGTACGGTGTTGAACCACCCAATCCATACCCGTCAGTGCAAATCTCAGGTACAACATCTCAACAATGGCTACCCCAATGGCATACATCCATGCTTTTTTGGCCCCTTCCTGGATACAGATTTGGGTTGCGGTAAAACTCATATTTCCCAGGGGTAATTGTCCCAGAAAGCTAATCAAGCAAGCCACAAAGAAGATATACACCATAGTCCGACGCTAAAAGTTCAAATGTAATGGTTACAATATACATCAGCAATCAAGCAAACTCAATAAGATTTGTATCAATGGAAAAAAAGATCCCTTCAAACATCCTATTGTGGTATAAAATGTTAGCCATAAATTTACGGCGTAAGGATTCATACATCTAACCGCTGGCAAACAGCAATAACTGAACGCATATGAAAGTGATGACCATGGCAGAAATGGCAATGACTGGTGAAAGTCCTGAAATTTTATTTTGGGTAGGTTGTGCCGGAAGCTTTGATCAAAGAGCGCAGAAGATCACCAAAGCCTTTGCTTCTATTCTAGATAAAGTAGGGATGCGTTATGCTATTCTGGGCAAAGAAGAAGCCTGTACCGGCGATCCTGCACGCAGAGCGGGTAATGAATTTCTCTTTCAAATGATGGCGTATCAGAATATTCAGGTCCTGAATGGATATGGCATCAAAAAAATTGTAACGACCTGTCCACATTGTTTCAATACGCTCAAAAATGAATACCCTGAGTTGGGTGGAAATTATGAAGTCATTCATCATACTACGCTCTTACAACAACTCATCGATGAAGGACGTATTCAACTAAAAGAAGGAGGTGCTTTTAAAGGAAAAAAAATCTCTTTCCATGATAGCTGTTACCTCGGACGCGCCAATAATATTTATGAAGCCCCCAGAAAAGTACTGGAAGCATTAGATGCCGAACTCGTTGAAATGAAAAGATGCAGAAGTAAAGGCCTCTGCTGTGGAGCCGGGGGGGCTCAAATGTTCAAAGAAGACGAACCCGGAAACCAACGCATCAATATTGAAAGAGCCGATGAAGCCCTTGCCACCGGTGCCGGATTTATCGCCGCAGCTTGTCCATTCTGCAACACCATGATGACAGACGGTGTGAAAAATCGTGAAAAAGAAAATGAAGTAGCAGTGTTGGATGTAGCTGAGTTGGTGGCGCAGAGCATGGAGTGATGACAGATCTATGATTTTTTGATTTTTTACTTTTGACTTTTTAATTTTCTTTCATCCAAAATAAAAAAATCTGTCATCTGACATCTGCCGTCTGACATCCGAAATTCCTCTCTATCTTTGCAGTATGGATCTCAACTATCAGTCTTTTGTACCGGCAGATTTCCACGACAGCTCTCGGGTGTGGATATACCAATCTTCACGATTATTTTCCATGAGTGAGGCTTTTGAGTTGGAAACCATTTTCAATGAATTTACGACTAATTGGTTGAGTCATGGCACCCCTGTAAAAGGGTATGCGAATCTGTTCTTTGGACAATTCATTGTAATTATGGCCGATGAAACCGCTACGGGTGTGAGTGGGTGCAGTACAGATAGTTCTGTAAAAATGATCAAAGAAATTGAAGCTCGTTTCAAAGTGAATATGTTCGACAGACAACAACTGGCTTTTATTGTGAAAGATAAAGTACAGTTATTACCACTGTCGCAATTGAATTATGCTTTGGAAAATCAATTTATTGTACCCGATACATTATACTTTAATAATCTGGTAGCCAACAAGAAAGAATTACTGGAGAACTGGTTGATTCCTGTTCATAAAAGCTGGCTGGCAAACAGACTCAAAGTAAGTTGAACGGATTCCTCCAAGCATTACCGATTATTGCTGTTGCTTCTCTTTTTCAATAGAAAAAAACGGGCTACTTCGCCTAATAAGCCAACGAAAAAAGTAATGGCTCCAAGTATCATTGAATCTGTAAAACCCCACTCAAGAAGCCAATAAACAATAGCAAAAACCATTAGCGCAAAAATAAAAGCGGCAATTAGCATACTTACTAAATATTTCATGTCACGGCTTTGTACCTCTAATATAACAACTATTTATAATTTCGTATAGTTATTGCAGAAGTTTTCTCAAATAAACCATTATGAAGAAAAACTTACTACTCATACTTCTTTTATCATCCATTACCGCTTTCACTCAAACAACAGCTAAACAACCCAAAAAGCACATATCAGATCTTGGAGTCAGTCTTGGCAGCTCTCTGGATAATCTGGGTGGATTTAGTTCAGGTGTTGATATTCGTTTTATTCCGGTAAGTACACAAAAAATAAGTTGGACAGTAACACCCGGATTTACTTATTTCAATAAAAGAAATGGCGGGTTTGTTGTTTTGAAGTCTGGCGTTATGTTTCCGGTTACCGATCGTTTATATGTATCAGGCGAAACAGGTATTGGCATTTTTACAGAGGGTGGTGAAAGTTTTATTCTTTCTCCGGGGATAGGTACCAATAGCAAAAACCTGAACTTTAGCTTACGGTATGAGAGATTTAGTAGTGATACTTCTCAACTGGCATTTAGATTAAGCATCAGCTTATGAGATGAGATTTAATCGGCAGCTTTGATTTTTTGCAAAGCTGCTTTTTTATCTTTCTCACTCAGCTTCGATTTCTGTACCACTTTATTCAACTGATAACTAACAGCAATTCTGAAGTTGCGTGTATTACTGGAATTAAAACTCTCCAGGTTAAAATTCGCGCCATAGGTATAGTTGGTAAATCTTTGAGGCGTGAATGGATCTATCGCGTTAAAACTCAAGATCAGTCTACGATCAAAGAAGCGATGCTGCACACCTAAATTCATGTTTACATTACTCCTGCTTCTTCCCTGCGGATTGGCAAAATTGCTGAATCGAATATTTCCCTCGAAGGTTAATACATTACTGGGCGTAAACGTATAATTCAAACTGCTGTAAAAACTATTGCCATCACGATAGCGATACAGTTTCTTTTCCGTTTCACTGTATTTATTCATTGTATAACCCATACTGGTATTTACCCGAAATTGTTTGCTGAAAGTGTATCCACCCCATATACTGGCTTCATATTCACGTCTGTCAGCAATATTGAGCCAACTCAGTTCTGTTTTTCCATCTCCTACCAGATTACGGATAGAGTTGAATACATCTTTCAATCGATTATACCCTATGGATGTGTTGATATAGTATTTTCCTTTGATCCAACTCAAATTCCAATCAAAATTATCAGACAGTGTTGGTCTCAAATAGGGATTACCAAAACGAAGATTATACGGATCACTGTAATCTACATTTGGATTCAATTCACCAATACCCGGTCTACGTATCGTAGCACGATAAATAAGGGTAGAGTTCAGTGATTTATTAAACTCTTTCCGTAGAGATATATTAGGTAATACATTCCAGTATCCATTATTCACATCCGAACCATTGCCTTTCAAAAAGGTGAATCCCATTTCAGTATGTTCTGCCTGCAGACCAAAATTCAATCGCCAACCTTTTCCAAAAGACAATCCGTATCCTGCTCTGGCAGTAAATATATTTTGTAAGAACTCAAAATCATTACTCAGGATATCATTCGGAATAAAGACTCCATCTGATTTTCTAAGAAAACTCGTATTCAGTGTATTGTGAAAGAATGATCGATTGTAAAACATACCGGTAGAAAAATTGGAGCCTTTCTTTTTCAGTGGCTTATTATAATCCGCACGTATCGAAGCAGAACGATTGAGATTATCAAAGAATTGAGATTGTGTAGAATCAACACCTGTTGCAGAAAAGTCTGGATTCAAAAACTCCTGAAAAAATGCTCGATCATTATTGTTCTTATTCGCATTCACATTTAGGATAACTCGAATAAACTCTGCCGGATTTTTTGCTTTATGCGTATACGATAGACTAGCGTTATGTCCATACCCCTCTCCTTTACTTCCATTGGTTCTGGTACTATTTCTATACACTTCTTTATTTCGGTTGATATTCACAAAAGTGTTTACACTTTCATTACCATAATAATTCAAATTTCCTTGATAAGTGAAATTCAGTTGATTCCTCTTATTCAATTCAAAATCAGTCTGCACACGGAGATTGGGACGCAGGTTTTTGTTTTCGAATGAACCTGTTGTATTAAAGTAATTGGTAGAGTCTCGATAAATATTTTCTCTTTTAGAATAGCTGTTACCTGTTAAAATGCTTCCACCCAATCCGGCAGTAATATTGATAGAAAAAGGCTGTGTTCGATAACTGGCATTGACTGCCAAATTACCTTCTCCTCTTGTCCCCATACTCAACGATGTTCTACCCACCCAGCCAATCTTTCCTTTTTTGGTAACGATATTAATGACACCACCTGTCTCTGTTGCATATTGCGGTGGTGGATTGGTCATGATCTCAATCTTTTCAATACTGCTTCCGGGTAAGCTTTCCAGAAGATCTTGTAACTGTTGTGCGTTCAATTCTGTGGGCTTATCGTCGATAAGGATTCGGGGCTCTTTTCCTTTTAGTAATATCTTACCTGTGGGATCATTATTGACCAAGGGCATGTTTTTCAGTAATTCCGCGGTACTGGCTCCCCCGCTCAAAGCACTTTCGCCAACATTATAAGTGATCTTATCATCCTTGTTTTCAATCAATGGTTTTTCGGCGTATACAATTACCTCGTTCAGGGTGCTTGCAGCATCATTCAATTTGATATCTCCCAAATTAAAATCATACCGCTCCGGGCGCAGATAAATACTATCAATATTCATCTGAGCAAACCCTACCATTACCACAGTTAATCTGTAATAACCAAGCGAAAGCTTATTAAATTCAAATGCTCCATTTTTATCTGCAACAGTTGATAACCGACGTGTAGTATCACCCAGATCTTTTAATTGAAGGGAAGCAAATGCCAAAGGTTTGCCGGTTTTAGCTTCCAGTATATTACCGATAATAAGTCCCAGCTGTGCGCGAGATTTCTCAGATGTGTTCTGAGCAATAAGTGTTGATGATAGTAGTATCCCTATCCAAAGTAGATAAATTCTCAAGATCTGTCGATTGCTAGAGAACAAATTAAAGATTAATAGGTTATTATTGGCGAAATTCTATACAATTGGCCCTATCTCCCCAAAAATCGGCAGATAAGGTATTTGAGTGGACTTTAAGACTGTAAACTATGTACACAATTTTTGGTATTCCCAATTGCGACACCGTGAAAAAAGCCATCACTTGGCTGAAAGAAAACAAGATCGATTACCAATTTCATGATTATAAAGTTGCCGGTATTGATACCGCTACATTACAATCATGGTGCGAACAGGTTAATTGGGACATCATCTTCAATAAAAGATCGACTACTTATAAAGAACTCCCTAGCAGTTTACAACAGTCTATAACAACAGCTGCAAAAGCCATCCCCGTGATGCAACAACATACCAGCATCATCAAAAGACCCATCATAGTAAAGAAAGGAAAAGTAGTGGCTGTTGGTTTTGATGCGAGGAAATATGAGGAGATTTTTGGTAGTGGTCGATAGTCCATAGTCCATGGTCGATGGTTTTCCCCAAATACTATGGACGATGGACTATGTACCATGGACTATTTCAACAACTCCTTCAGCTTATCCTGCAATGCTTGTGCCCTGAGATCTCGGGCGATGATTTTCCCGTTGGGGTCGATTAACATGTTTGCAGGGATGCCTTGAATATTGTACATCTTGGCCACTTCATTGTCCCAAAATTTCAGATCACTGACGTGTGTCCAATCCAATTTGTCTACTTTGATAGCTTGTAACCAATTGTTTTTATCCTGATCCAAAGAAACACCCAAGACTGTAAAGTTTTTATCTTTGAACGTATTATATGCAAGTACTACATTGGGATTTTCTTCACGACAGGGTCTGCACCAACTCGCCCAAAAATCTACCAACACATATTTTCCTTTGAAAGAAGATAACGAAACAGACTTGCCATTCACATCATTTTGCGTGAAATCCAATGCCTGTGAGCCTATTCTACCTATTTTAGATTTATTGATCGTTTGGGCAATGATCTCTGCATAAAACCCTTTTTGCACAATGGGCTGTAAATCATTGTAACGCGCTTCTAACTCATCAAGGTCATCGTACAATGGACCTACCGCAAATAACACAAACGGACTTACCGGAGATGCTGCATTATTCTTGATAAATTCGGCTGCTGTAGCCAGTAATATGGCTTTGTTTTGATTGAAAACATTGATTAAAGAATCACGCTTTGCATTAGAGGATGACTGTTGATTGATGGTATTCGCCAATGTATTCAACTTATCTTTTAGCGGATTGAATTTTACCCTGAAACGTTCATAATCTTTCTGAACAGCAGACCCACTGATGACAGCAGCTTCCAAATTAGAAATTTCTCCATCCAGATTTACAGCATCATTTCCAATGAACATGTCTAATTTCTCATTCTTCCCATTGAATGCGATCTGTACCAATTCCGGTTGGGTAAGCTTGCCTTTGAGTGTAAATTGACCATCTTTTGCAGTTGCCGTGGCAATGGTTTGCCCGGTAACGCCATTGGTGAGAAACACTGTGGTATTATCTGATAATCCTTTCAATATTCCCTTGATCTCGTAACTATCAACACCTACCTGCGCCAGCATGCTCAGTGGCAAGCATAATAAAAAGAGTAGTTTTTTCATATTATCTGGAATGTCTTTGTTTCAATATATCAATGACAGACTGTAATTTATAACCTTTCGCGTTAAGCAAAAGTAAATAATGGAATAAGAGGTCGGCAGCTTCATTTAGAAACAGTTCCTCATTGTTATCTTTAGCTTCAATTACCAGCTCTACTGCCTCCTCACCTACTTTTTGCGCTACTTTATTGATGCCTTTAGAAAAGAGTTTGGCAACATAAGACTCTTCAGGTGAAGCTTGTTTACGTAAGCGAATGATATCTTCCAGGTATAAGAGAAAGTCTTCGCTATGATTTCTTTCACTCCAGCAAGTATCTGCTCCGGTATGACAAACAGGTCCTACGGGATGAACCTGAATCAGCAAAGTATCCTGATCACAATCCACTGCCATACTTTTTAATTCCAAAAAATTGCCACTTTCCTCACCCTTTGTCCATAATCTATTCTTACTGCGACTGAAAAAAGTAACTTTTCCGGTTTCTTCAGTCTTGGTAAGTGCCTCTTGGTTCATAAAACCCAGCATCAGTACTTTATGGGTTTCAATATCCTGTACGATAGCAGGCACCAACCCATCCGCATATTTTGAAAAATCAACTTTCATAATTCAATTATTTATGCTGCTCCATAATCCTATACTACAACATTCAATATTCGATATTCATCATTTTCTAACCACCACTCCATTTTCTGCAAGATACTGCTTCAATTCCGGTATCCCTATTTCTTTAAAGTGAAAGATACTGGCAGCAAGTGCTGCATCTGCTTTCCCTTCTTTGAAAACAGTAGTAAAATGTTCCATTGTACCACCGCCACCGGAAGCAATCACCGGTACAGGTAATGCTTCTGCTAATTGAGCCGTAATATCCAGCGCAAAACCTTGCTTGGTTCCATCATGATTCATGGAGGTCAGTAAAATTTCTCCCGCACCCAATGCCACTCCCTGTTTTGCCCAATCCAAACAAAGCGTTTCTGTTTTTACTCGTCCACCATTCAGGTACACATACCAATTACCATCTTCTTCCCGACGGGTATCAATGGCCAAAACCACGCACTGTGAACCGAATTCTTTAGACAGCTCTGCAATCAATTCCGGTCTTTTAAAAGCAGCCGTGTTTACAGATATTTTATCTGCTCCATTTTGAAGTAACGCTCTTACATCTTCTACACTACTAATACCACCACCCACCGTAAAGGGAATATTGATTTTGTGGGATATTTTATTGACCAATTCACTTAGTGTTTTTCTTTTTTCATTGGTGGCTGTAATATCCAGAAACACCAATTCATCAGCACCCGAGGCAGCATACAGCGCTCCTAATTCAACAGGATCGCCCGCATCTCTTATATTTTCAAAATTGACTCCCTTAACGGTTCTGCCATCTTTGATATCTAAACAGGGTATGATTCTTTTTGTCAGCATACAAGCTTTTGTTATGATTATTGATTCATAAGACTGAGCTCTTCCAGACTGATTCTATTTTCATAGATAGCTTTCCCTACAATCGCTCCTTTACATCCTATTTCTTTTAATTGCACTAAATCTGTAAGATTACTAACACCACCACTGGCAATAAAATGAAGATCAGGGAATTGACTGATGATCTTTTGATACAATGCAATGGATGGGCCTTCCAATTTACCATCTTTGCTCACATCTGTACAGAACAGTTGTGAAATTCCAGCCGCTTTATATTGTTCGATAAAATCTAAGATATTGATATCAGTTGTCTCCAGCCATCCGCCAACTGTTATCTTTTCATCTTTTACATCGGCCCCCAATAAAAATTTTGATGCGCCATAAGCCTGTAACCATGCTACAAACTTGGCTTCCTCTTTCACTGCCAAACTACCGATTGTTGCGTAAGCTGCGCCGGAATCAAAAACAATACGAAGATCTTCTTCTTTTTTGATGCCACCGCCAAAATCAATGATCATAGTGGTTTTAGCGGTTAGTTGCTCCAATACTTTCCAGTTTTTCACTGCCCCTGCTTTTGCACCATCGAGATCTACTAAGTGTAGTCTGTGTAATCCTGCATCCTGAAATTGCAACGCCACTTCTAATGGATGTTCATTGTAGATGGTCTTCTGTGCATAATCGCCTTGTGTGAGTCTTACGCATTTACCATCAATAATATCAATAGCCGGTATAATTTGCATGCATGCATTTATAAGGTTAAAAAATTCTTTAGGATTTGTTCTCCCACAGCTGCACTCTTTTCCGGATGAAACTGTACTCCATAAAAATTATCTCGATGTAAAGCCGCACTATAGGGTTGAACATAATCTGTTGTTGCTATGGTATGCTCACCTTTTGAAGCATAATAGCCATGAACAAAATAACAGAAACTGTTTTCGGGTACATCTTTGAAAAGATGGGTTGACAAATCACTGATCGTATTCCAACCAATTTGCGGCACTTTCAATCCTGCTGATTTCACCGGTTGAAACAATTTGACCTGCTCATCAAAAATGCCCATACAATCTGTATCGTTTTCTTCAGAATGTTTACACATGAGTTGCATACCCAAACAAATTCCCAATACAGGTTGTTGCAGTTCTTTAATCAGCACATCCAACGATTTTGACTCGAGATAATGCATCGCTGTACTAGCTTCCCCAACACCCGGAAAAATCACCTTATCAGCCGAGCGGATCAATTCATGATCATCCGTGACAAGTGCAGAAGCTCCGATTCGTTCCAGTGCATATTGAACAGACTGAATATTTCCCGCATTGTATTTAACGATCACTACCTTCATAATACTTGATTCAAAAATTGCTGGGTTAATGATTGAATATCTCCCGGCTGCTCCAATGCTTTGATATAGGCCGATCCAATGATGGCACCATTGGCATATCGACATGCAGTATCAAAAGTTGTTTTGTCCTTGATACCAAAACCAACCAATACCGGATTCTGTAGCTGCATATCTTTTAACCGCTGTAAATACTTAGCCACTTGATCAAAGTCTTTCTCGTTACCCGTTGTGGCAGATGAACTTACCGCGTACAAAAATCCACTACTTAAACGGTCTAATTTTTTGATCCTTTCTGTTGATGTTTCCGGGGTAATCAGAAAGATAAAATCCAATCCAGCTTTTTTAATGATCTCACCATACATCGTCTCATATTCATATTCGGGTAAATCCGGCAATATTAATCCATCAACACCCACCTCGGCTGCCTCTTTACAAAATTGCTGGAACCCATACTGAATCACAGGATTCATATAACCCATTAAGATGAGTGGAATCTGCGTTTTAGCGCGCAGACCTTTCAACTGCTCAAATAATACTGCTATACTCATCCCATTTTGTAAAGCCTTGGTACTGCTTGCTTGTATCACAGGCCCATCAGCCAATGGATCACTGTATGGCATGCCTAACTCAATCAAATCGGCACCGGAAGCTTCTAATGTGAGTATTACTTCAAGGGTACTGTTAAGTTCCGGATAGCCGGCTGTGCAGTACACATTCAATACCCTTTCTTTTTTTCGACTAAACAATGTCTCTATTCTGCTCATAATATGATACGCATCAATAATTATAGTTGTTGCATGTAGGTTGAAAGATCCTTATCACCTCTTCCACTCAAACAAATGACCACTACATCAGTAGGCTTCAAATTCAATTTGCCCAATATCGCGAAAGCATGCGCTGTTTCCAATGCCGGAATAATTCCTTCTGTTTTACTCACATGAAAAGCAGCTTGAAGTGCTTCTTCATCGGTTGCAGACAAAAACACACCTCGCCCACTGGTAAATAAATTGGCATGCAATGGACCAATACCCGGATAATCTAATCCAGCCGAAATACTATGGGGTTCTACTACTTGCCCATCTTCTGTTTGCATCAACAAACTCTTACTTCCATGTAAGATGCCCGGCTTACCCAATTGTGTAGTAGCAGCACTCATACCCGATTGAATCCCATGTCCGGCCGCTTCTACAGCCACCAACTGCACAGCAGTTTCATCTAGAAAATGATAAAAAGCTCCGGCAGCATTACTTCCTCCTCCTACACAAGCAATGACATGTGTAGGTAATTCATTCCCTCTTTTTTCTTTCAGTTGTTTTCTTGTTTCAGCGCTGATCACACTTTGAAACCTAGCTACCATATCCGGATAAGGATGTGGTCCTACCACACTACCGATAATATAATGTGTGTCATTGGGATGATTGATCCAATCTCGTATGGCTTCATTGGTAGCATCTTTCAAAGTTTTACTACCACTGGTAGCAGGTACCACCGTAGCGCCCAGCATTTTCATGCGCGCAACATTCGGAGCTTGTCTTTCAATATCTTTTTCACCCATGTACACAATACATTCCATTCCCTTCAATGCACAAACAGTAGCCGTAGCAACACCATGCTGACCGGCACCTGTCTCTGCAATGATCCTGGTTTTACCCAAGCGACGTGCCAATAAAATTTGTCCAATGGTATTGTTGATTTTATGTGCACCTGTATGACAGAGGTCTTCACGCTTCAGATAAATGGTGGTATTGAATTCCTGACTCAATCTTTCAGCCAAGAATAAAGGCGTAGGTCTGCCAACATAATCCTGCAACAATTCATCGAACTCTGCTTTAAAAACAGGATCATTCATAATCGATAAATACTGTTCACGCAGTTCTTCCACATTACGATGTAACATTTCAGGGATATAAGCTCCACCAAACTGTCCGTAATAACCTTGCACATTCGGGTTCTGAAAACTAGTTGTCATCATTTAATCGTTTTGATCTCATTTACAAATTTTTCAACAGCCTGCATATCTTTTAATCCGGGAATGGTTTCAAATTTGCTATTCACATCCAAGCTAAACAGATCTTTTGCTACCGGATCCTGAATAAAGGTTTTGATATTTTCTACATCATCCGGACCAATCCCTCCACTGAGAAAAAATGGTTTATTAATTTGTAATCCTTTTAATACTGACCAATCGAACTTCTTACCGGTTCCTCCATATCCTGCACCTTCTGTATCAAACAAAAACATATCCGCGATATCTTGATAATCCTTGATCTTCCAGAGTACCTGATCATCTTCTCTCAAACGAAATGCTTTGATCACATCGACATAATCAGCTACTTTCTCACAATACTTGGGTGTTTCATCTCCATGTAACTGAACCATTTGTAAACCACACTCATCTACGATCTCTAACAATTCTTCCACCGGAGCGTTCACAAACACCCCTACTTTATTAATATGTTGCCCTCTGATTTTTTTGATTTCAGGTCTGGGCATGTGTTTGAATACATACCGGGGCGATTTATGATAAAAAATAAATCCGGCAAACTCCACACCGATGTTATCCAGGTGTTTGATCTGCTCAACTTGTGTCATGCCACAGACTTTAATACGCATTTTGCTTTGCTTTTAGTTGATCGATAAAATCAGCAAAAGCAACCGAAGGTTGGGGTTCTTTCATAAAATTTTCCCCAATCAAAAAACCGGTGAATCCGGCTTTGCGTAAAGTTACGATTGTATCCACATTACTGATGCCACTTTCTGCAATTGCAGGCTTACCGGCAGGAATCTGTTCAATCAATCGCAAAGAGGTATTGATATCTACCTCAAAAGTCTTTAGATTCCTATTGTTCACACCTACCATATCCACCATATCACTGATATGCATCAATTCTGTTTCATCATGTATTTCCAATAACACTTCCATCCCCAATCCTTTTGCACAGGCTCCCAATTGATTGACTTCATCCGGCGTAAGACAGGCTGCAATCAGAAGAATCACATCTGCACCCATAGCTTTGGCTTCATACACTTGATATGCATCAATCATAAAATCTTTACGCAGTATGGGCACTTGTTGAATACGCGCTTTTTTAAGATCGTCCTGACTACCCCCAAAAAAATCAGTATCCGTTAATACAGAAATACCCGATGCGGTAGCTGCATAAGCAGTGGTTACCTCTTCTACCTCAGCAGTAGCATTAATAATACCTTTTGAAGGCGATTTCCTTTTAAACTCTGCAATAATGCCTGTACGCTTTTCATCTTGCAAAAAGTCACAAAGCGAATAGGTGCTTCTGGAAAATAAAGCTTGTTCTGTCAATGCTTCAACAGATATGCGCTCTTTTGCAGCTGCTACTTCTATTTTTTTCTTTGCAACAATGGTGTCTAATATGTTCATGTTATTGCAGGTTGATCAGTTGTTCTAATGTTTGATAGGCTTTTTTACTTTCCAAACTCTCTACAGCAGCAGCATAAGCATCATCATAACTAGTATATTTACCAGTTCCGAACAATGCCATCGCAGCATTGGCTAACACCACTGCATTCTGTGCCCAACTTCCTTCCCCCTTGATGATCTTTACAAATAAACGCGCTGCTTCTTCTGCTGTATTTCCCCCATAAATATCTTCGGGCATTACCATTCTTTTACCCAACTGCTCCGGTGTCAGAATTTTTTCTCCTTCATTGGTGATCACTTTGGTGTCATTGGTCAAGGATATCTCATCATAGCCATCCAAACTATGAATCACCGTAAAAGCTTTCCCTGTTTCCTGTAAGAGATAATTATAAATACGAGCCATTTCCAAGTTATACACTCCTACCAATTGATAAGCAGGTGCCGCCGGATTCACCATAGGTCCCAGCATATTGAAAAACGTTCGTACACCCAGTTGCTTACGAATAGGTGCTACTACTTTTAATGCCGGATGAAAAAATGGAGCATGCAGAAAACAGATATTGGTTTGATCCAATTCTTTATTCAATTCATCTACATTATTTTTAAAACGATAACCCAACTGTTCCATCACATTCGATGCCCCACTTACAGAAGAAGCTCCATAATTACCATGCTTGGCAACCTGTTGTCCGGCACCTGCTACAATGAAACAAGACAAAGTAGAAATATTAAACGTATTTTTTCCATCTCCACCGGTTCCAACAATATCCATAACAGCTCGACCTTTCATATCTACCGGAACACATAATTCCAGTAATGCATCTCTAAAACCCTGTAATTCTTCAATCGTAATACTTCTCATGAGAAATACGGTAATAAAAGAAGCAATCTCCGCATCATTGAATTGTCCGGAAGACATTTGCAGTAAGATCTCTTTAGCCTTTTCACGACTAAAGGTTTTATGTTCAAATAAGTATTGTAATATCTTTTTCATATTGTTTTCATTGGTATACTTTACCCATCATTTTTTTAACCAGTTACGCAATATCTTTTCTCCATCAGGAGTAAGTACACTTTCAGGATGAAACTGTACTCCCTGTACATCATATGTTTTATGTCTTAACGCCATGATATAATCATTGTCATCTTTAGCCGTCACTTCAAGCTCATCCGGAAATACTTCATCACTAACCACCCAACTATGGTAACGTCCAACGATCAATTCATCATCAAATCCTTGAAAGACATCATTATCACGTTGTTGATTACCGGCTCTTTGTAATTGAATCGGCGTTGCTAATCCGTGATAAACCGTAGTTAGATTGATCAACTTACCCCCAAAAGCTTCCCCAATGGCCTGATGTCCTAAACAGACACCCAATATAGATTTCTTAGGTGCATATGCTTTGATCAAAGGCAACAACAAGCCTGCTTCCGATGGAATACCCGGACCGGGCGATAAAATGATCTTATCAAATGCATCAACCGCATCCAAATCAATCTGATCGTTTCTACACACAGTAACTTTATCCCCTAAAATCTTTTCAACAAGATGTACCAGGTTATAAGTAAATGAATCGTAATTATCGAATACCAGTAGTTTCACTTTTGATCTTTGATTTCTTGATTTCTTGATTTTATGATTTATTGTCTCACTTTTCTCCAAAGGAGTCCTGTGCACACCTTTCACTTTTGACTTTTGACTTTTGAATTTTAAATTTCATCCCCCTACCTCCTCCGCTATCTCAATCGCTTTTTTCAAAGCACCGAGCTTATTGTTCACTTCCTGCAACTCACTTTCCGGTTTGGATGCTGCCACCACTCCTGCTCCTGCCTGATAGTACAGTGTATTATTCTTACTTAAAAAAGTACGGATCATGATGGCATGATTACAACTACCATCAAATCCCATAAATCCAATTGCACCTCCATAATAAGATCTTGCTGTTGGTTCATAGTCATCGATCAATTCCATTGCCTTAAACTTGGGAGCACCGCTTAAGGTGCCAGCAGGAAATGTTTGTGCCATTAATTGAAAGGGATTATACCCTGAAGGCACTTTACCAACCACTTCACTCACCAAATGGATCACATGACTATAGTATTGTACTTGCCTGTAATGACTCACTTCCACATCGGTGCAAGCTCTGCTAAGATCATTTCTTGCCAGATCTACCAACATCACATGCTCTGCATTTTCTTTGGCATCTTTTAATAGTTGCTCTGCCATGCGTTGATCTGTTTCATCATCACCTGTTCTTTTGAATGTACCTGCAATAGGATGTACAATGGCTTTCCCGTTTTGAATAACCAATTGTGCTTCAGGAGAAGACCCTATCAATTTATATTCACCATAGTCGAAAAAGAAGAGATATGGAGACGGATTCACACTCCTTAGCGCTCTATACACATTAAACTCATCACCGGTAAATGATTGTTGAAATCTTCTGCTAAGTACAATCTGAAATACATCCCCACGCATACAACTTTGTATTCCTTGCTGCACCATTTCCTTGTATGCCTTATCGGTAAGATTGGATACTTCTGCTCCTTTTGAACGGAATGGATATACAGGCACATCTTTACTTCTGATCAAAGATTCTACTACTTGTATCTCAGATTCAATACCTGCTATTTTATTTTCACAAATCAATAATTCATCTTTATAATGATTGAATACGATAACATATTGATACAAACGATACCGCATCAATGGAATCATTTGTTCTGCTTTCAGGGTTTTGGGTAAAGAGATCGTATCGAAAAACTGTACAGCATCAAAGCAAGTATAGCCGAATAACCCTTGTGCAAATTGCGCTTCCTTTTCAGCCGGTTTTTGAATATCAAATCGCTGCATGAAATCCCAAAGTTTAGTGGGAACCGATGCTTTGTCTTGGATACTCATTTTTTCCGGTTGCTGGGCCGGAAGTTTACATTCCATGGTTTCACCGGTTTTGATTTCAGCACCGGCAATCGCATTGATACAAATAAATGAATAGCTGTTCTCCGCTGCATGGTGATCTGTGCTCTCCAACAAAATAGTATCCCTAAAACGATCCCTGATGCGCAGGTAGATACCTACCGGTGTAAATACATCTGCCAGCATTCTCTTAGCCTGCGTCTGAACGATTATCTTTTTCATCTTTTCCTTTTTATTCCGGTTACTCCGGAGCTATCCAACAAAAAACCCCGACAATTACTGTCGGGGTTTCTGAATATGATTCATACAGTATTGGCAACGCCACTACATTCCCCGATTGGAGTTTGTATGCCACCACCACTGAATATTGATTGTTCTTTTCATTCTGATGCAAAAATGGGGCGGACAACTTAGACAAACAAATTTTTTTTTACCCTTTGTCTGGGTTACTTTCCATGTAAAGCCCAATCGGATGAACAAACAAGCCATATTTAAAATATTAATCCTGCTATTCGTCTTTCCAGCCGGTATTTTAGCGAATCCCAAGGATAGTTTCCTACTCATTCAAGCTGATCGTCTTTTTGACGGCGAAGAAATGCATACCGGATGGGGTATTCTGGTGTACCAAAACAAGATTGTAGCCGTGGGCGAGGCTTCCACATTATCATCCAAAACCCCTTTAAAAAGGATTGATCTAAAAGGAAAAACCCTGCTACCCGGGCTCATCGAAGGCCATTCTCACCTGCTGCTTCATGCTTATAATGAGACCAACTGGAATAATCAGGTCTTGTATGAGTCAGAAGCAGAAAGGATTGTAAGGGCGGTTACACATGCCAAAGCAACCTTAATGGCAGGTTTTACCACCGTTAGAGACTTGGGAACAGAGGGTGCTGGTTATGCGGATGTTGGACTAAAAAATGCCATTGCAAAAAATATCATCCCGGGTCCAAGAATGATCATTGCCACCAAAGCCATCGTTGCCACCGGCAGCTATGGGCCCAAACTTGAAAACAATTCCCATCACACGATTAAAGGCGCTGCAGAAGCGGATGGCGTTGAGGGATTGACAAGGGAAGCAAGGACTCAGATTGGAAATGGTGCAGACCTGATCAAAGTGTATGCAGACTACAGATGGGGATTGGATGATAGCCCGCAACCTACCTTCACATTAGAAGAGTTAAAAACCTTGGTATCGGTTGTCAACAGCAGTGGTAGACAAGTAGTGGCTCATGCCAGTACAGAAGAAGGCATGAGAAGAGCGGCCGATGCGGGCGTGTCTACTATTGAACATGGCGATTATGGTTCTTCAGAAGTGTATGATATCATGATCCGCAACAAGGTAGCTCTCTGCGCAACTTTAAGTGCCCCGGAAGCCAGCGCCAGTTACAATGGATGGAATAAAAAGACGATGCCTCCTACCGACAGGGTTATTCAAAAGAAGAAAAGTTTCAAACTAGCGTTAGAAAAAGGTGTTACTATTTGTTTTGGTGGCGACGTAGGCGTATTCCCTCATGGAGATAATGCCCGTGAAATGGAGCTGATGGTAGAATATGGCATGAAACCTGTAGAGGTATTAAAAAGCGCCACTTCTGTGAACGCAGATGTATTTGGATATAAACAACAGATTGGACGATTAAAAACCGGATTATTGGCTGATATTATTGCAGTGGATGGAAATCCCATAGAGAATATATCAGCAGTAAGAAATATCTCATTCGTCATGAAAGATGGAAGTATTCATCTGAATAAATAAATCGTATTACTATGAAATACATCAAACAGTTGAGTCTGATATTGGTCATTATGACATGGACCATCACGGGATTTACAAACAATAACGATAATCCTGATGCTGTTATAGGCATATGGTTAAACTCCTCAGGTAAAGGGCAAATACAAGTGTATAAGCAGGGCAATAAATATTATGGCAAATTGGTTTGGCTGAAGGAGCCGAATGATGAACAGGGTAAACCAAAATTAGATGTCAACAATCCTGATAAAAATGCAAAAACCAAACCTCTGATTGGACTGGTGATATTGCGCGACTTTGTACATGATGATGGTGAATGGTCCGGAGGTAGAATTTACGATCCACAGAATGGCAAAGACTACAAATGTTACATGAAACTAAAGGATCCAAAAACATTGAACGTGCGTGGTTATATCGGCATTTCGATGTTGGGCAGGACAGAGGTCTGGACACGTATGAATCCGTAAAGTGAAATATTCCATCCATATATTTTCAGCGCATGTGATCAATCAACAAGCATGGGATGCCTGCGTTTCCAAGCACTCCAACGGATTGATCTATGCTCAATATGATTATCTGGATCGAATATGCGATCATTGGAGCGGATTGGTGATTGGCGACTATGAAGCCATTATTCCTTTACCCTGGAGAAGAAAATATGGATTTCGGTATTATTATATCCCCCCCTTTATTCAACAATTGGGATTTATTGGCGATACCTCTTTATTAAATTTTTTACACGAAGAGTTGGTACAAAAGATAAGGAGTTATGCTTGGTATGGAGATCTCCATTTTAATTTTTCCAATCATTTACTCGCTTCAGAGCTTCATTGCAAAAACAGGACGAATTTCATTATTGATTTAAATAAGGATTATTTAGACATCTATAAAGACTATCATCCGGATTTAAAACAAGTCTTACTCAAGATTCAGGAAGGAGGTTTTCAGTACTCCAAACAACAGTCAATCTCTGGCACCATTCGTAACTATCAACAGCAATACGCATCTAGAATGCCTCACTTATCAATAGAGCATTTTGAGAGATTACATGATTTGTGTCGCTTTTATGCAAGCAGAGGCGATTGTATCATTCGCTCAGCAATGAAGCCTGATGGTACTATTTTATCGGATACATTATTATTAAAAGACCAGCGAAGAATGTATCATTTACTGAATACTACTTTTCCCGAAGGACGAGAAACACATAGCAACCCATGGTTATTAGACCAGATATTCAGAGAATATAGCAACCGAAATCTACTATTTGATTTTGAAGGATCGGATCTGCCGGGTGTAAAAACCTTTTATAAAAAATTCGGAGGGCATGTTCAACCCTATTTCCATTACAGAAGAAATATCTGGCACTGATCACTAAGACCGCTGCAATATCTGTTCTGCTAATTGTAAGTCTTCAGGTCGGGTAATTTTGATATTGGTGTATTCTCCTTCAATCAAAAAGACCTTTTTATCTGCCGCTTCTACTACTGTTGCTTCATCTGTAAATGACGCCTGATAAGATTGCTGAAAAGCCGGTAATAATAGATCGCTAAGAAAAGTTTGGGGTGTTTGAATGATGCGTACCAGGTTTCTATCAGCCACATAATGCCCCTCCCCTTCTACAATTCGGATACTATCCGTAGCTGCTACGGCGGGTATGGCACTACCTTTTTCTAATGTCTGCTCATAACATCTTTTGATCAGCTCACTGCTTAACAAACAACGAACACCATCATGAACAAATACGACCGATGGCTCATGGATAAGCGATAAACCATTTTTAACAGATTGAAATCTGGTATCTCCTCCCTCTGTAATCTTGATCCTATCAGTAGCATGTAAAGATTGAATAATTGCTTGTCCCTGGTCTTTGTGTTCTGCAGGTAATACTAAAATGATTCGAAGATCATGCCAAGTCGAAAGAAAACGATTCAGTGTATGCCATAGAATGGGTTGTCCATTCAATAATAGAAATTGCTTGGGAACAGAAGCACCCATTCTTTGTCCCGTACCACCGGCTACAATCACTGCAATTTTTTGCATGGCATTTCAGTTAAAAAAAAGGAGCCACAAATGTAGCCCCTCTATTTCTCATGTGCATCAGTCTTACCAAATATAATTATTTGTAGATCAAAACCTCATTTCTACCGCCACTATTTTTTACCCCACGATACATGCCCGCACTATTAAAAACCATGGCCGCATTGCCCTTGGCATCTACACCAATCATTCCCCCTTCACCTTGCAGTTTCATGAGTTTATCATGTACCACAATTTCCATAGCTTCCTGTAAGCTATATCCCTTGTACTCCATCAGACAGCTGACATCATAAGAAGCTACGGTTCTGATGAACATTTCCCCATGTCCGGTACAACTGATAGCGCAGGTTTTATTATTCGCATAAGTACCACTACCAATCAAAGGACTATCTCCAATACGACCATATTTTTTATTGGTCATTCCCCCTGTGGAAGTAGCACCGGCTATATTGCCATGAACATCACAAGCAACAGCACCCACCGTACCGAATTTTTTATCCCGCATTAATTCTTCCAGTTGATGATTGGTATGATCTAATGAATAGTTATCAGAATCACGAATGGCTTTCCATTGATCATAACGGAACTGAGAGAAAAAGTATTCATCAGGCTCCAATTTGATTCCTTGTTTGATAGCAAAATCATTTGCCCCTTTTCCACTTAAAAAAACATGATTGCTATTGCGCATCACTTCGGTCGCCAACTCTATCGGATTTCTAATATTGCGAACAGCAGCAACAGCACCGGCCGACAAATCACTACCATCCATGATAGCAGCATCCATTTCTTGTAATCCTTTTTTAGTAAACACAGATCCCCGCCCGGCATTGAACAACACATTATCTTCCAGTACTACAATTGCTGCTTTCACAGCATTTACAGCCGTACCGCCTTTTTCAAGCACTGCATAACTGGCATCTAAAGCCTGTTGAAGTCCCTCCTGATACGCTTTCTCCAACTCAGGGGTCATATCTTCTTTTAGAATGGTTCCTGCACCTCCATGTACTACAATGGTAAAATTATCCGCCATAACTATTTCATTTACAAGCACCCGAAATTAGTTATTTACCCAACTCACAAAATCGAATTGTTTGAGAGGAATGTTAGATAGGATTTAATGAAATGCGGGGATTATTGAATGGGTGTGGGGTACTGGGTGCTAGGTACTAGGTGCTAGTTGCTAGTTGTTCAGCATCAGCAACTAACTCACTTTTTACTTTTTACTTTTGAATTTTCACTTGTACTCAATCATTCCCCCAACAATATCTCACATTCCTGCAACAGCTTATCGCGGTCAATGGCGGCGGTTCCAACTTGTTCGCATACCAGTCCACCGGCTATATTGGCCATTTCTGCTGCGAGATGCATATCACGGGTTGCCGCATAACAAAGTGAGGTTACAGCAATTACTGTATCTCCTGCCCCACTTACATCTGCGATATTGCGGATATGTGTGGGTATGATTTTATGAGAGGTTTCATCCTGATAAAAAACACCTTTTTCTGAGAGTGTGATCAATGATATTTGATGATGAAGATGTTCCTGTAAACGTTGATGTATTTGTTGTAAAGAAGATAAATCTATATGATCCACTGATAAATTCAACCCTTCTTTCACTTCCTTCAGGTTCGGTTTAAAAATGGTGACGTCTTTATAAGAGAGGAAATTCTTTTTCTTGGGGTCTACAGCAATGATCACATTTCTTTCTTTACACAAAGCAGTTACTGTTTGAATGATTCGTTCTGTAATAACGCCCTTGTTATAATCCTCAAATATGAGCACCTGAGGCTGTTGCTCTTCCAGACAATGTTTAACCTGTTCAATCAACATGTTCTCTGTTGCCTCATCAATATCTATGGTAATCTCTGCATCCAATCGCATCATTTGCTGGTTACGACTCATGATACGGGTCTTGTTAGTGGTTACCCTATTACTCACTGAACGGATATATGAAGTATCAATATGCTTATCCTTCAATAACTGTAACAACTGTTCCCCATCAGTATCAGCACCCACAATAGAGATCATGGTTGTTTTTGCTCCTAATGAAGCTGTATTCAATGCCACATTCGCTGCTCCGCCAACCCTGAGCTCTTTATTCTTCAAAGCCACCACAGGAACCGGAGCTTCGGGAGAGATACGATCAACTGAACCCCACCAGTAAGTATCCAACATTACATCCCCAAGAATGGCTACACGGATCGATTGGAATCCCGTAAATAGTTGTTCAAAATTCATCAGGCTTCTTGTTTCTTATTTCGTACTGCAAGATAATACAAAGGAATTCCAATCAGTGTAATGATGAGCCCCGGCCATGTAAAATTAGGTTTATAAACGATCAGCAAAACGCAGAAAGTAATTCCCATCAACATATAGATAGCTGGCAAAATAGGATAGCCAAATGCTTTATATGGACGATCGATCTCAGGTCTCTTTTTACGAAGAATGAAAATACCAGCAATAGTCAGTACATAGAAGATCACCACGATAAAAGAAACCATGTCCAACAGATCTCCATACTTACCGCTCAAACATAATAAAGAAGCTACTACACACTGTGCCCATAGTGCCCATTCCGGTACTGCATTTTTATTCAGTTCACCTGCTTTTTTGAAGAACAATCCATCCTGTGCCATGGTATAATATACCCTTGCACCCGCAAGTATCAATCCATTGTTACATCCGAAAGTGGAGATCATGATCATAACGGCGATCACATAAGTACCGATATTTCCAAAAATGAGGTTGGATGCCGATACTGCCACACGATCTTGTGGTGCATGTGCGATATCATTGAGCGGAAGCACACTTAAATACATTAAGTTAGCTGCAACATAGATCACGGTAACGATCAATGTTCCCAGAAAAAGACTCAAACCAATATTACGCTGCGGATTTTTAATTTCTCCTGCGATGAATGTAACATTGTTCCAGGCATCACTACTAAAAATAGAACCTACCATTGATGCAGCGATCGCTCCAAATGCAGCAACACCCAATACGGCGGTGATACTATTGTCACCTGAAATATTTTTCATAGACCATGCATCCGTCCAGTTTGCATTCCATACTTCTGATTTGGCTGCCAATAAAAACCCAAACACGATCAATCCAAATAGTGATAACAACTTTGTTACTGTAAATGTGGTCTGAATCAATTTACCACCCTGTACCCCTTTGGTATTGATATAGGTCAGAAAAATAATGATCGCGATAGATACAAATTGTGCGGGATATAATTTTACAAAGCCAATCTGCGCAAGCATATTCTCATCCGTCATTTCTAATGAGGGAAAGAAATATCCGGCGAATTTACTGAAAGCCACTCCTACCGCGGCAATAGTTCCGGTTTGAATAACAGAGAAGAAACTCCAGCCATACAGAAATCCTGTCAGCTTATTATAGGATTCTTTGAGATATACATATTGTCCACCTGCTTTGGGAAACATAGCACTCAGTTCCCCATAACTCAATGCTGCTGTCAAGGTCATAAATCCCGTAATCAACCAAACAGCAATGAGCCAACCGGCACTGCCTACATTACGGGTAATATCAGCACTCACAATAAAAATTCCGGAACCGATCATACTACCGGCTACAATCATCGTAGCATCCAACAATCCAAGGGTGGGTTTGAAAGAAGGGTTGTTATTATTCATATAGCGTTTTGTTCGTGAGGGAAGATAGGGAAAAAAGCCACAAGCCGCAAGCGGCAAGCTTCAAGTTACAAGATACAGGCTACAAGATCGTTACAGGTATCCCTGTTAATAAAAAAAGCAGGCGAACATAAAATTCACCTGCCTTTCTGAAAGTATTGCTCACTTGAAGCTTGCCGCTTGCCGCTTTAAAAGACTAGTTCTTCTTCTTATATCTCTCATTCAATCCCTTAATCACATCAGCAGTAATATCATAAGCTGCATCTTTGTAATAAAAAGCAATAGAGGCATCATTATTTCCTACGATGAATGCATATCCTTTGGATACATTGTATTCTTTTAGGTAGTCACTGATTTTTTGTCTTACATCCAGCATTTTTTTCATGCTCTCATCCTGCATTTCATTGTTCATCATTTGCTCTTTGCTGTTGTATGTCTTTTCCATTTGCATCAGCTCCTGCTGCTTGCTATTCAGCTCGGCCTGTGTCATGGTTTGAGCGGTACGCTGAAGCTCCTGGTATTTATCTGCAAAAGTTTGTTTCAGTTGATTCAACTGCTTGCTATTTTCTTGCGCTTTTGACTGAATTGAATTACTTACTTCTTTATAATAATCGAAATGTGCTTCAATAGAATCAATCTCAAAGTAAGCGATCTTGAAATCTCCTTCAGAAACAGCTTTGCTTCCTGAAGCACTTACTTTCCCATCTTTTGATCCAGAAGAAAATTGTAGGTAAAATAAAACAGCTACCGCTATCACCAACACTACATTCAACCCGATGGTAAAATTTTTCATGTACTAATGTTTAGATAATAAAATTAAAGGCTTTTGTTCCCTTTATGTTTTCGGGGCAACAAGATTAACAATAAATATCAGATTACAAAAACAGTGTATAAAGAACATGATGTATACCTGAAAAAAAGTAGGAAGTTTTCACTTCCTACTTTAACATGTATTCAAAAGATCATATGATCTTATTCCTCATCATCAAAGCTCATCGCTTCGCGGGTGGTAGCCAGTACCTCGTACTCTTCCTTACTTCCTACGATCAGGTTCTCGAACTCTTTTTGTCCGGAACCGGCAGGAATCAGGTGTCCGGTGATCACATTCTCTTTCAGACCTAACATAGCGTCGGTCTTACCTTGAATGGCCGCCTGACTCAGTACTTTAGTCGTTTCCTGGAATGACGCAGCTGAGATCCAGCTTTGTACACCCAGAGACGCCTTAGTGATACCCAACAACACCGGTGTTGCAGTAGCTGGTTTCGCATCACGTACTTCTACCAGTTTCTTATCAGCTCTACGGAGAATCGAGTTTTCTTCTCTCAACTCACGTAGTGTGATGATTTGTCCGGCTTTCAGCTTAGCACTTTCACCTGCATCAGTTACTACTTTCTTATCATAGATTCTGTCGTTCTCTTCGATAAAGTCGAAGCGATCTTCCAGATCCTCCTCCAAGAATTTAGTATCACCCGCATCAACAATCTCCACTTTCTTCATCATCTGACGAACGATTACTTCAATGTGCTTATCGTTGATTTTTACACCTTGTAAACGATATACTTCCTGGATCTCATTAACCACGTACTCTTGTACTGCGAATGGACCTTTAATTGCCAGGATATCTGCTGGAGCAATTTGTCCGTCAGACATTGGTGTACCTGCTTTCACGAAGTCACCATCCTGAACCAGGATCTGACGAGTCAATGGCACCAAGTATTTCTTCACCATTCCGTCTTTAGACTCAACGATGATCTCACGGTTACCACGCTTCACATTACCGAACGCTACCACACCATCGATCTCACAAACGATCGCAGGGTTACCCGGATTACGAGCTTCAAACAATTCAGTTACACGAGGAAGACCTCCGGTGATATCTCTCAACTTACCAAGTACACGTGGAATTTTCACCATTACTTGTCCGGCTTTCACTTCATCTCCTTCTTCTACAGAAATGTGTGAGCCAACAGGCAAGTTGTATTGCTTGATTTCTTTACCGTCAACAATAATGGTTGGGATCTTGGTCTTATCCTTGGTTTCAATAACCACTTTCTCGCGGTGACCGGTTTGTTCATCCGCTTCATCACGATAAGTGATACCATCGATTACATTTTCAAAACGGATCTTACCATTCTGTTCTGCAACGATTACGTTATTGAATGGATCCCATGTACAGATCACATCACCTTTCTTCACTTGCTGTCCGTCTTTCACATTCAAGGTAGAACCATAAGGAACGTTATTCGTGATCATTAAACGATCATTCTTCACATCCATGATTCTCACTTCACCTGTACGACCGATAACAATCTTCACTTTATTGCCTTCATTGTTCAATGTTTCTACGGTACGCAGACCATCGAACTGAATGGTTCCATCAAATTTCGCTTGCAAGGTTGATTCTACAGAAGCAGAGCCCGCAACACCACCCACGTGGAAAGTACGAAGTGTTAACTGAGTACCCGGTTCACCGATTGACTGTGCAGCGATGATACCTACAGCATCACCTCTTTGTGCGAGGTATCCTGTTGCCAGGTTCTTACCATAACATTTCACACATACACCACGCTTGCTTTCACAAGTCAATACAGAACGAATTTCTACCGTTTCGATACCCGCTTCTTCGATTGCTTTCGCATCATCAGAAGAAATCTCTTCACCTGCAGTGATGATCAACTCATCTGTTACAGGATGGTATACATTGTGTAATGAGGTACGACCTTCAATTCTATCTGCCAGTGGCTCGATTACATCTTCATTATCTTTCAGTGCGGTTGTTGCAATACCACGAAGTGTACCACAATCTTCTTCACTGATCACCACATCTTGTGATACGTCAACCAGACGACGAGTCAAGTAACCGGCATCCGCTGTTTTCAGGGCCGTATCCGCAAGACCTTTACGCGCACCGTGTGTAGAGATGAAGTAATCCAATACGTTCAGACCACTCTTAAAGTTGGAAAGGATCGGATTTTCAATTACCTCGCTACCGGTACTACCACTCTTACGTGGTTTCGCCATCAGACCACGAATACCTACCAGCTGCTTAACCTGTGTTTTACTACCACGGGCTCCGGAATCCAGCATCATGTAAACAGAGTTGAAGCCCTGCTTATCATTTTGCATTTCGCGGATCAGTGTTTCGGTGATACGTGTATCCACACGGCTCCAGATATCAATTACCTGGTTATATCTTTCATTGTTGGTGATGAGACCCATGTTATAGTTCTCCCACACTTCTTCTACTTCTGCTTTAGCATTCTCCAACAGTTCATTTCTCATATCAGGAACGATCAGATCATTCACGTTGAATGACAGACCACCACGGAAGGCCATACGGAAACCGAGTGTCTTGATATCATCGAGGAACTTAGCTGTCTTAGGAACGTCTGTGATCTTGATGATATCACCAATGATCTCTCTCAAGCTCTTCTTGGTCAACAGTGCATTGATGTATCCAACTTCAACAGGAACATGCTGGTTAAATAAAACACGACCTACAGTAGTATCGATGAGTTTCTTCACCAATTTACCAGCTTCACGTACGTTTACTTTCACCTTAATGTTGGCATGAAGATCTACACGCTGCTCATTGTAAGCAATGATCACTTCATCCATGCTATAGAAGGCTTTACCCTCACCTTTCACCACTTCAGTTTCAGTGGTTCTTTTACCCTTTGTGATGTAGTACAGACCAAGTACCATGTCCTGAGAAGGAAGGGTAATAGGCGTACCATTTTGAGGGTTCAAGATATTGTGTGAAGAAAGCATCAGTAATTGAGCTTCCAAAACAGCAGCATTGCTCAATGGAACGTGTACCGCCATCTGGTCACCATCGAAATCCGCGTTGAACGCTGATGTTACGAGTGGGTGCAGTTGGATCGCTTTACCTTCTACTAATTTTGGCTGGAAGGCCTGAATAGACAAACGGTGCAATGTTGGGGCACGGTTTAACAAAACAGGGTGTCCTTTCAGAATATTTTCAAGGATATCCCAAATCACAGCTTCTTTACGATCTACCAATTTCTTAGCAGACTTCACTGTTTTCACAATACCTCTTTCAATCAACTTACGAATCACAAATGGTTTGAACAATTCAGCCGCCATGTCTTTTGGTAAACCACACTCATGCATTTTGAGTTCCGGTCCAACCACGATCACCGAACGACCTGAGTAGTCAACACGCTTACCCAATAGGTTCTGACGGAAACGACCTTGTTTACCTTTCAGAACATCAGATAATGATTTCAGTGCGCGACCACCTTCTGCTTTCACCGCATTGGATTTACGGCTATTATCAAACAGCGAATCGATTGCTTCCTGCAACATACGTTTTTCATTACGCAGGATCACTTCAGGAGCTTTGATCTCTAACAAACGCTTCAAACGGTTGTTACGGATGATCACACGACGATACAGATCATTCAAATCTGAACTCGCAAAACGTCCACCATCCAAAGGCACTAATGGACGTAATTCCGGTGGAATTACAGGAATGTATTGCATCACCATCCACTCAGGACGGTTAGTGATTCTTGTACTTGCATCACGGAACGATTCTACAACGCTCAGACGCTTTAAAGCATCTGCCTTACGCTGCTGAGATGTTTCAGTGGCTGCTGCATTACGCAGAGAGAAACTCAATCCATCCAGATCGATTCTTTCCAATAAAGCATGAACAGCTTCAGCACCCATTTTAGCGATGAACTTTTGTGGATCATCATCAGGCAGGTACTGGTTATCTTTTGGCAAGTTGTCGAGAATATCTAAGTACTCCTCTTCCGTCAACAGGTCACCCATGTTGAGGTTCTCTTTCACACCACCTTGAATCACTACAAAACGCTCGTAGTAGATGATGGTCTCTAATTTCTTAGAGCTCATACCCAACAAGTAACCAATTTTATTAGGTAAGCTTTTGAAATACCAGATATGTACAACAGGAACCACCAATTTGATGTGTCCCATGCGTTCGCGACGAACTTTCTTTTCAGTTACTTCAACACCACAACGGTCACAAACGATACCCTTATAACGGATACGCTTATACTTACCGCAGGCGCATTCATAATCTTTTACCGGACCGAAAATTCTTTCACAGAACAATCCATCACGTTCTGGCTTGTAGGTACGGTAGTTAATGGTTTCAGGCTTCAGTACTTCGCCAAAACTTCTTTCGAGGATACTGTCCGGAGATGCCAGACTGATGGTGATCTCGGAGAATGTTGATCTTGGGCGATTGTCTCTTTTTATGGCCATATTTTTAAGCTTCAAGCTGCAGTCCGCCGCGGCGGATGCAATCTTTATTTTTAAATTAGTTATATCAAAGAAAATCAAGCAAGCCGCACACTTCATGCTTGTAGCTTGGAGCCTGCGGCTTGCAGCTTATTATTCAAACTTCAGATCCAAACCTAACCCTCTCAGTTCATGTACCAATACATTGAACGATTCAGGTACGCCGGCACGTGGGATATTATCTCCCTTCACGATGGCTTCATAAGTCTTGGCTCTTCCGATGATATCATCAGACTTCAGGGTCAACAATTCCTGGAGAATGTTAGCTGCACCATATGCTTCTAGTGCCCATACTTCCATCTCACCGAAACGCTGTCCACCAAACTGTGCCTTACCACCCAACGGCTGCTGTGTGATCAAGCTGTAAGGTCCGATTGAACGTGCGTGCATCTTATCATCAACCATGTGGTGTAGTTTGATCATGTAGATCACACCCACAGTAGCCTTCTGGTGGAAACGTTCTCCCGTTTCACCATCATACAGATAAGTATGTCCGTTTCTAGGAATACCCGCATCCTTACAATATTGCTCGATCTCATCAGTGCTTGCACCATCAAAGATCGGAGTAGCAAATTTCACACCCAGACGCTTACCGGTCCAGCCCAGAATGGTTTCATAGATCTGACCCAGGTTCATCCTTGAAGGTACCCCCAATGGATTCAGTACGATATCAACCGGAGTACCATCTTCCATGAATGGCATGTCTTCAGCACGAACAATTTTCGCAACGATCCCTTTGTTACCGTGACGACCCGCCATCTTATCTCCCACTTTCAACTTACGTTTTACAGCGAGATATACTTTAGCCAGTTTCAATACACCTGCCGGTAACTCATCACCGATTGAAATGTTGAACTTCTCACGCTTGTAACGTCCCAGTTCTTCATTATAACGGATGCTGTAGTTGTGCAACAATGTATTGATCAAGTCATCTGTTTTTGCATCACCGGTCCAACCCAGCGGATTCACATTCTGATAATCGATGGTGCTTAGATTCTTTTGATTGAACTTAGCGCCTTTACCGATCAGCATTTCACCAAAGTTGTTGCTAACACCTGCAGAAGCTTTGTCTTTCAACAAGGTCTGCAACTTATCCAACAACAATTCTTTGATCGACTCTGTATTTTGCTGGTGTACTTTTTCTACTTTCTCCAACAATGCTTTTTCACGGATCTTACCATTCTTATCTTTCTTCGCACGCTGGAATAGTTTTTTATCGATCACCACACCTTCAGTTCCGTTCGGAGCTTTCAGAGAAGCATCTTTTGCATCACCGGCTTTATCACCGAAGATGGCACGCAATAGTTTCTCTTCAGGAGTAGGATCAGATTCACCTTTTGGAGTGATCTTACCGATCAGGATATCACCTTCTTTGATGGTGGCGCCGATACGGATAATACCATTCTCATCCAGATCCTTTGTTGCATCTTCTGATACGTTCGGGATATCCGGAGTCAATTCTTCTTCACCCAATTTGGTGTCACGAACTTCCAGTTCATATTCATCAATGTGAATAGAAGTGAACAGGTCTTCGCGAACTACTTTCTCACTAATTACGATCGCATCCTCGAAGTTGTAACCCTTCCATGGCATGAATGCCACTTGCAGGTTACGACCCAATGCCAATTCACCATCTTTGGTTGCATAACCTTCAGTTAAGAAGTCGCCCTTCTTCACTTTCTGTCCTTTCTTCACAGCCGGACGCAGGTTGATACAAGTGGCTTGGTTGGTTTTGATGAACTTAGTGAGTTTATATACTTGCAGATCATCATTAAAGCTGATCAATCTGTCAATATCATTTCTGTCGTAACGAACATGGATCTCATTCGCATCTACGAATTCAACCACACCATTACCATCTGCGTGTATCTGAATACGTGCATCACGTGCAGCCTTACCTTCCAAACCGGTACCTACAACAGGTACTTCCGGACGGATCAATGGTACTGCCTGACGTTGCATGTTGGATCCCATCAACGCACGGTTGGCATCATCATGTTCCAGGAATGGAATCAAAGAAGCACTCAGACCTACGATCTGATTCGGTGCTACGTCCATGTATTCCACTTCTTCTTTATCTAAAATCGGGAAGTCACCTGTTTGACGTGATACTACTTTCTCTTCAGCGAATTCACCTTTCTCTGTCAATGGTGAATTACTCTGTGCGATCTTAGCGGTATCTTCTTCTTCTGCACTCAAGAACGTGAGTTCTTTCATGTTCACTTTACCACTCACTACTTTACGATAAGGCGTTTCAATAAAGCCCATATCGTTGATAGTAGCATGTACGCAAAGTGTAGAGATCAAACCGATGTTCGGTCCTTCCGGTGTTTCAATGGTACACAAACGACCATAGTGTGAATAGTGTACGTCACGCACCTCAAAACCGGCACGCTCACGACTCAAACCACCGGGTCCGAGTGCGGAGATACGACGCTTGTGCGTGATCTCACTCAGTGGGTTGGTTTGATCGAGGAACTGAGACAACTGAGAAGTTCCGAAGAATGAGTTGATCACAGAAGACAATGTTCTTGCATTGATCAAATCTACCGGGGTAAATACCTCATTGTCACGAACGTTCATACGCTCACGGATGGTACGGGCCATACGAGCCAGACCTACACCGAACTGCGCATACAACTGCTCTCCTACGGTACGAACACGACGGTTGCTCAGGTGATCGATATCATCGATCTCAGCCTTCGCATTGGTCAGACGAACCAGGTATTTGATGATCTCAATGATATCCTGCTTGGTCAATACTTTCTTGGTCAGCGGATAATCCAAATTCAGTTTACGGTTGATCTTATAACGACCTACTTCACCTAAATCATAACGCTTATCAGAGAAGAATAATTTATCGATGATACCACGAGCCGTTTCATTATCCGGAGCATCCGCACCACGCAATTGGCGATAGATATGCTGAACCGCTTCCAGTTCACTGTTCGAAGTATCTTTATTCAAGGTGTTGTAGATGATCGCATAATCACCACCCACATCTTCTTTCTGAATGAATACACTCTTGATCTCCATTTCGATGATGGTAGCAATCGCTTCCTCATCCAAAACGGTATCACGCTCCATCACGATCTCGTTACGCTCGATGCTTACTACCTCACCGGTATCTTCATCTACGAAATCTTCTACCCATGTTCTCAATACACGAGCAGCGAGTTTTTTACCAACGTGATTGGCAAGTGTTTTCTTATCGGCTTTCACTTCATCGGCCATACCGAAGAGTTCCAGAATGTCCTTATCAGTTTCGAAACCGATAGAACGTAACAAAGTTGTTACCGGGAACTTTTTCTTACGATCGATGTAAGCATACATTACATTGTTGATATCGGTAGCAAATTCCATCCACGCTCCTTTGAAAGGAATCACACGGGCAGAATAAATTTTGGTACCGTTCGGGTGCACGGATTGTCCAAAGAACACACCCGGAGAACGATGCAACTGAGATACCACTACACGCTCAGCTCCGTTGATCACAAATGTACCACGGGGAGTCATGTAAGGAATATTACCCAGGAACACATCCTGAACGATGGTTTGGAAATCTACGTGCTCTTCATCATTACAACTTAAGCGCAGTTTTGCTTTTAAAGGCACTGCATACGTAAGACCACGCTCCATACACTCATCAAGTGTGTAACGTGGTGGATCAATAAAATAATCCAGGAATTCCAGCACGAAGATGTTACGCGTATCCGTGATCGGAAAATTTTCCTTGAACACGCGGAAGAGACCTTCATTGTTACGCTTATCAGGCGTAGTCTCTAACTGAAAAAATTCTCTGAATGATTCTAACTGGATGTCGAGCAGGTCAGGAGCATCAGCCAAATGTTTAGTTTTACCGAAGCCGACCCTGTTGTTCAATGTAGTTGTAGACATATGTATGTAAAACCGGTTTTGATACGATAAAAATTTGGGGAGAATGGTGAGATTCTCTTAACGTACAATCGGCTCATTCATCATTCAAACGTCAATGATAAAAATGTCCACCCGCTAATTGGCCCAAAAATAAGGATGGCAAAGGTAGGAAACCGGAAGGCAATCGCAAAAACAAATTTAGGGGTGCTAGGTGCAAGGTACTGGGTACTAGGTTATTTTAGCCCATATTTGGAGACTATGCTTTATCCTGACTGATTATCAATATCTTATAAATGCATCATTATAAAGACTCCAAAATATAACTTATATAACCAATCACCTAGCACCCAGTACCTAGTACCCAAACTCTACCAAATTCGAGCACGTTGATCTGCCGGGCGGTAAAGTTTATGCTTCTCGGTAACCCCAAAAGCCTGATAGAACGGCTCAAAATTGGCCAATGGTCCGTTTACCCTGAATTCTTCGGGGCTGTGCGGATCGGTTGTAATTCGGGTACGCATGCTCTCCGGTCTGTCAACCAAACGCCATACTTGAGCATAACCCAGAAAAAAACGTTGATCAGGTGTAAAGCCGTCAATCTTTTCAGTACCCTTTCCTTGTTGGGTTAATTTGAAGGCATCATAAGCAATGGCCAATCCACCAATATCTGCTAGGTTCTCTCCTAGTGTAAGCGCCCCATTCACATGCAAACTATCCAGAACCGTATAAGCATTGTACTGCTCAACTACCCCTTTTGCTTTGGCTGTGAATTTTTCAGCATCGGTTTTGGTCCACCAGTCGGTAAGATTTCCCACCGCATCATATTGTCTACCCTGATCATCAAAACCATGGGTCATTTCATGACCAATCACCATTCCAATGGCTCCATAGTTGATCGCATCATCTGCTTTCAGTTCAAAGAATGGGAACTGTAGAATGCCTGCCGGGAATACGATCTCATTAAAAGTTGGATTGTAATATGCATTGACTGTTGGTGCTGTCATTTGCCATTCGGTTTTATCAACCGGCTTACCAATTTTAGCAATGCTTTCTTTGTAATCATGTTTGGCGATGCTACGCATGTTGCCATAAAAATCGGTTCGGGTGATGGTAACATCATCATACGACTTCCATTGATCCGGATAGCCGATCTTTTTCATGATGGCAGTCAATTTTTCTTTTGCTTTTTGCTTAGTAGTATCACTCATCCAATCTAACTGAGCAATACGTTTATCAAATGCGATCTGTAAATTATTCACCAACTCATCCATTCTCTTTTTAGCTTCTGCAGGAAAATATTTTTGAACAAAGATTTGCCCGAGCAGATCTTTCAATCCATCATCTGTTCTGCTTACCATTTTCTTCCAGCGGTCTTCCTGTGTTTTAGCACCGGAGAATAATTTATTGAAAGAAAAACGTTCATCTACAAACGCTTTACTGAGTAATGATGCATTGGAAGAGATATAATCGAACTTCACTTTGCTCTTCCACACTTCGATTGACTGAGAAGCTAGTAGTGCACTTAATGTTTTATAATAAGCGGGTTGTGCTACATTGACACTATCGGTCTGAATACCCATTTGTTGCAATGAGTTGGACCAATTAATATTCGGAGATATTTTTTGCAAATCCACCACCGACATTTTATGATAGTTCCTGATCGGATCACGCAATTCCACCGGCGCCAAGTGTGATGCCGCAATAGCAGTTTCCAATTTCAGTACAGCAGTTGCTTGTTGAGTAGCCATCGTTTTATCGACACCTGTGAGCACAAAAAGATTTGTGATATGCGCAATCAGTTTCTCACGTTTTTCCACAGTGGCCGCATCGGTTTTGGTATAGTAATCTTTTTCAGGAAGGGTTAATCCGGTTTGATATAAACTCAAAATATTCTTCGCACTGTTTCTCTCATCCGCGCCCACATAAATACCAATCAACGCACCATCTCCTTCTGTGTAACTAGTCGCCAACAAACTGATGAGTTCTTTGTAATCTTTTACTGCATCAATTTTTGCCAACATGGGTTTGAGTGGATCATATCCTGCTTTTTCAATGGCAGCAGTATCCATACCACTCGCGTAAAAGTCGCCCACTTTTTGTTCATTACTTCCGAATTTGTGGTCTGTTTTAGCAGATAGCTCATCCAGGATGGTTCTCATTTTTTTGAGGTTCTCATCATAGAGGGTATAAAAACTCCCCCATCCACTTTGATCATCGGGGATGACGCTGTTTTTGATCCAGGTGCCATTGGCGTACATAAAGAAGTTATCACCGGGATGAACGCTGGTATCCATACCGGCTGTATCAAAATAAGCAGATGAATCAGTGTTGTTTTTACAAGAAGCAAAAGCCAAGCTCGCTCCTATTAGTAAAGTGGCAAGTTGTTTCATGGTGAAGTTTTAGGAACCATAAATATGGGGAATTATTGGAGAGGGGCAAAACCGTTGGTGTATTAGAAAAGTTCTTTCCAGAAGAGTCACCATGGTGAGAAACTCTTCGGAAGAACGAGCTTCTGAAAAGTTCCGAAACTTTCCAAAAGTTGTACTACCCCTCCTAATATAGATTTTTCGGGCTTTAGTCGTGTTTAGGCATTACCTACGCTGGGTCTCTTTTTAATCCTGTACTGATGATTGCAGGTCTGAGACAATAACACACTTTCTAAACCCTTTATATGGTCTTCTGTATACTTAAAGGGAACCAAAACAGACATCAAATGAAATACGAATGAATACCAAATGGCAAACGGACATGTTACGGACTTGTAACGGACTAATAACGGACTGATAACGGAGAAAAAAGCAGCGACGATACCCGTGCGTATTTACTTTTGGAAAGTTCCGAAACTTGCCAAAAGTTTTACCACCCATAGCCCCTTCCGCACAATTCACGATCTGTGAAAGGCAACACTTTATCACACGCATCATATAGAAAACATAGCTGATTTTCTAGAAAAAAATAGTCTTAGAAATAACCCCTATTCATTTGGGTTTCGATGTAACTTTCAAGCATCTCACTACCAAAATTTCAATGCAGTTATGTCTTCTCAACCAGATTCAAATTATCGCAACATACTGCAATCATTAAAAGAAAAAATCAGGCAGGCAAGGTTAAAAGCCACACTTGCCATCAATCAAGAATTGCTCAACGTTTACTGGGAAATTGGTAACACCATTTTACAACAACAACAACAACAAGGCTGGGGCACAAAAGTTATTGACCGTTTTATTACCGACCTCAAAACAGCTTTTCCAAATATGAAAGGATTATCACCCCGTAATGTCAAATACATGCGGGCTTTTGCTGAAGCTTATCCAACCTTTCAAATTGTGCAACGCTCCGTTGCACAATTACAATCAAATGAAAATCAATACACTACAATTGTGCGACGGAGCGTTGCACAATTACCTTGGGGGCATAACTGTACTTTATTGGATAAACTGGATACCATCGAAGAAAGACTATTCTATGCTCAAAAAGCAATCACTTATGGCTGGACGAGAGAATTACCGAGTATTGAAGAGATTGAAACTTGGTTGTATGAGCATTGAATTTTTGTAATCGCTCCCCATGCTTCACGAATTGAAAGCAAAATATGCATGCTCTAAAAAAAGCAAAACAGAAACCAGAACCAAAAATTGTTATCACAACACATCATAATATTTATAATAAATAATCATTATATAATAAAATATTAGGTATATTTACTCATATGAACACAGTGATACAAAAATTATATTACTTATCAATCTGTTTCGTTATCTGGGCGCCGTCATTTGGACAAACAAGTATACACTTGATTATGAAAAATGATGGTAAGCACAAATTCGAAAAGATTGATGTCTTTGATATCAGTCAAAAAGAGTTCTATACGATTAAGTATCAGGATACCGCCCACTTTTCTTTTAAAAAGACGAGTATTGATCTTTACAATATTCGTTATCACGCAAACGGTAAAATGTACAGACAGGCTGCTTGGCTTGATGCAGGATCGATAAAGATTGAACTACACGTTGATGACTTAGCACTGAAAATTGACACTGTTTTGAATTCTTCTATTTATTATGAACATCTCAATTTTTATAAAAACAATGCATCTCTATACCAAAAAAAAGATACCGCTACATTATCAGACCTATTACTAAAACTATATGAAAAGCATATAGACAACCCCTATTCACTACAAGCCGGAGAGATGTATATTGGTTTAAATCAGAATTCAAAAAAAGATTTATTAAGGTTCAAATCATTAACTGATAGACAAGGTGATAAATTCAGTTGGTTTTTTCTCTATCCGTTAGTGCATGAAAGATTACATAAAATTTTAGCGATTACTTCCTTAGATTTAAATGCATATACCTTTATTGATCCATCCAATAAAAAAGTAAAACTTCCCACACTTACTGATAACAAATATTATCTACTAGATTTTTGGTTTCTAGCTTGTAAACCATGTATAAGTGATCATAAAGAGATATTTAAAAAACAACCACTACTTGCTGAGAAAAAAATAGAACTGATTAGCATATCAACCGATGATAGTGTGAAAGAGTTGAATCACTATTTGAATAAAAACAATTATAAATGGGCCAACTATTTAGAAACTGATATTAAAAAGATAACTAAAGATGTCGGCATCCGTATTTACCCTACTTATCTTATTCTTGATAAATCCGGAAAAATTATAAGTTCACAAAACACATTTGATAATGTTTTGAAATGGTTGGAAAATAACAATTGAATTATGTGCGGTATGTCAGCTGATGCGTATTAACTTTTGGAAAGTTTCGGAACTTTCCAAAAGTTGTACTACCCCTCCTATGACAGATTTTCGGGTTTTAGTCGTGTTTAGGCATTACCTACGCTGGGTCTCTTTTTAATCCTGTACTGATGATTGCAGGTCTGAGACAATAACACACTTTCTAAACCCTTTATATGGTCTTCTGTATACTTAAAGGGAACCAAAACAGACATCAAATGAAATACGAATGAATACCAAATGGTAAACGGACATGTTACGGACTTGTAACGGACTGATAACGGACTGATAGCGGAGAAAAAAGCAGCGACGATACCCGTGCGCATTTACTTTTGGGAAGTTCCGAAACTTTCCAAAAGTTCCACCACCATGAAAAGGAGCATTCCAACTGCAAGTCGGAAACTGCGGCGAAGTGTATTCTGATTAGACTGCTAGTGCCCTTTTCTTACTACCGGTTTTCAACACACGCACAGGAACTACCAATGCATAAGGTCTATTAAACGCCTCCTGAGATACTTTAAAATGTGTTGCCAGTTTTCTGATCACCTCTTTTGAAAGTCCTTTTTTGTAATGAAGAATATCCGAAACATATCCTTTGCTTACCTCAAGCAGGTCCACCAGATCTTTCGCTTTCATCCCCTGTTCATCCATAAAAGACTGAAGCAATTGAATAGGATCCAAATCAGTGGTGGAAAGGTGATCTGCATCCCACTTTTCAATGAGAAGCGTTAAGAGTGCAATTTCGTCTTTGGTGTTTTTATCTTTAGCACCGGAGAATACCAATTCCTCCAAAGTATTACAATACTTCTTGTATTGAGCAATGCTGGTGATCACTTTATATTTTAATGTTTCCATGGTAGTAGTTTTAATAATGATGAATAAGATATTGTTCCCCCGTTTTACATAGCTTGTCGTATTCTGCATGTGTGCCTATCCAGCAAATAAATAAGTGGACTTGTACATCGCCAAACGCATACTTAGCAATCAGCCGATACTTATTTCCGCTTATATCAAAGACAATTCTATTACTACCCTTCCCTAATAGATCAGCACTCGGAAAAGTAGACTGAATATCCTCGGGTATCACCCAATCAGCATACTTCAATTTAACCAGCCATTCCTCGAAAGAGACTCGACTTTGTGCATTTTGCTTTTTATAAGTATCAACCGTTTCTCGTCTTATCAAATGAATTTTCATAACAAAGGTATATTTATTTTTTCAAAAGTTATCAAAATGAGAACTTTTTTATTCACATTCTATAAAAATACTTTTGTCACCATGATATAGCCGATTATATCGGCTTAATTCCGCTTTTTGTATCCATTGATATTAGTTGGGACTTTACATATGATTCGAAAAATCAGAAGAGAAAATGTGGTTACTAATATTTCCCGATATATGCAATATGATACAATAGTTACCTACACATGGAATTATTGCGGGAAAATAGAATAACTCATTTTATTATGAAGATTTAAAATCATCTTACAATCTTTCCTCGCATTAAGCGTATAAGCTAATCAAATTTGTTAATGTTGGCTTAACTCTAACCTGTAGTTTCTCTCTCTCGAATTAACCTTACATGCTTAAAACAAAAATGACAATCACAAAAACACCATTTTGTATATAGTTTTTTAAATATATTTACAGAAACTGTTTATATGAAAAAATGGTTATTTATTTTCTTTTTTGTTTTCGTTTATGTGACTTATAGCAAGTGCCAGCAGACTCATACCTTACCATTCCAACTTGAGGGTCGAGTTACGGGCATAAACGGGAAAAAAGTCACTCTGGATATTCCTATTTATGCCACTGATAAAAGATTGACAACGATTGTTATTAATGATAGCTTCTTTTTTAAGGGGCAACTTTCAGATAGTATTGTTTTTGCAAGGATATTATTGGATGAAGATATTACCAATCCGACAGGTGGCTATACGAATTTCCCATTTATGCTGTCAAACGGACTTACGAAAGTCAGATTTAGGGCAAACAAAACGAATGATCCTGTAATCAGATACCATTTCAGAGATTTGGCAATCGAGCAGGGCGATGCCGGTATCGAGTATAATAAGTTCCATTCATTAATCAATAAAGAAGTGTTTCAAGGCATGAGCTATAAATCTGACTCTTTATACCTCGATAGCATGAATAGATTTGTGCTGCCCACAAGAAGACAATTATTTGAAAAACTATATACCCGCTATAAAGACTCAATTCAATACGCCTATAATAAAGTAAAGTTGCTTATAACTTTTAGTCAGACAGATTTATATAATGCTCGAACTCCCTTCCTTACAGATATAGAGAAAAAATTTATACTATCATCCTATCAGGCGTTAGTACCTAAATTGATTCATCATACTGAGTTTAATTATATTGATAGTTATTTTTCAAATTATGGAATTGAAAAGAAAATAAAATTTACCGATTTTGAACTTGTAACAACCGATAATAGAAAAATTAGATTATCCTCAATTATTATGTAGGCTCCCCCAAAAAGTTGTCCATTCTTGGTTAGAGTTAACGGGAAAAAGC
>JAAXIF010000108.1 GCA_012270485.1 Sphingobacteriales bacterium | reverse complement strand
ACAGTGGTAGATAATATTGCTCCAGCTATTACAGCGCCTGCCAATATCAACCAGGGAACGGATGCTGGTATCTGTGGCGCAACTGTAAGCTTGGGAACACCCATAACAGCAGACAACTGTAGCATTGCCAATGTAGGCAACAATGCACCAACACTTTTCCCTGTAGGTACTACCGTAGTTACTTGGACTGTTACTGATATGAATGGCAATAGTAGTACGGCAACACAAACCGTTGTCATAACAGATACTGAAAAGCCAAAAATCACCGCACCGGCATTGGTAAGAGTGGTAAACACAACAGGTACTTGTAGTGCTCAGGTGGATCTAGGAAAACCGCTAACCAGTGATAATTGTGATGTTGCAACAGTAACCAATGATGCGCCTTTATTATTCCCTGTGGGTACTACCATTGTAACCTGGACTGTAACAGATGTACACGGTAATGTTACAGATACAGCTAAACAGTTGGTAATAGTAATTGATAACGAACTGCCAACGATCAGTGTGAATCATATCAGCGTTCATAACGATGCAGGTAAATGCGGTGCAACTATTGCGATACCGATGCCGGCAACAGCAGATAATTGTGGAGTAGCAAGCGTCATGGGTATTAGAAGCGATAACAAATTGCTGAAAGAAGACTACCCTGTAGGTACTACTACCATTACTTGGACCGTAAGGGATCTAAATGGTAATCTGAAAACGATTACTCAAAACATCCAAGTAACAGACAATGAAAAGCCGATCATAACATGTGCGGCGAATCAGGTATTCTGTGCGAATACCGGTGGTAATACACAGTACACGATACCTGCATTGCATCAATCAGATAACTGTGGTATTGCCAGTACAACATATAGTATTACCGGCGCAACCAATAGAAGCGGCATGGGTACAAATGCGAGTGGTGATTTTGCAATGGGTATCTCAACGGTAACCTTTACAGTAACCGATATCCATGGCAATACAAGTACCTGCAACTTTACGGTAACTATTCAGCCATTACCTGTTGCTAGTATCAGTACCGCCTCACCGAATGCACTCTGTAACCAATTTGTGTTAACAGCCAATAGCACACTGAATGGTCCGTTTACTTACCAATGGTTGTATAATAATAATACCAAAGCAACCATGCAACAGTTAAGTCTTGGTTTATCAGATGCAGATGGTATTTACAGTGTTTATACAACGGATGCAAATGGTTGTAGAAGTGAATTGCCTGCAACGTATAACTACCAGAAACAAAACCTGGTAAGCAGTTACACCATTTTAGGAACCAAAGAAGTGAAGTTGGGTCAATATAATAAAGTTGAAACAGGTAGCGTAGGTGTAATGAGTAGCAAAGGTGAAGCCGACTTCGATAAATACAGTTCTGTAACAGGTGCGGGTAGCTTTGTAAAAGCACCAAGAATCGATACAGATAAAGGCGTAACAATCACCAGCAAGATTTATGGTGTTGCCAGTGTAACCCTGCCAACCATGCAGTACAACCTGAGTAATACTAGATACCTGCAGGATAAGACCATCAACTCGAATACTACTGCAACCGTTAGTGGTAACTATGATGAAGTAACCCTGAAGAAGGGATCGAATGTAACCTTAACGGGTACGGTGTTTGGTAAGATCAAACTGGAAGAAGGAGCAAGTGTTCGATTCACATCTACTACTATTGATGTAGAAGAGATACAAATTGAGAAGGGTCCGAAGACAGGTGGCTACAGCTATATTCGTTTTGCTCCAAATACCAGCGTTCGCGTAAGTAAAAAAGTAACCATTGGTAGCGATGTGATCGTGAATCCGGAAGCGTATCAGGTTACTTTCTACATGACAGATAACAGAAGAGATGAAGAGAAATTCCATGTGAAAGGAGATGATACCAGGATTACTGCCAATATCATATTACCGGATGGTAAGTTGAAAGTAACCGGTGGCAATTACGGAGATGATAAATGTGATCACCGAGCACACAGTTCTAAAGATTGCAAACACAAAGGTCATGGACATCACGATTGTGACCACAGGGCTCATAGTGATAGAGATTGTCGAGACGATGTATTCATGACCGGATTGTTCATAGCCGAAGAAGTGGAAAGTGAGGGTAAGCATATCATCTGGAATTCTTATAACTGTTCAGTACCACCGGTACCGGTGACCATACATACTGCGAATACCAGTCAAGCAACTGTTGTTGAGGAAGCTACAAGCTTCAAGCTGCAAGCTGCAAATCGTGTGGAAGAGGACTTGAAAGTGACAGTGATGCCGAATCCGACTCGTACTTACTTTACATTGAAGCTGGAGAGTAAACAGGATGCACCGGTGATGCTCAGAGTGATGGATGCTTCCGGACGTGTGGTGGATAGCAAAGCCCAATTGGGATCGAATAGTACGGTACAGATCGGCCATGCTTATCAAACCGGTAATTACTTTGCAGAGTTTACACAAGGAAATCGTAGAAAAGTAATTCAATTGATCAAGATGAGATAAGTAAAACCATTCTATATCATTTCGCCCTGTAACCCTGACAGCCCGCTTCATTTGGAGCGGGTTTTTTTTCTAAAATACTGGATCAAAAGCAATTATATATAAGTATTAGATTTTGATGTAATTCTTCTACAGCGCATAAAAATTTTATTTAATCGTTATATTTATGCAACGTTTTGATCATTTGCGCTGCCTTCATTTTAAGCGCATTAAAGAAAACTTATGAGAAAATTGTTTTTACTGCTTGTCGGCGGTACGCTATTCCTTGCATCTGCTGCTCAGGATACTGCGGCTATTTACTTGAAACTTCAGGAAATAGCTGTCATTGATCAAAAAGTCATGATGCCTATGCGCGATGGTATCCGATTGGCAACCGATATTTATCGTCCGAAAGGCAATCAAAAAGTTCCCATTGTATTTTCTAAAACACCCTATCAATTTAATACCTGGGTTGATGGTAAAATGACCACCCGCACTTTAGAAGAAGCTTACAACGCTGTTTCACGCGGCTATGCCTATGTAGTTCAGAATGAGCGAGGCCGCTACTTTTCTGAAGGTGAATGGAATATTCTCGGTGCCCCCATCACAGACGGTTATGATGCATTTACTTGGATGGCCGCCCAGCCCTGGAGCAATGGTAAAATTGGTGTGATCGGCTGTTCTTCTACCGCTGAGTGGCAAATGGCGGTTGCTTCACAAAACCATCCTGCACTGGCTGCCATGGTAGCACAGGGTTATGGTGCGGGTATTGGTCGCGTGGGTAAGTTCATGGAACAAGGTAACTGGTATCGGGGCGGTGCCGGACAAATGCTCTTTACCGCCTGGTTATACGGTACACAGAATGATAAGTTCAAACCTACATTCCCAAAGACCGTACAACAAAAAGACTTACAGCGCTTACAACGCTTTTATGATATGTCTACAGAAATGCCAAGGGTTGATTGGTCGGTAGGATTGCGTCATCTTCCATTACAAGACATCATTAAAAATGTAAAAGGACAAGAAGGTGTATATGAAGATATGATTCGTCGCAAACCCAATGATCCTAAATGGTTCAAAGGTGGATTGTATCATGATGATATGCCATTGAATACACCGGCTTACTGGTTTGTTTCCTGGTATGATGTGTCTTCTGCACCCAATATTGCACTCTTCAATCATGCTCGCAACAGTGCGAAAGACAAAGCCATTGCCGATAATCAGTATCTCGTCATCGCACCGGTATTACATTGCTCTTATAAAAGAGCTACAGAGAATACGGTTGTAGGAGAAAGAAGTGTAGGTGATGCGAGATTGAATTATGATGAATTGACCTGGGGATGGTTTGATATGTTATTGAAAGGAGAGCAAAATGATTTCAAACAAAAGAATCCACGGGTACGCTACTATACCATGGGTAGCAACAAATGGCAACAATCAGAAACTTTCCCACCTGCCGGAGCAGAAATGCAGTCTTTCTATTTAAGCAGTGCAGGCAAAGCCAATACCAGAAATGGTGACGGACAATTATTAGCAGCACCACCCAAAGAAAACAAACCCGATGCATTTCAATATGATCCCATGAACCCGGTGCCGTCGTATGGTGGTAATGTTTGTTGTACAGGAAATGCCGTGCAAGGAGGTTCTTTTGATCAATCAACGATGGAGTTGAGAGATGATATCCTGGTGTACACTTCTGATGTATTAAAAGAGGGGGTAGAAATAACTGGCTTTATTGAATCAACACTTTATGTGTCTTCTTCGGGTCCGGATACGGATATTACCATTAAGTTGATAGATGTATATCCTGATGGTAAAGCATATAACCTCGATGAAACCATTCAGCGTTTGCGTTACAGAGAAGGATATGATAAAGAAGTATTCATGGAGAAAGGGAAAGTGTACAAAGTAGATCTCACGCCGATGGTAACAAGTAACTATTTCGCACCCGGGCATCGCATTCGTATTGAAGTATCGAGCAGTAATTTTCCTCGCTTCGACAGAAACATGAATACAGGTGGTAATAATTATGATGAAACAACGGGTATGAAAGTGGAGAATACAATTCATCATTCCACACAATATCCTTCCGTCATCAAATTACCCATCATTAAAAAATAGTCTTTACATCCAAGTTTTATATAACCATTTCGAAAACCCAATTATTCACAAACAAAATGCTGAGTATGCAGAAACGTTATCTACTGAAAACGCTGCTTCTATTGTTCTTCTTTATGAAGATGATAGATGCAGGTGCCCAGGGGTTCACAGCCTCGGGTACAGTTAAAGAAAACGTAACAGGGAATCCACTTGCAGGAGTATCTGTTACCATCAAGGGCACCAAACAGGTGGCCACTACCGACGCGAGCGGTAATTTTTCTATTAAACCCACCGGCAGAACCGCGGTGCTGGTACTAAACTATGTTGGTTATAAAACAGCAGAAGTAAGTGTATCGGCAGACAGACCTACTGTGAGTATCATGATGGAAGAAGAGATCAATCCACTGAAAGAAGTGGTTATTACAGGTCTGGCTTCTTCGATCAAACGTTCCAACCTTGCCAATGCAGTAACTACGGTTTCTGCGCGTGACCTCACGGGTACTACGCAGATTCAAACCACAGATGGTGCGCTGTATGGTAAAGTTCCCGGCGCAACCATTCGTATGAACTCCGGTGCTCCCGGTGGTGGTATCAACATTCAATTACGTGGTTTATCTAGTCTTACTCAGGCTTCTGCACCACTGATTGTATTGGATGGTGTGTACATCAGCAATGACTTTCAGCGTACAGGTCGTGCATCGGTAACAGGTGCAGGTGCTGCGAATCAGGATGATGGTGCCAACCGTTTGGCTGATATCAACCCGGCTGATATCGAAAGCATTGAAGTATTGAAAGGTCCATCAGCTGCCGCCATGTACGGTACCCGTGCGAATGCCGGTGTATTGGTCATCAATACCAGAAAAGGTGTTGCAGGAAAAACAACCATCAGCTTTGCACAAGACATCGGTTTTGCAACACCATTGAAGTTAATGGGTGTTGACAACTGGAGCGAAGCAAAGATCAACACTTTCTTCCCCGTTGCCAGAAGACCGATTGAATTAACACGTTATCAGAATGCAGTAGCTAACGGTACTTTTATTGACTATGAAGATTATTTCTACGGAAATACAGCTACCCTGCTGAATAGCCGTTTGAGCCTTCGCGGTGGTGATGAAAAGACCAAGTTCTTTATTTCCGGTTCTATGACAGATGAAGGTGGTACGGTGAGAAGAACAGGTTTTGAGCGTCAGTCTGTGCGTGCAAATATTGACCATAAACTGACCAAAGACATCACACTGAGTGTTAACTCTAATTATAGCCGTAGTAATACCAATCGTGGTTTTACCGGTAACCAAAATAACTCAGGTGCGAGTATTGGTTACAATATTGCTTATGTACCGAATTATTTTGATCTGCGACCAGTAAATGGTATTTATCCTACCAACCCGTATTTCGCAGAGAATCCGGTGGCGGTAACAGATAAAGGGATCAATAACTCATTGGTAAACCGTTTTATTCAATCATTCGGATTGGATGTAAATCTGTTGCGTACTGAAAAATCACAATTGAAATTCAAACTGAATGGTGGCTTGGACTTCTTCCAGAATTCTACCAAAGTGTATCTACCGGATGATTTACAGTTCCAACGTGGACAGGCAAATCCGGGTGATGTGTTGGTAGGTAGACAACAAACCATGAATACCAATTTCCAAGCTGCGATGGTATATAACTGGGAAGTGAAGAAAGTAAGCATGTCTACCCAAGCCGGTATGGTTCGTTTGGATTTTAAAAACGATGGACTCTTTAACCGTGGTCGTGGTTTGGCGCCCGGACAATCTAATATCAAACAAGCTACCGTACAAGAAGTAGAAGCACAGTTTGAGAATTCTCAAAGAGATGTCGGTATCTTCTTACAACAAGAAGCAAATTTTGAAGACAAGATCATTGGTACAGTGGGTATCCGTTGGGATAAATCCAATACCAATGGAGATCCAAATAAATACTATGCATTCCCGAAAGCGTCATTGGCGGTGAACCTGACTAATTTTGATTTCTGGAAATCACGCACCATTACACAGTTGAAACCACGTGTGGCTTATGGTCAAACAGCGGGTCCTGTACCTTTTGGTGCAACCTTTACTTCACTGGGTGGTGTGAACATTGGAGGGTTATTGGGTTCAACAGTAGCGGTGAACGTGGGTAACCTCAACGTTAGACCTGAAAGAGCAGAAGAAATTGAATTTGGTTTGGATGCGGGCTTCTTCAATAACAAAATTTTGTTTGAAGGAACTTACTATATCAAAACTACCAAAGACAACTTGCAGCCATTGAACCTTTCTCCTTCAACAGGTGTAGCAACTACACTGAGTAATGAAGCTGAAATGAGAAACAAGGGTATTGAGTTGGCTTTATCCGGTACGGTGATCCAAAAAGAAAAGATCAAGTGGTCAACTCGTTTGATGTGGTGGAAGAATGATGTAGTGTTAACCAGACTGGGTATTCCTTCTTATACAGCAGGTGCTTTCGGAGCCGGTTTAGGTACTTTCCTCTACCAGCAAGGTGTAGCGCCTACTACCATCGTAGGTACACCGGCAGTTTCTCCGGGCGTATTTACAGTGTGGGGTAATGCACAGCCAGACTGGACTTCATCATGGTCTAACAACATTACTTTCCTGAAGAATTTTGATCTGAATTTCTTGATGGAATATCGTAGTGGTGGTGATAATATCAACCTGACTTCATTCCTCACCGATGGTGGTGGTACTACCAAAGGCTGGTTTGAGGATGATAACAAAGATGGTATCCCTAATGGACGTCAGCGTCCGCCTGCACCTTATAACAATGCAGGTCGCTGGGTACAGGACGCAACCTTCCTGAAAGTACGTGAGATCGGTTTGTACTATACCGTTCCAAAAGAATTCTTAAGTCGTACATTCGGAAGAGTGATTCAGCGTGCTAAGGTTGGTTTCTCCGGAAACAATGTTTTCTTGGCTACCAAGTATCAGGGTTATGATCCTGAAACATCCACCTTTGGTGCACAAGCTGTTGCCAATAACGTAGACGTGGCTCCTTATCCAACAGCCAGAAGATTATTCTTTCACTTACAAATTGACTTCTAAATCTCAAATACATGAAATGAGCCAACAGAGCGTTTGATATTGAGATGATTGAATTTTTTTGGCGAATTCCATGTGACAATAATTACAATAAAATTACACACATGAAAAAGCTTCAAATACTATTAATAGCGGGTGCTGCAGCATTTCACTTTGCATGTAACCCACTGGAAGTAAAAGAGCTGGTTGACCCAAATAACCCAAGTGAGTCGAGTGTGTTGAACAACGCTACTCGTCGCCAGGTGCAGTTTCTGGTAACCGGTTTGGAACAAAGACATAGAGGATATGTCACCAATATATCTCAGGCGTGGAATACTTTCGGAAGAGAAACCTGGTATCTCAATGCATCCGACCCTCGTTTTCAAACCGATTGGTTAGGTCAGGCAGGTCGTGTACCTGACGCTGCCTACTTCGGATTTGGTGCCACCGGTGGTGGATCTTATGCAACACCGTATCAGTGTATCAAACAAGGATATGTACTGATTGATGCTGCAAATAATTCAGGTGAATTGTCTGCGCAAGAAAAAAGAGCCGTGGCCGGTTTTGCTAAAACCATCATGGCCTATCAGTTCATGATTCCTGCTAACTGGCAATATGAAAATGGTATCCGTACAGATGTAAAAGACCCATTAAAGCCCGGTGGTTTCAGGTCTTATACTGCCGCGATGGGTTTTGTGGATTCATTACTGAATGCGGGATATGATGATCTGAATAATGGCGGTACTACTTTTCCTTTTACACTGACAGCAGGATTTACCGGTTTTAATACCATTGATGGATTGAAAAGAGTGAACAGAGCAATCGCAGCACGTTGTGCAGTATATCGTAAAGACTGGCAAGGCGCGTTAACTGCATTGAATCTCTCTTTCATGAATCTTACAGGTGCGTTAGGTGCGGGTCCTGCACATACATTTGGTGCACCACCCGATGCATTCAATCCATTGTTCTATGTATTGGATGCAAATATCAACACCATCATCGTTGTGCATCCTTCTGTTTTGGCAGATGCTACACCGGGTGATGCACGCGTGGCCGCCAAATTCCACCAGCGGGCTACTCCTGTAACTATTACAACAGATGCAATGCCATTGGTAGGTACTCATCAGGATAAAAGATGGGCAAGCAATACCTCACCCATACCATTTATTAAGAATGAGGAATTGATCTTGATCAAAGCGGAAGCGCATGCTCAACTGAATCAAACGACTGATGCAGTAAATGCGATCAATATCATTCGAAATGCAGCGAACATTGGTAATTATGGTGGTGCTACTACACAGGCGGCATTGATCAATGAAATATTATACCAGCGTCGTTATTCTCTGTGGGCTGAACCATGGGGTCACCGCTGGATCGATGCACGCAGATATGACAGACTGAATACCATCCCTACATCATTTGATCAGGGAACCATCTTCAAACAATTCCCTCGCCCACAATCAGAGATCAACTGGGATCTGTATGCGGGAGGATAGGATTAGTCCATAGTCCATGGACCATGGCAAATGGTTAAAAAGAAAGAGGCAGTATCAAAAGTCTGATACTGCCTCTTTCTTTTACTACGGACTATTAGCTATAAGTCATCAGCCATAATCTATGGACCATGGTCCATCCACTAATTCGCATCCCACCACAACCTCGTAGTCAAAGCACCCACATTAGGTGTTTTGCTGTTTCTTGTTTTTTCACTGGAAGGGTAATCCAGTCTTCTGATGGGAGATGTAAGAATAGCTCCTACCGGTAATTGAAAGCCGGTATATGCATAATTAAATCTTCTGGCATCATCAAACGTAACCGGAGAAAGGAACAAGGCTTTGTATTTTTCTTCCAGAATCCTGGCTTGTGTTAATGCACCACTTCCTACGCCTACCGTTGCTCTTAAGAGATAAGCATCTCTATCTGTTGCGCTTACTCCTATCTTATTCATATTCGCTCTGATACCTTCAAGATAAGCAGTATAAGCCCTTGTTGGATTCGCAGCTCTTAGCGCAGCTTCTGCCTCGATGAATTTTACTTCTTCATAGGTGCTTACAAAAAGCGGAGAAGCATCACCACTATAAAAACCGGCTAATACAAGATAACATTCATCATTGGTGGTTCCTGTACCTACACGCCCCACACCATTACGCGTTCCTCTGTAATCATTGAAGCGAGTAAGATTGGTAAGTCTGGGTAAACGCGGATCCTGCGATGCTGTATTGGCATTCATGGAATTGTTGATGAACTGTGTACTCAACCAACCATCCAATACCAATCCGGCTTGGTTTCTGGCAACCTGTGCCCATGGATTACGCAAGGTAAAAACAGTGACCCTTGATTCCATATTGTTATTGGTGTAGGCACTGTCTACTGCAGATAAAACTGCTGTAGCGCTGTATCCTGTTGTCTTAGACAACTGTTGTAACAGTCTTGCTTTAATGGCATAGGCAGTTCTGATCCACCAAATTCTGTTGGTGGTATTCCAAGCGGCAGAACTAGCTGCTGCATTACCATGCATAAAATCTGCAGCAGGTGTTACGCTAACAGTAGGTGTTTTGCGTAGTTCGGCAATACCCTCATCCAATAAAGTAATACACTGTGTATGCAATTGTTGTGCGTCATCAAACTTAGGCGTTAAGTTGTCTCCTTTAAAAGCTTCCGAGAAAGGAACATCACCCCATAAATTGGTTGTTAAACTCAAGTTGATCGCCATCATCACTTTTGCCATACCCAAATGTGCAGAGCTGTTCAATTTAATAGACAGTTCCTGTAAGTCATAGAGGTCTGTCATGTTATCATACAAGTTTCTCCAAAGCGTACTATAGTCAACACGATCATAAATATCTGTTGGACTCGATGCATTCGGTGAAGCGAAGTATTGTACATAATAATTAGGACCTGCATTGGCAACACGAAATACATTCAGTCCGGTATTCTGTGTAGTAGCTGCCAACAAACCATTGATAGGTGCTTCCGTAGGTCTGTTGGGGTCGTTATTGATGTCTAGATATTTCTTACAACTACTGCCGATGATTGTTACTGCCAGTAACAAACAGCAGAGAAGTTGATGGGGATTGATACTATATTTTTTCATGATCTTCAAGTTTGGGTGTTAGAAATTAACATTCAGTGTCAGGAAATAACTGCGTACACCCGGATAAGTAAATCCGGCAAAACCATCCGCATTGCTGTCTGCACTTGTTGAACTGTTTTCAGGATCAAAACCTGAATACTTGGTCCACAATAAAAGATTGTTTCCCGTTAAGGTAACAGAAGCATCTTTTATGAAGTTTTGTTTTTTGAAAAGTTTAGCAGGTAAACGATAAGATAAACTCAACGTACGTAAACGAGTCCATCCCGCATCTTCCACAAAGTTTTCAGTAACACCTCTATGAATATTTCTGTAGAAACCATCACCATAGTTTCTTCCATCAGGTCCTACTTGTTGTCCTAACCAAACCGTTTGTGTATTGGCAGCACCGCCGGCAACTACACCCGGGAAAACACGTGTGCTATTACGATCTTCTGTGTATTTAGCAATACCAAAAGCACTCATGAAATTTCCCAACTGATTGAATCGCTGAAAACCACTTCTGATATCAAATAATACAGAGAGTGTGAGGTTTTTATACGTGAAACTATTATTGATACCCCAAATAGCACGCGGTTGTGAGTTACCCAATAAACGTTGATTGGTTACATCACGAATAGGAAAACCGGCACCGGTACCGGTGGTAGCAATCAACATGGGAAGATCTCTGCGCAATGTAATTCTGTCGTCTGGGGCGGTTCCATAAAAACGCTGATAACCGATACCATATAAACCACCAACAGGTTGGCCCACTACCCACCGCTGTGTAGCACCGCTGTTGAGATAACCAAACTGACTTCCAATCACAATATCAGTTAAACCCGGAGCCAAACTAATGACTTTATTGCGGTTACTGGTGAAGTTCACACTCGCATCCCAAGTAAAATTATTCGTCTTAACAGGTGTACCATTCACGACCAGTTCAATACCCTTGTTTTCAATTTCACCCGAATTCAAAATGAAAGAATTAAATCCGGTTGTATTCGGAACCAATACCGGGTTTACTACGTCTTTACTGTTGATCTTATAATAGCTAACATCAAAACCAACACGGTTATTGAGGAATTGCATTTCTAAACCAATCTCACGGTTATCGGTAAACTCGGGTCTCAGTTCAGTAGCGCCTCTTACATCATCTCTGGTCCAACCAATCACATTGTTCACAGGTTGTCCAAATGCGTTGTTGTAATAAGTATTGGTAAGATAAGGCGTCACGGGTGCAATACCGATCTTGGCAAATGAGCTACGTAACTTACCATAAGAGATCCAAGAAGGTAATTCAAAATGCTGACTGAATACATAACTCAAACTGGCACTTGGATAAAAGAAGCTTTGGTTACCACTGGCAACAGAGCTCGCCCAATCATTACGTCCGGTTACAGATAGGTATACAAAATTGCGATAGCTCAAAGTAGCATCCCCAAAAACACCCATGGTTCTGAGTGCGGTTTGACGACTGTTCTGTGTTACAAATTTTGCATTGTTGAGAGAGAGTAGTGTGGGCACATCCAATTCACGACCTTCTGTTTGCTGGAAATTATAACTCTGGTCAACGAGATCATGTCCGGCTCTCACTGTTAATCCGAATTGATCACTCAAATTGAATTTACCGGTTACCAATAAATTGCTGTTGAGGATTTTATTGAGGATGCGATACTCTCCAACAAATCCCAATGCATTATCAGCAAAGTTGATGACGCCGGCACGAGGCACTTGCGCAGGTGCGGTTGCTCTTCTGCTGTCTGAGGTAAAATCATAACCAACACGATAGCTGATGTCTAACCAACTGATAGGCGCATAGTTGATGGCTACATTGGAAATCACACGATCTACTTTATCCTTGAACAAATTATAGTAGGCTCCAAAAATGGGATTGTTGTTTCCATAAGTTTTATGTGTGCCGTCTTCATTTTTATAATCACGTACATCCCATCTTGGACTCCAGTAAGTGAGACTTTCATTAAAACGATCAGCATTGTAGCGCAATCCACCGCTGCTGATATAGTTTACGGATGGGTTCAATTTTAATTGATCACTCAACTTCAAAGTAGCATTCAAGCGAGCGTTGAAATTGGAGTAGTCGGTATTCGGTAAAACACCTTTGTGTTTAAAATAACCAAAAGAAGAATTGATCAATGCTTTTTCAGTTCCACCACTGATGTTTACCGTGTTGCGATATTGATAACCTCTTTCATAGGCTCGGGCATAGTGATGGAAAAGCTGATCGGGGTGCGTAGGGTCGGCTGTTTTACCGGCAGCTACGGTTGGACCAAATGAAGGGAAGAAATCATTTCTATTGTATGTGTTGTTATAACCTTGTGTGTAGGTGGTTTGTACATCAGGAAATTTATTGACTTCTTCAGTACCCACTGTGGATGTATAACTCACTCTCATTTTACCGGTCTTGGCACTCTTAGTGGTGATGACGATCACACCATTACTACCCCTAAAACCGTATAGGGCTGTAGCTGCACCACCTCTTAAAATGGAGAGACTTTCAATGTCATCGGGATTAAGATCTGATATCCTGTTGCTCATACCTCTCAACGCAGCATTACCCCCTTCGACAACCGTACTATTGTCAACGATCACCCCATCAATAACAAACAGGGGTTGATTACTACCTAATGAGCTTTTGGGTCCGCGAATCACAATTCTGGCACCCTGTCCCGGACCGCCGCCGGTAGAATTGATCTGTACACCCGCTACACGCCCTTGAATAGCATTGATGAGATTGGGTTGCTTGCTTTCCAAGAGATCTTTATTGCTGATCTCTGTAGCTGCATAACCCAATGCTTTTTTCTGTTGCTTCACACCAAAAGCGGTTACCACCACTTCACTCATGGCCGTACCACTGCGCAAGGAAATGGAAAGATTATTGCTGGTACCCACTTCCACTTCTTTGTCTTCATAGCCGATGGCTTTGACTTGTAAGATTACTTTTCCGGAAGGAATAGCAAGTGTAAATGCGCCTTCTTCATTGGCATTGGCTCCTGTTTTGGTGCCTTTGATCAGAATACTGGCATAGGGAACGGGCTGTCCTTTTGCGTCTGCGACTTTACCCGTAATTGTGCGGTTTTGTGCAATACTAAGTGTGCTACAGAATAGCAAGCACCAGCACCACAAGTGCGGTAACAATTTTTTCATAATAGTTATTTTAGGTATTAGATAGGATAGAAAAGATACAAAAAACAGTTTAAAGGTGAATGATACCGGTATAAATTGATCCATCAGTCGAAATGCAAAACAGTAATTAATTATTTATATAAAAAGTTATGTATATCAAAATCAATGACTTATTCGGTTTCTTGCGGATTTTGGATCAAAAATCTCTAAAGGATAATTATGATAAAATAGTTGAAAGAATACGGATGAGACCGGATTGATGAAGCTGTTTTCATTAGCAATCGAAGTGTTACAATTGAAGAACCCGAATCGATGAATATTTTTTTCTTTGTTCATCCACTTTTATATTGAACTTCTAAATGCAAGGTTTGAAGCAGAAAGAGCCATTAAAGATTTTTACACATCAGTACCCGAAATGGTTATTCAACCACCCACAATGGATACGTTTTATTTATCTATCCAATTATCTTACACAACTTCGAAAATGGCATATTGCAAAACGGCTAAAGCAATTATTAGCAAAAAGGGGCGACTCATTTTCGCTGCTGGATGTTGGATGTGGTGAGGGTCAATTTCTTTTTCCCTACGCCGCCACCCATACCAACAGCTTTTTTAAAGGACTGGATCGTGCAGAAAGCAATATTTCATTTTGTAAACAATATGCAAAAGTGCAGCAATACACACATGTTGTTTTTGAGCAAATAGAAATTGAATCTTTTAATGAGTCAGACAAGTATGATATTTCCTTATGCTTATCTGTTTTACCCTATTGTACAAATGATGATCTGGCGTTGGCTCAATTGTATACATCCATGAAGACAGGTGGAGAGCTTTTGTTGTATGTGCCGGTAAACAATACCATACTATTGCCTTTCTATAAGCGCATTATTAGCAAATATGATAGCTATGAAAGCATTCAGAAAAATCAAAAAATATATACCGAAGAGCGTATAAAAGAACTCTTGTATCAAAACCGTTTTACAATCACTGAAACAAAGAGCACGTATGGCTTTTGGGGTAAATTGAGTAATGAGTTATTAAATAGTCATCTTATCCTTTTTAATGCATACATACTACCCTTGAAAATTGTTGTACTGGTTTCATTGATCATTTTTTATCCATTGATATTGCTGTGTATGATACTTGACTTTCTGTTACCTGCTGTATCAGGAAATGGATGCATGATTGTTGCCCAAAAATAAAGAAGAGACAATCGATGGTTTTTTTAGAAATAGATCAAATGATACTTTCTTATCTTCAATATTCAAATTACGATCTATGAAACGATATACCAATCGTGCTTTGCTGTTTGTAATAGCAGTAGCAGCTTTTATCATTGTTAGTGCATTTTCCGTTCAAGAAAAAAATATGGCCGATCATGATGTTATCGGACGATGGGATCTTACTGTAAATATGGGTGATCGAATCGCACCGTCTTGGTTAGAGATCAAATTATCGGGGATCAAAACTTTGGTAGGACAATTTGTGGCCGATGGAGGAAGTGCCAGACCCATTGCACAAGTACATGTGAAAGAGGGAAAGATTCATTTTTCCATTCCACCACAATGGGATCGTACCGATAAAGAAATGGTACTGGAAGCAACGCTTGAAAACGATCAACTCAAAGGAACCATTCAAGCAAGTAATGGTAAAACCTATACGTTTACCGGAGAAAGAGCGCCATTGCTGAAGAGAACAAGTCCGGTGCTGTGGGGAGAGCCCATTCAATTGTTGAATAACAAAGACCTTAGTGGTTGGCATGGACAGGGCAAGAATAACCAATGGCAGAATATCAATGGTGTATTAACCAGTGCTAAATCGGGAACCAATCTGATAACGGATCAAACCTTCACCGACTTCAAACTGCATATTGAATTTCGTTATCCTGCAGGAAGCAATAGCGGTATCTATTTAAGAGGTCGCTATGAAGTGCAAGTAGAAGACAATGCCGGTAAAGAACCCTCTTCTACTTATTTCGGTGGTATCTATGGATTTTTAACACCCAATGAGATGGTGGCCAAGGCACCCGGCGAATGGCAAACCTATGATATCACCCTTATCGGTCGCAGGGTAACAGTGGTGGCGAATGGAAAACCCATTATTGTAGACCAGATCATCCCCGGAATTACAGGAGGCGCATTGGATAGTAAGGAAGGAGAGCCGGGCCCCATTATGCTGCAAGGAGATCATGGTCCGGTAGAGTATAGAAATATCATCCTTACGCCGGCAAAATAATATGGTTATCCATGTATATATAAAAACCGACTTCTTCATGAGGTCGGTTTTGTTTTGGGGATATATCGTCATTCTGCAAACAGTATTCAATTAATAAGTAACTTAATTGCAAATACAGACGATATGCATAAGAAGCTTGCCCTATGGTCCATCACAGTAGGTTTGGGTGGATTGTTATTTGGTTTGGATGTAGCGGTTATATCCGGTGCAGAACAAGCCATTCAATCTTTATGGAATCTGAGCGACTGGATGCATGGAACGGCTATTGCCATGGCATTGTATGGAACTGTTTTTGGTGCTGCCTTGGGAAACATTCCCGCCAATCGTATCGGAAGAAAAAAGACTTTGTTCTGGATTGGTATTTTATTTCTGGTCACTTCTGTTGGTGCTGCGATGGCACGGGATGTGTACACGTTTATGGTCTTTCGCTTTTTAAGTGGATTGAGTATCGGCGCTTCTTCCGTTGTGGCACCCGTGTATATCTCTGAGATAGCACCACCGAAATATCGTGGCAGAATAGTGATCTCTTTTCAACTGAATGTAGTTGCCGGAATTTTGTTGGCCTATTTTTCCAATTATTTATTACAAGGTTTGGGTGGCGAAAATGATTGGAGATGGATGTTGGGAGTGGTAGCTATTCCTTCTCTTTTATTTTCAGTGATGATGTTGTTTACACCCGAAACACCACGGTGGTTGGTATTGTATAAAAATGATGCAGCCGCAGCCAAAAAAGTATTGGCGATTACCGGTGAAGCAACCGATGCCATGATCGATGCCATTCGAAACTCAGTGACACAGGTCAAAGAATCACTGTTCTCTAAAAAATTCATGGCTCCGCTGGTATTGGCTTTTCTGATCGCTTTCTTTAATCAAATGTCGGGTATCAATGCCATTATCTATTTTGCTCCTAAAGTTTTTGAGATGGCGGGTATTGAAAGAAGTGGTGCATTGTTATCATCAGTAGGTATTGGTGTTGTGAATCTTATTTTCACCATCACAGGCTGGTACCTGATCGATCGTTTTGGAAGAAAATTATTGATGTATATAGGTTCTGTGGGTTATATCATTTCTCTTACCCTGATCGCAGTGTCTTTTAATGCGGCAGATAAAACGATGATCGTGTATTATGTGTTTCTGTTCATTGCGGCGCATGCGGTTGGACAAGGGGCTGTGATCTGGGTATTTTTATCAGAGCTATTCCCCAACTCGGTTCGTGCCAGTGGTACTTCGTTTGGTTGTTTAACGCATTGGGTATTTGCAGCATTGGTAGCACAGGTATTTCCTTTCTTTGCCGCCAATGTACCCGGTACTTATATCTTCGGATTCTTTGCATTCATGATGTTCCTACAATTACTATATGTATGGAAGATGATGCCTGAGACCAAAGGGGTTGCATTAGAAGATATGGAGCAAACGATTGTGTTACATTGATGTTCCAAACTATCTTTTGAATATTTTAAAATTACTAAAATTTTTGGCATTCGGTAACAAAGGGTTTATATTTGTACAAACAGGATAATACTATGGAAATAAGGACAGATTTATTTCTAGGCGACAGTAAAACATTACTTAAGAAACTTCCTGATAACTCCGTTGACCTCATTGTGACATCTCCTCCATACGCAGACCAGCGTAAAGGAACTTACGGAGGTATTCATCCAGATAAATATGTTGAATGGTTTCTTCCGATAACAAAGGAGCTTCTTAGAGTTTTAAAACCAACAGGAACATTTATACTTAATATAAAGGAAAAGGTTGTTGAAGGAGAGCGGAGTGTTTATGTAATGGAATTGATTCTTGAAATGCGTAAGCAAGGGTGGTTATGGACAGAGGAGTTTATTTGGCACAAAAAGAATTGCTACCCTGGTAAATGGCCAAATAGATTTCGTGACGCATGGGAAAGACTTCTACAATTTAACAAGGATAAGAAGTTTAACATGTATCAAGAAGAAGTAATGGTTCCAATGGGTGATTGGGCTAAATCAAGACTTAAGAATCTAAGTGAAACAGATAAAATAAGAGACAATTCAAAAGTGGGTAGTGGTTTTGGCAAAAACATTTCAAATTGGTTGACGAGAGATAAGGCTTTCCCTACTAATGTTCTCCATTTAGCAACAGAGTGCAGCAATAAAAATCATAGTGCTGCTTTTCCTGAAGAACTGCCTGAATGGTTTATCAAACTTTTCACAAAGGAAAATGATACGATCCTTGACCCTTTTATGGGCTCTGGAACAACAATTTTAGTTGCGAATAGAATGAAACGACACTCGATTGGTATTGATATGGTCCCAGAATATTATGAAATGGTTAAAGAACAAGTTAAACCAGTGGAATTATATTTATTAGAGCCGACAGTGAAATATGAAACAGCTAAACCTAAAAGACGTTACACAGTACGTTGAAGAAAACATAGGAACTTTTCACCAAAAAAGAATTTCTGGACTAAATGACCTAAAGCTAAGAAAGGTTTTAGGAAAGAAAAATCCATATCTTTTTAAGGCAAAATATATCCTGACTGCCCAGGATATTATAAAGAATTTGACAGATGCATTTATTTCCTCACAAGAAGAAACGATTTTTGGAGACTGGCTTGAGGGGCTTGCGATTTTTATAAATAGTAAAGTGTACGGTGGTCGTAAGTCCGGTATTCAGGGTATTGACTTAGAGTTTGACAACGATGGCGTTCGCTATATTGTAACGATAAAATCTGGCCCCAATTGGGGCAATAGCTCACAGATCGGCAAAATGAGAGCAGATTTCAAGACCGCACAAAAGACGCTTCGTACAAGCAATTCACAACTAAACATAATAGCCGTAAATGGTTGTTGTTACGGTAGGGATAACAATTCAGACAAAGGGGATTATTTCAAATATTGTGGGCAAAAATTTTGGGAATTTATTTCAGGTGATATAGACCTTTTCACAAAAATTATCGAGCCACTAGGACACCATGCGAAAGAACGTAATGACGATTTTATTCAATCTTATTCGCAAATGATAAATAAATTCACAAAAGAATTTGCCGAAACCTTTTGCATGAACGATGGCTCCATAGACTGGAATAAGTTGGTAAAGTTTAATTCCGCAACTTTAGCACCTTAATATTCATAAACTTTAAAGGTATAAAAATGCCACAATGCCTAATCCCAAACTGTCCAAACAACGCAACTAATAATATTGCTATTCGATTAAGACGAGAAGACACTACTGCAATATGGGCCCCAAATAGTGAAGCATTTTTATGCAATGTTCATGCTGCTCAAGGTTATATTATTAATATTGATTTTGTTCCAGTTCTAGGTCATACAATCACCACAAACGTAACTGCTGGTGGACATACAGAAACAAGAACAACTCCTATTGTAAATACACCTTAACACATTTGTAAAGCGGTGAATAATATGATGAAATAAAAACGGATGTAAATACCTTTCTACTTCTGAAAAACTTCTTCAACTTCTTATGAAGTATTATTAATACAATCTAGTTTTAGTATTTAACATAAATAATAAAAAAGCAAATAGGTCTATTCTATATCAGATTATTGTTTCTACAGGTCTCGAAAGTAATTCGATCATTATGAAATAATCGACGATACTTGTTTCACCTGGTGTTTCTCTGAATGAAAAGCATCCAATCTATTCAATATATGATATAAGGTTTCTTGTTCCTTTGTATTCAAAGGGGAAAGAATATCTTCTATATCATCTAATGTCTGCATACATGCAAAGATGATTTGCTGACCTTTTGCACTCAAAGAAAGTCTGGTGATTCTTTTATCATTTTTATCTCTTTGCTCGATCAGCCATTTACGTGCTACAAAACGTTTCAGCATTTCACTACCGGTGGTAATCTCCATTAAGTTTTGTTTTAACAACTCTGTTTTGGTCATACCGGGGTGAACCAATAAGGTAGCCAATAATGCAAATTCATCGATCGATGCAATATCGTGTTTGGCCAGCAGGTCTTTACTGGCCATTCTTAGAAAACGATACAACCTTGAAATAAAAATACCCACCATATCGGTAGAGGTCATTCTACCCGATACTTTTTTCTTCACGCTACTGTTATCCTGACGCATGGTTTGCTTAACCAATTCTTTTTCAGGAACATCGTTTTTGATCAACCATACCCCAAAATCTGTGAGCGTAGCTTTTGGGTGCTGATTTTCAAAGCGTTTCCAGAGATGTTCTATCGACTTCATGTATTAAAATTACAATTTTGGAATAATATTATTTCAATTTTGAACAATCTTTTTATTTCTTTGTCATTCGAAAATAAAAGCAAGCAATATGTTACGTCGTTTATCGCTCTTATGGATGGTTTTGGGAGCTTTGTTTCTCTCTGAAATACAGGCTCAAGGCACACAGCAGGGCAGTCTTATCGGTACGCTGATCGACAAAAATACACAGCGTCCCGTTACTGCGGCTGCGGTGTTATTATCTCCCTCCGGAAAAAATACCCTTACAGATTCAACCGGTATCTTCCGATTTACCGGTCTTACCCCGGGCACCTATAATATCAGCATCAATGCCCTGGGATATAAACCTTTGAATCTGAATAATGTTCTCATCACCAACGGGAATATCAATGTGATCACTTTAGAAGCAGAACCAACCGCTTCTTCCTTAGCTGAAGTAACGGTTTCAGGAAGACGAGCTACTGCCAGGGCTGCCAGTATTGAAACACCATTGAGTGTTCAAAAAATGACCACAGAAGAGATCAAAAGAAACCCCGGAGGGAATTTTGATATCAGTAAAGTAATTCAATCCCTACCCGGAGTAGGCGGCGGTGTGGGTGGCGGCGGTTTCCGTAATGATATCATCATTCGTGGCGGCGCACCCAATGAGAATGTATATTATCTCGATGGTGTTGAAATACCCGTAATCAATCACTTTGGCACCCAGGGAAGTGGTGGCGGTCCCCAAGGTATTTTGAATGCCAATTTTATTGAAGAAGTAAAACTCAGTTCCAGTGCATTTGATGCGCGCTATGATAATGCGTTGAGTAGTGTATTGCAGTTCAGACAAAAATCAGGTAACGATAAGCGAACACAGGGTAATGTGATCTTAAGTGCAACAGAACTGGCGCTAACGTTGGATGGTCCCTTGGATAAGAAAACAACCTATCTCGCTTCTGTTCGAAGAAGTTATCTGCAGTTATTGTTTCAAGCCATTGATTTACCGATCAGACCCAACTATTGGGACTTTCAATTTAAAACCACCACCAAGATCAATCCTACCACAACCCTGAGTTTTTTGGGATTAGGAGCTATTGATGAATTCAAATTTGCAGCACCTAAATCGGCTACGCCTGAGAAATTGTATGTGATCAATAGTAATCCTATCATCAATCAGTGGAATTATACCATCGGTGCCAGTTTGAGAAAATTGACCAAGAAAGGTTTTTGGAATTTGGCATTGAGCAGAAATACCTTAAACAATAATGTTGAGAAGTTTGAAGATAATGAAAAGCCTTCTCCCGCCACACAAACTTTATTAACGGATAGTCGGGAAACCGAAAATAAATTACGCTGGGACATGACCGCCAATACTGCCAATGGATGGAAGATCAGTTATGGTGCCATGGTGCAGTACGTAGATTTCAATAACGATTTCAATAATCTGTTTCGAAAAGAATTGCGCGATCAGAATGGCAATATCATTCAACCGGAACAAAGAATTATTGCCAATAATAATACAGACTTTATTAAATACGGAGCTTTTATTCAAGGAAGTAAAAAAATATTTCAGGATAAAGTTGCTATTAGCGGGGGTATCCGTATGGACGCCAATAGTTTGAACAACAGCGAATCCAATCCACTGCAACAACTATCACCAAGAGTATCGTTGAGTTATGCCATTGCGCGTACCTGGAATATCAATGCCAGTATCGGACGATATTATAAACTGCCATCGTATACCCAACTTGCTTTTAGAACTGGCGGCGTTGCGAATCCGGGTAATTATATTCAAAGCACACATTATGTGGCCGGGGTTGAATACATTCCCAGCAGCACCTTTCGTTTTACTGTAGAAGGGTTTTACAAAAATTATTCAGATTATCCGGTGAGTGTATTGGAAGGGATTAGTTTGGCGAATAAAGGAACGGAGTTCGGTAGTATTGGTAATGAAGCAGTGACACAGTCAGGAAAAGGAAGAGCGTATGGTATGGAAATTTTCATGCAGAAAAAACTCACCAAACGATTTTTTGGCATTCTCAGTTATACATTATACAAATCTGAATTTACCAATAGTAATGCTGTATACTTACCGGCAGGTTGGGACAATGGACAACTCCTCAGTATTACAGCAGGGTATAAATTACCACGCAACTGGGAGTTAGGTATTAAATTCCGTTACCAGGGTGCTGCTCCACTAACACCTTTTGATCTGGTAGCTTCTCAATTGAATTACCTGAGTGTGGGAACGGGTATTTTGGATTATAGTCGATTTAATGCGAATCGTTTACCCGCCTTCAATTCCAGCGATATTCGCATCGATAAAAAATGGAACTATCGCAAAACAACACTCAATGTATTCATTGATATCACCAACTGGTACGGTTCTAAGATCAGTGGTATACCACAATATACATTCCAGCGAAATGCAGATAATACTGCATTCCTGACCACCAACGGACAACCCATTGCACCCAATGGAAGTAATGCAATACCCTTAATATTATCCAATGCCGAAGTGCAAATCACACCCACTTTTGGTTTGATAGTAGAGTTTTAGCTTCTTGCCAGAATTTTATAGGGAGTAAAGATCTTTTAATCTTATTATAAAGCGAATTTTTATCTATTGCACGCGTGTGTTTTTTGAACAAATCCAATGGAATGCTCAAATGAAAGGTATCAAACTCACTGCCATTGTTAACAATGACTTCTCTGAATAAAACAGGCTGATCTTGTATAAACAGATTCATGAATACTCTGTAATCAATCTTTGAATTATTATGGATGTGTACTGAAAATTCAGGTAAACTCCTGTCCGAGTTATAAACTTTATCAAATGAACAGTGGGTCCCAAGTAGTATTTTAGTTTCAAATTCTTTTTCCTCTTTATAAATAAGATTTGCTTTAATGGATAAAGGATAAGAAACATGTACTTCGTATCTAAAACGTATATGTTTTTTTGGTTGCTTCATAGGTTGGTGGTTGTATGTCATGCTGGTTACAAGAATTGAATCTACTTTAGACTAATATTTTTTGTGAGTAATGTTACCTTTTAGTAAAAAGAAATGTTTCTTGCCCCTTTTTATGGTAGATGTTAATAGCATAGTATCCGGGTAAATAGTTGTGACCAAACTCAATGATATTTTTATTTGCAATTAATGTTTCTACTTTTTGTCCGGAAATGGTATATACATTGATGTAAATGATTTCAGATATTGGAATTATTAATTTTAGTGAAAAGTATTTGGTAGAAGGATTTGGATAAATAGATGACCTAGCAATGACTTCAGTCTTCGTAAGATTTTTCCCGAATGGTAATTTTAAGTTTATGCTTCTTTGTAAAAAAGTAATTTTCAGTTGTGATGACTCACTGATTTGACCATTGATTAACTGTCTTACCCAAAAAGTTTTTGTTTGATTGGTAAATGGTTCGAAGCTGCTTATGGTGTCACTAGTTGTATTATCTTTAAACAATAGTACTTTTGCATCTGCTGTCGTAGTGATTTGTTGTAGTATCGCTTGTTTTGTCACCCACTGATCAAAAGCAAAGGAAGTATCTCTTGTGATCGGCTGTGGTGGAATTATTTTAACTGATACTGATTTCGAAAACACACACCCTGAATCATTCACGGTGTTCATTATAAGATTTGTAACCCCCACTCTTTTTGCGATAAGAAAATCATTATTGTGAATGCTTGCCAAATCATCATTCACTTTCCACATTATAGATATTGATTGATCTCTCAAAGAGATAGAATCTCCTAAAGTCATTTTTGAGCTGATCTTTTCACCTACCCCCTTTAATACTTCTTTTGTTTTTTGAAGAAGGGTAAGGCTATCAATTTGAATTTCATTCGTAGTAAGTTCCATCCCATTTTTAAGAATTACCTTTGCTTTGTACAAACCCGGATTCTTTACCACTTGTACCAGATCGGCGTCTGTCAGTAGGTTTTTTTGAATGATTCTATGGTTGTGTTGATCAGTGATGAAGAGCCCCAGATCATCATCCACGAAAATATTTCTTGGAAAGTTCAATAATAGAGAGTCTTCAGTATCAAAGCCATTACCAGCAATCGTTATTCCATAGTCGCATTCTTTTGGCCATACCTGTATACGATGATTACAGAAATCGGCTACATAAATATCTCCGGCAGTATTTACAAACACAGCTTTAGGATCTCGCAATTGATGGTTACCATTACCTCTTCCATTTCCGCCTGCAACCGTAATACCAAAATCCGCATCCTTTTTCCATAATTGTATCCTATCGTTTCCTGAGTCAGCTATGTACAAGTTTTCTTGCTCGTCTACAAAAATGCCGGTTGGATTTTTTAACTGATTATTATTACCACCCAATCCGTTTCCTCCTGCTACCGTGATTCCTTGTTTATTCCCGGGTATCCATTTCTGAATACGTTGATTATATGTGTCGGCCACATATATATTACCGGTTTTTTCATGAACGAAAATTCCTGATGGACTTCTAAATTGGTCATTTCTGATACCTCTGCCGTTTCCTCCTGCTACAGTGATTAAAGAATTTTTTTCATTATCGAAAAATACAACACGATGCTTCTCCTGGTCAGTTATAAATAGCTGTCCTTTTGAATTAATGAAGACATCAGTTGGGTAGTGCAGTTGTTGATTATCCTCGTAGACAGTATCGTCACTAATCACTGTATACGCTTTTGCGTCCATTAATTTCCAAGATTGTATCCTATGGTTAAACAGGTCAGCAATGTACAATCGATCTTTATAGAATACTGCGGATGAAGGAAATCTAAAATGTGTATCATTAATACCCTCCCCATCTTTTCCTCCATACAAAAAAGAATTCCTTTTTTCAGATTTGCTTACTAATACAGTATCGTCTTTGAACCAGGTTAGTTCTTTTATTAAATGCTTGTTAACACCGGTGATACTCAGTTCAACAGATTCGCAAGAATTAACCCGTAACTGAAGTTTTGAAACTAATAAAGTACTACTTGGAGCTTGACTTATTACTGCCGCATGATAGAAAAACATTTGTATGCAGAACAGACAAATGATGGTATATCGGATATCACGAGTTTTTTTTTGCGAATACTCAAACACTTTGTAAAATTCCTAACCAGCAAAAAGAGTTTGTAGTACAATTCGCGCATTCCTTGTAATAGAATCGTCAAATCCATTGTCGTAAAAAAATCGAATTACAGATTTTTTTACTGATTTTCTGATAATGGATCAGAATTATGAGATTAGAAAAGTCACATAAAAAGTAAAACGTCTTAATATTTCTGCATTTCAAACGATTGCAATTTAAAATTTGCTTAATCCCTACTTTCAGGGATTTTAATGTAACTAATTCGGGTGGATATTTGTAAAGATTGTATTTTAATCAAACTGCTCATTTAATAAAATAAGTGTAGTAAGATTTTAGCCACGAATATGAGAAAAATAGGAATCATCGAAGATGATAATAACTTGCGAAGCAGCATAGAGGCATTCATTGAGATTGATGAGGATCTTGAACTCATTTTTTCATTTGAGAGTGTTGAAAAATGGCAAGCTGAATATGCTGTAATGAAAGAGCCGCCTTCTTTACTATTGATTGATATTGGCTTACCCGGTTTATCAGGATTGAATGCAATTTCTTTATTGAAGGAAGTTTATCGTGAAGTAAAAATTATCGTTATTACCGGAGATGATTCCTCTACTACTATATGGACAGCTATTTCCAATGGGGCCGATAGTTATGTGTCAAAGCCTTTTTCTTTAAAAGAGTTAAAAGATCAAATCTCTATCGTTTGTTCCGGTGGAGCGGTTCTTTCTCCTCAAGTAGCTAATACGGTATTGGAACAGATCCGAAACAGATCGGGTTTGACAAATGAGCAATTAAAGATTCTTACAAAGAGAGAACGTGAAGTAGTTGAGGAACTTATAAAAGGACTTACTTATAAAGAGATTTCTAAAATACTGAATATATCTTCTTCAACGGTAAATGATCATCTGAAAAGTATTTATCAGAAGATGTCCGTGAATTCTAAAGCAGAACTGATTGCAAAAATCTTGACCAATTAATTATCCATCCATTATAAAGTGTAATGAATACTCTACCGCTTTCAGATTGTCTGATACTTATTACAGACGATGATATGATCAATCGTGTTGTTTTAAAGCATATGTTAAAAGAGCTTGACATGAATATGGAAGAAGCATCTGATGGTGCTGAATGCCTGAATGCCATTCGAAATTCCAAGGCCAAGCGAATTATTGTTCTGCTGGATCTGAATATGCCTGTTATGGATGGATTAGAAGTAATTAAACATATAAAATCACAGCCGTCAGCGTTTGAACATACTAGAATAATAGTAGTAAGTGCGAGCTTATATAGTCACTTTGCCAAATCAGGGCTTGGTGATCATATCCATGCATACGTCGAAAAACCTGTTGATAAGGAGCATTTGTTAACGAAAGTAATAGAATGCAGCATTTGATAAAAGATATCGAAACTGATCTCAAACTAATACTTGAGAGCGTATCTACTGCTGTTCTGTTTGAATCAGGAAATCGAGAGATCATTTATGTAAATAAAAACTTTTGTAACCTTTTTTCAATTCCGGTTGAACCCGAATTGATGATTGGGGCCGATTGCAAAAATGCAGCAAAGGAAGCAAGGCACTTCTTTAAGAATCCGCAATATTTTATGGATTTGGTTGAACACATCCTTGAAGAAGGTTTGCCCGTTTACAATCAGGAGTTAATCTTAGCGGAAGGATCATCTGTATTCCTAGACTATATTCCGGTACAGAGAGAGCATGAACCAGAACATGGACATTTATGGATCTATAAAAATATCCAAGAGATCAATCATTTTGTTCAATCAGCTAATGAACAAAAAAGGCTTTATGAAAACTTACTGAATAATATACCTGCTGATATTGCCATTTTTGATCATCATCATAAATACCTTTTTGTCAATAAAAATGCTATTCAGAATGAGGAAAAAAGGTCTTGGATCATTGGAAGAGACGATTTTGAGTACTGTGCAAAATTTAATAAAGCTACAGATGGAGCAAATTTGCGGAGAAACGCGTTTGAAAATGCAATAAAGACAGGAAGCACAATTGAATTCGAGGAGATCAACTATGATACTCAGCAACAACCCGTCTATAATTTACGTCGTTTTTTTCCAGTGATAAAGCCGGATGGAGACATTCATCATGTCATTGGATATGGTATTAATATTACAAAGATCAAACTTCATGAGCAGAATCTTATAGCGCGCGAAAAGGAATTTAAAAACCTGATCGATTCTATGGATCAGATGGTAGTTTCTGTAGATGATACATTATCTGTTCAGTATTGTAATCCGAAGTGGACAAAGATCACAGGAAGAAAATTAGCAGATTGCAAAGGAAAAAAGCTAGATGCTTTTATACATTTGACCAGAGGGTCCTTTAAAGATATTCTTGTTTCATTCATACAAAATGGAGCGCACAAAAAAGGAAATAGACGTGCGTGTTTATTTGATTACAACGGTGAAAAAAGAACGGTCAAATATTATATCTCACATTTTATAGACAATTTTACACTATCAGATCGATATGCAATATTCATGACTGATATCACAGATCAAATACTTGCAGAGACTAAGCTAAAGAAGATAGCAAAACAAGAAAGAAAGTTAAATGAACTAAAGTCGAACTTCATGAATATGGTATCTCATGAACTGAGAACCCCACTCTCTGTTATTCTTTCTTCAACTGAGCTGATTGAGCTAAAATTGAATAATGATAACCAATTTAAATCCTCTTTATCTACTTATACAGAAAGGATTATTGCACAAGTAGATAGAATGAGTCAGTTAATGAATGATTTCTTATTTATTAGCAAGATAGAAGCAGGAAGAATTGGGATCAGACCTGTCACGATCAATCCTAAACGCTTTTTAGAAACGGTGATAGAAGAATTATATCGTCCATGGAAAGATGGTCGTAACATTCTCCTTGATATTAAAGGCGAACCATTTGATATTCAGGCTGATGAAATGATGTTAAGGCATATTGTTGTAAATATCATCAATAATGCATTCAAATACTCGATGGATAAGCCGGCGCCGCGTGTAAGGCTGATCTTTAAACCCAAACATTTCCAGTTACTTGTCATTGATGATGGAATAGGTATACATCAAGAAGATTCTAAGAATTTATTTGCACCTTTTGTAAGAGGTTCGAATGTAGGAGATGTAGAAGGAACGGGGTTGGGTTTACTTGTTGTAAAATATTTTGTAGAACTCCATAAAGGAACAATCGAAATTAAGAGTGTTCCCAATAGAGGAACAGCAGTATTAATCAGTTTTTCAATAAAACAATAAGCATGTACAAGGTATTAGTAATCGAAGACGAAAAAAATATCCGATACTCAATACAGGAGATTCTTCTTTTTAGTGGTTATGAAGTAGAATTGGCAGAGAATGGATTAGTAGGCTTACAAATATTGAAAGCCAAAAAATTCGATCTCATTTTATGTGATGTGATGATGCCTGAAATGGATGGATTTGAATTGTTGGAAACATTGAAGAAAGAAGAAACGTTTAATACTCCGTTCATATTCCTGACAGCAAAAGCACAATATGATGATCTGCGAACAGGAATGAATCTTGGAGCTGATGACTACATTTTCAAGCCATTTAAAAGTAGAGATCTTATTACCGCTATTGAAAGTCGAATATCTAAGAAAGATAAACTAGTGGGTGCTTTGATTCATAAGTCACAGGAACTGGAAAAAACAATTGAGCTAATGGTTGGGCATGAGTTCAATACGCCGATGAATGGTATTCTCTCTTTTTCAAAAATGATCCGTGAGAATGCACAGAAGTGGGATGATAAAGAACTGGTAGATTTTTGTGATTATCTGGATAAAAGTTCTCAAAGGCTACATCAGACATTTAACAAGGTGAAACTCTTATTGGAGTTACAACAGGTCGGAACACAAGTACAACCGTCAACTGAAAAAAGTTTTAATACTGAAAACATAATCACTCGTGTTTCGAATGATATAGCAGTAAGGTCTAATCGTAAAGCAGATATTGTTTTACAAAAGATTGATCCTCTTATTACTGCTGTTGATGAAGAACTTTTTACAATTCTTCTTTCTGAAATCATTGAAAATGCTTTCAAATTTAGTGACGCAGGAGATAGTGTTACTGTTCAGGCAGAAAAACAGGCTGATGTGTATGTTATGAAAATTACAGATACTGGTAAAAAAATCACAGCTCAGGAGTTAAGTAGCTATGAATCATTCACGCAATTCAATAGGAACAAATATGAGCAACAGGGATTAGGAGCTGGACTTGCTATTACAAAAGCTATTATTGGATTGTATAAAGGAGAGCTAATTTTTTCTGACAATAAGCCTTCGGGTATCTGCGTAACCATAAAATTGAAATTATGATGAGGCCAACACAAGAATCGCGTTCTCAAATTTTGGTTGTAGAAGATAATAAATCACTAAGGGAATCTATTTCAGAAGCCTTATCTATTACGCATAACGTTAACGCAGTAGAAAATGGTATTTTGGCATTGGATTATTTAAAAGCAACCATACCCGACCTTATTCTCTTAGACGTGATGTTGCCATTTCCAATTGATGGCTTTTCCATTCTACGTATTCTTAAAAACGATACACGATTATCGTCTATACCGGTAATTTTAATGTCTGCACTTAACTCAGATGAAAAAATTACGACCGGACTTGAAATGGGTGCAAATGATTATATCGTTAAGCCATTTCGAATGCAAGAGATGTCATTGAAAATCCGTAATCTTATTACAATAAAGAATTCTATTGTCAACAAAATTGAAAAAGAGATCGTTCTTAAAATGCCTTTTCAACATCAGGAAGGGTATGAAAATGTTTTCAAGCAGCGATTCGAATCTATTGTTGAGAAAATCAGTGACGACTCCGTAATGTCCATTCATGATATAGCAAATGAAATGTCAATGAGTATATCAACCTTGGAAAGATGGGTGAAAAAAATGTACAATGTTACTCCCAAGAAGTATATACTGAATCATAAGTTATTCAAAGCGGAGATCATGCTTAGACAACAGATGGGTACTGTAAAGGATATTGCTTATCTGCTTGGGTTTAACTCTGTGCCCTATTTCTGTCTTTGCTTTAGGAATTTGTATGGTAAAAGTCCGAAAGCGTATACACAAGAAAAAAAGCGAATCATGGAAAAGGCCTATTAACTGTAGTTTGGTGATTTTGTTATACTGTTTGCGCAAAAGATGTAATGATGACGCTTGCAGCCTCTCTACCTTTATTATGTTACAGTTTTGTGAATATCCTAGGGAAAACTTTAAGTTTGGTCTTAAGCAACTTCTTTTTTGCTTACCCCCCAAAAAAGGAATGACTCGTAAGAGTTATTCCTTTTTACTTTATTGATAAGGCAGTGATATCACGAAGATAGATCCAACATTTTCAATACTTTCAAAAGAGATCTTTCCGTGATGCATATCAACAAACTTTTCAACTAACGCAAGCCCAACACCAGTACCTATAATATCCTAGGTATTTCTTGCTCTGAAAAACATATTAAATATTTTAGATTGATCCGCCTTAGGTATTCCTATTCCATGATCCCTAATATGTATTTGTAAATCAGATTCATCAAAGATGAATGTGATACTTGGCTCTTTTCTACCTTCCGAATATTTAAGAGCATTGGATAAAAGATTGTCTATAATATGTCTGATCTGTGTTTCGTCAACCATCACTTTCCTGGGCTGACCAATGATCTCGATCGGAATCTTTCTGCCATCATTCTGTTTGCTAATCTGTCTTTCACTACAATCTTTTGCGATCTCAATAATGTCAGACCATTCTTTCTTTATGAAATAGTTTCTCCCTTCGATCTTGCCAAGATTGAGTATCTCATCAATCAGTTGAGACATTCTGTCAACTTCTTTATCAATCGTTTTAAGGAATCCACCAATTTTAACGATATCGGGTTGCGGACTTGATAATAACATTTCAGCTATTTCAGCGCTGGATTTGATGGCTGTCATCGGAGTACGGAATTCATGAGATGCCATACTTACAAATTTTGACTTGAGTTCATTCAGCTCTTTCTCTTTTTGATAAGACTCCATTAATTTTTGTTCAGCCTCCATTCTTTCATCTACAACCCTTGTAGAAATAATGATGATTTCTTTGTTATAAAATTCATCAAATACCGATTTAGTATTTGACTCAAGCCATTTGTAAGTTCCATTCAAATGCTGAAAACGGTATAGCAAATAATTTTTTTCATTGTTATGCTCATTGTGTGCGAAACGTAAAAGGACTGGCTCTCTTTCATCAGGATGAATAAATTCAAAAGGTTTTATGCCAATTAATTCTTCCTGTAAGTAGCCTAGATGTTGATACACGGCAAAACTCGCGTAAAGAATAGTTCCATCAGTTTCATGCAATGAAAGAATATTTTCAATGTTATTCGATACCAATTGATAAAGATGTTCATTTCTTTTAGCATCGGTTACATCTGTCAATATTCCGGATGTTCCCGTAATAACTTCAAACTCATTGGTGAGTACGGTAATAGAAATTTTGATCCATTTTATGCTAAGATCTTTTGATACCATCGGCACTTCATAGGTACATGAATTGCCTCGATTATTGATGACCGTATTGAATAGTTCAGTACAATATTCTACTTGTGCAGGAGCAATAAAATCAAAAATAGATTTCCCGATGGATTCTTCTAGTGAGAATCCCATTGTTTTCTCCCAGGCCTGATTAAGATAAATGAAAACTCCTTCAGCAGAAGTGCGGAATACAATATCGTTGATCGTATCAATAACCTTCTTGAATTCTTCCTGAGAATTTTTTAATTTTTTTCTTGATTCGATCGTTTCGGTCATATCAATTGAATAGACCGCTATGCCGAAAATGGCATTTGTATCATCAAATAAAGGGCTCGCTCTTACTAAGACCTGTCGGCCACTAATATCTACCAGTCTTTCTGCTTTGGAACCTCGAAATGCATCCTGATAAGCTTCTGATAACGTTTGGGAAACTGTTAAAGAGTGATACGGATACTCCACTTTTTCACCAATGATAGGAGCTTTGCCCAATGCTATCACATATGCATTGACAAACGATTCATTGAATCCAATAAAACGATGTTCAGTATCAAGTGCAAATATTCGATCCTCATTGGAATTGATGATCCCTTCCAGATATTTATTCCGGATCAGTATATCTGACAGGTTTGTTTCAGCATTTGCAGGCAATGGGGGGTGCATTTTATAGGTTGATAAAGTTATTTCCTTCAAAGGAAAAGCCTTTCTTCAACTATAAAATTATTCGATAATCAACAGATATAGTATAACAAATTAGTTAAGATTACGGATTAGAGACCTACAGACAAATGATACCATTTATTTTTAAACGCTACTTCTGTATTCATAGTAAATATTTCTTCCACAGGAGGTTGTTCTTCTACCTGAATACTTAGACGTACTGTTTCATTAGCTTTTTTTAGTGGATTCGTAACATAAGCTTTCAAAACAACTTTATCTATTGAAGGATGTAAAAGGGTTTCATAAAAAAAATGATCCCCAAAAAACTCTTTAATGGTAGATTGTCCATTTTCATCATAATACCATACCTGGAAAAAGGCTTTAAAACTTATATTGACTTCATAATAGATAGATTTCTTTTTCGGAAATCCTAGTATGGCTGAATTCTGTTTTTTTTCTATCAGTTTTTTAAAACTGTTGATCATAGGAGCTGCATTTTATTTAGAATAAGGGATCTTTAAAAACACCTGTGTTCCTTTTCCGAGATCGCTATGAAGATGAATAGAGCCATTGTGTAATTCAAGGAACTGCTTTGCAACTACAAGACCTAACCCGGATCCTTGGTAGGTAAGCGTATTCGTTGCTCTGTAAAAGGAATTAAATACCTTCTCGATCTCGTTTTTAGGGATACCAATACCATTATCGGAAACAAGTACTTCTACACCATTATCCAAGTAGTTTACCTCAATCTGAGGATCTGTTGAACCCTCGGAATATTTGAATGCATTGGAAATGATATTTGTAAGTACGTGAGTAATGAGCATTTCATCCATCATCACTTCTTGCTCATTGCCATTGATATTGATATGAATCCTTCTTCCGTCGGGTTGATTAGAGAAGTAAGTGTGTATGACTCTGTGTATCAGTGCTGTGAAATCTGTTTTTCTGAAATTATAATTGAACTGTTTTGCATCATAACGACCCATCAAAAGAATATTGTTCATCAGATCGGTCATCCTATCTATTTCATTTCTGATCAATTCGGCAGATGTATTGATCCTAGATGCCAGCTGGGGATCTGATTTTGTAGCATACAGTTCAATCAATTCGATATTGGAAAATATTACAGTCAAAGGTGTGCGGAATTGATGCGAGGTCAGTGAGACAAAATGCTCCTTCATATCGGATAGCTCTTTCTCTTTCTCTTCGCTTAATTTCTTTTCATGGATATTGATGATGCTTCCTGCGATGAATACGCCTTTGTCTTCATCAGACCCATATTTTCTCAATATCAGCTGAACCCATATCACTCTTAGGTCCTTCCTGATCAATCGAACATCAAGTGCGATGCTTTCTCTGGCTTCTTTTTTTACATGTTGCAGGGCATCTAGTATTATCTCTCTGTCTTCAGCTACAAAGTAGTTAATGATTTTACTTTGCATCGAATCTTTGATACTATAATCAGACAGGCCGGTCCAGTATTCATTAAGAAATGTAATATTATTATCCAGATCTAATCTGAAAACAGCTTCTCCTAATCCATTGATCAAGTTGTTAAATTCGTTACGCTGTTTTTGTAGTTGTTCTTGTTGTAACTTGATCTCTGAAATATCAATATGAGAACCTACCATGTAAACCGGTAAACCCTCTTTATTTCTTTTTACAATACCGGAACTTTGGATCCATACATAATAACCGGCTTTGTGTTGTAACCGAAACTGGACAATGTATTTTTCTTTTTTTCTTGTCAAGTAAAGATTCAACTGTTCTAACACATAATCTTTATCATCAGGATGTAATCGTTCTTTCCAGTTTTCAAAATTGTGTTCGAATCCATAAAGCTCATAGCCAAGCATCTTCATAAAGATCTCTGAAAAATAAAGCTTATTGATATCTATATACCACTCCCAAAGACCTTGCTGAGAACCTTGAACAGACATGTTAAAGCGTTCAATGATCTGCAGATGGTCTTGTTCTATTCGGTCACGACTTAGTCTTAGTCCTATATTTCTAGCTACTGCAAATAATACATCCACTTCATATTGGGTCCATGCTAATTCTGTAGAACAGTTATCATATCCCATCCATCCCCAGAATTGATTTTGAGAGAAAATGGGAACGAACAAGTATGAGATGATGCCTTGTGACTCCATGATCTCCCTAAAAAAAGGGTTGGGAGAATCTTTGACCATACCATACAAGGGCTGGTTCTGGATCAGTTGCTCGTACAATCCCGGGAAAACTTCATAGCTATGACCATTAAGATCAGGGTTACCTAATTGAACTTCTATGCCTTCATTGCACCATTCATTGATATAATATAAGCGTAAAACCCCTTCGCTGTCTTTCTCATTTTTGAAAATGTAACACCTGTCTACACCGGTAGCCGATCCCAATGCTTCCACTACATCATGCAAGGCCCTATTATAATCACCACTTTCGAGTAGTATACTGTTCGCTTTTGATATACCGGTTAATAGATTGTTCATACACTCGGGTTTATGTGCGAATGTATTTTATGTGTATTTACCGATGTTTCACACATTCGTCAATATGACGATTTTGAAACATTTTTCGATTAAAAGTTGCTGAATTTTATGTGGATGGTTGGAATCAGGCCCTGGGAAGCTGTTTTAATAGCGTAGTTCCATAATAGCTGTTCAGCCCCAAAGAGGTGATCGACTCATATTTTTCAAGTGGAATAAAACCAGTATCATCTACTAGGTTCTCACTTAGATAGACGTCCTGTAATTGACCTATTACCAGAAAAGTTCCATTATGTGGTATGGGTATGATATCAGCTAACTGTAAAGCATATTGAATACGACTTTCTTGTACAAAAGGCGCTTTGCAATTATCGCGCCAAAACATGTGTAAACCCACTTCTTCAAATTCATTGATGTTTGCATCATATTTCGCACTGGTTTGATGTGCCTGTTCAATAATACCTGGATGAATATGATTCATGGTGTACACGCCTGTTTCTTCTATGTTTCGAATGGTATCCGGTGCTGCCGCTTTGGGTCTGTTGATAAATCCAATCATGGCAGGGTCAGCACCCAAGTGAACGATATTGCTAAAGATGGCCAAATTCGGAATTCCATCTTTACTTTTTGTACCGATCAGGCAAACACTTTTGAATCCGCTCAAGCTATTGATAAAATTGGCGCGGTAAAAACGGTCCCAGGATGCAATGGTTGATTTGTTAATTTCAATCATGAAGAGAGTAACAATTGAATACTGAATAGGTTGAATTAAACTTTTTACTAGAAAATTTGTCGAATAAAACAAACAGTTCCTGTGAAACCCATCTATTCTTTTGTATTTCTGTGTGTGCTGATGTCTGTGTCTTGTAGTAAAGACTTACCGGCAGTAGATCCGGCACCTCCCGGTACTAATACAGCATCATTGTATTTCCCAACATCTAACTGGGAAACAGTAACACCCGCTTCACTGAACTGGAATACCACTTCATTGAATGAGGCATACACGTATCTACAACAAAAAAACACCAAAGCATTCATCATACTTAAAAATGGTAAGATCGTTGCTGAACAATATTTTGGAACCTTTACCGCAGATAGTAACTGGCAATGGGCTTCTGCAGGAAAAACCATGACCGCTTTGTTGGTAGGTATTGCACAAGAACAAGGCCTACTCAATATCAATAACAAGACTTCTCAGTATTTAGGTACCGGATGGACTTCTCTGCCACTTGCGAAAGAAAATCTGATCACCATTAAGCACCAGTTGAGTATGACCACGGGTTTGGATGATGGCGTTGCAGACAATCATTGCACTACACCTGCTTGTTTGCAGTACAAAGCAGATGCGGGTCAGCGCTGGGCATATCACAACGCACCATATACATTATTGGATCAAGTAATTGAAAAAGCAAGCGGACTTACCTACAACCAATATTTCCAACAAAAAATTCGGGATCGGATTGGTATGAATGGACTTTGGATCAAGTTAGGCTATAACAATGTGTATTTCAGCAATGCCAGAAGCATGGCTCGTTTTGGATTGTTGTTGTTGGCAAAAGGAAAATGGAATGGTACACCGATTCTTGCGGATACGAATTATTTAGCTGCTCAAATCAATAGTTCTCAAACCATCAATCCATCTTACGGATATTTAACTTGGCTCAATGGCAAGAGTAATTATATGTTGCCAACAGTTCAGTTTAGTTTTAACGGAAATCTTGTACCGAATGCACCTTCAGATTTGTATGCTGCATTGGGAAAAGACGATCAAAAAATATATGTAGTGCCCTCGCAAGGATTGGTGGTGATACGCATGGGAGAATCGGCCGGACAATCACAATTGGCGCTCAATAGTTTTGATAATGAGTTATGGGGTAAGCTAAAAGCTGCCGGGGTTTTTTAACCGAACCCAAATCAATGAACCGGGTTCCGGAATATTTTCTTGTGTATGTATTACAATAGTGTAGTCGCCATGTTTGGCTGTTACAGACCAATAAGAGCCGCAGAATAATACTTTTTCAACTACACAATCCATTGCATTTGTATGATCATCTGTGATGGTCAGCTGCTCCGGTCGGATGCAAATAGTAGAAGAGGTAATGTCAATATTCCAATATGCTTTGAAAGGATCTTCTAATAATGTATAGGCACCAAAGAGTCCGGCAACATAAGCGTTTACGGGATGATAGTAGATTTCTTGTGGTGTTCCTTGTTGAATGAGTTGTCCATTTTTCAATACTAAAATGCGATCTGCCCAACTCAAGGTATCAACAGGATCATGTGATACCAATATGCAAGTTGTTTTTAGTTGCTGACTGATGGCATGTACAACAGCATTGATGATCTGTTTGTGTGGGATATCTAAATTGGAGAAAGGTTCATCCAATAACAATAGCTGAGGAATACCCACTAACAATTTTGCCAAAGCAATTCTTTGACGTTCGCCCCCTGAGAGTTCATCATTTTTTCTTTGCAATAAATGATCTACCTGACAAACCTTATACAATTGTGCAGCGGATTCCGGTGATAATTCATTTTGATAACTCAATAATTCATGCACTTTGTAATTATTCCGCAGTTCATAGTGCTGAGATAAGTAAGCGATACCCGGATGTCCGGGAAGTAAAGTAACAGGCGGACTCCAAACTCTTTCCCGATTGAAATACACTTTACCGCTATCGGGGGCAATATGTCCCGCAATGATTTTAAGCAAAGTACTCTTCCCGGATCCTGTTTCTCCTACAATGGCTAGTTTTTGTTGTGCAGGTAATTGAAAGCTGATAGGCTGAAGTATGGGTTGATGAGCTTCAATCTTACTGATATTGTCAACTTGTAATAATATATGAGGGTGAACCGTTTCCTGCTGCACGATGAACTGATTGTGAATGCGTCAAAGGTAATGATGAAAACGGAACCGTATTATGAATGTGTGGCTCTTTGTAAACGGTCATTGATCGATCTGCCTAAACCCTTATCAGGAAAGCGTTCTGCTATAATGATATCTAGTTGATGATGATCCAATCGATGCATGGCTGCATATAAATTGGATGCAGCTTCCTCCATCGATCCACTAACAGATAAGATTTCAATAACAGCAGCCTGATCACTTGTATGCGCATGATCAAACAACATCAACCCAATTTTTTTACCGGTATTTTCAGCGATACTCTTTTCAATGTCGCTGCTCAGTATGGTAGTGGTAGCAGGTGCATAATGACGCAATAACATACCGGGTGCATCCGGATTTTCTTCATTGCGAATATATTCTTGCAGTGGTCCGGTTATTTTTTCAATTTCTTCAATCGCCAATGAACCATAACGATAAATGATGGCTCCGTCTTCATTGAAACCAATGATGGTAGACTCAATTCCTTTTTTACAAGGACCGCCTTGCAGAATAAACGGAAATTCATCTTTGAAATAAGCAGCAACATGTTCTGCGGTTGTTGGACTGATACTGCTGAACGGATTAGCGCTTGGTGCTGCAAGCGGAAAAGGAAGTTTTTGCAGTAGTGATAAGGTCACAGGATGATTCGGAACACGAATGGCAACGGTATCTTTTCCTGCGGTAATGATATCCGGAATGGTATCTTTTTTAGGCAATAAGAGTGTGAGTGGACCGGGCCAGAATTTTTCAGCCAATTGCTGTGCAAGTGGTGGAATAGTTGCAGCTACTTTTTCCATTTGACTGACATCCGCAATATGAACAATCAACGGATTAAATAGCGGTCTTTGCTTTACTTCATAAATACGCCTGATGGCTTTTTCACTGAAGATATTACCCGCCAGTCCGTACACCGTTTCAGTAGGAATGGCAGCCACTTCGTTATCTAGTAAGCTTTGTGCAACGAGATCGGTATCGTGGGTAATTGTGGGCATAAGGTTATAGGCTGCGAGCCATGAGCTACGAGCTTTGAGCTGCAAGCTACAAGGAAAATCATTTCGGTGAACTTTAGACAGCTAGTAACAAGAAAATCTTAGTGAAGAGCTTACTCTCTAAAAAAACTAAAAGCTCGTAGCTCATGGCTCGCAGCTCACAGCTACAGACTCAACACACTATTACTCGTCCCATACCCATTCACAATTTCTCCGTCTGCTTCGGGTTCGTTGATCCATTCTGTTTCGTTGAGCAGGTAGCGGAATTCGTGTTGGGTAGACTTAGGTAATTGTACTTCTGCGGTGAAGCTGCCGTCTTTTTTCTTTTTCATGGGAATCGGATTTTTCCAATCTCCATTCAAGCCCAGAATTGCGGCGCTTTCTTTATCTTCTATTGCGAGGGTGAATTTTACTTTTGAGTAGTCTTTTGTTTTGTAGATGGTTTTCTGAATCATATTCGGTTGTTTGCTTGCCCTTAATACAAAAAGTGGGGAATGGTAACCCAAGAGAGCTGCGAGCTATGAGCTACGAGCCGCGAGCTTTTTGTTTTTTGTAAAAAAACAAATGTTTGTAAGCCACTCGTATACCAAGCTCGTAGCTCGAGGCTCGTAGCTCAAAGCTTATCTTGCTATCAACAACACAAACCCAATCAACGTAATCACTACATGTGTAATGAGCCATATTCTTTGGTAGAGCGGTCTTTTGCCGAAGGGAATTTTTGCGTTGAAGGGTTCAAAGACGGGGGCTAGTCCCCAGAAGACAACGGCGTTGCTGTAATCTTTCGTGAAGAGAAAATATATTCCTGCCAGCACGAAAACACCGTAGGCTATTTTCTCAAATTTACCGGTAACCGGTTTGGTATTGGCGGAAGCTTCCATCATTGTGTTTTATTGATTAGTTGCAACGGGATGATGAAAATTACAGGACTAGTTTTTTTCTTTGAGATCGTCAATGTTTTGCTTGAGTAGTTTCAGGTGCTGACCAAAAGCTTTATGGCTTAACCATTTGGCTAAATAATAACCTGCCGGAGTTAATACTGCTATGCAAATCAATAATGCCCAGATCATAATGGGTTTGGACATGATTTCATCGACAGATTTTTGGGCACCGGCAACACCCCCCAACATAAAACCACCGGCAGCACTTACGGGATAAATAATGAGTCCCGCCCATTTTTGTGAAGTGATCCATTGTTGGATATTGGTATAATGCCGTTGCATTTCTTCAAGTAATGAAAGTGTTTCCACATTACCATCAATGGCTTTACGCAATCGAAAAGCGCCCGCGGTAGCCCACACCGTAAAAATCAAAACTGCAGCAATACATATTTGTATTTGCCAGTAGGGGAAGAAGATCAGAATAAAAATATAGAAACAAGCAATGATGATACCCATGATACCATTGCGCAGCAAATTTTTACGAATGGTACTCAATGGATTTTTAGACTGCAGCTTATTCAATGCCTTTGGTTGTAACAAAGACAGCAATGCTTCATCGGATTGTTCGTCAATATCTCGCCATGTTTTTTCTATACTCATGATCATTGCTTTAATAAGTTGGCTAATTGTTGTTTGCAACGATGCAGTTTTACCGCAACATGATTTACGGTAATACCCAATACTTCTGCTATCTCAGGATTTTCATAACCATCTAGGTGCATGGATATCAATGCACGGTCTGTTTCCGGAAGTGTTCGGATGGCTTTTCGCAATCGTTCTACCTCTTCTCTTTTCTGTGTTTGCTCAGAAGAAGCACGATCCACTGCTTCCAAAGATTCCATATAATCGATGCGCGACGACTTTCTCTTTTGTGTTAAAATGGTGTTCAGTGAAATACGGTACAGCCAAGTGCTGAATTTAGCATCGCCCCTGAAACTCGACCATGAACGCCAGGCCTGTAACAACACTTCCTGATACAGGTCTTTCCGCTCCTCTGCATCATTGGCATAGAGTCCCACGAGCTTGTAAATAATGCCCTGGCTATTCTTGACCGCCTCTAAAAATTGCGCCTCGCTCAAATGACCGGTTTTCTAAGTAGTACAACTATGTGAGAAGTTAGTTGCAGATGTGGAGGGGAAATTACAAGAAGCTACGAGCTATGAGCTGTGAGCCATGAGCTTAATGTTAAAAAGAAGCGTAACTAACTAATTATTAATTACTTAAGAATATTCTAAGTTATACTAAACAATTAGTCCAAAGCTCATGGCTCATGGCTCGCAGCTCACAGCTCCCTCACTCCCCCTTATACAACCCCTTCTCACATGCATAGGCCACCAATCCGGCGATGCTTTTGACGCGCATTTTTTGCATGATGCGGGTGCGGTGACCTTCAACGGTTCTTTGGCTGATGAAAAGATGACCTGCTACTTCTTTACTGGTGCAACCTTTACAAATCAATTGAATGATGTCTTTCTCTCTTTCTGTAAATACCACCAGGTGATTGCGATAACCCGATTGGTATTTTTCGATCAGGTCTGTGATTTGTCGACTGCTTTCTGTACAGAAATAGGGACGATGTCCGTAAACAGATTCAATGGCTTCCACAATCTCTTTTCGTCCGGCACTCTTCATCACATAACCAATGGCACCGGCTTCCAACATTTCCATGATATGACTCTCTTGTCCAAAAACTGATAATGCAATGATCCTCGGACTACTGTGTCGTTTGGATAATTCTTTTGTAGCCATTACGCCATCCATGATGGGCATAGACACGTCGGTAATGATAACATCGGGCTGTAGACGACCCACTCCGGATAATAGATCCAGTCCATTTTCTGCTTCTCCAATGACATTGACATGGGGCACTGTTTCGAGTATTTTCTTTAGTCCTTTTCTGAAAATGATATGATCATCAGCAATCATGATCTTGATCCTCGTTTTCTCCATGAATGATAATTGATGTAAAAACTTGGGTAGGGTGCAATATGTATCAATCAAAGAAATCGGGTTGCAGTATTTCTACGGATTTTTTTGCGGTTTTTCAAAACAAATGCATTTAGAAAATAAAAAACAGTCATACTGTTTCGTAAAGCATTTATTGCGGAGCGTTGAAGTCGGAGAATAGTTCTTCCAGACTCATATTTAATCCTTGTGCGAGCGAAGCTAAAGTAGTGAGTGCAATATTTACTTTTCCTTTTTCGATGCGCTGAACATGGCTGTACTCCAGGTCACATACATGTGCTAACTGATGAATACTCAACTCTCGCTCCTTCCTTAGCTTAGTCAAGTGTGCGCCAAATGCAATTTTTAATTGATCCTTATCCATGCGCCGACAAGGTCAAGTGAATCGATAAAAAAGTTGGCATATGATTATACGCCAATCGCTTTTTTGATTATTTTTATCGACTAAATATTCTCTTATGTTGACTCCCGGCCATACATCTGTACAAAGTCTACCCAACTGTTCCAAAAAAGTAAGAGACATGATCTTGTATGTAGTTTCAAAAAAGATGGCTCAACAATTGCTTTCCACAACTCCTGAAACAGATCAGCACTATTCTTTAGAAATTTCGCAACAAAAAAAAGTAGGTACAAAGCGTATTAGAAAACTGTCGATCGTCTGATTTTTTCTATCATAGAACTTATCAACGCCCTCACCACATACCCCCTCAACTGATTAACTTGCGCCCATGCAAGATTACCTGAATGGATTGAATGAACCCCAGCGCGAGGCAGTGACACATCTCAATGGTCCGCTCATGATTGTTGCCGGCGCCGGTAGTGGAAAAACCAAAGTACTCACCACCCGCATCGCTCACCTCATGAATAATGGCGTGGATGCATTTAATATCCTTGCCCTCACTTTTACCAACAAAGCCGCTGCCGAAATGAAAGAGCGTATCGAACGCATACTCGGCAACGCTGAAGCACGTAATTTGTATATCGGCACATTTCACAGCGTATTCGCTCGTATCCTTCGCGCAGAAGCACATCGCATCGGTTATCCCAACAGCTTTACCATTTATGATACCGATGATAGTCGCTCCGTGATCAAAACCGTGGTGAATGAATTGAACCTCGACGATAAACATTACAAACCCAATGTTGTCGGCAACCGCATCTCTTCTGCAAAAAATGCATTGGTGGGTCCGGCTGAATATGCCACTGATTATTATATTCAACAGGAAGACATGCGCGCCAACCGTCCTGCCATTGCACAGATCTATGCCGCTTATGCCAGCCGTTGCTTTAAAAACGGTGCCATGGATTTTGATGATCTATTGTTGAAAATGTATGAGCTGCTCAAAGACTTTCCGGAAGTACTCCACAAATACCAACATAAGTTCAAATACATTTTAATTGATGAGTACCAAGATACCAATCCGGTACAATACCAGATCACCAAACTGTTGGCTGCGGTACATGAAAATATTTGTGTGGTGGGCGATGATGCACAAAGTATTTACAGTTTCCGCGGTGCTACCATTGAAAATATTTTACAGTTTCAGAAAGATTACGATGACGTGAAAGTGGTGAAGCTGGAACAGAACTATCGCAGCAGTCAGAACATCATTCATGTGGCGAATGAAGTGATCAAAAACAACAAAGGACAAATCCCTAAAAATCTTTGGACAGAAAATAAAGAAGGTGATAAGATCAATCTGGTGAGAACCATGACCGATAATGATGAAGGTCGTTTTGTAGCAGATTGTATCCAGGAACAAAAACTACGCAATCATTTTTACAATAAAGATTTTGCCATTCTTTATCGTACCAATGCGCAGAGCCGTTCTTTTGAAGAAAGCTTGCGCAGAATGGGTATTCCTTATCGTATTTATGGAGGCGTGAGTTTCTATCAGCGAAAAGAAGTCAAAGATTTTCTGGCTTATTTACGCGTGATCGCCAATACCAGAGATGAAGAAGCATTGAAACGCATCATCAATTATCCCGTACGAGGTATTGGAAAAACCACCATTGAGAAATGTGTGATTGCAGCCAATGAGCAGAATATCTCCATGTATGAAGTGGTTGCTCGTGCAGGTGAATTTGGTTTCAAAGCGGGTACACTGGAAGCACTGCAGAATTTTGTGACCATGATTCGCTATTTCCAAAGCATGCTCACCGGTACCAATGCTTATGATGTAGCAGTACAAGTGGGTAAGCATACCAATCTGGTAAAAGAACTTTTCAATGATAAAACCACCGAAGGACTCGCACGCTATGAAAACGTGCAGGAATTATTGAACTCTATTAAAGAGTGGACAGAAAGTCCATCCAATGAAGATGGTGAATTGGGTGACAAATCACTAGGCTCCTATTTACAGCAGATCACTTTACTGACCGATGCAGATGATGATAAAGGCGATAACGATGTAGTAAAACTCATGACCATACATGCGGCGAAAGGATTGGAATTTGAATGTGTGTTTGTAGGTGGTGTGGAAGAAACATTATTTCCCAGTGGCATGGCCATCAATACTCGGGAAGAACTGGAAGAAGAAAGAAGATTGTTCTATGTAGCCGTTACACGTGCCAAACAAAAACTATGGTTAACCCATGCCAATGCGCGTTATCGTTTTGGACAACTGGTACAGAATGAGCCAAGTCGATTCATCGAAGAAATGCCGGAACAGTATATCGATAAAACCTATGCCGGCGGCGGCGCCCGCAACCATGCCGGAAGTGATATGGGCAGCGCTTTTGAACGGATGCAGCGTGGATTTGGTTTTGGTGGAGGCAGTGCCGCTGCAGCAGAAAGAAAATATGGTCCGCCCCCGGCAAGAAAACCCAATGCAAAACCCGAATACTTACCTGTACAACCACCCGCAGCCAAAGTAGTAGCACATACGCCATCACCTAATTTTGTAGCGAGTGATACTTCACAACTACAAGAAGGACAAACAGTAGAACACCAGAAATTCGGTTTTGGTAAAGTGATGAAAATCGAAGGCTCTGCGCACAATCCTGTAGCCACTATTGTATTTGATCAGAATGGAGAGAAAAAGATTATGTTGAATTATGCGAAGCTGAGAATTGTGGAATGAAGAAACAAGAAATAAGAAACAGGGAACAAGGAAGCTACAAGCTACAAGCCACAAGCTGCAAGTTTTAACTTTATACAATTAGATCTCTTCTATAACTGAAGTCTGGCGAAAAAAAGAGTAAGAGGAGATATTGTGTGAAGAATGAGAATCAAATCAACGCCTTCACTTCTTCATTCAATATTCGAAATTCATCATTCAATATTTTCAAACCCTGCTCCAACTACCATCATCCGGAATCATCACTTGTTTTTCCAACCGGTTTTGATGGATGAGTTCTCGGAAATTTTTTCTTTTTTCCAGACAATGATTGATGGTTTCTAAATGTACCACACTGATATTGGCTTTTGTGGCTTTGCTGACTTCGAGTACATCTGTTCCCGTCATGGTGATGGCATCGCCTTGTAGAAAACGAGCACCGCCGCCATTCACAATGATATGATCGGGTTGATATCGGTCTATCACCCTTTTCACTTCCTCGCACCAAATCGTATCTCCTGCGATATACAAGGATTGTTTTTTATGGGCAATCACATATCCGGAAACCAGTCCCATTCTTTTTCCCATTTCTCCGGTACCATGTTGTCCGCCGGTTCGGGTAATGCCAATACCCTTCCATTCCATGTGTTCACTCAATGGAATGATTTCTTTGAATCCTTGTTGTTTTAATCTGTCTACATCTGTAGGCTGACAAATAATCGGTATTTCTTTGTTCAGCAAATCTCTTGCCTTTACATCCCAATGATCGGCATGTACATGTGTGAGCAGGATGGCGTTTACGGTTGCTAATTTTTTCTTGAGTTCTACTTCGTTAAAAGGAAGATCCACCATCGGTATGCGCAAACTGTTGGCAGCATTTGGAATAGGATTCATGGCATCTTTTGCACTCAGCATGGGATCTACCAAGATGTTGATTTTATTCACTTCAACAAACAGTGTAGCATGTCGCCATAACTGAAAACGAAATCTTGTTTTGTTGCCAGGCGCTGCATACAGCCGGTTGGTTGCCAAAGCCATCATGGCCAAACTGCTTTGTTGTAGAAATGTTCTTCTTTTCATAACTGTGATGAACTACAAATTGAAGTACTTAAATGTTTGGGCTGTGTTGGGCTGCAAGCTACAAGTTTCAGGCTACAAGGGGTTATGGATTGTATGGAAATAGTAAAATCAGCTGTGAGCTGCGAGCTACGAGCCATGAGCTTTGGGTTATCATTATTGTAAGTGTATTATTATTCATTTTATGAATGATAGAACTAACGAATAAGTTTTCGTCTTACGCTAGTTAGAAGCAATGTTTTATTTGTATGAACAGTCCATTTAATTCTTCAAATTCAAATTATAAAAGCTCGCAGCTCATGGCCATTGCTGTCCGGTAAAAAGTGAAGAAAAAAAGTAAGGAGGCCATTAAAGCCT
>JAAXIF010000028.1:138238-142125 GCA_012270485.1 Sphingobacteriales bacterium | reverse complement strand
CTGGAACATACCATATCGGTGCGACTGGAAACATGGACATCGATACACGAGGAACACTCGATGTTGTAACTGGTAGTTCTTATACACAGACCACGTCTGGAACTGTAAATGTAAATGCAACTCAGAATATCACACTAAACACTGACGGTGATATTGTTCTGGATGCGGACGGTAACCATGTAAACATTAAGAACGGTGGTGGTGACGATACCGTAACTTTAGGTCTTGCAGATACAGGTGCATTCACTATTGGCGCACCAAGTACTTTCACAGTCGATGCAACTGGAGATATTGTCCTAGACGCGGGCGATAGTGATATCACATTCAAACGTAATGGTACTGAGTTCGCACGTCACAGAATGGGCGTAAGTGGTGCAGACCTATTCTACCGAATCGAATACTCTCAAGGTGGTATGGAACTCGATGCAGCTGGTGACATCACATTAGATGCAGCTGGTAACGATATCAAACTAAAAGATAACGGAACAGAGTTTGGTAAGTTCTCTCACATTGGTGATAACCAATTAGGTATCTACTCAAATGGAATCCTTGCAGTATCATTCAACGATTCAGATGTAGTATTCAACTCAGACGTAAACATTGAGGACAACCTTGATGTTGATGGAACACTGAACGTAGACGGTGCGACCACATTAAATGGTAACGTCACTCTGGGTGATGCAACAGGAGATGACATTGTAGTCACTGGTCATGTTGCATCAAACATAGTTCCCAAAACAGACAACGGATATAACTTAGGTTCTTCTGCAAAAGAATGGAAACACGGTTACTTTGATGGAACAGTATTTGCTGATAACCTAGACGGTGACAGCGGTACTATCGCAAACTTCAATTTCAATGGTAATACCGCTAAATCTAGTGCTGGTTTGATTCTAGATGCTACCAACGATATCACATTGAATGCTCGTGGTGAAGACATTGTGTTCAAGACTGCGGATTCAGCTGGTATATCTTGGAACTTAGGACGTAGTGATCCTACTCTGGTATATTCGACAATACACGACAGATCTCTTGTACTAAATGTTGATAGAAACATTTATTTTGACGCTGGAGATGGTATTGTACAATTCCGAGACTCTGCGAATAGTTTAAGAATGCAAATTGCATACACTACTGCGACTGGTACTGAAATAGATGTTACTAATGGTTCCTTGACATTTGATGTATCAGGTGACTTCGTATTTGATGCCAATGGTGGTGACATACTACTTAAAGACAATAACGTCCAGTTCGGTAGGTTCCAGAATATTTCTAACAACCTAAGAATATGGTCTGCTGATTCAGTAGCTGCAACATTCACTGGTAAGAATGTCGAATTCAACGGAACTATCACGCCAGGCACAACACTAAATACAACTGCAACCGATCTTGTTGGTGCGATTAACGAAGTAGACAGTGATCTAGGTGAGAGAACAAGTCTATCGAGTTTCTATGATAACCATGACTCAGATATAGTATCCGCTTTAAATCGTGTCGCAGCTAGAATAATAGATGTCTACGATGAGAACGGTACTCTGTTAAACAACTAAGGGTAACCGAATGTCAGACCTAGTACTGAAGTTAAAAAATGCAAACGGTGATTTGCAACGAGTAACTTCGGATGATGAAAAACACTTAGCATATCAAGCAGGAATTCAACTGAAGAATTCCGCTGGTACATCTGTGGGTGATCTTACGACATCACCTGCGAACGGTGCTCTTGGTGTCGGTACATTCTCAAACACTTTTTACAACGAAGCGGTAGGGACTCACCCTGCCTCTGCTCTTTCTATTGGTACTACCACAACTACATTGTATCAAAGACAGGGTACTGCTCATGAGAATTCTACTGAGGATAGTGGTAGAAAGCATTTCCAAAAACCTATTAAGTATGATACAGTAGATTCAAAACTGGGTATCCATCCTTTAACTGACGCTCAATTAAACACCTTGTGTGATAGGTTGAATGGTCGTATTGCAGCTGACGATTATATCGGATCATATCGATTAGGATCTTCTGCACCTTCTGGTGACTATACAGAAAAGTTTACTGCATTCACTGATACTCGTACAGACGGAACTTCTACTGATTACAAGATTTATCAGAGAACTTCTATGACTGCTCCGACTGCAATTGATGTCGGTTACATCTTGGACAGTGATGGTTATCAGGGTATCAACATGATGACTACTCAACAGATGCGATACACGTTTGGACAGAGATGTAAAACAAGACGTGCGATCGGAGACAATGTAGGATCATATCAATTACGTAGTTCTGCACAGGGTGTACCAACCGCTGGTGGTACGTGGAAGGCAGTAGGTACTGCGGTGGATACACGTAATACTACCTTTGAAGGTAACTACACAAGAACTCGTGCATCTATCTATACCACAGATAGAATATCAACATATAGTGACAACTATACCCGAAATCGTACATCTTCTTACGCTGGTGATTACACTGGTAATTACACTCGTACTTTTGTAGGTAACTACTCAAGAGATTTCATTGGTGATTTTACAAGAGATTTCATTGGTGACTATACAAGAAATCGTGTTTCTAATTACACCAGAAACAGTACCAGTGTGTTCACTCGTTCGTTTGAAGGCAACTATTCAAGGAATTTTGCTGGTAATTACTCTCGTACATTCGGTGGAAATTACACTCGTACTTTTGAAGGTGAGTATTCTAGAAACAGTACTAGAAACAGTACAAGTTCATTCATAGGTGACTTTATTGGAGAGTACACAACAACATTTACTGGTGATTTCACTGGTAATTACTCACGTAACTTTGGCGGTAACTTCGCTGGTGACTTTATTGGGGTATACACACGTACACGTTTATCAGCATTTAATAGAACACGTGTCTCTCAATATGCCAGAGGAATCACAGACACTTTCCAAAGAACCAGAGTAAGTAACTATACAGACGATTACACTAGAACTCGTTCTTCTAATTTCGCTGGTAACTTTGTCGGTGAGTACTCTCGTGTATCAACAAGAGAATTTCTGAGAACTCGTTCTTCAACTTATAATAGAACTATTACTGACAACTACAATAGGAACTTCGGTGGTAACTTTGTCGGTGACTTTATCGGTAACTACATTGGTGCATCAGGTGGTTTTTCTAGAGTAATTGATGGTGAAGCGGTTTTCGTAGGGAACTACACCAGAACCTTTGAAGGTAATTACTCTCGTACCTTTGTGGGTGAGTATGCTCGTACACGTACTTCTTCTTATAGTAGGGATCGATCATCTGCATATTCAAGAACACGTACTAGTAATTACATAGGCGAATACACTAGGGTATCGTCATATGTCACATACTTCATAGGTAACTTCTTGCGAATCTCTGTACGAACTGGGGTTATGACTTACACCAGATATAGTACTACATCAAGTAGTCGTGTGTTGAATTTCTCCAGACAACTTGGCGGTTATCAATCTTATTATAGTAGGGTTATAAATTACAATGGTTACTATACTGGTAACTATACAAGACAACCATATGCGAGAATATCTACTAGAAATAGTACAAGAAACGACAACTCAACAAATCCTTATACTGGACTCATAAATTTCTATGCTGGTGACTATATTGGTGACTATGTATCTGAGAATTACGCTGGTGCTGGTTTTATTAGAGGGTTTGGTGCCAACTTCACTGGTAACTTTACAAGAGTCTTACCATTCTCTGGTGATTATACCTTTGATTTTATAGGTAATTACTCTCGTTTCTTCGGTGGCGCTTATACAAGGGACTTTACTGGTAACTACAGTAGAGACAGAATCTCTGCTTATGCAAGAGATCGTGTTTCTTCTTACACAAGAACATCGACCAGAGATTACTCTGACAACTATACTCGTACATCAACTAGGAC
>JAAXIF010000028.1:132735-138138 GCA_012270485.1 Sphingobacteriales bacterium | reverse complement strand
AACTATACTCGTACATCAACTAGGACATCGACTCGTACACGAACATCAACTTACACAAGAAATAGACAAACTCCATTTGTAGGAGATTTTGTACGTAATCGCACGGAAGACTTTGTTGGTGACTTTACAGGTGACTTTACTGGTGACTACACACGAAGTCGTGTTTCTACTTACACTAGAACTCGTGCATCTACCTACAATAGAACACGTACAAGTGTTTACTCTGCGGTATACAGTAGATCATTTACTGGAGATTTTACTGGAGATTACACCAGAACATTTGTAGGTGAGTATGGTCGAACTAGAACATCTAATTACAACAGAACTAGAACGTCTTCGTACTCAAGAGATCGTGTGTCTACATATAGTGATAACTATACCAGAACTCGTGTATCTACTTTTGCTGGTGATTACGTAGGTAATTACGCAAGGGCGTTCGGTGCTGAATTTACTAGGAATTTCGTAGGTGACTATGTCGGTACAACAATCTCAACATCATCTGCAACGGTGGAAACATATACCCTGTACGTTCGACAAGCTTAATTCTAAAACATATAAATAGAATTAGAATTAACTAAACAGAACATGTATAGGCGTTATGGCATATTCAGATATACCGATTAGAATTAAGGAGTCGTACTCAGGAGGCAGTAATGCTAACTTTGATGCGAACGACTTAGCGCAATACTCTCCCTCAGATGAGAGGAATATTGCGTATAACGCTGGTAAATTTGTTCTTGCAAATGTGGGTAACACTGGAGCGGACAAGTACAGGCCTGGTTGGATCGGTGTTATCTCTTCGGATGCAACTTCTATCGGTACTTATTCTGATACCAAGTATAATGAAGCGGACGGAACACACCCTGCTTCAGCGATCTCTCTTACGACCACGACAACAACTCTTTCTGTAAAAGATCCTATTTACAGTAGTCTAACTACTGCGAACAAAAAACTAGGTAGTTCTGGTCTTCCCGAATCTGGTCTGAAATGGCCTATGGTTTGGGACACTGATCTAGATTCTTTCCGTCTTCCGACATTCGCAGAAAGTGAATCTATCGCAGATAGAATAAATGGATACATTGCATCAAACAATTATCCTGGCGTGTACTATCTTGGATCATCTGCACCTAGTGATGGTGACACATGGAAGGTTGCACAGTCAAGTGTATTCTCAGATACAATCAATACTGGTACGGTTACCAACTACAACATCTATGTCAAATCAGACATGGCATCACCACCAAGTGCGGACACATATAACAGACCGTTGTTTATATGGAAAGGTAACACAGAGTTGTATGTCAATGATAGCACGGATGTGAGGAACCATGCTCAGAATGAAGTTATTGCAATGGAGACAACGACAGGTGTTCGTTACTCTGCAATATATCCTAGTACTGCAATATTTGAGAAGGACACTTCTGGTATAGTAACTCAACTGGACACAACAGATGCGAGTCTTCCAGAAAGAGGGGCGATCAGTGTAACCGCTGGTAAGAGTTATTACGGTGGTAAACCAATTGAGTTCCATAAAAATGGTAATGGTCATCTCTTGGTTCCTTGGTCATTACGTGGTCGAGAGTTTGGTGGGTTCTCTAATCGATACGGAGATAGTACATACTACTTGTTTGCAAAACAGGCATGTACTGTAAAATTCTTCGTAGATGAAACCAATGGTATAAACGGTACTGCAACCAGAACCGTATCCTTGTCTGCGAATACAGTACACACAGAAACATTTACTGGTATTGATAATCAGTGGGTATTCATTACGTCTACTCAAGATATTATCGTATCTGCCAAAGAAGCGCAAGGGGACAAACTTAGAATACCACCCGCTAAACAAACTGTATATCGTCCGTATAATTCTTATGAAAGAACTACAGTAAACACTGCACCCTCAACTCAAACGACTAATAGAATAACCGACACCACACATAATGTTGTTGCGTTTAGAAGTGGTGATGGTGCTGGTAGTGATGCATCTCAAGGTTTGGGTGAAGAGTTCTTGTCGAACACTTTCAGTTGGGGTGATGCACTTAAAGATTATAATCTTGTTGCAAGAGATGACGGTACTATGGTAACCGTCTCGTATTGGAATGCAACAGATAGTGAGTGGGTGGTACAAGAGTATCACGCTATGGATGCGGACAACCATCATGCACGTAATGGTAACGATGGGCCAGGAGCTGCTGGTGCATCAGGAGATCAAGACGGTGCAGGCAGTGTGGCGCAGTTTGCAAATGGTGCTAACCTATGGAAGTTTGAATCTAACAATCCAATCTATGTTCAGGTAAATGATACTGCTGGTGACGAAGAAACTTTATTAGGTTGGATGTCTGATCTTGCAAAAGATGGATACGATCAAGGTACGTTCAACGGATTCCGTGAGATGACCGATTACCAAATGGGTTATACGTTTGGTCAACTCGCAGCTCACCGTAGAGCAACTTCAGGTAATATCGGTTCATACGAATTGCGTAGTTCTGCACAAGGTGTTCCTACTGCATCGGGTACATGGGTTGCCAAAGGTACTGCGACAGATACAAAGAAAGATACCGTAGAAACTGCATATACAAGAACACGTGCATCGACATATAGTAGAACTCGTACTTCAACTTATAATAGAACACGTACAAGTACTTACTCAGACGATTATACTAGATTACGTATTTCTAGTTATGCTGGCGATTATACTCCGACCTTTACTGGTAACTACACCAGAAACTTTGAAGGTAATTATATTAGGACTCGTGCATCAAATTATGCAAGAGATTTTGTCGGAAACTATTCTCGTAATTTCACTGGTGAATATTCTAGAACACGTATCTCTTCCTACGAAAGAACATCTACTCGTACACGTACATCTAACTATGTGGGTAACTACACACGTACTCGTGTAAGTAACTATACAGACGATTATACTAGAACATCAACACGGAACTTTGTAGGAGACTACTCAAGAACACGTACATCATCATATTCGAGAACTCGTGTTTCTACCTACGCTGGAAACTACTCACGTGCGTTTACACGTGATCGTGTTTCTTCGTATACACGAACAAGTACTCAAGATTTTGCTGGCAACTTTACTGGTAACTACAGTAGAACTAGAACGTCCGCATATTCACAGGACTTCAGTAGACTTCGCGCCAGTAACTTTGTTGGTAATTATACTCCAACCTTTACTGGTGATTATACTAGAAACTTCGCTGGTAACTATGCCCGTGACTTCGCTGGTGACTACACTGGTAACTATCAAACAACATTCTCAGATACGTATACTAGAACACGTGTTTCCACTTATACCAGAGAATCTACTAGAACTAGAACATCTTCATATACTGATAATTACACTAGAACCAGAGTTTCTACTTACAACAGAACATCAACTGTAACTAGGACTTCTACTTACACTAGAACATCTACTAGGGATAGAGTTTCTAGTTATACTCGTGTGTCGAATCGTACACGTACATCGGCATACACACGAAACTCAACACGAAATCGAGTATCAACATATACAGATGATTACACTCGTTTAAGACTTAGTTCTTATTCAAGGATTAGTACAAGGACTCGTGTTTCTTCTTATACAAGGACACGTTCGTCAAATTATGTTGGTGACTTTACTGGTGATTATACTAGAGGTTTCATTGGTGACTTTACAGGTAACTATAACAGAACCTTTACTGGAAACTACTCAAGAAACTTTGAGGGTAATTACACAAGAGATTTTGGTGGTAATTTCGCTGGTAACTTTGTAGGTAATTATGTACCGAACTTCATTGGCGACTTCACTGGTAACTTTACTAGAAACTTTACTGGTAACTATACAGGGGACTTCACTGGTAACTATTCGAGAACATTCGTAGGAAACTTCGCTGGTAACTTTACTGGTGAATATACTCGTAACTTTGCTGGTGACTTCGTGGGTGATTATACTCGTGACTTTGCTGGTAACTTCGCTGGTGAGTATACTGGGAACTATTCAAGAACATTTGTAGGAGACTTCGTTGGTAATTACTCAAGAAACTTCGTAGGGAACTACGGTGGTGATTTCACTGGTAACTATACTCGTACATCAACTAGAACATCCACACGTACACGTGTTTCCGCTTATACCAGAGAATCTACTAGAACTCGTTTCAGTTCTTATACTCGTACATCAACTAGAGAAAGAAACACCGACTTTACACGAAACTTTGAAGGCAACTATACTAGAAACTCAACAAGAACTTCCACCCGAACTTCTACAAGAACTCGTGTATCATCATATACGAGAAATAGTACTGTATCACGTACTTCAGCATATTCGAGAACTCGTACTTCTACCTACACTGGAAATTACACTAGGAACTCATCATATACTGGTAACTATGCAAGGACATTTACTGGTGACTTTACTGGTAACTTTGTTGGTAATTACTCAAGGAACTTTCTTGGTAACTTTGGTGGTAACTATACTCGAAACTACAATAGGAACTTTGTAGGGAACTACACTCGTAACTTTACTCGTGAGTTCCTAAATGCGTTTGTCAGAATCTTCACTGGGAACTATACTCGTAATTATACTGGTAACTTTGCTGGGAACTACCAGAGAGAATTCACTGGTAATTACTCAAGGAACTTTGGTGGGAACTTCGCTGGTAACTTTGCTGGTAACTTTACTAGAACAGTAAACTTTAGTCAAGCTTTCGCAAGGGTATTTACTGGTAACTTTCTTGGTAACTACGTTGGTAACTTTAGTGGTACTGGTACATATACTCGTACTTCGACAAGAGCAAGTAGTAGAACTCTGACTTTCAACAGAAATTACTTCTTTTACTTCCAGTCGTATACTAGATTCGCATTTTATGTTGGTAACTTTGTTGGTAACTATACCAGAACTGTCAACTTCTCAAAACAGTTCACTCGTACTTCGACACAAGGAAGAACAGAACTCTATGTCGGCCCTGTAACTAGTACTAGAACTGACGTGTATACTCGTACTTCGACAAGAACTAGTACTGCCAATTTTGCGAGAAACTATATTAGAAATCGTCTTTCCACGTTTACTAGAAACTTTACTAGGACATCCGTTGGTGACTTTACTAGAGCAAGGATCTCTGCATACTCAAGGACTCGTACTTCTAATTATGCTCGTGCATATACAAGAACTCGTGTCTCTAGTTACGCACGAGCATTCACAAGGACTAGTACGAGAACTCGTGTTTCTAGTTATGCTAGAACACGTGCAACTAATTACACTAGAGGACGAACTTCTACCTACACTAGAAGCAGAACATCGACTCTAACTTCTACACGTGCAAGGGCGTCCAGTTTTGCAGGCAACTACTCTAGAAATTTCATTAGAGACTTTACAGGTAACTACTCTAGAAACTTTGGTGGTAACTTTGCTGG
>JAAXIF010000028.1:0-132635 GCA_012270485.1 Sphingobacteriales bacterium | reverse complement strand
AGGTAATTACTCCAGAAACTTTGCTGGTGAGTATACTGGGAACTATGCTAGAAACTTTACTGGTAACTTTACTGGTAACTATGTCGGGGACTTTACTAGAATATCGACTCGTACTCGAACTTCTACGTTCAACCGAACTAGGGTAAGTAATTATACACGTGTCAGAGATTTTGTCAACTACACTAATACTACTATACCTTACAGTAGAACAGTAAGTTTTATGAGAGACGGTGATCCTAACCAGTACACCAGAGTTCAAACCTATATGGGTACTGGAACCTTTGCAGGCGGATATAGTAGAACACGTGTGTCAATGTACTCTGGTCAATATACTGGTGACTTTACTAGAGACTTTATCGGTGAGTATACTCGTACATCAACCAGAACTCGTACATCCAATTATACTGGTAACTATAACAGAACATTTATTGGAGACTACAGTAGAAACTACACTAGAGTTAGATCGTCTAATTTTGTTGGTAACTACAGTCGCAACTTTGCTGGTGAGTATACTAGAACTCGTATTAGTAATTACGTAGGTAACTACACAGGTGATTATACTCGTGATTTTGTTGGAGAGTATACACGTACATCTACCAGAGATTTCGCTGGAGAATATGTGGGTAACTACACACGTAATTTTGAAGGTAACTATATACGTGTTCGTATCTCTACATACAACAGAACAAGACCGTCCAATTATGCAAGAAACTTTGTAGATACCTTTACCAGAACAAGAACATCTGCATATCAACGTGTAAGAGATTTTGTAAATTTCGTAAACAATACCGTGTATTTTTCTAGGACACTATCTTTCCAAAGAGATGGTGATCCTAATCAGTATACCAGAGTTACGACTTTTGTGGGTACTGCGGAATACGCTGGTGATTACGTGGGTAATTACTCAAGAGGTTTCGCTGGTGATTACACAGGTAATTATACCAGAGACTTTGCTGGAAACTATTCCAGAAACTTTGTAGGAAACTACGCTAGAAACTTTGTAGGCAACTATGTTGGTACAACGATCGATACGAATACTTCGATTATCGAGACATATACATTGTATTTAAGAACTGCCTAAATAAACTTAATATAGATATATCATCAATTAATTATAGGAGATTGAGATGAGTAGTAGAAAATGGTTAGACAATGCATTCTGGGAAAATCCAGAAACAAAGGATGACATGAGTTGTATCCTCGAACTAGAGGATGACGCTGGTCGCCAAATACGTCAAGTAATGCGACTGAAAAAAGAAGATGCGGATGGTAATCCAAATCCAGACTTTGAAGAAGTAGTAGAGGTGTTAGGTGAGGAACTAATCACACAAAACACGGAAGAACGTCTTCAGAGAAAAAAATCTGAGAAGGAAGAGAAACAGGTACGTGAGAAGGAACATGCAAAAGCACGTAAAATGGAACAACTCTTCAATTATAAGATGGAAGCGTTTGAGGTCGATGAGATCAAAAACTGTAAGAACCGTAAGTTGAAAGGTAAACTCAGACGTGCAAAATCTAAGATTGAAGTCGATCTATATGCAATGATGATTCTTCAGGAACATATTGCTAATGAGGAGAAAGAGAATGGCGGAGAAGAGTAAGGGTTTTGTAATTGTTGCATCTAAGAAGAAGAACTTCTATTCTTATGCGATAAACCTTATGGATTCTATTCGTGATTATCATGAAGAAGCGGATATAACTTTAGTTTGCGAACCGTGGATGTTGGATGAACGTGCAGAAGAATTAGCAGACAACATCATACACTGTGATGATCACTATCGTGCAAAATTGTGGGGTATGGCTCAATCTCCTTACGACCTCACAATGTATATCGATGCTGACATGGAATGTGAACATGAAGATATCGCAAATGTTTGGGACGAAATAAAAGATCATGATGTAGTCTTTTCTGAACTGACAGATGAAAGAGATTACATTTATGCAGAGAGAGATTTTGACACTCCAGAAGGGCCTGCGAAGTTTACCCTTTGTGGGGGTGTTTGTTTATATGACATGAGTAAACCTATCGTTCGTGACTTCATAAACGATTGGTGGGAACTGACCAAGGCACAGATGAATGATGATTGGTGGCCAGAAGGGTACAGTGATTCGCTCAAGTCATGGGATCAGTTTTCACTTTGGTGGTTAACTGAAAAAGATGACAAATACAAGGATCTCAAGATAGGGATCTTTGACGATGACATGCGTTGGAATTATTACAATGCGTGGAATTGGGCAAGAACCAGACCAGAAGGAGAAGTAGTTCTAAGACACTATTCTTGTGGTTTGGATAAAGATGGGTACTTAATATGACAGATACAACTATGAGAAATATCCCGATCAGAAATCCAGAACTGATCGAGATACTTGACAAATATAAAAAACTTAGAACAGACAACCATGATGGGTTTGTAGAGTGGATGCACCTTTCTTGTTCTCAAGAAAAGAATAATAGAGATTGGTGGGTAGGTGACGAATATCTAAAACGAACTATTGCAGAGGGACAAGGTCACGAAGGTTTTCCAGATGCAATGGTTGGTTATGAGTTCAGAACCAATGAAATAAGACACCAGTTCTTTAAGAACAAGGTGGCAGAATCATCCGAAGAGGCATCGTGGAGATCTAAGTTCTTACATGATCTTGGTGTAGTTAACAGAGAGATCATGAATTTCGTGGGGTGTCGTAACCAAGCATTGGCTGCAATTTATCCACCGAATGGATTTATTGCATGGCATAATAATGCGAACGCATCTGCATGGAACTTTATATTCACGTATAGTGAAACAGGAGAAGGTTGTTTCAAATACTGGGATATAGAGAAACAGGAAGTGGTGGTCATGCAAGACGTTGCTGGTTGGCAATTAAAGGCAGGATATTTTGGTCACTACGGAGAACCAGAGAAACTCTTCTATCATTCTGCGGAAACGGACTGTTGGAGACACACTATATCCTTCTGTTTCGACAGATCAGAGACAAGTGAAGAGTTTAGAGAAGAATTAATTGATGAAATAAGTTCTGAATAGAGAACTTAAATCATATAAATAAAACCATAGGAAACTTTTTTAGTACGGATTTATGGCAGAGTACGAAGACTTTACAATTGATCAAGGTGCGGATGTGGCGATCGAGATCCATCTCAAGGAACAAGATGGTTCCGCGAAGGATCTGACTGCACATACTGTCACGTCTAAAATGAAGAGAAACTATAACTCTGGTGCAGACGGTACTGTAGATTTTACATGTGCTATTGATACACCAGCAACTCAAGGTATTGCAATCTTGAGTTTAACTAATGAACAGACGGACGCTTTAGTCACGACTGGTCGTTACGTATATGATGTAGAACTTTCTTACGTAGATACAGACAATAATGTTATTATTGAACGTGTCCTCGAAGGAAAGATTAAAGTTAACCCTTCAGTAACAAGGTAGGGAAAGGAAAGATGGCGATTGATGTAACTCCTGACGGAAGAACACAAGTTACAAAAACTACGATCAAAGATAAAACACAAGTAAAATCTGTGTATGTTGGTCGCCCAGTTAGGAGAGTAAAAAGCACCAGCGGTAATATCAACAACTTGGCGGGAGTTGATACTACAGGTGCTGTTAATGGTAGTGTCCTCGTTTATGATGAAACATCTTCCAATTTTCAAGCAACAACAGAACTAGAAGAAACTAATCTTAACGGAGGCCAATACTAATGGCAATTATCAGAATTAAACGATCAAGCACGGTAGGTAATCCTGGCACGCTTGCTCAAGGGGAACTCGCGTATTCGAGTTTAGACGGTGCAGGCGGTAATCGTCTGTACATCGGTACAGGAACCGAAACTAATGGTGATGCAGCTAACCATGAAATAATTGGTGGTGTATACTTCACCAATATGTTGGATCACACTGCTGGTACACTGACTGCAAGTTCAGCGATCATCGTTGATGCAAACAGTAAGATCGACAACTTAAAGGTTGACAATTTAGATCTTGATGGTAACACCATTAGTACAACAGATACTAACGGAAACTTAATCCTTAGTCCAAATGGAACAGGATCAGTTAATGTTTCTACATCTAAGATTATCAATGTTACAGATCCTACTGCGGATCAACACGCTGCTACTAAAAAATACGTAGACGATCAAGTAGGTGCAGTATCATCTACTATCACACTAAGTGATGGATCAGCAACTGATGACTACACCACAGGTAATACACTTACCTTTGGTGGTGATTCGGGTATCACAACTACAGTAACTAATGACAGAGTTGGTATCGCCATCACCAACTCAGGAGTAACCGCCGGCTCCTATGGATCTAGTACTGCAATCCCTCAACTAACAGTTAACTCAAAAGGTCAGATCACATCTGCAACTACTAACTCAATCTCAACTACTTTAAATATTGCGGTTGATGAAGCAGGAGCAGGGGGTGACTCAAACGGTACAGTTGCACTTGGAACAGATACACTAACAATTGTTGGTGACTCTGCTGATGGTATCGCAGTTGGATATAACGATGCATCTAAGAAAATTACTATTAGTGCTGGTAATGCAACCACTGGTAAGAAAGGTGTCGCATCATTTAACTCAAGTGACTTCAGTACTTCTTCTGGTGCGGTAAGTATTAAGAATGGTGGTGTATCGAATGCACAACTTGCTGGATCTATCGCAAACTCAAAACTATCAAACAGTGCAGTAACGATTACTGCTGGTTCTGGTCTTGGTGGTGGTGGTTCCGTATCACTTGGTAGTTCAGTATCTCTCAACGTAAATGTAGATAACTCAACACTTGAAAGTGATGGTTCAGACACTCTCCGTATTAAAGACGGTGGTGTTACTAACGCTAAACTTGCAAACGATAGTATCACAATCGGTTCTACCGAAATCGATCTTGGTACAGCTCAAACTGCTGTTGCTGGTTTAACTCAACTTGATGTTGATAATGTTCGCATCGATGGTAACACAATCAGTACAACTGACGCTGGTGACTCAACACTTTACTTGAATCCTGGCCCTGTTGGTGATTCTGGTACAGTTGTTATCCAAGGTGACCTAACGGTTCAAGGTACTACAACGACCATCAACTCTACTGAGATTACCATTGCTGATCTCACAATGACTCTTGCGGATGATGCCGACAATGCAGCTCAGGCAGACGGTGCTGGTCTAAGACTTGGTTCAAGTAGTTACTCTGGAACAACTCGACCATCTATCCTATTTGATCAATCAGAACACAAGTGGGTATCGAGTATTCCGTTTGATGCAACTATTGTCGGTATGTCAGAGACAATCGATGACCGTGTAAATAGTTTGTTGCAATCAGATTCTCATATTGCACTTACATATGTGGATGCATCTAATACTTTGACTATAGGAGCAGAGATTGCAACCACTACTGCACGTGGTGTCGCTAGTTTCCCATCTGCACAATTTACAGTTGCTAATGGTGCGGTAACTGTCGCTACGATTGACGGTGGTACATACGCATCATAAATAGTTTGAACATATTATATAATTTTGGAGACAAATTTTGACAACAACTATTAAACATAAAAAGAGCGATGTCAAGGGTTTAGCACCCTCCGCTGGAAGTCTTGAATTGGGAGAAATCGCAATAAACACTAATGAGGGTATTATCTTCATTAAGACGGAAGACTCTGGTGACAACGTATCTGTACTTGACTTTAAACAACTTAAAGTTTATAATTCATCTGGAACAAGGATTAACTAATGGCAAGTCCTAACAGTAGACAAGAGTTGATCGATTACTGCTTGCGTAGTTTAGGTTCACCTGTCCTTGAAATAAATGTAGATGATGAACAGATCGAAGATCGTGTAGACGAGGCACTTCAGTGGTTCCGTGAGTACCATCCAGATGGTTCTCGTAGACACTATATGTCTTTTGAACTTACACAGACAATAATTGACAACGGATATATTGATCTGGGAGACAACAATATCCAGACAGTTATTCGTATGTTCCCGATCAATACTGTTTCACAAACAACAAATTTCTTTGATATTAAGTATCAGATGATGTTGAATGATGTCACCGACCTAAACAACTATGCTGGTGATATCGCATACTACGAACAAATGCAACAACATCTATCATTACTTGATATGAAACTAAGCGGTGTACCCGAAATAACGCACGACCGACAGGGTAATCGTGTCTACTTTTATTTGAGTAGTGAGAAACTATCTGTCGGTGATTACGTTGTCGTAGAAGTATATGGTATCAGAACTCCTAATAGTGATGTAGAATATAACTCACTATGGAATCACAAGTTTTTAAAGGAGTATACCACAGCGATAATAAAAAGGCAATGGGGAACCAACCTATTAAAGTTTGATGGTATGACCTTGCCTGGCGGTGTTCAAATAAGTGGTCGTTCGATCTTTGAAGATGCGAATAACGAACTTGAACAAATTAGAACTAGGTTTAGGGAAGAGGAAGATGTTGGCCCTGTCTTCTTCGTAGGATGATATGGCAACAAATCCTTGGATATCACAAACAGTACGGTCTGAACAGAACCTATACGAAGACATCGTAATAGAGTCTTTAAAGTTCTATGGTCAAGACGTATACTACATCCCTCGTGAAATAGTCAACAAAGACAAGATCTTTGGGGACGATATCCCTTCACGTTTTTCAGATGCATATAAGATCGAGATGTACATCGAGAATACCGAAGGGTTCGATGGAGAGGGAGATCTATTCACCAAGTTTGGTATCGAGTTACGTGACCAAGCAACCTTTGTTGTCGCACGTAAACGATGGAAGAAACTTGTAGGTAACAAACTAACAGAAGCGGGTTTCCGTCCTCGTGAAGGGGATGTAATTTATCTACCTATGTCTCAATCTCTATTTGAGGTAATGAAGGTAGAGACAGAAACACCGTTCTATCAACTATCACAACTACCCACATTCCGTATGCAGTGTGAGTTGTTCGAGTACAATGACGAACAGTTTGCAACAGGAATAGAAAGTATAGATGACGTAGAATTTGAAGGTGCGTTCCAGTACAAAGTTACTATGGGTACGGATGCATCTAACACACCTGTACTTACACCAGTTCTTGATGACCAAGGTCGAGTTAGTTCTGTCACAGTTACATCTGGTGGTCGTGGTTACTCAACCGCACCTACACTAACTGTCTCAGGAGTTGAAGGCGATAAGAAGTTTGGTACTTCATCCTTGCACTCACAAAGAGGTCATGGTGATGAGAGAAACTATCTATTCACAAATACAGATGGTACAGTAGAACTATTTGTCAAGTCTTCTGCACTACCTTCCGAAGGACAACAAGCGTTATTGGTTACTGGTGGTGACAGTGATAAGAATCAATTGATTATTGGTATAAACAGTGCTGGTCAAGTCGTTTACTCTTTTGCGGATAATGATGGTGTACCTCAGAAAGTATTGACAGGTGCAACAATCAGTACTTCTAGTTTCGATCACTTGTTGTTTGGTTACCAAAGCAGTGACAACAAACTCTACGCATATTTGAATGGTACTCGAATATTAGATTCTGTTTCAGATAGACCACTAAATCTTATCAGTAGTAATGCTTACTCTGTTGGTGCATTCGCTGGTCGTGAAATGGATGGTATCAATTACTCAGCATTCACTGGACGTATAGATGAGTTCCGTGCGTTGACAGGTGATAAGAGTGCAGTACTGACAAGTAGACTTGTACATACATCAGCGACATACACTCTAACTATTTCAGGTGGTGACGGAAACGATTACACGTTTGATGCTGGACAGTCTGACCGAAACGGTGAAATCACAGATCTTACTGATCCAGATATCAACATCGTTGTTGGTGACACACTTGTACTAGATAACAACTCTGGTGGTCACCCAATAGAGATCAAAGATTCAAGTAACAATGTAATCGTGTCATCCGCAGATATCATAGACGGTGTGACTACTTGGAATACTACTGGTAACGCAGTAGGTACTTACACTTATCAGTGTACTGTTTCTGGTCACCAAAACATGGTGGGTAACATTATTGTTTCTGCAACACCAGAGACAACTATTAGTGTACCAACTGCTGAGTTTGACAGTGGATCTAACACTGCAATATTGAGACACTTCAACGGTGACTCTGCACAACTTACTGCGGTATTGACAAACGGATCGATATCTTCTGTGACAGTTGACAGTTCTGGTGAATACTACATAGATCCACCTACAGTGACTATACCTGCTCCTTCGGCAGGTGGTCAGTTCATAGTTGGTGAAACTGTGACTCAGACAAACTCTGCGTTCACAATCAAAGGTGAAGTGACTCGTTGGTCAGACAGTGACCGCATACTACAGGTTGCACACGTTGGTAGTACAGATGGAACATATAGACAGTTTACTACATTCGTTCCAGTAGTCGGTGGATCATCAAATGCAGAATGGGTTCCGTCTCTTGTAGAAGAATTACAAGAAATACAGGAAACTGCACAAAACAAGATTTTCGATGATTTTGAGGGTGATTTCCTAGACTTTAGTGAAAGTAATCCATTCGGAGATATATTCTAATGTTTGGTACTTGGTTTTATAACAAGAGAGTAAGAACGGCAGTATCCGTATTCGGATCATTGTTCAACAATCTTCATGTGTTGCGACAGAACTCTTCGGGTGCGACAATCTCGCAAGTGAAGGTTCCTTTGTCATATGCACCACGTAGATCCTTTATTGAACGATTGGAACAAATGTCAAAGGGAGAAGAAGCAGAACGTAGAGTTGCAATGAAACTCCCACGTATGTCTTTTGAGATCACAAGTATTGCATATGATCCAGAAAGACAGTTACCCAAGACTAACAAGTTCTCACGTGCAGCCACGGAGACAACAAAGAAGAAAAGATTTTACACGTCTGTTCCTTACACAATGAACTTTCAACTTAACATCTATGCAAAGAGTCAAGATGATGCGTTGCAAGTTGTGGAACAGATCATACCATATTTTAACCCACAATATACTCTGTCAGTAAAACCATTCACTGATTATCCAGAGATCACAGAAGACACACCAATCGTGTTGAGTGGTGTCACGTTCTCAGATGACTTTGAAGGTTCAGTAGGACAAAGACGAACTATCATCTACACTCTAGATTTTGAGATGAAGATGTCGTTCTATGGCCCAGACAAGGATGCGCCTATTGTCCGTACTGTTGACGCTAACTTCTTCTTGATGGAAGAAGGACTACAGGATAGTGACATATTTGTCGAAAGACTAAATATAACACCGACACCGTCTAACGTAAGTCCAGACAGTGATTTCGGATTTAATATTCAATTGATTGATGATAGTAGTGCGTAATGGCGAAAGATGAAAAGAACATATCAACAGACTATGAGTACTCACGCGATACCTATTACGAGTTAATAGAGAAAGGTCGCGAGTCCTTAGAGTTGATGATTGAAGTTGCACGAGAGAGTGAACATCCTCGTGCCTTCGAGGTATTGTCTGGAATGATTAAAAACATCTCAGACGTAAACGATAAACTTATGGATCTGAATAAGAAAAATAAGGATATCAAACAAGATCCTAAACAGTTGGAGAATAAAGGAACTACCAACAATAATGTGTTTATAGGATCGACTACTGATCTACAGAGAATATTGCGTAATGAGGAAAAAGTGATAGATGTTACAGGATCAGAAGAATAACTACCTTGGTAATCCCAATGTAAAGAAAGATGGGGTTGCAGAGGAGTGGACAGAGGAGTCGGTAAAAGAGTACGCAAAATGTATGAGGGATCCAGCGTACTTTGCTCGCACCTATGTTAAAATTATATCACTTGATGATGGACTTGTCAACTTTGACTTGTATCCATATCAAGAGAATATGTTTAACCACTTTAACGATAATCGTTTCTGCGTAGTGCTTGCTTGCCGACAATCGGGTAAAAGTATTTCGTCCGTGGTATACATTTTATGGTACGCAATCTTTCACCCTGAAAAAACAATCGCAGTTCTCGCCAACAAAGGTGCTACTGCAAGGGAGATGTTAGGTCGTGTTACGCTCGCATTGGAAAACTTACCGTTCTTTTTACAGCCAGGCTGTAAAGCACTTAATAAGGGTAGCATTGAGTTTAGTAATAACTCTCGTATTATTGCGGCTGCCACCTCAGGCAGTTCTATACGTGGTATGTCTGTCAACCTTCTGTTTCTTGATGAGTTCGCTTTTGTGGAAAGAGCAAATGAATTCTACACTTCCACATATCCTGTCGTGTCGGCTGGTAAAGAAACTAAAGTCATTATCACATCAACTGCGAACGGCATTGGGAATCCCTTTGAGAAAATCTGGACAGGAGCGAAACAAGGCGTAAATGAATTCCAACCATTTGAGGTAAACTGGTGGGATGTGCCAGGCCGAGATGAGGAATGGAAACGTCAAACAATCGCGAACACGTCACAATTACAGTTCGATCAAGAATTTGGTAACACCTTTTTTGGAACAGGTGACACGCTAATTAACGGAGAGACTTTGTTGTCTCTTCGTGCAAAACCACCCATCGAATATCTCAATGGTGGGGACTTCCTAGTTTACGATAAACCACAAAAAGAACATGAGTATCTTGTTTGTGTCGATGTATCGAAGGGAAGAGGACAGGACTATTCTACGTTTAACGTGATCGACATTAGCACGAAACCTTTCAAACAGGTTGCTGTCTATCGCAATAACTCTATATCGCCTGTGCTGTTTCCAAATATTATATATAAGTATTCAACTCTCTACAACGATGCATATGTTGTTATTGAAGCAAATGACCAAGGATCAGTAGTATGTAATGGATTATACTATGATCTAGAATATGAGAATGTGCATCTATCTTCTTCGGTAAAATCTAACGCAATCGGTATTGAGATGAATAGGAAAACCAAGAGACTTGGTTGTACTGCAATCAAGGACATACTTGAGGAAGGTAAACTAGAGATTGTAGATGAGAATACAATCATGGAGATATCCACGTTCGTAGGTAAAGGACAATCCTATGAAGCGAGTGAGGGTAACCATGATGACTTAATGATGAATTTGGTCATGTTCGGATATTTCGTATCCACCCAGTTTTTTGCGGACATGACAGATATCAATCTCAAACAGATGATGTTTGAAGAAAAGATGAGAGAGATAGAACAGGATGTACCACCCGCTGGTTTCATTGACGATGGTTCGGAACATATCGAAATGGAAGAATCTATGCGACAAGATGGTGAGGCATTAGAGGAATGGGTGGAACGATTACACGGTACTGTGGGTGTAAGTGAGTGGTAAAATCTTCAAAACTATAAATACTAGTATTGAAATTTTTCCGTATAATGTTAAACTTATAATTCGCAACCGATATTTTTAAAAGGACAAAGTTATGGCAACATCAGCTTCTCCCGCAATTGTAGTCAAAGAGATCGATCTCACTGGTGTGGTGCCAAGTGTGACTTCCTCTACTGGCGCTTTTGTAGGGAATTTTAGATGGGGGCCTGTTGAAGAACGAACACTAGTAGCCGATGAGAGTGGTCTGGTGTCTGTCTTCGGAGCTCCCGATACAACAAACAATGTAGACTTTTTGTCTGCAGCTTCATTCTTAAAGTACTCAAACTCTCTATATGTGGTACGTGAGGTAACTGACTCAGCGGTAAACGCATCATCTTCTTATTTACTAGAAGAGGTGACTGAATCTGCTGGTGAACAAATCCTCATTAAGAACCGTTCGCACTTTGATACATTAGCACTTGGATCCGCTGAAGGAAACAAGACTGGTTCATTCGTAGCCAAGTATGCTGGTGCATTAGGTAACGGTCTAGAAGTTTCATTCTGCCCTGCACTGAGTGGTGATTCAGCGTTCGATGCTTGGACGTACAAATCAGAATTCGACCAAGCTCCAGGCACTTCACCATACCTAGAAGGCATCAACGACTCATCAAAGAACGATGAAATTCACGTTGCTGTTATCGACCGTACTGGTGTAATCTCTGGTACTAAGGGTACAGTACTTGAAACTTTCCCACACACATCGCTTCTTAAAGGTGCTAAGACATCTGACGGATCTCCTTCGTACATCTCAGACGTGATCAATAATCAGTCACAGTGGATCTGGAATGATTACTTTGGAGACGATTCAGCATTCGGTACAGCTCATCTAAACATGGGACACCGTATTGGTGATGAAGCAACTGTAGATTCCGCACAGGATTATTCAGTTGGATTTAAGAACGTGTGGACTAACGCAAACTCCAAGATTAAACTTGGTGGTGGCGCAAACTCAGGAACATTGACTACTTCAGAATACCAAACAGGTTTTGATCTATTTGAAGACGTAGAGACTGTAGAAGTCGATATGTTAATCGCACCTCAGCATACTAACAAGACTAACGGTGTTACCGTTGTAAATGATCTTGTTTCTATTGCTAAAGGTCGTAAAGACTGTGTTGTAACAACTTCGCCCGACAAGACTGGTATCGAGGGAACTACCCCTGTGACCAGTGCTACATCGTTTGCGAGTGGTTGTACACGATCTTCATACCTAGTTATTGATAATAACTTCTTGAAGGTATATGACAAGTACAACGATAAGTACTGTAACATTCCTGCTAACTCATCAACTGCTGGTCTATTCGCTGGTACTGATGCGGTAGCTGCTCCGTGGTTCTCTCCTGCTGGTCAGAGACGAGGTAACTACTTGGGTGTTACTGACATTGTAAGCAATCCAAACAAAACAGAGAGAGATACTCTGTATAAAGCAGGCGTTAACCCAATTGCCAATATTCCTGGCTCAGGTGTTATCCTATTTGGTGATAAGACGTTTGAATCTCGTCCAAGTGCATTCGACCGAATCAATGTTCGTAGATTGTTCCTTGTACTAGAACGTGCTATCGCTCGTGCTGCTAAAAACGTGATGTTTGAATTCAATGACGAGTTTACTCGTGCAGAGTTCACTAACATCGTAGAACCTTTACTTCGTGAAGTACAAGGTCGTAGGGGGATCACTGACTTCCGTGTAGTTTGTGACGAAACAAACAACACTCCCGCTGTCATTGATCGAAACGAATTTATCGCTTCAATCTTCATCAAACCTGCCCGTTCAATTAACTTCGTAACGCTTAACTTCGTTGCAGTTAGAACTGGTGTAGAGTTTGAAGAAGTAGTTGGTACGGTATAAGGTAAGGAGAGATAAAAAATGGCAATTTTAGGTGTAGATGATTTTAAATCAAAACTCCGTGGTGGGGGCGCTCGTCCTAATCTCTTCAAGGCAACATTGAACTTTCCTGCTTACGCTGGTGGTGATGTAGAACTTGCATCCTTCCTATGTAAGACAGCGCAGTTACCTGTGTCAGAAATGGCATTGGTTACTGTACCGTTCCGTGGTAGGCAATTGAAGATTGCAGGCGATCGTACTTTTGCTAACTGGACTGTAACTATTATCAACGATACTGATTTCAGTGTTCGTGACGCTATGGAGCGTTGGATGAACGGTATTAATGCACACAGTGCTAATACTGGTCTGAACAACCCTGTAGATTACGAAGCAGACTTAGTTGTTGATCAATTGGATCGTAACGGAGACGTATTGAAAACATACAACTTCCGTGGTTGTTTCCCTGTCAACGTAGGTGAAATTGCGTTGTCATATGAGACTAACGATGCAATCGAAGAGTTTACAGTAGAGTTTGCAATCCAGTACTGGGAGTCAAATACTACTAGTTAATTCTAGTATACATATGAGTGGTAGGGGGAAATTAATCCCCTTACCACTTTATTATAAGAGGTTTTCGATTATATGGCAGAAGACAATAATGGTTTGAAACTCTTTGGTTTTGAAATCAAGAGGGCAACCAAAGAAAAGGAAAAAGAAAAACTTCCTTCTGTAGTACCAGCGGTTGATCCCGATGGTGCTGGGTACGTTACTGCCTCTGGTTCTCATTTCGGTACTTACATCGATATGGATGGTGCCGATGCAAAAGATAACACACAACAGATTCAAAAGTATAGGGGTGTTGCACAACATCCTGAAGTCGATGCAGCTATCGAAGATATTGTAAACGAGTCTATCTCTGGTTCTGAAATGGAATCACCTGTAGAACTTGATCTCGATAACGTAAAAGCATCTGACAAAATTAAAAAGACTATCGTTGAAGAATTCGACAACGTATGTTCAATGTTGAACTTCAATGAATTAGGTCACGATATTTTCCGTTCATGGTATGTAGATGGTCGTTTGTATCATCACTTGGTCGTGAACGAATCGAACCTAAAGATGGGCATCCAAGAAATAAGACCTATCGATGCGGCTAAGATCCGCAAGGTTCGAGAAGTTAAGTATAAAAAAGATCCGTCCACAAGCGCGAAGATCGTAGATAAGGTAGATGAGTTTTATATCTACCAAGAGAAAGCAGGCACACAGTCTGGTGTCAAACTAAGTCCAGATTCAGTGTCATATGTAACATCTGGTTTACTTGATCCGTCTAGGAAACGTGTAGTATCGTTCCTACACAAAGCGATCAAACCAATCAACCAGTTGCGTATGATGGAAGATTCATTGGTAATCTACCGTCTCGCACGTGCGCCTGAGAGACGTATCTTCTATATTGATGTTGGTAACCTTCCTACTGCGAAAGCAGAGAAACACATGAAGGACATCATGTCTCGTTATCGTAACAAGTTAGTTTACGATGCGAACACAGGTCAACTTAAAGATGACCGCAAACATATGTCTATGTTGGAAGACTTCTGGTTACCACGTAAGGAAGGTGGTCGAGGTACAGAGATAAGTACATTGCCTGGCGGTGAGAACTTAGGACAGATCGATGATATCGTATACTTCCAGAAGAGGTTGTATCGTTCATTGAATGTTCCTCTTTCACGTCTAGAACAAGAAGCACAGTTCTCTCTTGGTCGTGCAACAGAGATCAATAGGGACGAAGTTAAGTTCCAGAAGTTTATTGACAGACTGCGTAAACGATTCGCGAATCTGTTCCTAAACATTCTGAAGAAACAACTAGTCTTGAAAGGTGTTATCACTGAACAAGATTGGGAGATGTGGAAGAATGATATCACGGTTGACTTTATCCGTGACAATCACTTCACTGAACTGAAAGATGCAGAAGTTCTTAGAGAACGTCTACAGACTATGGATCAAGTATCCCAGTACGTAGGTGAATACTTCTCTAAAGAATGGGTATGGAAGAATGTATTGCAGATGCAAGAAGAAGAAGTTGAGAATATCTTGAAACAGATCTCAATCGAAGCAAATGCAGAAACAGGGAATGACGATGAGTTTTAAGGAAAAAATGGCAGAACAATCAGATCTGAATTGGGATGGTCAAACTGACCAATACGATGATGGTGAGAAAGTAGGAGAAAATAATGAGTGACACAGAAAATGTAACGGAGGTAGAAGTGGAGACACAACCAGAACCAACAGCAATGGAAGTTAATTTAAGTAACTTCGTAGATGCAATTCAAGTTGCGAACTTTAACAACGCAAAAGATTTGTTTGATGACATGTTAAATTCTAAGATGTCAGATGCAATGGAAGCGGAGAAGGTTGCAGTTGCACAGACAGTTTTCAATGGTGGTGATCCATCTGAAGACGAGATCGAAGAGTACGATGTAGAGTACTCTGTAGAGGCGGAAGCAGAAGAAACCCCAGACGTTGAAGAACCAGAAGAGTTTGAAGATGAGGTGGAAGTAGAAACCGAAGTCGAAGAGGTTGAAGACGTTGAAGGGGATGAAACTGTAGACGAAGATTAATATTTTTTCGTTATAAAAAACTTCATTTGTATAAATAAAAGCATTGTAGAGGAAACTTGTAGTGAAAACATTTAAAGAGATTCGCGAAAAGACTGCATACAAAGGTAAGACTGTCTATAGCGCGAAAACTACAGGGCGTATTAAAGTTCCTGTTACAATAGTAAAAGAACCTAAAGGGTTTTGTGTTTACATTGACGGAGACAAACTTGACGTATTCAAGAAAGAGTCAGATGCAATGAAGGCACTGAAATCCACAGTAACATCACTAGGTGGTAAACTTAAATGAAGTTAATTAGTGAATTCACAGAACAAGATCTACAGTGCATTGTAGAGAAGAAAGAAAATGGCGAGAAAGATTTCGTCATTGAAGGAATCTTTGCACAGTGTGATCAAAAGAACAGAAATGGACGTGTATACCCGAAACCTATCATGGAAAAGGCAGTGGGTACATATGTCGATCAACAAGTTTCTAAGAACCGTGCGGTTGGGGAATTAAATCACCCCGAAGGGCCAACGGTAAACTTAGATAAGGTTTCGCACCTCATCAAGGAACTCAAATTTGACGGAAATGATGTGGTCGGAAAGGCACAAATATTGGATACTCCAATGGGTAAGATTGTAAAAGGTCTTCTTGAAGGTGGCGTTCGATTGGGTGTGTCAACTCGTGGAATGGGAAGTCTGGAACAAAAAAATGGCGCAATGTACGTCAAAGACGACTTTATTCTTAGTACGGTAGATATCGTACAAGATCCATCTGCACCAGATGCTTTCGTTAATGGAATTATGGAAGGTGTAGATTGGGTTTGGAATAACGGCATTTTGGAACCCCAGATTATTGAAGATATAGAGACTGAAATTAAAACCGCACCGAAAGCGTTTCGTCCAGAAGTGCAAATTCGTGAGTTTAAGAATTTCCTCTCGTTAATCAAATCTAGCATGTAAGGAGTCAATATGACTGAAGAAAATAAAGTCGAAGTTGAACTTCACGATGAACTTGATAACGAAATCGTGGAGGAAACTCTCGAAGAAAAAGCACAAGCACCTGCTCCAAAGGGCAAACCAGATCCAGAGGCAACTACTGAACCTGAATCTATTGCATCTGTGGATAAGGCTGCTGACGCGACTACCAAAACTGCACCTCCTGTCCCTAAGACTAAGGCGGGCGTAATTAGTGCTATGGTTGATGTAATGCAAAAAGCGAAGAAAGATGATCTTCAAAGAATGTATTCATCATATATGCAAAATAACTCTGCAAATGAGTCAGTTGAAGTAGAAGCGGATAAAGTGGTTGCAGAAACTATCGATACAACTTCCGAGTTGGATAAGTTGGTAGAATCTGAAGCAACTTTATCAGAAGAGTTCAAAGAGAAAACTGCGGTTATCTTTGAGGCTGCTGTTAAGTCTAAACTATCTGAAGAAGTAGATCGTTTAGAAGAACAGTACAAAGAAGAACTATCTGAAGAAGTATCCTCTATCAAGAGTGATCTTATTGAGAAAGTAGATTCTTACCTCAATTACGTAGTGGAATCTTGGATGGAAGAAAACAAGGTTGCGGTACAGAACGGTCTACGTACTGAAATCGCAGAAACTTTCATGGACAAAATGAAGGATCTGTTTACAGAGTCTTATATCGATGTTCCTGAATCCAAAGTTGACCTAGTTGACGAACTGGCAGAACAAGTAACTGAGTTGGAAGAAAAACTTAACTCAACTACTGGTGACGCTATCAAGTTGGCAGAAGAACTCGAAGTATTGAAGCGTGAGTCAATCATCGCTGAACAATCTCGTGGTCTTGCTGACACCCAAGTAGAGAAGTTAAAAGGTCTTATTGAAGACATCGACTTTGATAGTGAAGAATCTTTCGCTAAAAAAGTAGGTATCGTCATTGAGTCACATTTCTCACAAAAAGAATCTAGCGTTGTAGCGGAAGATGTTGAAGTTGAAGATGGTGCAGATGATACTGTAGAAATCTCGTCTTCAATGGATGCGTATGTTAACGCTATCAAGAAAACTATTAAGTAAGGAAAATTAAAAATGCAACAATCTTACGATCAATTAATCGAAAAGTGGTCACCAGTCCTGAACGAAAGTTCTGCTGGTGAAATTAAAGACCACCACCGTAAAGCGGTAACAGCTGCTATCTTGGAAAACCAAGAGAAAGCATTGGCTGAAGCTCGTCAAGCAGAAGCAGGTTTCATGACTGAAGCAGCTCCTGCTGGTGCGAACACTAGTTCTATCGGAACTTGGGATCCAGTATTGATCTCACTCGTTCGCCGTGCAATGCCTAACCTTATCGCATATGACGTGTGTGGTGTACAACCAATGAATGGCCCAACTGGTCTCATCTTCGCGATGAAGGCACGTTATCAAGGTGGTTCAACTTCAAACCGTGAAGCACTATTCAATGAAGCAGAAACTCAGTTCTCTGGTGACTCTTCAGGCGCAGCTGCTCACGATTCAGACAACGCATCTGGTTTCAACGGAATCGCACCTACTGGTGACTCTGCTGACGATATGCGTTTGACTAACATCACTGGTCGCCCAATGTCTACTGCTGATGCAGAAGCACTTGGTTCATCAGGCGGTGGTTCATTCCAAGAAATGGGTTTCACCATTGAGAAGCAAACTGTGACTGCGAAGTCTCGTGCTCTTAAAGCTGAATACTCACTAGAACTTGCTCAAGACCTTAAAGCAATCCACGGTCTAGACGCTGAGACTGAGTTGGCGAACATCTTGTCAACTGAGATCCTTGCAGAAATCAACCGTGAAGTTATCCGTACTGTTAACTCACAGGCGAAAACTGGTTGCTTACAAGCAAACGTAGCGAAAAACGGTATCTTTGATCTTTCAAGTGATGCTGATGGTCGTTGGTCTGCTGAGAAGTTCAAAGGTCTTACAGTTCAAATCGATCGCGAAGCTAACGTAATCGCGAAAGAGACTCGTAGAGGTAAAGGTAACGTAGTAATCTGTTCTTCAGATGTTGCTACTGCTCTTGCAGCTTCAGGTCAGTTGGACTATCAAGTAGGTCAAGGTCTACAAGTAGATGACACTGGTAACACTTTTGCTGGTACATTGAACGGTCGTATCAAAGTATACATCGATCCATATGCAAGCACTGACTACATCACAGTTGGTTATAAGGGTGCAAACACTTATGACTCTGGTGTATTCTACTGCCCATATGTACCATTACAAATGGTTAAAGCAGTTGGTGAAGATACTTTCCAACCAAAAATCGGGTTCAAAACTCGTTACGGTATGGCAAGTAACCCATTCGTGGGATCAACTCCATCTGACGGTCTTGCAGCTGTTAAGACTAACCAGTACTACCGTATCTTCCGTGTGGACAACATCCTCACATAAGGTATATAAAAATAAGAGTAGGGTTAACCTACCACATTTTAAGGGAGTCTTCGGACTCCCTTTTTTTATGACAATAAAAAACCCCTCCGAAGAGGGGCATGAGAGAGAATTGGAGCGGAGAGTGAGGTCTTGCACCTACACCTCATAGTTGGACACTATGCGTTCTACTGTTAAACTACCTCCGCAGAATATGAATATATTATAACACAACCACGATTCAAAGTCAAGCGTTTTATCTAATAATATCGATATCTGTTTTTGTGTTCCAAGTTTCTAGTTCTCTACGGACACCATTCTGACTTACTAGTTTGTCATATCGTTTTGATGCTTGACGTTTCCACCAATCAATCTGATTATCGAAGTAGAACCTGTCGAAGTTCTCTTTCTTGGTTAAGGTGTCTGTTTCCATATTCAAGTATGGGATTACATTCTCGAATCCATAATGAGAATAGAAAGATCTTTTCTGTTGTGTAAGACCTTGTGCATGTAAAAGGGTTTGACAGAACTCATCGTATCCACTCTCACCTTTGAGAGACGATTTGATGATACCAATCATTTTTGCTTGGGTTTTCAACTTCTTACTAGAAGCGTCTTCGGGAACCAGTGGTTCACCCACTTTGTCCACGAACCAAGTATTGAGAGAGCGAAAGGTATCGTCATTGAGTAGTGGAAGAAACTTTGAGTCTGTCAAACCACTAAACCTAAGTATGGGTTTCATACCATCGTACTGTGACAGTGCTTTGGTTGATCCATACAAACTTGTTGTCTCGAACATACAAATGTTCGCATCGTACTTCTTGTTCAGTTCTTCACGTATCTCATGTGAACAACAGATTGCAGAAAGTAATTTACCACCAAGATAATTGAACCCAAATGGTTGGGCGGGTACAATCGCAAAACCCATGATAACAGAATCATTGAATCGTTTCATGATCTCTGGATTGTTCGTATCTAGTGGTTTACCTAGAAGTTGATTTCTAGGTCTACTGTTTATAGTAGGTGATCCAAATCGAATCATACCTACGATCTTACCAGTATTGGTCTCACGTACTATTTTATTCAGAGACTTGCCAGGAATTGACATCTCAACTGGTGCGGATGTCGTGATCTCTAGATACTGGTGAAAGACTTGTGCAGATGCAGAGTCTATGGTAAAATTCATTTCAGAAGGATGCATGTCAAAGTCCGTGAAGAAATCTTCTTCAGGGCCACAGCCAGGCAGTGCGAAAGGCATTGCATCCATTCGTTCTAGTTTAATTGCTTTATTGTATTCTGCGATACATTCGATCTTACCGAAATAATCGTTGAACACATTAGCCGCATATTGGGCGTCTGATAAGTTTAGTTTCATAATCGTTTCTCAAAGTTATAGTTACACATTATACAGTATGTAGCAATCTTTGTCAACTGTTTTATTTGGGAGTTATAACACGTATAAATAGAAGGGTAAATGGAGAACTATTAATATGGCAGAATTAACTTCTAACAAAAATTACTTGCAACCTACTGGTTTTCGTGTTATAATAAGTAGGCAGAATTATCCAAACCTTGAGTATTTTGCACAGGGGGTGACACACCCTGGCTCTACAGTTTCTCCATTGGAACTGGGAACACCAAGGATCACCTCTATCCCATTAGCGGGAGACAAGATTACGTATGGTAGTCTTGGACTAGATATTATACTTGATGAAGGTATGACTTCTTATAAGGAGATGCAAGATTGGTTAGAGAACACACTAGAACTTAATCAGACATCAAACGCTGATGCTAAGTTTAACCCATACCAAGACATCACGGTCGGTATCCTATCTAGTCACAATAACTCAAACGTGCAGATACGATATAAAGATTGTATACCTACTAACATAGGTTCAATCTCTTTGACTGCAAATACATCGACCGTACAATTTTTAACATTCAATGTGGAGTTTAGATTTTCGTCTTTTGAAATAATTTGATGCAATTTATTGAGTTGAAGAATCCAAGGGTTCTTGATATATTAGAAAGGTTTCGTTATTTGTATCGTGAGAAATACGATGTAGTAGCGACCAATCGTATCAAGCAAAACTTCGTAGGTAAACACGATCTATATACTTCCGAAGAATACCTAAACAGAATAAGGAACAGAGGTAGAGGACACGAAGGTTCCCCTGCTGGTGGATATTCGTATCCTATAAAACCAGATCATTATATAGGTAATGATCCTCAATACAAGGTTGACTTTACTGAAGTTAACGATAAACTCATGGTCGGACTAGGATTACAAGCATCTGCGTTGTCGCAGTTGTACCCACCCCAAGGATTCATCGACTGGCATAATAATGCAAACGCATCATCATTCAATGTGATATTCACATGGAGTGAAACTGGTGACGGTTGGTTTAAATGGTTGGACGGTGAAAAGATTGTGACAATGCCTGACAAGAAAGGTTGGAGTTGCAAGGTTGGATATTTTGCAAGTTATGATGAGAAGACACCTGTAACGTATCATTGTGCATACACTGATTGTTGGAGAATGACATTATCATACACACTAGGATTTGATCAAGATTATTGGTCTGATATGATTGACTATATACAATGTGAGGAATAAATTATGAAACTAGATTTAGAATTAATACTGAGTGAGTGGAAGACAGACTGTCAAATCCCTACACATCAACTGGACGAGACATCGAGACAGACTCCGATGTTACACGCAAAATATTTGCACTACCTGTCCACCGCAAAGTTATCACTCAAACGTGCAGAACATTCACAGAAAGATCTGTTGAAGGACAAGTGGTTGTACTACAACGGTAAGATGGATGAAGACACTCTCAAGTCAAAAGGATGGGAACCAGATCCGTTCAACGGTCTGAAGATTCTCAAAGGTGAGATGGAACACTACTATGACTCTGATCCAGAGATCCAACGTAGTGAAGAGAAAATCGCGTATCTTAAAACAATGATAGATACATTGAATGAAATTGTTAATAATCTAAACTGGAGACACCAAACGATCGGTAACATGATCCGATGGAAACAGTTCGAGGCGGGAGCATAATGAAATATATTGTAATAGGTGGTCAACACTGTGGGTACTGTACCCAAGCAAAAAATCTCTTGGAGAGGAAGGAGTTAGATTACGAGTATCGTGATATGATGGAAATCAATCCCAAAGAGATGACTCGACTTACCGATATCGCTGGCATACCACAGTTCAGAACTGTACCCCAAATCTTTTCTATAGAAGGAGAGACTTGGAGTTATGTTGGTGGATACACAGAGTTGAATCACACCTTAAATGGATAACCAAATTCGCATAGGATTGCAGAATCATTCTACACTTGCAGTAGAATGTAATGCACACCAGAGTCAGGAACTACGAGACTACTTCTCGTTCTTTGTTCCTGGCTATCGGTTTATGCCTGCGTATAAAGCGAGACGGTGGGATGGTAAAATAAAGTTATACAACATGGTGACCAAGACGTTACCTGTTGGTCTCTATACACATCTACGTAAATTCTGTGCGGATCGATTCTACCCATTACAATTAATAGAGAATGATGAGTACGGTCATCCTGCCATGAAGAACAAGGTTGACCATCCAGAACTCATGAAAGAACTCAAAGGGTATGATGCACCTTTTGATGTAAGAGGGTATCAATACGATGCGATAGTGCATGGTATTGAAAACAAGAGATGTCTGTTACTATCACCTACTGGTTCTGGTAAATCATTTATTATCTACAATCTTATGAAGTGGGTACTAGAACGTACAGAGAATAAGGTACTCATTATTGTTCCCACAACAAGTCTGGTAGAACAGATGTACAAAGACTTTGATGATTACGGAATGGATGTTGCGAACGAAGCGCACCGTATATACTCAGGTAAAGAAAAGACAACTGACAAACGAGTGATCATATCCACATGGCAATCTATCTACAGATTCGGTACGGAGTGGTTCACGCAATTTGATTCTGTGTTCGGTGACGAGGTTCACCTGTTCAAAGCGAAGTCGTTGTCTACTATGATGGACAAGTGTATCAATGCATCTTATAGGTTTGGTACAACAGGTACACTCGATGGAACGGACACGAACAAACTTGTACTCGAAGGATTGTTCGGCCCAACCTATCAGGTGACCACGACTGTACAGTTACAGGAAGACAAGACACTGGCAGATCTAGACATATCGGTCTTGTTGTTACGATATCATAATGATATCTGCGAGATGATGAAGGACAAGTCTTATCAGGAAGAGATCGACTATATAGTTACAAACCCCGATAGATTGCGATTCGTCACCAAACTCGCATTGTCTCAGGAAGGGAACACGTTGGTGTTGTTCCAGTTTGTAGACAAACATGGTAAGTTACTTTATGACAAGGTGAAGGAAGAAGTAGAAGACGGTCGAAAGGTATTCTACGTATCGGGTGAAGTAGATGCGACCGACCGTGAACAAATAAGAGGAATAGTAGAAGGGCAGAAAAATGCAATTATTGTCGCGAGTCTTGGAACTTTTAGTACTGGTATCAATATCAGGAATCTGCATAACATCATCTTTGCTAGTCCATCGAAATCTCAAGTCAAAGTTCTTCAGTCGATCGGACGAGGACTAAGAAAGTCAGACAATGATGCGACCACCAAACTGTATGACATTGCGGATGATATGCATACCAAAGGTCACAAAAACTATACGTTGAAACATAGTGCTGAAAGGATAAAGATATATACAAAAGAAGGGTTCAAATATAAAATTTTCCCGATCAATTTAAAAAGGAAGTTAGATGAGTGAATTAGATTTATACAGTGTGAAACATCTCAAACTCTCCACAGGTGAGGAAGTTCTTGCAGAGATCATAGAAGAGGACAGTTTTGATGTTGTTCTTAGACGTGCGTTGAAACTCCACACCGAAATCGCGAAGGATGGTACACGATACCATTCTTTTCGGACGTTCATGACTTACATGGACGATCCCGAAACTTTTGTAATTTTGAAACCGCAGGCGATCGTGGCGGTCACGTTCCCTGTCCCTCAAATGTTGCAACAGTATAAACTTTCGATCAATGAGATTGAATTAGGTAATACAGATTACCAAGCACAAAAAGAGGCTGCTCGTGTTGCACATAGTATGTTAGACGAGTTGATGAACAAGATGTCGGATGAGGATAACAGGGAATCTGATGACAACGATAGTGACGGTGGGAATATTATACCATTTCCGACCTTTCACTAAATCGTATGTTCACAGCGGGGCAAAGACGGCTTTGATTATACAGGTGTCGGCAAGTTTTGTCAAGTCTTTTTTAAAATAAATTTAATTATTGACTATTAGTACCCAGTGTGGTATAATATGCGTTATATTAGGAGTGATGTATAAAATGAAACCAAAAGAAAAACCCCATTACGTAAATAATGCTGAGTTCTCTCAAGCAGTAGTTACTTATGTTAGTCATGCACGGATGTGTAAGGAGGCGGGTAAGGACAAACCCATCGTTCCTAATTATATCGCAGAGTGTTTTCTAAAAATCGCAGAAGGGTTATCACACAAGGCAAACTTTGTGAGGTATACTTACCGTGAAGAGATGGTCATGGATGCAGTAGAGAATTGTCTCAAGGCGATCGAGAACTATAACCTAGAAGCAGCTACACGTTCTGGGAAACCAAATGCATTCGCGTACTTCACTCAGATTACATGGTACGCTTTCCTACGTAGGATCCAAAGAGAAAAACGTCAACAAGATATCAAGTTAAAGTATATTGCAGAGGCGGGAATCGAGAACTTCATCGATCTGTCAGAAGAGGATGCACAAGGAGACTACAGTAATGTACTACCTTTTGTTGATGTACTTCGTCAAAGAATCGATGTTGTCAAGACCGCAGATGCAGACTTTAAAGAGTATGCGAAGGAAGAGAAGAAAAGAAAGAGACGTGCGGTTAATGTTGACTCGGATCTGACTGATCATTTCGTTGACTAAAATACTTTACATATGCTTGACAAATCATACAAATGTATGGTATAATGGTCACACTTATATAAAATAGCGATAGGTAAATTATGAAAATAGCGATCTTAAATGATACGCACTGTGGTATTCGTAATTCGTCTGACATCTTTATGGACTATCAAGAGAAGTTCTATCGGGATGTCTTTTTCCCATATCTGTTGGAAAATGATATCAAACAGATCTTGCACTTGGGAGACTATTACGACAACCGTAAGACAATCAACTTTAAGGCACTGCAACACAACCGTAAGATCTTTCTTGAGAAGTTACGTGAGTATGGTATTACTATGGATATCATTGTGGGTAACCACGATGTGTACTATAAGAACACCAACGAACTAAACGCACTCAAAGAGTTGCAAGGACACTACATGAATGAAGTGAACGTGATCCTTGATAACACAGTCACCAGATACGGTAATCTAGATATTGCACTCGTACCTTGGATCAATCCAGAGAACGAGGCAGAGACTACCAAGTTTCTACAGAACTGTAAAGCGGACGTAGTCGGGGCGCACTTAGAGTTAGATGGGTTCGAGATGTCCAAGGGTATTCCGTGTCACGGTGGTATGAGTACTAAAAACTTTGAAAGGTTTGACATGGTTCTGTCTGGACACTTCCACACTAAATCGTCACAGAACAACATTCACTATCTGGGTTGTCAGATGGAGTTCTTCTGGAGTGATTGTGACGATAAGAAGTACTTCCATATTCTTGATACTGAAACAAGAGAACTGACACCAGTACATAATCCTTTGACTATTCACAAGAAGATCTACTACGATCACGAGAACATCGGTGATTGGAAGTTCAAGGATATGCGTTACCTAGATGATCAGTTCGTCAAGATCATTGTTACTAACAAGGGGGATCCATACGAGTTTGAAAGATTCGTGGATCGTGTACAGAATCAAAAGATTCATGAACTAAAGATTGCAGAGAATTTCGAGGAGTTCCGTGGCGGTGCGGTCAATGATGAAAACATAAAGATTGACGATACCGAAACTTTGGTCAACACATATGTTGACAATATTAATACGGATCTAGACAAGAATCGGATCAAACGAGAAATCACTGCACTCATGAAAGAAGCGCAGAGTACTGAAGTTGCTTGATCATTATAGATTAAAAGGTTGGTGTAATTTAAAATCCGCCCTCTTACCCAAAGACATTACCAACCTAAAGTATTATGGTGGGAAGGTTGTTAAGGAGTACTTGGATTCACATGGCGGTTTCCCAAACTGGAGAGGCGTCCATACTGCATCGATGTACGACAAACATTTGTGGTACTTCTATACTAGTGGGATGATGCTTCATATTGCGGAGAACCTACTAGAGACAGAAACACCTTGGTTGTTTAACGATCAGTTAGTATGGAAAATGCCTGAATCTGGTTTTGGTTTTGCTCCACATACGGACAACTCTACTGGAGTACGTATATGGAATAAGACTATAAATTGTCTTGTGATACTTGATGATATCAACATCGAGAACGGTGGGTTGATGGTCAGGAACAGAGACAACGGTAATTGGGTTTCACCTACATTGAAACAGGGTGACATCCTTTGTATAGATGGTGATACAGAACATGCATCGGGAGAGAATGCGTCCGACAAGACTCGATCTACATATGCATGTGTGTATTCTAAAGAAAAGTTAGAAATCCCGAATTTCTATCAAACGAGGTTTTACAATGAATGGAAAGAAAGCGAAATTAATGCGAAAAGCTGGTATCTCGAAAAAGAAAGACAAGAGAAACTATCAGTCAATGAGTCACGTAAATAAAGGTATGTTTACGGACGTAGTGAAAGAGGTATCATCGAAAGGTGGTAAGTTAGTAAATGCCGACTAAGAACGATGTAACTGGAGATAGTATCCAGTCCAAAGCACCAAGTAAAAAATATATGGACAACTACGACAGGATCTTCGGTAAGAAGACTGCCGTTGATGATGCAGCTGATGTCATGTCGGGTTGGACACATGAATGCAAGGTAGACGGTCTTCTAGAGGTTGAGAAGGGCGAACCCTGTAACTGGTGTGGTGAGAAAGAGGACGGCACCACAGATTAATCCTTGACAAATACACTTAGTGTATGATATAATACACCCTATGATTAAATTTCAAAAACTCCGATTCAAGAACTTTCTGTCTACTGGGAATACGTTCACAGAGATAGATTTTATAAATTCACCAACTACTCTTGTGGTGGGACATAACGGTGCGGGCAAGTCTACTATGTTAGACGCTTTGTCATTTGGTCTGTTCGGTAAACCACACCGCAAGATATCAAAGAACCAATTGGTCAACTCTATTAACGGTAAGGGATCACTTGTCGAAGTAGAGTTCTCTGTCGGATCACAACAATACAAAATTGTTCGTGGTATCAAACCTAACAAGTTTGAGATCTGGCAAGGTGGTAACATGATCAATCAAAACTCACACGCAAAAGAATATCAACAGGTTCTAGAGAAGAACATTCTGAAGTTGACTCACAAGAGTTTCCACCAGATTGTTGTTCTTGGATCAAGTTCTTTTGTTCCATTCATGCAGTTGTCTGGTGGTGCAAGACGTGAAGTCATTGAAGATCTACTAGACATCAACGTATTCTCGAAGATGAACGCTCTCTTAAAGGAAAAGATGAGTATACTAAAAGACGAGATACAGTCCGCTGGTCACAATCTAGAAATGTGCAAGACCAAGATCAATGCACAGAAGAAATACCTACGTGATCTAAATGCAGTAAACACCGCATACCGTAAGGAGAAGGAAGATAAGATCGTTGAGATCAGTGCGGAGATCCAAGAGTTACAAGAACGCAACACTAAACTTAGTGCAGATATCGAAGAACGTCAACCACCACTACTCACAAACATTGAGGAACTTGCAGTCAAGTCCAAAGAGTTGACAGAGTATATGTCATCGTTCAAGACTCAGATCAAGGCGTTGGTCAAGGAGTCTAAGTTCTTTGAGGAGAACGAAGTGTGTCCGTCTTGTGATCAAGATATCAGTCAAGAGATTCGTGATGAGAAAGTCGCACTCGCAAAGAAAAAGGCAGAAGCACTCAACGAAACTATGACAATGGCGAAGGAGAAGGATGCAGACTATAAGTCGTTGCAAGAATCCTATGATGCAATGTCTGAAGCGATCCGTAACTGGCAGAACGAACTGAACAATAACAACCAGACTATCTCTCGTTTACAAAATAACATTTCCTCTATTCAGAGTGAACTGTCTGCGAAACAGGGTGAGACTGGTGATCTGGAAAACGCAAACCGTGAGTTAGAAAAACTACGTGAACAAGAACTTACACTCACTGAAGGTAAGTTCAAGTTGAACGAACAGATGGCGTACAACACGGTGAACTACGAGTTACTAAAAGATACTGGTATCAAGACCAAGATTATCAAACAGTATATTCCTGTGATCAATCAATTGACCAATCAGTATCTACAGATCCTAGACTTCTTTGTACACTTTGATTTGGACGAGTCTTTCCAAGAGACTATCCGTTCACGTCATCGTGATGCGTTTACGTATGACTCATTCTCTGAGGGTGAGAAACAACGTATCGACTTGTCCCTACTATTTACGTGGAGACAGATTGCAAAGATGAAGAATTCAGTTGCGACTAATCTACTGATCCTTGATGAGACATTCGACTCATCCTTGGACGATGACGGTGTCGATAACTTGATGAAGATCATCAACAGTCTGGGTGAAGACACTCATGTGTTTGTGATCTCACACAAAGGTGAACTCGAAGACGCTCAGTTTGACAGACGCCTAGAGTTTGTGAAAGAGAAAAACTTCTCTAAAATGAAAGAGGCTGCTTGACAATGTCATTCAACCGTGGTATAATATGCAACATTAACCGATCAATTTGTAGGAATTAATTATGGAATTATCAGATAAAACTTTGAACGTACTCAAGAATTATGCGAGTATCAATCCGAACATCGTGTTCCAAGAAGGGAATACACTCAAGACTATCTCAGTCGCTCGTAACGTGATGTCACAAACATCACTGGAGGAAACACTACCATCATCGTTTGGTATCTATGACCTCAACGAGTTTCTGTCAGTTCTATCTCTGGTAGACAAACCACATCTCACGTTCTCTGACGATTATGTGACTGTCGGTGATTCTACTGGACGTAGTAAGATCAAGTACTTCTTCTCTGATCCAGATATGTTGACTGCCCCTAACAAGGACATCATCATGCCTGAACCAGAAGTTAGTTTTGTACTAGATACAGACACATTGAATAAAGTGAAGAAAGCTGCCTCCGTCCTTGGTCACAGTGAAATCTCGATCACACCATCTGGTGGATCAGTTCAACTTGCGGTAGTGGATAGTAAGGATGCGACATCAAACGTCTTCTCAATAGACGTGGAAGGTTGTTATCCAGAAGGCGCTGACTTCAACTTTATTCTCAATGTAAATAACTTGAAGGTAGTCAATGAGGACTTCGATGTGAACATTAGTAAGAAACTAATCTCACAGTTCAAGTCAAAGCAATCAGAACTGGAGTATTTCATTGCTCTGGAAAAAACATCTAAGTATGGAGAATAAAATGTCAGATCAAGAACAATTGAATGATTTATCAAACCGTGTCGCTCGGTCAACAGTTGCAGTAATTGATACTGTTGTGCAGAGAGGTGGTTTTAAAGGTGAAGAACTCACCACCATCGGACAACTAAGAGACCAAGCGGTACAAGTTATTAACATGGTAGAGGCTGCACAGTCTACTGAATCAGAAGTAGAGGAGTAGATTATGGACATTGTACTTTTAGTCATTGTCGGTGGTGTTGTTACTTACTTTCTTGCATCAAAGTATCTAGGTGAAGCACCTAGTACGGCAGAGATAATTAACGATGCAGTTAGTGATGAAACACCTACCGAAGACTACAGTGGTCTCACCAAAGCACAACTCTTGGATGTTGCAAAACACCAAGGTGTCAAGGTAACCGCAAGGTCAACCAAAGCACAGATCATTGAATTACTGAAATAGAATCTTGATCGGCAAAGGGCAATGGGTGAAGTCCTTAAAGACAAAGTCGAAGAACCCCTTGACTTCTTATACAGATTGTTGTATAATATAATTTTTATATCATGGAGAACCGAATGTCTACAGACTTCCTATGGGTTGAGAAGTATCGACCTACCAAAATCTCTGACACTATCCTATCGTCAGATCTCAAGAAAACATTTCAAAACATCGTAGACAATGGGGAGATCCCCAACATGATGTTCACTGGTACTGCTGGTACTGGTAAGACCACTGTCGCACGTGCGATATGTAACGAATTAGGTTTAGACCACATTGTGATCAATGGATCGGAAGACGGTAACATTGATACTCTACGTGGTAAGATCAAACAGTTCGCCTCATCCATCTCTCTCTCAGGCGGCTACAAAGTCGTAATTCTGGATGAGGCGGACTACCTTAATCCTCAGTCAACGCAACCAGCGTTGCGTGGATTCATAGAAGAGTTCTCTGACAACTGTCGGTTTATTCTTACCTGTAATTTCAAGAACAAGGTTATCGAACCACTACACTCACGATGCAGTGTATACGAGTTCACCAACTCTAAGAAAGTTCTTGCAGATTTGTGTAGTCAGTTCATGGGACGTTTGTCCAACATCCTTGCTGAAGAGGGTGTGACATTCACCAACGAAGTTGTCGCAGAACTGATCATGCGATATGCCCCCGACTGGAGACGTGTCCTCAACGAGGCACAACGTCATTCTATCGGTGGCACTTTGAGTACTGGAGCACTCATTAGTGATAGTAATGGTAACTATAATGACCTTTTTCAATCATTAAAGACCAAAGACTTCAAGAAGATGCGTAGATGGGTTGTCAATAATATCGACCTAGAACCCGCTAGTATCTATCGTGGTATATACGATTCAATGGAGGGCAAGGTATCACCTAACTCGATTCCGCAGTTAGTTCTGATCCTCGCTGATTATCAATACAAGAATGCATTTGTGGCAGATCACGAACTAAACATGGTTGCGTGTCTCACAGAATGCATGGCAAATGTGGAGTACATATAATGGACATGTATGTTGTAAAAATGGTTAGGGAGAAGGAAGAGTACATCGCTGGTGTTTACTCTTCACTGGAACAAGCAATCACTTCTGGTGAGATCGAAGAGGGTTGGGATCCAAAGTATAGATATAATATCTCAAAACATGAGTTGGATCGTTGCGATAACTGGCAAACTAAACTCGCACATTCATATGAACAAGGGATGCAACTTACGTTGTTTAAATGAGAAAATACTGGAGACTATGGGCAAAATCCCTTGGAGAGAAAGAGGGAACGACTGATCGTGAGGCAGACATCATTGCGATCATACGATCAGTTATTGTCCTAGTCAATTTTGTAACTTGTTTCTTTATTATTAGTGGAGTGATACATCAATGGTAACTAAGTGGGAACTCGCGTTCATGGAGACCGCAGAAACTTTTGCGAAACTCTCATACGCAGAAAGATTAAAGGTTGGTGCGGTTATCGTTAAAGACAACCGTATCATTTCTATTGGATATAACGGTATGCCTTCTGGTTGGATGAATGAGTGTGAGGAAATCATTTATCCCAAAGGATACAACTTCAAGACTGGGCCTAAACTACCCAAGACAACCAAACCCGAAGTATTACATGCGGAAACAAATGCAATCGCCAAGGTTGCAAAATCTAGTGAATCGTGTTATAATGCAGATCTATACACTACGACCGCACCGTGTTTGGATTGTGCGAAACTAATTTATCAATCTGGTATCAAGAAAGTATACTGGAGATCACCACACCTAAGAACAGATGAAGGGTTAAAGTTCTTAGCAAAATGTGGCATGGAGACTCAACAGATATGAATCCCTTTCAGTTTGTAAATGAAATCACCTTTGGTAAGAAGGACGTGATGGTTGATCCAGATATGGAGAAGAAGTATGTTCCATTCATGGTCAACCGTAGTCTATCTTACTTTCCCGATACCGTTTATATGGCAAACGAAATGAACAGGTATCATCACCTTGACAGTAAGTTACAATTTCAGTTTTTACTAAATATAGTTAGGAAGCGGAAGCGTTTCTCTAAATGGGTAAAACCCGAAACTGATAACAGTGTTGATGTGATAAAAGAGTATTATGGATATAGTAATGAAAAGGCCATTCAAATCCTACCTCTCTTATCCACAGATCAACTTAACATAATAAAAAATAAGGTGAACAAAGGTGGAAGAAAATAATATCGTAGAATGGAATGTCTCTAAAATGTTAGAGGTCACCTTGACGGAACCCGATGATTTCTTAAAAGTGCGTGAGACACTTACAAGGATTGGAGTCGCGAGTCGCAAGGAAAATAAATTATTTCAGTCGTGTCATATATTGCACAAACAAGGTAGGTACTTCATAGTACATTTCAAAGAATTGTTTATGTTGGACGGTAAGAAATCTAATTTAGAACTGTCGGACATTCAAAGACGTAATACAATCGCAACTCTATTGGCAGACTGGGGACTCGTAGAAATACAGAATCCAGAAGTTGCACAAGACTGTGCGCCAATGAGACAGATTAAAATTATAGGATTCAAGGAGAAAGATGACTGGGAACTTTGTCCCAAGTACAACATAGGTAATAAGTGATGGACTTTTTTCATATATTTGATGACAAGGAAGATTACATAGCAGAGAAGAAACCGTTTCGCGGAAAACTTCCACAAGGTATGTTTGATTACGATTGGAATCAATACATGAGTATGTTAGATACTCACCCAAAAGAACATTGTGATACGAATACAAGTAAAATGCGGATAGGTCTGAATTGTTTCCATACCAGACCATCCGCACCAATGTTTGCAAAGATGATCGAAGCAGAGATGCAAGACGTGTTTGCATTACATGGAAACAAGATCACGAACATTGCGTTTAGTGGATTCGGATATAACTCAGATAGTTATCCGTGGCACAAAGACCGCATGGACGTGTTCTTGGTTCAAGCGATCTCCACCTTGAAGTTAAAAGTAGAAGGAGTTAACAATAACGAATTCTTTGACTTCAAGCCTGGCGATTACGTCTGGATACCTCGCGGTACTCATCACCAAGTTGTTCCCGAAATAAGTCGGGTAACATTTAGTTTTGGAGTCGAGGGAGATCCAGATCCATCTATATATTTCTAAATTAAGAAATGTATAAATACAGTCGAATATGCCGAATAGGTCGGGTATTCAATTAACTTGCTTTTTAAAAGGAGAAAAAATTATGACTAATCTTAAAGCATCACAACTATTTCCACGAGCGTCTTTTGTGGGATTCGACCATCTACTAGATGAACTTGACTTTGTAGCGAGGCATGCCAAGGATAATTATCCACCTCACAACATTGTTAAGAAGAGTCCAACAGAGTACTCAATTGAACTCGCACTTGCTGGGTTCGAGGAATCCGATCTGGATATAGAGCAGAAAGAAAGAACGCTGTCCGTCAGCGGTGAGGCAAAACCTCTTGAGGAAGAATCTGAATATCTTCACAAGGGGATCTCTACCAAGAAGTTCAGGCGTACTTTCCGCTTGAGTGAATATGTCGAAGTAGACGGAGCTTCTTATAATAACGGTATTCTTGTAATTAATTTAAAGGTAGTGTTACCAGAAGAGAAGCGTCCTCGTAAAATAAACATAGGTTAATTTTTCGAGGTGAAATTATGCAAAAACTTAAAGAGCGTTCATTACGTTCCTCATACGATTGGTTGTTTGAAACACTTGTATTCGTAACAAGTTTCGTTATAACAGTTCTCTGTTTAGCACCACTCGTATGATATTCGGAGGGTGAGGTCATTCCTCACCCTCTACCCTTTGGATATATAATTGTTATGGAAAAAGTTAAAGTCTATCAGATTGTGATACCCGATAATCCAGTTTCGTTGGAGTATCACGAACTTTCTAAAAAATCATTTGAACGTGTCAATGATATCATAGAGATCATTCCGTTCGATGCGATCACTCCCTACCACGAAGATTTTGAAGAACACGAATCCAGATACAACTGGAAACAGTCGTTGATGAAATATGATTTGGTGAAGGGACACATTAGACACAAGGACGAAAAACCTCACTCACCTACCGAACGTGCAGGCATGTGTTCACACTGGGAACTTATGCGTTTGCGAAAGGAGACACAAGAGAGGTTCTGGGTTACTGAACACGACACATACTTGATTCCAGAACATGAAAATGTTTTCCGATATCTTATCGACATAGTCAAGAACAGAAACATTGACTATGCAAACATAGGACTGTTCATGGGTATGTATTCTTTCAATCGTCACATGGCACATTTTGGATATGACATGTTGACCAAAGCAAAACCAGAAACATTCCCGATCAACTGTGGCCCTTATGGAGTTCTAGAACGGTTGTTCAAAACTTATCTAACAATGCACCGCAGAAAACACAAAGACTGGAAACACTTTGAGTCTACGTTCGTACATCCTTGGGGCGATTGTTCGACTTTGTGTTTTGGTAAAACCGAAGAAGAAATGAAAGCTGCATACAATACTTACTGTACAGATACGTATCCAGAATATCCTAAAGACTTTTGGTTACCTGTACCTACCACTCAAATGATCAAGAAAGATCTCAAGGTGACACAAGACCATCGAGAGTACCAACAAATATACATCGATCAACCTTGGACACGTCACAAACAATTCAAAGTAATTGATTGACATTCTGCGCCCCCTGTGGTATAATGCCATCTAGATTATGAGGAGACCGCATGGAGTTTTATACTTCCGTTGCCCGTTACGGTAACAACTTATTATATCGTGGAGTCAAAGATGGACTTCGCGTGAAAACAAAGATCCCATTCAAACCGACACTCTATGTTCCGTCTAACAAGAACGAGACACGGTGGACTGGTCTGGATGGTACAAACGTAGAACCCATCACCTTTGGTAACATGAAGGAGGCGGGTGACTTTGCGAAGAGGTACGATGGTGTTGAGAACTTCAAGATCTTCGGAACCACCAACTATGTTACACAGTATATCGCAGACAAATTTCCTGGCGTGATTCCGTTCGATGCGAGTCAGGTCTCGATCTGGACTATCGATATTGAGGTCGAGTCAGATGACGGATTCCCCGAACCATCCAAGGCAGACCATCCAGTAATCTCGATCACTATGAAACAACGTGGTACGGATGAGTATCATGTGTGGGGTATGCAGTCTTACGATGCAGGCGAGAATGTTCTGTATCGTGTGTGTAAGGATGAACTGACATTGATGACCAACTTCCTAGAATGGTGGAAGGATCATTGTCCCGACATTATTACTGGTTGGAACAGTCGCACCTTTGACTTACCCTATCTGATCAACCGCATGAGTAAACTCGTTGGGTTTGATGAGGCGAAGAAGTTCTCACCGTGGGGACTGATCAGTGAGAGTAAAGTATTCGATGAGGGTATGACATCTCAGATCTACAACATCACAGGTGTAGAACAGATCGACTATCTTGAGATCTTCAAGAAGTTCACACTCAATACGTGGGGGAGACAAGAGTCTTACCGACTGGATCATATCGCACACGTGGTTCTGGGTGAACGCAAACTCTCGTATGAAGAACACGGTTCGTTGCACACACTATACAAAGAAGACTTCCAGAAGTTCATTGACTACAACATCAAGGACGTGGAACTCGTGGACAAACTGGACGAGAAACTCGGACTGATCGAACTGTGTATGTCGATGGCGTATCGTGGTGGTGTGAACTATATCGATGCACTTGGTACTACCAACATCTGGGATAGTATCATCTACCGACTACTGAACCAGAAGATGATTGCATGTCCACCAAAGGTCGAACGTCCTAAGTCTGACTTCATGGGTGGTTACGTGAAAGAACCAGAAGTCGGATCACATGATTGGGTTACATCGTTTGACCTTGCATCTCTGTATCCGAACATCATTGTCCAGTACAACATGTCACCCGAAACAGTTCTGGATGGATTCGTCAACGATGTGTCTGTAGACAAATTTCTAAACCGTGAGGTAAAATTATTCGATGGACTCTACACTCTCGCACCGACTGGTTCTAAGTTCTCTAAAGAGAAGACTGGTATTGTCCCCTCGATCATTAAGTTGTACTTCGATGAGAGGAAGGTTATCAAGAAACAAATGTTGGATGCGAAACAAGAGTACGAACGAAACCCATCCAAAGAACTCAGTAACAAGATTTCTCAACTAGACAATCAACAGATGTCGATCAAGATCTTGATGAACTCTCTGTATGGTGCGTTGGGTAATCGATGGTTCCGATACTTTGATCAACGTGTTGCGGAGTCGATCACTCTCGCTGGTCAGTTGTCTATCAAGTGGGCGGAACGTGCGGTCAACGATGAGATGCAGAAACTTCTCAAGACCGACAAAGACTATGTGATTGCAATGGATACCGACTCTGTCTATATCAAGATGGGTGATCTGGTTGACCAGTTCAAACCCAAAGATCCAGTCAAGTTCCTAGACAAGATCTGTCACGAACACTTCGAGAAAGTTCTGGAGAAGTCGTATGCAGAACTGGCGCAGATCACGAATGCGTATGAGAATCGCATGGTGATGGAACGTGAGGTGATTGCGGATCGTGGTATCTGGGTTGCGAAGAAACGATACATTCTAAATGTACACAACAATGAGGGTGTCCAGTACAAGACTCCCAAACTCAAGATGATGGGTATCGAGGCAGTCAAGTCATCGACACCACAGGTCGTGCGTGAGAAGTTCAAGGATATCTTCCGTGTGATTGTGGAAGGAACTGAGTCTGACACTCAACAGTTTATCTCTGACTTCAAGACGGAGTTCAAGTCACTACCGCCCGAAGACATCTCGTTCCCACGTGGAGTATCCGACATTGTCAAGTGGAAAGATGATCGTCACGTCTACGCAAAAGGTACACCGATCCACGTGCGTGGTGCGTTGATGTACAATGATGCGGTATGGAATCATGGACTCAATAAAAGGTACGAACTGATCAAGAACGGATCGAAGGTAAAGTTCGTCTATCTGAAGATGCCTAACCGTCTGAACGAGAACGTGATCTCGTATCCACTCAACCTACCCAAGGAACTGGATCTGCATGTGTCGGTGGACTACAACAAAATGTTTGAAAAAACTTTCCTAGATCCGCTCCGTCCAATCTTGGATGCGGTCGGATGGGAAGACGAACCCAAAGCATCACTGGAGGATTTTTTCGGGTGACAATAGAAAAATATAATGAGAGACAGGAACATCTACATCCAGATGATCCGTTTGCGAGAAACCCACATTGGAGAACAGGACAAGGTGAAAGGGCAGAAGTCGCCTTCATTGCTAAGTGTTTCTGTGAGTATGGTCACCAACCATGCATCCCTGTAGGGACAGATGACTTTGACATAGTGGTAGTTGCAAACAAGAAAGCACTACGTGTTCAGATCAAGTCAACTAACAATAAACAGGCGACAATAACCAAGGCATCTAACAAGGGTAATCAGATCAAGTACTGTTATCCCGAAGATACGATTGACTGGTTTGCGTTGCATCATATTCCGACAGACGATTGGTACGTGATTCCTCGTCACCTTACAGGAGACAAGATGAGTGTTAGTTTCAAGAGTCTAGATAATAAATGGAAGAATAACTTTGACTTCATAGACTTCACTGAAGACAGTGGAACACTAGATGAATTTTTGGGTTGACATTACCTGTCCAAAATGGTATAATAGTCCTCATGTATCAGTTAACTATATTCAAAAATCAGTTTGACAACAAAACGCATCGAACCGTATCCGTTGATACATGGGAGCAGTTCGATGATCTGTTGTGTGGACTATCAAAACAAAAAGGTGAGAAAGGTGGTAGAAACTCTAGTCCTCTTATTACTCCTGCTATGTTTCAGGAAGGTACTACACGTAGCAATAAATCTGTTACTTGTTGGAGCAATTGGTGTGCTGTTGATGTTGATGACTATGAATTTTCTGATAACACTGTAGGGGGTATAAAAGATGAGTTGGTTGATAGGTTTGGTCGTTGGAGTTTTATTTGTTACAGTACAGCTAGTTCGAGTGTTTCTCAACCGAAGTTCAGACTTGTTTTCGATCTTGACGAATCTATACCGCAAGATAGAATCAAACACTTCTGGTACGCACTCAATCAAGAACTTGGAGAAATCGGAGATCCACAAACTAAAGATCTCGCTCGAATGTATTACGTTCCTGCGGACTATCCTAACGCAAATAACTTTTACTTTAGTCATACTGGCGATCCTATTAACACTGATTCACTTATGGCCAAGCATAAGTATGAAGTTAAGTCTGGTAACACTTTCCTAGATAGACTCCCACCAGAGATGCAGAAGGCGGTAATCGAACACCGTAAGAATCAACTAAATAACACCGATTACAGTTGGAGTAGTTATCATGACTGTCCATTCTTTCCTAAGAACCTTGCGGTTGAGTACAGGTCGATTACAGGAACAGGATGGTATCACAAGATGTATCAGATCATGGTCGCAATCGCTGGTCATGCTGTAAGTAAAGGTTACCCGATCACCGCAAATCAGATTGCAGAGATGTGCAAACAGTTCGATGCGGAGACTGGTAACTGGTATGAGAATAGACCACTAGATAAAGAAGCGGATAGAGCGCTAGAATATATTTACAGGAACGGATAATGAAAATATTAGTAACAGGTGCGGCTGGATTCATCGGTTCGCAATTAATGAATAGGTTGAGTAACAAGGGACATGAAGTACTCGGTCTTGACAATTATAATAATCACTTGTATGATCCACAACTCAAGATCGATCGTACCGAATATTTCGGTTTGAACATTCAGGTATGCGATCTGCGTGACTACGAAGGTATGTTGAGAATCATCGACTCGTTTCAACCAGAACAAATCGTTCACCTTGCGGCTCATGCTGGTGTGAGGGATTCGTTTGGTAAGGAAAGAGACTACCACTCAAACAACATTGACGGTACACAGAATCTAATCGAGATTGTCAAGAACAGAGATATCCGTGTGGTCTATGCATCTACGTCATCCGTTTATGGTGAGACACCTATCCCCGAAGAAGGTTGGACAGAAGATCTGACTACAGGTAAACAACGTAATGCATATGCATACACCAAGTACATCAACGAGATTCAGTTTGCTATATCTGGTATCAAAAATGTAGGTCTGCGTTTCTTTACCGTGTATGGGCCTTGGGGTAGACCAGACATGGCACTATTTCAATTCACAAAGAAAATGCTTGACAATCAGGTCGTAGACGTGTATAATTACGGTAAAATGAAGAGGGACTTCACTTACGTGGAGGACATTCTTGACGGTATCGAAATCGTCTTGAATGATCAATCCATTGAGTCGAACGAGATCTTCAATATTGGACGTGGTAAACAAGTAGAACTCATGGACTTTGTAAAAGAAATTGAGGATCGTGCTTGTGACACGTGTTGTGCTGAACACGCTACGAGTGCAAAGATCAATCTTGCACCTAGACATCCAGCAGACACTCTGGAGACTTGGAGTAATACCAAGAAACTCCAACAACTTGGGTACTCACCAAAAGTGAGTATCGAAGAGGGTGTCGGTAAATTTTATGCATGGTATGAGGAGTATCACGATGGCAGATGATTTTGACAAGTATCTACCAAAGGACACAGGATTGGCGGGACGTAAACCCACCGATGTCCCAAAGAAATCTGAACCACCAGTCGGAGTAGGTAACCCTTTCCGTCTGGGTATTGTTGGTCATGGTTTCGTAGGTAGTGCAGTAGATTATGCGTTCACCAATCCCTTGGTGGAAATAACAATTGTAGATCCCAAGTATGGTACAACAATTGACGATCTGACTCAGGTCGATCCACACTGCGTATTCGTATGTGCGCCCACTCCGATGAGTGAAAACCATACGGTCGATGCGAGTATTGTAGAAGATGCAGTACTCAAACTCATGAACCACACCAATGCACTTGTTGTTGTCAAATCAACAATCACACCAGATGTAATCGATCGTCTGTATAATAGTATGAACGATGAAGCATCAAACAGGTTCGTCTACAATCCAGAGTTCCTTACAGAGAAATCTGCACAGGAACAATTTGTAGATGCGAAGTTTCATGTGGTTGGTGGATCAGACGATGCAACAGGTGAGTTGATGCAGATCTATGATATCTTCTCATTGTGTTCTACACGTGAGTTCTATCGTATGTCTGCTCATGAGGCGTCTTTTGTGAAATATGGAATCAATACATATCTCGCAACCAAGGTTACGTTCTTCAATCAGTTCTATGATCTGGTGAATTCGTATCAGTGTAGTTACAATATAATTACACGTGCAATGGGAGCAGATAGTCGTGTTGGTATCGGACACACACGTGTGCCTGGCTATGATGGTAAACGTGGGTTCGGTGGTGCATGTTTCCCGAAGGATATCGCTGCCTTCTTAAAGTTCTCTGAACAGGGATCAGGTGGTGAGGTTTGTTTCGATATGATCAAAGAGGTCATACGAATCAATAACGATTATCGCAAACACTATGAGAAAGATGATCGTGAAAAAGTTAACAATATAACATTTGGAGAAGATGAATGAGTGTAATGGATAAATTGAGAAAGCAGTCCAAGATCAAGGATACTGCTGTACTCCAAGATAGTAAATTCTTTCAAGAAGTAGATATGGTTCCGACCGATGTACCGATGATTAATGTCGCGTTGTCTGGTTCGACCGAAGGTGGTGTGACGCCTGGCTTGACCGTACTGGCAGGGCCGAGTAAACACTTCAAAACTTCTTTTGCTCTATTGATGGCGTCTGCCTATCTAGAGAAACGACCAGACTCGGTTCTGTTGTTTTATGATTCAGAGTTTGGTTCACCACAATCGTACTTTGAACAGTTCGGTATAGATACTAACCGTGTTCTACATTGTCCGATCAAAGACGTAGAAGAACTGAAGTTCGACATCATCAATCAACTAGAGAATCTAGATGCATCCGATGATGTGATTGTGGTCATCGACTCCGTTGGTAACCTTGCATCCAAGAAGGAACTAGAAGATGCAATGAACGAGAAGTCTGTTGCAGACATGTCACGTGCGAAAGCATTCAAGTCTCTCTTCCGTATGGTAACACCATATCTGAATATGAAGAAGATCCCATTGATTGCGATCAACCATACGTACAAAGAGATTGGTCTGTTCCCTAAAGACGTAGTGTCTGGTGGTACTGGTATTTACTACAGTGCAGACAATATCTGGATTATCGGACGTAGACAGAACAAGACTGGTACTGAAGTTACTGGTTATGATTTTGTGATCAAGGTTGATAAGTCACGTTACGTAAAAGAACAATCCAAGATTCCGATCAGTGTATCGTGGGATGGTGGTGTAGAGAAATACTCTGGACTACTGGATGTCGCACTCGCTGGTGAGTATGTTGTCAAACCAAGTAATGGTTGGTATCAACGTGCTGGGGAAGAGAAGAAGTATCGTCAGAAAGAAACACTGGAACGTGAGTTCTGGGAACCAATCTTTGCGACTACTGACTTCAAAGACTTCTTGAAAAAAAGTTACAAAATAGGCTTGCCTTCTGATGTAGAATTTGATATAATGGTCGAAGGCGATGCGTGATATAAACATTGATAAATTGAGTGAGGGGATTGACTATGAGTTAGTCCCCGCTGATGCAGACAACGAACAGGCATGGGATGTACGTATCCTTACTGGTGACTTCGTTGAGTCTGTTATTCGTTATGGTAATGTTAGTTTTGATGGTGCAGAAAAATGTCTGAAGTTCAATTTCAGAATCATCTCATCACCAGATCCAGAACTCAGTACCACATATGTTCCGTTACAGGAACACGCAGCCGATATGCTTGAGGATATTTTAGAGCGGTCATATGCTCAAGGCACACTAACTACTGCTGAGATGGATGATACCTATGGAGATAAACTTAGAACAAACAATTCTACGGAATCTACTGACTAACGATCAGTACATGAGGAAGGTCGCTGCCTTCCTTGATCCCGAATACTTTGAGGGAGTATACAAGGGACTATTCAAAGAGTTGACTTTGTTTATTGCAAAGTACAACAAACTTCCTACAATGGAAGCATTCAAGATTGAAATCGATAGTGGTGATAGACTCAACGATGAGGTCTATCGTCATGCTATGGAAATATTACCAAATATCTTTGAAACTAAAGCAGAAAACCTTGATTGGTTGATAGATACTACTGAGAAGTGGTGTCAGGATCGTGCGGTCTATAATGCGGTCATGGAGTCCATTACAATCATAGACGGCAAACACAAGGTACTTTCTAAAAATGCAATTCCCGATGTACTATCAAAGGCACTGGGTGTATCGTTCGATACTAATATTGGTCATGACTACTTCGAGTCAGTGGATGAACGATTTGAGTTCTACCACCAAGAAGAAGAACGGTTACCGTTCGACTTGGAATATTTCAACGCGATCACAAAAGGCGGATTACCCAACAAGACACTTAACATAGCACTCGCTGGTACTGGTGTTGGTAAATCCTTGTTCATGTGTCACTGTGCTGGTGCAGCTCTGTCGGAGAGTAAGAACGTCTTGTACATCACGATGGAGATGGCAGAAGAACGTATTGCAGAACGTATTGATGCGAACTTGATGGATGTGGCAATCGACCAGTTGGAGAACTTATCCAAGACTATGTTCACGGACAGAGTCAAGGCGATCTCTGACAAGACCAATGGTAAACTGATCATCAAGGAATATCCTACTGGTCAGGCACATGCGAATCACTTCCGTGCATTGTTGAATGAGTTGAAACTCAAGAAGAACTTTGTACCAGATATCGTGTTTATTGATTATCTAAATATTTGTGCTTCATCAAGGATGAAAGGTATGGGTGGTGCGATCAATTCTTATTCTTATATCAAGAGTATCGCAGAAGAACTTCGTGGACTTGCGGTCGAGTTCAATGTACCGATTGTCTCTGCAACACAGACTACTCGTTCTGGTTATAGTAATGATGATCTTGGTCTTGAAGATACATCCGAATCATTTGGTTTGCCTGCGACTGCTGACTTTATGTTTGCTCTCATTGCGAATGACGAATTGAATGCACAGGGTAAGATCATGGTCAAACAGTTGAAGAACCGTTACAATGATCCTACATACAATCAGAGATTTATGGTTGGGGTAGACCGAAGTAAGATGAAGTTATTTGATTGTGATCAGTCCAGTGAGGTTGATGATGATCAAGACAAAGGATGGGATGACAAACCGATCTTCGATAACTCTTCCGCTGGAGAGAGAATCAAGTCGGAAAAATTTAAGAACTTTAGGATGAGTGAATAATGTATATACCTTATACCGCATTAGAGGCGACTCTAATCGGAACCTTTTTACTTGCGTTCACATATTATGTGGGACATCATTTTGGTGTGAAGCAAGGTGCGTTGGGAATGTTCGAGTTTCTAAAACAGAACGGACAGATTGAGATTGAAGAAGAAATTGTGGAGTATGACGATGAAGACGGCGACAACTATTGAAGAGTTAGTCGAAATGATTGAACAGTGGCACGAGGATCGTAATTTGATCGAGGGTGCGACTGATAAAGATCAGGTATGTAAACTTATCCAAGAGGTGGGTGAACTATCTGACAATGTTTGTAAACAGAAAGATATCGCAGACGATATTGGCGACATCTTAGTGGTTCTGATAAATATCGCAAAACGGAATGGACTACCTTTGAAACATTGTCTTGAAGTTGCGTATGCAGATATCAAAGACAGAAAGGGTAGAATGGTAGACGGAATTTTTGTCAAGGAGATGATGTGTGAGTAGAGTAAGTTTAGTTTGTTTGAGTCAACCTAATGCGGAGACTGGATGTCATTCTGCGGAAGAGTTGGTTGCATATGCAGCTAGGGTAAGTAATCCTAGTAATCAAAATAACAACAAGACCGCTGGTAAGTTGGTTCGTTATTTGATTAGGGAGAATCACTGGTCACCACTGGAGATGGTTCATCTCACTATGGAGATCACAACAACACGTGATATCTCTCGACAGATTATCCGTCATCGCTCGTTTTCATTTCAAGAGTTCAGTCAACGATATGCGAAGAGTGAACACTTTGTTACTAGGATGACACGATTACAAGATCCTAAGAATCGTCAGAACTCTATTGAGTTGGAAGACTTGGATGACTTTGGTAAGGGTGGTAACAAGACTGTTAATGAACGACTGTACGAACAGTGGAACATGAAACAACGTGAGGTCATCAACAAGGCAAAAGAGAACTACGAGTGGGCGTTGTCTAACGGTATTGCAAAGGAACAAGCACGTGCAGTACTACCAGAAGGTAATACAGAGACAACACTATATATGGCGGGATCGTTGAGATCATGGATCCATTACTGTCAATTAAGAATGGGTAATGGTACACAGAAAGAACATATGTTGGTCGCACAACAGTGTTGGGAAATTATTGGGGTACACTTCCCCGATGTTATTAATGCTTTAGAGGAGTAATTATGAGTTATAAAAAAGGTGATGTGGTATCAGTTGTTTCTGCAGCTGGTGAGTTTGTAGGTAAGTATAAAGATAGTGGTGCGAGTTCGTACATTATCAGTGATCCTCGTATGGTGATCCAAACACAAGAAGGTATGGGTTTTGCCCGTGGTGTTGCGGTGACTGGTGAAGAGAATCCAACAGAGATGTCTTTCTATACGGCAGGGATCGTGTTTGTTACCAAGACAAACGAAGAAGTAACCAAAGCGTATCATCAAGCGACTTCAGGTCTCATTGTATAATGAGTGAAGTTGTTATCCGTAATCCTCAGTTCATGGATCGTCTGAATGAAATCTCAGACGAGTTCTTTACGCACAAGGATTATGATAACAAGAAGTACTGGACGTATCGTATTGAAGAAGATATAGATCAGGGTGAGTATTTCTGTTCTCGTGAATACCTAGAAGAATGTTTACAACGAGATAAGTTGGTAGGCGCACCCGATCGGTATTTTGGTCAACCTATTGCGAAGATGTGTAAGGTTGAATCAGAAGAGTGGGATCCATATAAACAGAAAGTAAAGTTTGACTTTGCACAAGAAATAGGCGCACACACTTCTGCACTTCTTACATACTATCCGCCTGGCGGTTATGTTGGTTGGCACACCAACTTTGATGCGAATGCGTATCAGATCTTATTCACTTGGAGTGATGGTAATGGATACTTCCGATACTATGACAAAGAGAAGGATGAGATCATTACGTTACCAGACGTGAAAGGATGGCAGTGCAGACACTACTACTTTGGATCTGATGAGGAACCAGAGAATTTGTGTTGGCATTCTGCATACTCTGGGGGTGAGAGAATCACTCTTGCATATAAGTTTGTAAATAATGGTGTCGCGAACGGAGACACAAAAGATCAACAGGCAAAACTAATGCGAGATATGTTGATCGAAGAAATAGAAAGTGTTTGACATTTTACTGAAACTGTAGTATAATGTTCATACTTTTAACTGGAGATTGTAATGAGTAAAAACGATATTGAATATAAATACAATGAAAAGGAGAACATCGATGGATTACTTGAGTACGTCAATAAGACATATGATCAACACTATTCAAAGAACAAATATCAGGCAACTGAGTTCATCATTGACGGCGGGCATGGTATCGGGTTTACTTTGGGTAATATACTCAAGTATACACAACGATACGGTCACAAAAACGGTTACAACCGTGACGATCTTATGAAGGTTCTTCACTACGCTTTGATTGCACTACACGTGCATGACATTAATGCAGAGTACCATAGTAAAAAAACAGGAAAATAAATGCTCGTCACTACAGGTTGTAGTTTCGTTTGGGGGGATGAATTAGAAGGTTACGATCAAAATCCACCCACACATTGGAAACACACTTTCACGCACAAACTTGCGGAACATCTTGGAGTAAAATATAACAACATGGGATCTTGTGGGGCGAGCAACCACAAGATCTTTCGTGATTTAAGTATGTGGTTCAATGGTAAAGCACCAAAGTGGATTTACAAACAGGATGGTAAGTTAGCGACACCAGAGAATACTACTCACATGGTTGTTCTCTGGTCTGCATGGCAAAGAGAAGAACTTCCTTTCGCAATCGACAAATCGGTTGAGGATGATTTCAATATCATGCGTTTTGAGGGGATCACTCAGTACTCACCAATTAGAGTTGACACGGTTGGTTACTTTGATGAAAAGTTACGAGAAACTATCAAGGACTGGTATATCGTAAACAAACACAACCGAAGGTATCTTCAACAACAACTACCGTATATGATTGCGGTGCAGACAATGTGTAAGGCACATAACATAAAATTACTTCAAGGTTGTTTTCATGATGTTATGTGGAGAGACGTTGTAGCAGTTATGCTTGATAAAGAACCACTGTGGAAAGATCACAATAAATTACTTTCCGATATGGTTGGTTGTTTGGAACCTTATTCACGTATCGGTCTCAGTAAGCACCGAACCATACATAACTTTTGTACACATAGAAATATAGACGGACAACCAGAAAGAGACTTACTTCCTTATGGTCATCCGAACGAGATTACTCAAACTCATTACGCGGAATATTTAAAGGAACTGTTTGAGTCAGAATATAGAGAAACAGTTGAACGCCCATTTTAATCAACGGAATAAACATGGACAAACTACTTAACGCAGCTTATAACGGTGTAGTACGAGTCACCTTTAATCACTATCGTACAGGTGAAGAACTGACTGCAAATCTTACTTTGAAAGCAACACCCACGTTTATCAAACAACGAAACGATAGTTCATATCTTGCGTTCTATGATGTGGTCGATATGAGATGGCAGTCTATTGATGTGAACACAATTGTTAATTGGGAAGTTATTGATGGATAGATTTGATTTAGAACAGAAGATAATGAAGTGTTGGATGATCACAGACGATCTTGATGAACTCACCACCTATTTTGTAGACGATGAAAGATTTCAGGATAGATGCGGTGATGCAGAGTATCAAGACGAATTGATGAACAAATACTTCGGTCTCAAGGAACTTTATGAGGTAAAATTCCAAAGTTTATGGGACACATTTGAAAAATTAATAGAATCTGGTCAACTTAAATAAACAATCCTTATAAATACCTACATAATCTCTGAATTGATGGTATGAAATATGGATGCACTATTTAACCTATTAGAAGTAGGTTTTCCTATCGCCTCGGCACTCGCTGGGGGTTTTTTCGTATTCCTCACGCTCAGATTTATTCTTGACGGTGCATTGTCCGATATCAAAACTCAACGTGGTTTTGTAAAAGGACTTGATGAACGTATCAAGACAATGAATAACGAGTTGATTCGTATCGACTCAATGATTAATCATGTGTTCAATCTAAAACCAGATTTAACACGACTGTCCAGAAGTGACGGACAGAAAGATGCACGTAAAGACTGATGCCAGAATTAGATGTAGTTGAGTTAATTAATACATATGGTTTTCCCATAATCGCAAGTATTGGATTAGGGTATTTCATCTATTACGTCTGGAAGTGGGTGACGGATCAGGTAGATCCAGTCATCGAAGAATCACATATGACTTTGATTCAGTTGATCGATCGTGTGAGAATGTTGGATAATGATCTCATTCGATTGAAGACTAAATTAGATATGCTTATACAACAACAAGAGAAACGACATGAAATTGAATATATTAGTGATGATGACTATGTTGATCCTTCCGCAGATAGCGAAAGGTGATATAGTACATCAATTTAAAAATCCTAGTTTTAGTGGAATAGGTACAGGTTCACATTATCTTACGATTGAGAACCAAGAACATTCCAGAAAGAAAGCGATAGAGGATGCACTAGAGGCCGCAAGGAAACAGGCGGAAAGAGAGGCAGACAACACTGTCCTTGCAAAATTTATTCGTAACCTAGAGAGTAGGATCTACGCACAACTAGCGAAACAGTTAGTTGATAATATGTTTAGTAACGACAGTGCAGTTACATTTGGATCATTTACTCTTGAAGGATCTGTAGTCAGTTATGAGGTAATGACCGCAGAAGACGGATCACAGTTTATCAAGATGAGAATTGTTGATTCGGACGGTACAGAAACGATTATCGAGATACCGATCGGAACTGGAAACTTCGGCCCAAGTGAGGGAGATAATCCAGATGGTGGGTAAACTGGTACGAAAGTTGCAACTCTTAGTAGGAGTCGTATTTTTGACATCATGCGCTCAGATGCCCCAATGGTCTGAGTTACCGAATAACGAACATTGTGTCACAGGTAAAGAATATCTGTGGGACAAGTTCAAAGAGAGAAAGTATCTCTGTGTGGAGAATCCAGAAGTAGTAAGGATGCCTTCATATGTTCAGTTGTTGGAGGTTCCGCCTGCAAAGAACAAACCAGTAGTTGCAGTATATGGTTTTACTGACAAGACTGGACAGAGAAAAGCGAGAGACGGAATCGCAGATTTCAGTACTGCCATTACACAAGGTGGTACAGAGATGTTAATAGATGCACTCAAGACCGCAGGCGGAGGAACATGGTTCCGTGTGGTGGAGAGACAAGGTATTGATAATCTAGTCAGAGAAAGACAGATTATCCGCAGTACTCGACAAGAGTATGCAGACGAGAATTCTCAGGGAGTAGGCCCTCTACTATTCGCTGGTATGATTATAGAAGGTGGTATTATTGGTTATGACACCAATATCCAGACAGGAGGTCGAGGGGCAAGAACTTTAGGAATTGGTTTTACGCGACAGTATAGACAAGATGTTGTCACTGTTTCTATCAGGGCGGTATCCGTTCTGACAGGTGAAGTATTATTGAATGTCCAAACCAGAAAGACTATTTTGTCTTATGGTAGTGGGGGTGACGTGTTCAGGTTTGTTGAACAGGGAACCCGACTTATTGAGTATGAGGACGGAGTGGGAAATAATGAGAACGTGACATACGCGGTACGCACGGCAATTGAAGCGGGTGTACTTGAGTTAATATACCAAGGACATGATAGAGGTCTTTGGGTTGTATCGGGTAATCATCGTCATCCCCATCAACACGATGGAACAAACGATTTGCACCCAATAGGAGAAAAAGAAGAAAATGAATAAGTACTTTAAAGGAATGCTAGCGAGTGTTTTTGTTATGTCTAGTTTTGCTTGGGCGGGTGCTTCTGACGATAACGAGATCAACATCGATCAGTCAGGTGATACTTTAACACTTTACATTGATCAGGTGGGTTATGGTAACAAGATAGGTGGAGATGATTTCTCTACTTCATCTAGTGCTACTACTATAACTGGTTCATCGTTAACCTTTGATATCGATCAACTAGGTAATGAAAACTTATTGTTTGGTACATTGACTGCTGACCAGTCAACCTTCAATATGTTATTTACTGGTGATGCAAACTCATGGGATTGGAACATAGGTGATGTTGGTTCTGCTGACTCTACAACTATTGATGTAGATATAACAGGGGATTCAAACACTATGGACTTTGACCAAGGTGCAGTTGCATCTTCAGAAAGATTGGATCTGGATCTAACCGTGTTAGGTTCAAGCAATGTTTTTGATGTTGATGTAGAGACTGATGACGTAACATGGAACTGGGATTTAACTGGTTCTTCAAACGACATCAAGACACTCCAGAACGATGGATACTATCAAGAACAAACAGTTGTTTATGATGGTGACAATGGAGATATCGATATCAATCAGATCAGTGGAACATGTCCAACAGGGATTACTAGTTGTAAAGGTATAATCACCTTAGACATAACCTCAGACGATGCTACAATCCAGATTAGTCAAAAAGATACTTCTAACGATAGTTAGTGGAATATTTGCAGTAGGATTCGTTTCGGCGGCGTCTATTGGAGATATTGTAGAATCCAAAGGAATGGGTTCTATTCTACGAGAAAAGGACTTACTATCATCTGAAGTTGGTTTGGATATTGAACTGAACGACACCGCCCAGACTGCACAAGGGCGGATGTTGATCAAGTTCAAAGATGAGGCGGAACTTAGTCTCATCGAACATACCAAAGTTTTTATTGACGAGATCTATTACGATCCAGATCCGAGCAAGTCCAAGATGGTCATGAAGATGGCACTTGGAACTGCTCGGTTCGCATCTGGTCGTTTAGGGATGGTCGATAAGAAGAACATTGATATAACAACTCCGACTGCACAGATAGCAGTTAGGGGTACAGATTTTACAACCACGATCGATGAGATCGGGAGAACACTTGTTATCCTATTACCAGATGCGAATGGTGATCCATCTGGAGTAATCATCGTATCGAATGATGGTGGAGAAGTAACACTGGATCAGGCATATGCATCCACAGTCGTATCCAGTATATCATCTGCACCGACTCAGTCTGTTATCATCGAAGACATTACACCAGACTTGATTGACAACATGTTTATTGTCAATCCACCAAAAGAAGTAGACTTCTCAATGGGTGGTGATGTTGACGAAGATGGCGGTACAGACATGGGTGCGTTGGATGTTGACTTCCTAGAGTTTGATGAGTTAGAAAAAGACTTTGATGACTATGCACAGGAAGACACATTCACTAGATTAGATTATGATGCACTAGACGGCAACTTTCTTGTGGATCTACTGGATGAAGTTGAAGAACTCATCCGTACTATGGAAGAACTAGAGGATGTACAAGAAGGAGTTGCAACAGGGAAGATAAGACTGAAAGGTGCAACTTGGGGTAAGAACCAAGACAGTCAATACAATATCTTCGAGGAAGACAACGGACTTGTTTTCTACCGTGATGTGAACGGAAAGATATCACTAAACTTTCTGACTGGTGGTAGTATAAGACTAGATACAGAAGTAGAAGGTTATCGTGGAACAATCACTGCCGATGGTGGTGATGACATAATCGTTGTTATTAGACAGACCAATTAGGAGGATGTATGGAACCGCAAGAAGATAGAGGTTTTTTACTTTTAATTACTGCACAAGTGTTAGTCACTATCGCATTTCTATTTCTCACGTCACCAGTATGGGGTGATAATCAAATTAGTATAGAACAGTCGGGTGATGATCTTAACATGGATATCTCACAGACAGGCGCGAACAACACGGTCAAACTTCTAGACGAGAACTCGTATATAAACATGTCCAGTCTAGATCTGTTGATCAAACAAATAAACTACACCACCGCAGAGAATCAGGTAGTCATTGATGAGATGTCTGGATCAGGTAATCTGGTTCGTATCTGCCAGGGTTGCGCCTGGGTTAATGGGGGATCTTCCACAGATCACTCAACATCATACGATGGTTATGAGGGTGGTGGTCACTACGTAGAGTTGGATCTTTACGGAAGTGGTAATAGAGTGTCAGGTCACCAGACCAATCAAGGATCTACCAATGGTCACAACTTTGAGTTACATCTCGCTGGAGACGATAATGACGTAACTTGGAGACAACAGAGTGACGGTGCAAAAGATATTGATCTGACAATATATAATGATGATAACGAGGTTCTGTTACGACAGAAAGGTAATGGTGCAAATCACAACATGACCATTGAACTGGACGGAACATACGGAACCGATCTAACATTAATTCAACTAGGAACAACAACACAATCCTACACCTTGCAACAAAATTGCTTGACAGTGGGTGGATGTTCTGTTACAATAACACAACAATGAGTGGTTCGCACATGGAAGAGAATCAAAGTTGCCCCCAACCTGTTGAGTGGGACGATGAACTCGCTAGTATGGAAATGGGTGATGCAGAAGCAGTAGCTGCTTTCACGTGGGAAGTATTATTCTTATCTCCGTGGGAGTTAGCATATATTGCATTACCAATGAGTGTCCTTGCGTTCTATGGACTAAGCATCTACGCATGTTTTAAGTGGTTGCAAAAGAAGTTTAGTTAATGACCAAGTGGTGGAGTGTTTTACCAGTCATTGTACTGTTTGCGTTTTTGAAAGCAACGCAGACAGATATTGTGAAGACCGTGCAATTCGGTTACTACGATCAGTTACAAAAGAGTCAAGAGATTGTATCTGTTGATGACATTGTACTGGTAAACATTGATGAACGTGCCATTGAAAAGGAGGGACAATATCCGTGGCCGCGAAAGACAATCGCGAAGTATATAAACTCAGCACCAAACAATACTCTACTTGTATCGACAATGATATGGTCAGAACCAGACCGATTTGTGGGGGACAAGGAACTATCACACTCGATCGCCCAAAAACCAGTAATATTAGCAAGCGCTCCTACACGCCAAACTACTACAGCTGATTTAGGGATTCATGCGAATGTTTCCACGTTTGGGAAACCAGTAAACTCACTGATCGACTACAGTGGTATACTGACACCGATACCAGAACTTGCACAGATGAGTATGGGAGTAGGTGCGGTATCAGCTGAAGTCGATCAACCTACAGGTGTTCTAAGACGAGTACCACTCATGGTAGGAATCAACGGAACACCTTATCCTTCTCTTGGTCTAGATGCAGTACGTGTCTGGATAGGAGAACCATCATACACCGTAAAGTACAATCCTCTTGGTGTAGAGTGGATAAGATTGGGAAAACAGGATCCTTTAATCACAGAACCCTCTTCAGAGTTGCCAGTTGCGTTCTGGCACGATTTCGCTTCACAGAGTATACTAGAACCTATACCCGAAGGTAAGATAGCAATTCTTGGTGTGACTGCCGAAGGAGTCGCTAATCCAGTACCAACCCCAATGGGTGCAGTGTATCCCCACGAAGTTCAAGGTCACCAAATTCAGACCGTACTTTCAGGAGTTCAAATACTTCAACCCGACTGGACTGTAATAGTCGAGCTGCTTGTTCTGGTCTGCATATGTCTAGGTATCCTTGTAGCGGTCTATAAGTTGCCCACAATTCTTGGGGTGATTGTTTCGATTGGTTTTCTCGCGCTTCCGTTAGGTTTGTCATTCTACGTCTGGAACGATAGGTTCTTGTTCCTCGATGGCGTCTGGGCATCTTTAGGGGGTATCCTCGTATTTGGTCAGTCAAGTTTCAATCAGTATTATACCACATATAAACTGAAAGAACAAGTAAAAAAACAATTTGGTACGTACTTATCTCCAGACATGGTTTATATGTTGCAGAAGGATCCATCACTTCTGAAACTCGGTGGTGAGCGCAAGGAGATGTCGTTTTTATTTATGGATATCTGTGGTTTCACTCCGATCTCAGAACACTACAAAAATAACAATGATCCAGAAGGACTAGTCGAACTTGTCAATGAGTTCCTCAATGAGATGACACAGATCATTCTAAAAAATGGAGGAACTATAGATAAGTACATGGGTGATTGCATCATGGCGTTTTGGAATGCTCCACTACCTTGTGACAATCACGCTGAACTTGCAGTGAAATCAGCTATAGAAATAGAAAGGAAAACAGATGAACTTCGCAAGATTTATAATGAAAGAGGACTACCGCCCATCAACGTGGGCACAGGGATTAATACTGGCGACTGCATTGTTGGAAATATGGGTAGTGATTCTCGCTTTGACTACTCCGTTATTGGTGATGCAGTCAACCTTGCCGCTCGACTCGAAGCAACTGCTAGTCGAGGAGACTATAAAGAATATCCAACCATTTATTCATCATTCACGATGAAAAAACTGACCGACACCTCATCCGTCAAGATAGGTCAGATCAAAGTCAAGGGTAAAGAAGAACTCATTGATATCTACACTTTCTTAAAATAATTTCAAGAAAACGCTTGACAAACTTGTTTTGATTATGATATAATGCATATGTTAACTGGGAATTCACCCAGAACTTTGAGAGGAAAATATTATGAGTTTTCAAGAAAACGTACTACAAATCGAGACTATGGCATACGCTGGATCGTCTCCGTGGGGAGAGGTCGGAACACAGGTTTCCAATGATCTATCACCACAACAAATGATGGACAAAGCAGGACTAGATTGGACTGTTCAAAAAGTTCCTACCTATGCAGATTACAACGGTGAGAAAATCCCTACAGGGATGGAAGCACTGGTTCGGGATTCTGACAACAAGGTTCTAACCCAAGTGGGAGGGAACTGGGAACCAGTTCAGAATGAGACTGCGTTTGAGTTCTTCAATGAGTACTGTCTTGAAGGTGGTATGGAAATGCATACTGCTGGATCACTGAAAGGTGGTAAGATGGTATGGGCGCTTGCGAAGATCAATGAGTCATTTGATGTTCTCAAGGGTGACCAAGTAGATTCCTACTTGTTGTTCTCTAACCCACACGAGTATGGTAAAGCGGTTGATATCCGTTTCACTCCGATTCGTGTGTCATGTATGAACACTCTTGCTCTTGCACTAAAAGGTCGTGCGATCAATGGTGTCAAGATGAACCACCGTAAAGCATTTGATCCTAATCACGTTAAAGTGACTATGGGACTTGCACACGAGAAGTTCGACAAGTTCAAAGAGATGTCTCAGTTCTTGTCTACCAAACAGTTCTCTATGGATGCGTTGATTCAGTACTACAACGAAGTATTCCCACGTACATACGAGGGTAAGAACCCACCTGTAGTAAAAGAGTACAAAGATCTGACTACCAATGGTCAGAAAGCATTTGATCTCTTAGAGACTCAGCCAGGAGCAGAGTTCGGTCGTGGTACTTGGTGGCAGGCACTGAACAGTGTAACCTACCTAACTGACCACGTGATGGGACGTGAAGCAGATTCACGTATGACTTCTGCATGGTATGGTGCAAACCAGAATCGTAAGGTGAAAGCCGTAGATAAGGCAGTGGAGTTCGCGACAGCTGCCTAACCTTTGGGGGATCGAAAGATCCCCTTTTTTTTCACTCTGATGAAAAAAGTGCTTGACAATTCTTGCCGAGTGTTTTATAATACTTGTATTGAGAATGAGAAGAGAGAGATGATTATGTATCAACCAATGACTTACGACTTTTCTAACAAAGACGAGACTCTAGTCTACTACTACAATATCAATACCGATACTTTCCACACCAAGATTGAATGGTTGGATCAGAATGAACTGATCGACCGTATCATTGTTGATGCGGATGCGACCGCCCAAGAGATCGATGAGATCTTCGAGGCGATCTATCCTCACTACAATACTGATCTGAATGCATTACTTGAATCGTTAAACAAAGAGGTGGCATAATGGCGAATTACGATAGTATTGAATACGCAACCTATCTGTTGAAACACGAAAAGAAACAGAACAAGGGAGAGAAGGGACGTGACTCCGAACGGTTGAAAACCTACCAAGCGGAGTGGATGTTCCAACGGCAGGTTGACTGTCAGAACTTCAAGTCGATCGAGGAGGCACAACGATGTGCTAAATTGATCTACAAGACCAAGACGTGGCAGAAGTTGTGGCGCGAGTCGGTCGATGGGAATGTTCTGAAGATCTTGGATGCGACTCCAGCGGTTGTTGCAATGTCTAATCGAAACAAGACTCAGTCTGGTTTCACCAACGGTCGTACTGTGACTCTCGCAGTGAGTGGTCTAAACAAGTACACACTGTTGCACGAACTTGCACACTGTCTTGGTCACATGCACCACGGTCGTTCGTTCCGTCAGTGTCTACTGAAACTGGTCGGTGTGTTCATGGGTGCAGAAGAGAAGAATATTCTCAAGAACGAGTTTAAACGAAAAGGTCTCGCGTGTGGTAACGCACGTAAACCATTGTCCTACGACAAGTGGTTGGAGGCAAAGAAACGAATGGAGAAGATCCGTAAATGAAGACTCGCATTCACGTAAACCAACACAAGATCCGTGCCAATCTCAAGAACGGCACGGAAGATCATGTGATCACAGTGAAGGATTACAAAAACAATAGATATACCAGTAACGCGATTATTCGCGACAAGGATGGGAACGAAGTTGCGAGGGTAGTTTACTCTCCAACTAAACCACTCTCTTGCGGTGCAAGGGTTTGGATCGAAACGGATTTAGAGGTTACAACGGATGAAACATAAACGACAGACTTTAGACTGGTACGTAAAATGGTTTGCTTCGATTACCATGATCGGTGCTATGTCTATTCGTGGTGTCGAAGGACTACAACTAATTGACTTAACATTGTCGGTAGTTGGTGTAATGGGATGGTTATGGGTATCGATCTTATGGAAGGATCGTGCGTTAATACTCGTAAATGGATTAGGACTGACTTTCCTCTTGCGTAATTTAATTGAGTATATTCACTGAGGAAGATTATGTTTGAACATGTAAATGTTGAATTGAAAGAAATGAGTGCGGTCACTACTGATCAAGGTAGGAAGTATCGCACACCCGAAGGTGTCAACCTTCCATCTATTACTACGGTACTAAGTATACTGTCACGTGACTCGATAGCTGCGTGGCGTAAACGTGTGGGAGAAGCGGAAGCGAATAAGATCTCTCACCGTGCATCGTCTCGTGGTACTAAGGTACACGAGATCATAGAAAAATACATTGATAACAAAGAGGATTACAAGGATGGATATACTCCAGATATTGTTTCTAGTTTTCTTGATGTCAAGTCCATTCTTGATGATCGTATTGGCAGAGTATATGCACAGGAGGCACCACTCTATAGTAACCATCTGGGTGTCGCTGGTCGTGTTGACTGTGTCGCTGAGTTTGATGGGAAGCTTTCTATTATCGACTTCAAAACCAGTCTGAAACCTAAGAAGAAAGATTGGGTAAAGAATTACTTCATGCAAGAGTCTGCGTATGCGATTATGTGGGAAGAACGTACAGGGATGCCTATCGTTCAGTTGGTGACAATCATATCGGTTGACAATGCACCACCACAGATCTTCATTGAACATCGTGATAATTGGGTACGTCCGTTACGCGAAACTATAGAAAAGTACAATGAGGAGCAAAGTTCTACTTCCGTTTTGTTATAAATAGTGTTATAATTAATTTAATTAATCCACTAGGGACAAAAATGAAGAGATTTGCCACACACTATTTGGAAGAACAAAGGGTAGATACGACTGCGACTGCATCGTATACGGAACTACTTCCCGCTCTTATGTTCAACCATAGTTTCCGACCAGTATCAGTCGAGGATGTCAAGAAGTTTGTATATCGCACTAATCTGAAGGACGCAAAAAGTAAAAAGACATTCATAAATGTTGCGGGCACAGATCCCGCTTCCGCAAAATTGTATATCGACAAGATGTCATCGTTCAAACCCACATTGATCAATACCAAACTGGAGAACGCGATTGGTATTGTCAACTATCTGTATGACCTAAGTGCATCCAAACCAATCAAGGATGTCAAGTGGGGATTCCGTGACAAACCTAGAGGTGTCCCAAAGAATCATGCGGGCGATATCTTTGTCAACTTCAAAGACGGAAGTATGATAGGTATCAGTCTCAAAGCGGGAACCAAGAAATCAAAAGAACCTCTTCTCAACAGTTATGTCAATACCCAATACAAGAAGATCGGTAAAGAAGACAAACTATCTGATCTAGAAGGTGCGTTGTGGGATAGTGTATATTCCAAACTGCCTGGCTTACCAGACGATGTAACTAGAGACAATTACATGAGTAAGAAGGCAGCGGTCAGACAAGCGTATCTAGATTATTATCTTGACAACGAGACAGATGCAGATACACTCTATGCGGTTATGGCAAGAATATCACGCGAGAAGTTCTGCGAACAGTTGAACACTCTTTCCCTAGATGAGTTCAAGTCTTGGATCGAGTCAAACTTCAATCTACAGAAAGCACAAGAACCACCACTGGTATTAGTCAAGGCAGTCAAAAAGACTGCGGAACAAAAAGGTGATGGTCTACAAGAAATCCTACCACTAGTAACAGGATTTAAGGCAAAGTTAAATACTAAGTCTGTTCAAGAATGGTTCATCGATTTAGAAACACCAGATGAGTCTAAGAGATTGTCGATGACTATCCGATCAGACGCTGGTGTTCGTGCGGGCAAGAAACTTGCTGGACTAGGTAAACTAGGTAAGTTCACTGCATTGAAATTACAATACAATGGTATCTCGGATTTAAATTAATGGACTTTACTACTTTTATCACAGAAAACAAAAATACCCACATGACTCACATTGAGGACAAGGTTCTCTATGGGGGTGTTAATGGTACAAGACAAGCAATCTTTGCTCTACGTGACATGCGTGACATGTTGAGTGGTAAGAAGGCAGGAAACGTATCAGTCAAGTGGGATGGCGCGCCTGCAATCTTCTGTGGTCAAGATCCAAGAGACGGTAAGTTCTTTGTTGCGAAGAAAGGTATCTTTGCGAAGAACCCCAAGGTCTACAAGACCGATGCGGAGATCGATGCGGATATGTCTGGTGATCTTGCAGACAAGATGAAGGATGCATTAAAGTATCTTCCTGATCTGGGAATCAAAGGAGTCATTCAAGGGGACTTCTTGTTTTCAAAGAAAGATCTGTCAACGAAGAAGATTGACGGTAAGTCATATGTCACCTTCCATCCGAACACGATTGTCTACGCTGTACCTGTAGAACAGGCAAGTGAAGTAAAGAAGGCGAAGATCGGTATCGTATGGCACACAACCTATACTGGTGATACGTTTGAGTCGATGCGAGCATCATATGGTGTGGACGTGTCGAAGTTTCGCAATTCTGTAAACGTATGGTCACAGGATGCAATGTTGACAGATGCGACCAAAGCGACTATGACTAAGAAAGAAACTGAAGAAGTTAACAAGTTGATAAGTAAATGTGGACTATTGTTCAATAAGGTGTCTGGTACTACTCTAAGAGAACTAGAGAGTAAACAACATATCGCACAGTTGATCGAACAGTTTAACAACACTTTTGTGCGGAAAGGGGCATTGATTGGCAACACTTCTATGCACGTAACCAAGTTAATCAAGTGGATACAGAACAAGTACCAGAAAGAAATCGACAAGAGAAAGACTGCGAAGGGTAAGGGAGTACAACAAAAGAAACTAGATGAGATACTCGAATTCTTCTCGACCGACAATAAAAAAGCATTAGTTAATATGATAGAATTGCAAAAAACTATTGTTCTTGCGAAGTTAATTCTTATAAATAAACTTGATAGATTAAAAAGTCTCGACACATTTGTCCAAACTAATGACGGTTATAAGACTACTGGTGAGGAAGGATATGTCGCGATAGACACACTTGGTGGTGATGCGGTGAAATTGGTTGACCGTATGGAATTTTCCTACAACAACTTTTCACCAGATATTGTTAAGGGTTGGGACAAACCCAGTCGTAGTTAATGGGAAAAACCAAAAGAGGAAGATATGCCTAAACCGTTAGGTTTTAAAAAATTCGTAGAAGAAGTTGACGCCACCGAAGCGTTGACTATCCAACAGCGTCTGAAGAAGGCGCGTCAAATGAAAAAACTCGCCCCCAAAATCGCAATCGGTCGTGCCAGAGCCGCACGTAAGATGGCGAATATGGACACCCTCAAGAAACGTGCAAAGAAACAAGCACGCAATATGCTCGCCAAGAAGTTCTCAAAAGGTATCGCTAAGGCAGACCTAAATATGGCGAAGAAGATGGAAATTGAAAAACGTCTCGATAAAATGAAACCAAAAATTGATAAACTTGCGAAGAAGTTGTTACCTAAAGTACGCAAACAAGAACTCGCAAGGAAAAAGGGTAATAAGGACAATAAGTGATAAAGAATTTCTCACAATACCTGATTGAAGAGGAACGCGAAGTTTATTTTACTTTTGGTAGAATGAACCCACCTACTATTGGTCACGGTAAAGTTATGGACACACTTTCATCTAAGTCTGGTAAGGCAGACTATAAGGTGTTCGTGTCACAGTCGCAGAATCCAAAGAAAGATCCACTGACCTATAGTCAGAAGGTCAAACACATACGTAAGATGTTTCCAAAACATGCACGTAATGTGATGATGGATAAAAAAGTTAAGAATGTATTTGACGTAGCTGCATCTCTCTACAATCAAGGTTACCGTAATGTAACTATGGTTGTGGGTGAAGATCGTATCAGAGAGTTTGATACACTACTGAACAAATACAACGGTGTCAAAGCACGACACGGTTTTTACAATTTCAAAGGGATCAATATCGTATCTGCTGGTGCGAGAGATCCTGATGCTGAAGGTGTGGAAGGCATGTCCGCATCTAAACAAAGGGCAAACGCTTCTAAGAACGACTTCGTGAGTTTCTCACAAGGTGTTCCGAAGACTATGTCCAACAAGGATGCACGATCATTATTTAATGACGTGCGTAAAGGGATGGGGCTCAAGGAAGAGAGGTCATTCAAGAACCATGTGGAGTTGCCCGTTGTTTCAGAAACAAGGGAACAGTATGTACAAGGAGAACTTTACCAAGTGGGTGATTCGGTTGTCATCAAAGAAACCGAAGAACTTGGCACGGTGAGTTTCCTTGGATCTAATTATGTCATCGTTGAGTGCGGTGACAAGAAATACCGCAAGTGGTTGGATGCGGTTGAACTCGTAGAAGGGGGAAGTGGTAAGAGGCAAGATCCTGACATTAAGGATCGAAAGGGAACACAACCTGCTCGTTACCATAAAGGACTGAAGAAGTCAACCAAGGTGGCAAGGGATGCCCACTTTAAAAAACATGGGAAGAAAGCAGACGATGATGATTCCGCCTATAAACCAGCTCCAGGCGATGCAACAGCAAAAACAAAACCGTCAAAGTACACCAAGGCGTTTAAAGACATGTACGAAGAGATCAGTGTCAAACAACTCAGTGATCTCGAAAAATTCGCAGACCGATTGCTCGCAAAGTTCGATGTCGATATCGAATTCACAAGGCATTTCCGTGATCGTATGAACGATCCGCGAAACAAACCAGCGATCAAGGTACAAGAGTTACAACAGATATTCAAACGTATCGCAAGGAACAAGGCGAAGAACATCCGTCAGAATCCAGACAGTGAGGCAGTAATCAAAGACCTACAGTCTGATCTGAACCTACCTGTTGTAATTAAGTATGACCGCAACAAGGACGAGTTTGAGGTAGTCAACAAGACTATCATGCGTAAGAAAGATTTTAAATCTTCTAGTAAGACTATTACTACGGAAGGTACAGACGAGGCATCGATACTTCACAAACCAATGTTGAAGTTGAAAACCCTTGCACGTAAGAAAGAGTATCAACATGCGTTGAAGACTCTGAAAGATTTATTGGTGCGTAAGAAGAAAGAAGGTGGTGGCAAACTGCGACACAGTCCACAATACTACGCACAACAGATTGCAAAGACATATCAAAATGTCGATCACCAAGCACTCGCTGGTATGTTACCAGAAGATGCGGTTGATAGAGCGAAGGATGCAATCGAGAAAGAAAAGGAAGCAGATAAAAAGAAACACGACCGTATATTGGATCGTGCAAGACTCGCTCAAGCGAGAGCAAAAAATCGGGAAACTAGACCAAATGATTAATTTTAAAAATTACTTACAAGAAAAAAGATACTCAATGTACGATGTACTAGATGTTAAAGAAGGCCCAGACGGTCTAGCTGCGAAGTCTAAGAAGTCTGGAATATCTGTTGATACGTTGAGAAAGGTTTATAATCGTGGAGTAGCTGCATGGAAAACTGGACACAGGCCAGGAACTACACCACAACAGTGGGGACATGCACGAGTAAATGCATTTATTGTAAAAAAGAAAAAGGGTAACTTAAATCACGACAAGGATTTAGCATAATGACAACATTCAAACAACTAAGGGAGAAAGCAGGTAAATCCTCGTCTGGATACGATCTGTATCATAAAACATTCAGTGGTGCAATGCAACACGCATATGCATTTGCAAAGAAAAAAGGTTTCATCGTAGACAAAGATGATATCGATAATAAGGTTGCAACTGGGCCAAAGAAACCATCTTCTGGTAAGACTAACTCTTACATTCTGAAGACTAACAAGAAGAACCGTCACGCACACATTCAAGTTGCAAACCTAGACAACAAGCGTTATGAACTGAATATGTACATCGAGTCTGTTACCCAAGAAAATGTCGAACTCGAAGAACGATTCACCCCCAAAGAAATCAAGATGGCAATCGGTATTGCATCTGACAAACGATATGCGGGCGGTAACTACTCTGGTGCAGTTCGTGCCATCGAGAAGATCAAACGTGGTCTGTCCAATCATAAACAAGTAGCCGCAGTACTCAAGAGACAGAATGAGTCACTTGATGAGAATCGTAATCTATTCAAAGACTACGAACAACTCAAGAAGAAAGGTAAGTCTGATAGTCAAGCACAAGACATTCTATTGTCTATGCCCCAGTATAAGAGATACGACAGTGCGAAGTTAGGTAAACTAATTGGTGATGCATTACGTAAGGGAACTATCCGTAGGAAACCACCATTCAAAATGGCAGAAGAGTTCAAACCTCACAAGATGTATGATCCTAAGACTGGTAAAGAGTATGATGCAAAGACTCAAGCAGACCATGAACGTATGGCAAAGATGGGTTATACTCACGAGAAACCTGAAGTCAAAGAAGGACTAAAGAACATTAAAGGTAAGGACGGTAAGATCTACTCTCTTGATCTAGATAATCAAGGTCGCAAAGTTATGGTTCGTACCAGAAACAACTTTGGTGATATCGCAACAATCCCTCTGAAGAAAGCAGTAAAGATCTTTGAAGATTCTGAAGAACTATCAGAGATGGCAGTATCACGTAAAGACTTTGATAAGATCAAGAAGGGTGATGTTATCTCATTTGTGTTTGACTCTTCAATGAAGAAAGGACACAAAGTAAAACTCCAAGTCAAGAGTAAGACTCGTAGTGCAAAATATAATGTTGACAAAGTTAACATGGTAGACGCTAATGATCCTCGTAATAAAACTAAGTTTACCCTATTCAGTCGAGGTGGTAAAGACGCCACACTTGGTTGGGGTGGTATGGGTGTTGTTATCAAATCATATAAGATTGGTGTCAACGAAGACCTTACTGAGAACTATCGTCAACTTGCACAAAAAGGTATGGGTACAGAAACTCAGAAAGATGCACGTGTTGGATTAGAGTTAGATTACTACGACTCGAAAGGTAACAAACAGTTTGGTAAGATTGTTAAGAAGACTGCATCTGGTTACGTTGTTAAGGATGACAAGACAGGTAAATCTCATTCATTCGCATATCACGATCGTGTGAAAGCGAAGAAACTATTATCCGCACAAACTCAGTGTGAAGCAGTATCGCCTGCACAACAGGCCGCAATCGCAATCTCTAAGAAAGAGAAAGGTGAGAAACCCAAGACAGAGAATCGTGCAAAGTTTGATGCACTACGTCACATGGGTAAAAGAGGTAAGGATAGTGCAGACATAGATATTAAAGCGACTGACGATGACCGCAAAGCGGCTGATAAGAATATCATCGTTCAGTTACGTAGAGTTGCAGATCTACCCAAGGGTGGACAAGTAGAGTTTAAGAACGGTAAGAAACTGAACCTGAAACAGAACCTTGCAAAGGCAGTCTTGATGAAGTATGCACAACTCAAGAAAGCAGATGACAAGTTGAAGTTCCAGAACATGGCTGCAAAGAGTCCGCAAGACTTACAGAAGGCATTGAAACTACGATGAAATCATTTAACGACCATTGTAACTGCGGTTCGGAATCCAACCTAGTAGAGAACAATATCTACCGTGTTGGTTCTGAGAAGTACTTCGAGTACTGGAGACAGTGTCGCGAAGATTACTACAATGGTAACCTAGAGATCGATCCGTCTGAGGTGGATATTATGGAATCTGATCTCGGTAATTTCGGAGTGTTCAACGGTGAGAATGTCGCACTAGACTGCATCTTTGAGGACGAAGAAAAGAAACCTATTGGTAAACCAATGCGTGGTGGCCCTAAGAAGTATTACGTATATGTTAAAGATGGGGACAAAGTAAAAAAAGTTTCATGGGGTGATACAACTGGACTCAAAGTTAAGTTGAATGATCCTGCCGCTCGTAAGTCATTCGCTGCTCGTCACAAGTGTGACCAACAGAATGACAAGACGAAAGCTGCATATTGGGCATGTCGTTTACCACGATATGCAAAACAATTAGGACTATCTGGTGGAGGTAGTTTCTTTTGGTAGATAGACCTTATCTTGAGTTGGTTTTACATGATGGAACAAGGTTAAGAACTTTCGATCCCAACGTGAACGATGAAGAACTGATCTGGCATAGAGACGAACGCACAAGAAGAATTATTGTTATGGAAGGAAGTGGTTGGGAGTTACAGATGGATAACAAACAACCGATCGATCTATTGGAAGGACATAGTTACACCATCAATAGGATGGAGTATCATAGATTAATTAAAGGTGATTCTACACTTATTTTGAGAATCATAGAAGTATAAATAGTATAAGTCACTGACTTTATTAAATGGGAAACTGTATAAATGGCAGACACAAACCAACAAAGATTGAATCGTATCGAAGAGAAGATCGACAAACTCTCGGATGCTATGATTAGTCTCGCACGTGCCGAGGAGAAATTGATCGCTATCGAAAACAATCATAACAATCATTATGAAAGAATGAATAAATTTTCTCAGAAGTTGGATGACATAGAGAAAAAAGTTGATGACAATGCACGTACTGTGCAGATCATCAATTCAATTGTATACTTAGTAGCAGTCGCAACAGTAGGTGTTGTGGTTGACTACTTCTGGTTAAACTAAACGGAGACAACAATGAATATCTCAGATATTAAAAAAATGAAAGAGGCATATCTTGAGGTTGTCTCTGAAACAAAAAAAGAGGACATCGATCCTGAACTTCTAAAGAAAGCGGCTATCGGTAAGAAGAAGTCGGATGACGAAGAGAAGGACGGTAAGAAGGCAGTTCCTGCTGGTAAGGAAGACAAAATCGTTCCACCTAAAGAAGATGACGAAGACATCGTAGATAACGATGATGAGTCTGGTGAAGACGAAGAGAAACCTGTACCACCTAAGAAAAAGAAAAAGGACGATGAAGAAGAAGTTAAAGAAGACGCTTCTAACGATGAGTCCGATGATGGTGAAGGTCTAGACAAAGTAGATCCTAAAGCAGTTAAGAAAAAGTTTAAAGATCGTAAAGACAAAGACCTCGATAACGATGGTGACGTTGACGATTCTGATAAGTTCCTTCACAAGAGACGTAAGGCAGTATCTAAGGCGATGGCAAAAGAATCGTTTGAAGGTGCAACCGAAGAACTGTTGAATGCACTTGAAACTGTATTTGAACGTAAAGAGACTGCTGGTGCAGAACCTAGTGAACCTATGGATTCTAAAGAATCACCAAAAGCAAAAGAGTTTGCGGACAAACATAAAGGTAAGTCTGACAAGAAGATCGAAGATAATCTTGACGATGCGAAGGACAAAGTGACCGCTGCTGGTCGTGGTGGCCCTTCACCTAAGAAACGTCCTAACGATAATGCGAATGGTGATCCTGCCCCTAAAGGTGTCAAGGAAGAGTCTGAATTAATCCAACGTACTTTGGAACAACTTCGTAAGTAAATTAATAGGAGTATATTATGGCAAAATTAGTACCGCCAAACTGGTGTAAGAATGCAATACCAACCGTTCGTGGTTGGGAAGATCCTGCTACAGGTGAACTATACGTATCTTGTAGGTTCACCCAAGAACAGATTGATGAACATGACATGGAAGTAAATGCTGGACTTGCTGGTGCAACAGTATTGACTGAAGCACCTGTCGGTAATCAAGATCTGGATGACATGAACAAAGTGGAATTAGAAGCACTTGGTCGTCAATATGGGATCGAACTGGATCGTAGAAAGAAACAAGAAACTCTTGTGGAAGAAGTAGAAACTGCGATCGATCTTACCAAACTTAGCAAAATTAGACTAGAACAACTTGGTCGCCAACACGGTATTGAACTAGACCGTAGATTGACCAAAGATAAGTTAGTCGCACAACTGTCGGAAGTAATTAATTAAATAAGATACTACTACATAGTAGTATGAAATTTTACATACTGACATCTAAGTCTCTGAAGACACTTCAGCGTCACGCTGAAACTATTCCTCCCGACAAACAAGTAGTCATCATCAACTCTCTCGATGATGACTACGTTCGGGAAGCGTCACAGTATTGTTCTCAAAACTATATCGAATACCACGTAACTGAATCTGACGGTACAGCAGCCACTGGGAAAAATTCTGTCATGCAGAAGTTCCTAGAGTCTGATAACGAGTACATGGTTCAAGTAGACGGTGACGATCAAATCACCAACTTCGGTTACTTGTACTACACAAGTGTTGCAGAAGATGATAACCCACCCGATCTGATTTGCCTTTACAATCAATGGCAGATAGTAGGTGCGACATTTAGAAAGTGTAAGGACGGTGTCACAAGAGCAACTTCTACAGAGAGAATGCACGGATGGAAGAGAGCGTATTCAGAAAAATATGAAACCTACGCAACGAATCGGTATTTTAAATTTCTGAGATATGCTCCGTGTGTTGGTGCTAAACCACTACCCAGAGAAAAACAATGGGAAGATTATTCGGACGAGACATTAATGTCTTGGGCGAAAGCAAGGAATTGGTGGGAAAAATTTATTTGGAAACACGGAATCGGTGATGACCATCATAGAGATGTTTTCAATCGGATGGTGTTCTATTCTAGGAAGGCCGCAGAGTTAGTTGATTTCACTAACGAACTAAAGGTCGGTGAAGATACGATCGCGTATCTGGATATGAGAAAACATCATGTGGACGGTAAGATAAATGTTGTACGTCATGATGAATTGGTTGAGATGACTTACTTGTATTATTACGATGAGATGGGTGTGTCTATGGAAGATATGGGAATAGTAAGTGATCAAGACATGCACACACCACACGATTTTGGTTGGGTGGTAACACTAGTAAATTATGTTATAGATAATAACATTGAGGACAAAGTGAAGTCCGCAGAAGAATTAGTATTGGAAGATTATGAATGAACTAACACATAAAAATTTTATGGTGTACGCTGCTAAACACTATCAGAACAAGTGTATAGATGAGGAAGAGTTTCAAGAAGATTTGAAACGATTCAAGTACATCAAACGTCTATTGAATAGGTACTATGCTGGTGGAGGATTGTCTGAACGATTGATTCTCAATCATCTGATAGTACTTCTTAACGTGTTCGGTCATGAGGCAACGGTAGAGATGCTCGCACTCAAGATCAATCTAGAACATTGGCCCACTCTCAAACCATTCCTGATATACCTACGTGCATTGAAAAACGATGAGTTTACTGGTATTGAGATGGATAAAACTGCAATAAATGCTCTGCGAGAGATCGCAAGATTATAAATAAAGATAAACCTTTAAAGAAGAGTACACATGGGAATTCTAAAATCAGCTGCGGATCTAGTCTATACTATTCGGTTCTTGAAACTACTAGTTACCAAGTTCGAGGATACTGACGCTTATAAGAAAGGTATCATCAACAAAGATGGTTCTAAGAATAAAGACTTCAACACCAACAGTATGGATGATCGTAACGCATACAGAGATCACTATACCCCTTTCCATAGACTTGTTTTCAATTTAAAACGAATCATGGCGAAGGTGCCTGGCGGTCAGTCGGTAGTTGCACGTTACGGAGCTGCACTTGCACTCATCAAAGAACACGGTGAGTTGAACGACAACCAGATAATGAAGATACATGCAGAGACAGGGATTGATATCCTAGATGTTCTCGCAGAAGATACACAGTGGTTTATTGTAGAAGGAAACAAATTAGGTGAAGGTGTTTATCGAATGAAACACCCTACAATGACCACTCAGTTTGCAGAAGTAGTAAACAAAGACGATCAAGTGAGAGTAGAAGATGGTTCACCTGTGATGGAGATTCTTGGTTTAAATATTTACGAAGTTAAACATTTAAAGTCGGGACATAATGTGTATGTAACGACATCGGAGATACGATAATGTCAGTAGGTAAGAACCCTAACAAAATAATTGACACCAATACAAACATAGAACGTCATCAATCGTTAGTCAGAGATATGCAAGAACACATTGATTATGTGTATACTGCATATGATAATAGGACAGTAGACTTTATTGATGAGTTATTCTTGTACACAGGTGCGACTAATGTGTTTGAAGTAGGTATTGGAAGTGGATGTTTTGCTCTCCAATATCTTATACAATCTGAAGATGTCCAGTACAAAGGAATAGATTACAATCCTGTCTGGAAACCAAACATGGATCTATTGGAGGGTTGGTTCGGAGACCGATTCTCTTATGAACTACACGACTACACCATCTATCCAATGGCAGAAGATCCCAACCGAACAAACTACGACCTGTTGATTTTGAACGGTGACGTAACTGGTGGTATGTATTCACACGTAAACAAACAACTTGCGTTAGCAGAACAGTCAATGCCTGACTGGATTCTTGTCAGAGATTGTAACAGAACCACTGTTGAGACCGCACTTGGTAACCATTTGGGTGATGAGAACTGGCAATATCAGTGGGACTACTCCGTGTTAAACAGAGAGAAGTGGTACGATCAAAATAAGAACTTGCAAGAAGTTCTAGTGAACTCTGCTCTGTTAAAGAAGAAGGGGATATAAGTAATGGTGAACTTTAAGAAATTTTTAGAAGATCTCGGTGGAACAAATACAACTTCGGTTGCAGGCGCTGGTGACGATTCTTCTACAGTGGTGATGCGTAAGAAGTACGACCGCAAAACCAAACGCAAAGACATCGAGAAGGTATTAAAACGAATAACTAAAAAGTGAGGTAAAAAATGGTAAGTGGACTATTAGGAAGTCTTTTAGGTTTTGGAGGATCGGTTGTTCCAGCGATCACAGATCACTTCAAGACAAAAGCAGATAACAAATTTCAACTTGAGAAGATGACTCATATGGCGGAACTCCGCAAGATGGGTTTCGACCAAGATGTTAAGATGTATGAACAACAAGCATCTGACAACGAACATCAACGATTGATCAATCATGATATCGCAATCGCAAATTCTACAGGATTCGTATCTGGTCTACAACGATCAGTACGTCCAATCATCACCTATTGTTTCTTCGGTCTATTCGCAGCTATAGAAGTCTCTCTTCTAATGGATGCACTGGAGAAAGGTGTTGAGTTGACTGAAGCACTCAACGTATTGTGGGATGATGACACTAAGGCGATCTTCGCAGCTATAATTTCTTTCTGGTTTGGTAGTAGGGCTATTGACAAGTCACGTTCAAAGTGATATAATACCCATCAACTAAAACAGAAAGGAATAACATTGAAAGAAGATTTCATAGACTACGGCGACTCCGTCTTCTTTATAACAGAAGGCGAAGATACGTCTTGGATTCATGCGATCCAAGATAAACACGACCAAGCGGGAAAAACCAGTCGGTTATTCTACATTCCTGTTGATGGTTGTAACGATAAATACCTTCACCCCCATAGGTTTATTGTAGAGAACTACAACGAGTCTTTGAGGAACCACATGTTGTGGGAAGGTATTTTTGATGAAAAGGAACAGATGGACTACATGTTAAAAGTTCTACGCGAGTTCCAAGAAACAGGAAAACAACTCCTAGTCGAGGTACATGACTTTGATGAGTCTGCACCTATCTTCGACTACGGCAATAGAATATAACGGATAAAAAAATGAAAGTAAAAATTGATAAATCTATGGATAACCTACTCGCTGAATACGCAGTAGGTATGTTGAAAGATTTTTATTTGAATGAGAATGAAGATTCACCTCAACAAGGATATGCTCGAGCTGCGACTGCATGGGCAACATACAAGGGAGAAACAGACTATGAACTCGCACAGAGACTTTATGATTATGTCTCGAATAAGTGGTTTATGTTTGCATCACCTGTTCTATCGAATGCACCCAACGGTCATGGTAAAGGTAAGGGAATGCCTATCTCGTGTTTCCTCACTTATGTCCCTGATACTCTGGAAGGTCTTATTGGGCATAGTAGCGAGTTGCGTTGGCTTAGTGTATATGGTGGTGGTGTCGGAGGTCATTGGTCGGACGTGCGAACCGTGTCAGATATTGCGCCAGGCCCTATTCCCTTTCTACATACTGTAGATGCGGACATGATTGCTTACCGTCAAGGTAAGACACGTAAAGGATCGTATGCAGCTTATATGGATGTGAGTCATCCAGACATTATTGAGTTTCTAAACTTACGTATCCCTACAGGTGACGTTCAACGTAAAGCATTGAACCTACACAACGCATTGAATATAAGTGATGAGTTCATGAAAGCGGTAGAGAACGGTGAGATGTTTGAACTACGTGATCCAAAAGACGGAGAAGTAAAAGATACCGTAGATGCACGTAAACTCTGGGAACGTATTCTCGAAACAAGATTCCGTACAGGTGAACCGTATCTGAACTTCATTGATACTGCAAACAAACACCTACCAGAAAACCTGAAGGATCTGGGACTGAAGATTCACGGTAGTAATCTCTGTAATGAGATCCATCTACCTACAAGTGCAGACAGGACTGCGGTCTGTTGTCTGTCATCACTGAACTTGGAGTATTATGATGAGTGGAAAGACACCACTATTATTCAAGATCTCGTTCGTATGCTTGACAATGTCCTTGAGTACTTCATTGACAATGCACCAGACACGATTACACGAGCGAAGTATTCTGCCGAACGAGAAAGATCAATCGGTCTTGGAGCAATGGGTTTCCATTCCTTGTTACAGAAACATGGTGTCGCATGGGAGTCTGAAGCTGCACGAGAGATTAATCGAGTCGTATTCGACAAGATCAAATCAGATGCGGTCGAAGAAACTGAACTACTCGCAAAGGAACGTGGAGAGTATCCCGATGGAGAGGGAACTGGAAGACGTAACTCCCATCTACTTGCGATTGCTCCTAATGCCTCATCTGGCGTAATCCTATCAACGAGTCCATCTATTGAACCGTTGAAGGCAAACGCATATACTCACAGAACAAGAGCGGGTTCATTTCTTGTAAAGAATAAATACCTGAAGGCACTTCTTCAAGAGAAAGGAGAAGACAACGAATCAAACTGGACATCGATTATCACCAATAAAGGATCGGTACAACATCTACCATTCCTGACCGAAGGTGAGAAGGCGATATTCAAGACCGCAGACGAACTAGATCAGATGTGGGTGGTGCAACATGCATCCGAACGTCAAGAGTTTATCTGTCAAGGTCAAAGTGTAAACCTATTCTTCCCTGCTGGTGCAGAGAAGTCATATGTAAGTAGGGTACACTATAGTGCATGGGCAAAAGGTCTCAAAGGTTTATACTACTTGAGAACCGAAGCGAAGTCTCGTGCAGAAACAGTATCGGAGAAAGTAGAACGTGTTGCACTTGCAGAAGACACACGTACTATTGTCTACGGTAAAAAGAACTGTCCGTTCTGTCAACTCGCAAAGGACGAACTGAAACTACGCGGTGTTGCATATGATTATATTGATCTTGCAGACATTGGTAAAACCGCAGCCGAAGTCACTGGTCGTAAGGTCAAGACTGTTCCGCAAATATACATTGAAGGTAAGTATGTCGGTGGATACGAAGAACTCATCGCTTTCTTTAACAAGACTGTTATAGATACGGAAGATGGCGAGGAGTGTAGGGCGTGCGAAGGTTAGTAGTTTTTGGGGATAGTTTTCCCCACGGATGGTATTTAAAAAAGAAAGGTGAACTAGAGGGTTTAGTAGATCCACGTCCCTTTCCAATAATCTTATCAGAGATGTTAGGATGTGAAGTAGTGAATCGAGGTCGGCATGGTCATTCTAATTTTGCAATAATGAGTGACTTTGTAGACTGGGTAGAGAAACAAGATACATCTAATGATGCGTTCTTGATTTGTTGGAGTGCTATGGATCGTGCTACCTACAGAAACTCTGAGAAAAAACATAGGTTCTTTGGTTACGAGTATCAGTTGGCAGTCGAACGATTTGGGTTCGTTGACAAAAGTGATACAATACACGATCCCCACTTTACAAAGTTGCAAAGTATGGGTGCGTACCACACGGTCAAGAATCTCTGTAAAGAAAAGAACATACCGTATCTTATGACAAACTCAGTATGTCACCAAGGTCAGATGGATAAACTTAATGGTGTGGAGTTCAATAGATATTATCCAAAGGATGATCCCAATTGGATTGAACCACAGAACAACTGGAATACGTTATCTGACATTATACAAGAATGGTGGTTAAAGGATATACCTAAACCTGACATATACTTGTGGAGACAACTGTTGATACAACACAGGAATAAGCGTTTTGTTAGAGAGGATTATCATCCCAACGAGGAAGGTCATCGTCTCATTGCTGAAACATTATCGCCGTACATCAAGAAAATAGTAGAGGAATAAATGGCATTATTAGATTTTTCAAAAACATACAAACCGTTCCAATATCCTTGGGCGGTCGAACTAACTAAAAAACACGAAGAGATCCATTGGATCGAAGATGAGGCAGAACTCTCTGAGGACGTACAGGACTGGAGAACTAAACTGACTGATTCTGAAAAAGAGTTTATCACTCACGTATTGAGATTGTTTACTCAGTCGGACGTACAGGTGGGTGAAAACTATCACGAGTTACTGATCCCTAAGTTCAAGAACAATGAGGTTCGTAACATGTTATCATCATTCGCAAACCGCGAAGGTGTACACCAACGTGCATACGCACTATTGAATGACACTCTTGGTTTACCAGACGAAGACTTTCACAAGTTTCTTGAGTACAAAGAGATGTCAGATAAGATCGACTTCATGAAGGACGGTAACATCAACTCACATACTGGACTCGCACTTGCACTTGCACAGTCAGTGTTCAACGAAGGTATGTCAGTGTTTGCATCATTTGTGATGTTGTTGAACTTCCAACGATTCGGTAAGATGAAAGGTATGGGTACGATCGTTGAGTGGTCTATCCGTGACGAGACTCTACACGTACAAGGTAACTCTAAACTGTTCCGTGAGTTCTGTGAAGAACATCCACGTGTAGTGAACGATGAGTTGAAGTCTAAGATCTATCAGATGGCGAAGAACGCAGTTTCACTAGAAGACAAGTTTATCAAACTCGCATTCAAAAACAATGACGTACAAGGATTGACTGAACCAGAAGTAAAACAATATATCCGTCACATTGCGGATCGTAGGTTACTTCAACTTGGTATGAAACCAAAGTTCAATGCGAAAGATAATCCACTACCTTGGTTAGACTGGGTTTTGAACGGTGCATCTCATGACAACTTCTTTGAGAAACGTGTGACCGAATATTCTGTTAACGGAATGGAAGGTGACTGGGGTTGGGACACTTTGTTTGAAACTGAGGTCGCTTAATGTGGGAACTAGTATGCGGTGTTTGTGATTGCATTACTATTGTGAGAGAAGAGACGGTAACCGAAGAGGTTCCGTCTTTTTGTCCCATGTGTGGGACTGAATGTGAATCTACTAAGGTAGAGATAGAAGAAGACTAGATAGTACCATGACTTGGTATTATCAAAACGAAGAATTCGTACCCGAAGAAAGTTTCCTTGAAGACTATCAAGGATTCGTGTATCTGTTGACCGAAGAATCGACAGGTATGAAATATATCGGTAAGAAGTTCTTCTGGAAACCAAAGGTTCTGCCTGTTACCAAAACAAGAAAACGGAGACAGAGAACCAAAGTCCAGTCTGACTGGAGAGACTACTACGGATCGTCCGCAGAAGTCAAATTACTCATAGAGAGAGGAGAAGCATCATTTAAGAGAGAGATCCTGAGATTGTGTCGAACCAAGGGTGAATGTTCTTATTTTGAAGCGAAATATCAATTTGATCATGATGTACTATTACGTGATGATTACTACAATGCGTTTATCGGGTGTAAGATCCACGGTAAACACCTACCCAAAGACTTAGAACCAGAATCGAAAAATTGGTCACGTTCTTTGTTTCCCTAGACTTGACATTTATTGCTTGATCTGTCATAATACACTTGTATTCAAAATGAGAGAGAAAAAGTTATGTATGTTTATATGATTCGTTCAATGGAGACCAATGAGTTAGTCTCTGACAAGAAGTTCAAACGTATCGTTGATGCCCTTGAGTATCGTGCAGAGATTAATCAAACCTACACTGCTTGGATTGATTCCAAGTGGGTAGCGAAATAACGCTTGACATTTCCTGTCTGATGTACTATAATGTCAACTTACTAATGAGAGAGATATTGTTATGCAAGACCTAAAGAGAGTAATCAAATCCCACATGGAGACCGCGATCTCCAATCCTCAAAACCGTTTCCCTAATGGGGACATCAACTGGAACTTCGTGGACGCTGATACGTTCATGGCGTTAAACCCTGTCAACGAGACCGTTGATTACTACTACCAGTTGTTTGATGAGATAGCGGAGGAACTAGTTACGTGAAAGATCTATTGTATTACGTTGTTGAGATAAAAGAAGATACAAGTCAAGAGTTATATCAATACAAGTGTTTTGCGAGTGAGAAAGAGGCAGAACTCTGGGCGATCGAGAACGATATAACAGTTTTCCAAATAGTTGCGTTTGAGGTGTAAAGATGTTTAGAATTGCGATCGGTGTTTTTATTTTGTTTGGTGCGGTTGGTCATGAAGATATGTTGATCGAAATGAACGAACCCGCTCCGTTACTACCCTTCCTTATCAAAGCGGTCATTGGTATCGCGTTTGTAAGTTGGGGTGTTTACAGTTGCAAAGAGAAAGGTATATTCCGAGATGAGTACTAAGTTAGAAGTCACACCACAGTTAGTGGTCAACCTTGTAAACGATTACCTTGAGATGGGAGAGTATCCCGACTGGGGTGGTTTGCAAGCCGCATTTGAGGGGATGGGTTTAGACTCATCTGAAGTGTTTGATCTAATGTATCGAATCCGTCAAGGGGAGTACTAATTTGAAAGTTAGTAACGAATTTAAAACATATAGTGGTGAGATTGTCCATATTGACAAAGACCGCCAGTATGTGTTATCATTAAGGGAAATAGAAGATCCCGAAGAGTTCATCAAGTACTGGTGGCAAGTTACCAGTCAAGAGGGTGATATGTTCAATGTAGAGATGCGTAAGTACACATATCAACCTAACCCAAAGTATGTTATTGAGGGTATTGAATCTCTTTACATGCAGAGGGAAAAGGATGCAGTTAAGTAAATATATTTTACCATTTTTCATAGTTACGCCTGTACAGGCGGATCATCCTATGCATATGGTACACGAGGCAACTCTAGAAGAGATCTGTGTTGCAAAGAACATATACTTTGAGGCGGGTAATCAACCTGTCGCTGGTAAGATTGCGGTAACGCAAGTTGTGTTGAATCGTGTCAAGAACAAGAACTATCCAGACAATGTCTGTGACGTGATCTATCAGGCACAGATGAAAGAGAACTGGAGAGGCAATCTTGTTCCAGTCAGACACATGTGTCAGTTCTCTTGGTACTGTGATGGTAAACCAGATGAACCCGAAGATAGTGCGACATGGCAAGTCTCTCTGTGGACTGCAAAGTATGTCTTGAACAATGAAGACTTTGATATCACAGAAGGTGCGACTCACTATCATGCGGACAGTGTCTACCCATACTGGGCAGACTCATTGAATGAAACGGTTGTGATTAACAACCACATATTTTATAAATAGGTGCAACATGAATATTTTCCATTTAGATAACGATCCCAAACTCGCAGCTCAGATGATGTGCGACAAACACGTGGTCAAGATGATTGTCGAATACGCTCAGTTGATGTCTACCGCACACCGTGTGTTGGATGGTTTTGAGTACTATGACAAGACTAAGAATGGTCGCAAGATCAAACGATGGAAGTTAGACGGTGCAGCTCAAGAACGACTCTTGTACAAAGCGTCTCATGTTAACCACCCATCAAACATATGGGTGCGTAAGAACAGTCGAAACTACCAATGGTTGTATCGACACTTTGAAGAACTATGCAAAGAGTACACCCATCGTTATGGTAAGGTTCATGCGACAGACAAGAAACTGAGACATCAGTTGTGGTGGTGTCCTAGAAACATAAACCAGATTGGGCCGATGGATACTTTTGCACAAGCAATGCCTGATTACTGTAAGATGGACGATCCAGTAGAAGCGTACCGTAACTACTATATCAAAGAAAAGAAGTACATGGCAAAGTGGACTAATCGTGAGGTTCCAAACTGGTTTAAGTGAAACTATTACTTGCACGACTATTCTTAATTTTTTGGTTGGCGTTCTCTGTTGATAATCATGATGATTACTATGGTATCATGGGTAGTCTGAGAAGGATGGAAGAGTGTCGTAACGTGGTTAAGATATGAAACTGATATACCAATACTGGGACGGATATTTGCGGACGGATCACACTCTTGGTAGTGAGGTCATGAAACGATACGCAGATCGTATTGGTGCGGACTATATCTTTGAACACAATCCAAACTTTCTCAGAAACTTTTTCAAATGCAGTGTCGAATCCAGACATTTGGCGGAGGGTGGCGCTGATTATGTGACCGCATATCTGGGCGCACTCAAACCACTCTTCGCACCAGAGTATGACAAGTATGACACTATTCTTTTCGTAGATTTAGATGTCTTCCCATCTGAACATTTGTATGACAGTATTTTCGATGAACTAGGTGATGCGGAAATTGGGATCGTTCCAGAGTTCTATGACCATCCTATGCCTGAACATCTAAAAGACCAAATACGAGAATGGGAATCAAGACTCAAACGTGTTGGTATTGACTTACCCCAATACAAAGATCTACCGATTGCTCTGAATAGTGGTGTTGTCTTGTATTCAAAAAAAGCAAGATTACGTGCGAGAAAAGAGAACTGGTTTGATCTAGAACAGTATATCAAACTAGTAGACAATATTGATCCATACTTCTTTACTGATCAACCATATCTAAATTACATGTTCTTTCACCAAGATGTAGATCTCAAGTATCTAGATCAGAAGTGGAACGGACACATGTTTACCCAAATACGTGGTTACGAAGACGGCACCATAGTCGAGGTCGAACACTTTGACCGCAGAACACCCGAAACTAACTTCACACACTTCCGATGCGAACGTGCAGAACAACTGACAAACGATCAGATACTTCGCATTGTCCGAACCAACGACTGGCCTGAAGAATTCACTTCTGGAAATTATTTGAAAAAAATTCCAAAAAACGCTTGACATTTCTTGCCGTACCGTCTATAATACTTGTATTGAGAATGAGAAATGAGAGAGAAAATATGAGTGTTACCAATGTTATTGCACTGAGATCGAATCCCGATCTAGTTGCGTTCAGAAATTATGTTCTATCGTTCTATGCTTACGATGGACTTTATCCTATCAACGAACTTACCGTTGCGAAAGTAGAAACTGCAATCCAAGACTACATCAAGTTAGTCACTTCAGAAAAGAATCACTTCGAGTGGGGTGACGGTGACTCGATCGATAGAGAAAGAGTTAGAGATCTTTTGTTGAAAGATTACCATATTATGAAAATGTTGAGTGAGGTGTCAAAATGAGTTTTGCAACTAATCCCCAAAATGCCGTGACGTATGTTTCTGATCCGTCACATTCGTATCTAAAAGTTCCAGTCAAACTGGTTGAGAAATTAGATTTCATGAACAAGATTTCGGAGTACTCATTCTTTAATGATGAGTATGTTTGGTTGGAAGAAGACTGTGACATGGCGTTGTTCTTCAACGCACTGGACGAAAAGTCTCTTCCAGAACCAATGATCTATTCACAAACCCTAGAAGAACCAGCACCGTTTAGGTTGTATCCAAGGTTCTCTGCAAAAACTTGGGAGGAAAAGTAATATGGGAATTCATGTGACTACGTACAGACAGGCACCTTACGGTGATCCTTTCTTAGATAATATGGACACTACCGCTGGTGGTGAGTCATCCTACTGTAAAGGTTTCACCGTTGTGAACGCGGAAGGGCCTTTTGAACCGTGCGAAGATTATCCAGCTGCTGAGTTGGTGATGGCGGAACCGATCGGAGGTAGAAAAATCCTCAGATTGATTCCAGTTTCCAAGAAGGATAAGTGGACAATGTTCGGTGGTAACTACGCTGGATCGAGTGACTCAAGGTTCTCAGATCTTTGTGACAAGTTACTAGGTGGATGTTTCTACGGTGCGGTTGCAATTCACGACAGAGTGGAGTAGATTTTGCAGGGCGTTTTCTTGAAATTAAATCAAGAAAACGCTTGACAAAACCTGTCCCATTCGATATAATGGCTTTGTAATTAATTGAGAGAGGTATTTTTATTATGGCATTTGTATCCCAAGAGATGAAAAAGAAGTTAACCCCTGCTATCAAAGCGGTGTTAAAGAAGTACAATATGAAAGCGTCAATCGCTGTTAAACATCACTCAACACTTGTTGTGAACATCAAGTCGGGTGATCTTGATATTGTTACTGCGACCAACGAAGCAAGGTTGGAAAGTTTCGAGAGACAAGATCTCTACAGAAACCCACACGATGTTAAGTATCTTGCTCAAAGGTTGGACGATTATGTTCAAGTGAATGAGTACTACATTGAAGAGACTTACAAGAACTATCCAGAGATTTCTGCGTTCTTGTTAGAACTCAAAGAGGCGATGGAAGGCCCAGACTACTTCAACCACGATGACTCAATGACTGACTACTTCTTCAGAAGTCACTACACTGACATCAATGTTGGTAACTGGGAAAAACCTTACGTCTGCACTAGTGAGACTAAAGATCTGACTCCAAAGATTGAAGAGATCAGAAAGATTGCCGATCAACTAATTAAAGAGGCTGCGTAATGATTATGAAAGAGATGTTTGAGTTCCTAGACGAACTTCGTGAGTCTGGTCAAATCAACATGTTTGGAGCGCCTGCGGTGCTCCAAGATGTGTTTGGCATATCGAAGAAAGATGCGATGGAAACCTTTGTCGCTTGGACTGAACAATTCGAGGTATAGATATGAGTGAGTCATTTGCTTACTGCGATTATATCGCAAACCAAATTTCTAATGCATTGTTTGAGGATGCATCAAAAGAAACTGGGTTACTCCGATGGGTAACCAAACCTAAACTGGATTTACATCCAGAAAAGGGTTATATGCTTTCTACCAAAAAAACTGTAAATGTCTTAGACATCAACGGAAAAAATTATCTGGTGACGGTCGAAGAAGTATAAATACTTTTATGGTAGAACCATCCCATTGGTCATGGGTGAAAAGACTACTTAATCCTACAGAGGAGTAAGTTCGATGAAAACATTAGAGTTCATCTACCGTGGTGTTAAGTACACCAAAAAAGTTAAGTAATAAACTTTAGGGGAAGGCGATTTCAGTTGCGAAGATTACTAAATATTGTTATGTGCTGGAATCGCCTATTTTTATAAATAACTGAAAGTGAGTAAATTATGGTATACAATCCTAAGAAGGAAGTGTTTGAAATTCTTGATGAATTTGAACAACAGTCCAACAAAGCAAAACGAAAAGAGTTACTATTGAAGCACTCTGACAACCAAGCATTAAGGGACGTACTCCGTGGTACGTTTGATGAATCTCTGGTATTTAATCTTCCAGAAGGTCGCCCACCCTTTACCGCAAATATTCCAGAATCCGTTCCATCTACACTACTACGCGAACATAGACAGTTCGGGTACTTTGTGAAAGGTGCGAAGGGAGATCCAATACCCGCTTATAAACGCGAGAACATGTTTATCCGACTGTTGGAAGCAATCCATCCAGCAGATGCGGAAATAGTTTTGTCAATGGTGGCCAAAAAGTCTCCAGTGAAATTCTTAACCAAAAAACTAGTACAGGAGGCATTTCCAAATTTAATAACAACCTAATCCTATAATAATTACATAAGGAGAATTATGTCGAGAAATCAATTAGAACGGTTAAAAAACGATAAACGCGAACTCTCTCACCAAATTCGGAGACTTCAAAAGAAAGGAAACGAAAGTAAGGCACATCGCCTCATGGTGAAAGAAGGTTTTTTAAGTCAAACAATCGAGGAGTTTTCTGCCTCGACTCGATAAGGAAGGTGATTCAAGTATCTCGGAGTGGGGATCTTGTATCCCCACTTCGTTATTACGGAAAGATATTATGCCCACATATACGTTTAAAGATACGAACACTGGAGAAGTGTTCGACAAATTCCTAAAGATCTCTGAACTCGATGAGTACTCAGAGTCTAATCCCCATCTAGAGAAAGTCATTCATGCACCAAATTTAATATCTGGTATTAAATCTGCACGACAACTTGCAGGCAGTGAATGGAACGAACACCTAAGTAATATCAAGAAAGGTGCTGGTAGAGGTTCTACAATCAAAACATGAGAAAAGAAAAGACGCTTCCTATGAAGCTTCGCATAGATGATCTATGCACTTTTGAACCCCTTACTGAAAACCAAGAGACGGTTTATAAAGCATGGGATGAGGATAACCATCTGGTCTTGACTGGAACTGCTGGAACAGGGAAAACTTTTTCTGCCTTGTATCTTGGTTTAGAAACAACACTTGATAAAGGCAACAACTTAGAGAAGGTAATAATTACTCGATCGATCGTACCAACACGAGAGGTCGGTTTCTTGCCTGGCTCGATGGAAGAGAAGATGGATCCATATACTGGGCCCTATCGTGCGATATGCACGGAACTTTTCCAAGACTCAAAAGCGTATGATAAATTAGTCGATCAGAACGTGATAGAGTTTATATCAACGTCCTATATAAGAGGGACAACATTCAATGATGCGGTTATCATTGTAGATGAAATGCAGAATCTCACGTTTCATGAATTGGATAGTGTGATTACAAGGATCGGTCAGAACTGTCGAATCATATTCTGCGGTGACTATCTACAAACCGACTTCGTGAAACAATCGGACAAAGATGGTTTCGGTAAGTTTCTGAAGATCATTGAACATATGACTAAATTTACTGTAGTCACATTTGGATGGGCAGACATTGTGAGATCCGACTTCGTCCGTGACTATATAATGACGAAAGAAATGTTAGGAATCGAATGATTGAGAAGTTGACAGATATACATCCGATGACACAGGTTGCATGGGCATCTGTGATACAAGTATGCGTGTTCGGGTTTATGATGTTATCCTTCAAGATCATAGATCTGTTTTTATAGGAGTATATAATGGCAAAACAGTGGAATACAAATACAGTGATCAATCACGTAGAAAAGGGAACATCAATTGGCGCTCGACCAAAGTCGATGGCGACAATGAACAAACATAAGAAGCGATCCTTTAAGAAATATAGAGGACAAGGCAAATGAGATTATCTAAAAATTTTACTCTACAAGAGTTTACGAAATCACAAACTGCGACTCGTCTTGGATTAGATAATAACCCAAACGAAGAGCATCTGGAGGCAGCGGAACTTCTTTTTGAATACGTTGTGCAACCAGTACGTGATCACTTCGGCCCAACTGTAATCAACTCTGGTTACCGTGGGGAGGAGTTGAACAAAGCGGTGGGTGGATCTTCTCGATCTCAACATTGTAAAGGACAAGCAGCTGACATAGAGGTGCCTGGCGTTAGTAATGTTGAAGTCGCAGAATGGATTCGTGACAATCTAAAGTTCGATCAACTGATCCTAGAGTTTCATACCATTGGTATACCTGACTCTGGATGGGTTCACGTATCTTATGTAGATCCTGACACCAACAGGAATCGCACGATGACTGCTCTCAAAGAGAACGGTAAGACTGTGTATAAACTTGGTATCGTAAAAGAATAGAAGGACAACGTGATGGCGAAATACTCACGCCATGATAATCGCAATAAGAAGCGAAATAAACACAAACAAATGACAGTCAACGGATATACCAAAAGACTCAAGTTTGTTGGAAGTGACAAAAAGGCATATGATGAAAAACATAATATTTCAGTATCTAGTAGTCGATGATGCGGTTGACGAACGAGGCGACATAAACGGACGTAAGCGTTCGGAGTTGTACAAAGAGATGGCAGACATCTCTCGTACATCGTTTGAGAAATATGCAGACATCATTGGATGCGAATACATGTATTCGGACGAACGTGTATTCACCAAAGACAAGGGATATCCCCAAGACTCTACTGCCTTATTGTTTGAGTGCCTTCGTGTAGTCTATGATCCATACTTCGATCAGTTCGACAAAGTATTATTCGCAGATACAGACATTGTCGTAAACACCAAAGAAAACATTTTCGATATCTCTGATGCGGAGGTTTATGGTGTACTGGAAAGTGATATCCGAACTGAAGTTGACGGTGGATATAATGCGTGGGACTTTAAAGAAAGCGTATATCGAGACTACGTAGAGAAACATGATATGCACGATTGTCCGTTGATACCATCCTTTGGTATCGGTACTAAATTTGATTCCAAAATAACAATTATGAATACAGGAGTCGTTGTCTGGACAAAAGAGGCAAGACTCAAAGCGAGAGAACTATTTGATGACTGGGAACCTTGGTGTAATCCAGATAAGTTCGATCCTAACGCGAAGGTTCATCACACATCAATCCGAAACGATCAACCATTCATATCCGCACAGTTTATGAAACACGACTTTGATATAGAGTCTGTTGATCAGAAATGGAATGACACTCCCACTCACTACAATGATCCTCAACACTGGATAGACACAGGTAAGTCTTACTTCCTACACTATACTGGAGGGGATCAAAAAGCAATAATGGTCGATCTTTACCACAAAGGAAAGTTTCCAATCTTTAACGATAATTGGTAAAAACGCTTGACAATTGTTGTTCAATGTTGTATTATATACAAGTTGATTAAGGAGATTTATGAGAAACGATTTTGAAAAAATAATTTTGACTGACGTTGACGGTGTTCTTCTGAACTGGGGATATGCCTTCAAGGTCTGGATGCAAGAAAGAGGTCATCACATCAAAAACGATGTGTACAATGTCGGTAAGGCATTTGAGATCGAGAAAGAAGATTCTAAGAAACTAGTCAAACAATTCAACGAGAGTGCCCATATTGGGTTCCTTCCACCGTTGAGAGATGCGATTCACTATGTGAGAAAACTGCACGAAGAACATGGTTATGTCTTCCATGCGATCACTAGTTTGAGTCTTGATCCTCACGCAGCTAAGTTAAGAGAACAAAACCTTGCGAAGTTGTTCGGTGAGACTGCGTTTGCGAAGGTTGTATGTTTGGATACTGGTGCGGACAAGGACGATGCGTTACTTGAATACGCGGATACTGGTTTCCTTTGGGTTGAAGATAAAGTTGAGAATGCAGAAGTCGGAGATAAATTAGGTCTAGATAGTATACTGATGGAACATGGTTACAACATGGATAACACTGACTTCCCTCTAATGGGCAACTGGAAGGAGGTCTACGAATACTTGGAGGGCTAATGCCTCAACGATTTACAGGATACTCAGAATGGTATCACGATGCAGCTCTATCGATCATCAATGAAGATGGTACGGTGGAGTTCGCTTCACATGCAGAAAGATATAGTGGACGGAAGAATGATCCAGTCATTCCCGATAACCTGTGGGAGTACAAAAAAGATTCTGACCACCTCACATTCTACGAAGACTGGAGACTAAAAGTAAAAACTCGTAAGAGTACTGGTACAGTTGATGGAAATTCATTTACACCACCACCCGAAGACGTAACTACTGTAGGTCATCACATATCTCATTGTGCTGGTGCATTCTTTACCAGACCGTGGGATTCAAAAGAAGATACCGTCATGGTATCGATCGATGGTGTCGGAGAACACCAGACCGCGATCATAGTAGATCACAATTTCAATATAATCAAAGAATGGAACTATCCCAAATCTGTGGGATTGGTTTACACCGCCTGTACCAGCGCATTAAAACTAAGACCACTCGAAGACGAGTATGTTGTTATGGGACTAAGTTCTTATGCAAAACCAGATCCAGAACTTCTACAGTGGTTGATAGATTGGTACGAGGATCTTCCCGATATTAATCCAGATGTCGAAGTTATACCTCTAACAAGTCAAGAAAGTCTAGGACATAATCTTCGTGGCACGATGGTCAATAAACTGAAGGATTATGCAAATACTCGTCCACGAGAAGATCATGCAATGTTAGCTGCGACCGTACAAGAGTTCGCAGAAATAATGATCATGCGTATAATGGTAGAAGCGCGTAAACACGGAAAGAAACTTGTTTACTCTGGTGGATGCGCTCAGAATGTTGTTATGAATTCAAGACTACCAGAACTATTCGAGGAAGTTCATATTGCAATATCACCCACAGATGCTGGTTCTTCTCTGGGATGTGCAGCTCATTCTTGGTGGAAACATACAGGGAAAGATAAACTTATATGGACTCCCTATCTAGGATACAACATTGACAGAGAGGTAAACCCATCTGACGTAGTCGATCACCTCTTAGAACACAAAGTATGCGGTCTGGCGAACGGTAGGGCAGAGTTTGGCCCACGTGCGTTGGGTAATCGATCTTTGATTGCAGATGTTCGTTATGATGTAAAGGACACAGTCAATACAATCAAACGTAGACAGAAGTATCGTCCGTTCGCGCCTGCGATCCTAGAAGAATATGCAGATGAATATTTCAAAGGCCCAATGAACGAGTACATGCAATACACATGTAAAGCGAAACACGATTATAAATCGGTAACTCACGTAGACGGTACTGCAAGAGTACAGATAGTTAAGAAAGATTGTGAGTCTATATTCCGAAAAGTTATTGAAGAATATTATGATAGAACAGGAGTTCCCATGTTACTAAATACTAGTCTAAACATTAGGGGGCGACCTATGGTGAATACGGTACATGATGGTAGGTTGTTTGAACAGAAATATAAAGTAAAAGTATTTTAAGGAGAACGGTATGGCAAAAGAAACCGTAGATACACCAGTAGGACAAGCGACAGTTGACTTGGAAAAGTATACTGAACTAGTTCTAAAGGTAGACGAAGCACAAGATAAAATTAGAGAGATGGAAAAACTCTCGAAGGAACTACAAGTTGTTACCGCAGCTGCTAAACCAAAACCTAAAGGGTTCTGGTCATTGTTCCGAGACGAGAATGACATCAATGAGAAATCAATCATTGGTTTTGCATCATTCCTTATGATGGTTGCGTTTGGTATTTTTGATTTGGTTACTGCAATGGACGGTACACCATTAGAGATATCTGACACAATCTATACATCTTTTGTTGTTGTGACATTAGGTTCATTTGGTATTGCGGAAGCAGGAAAAGCATTCTCAGGAAAATAAATGCAAGATGTAGATGTCACATGGCGCGGTACATGGGGCGTAGGCGACTTCATGATGGCACTCAACGTAGTGCATTTACATGCGTGGAGACTTAACTGTCACGTCAACTTAAAAATGGTTTGGGAACATGGCCCAGATCATCTACACCACTTTGAAGAAGAAGAAACCATCATCGAACGGATGGAACGTATCCATAACTTCTACCATCAAAAAGAACGTGTAACCGTAACTCATGAGTTCAATCATCGTGGTAAGTACTACTATTCTGATGAAGTCAAACGAAGTACTAGACACAAGAATCGATTTGAGTTCAGTGATAAGTCGTGGAGTGATGCGTTGGGTGAGAAGTTGGTGGACAACGAATGGACATTCAGAGAGGACTGTCTAGATCATCCTATGTACGATAAGAACAAGGTTGTTGTATGGAGACCATTGTTCAATGCAGAGTCACCAAGAACTTGGAAAAGACTATTGACAAATGATGATTGGGATGGTATAATTGCTAAACTCCGCCGAGCGGGATTACGTATAGTTGAATTGACCTATAGAACACCTGTCAGCGAAGCATTGTTTCATATCGCAACGTGCAGAATGACAGTTACCTATGACGGTATGTGGCACTATATTGCACGTAACTTTCATAAACCAATGATCGTTATAAGTGAAGAAGGTATTACTACTTATCATACACCTAATGCAGTAAAGATATCACACAATCCAGAGAAACAAAATAGTATAAAAAGGTTCTGGTCAGATATGGGTGGTATACTGGGAGAGGCGAAACAAAAAAGTATCTTTCACAGAGATAAGATTGGAAGATATTTAAAAAAGGAATCAGCTCATGATGAGGTTTAGAACAAGTTATGCATCTGGTAAAGTCAACCAATATTACATAGGGTTGAACCAGTTGTTGATCTATGTGTGGGAAAACTACAAAGAACCGTCTGGTGATGAACTTTGGAAAGGTCTAGAGATAGGCGCATTCATGGGAGAATCAACTCATATGTTTCTTTCGAGTGGATTGTTCCGTGGAGGATTCACTGTCATAGATCCTTGGACAGGCCCTATGAGTGACTATGGAGGAGATTATCTTACTTGGGGTGAAGTGAAAGATGAGTTCGAGAGTAACATAAGTTTTTTCGCTAACAAGGATTGGTCACCAATACATATCATGCGTGCCTTTTCTGAGAATGTATATAATGGGATAGAAGACGATAGTCTAGATTTTATATACATTGATGGAGATCACACTTATAGAGGAGTCAAAGAAGATATAAAGAACTATCTACCTAAACTAAAGAAAGGTGGATTGATAGCGGGACATGATTATGAAGAAACTCACTTTCCAGAAGTGACGAAAGCAGTTAATGAATTATTAGGTGAACCAGACAAAGTGTTTATGGATACTAGTTGGATTAAAGAGATAAAATAACTATACATAAATTCACCTATATGGAGAAAAAATGTGAAGATAGATGCAGTGCAAATTGAGAGTGAATTGAAAATAGACAGAGCGGTCATCGAGATCAACGGTGGTTGTAACTACTCTTGTACTATGTGTCCACAAGATATGCGTACAGGTGGTCGTGATAAACGATTCCTACGTAAGATGAATCTACTTGAATTTGAAGACAACGTAAGAGACTGTGCGAAACACGGACTGAGAGTTGTCAACCTAGAAGGTTCTGGTGAACCTACACTCAATAGAAACCTACCCGAATATATCAAGATCGTTAAGAAGTATGGAGCGAAGTGTTTCATGTTCTCTAACGGTTTTCGTATGCAAGGTCAATTTATGAAAGACTGTGTTGACGCTGGTCTGGACTTCTACAGGTTTTCTTTTATTGGGTACAACAAAGAGAAATACAATGAGTGGATGTATAACACTCAAGGTGGTAACTTCGATCTGATCTGTAACAACATACGAGAGATGCAAGAGTATGTGGAGGAGACTGGATCAGACTGTGTAGTTGCGACCTATCACCTTATCACTGATAACGATAACATAGATCACGAGTTGGATGCATATGTTAATCTGGTTGATGACCTTGGTGTCAAGACTGAGATCTGGAAGATGCACAACTGGTCTGGTGTATACGATATCGGAGAGAACGAACGTAAGGGGGAAACTAAAACATGTGGGAGACCATTCTCACCTGACGTTGTGATTCGTGCTGGTGGTCTTGACGGTAAGACTGGTGCAGTTGCACCTTGTTGTCAAGTACTGGGACAGGACGAGAATGCGGTACTAGGGCATACATCTGAAAATACTATTGAAGAGATCTGGTTCGGTGACGAATACTCTAAACTAAGAGAGGATCATAAAAACAAGACATATCCAGATTATTGCAAGACTTGTGATTTTCTGCTTGACGATCCTGAAGTTTTAGTGTATACTAACCACGAAAGAGATTTAATGAAGATGCATGGAACGGAGTTCGACTTAAATGACTACAGGGAGTAGACATGTTATTCGTAGATTATCATCTAGAAGTAAATCAAGGGCGCATTTTGTTTGATAAGGAACTAACTGCGGAAAAATTAGAATTAAGAGAAGGGGATGAGTATATCGTCACTATAGAAGACGGACAGGTGGTACTCGTCAAAATGCCATGAAAACATTAGTGTATCAAGTATCGGTCGGTAAGGGATCAAAACTGTACGAACATTGTATATCGTCAGTTGCAGATTATTGCGAGAGGATGGGTTTCGATCATCACGTGCAAACGACACCGAAGATGTTTATAAAACCCGATCCATTCTTTACTAATCGTAGTGAAGAGTCCTATATGAAGTATGGGGGTTATCTTCCTATCTACGAGAAAGAGAATGCGTTTGACATGATGGACGGTTATGACCGACTCTTGATAATTGATGCGGACATCTATATCAGACCAGATGCACCAAACATCTGGGATGACTTTGATTGTAACTGTGCCTTTGGTGCAGTGTGTGAGAGGGAGATGTCAATACATGACTGGTATAAGAAAAAGATACTCAACTACAGTCACATGCAATACGCAAACTTGCATAGTAATAAAACAGATTTTAAACCAGATCATCTAGGGTTCGAGTTCTTCAACATGGGGATGATTGCGATCAACGTGGAGAAGTTCAAACCCTATTTGAAAGGACAAACAGGTAAACAGTTTATACAGAGACCTGAGTTCAAAGAGTTTGTTGATGGTATGGGTGCGTGGAAGTGGAGTACTGATCAGACTCTACTAAACTTCTTTTTGAAAAAAGAAAACGTACCAACCAAACATTTAGGATGGCAGTGGAATGGATTATTCACTGCCAATGATAAGATACAAGAGTGTCATTTTGTACACTTCTTTTTAAAGGATAAATTACCTAACAGAGGAGAAAACGTAAATGCACTTATGGAACAAATCGATTAATTGCCTCCGTAGTTTAACGGATAAAACACTGCGCTACGAACGCGGAACTAGAGGTTCGATTCCTTTCGGGGGCACCAAACATGAAAGTTAAGATCGGTAACTATCCAAAACACAGATGGTATCATAACTTTCTGTATACGAAATTCGACTATACACCCAAACAAAAGGTTAAGGTGCATATCGATCCTTGGGATACTTGGGCTATGGATTCTACTCTTGCGGAGATAGTACTTCCAATGTTGTATCAACTTGCAAAGACCAAACACGGATCACCGATGGTCGATGAGGAAGATGTTCCTTGGGAGTTGCGAGGTGACCACCACGATGATTTAGTTCACGATCGATGGGATTGGGTTATGACAGAAATGATCTATGCGTTTCAAAAGAAACGTGATCATGGTGACACATACATGTTGAGTAAAGAAGATCAAGAACGAGTGTCGAATGGTTTCAAACTATTCGGTAAATATTATGAGGGATTATGGGATTAAATATGAGACTAGAAGATTGCTACAATAAACACGGATGCGACAAGTCATCCAAACACGGATACCATATGGTATACGAATCTTATTTTGATAAAAAGAAACCACTGAAGGTTCTAGAGATTGGTATATTCAAAGGTGAGTCGATCAAGGCACATCTGGACTATTTACCTAATGCAGAACTTTACGGTATTGATATCTTTGAGAGACTACAACCAAGTCAAGTGAGCGTACTTGAAAACGAAAGAGTTCACTGGATCAAAGCGAATAGTATGGACGGTGACGTTTCGACTCTCATCAAAAAGTCTTGGGGAGATATAAAGTTCGATATTATTATTGATGATGGGGCGCATTGGCCTAAGGCAAATCTTCTGACTCTAAAGAACCTTGCTCCGTTTCTCAAGGAAGACGGTCATTACTTTATAGAAGATGTTTGGCCCTTGGAGAAGATGAGTGAAGCACAAAGAAGTACGGAAAGGTGGTTACGGTTTCCAAGATACAACTTGAAAGATAATCAAGAGTTACTCGATTACCTAGATGAGAACTATAGAATAGGAATACATGACCTAAGACATAGTAGTGGTTGTGGTGACAGTTACATCATTAACGTCCAGCATAAATATGTTGACAAACAGAACGACAGTATGGTATAATACGAGTTCTATAACTTGAATAAGAGTATTTCGTAATGAACGGTTTTCGTAAGATGCAACAACGGTTGCGTGAAGAAGGTTGGTATGTAGGTTGGAATCATTATTGTTGTCAGTCGTGTGCGTGGATGGATGTACCTGATTACTTTGATCCGCAGTATGATGAAGATGGATATTTGATTCGTGAGGACAAAGACGGTAACAAGATTGAGTATGAGGAAGTAGATTTAAGTAAGGTATTGTTCAATCATTCACAAGATTGTCAGTACGATTTAGATGAAGAGTTCATGCAGTTCTTCGGTGAAGACGTAGATCATGATGAGTTCTTTGAAGAGTACGAAGAAGCGCAATGGGCAGAAGAGGACGGTCAAGAAGGCGCAGTACTCGAAGTAGTTAAAAAGTATGGTGCAGAAGAGGTTCTAGAGAATCAACCCGAAGGATTATTGAGGGAAGGTTCTTGGGTTTGTTATCCACCAGAGATACAAACCGAATCTGTTTTCTGTTTTGACGGACAAAAACAAGGGGTAAAAAATCTAAAAGAGATTATCCCCATAATAGAAGAATGTGGTTGCAAGGTTCATTGGAACGGTAAAGGTGATACGCGACCATCAATTAGTTGGGAGTTGTGATGGAATATTACACAGTAACATATGAGGTAAAGAGTGACGATATGGAGAAAGCTGCACATGAGATTGCAGTTGGTCAAAGTATCGGTAATCCAAATGTTCGATCAGAGATCGAGATGTCAGATAACATCCAAGAGTTTGCGGCTGTTGTTGAATCGATTGAGGACAACATTGTAAAGATCAAGTTTCCACTTGATGCATTTGTATGGCCCAATATCTCACAGTTATTGTGTATCATTCAAGGTGGACAATCAGATATTGGTAATGTCGAAGAGTGTCGAGTAATCGATATCGAAGGACTACCATACATGAACGAACCAGTTCTAGGTATGAAAGCATTTAAGGAAAGAGTCGGTGCAGAGAATCGTCCACTCTTTGGTGCGATCGTTAAACCTAAGTCTGGTTTGACTATGGAACAGTTGAAGACTATCGTTGAACAGATGATAGATGGGGGCGCAGACTTCATCAAAGAAGATGAGATCATGGCAAACCAAAACTATCTACCACTTGAACAACGTGCAACAGTAATACAGTCTATGATCCAAGAGAAAGAATGGAAGGGTGTCTACTGTTATTGTATCAATGCTGATCCGTTGGAACTGGTGGACAATCTTTGCATTCTAAAAGAACACGGTGCAGAAGGATGTCACATCAACTTCTGGTCTGGGTTAGGTGCATACACTAGTTCACATGCAGCTCAACTAGTAACTCACTATCAGAGATCTGGTATTCGTATTCTTACAGATCCTCGTAATCGATTCTCTATCTCTTGGCCCGTTCTGGTCAAGTTAGGTATCATGTCTGGTATCGATACTATTCACGTAGGTATGTTGGGTGGTTATTATCCAGAAGGTGAATCCGAAGAAGAGACAATGCAAGCGATTCAAATGTGTATTGACAATGATCGTGTTGCGTGTCTGTCATGTGGTATGAATCCAGATACCGCACGTGAGATCCGTGGTATGATTGGTAACGACTGGTTGGCGAATGTCGGTGGTTGGTTACACACAGGAGATTCTATCTACGAGAAAGTCAAGGAAATGCGAGACAGTCTAGATGAAGGTTAAGAACATAGATGACTGTGTCCGTGGTTGGTTTATCGGTAACTTCGATGAATCTATTCTAAAGACAACAGACTTTGAAGTCGCATATATGAAGTGGTCGAAAGGCCCATTTCCTGATATGCATTTCCAACGTGTCGCAACAGAATACAATCTATTGACTCGTGGTTCCTGTATTGTAAATGGTGTCACTTACAAGGAAGGAGACTTCTTTGTGTTTGAACCGTATGTAGTGAATGAAGGTGAATGGTTAGAATACAGTGAATGTGTTGTTGTCAAAACACCATCCGCCCCCAATGATAAACAGGTAGTAGAATGCAAGTAGTAATGACCGCAGCTGGTCGAGGTTCACGTTTCCAAGACTCACATGATTTACCCAAACCATTTATTCTGGTTGACGGTATTCCTATGTGGGAGAGGGCGATCCGTCCTTGGTTACGTTACGGTAAACCAGTAGTTGTGATGCAAAAGGATCACGAGAAATATATACGTGAACTCGACTTCGATGTAGAGTTTGTGTTTATCGATGGATACACTGAGGGTGCAGCTGTCACTTGTATGATAGGTGCGTTACGTTGTGATCCAGATGAACCAGTTGTATTTGTTGAGTGTGATTCTGTTATTGAGTTCGATCATGCACGGTGGGATCATAGTGTGTCGGGTACGTTTACCATAGTCAAAGACAATCCCGCCCATAGTTATTGTAGACTAGATGACGATGGTCATGTTTTGGAAATAAGAGAGAAAGAAGTTATCTCACCTTGGGCGAACACTGGACATTATTGGTTCAGTAGAACTGGGTTATTCTTAGACACAATAGAGAACGCACTAGAACTAGAAAAGAAAACAAGGGGTGAGTATTACACCGCACCTTTATATAATGATATCATCGAACAAGGTCATCGTGTGAAGACACTGTTGGTTGATAAGTGGCACTGTTGGGGAACTCCCGAAGATGTCAAGGTCTTCGAGGAAAGTCAATGAAGGTTGCAGTACTAGCGAGTGGATTACTGAGAGGTGAATGGAGAAAGAATCTAGAGAACTTTAAAACTTTCTTTGGTGATGTAGATCTGTTCACCGCTGGTTGGGATAGAGAAGATCTCAAACAAGAAGACAGAGAATTTGTAGATCATACTTTTGAAGAACCTGAAGTTCTGTATCACCCTGTACAAGACACCGAACCATATCCCACTGGTAAATGCAAGGGATACAAAGACAACAGAATATTACACGATAAAACTCAACATGCTCACAAACAGATCATGATTCATGATTATCTGTTGAATGCGGTTGATCCTGATTGTAACTACGATTTAATCATACGTGCAAGATTCGATTGTTGGTTGTCTAGAAAGGTAGACTTTCGTCCTTGGATGGAAAGGTCTCTCGCAGACAACTGTGCAATAGGATTCGGTTGCAGGCCAGGCAGACATAAAAATCTAGATGTCTTTGCGGAACTACCACACTACTATCCACCAAAACCTAATGAGAAGGATCATCCAGATTACGGTCAATCTGAAAAGACTAGATATGAACTCGCAAAAACCCAAGACTGGGCATACAATCTTATGGATCCATTGATATTCCATCCAAGAAAACTTTGGGATACTGAATTGGTAAATAGGTTATTCAATGAGAAACAATTGAAGTGTGCAGAATGGGGATGGTATCAAGTTCTGAGTGAACCTTACGGTGAGTCCCACTTATGTGTTTATGGTGGAGCGCAGATTGAAAGACACGTAGGACGTGAGAAATTAAACAACCCATCATAAGGGTTTACAAATTTATAGGAATATGTTATAATGAGAGTATTAGGAAGTAATGTCTTAGTTTCTGAGGCAAAGAAAGAAGAAACATCTGCTGGTGGTATCATTCTACAGAACGATATCGCAACAGGTAATAAACCCGCTGTAATCATTGCGACAGGAAATTCTGTTTCAATCGCAGAGGCAGGACTATTACCTAAACAGAAGATTTATTGTGATTGGACAAAAGCGTTCGCAGTAGAACTTGATGGAGTCAAGTGTGCGGTCGTTGATGTAGAGGATATAAAACTGGTAATGTAATGACAGATGCATATATCATTAATGTCGAAGGTGAACAACAAGATGCGGTTAGGAGACTAACCAAGAGTATCGCCAATACTGAATCGGATATTACCGCAAAGGTTTTCCGTGCAAGTACACCTGACACAATGGAACAGGATCTCAAGGACATGTTATGTTTTGACTGGAGAGACTGGAGATGGAACTGGCCAATGTCACCCGATGAAGAGGGGTTAGATCTACAGACTGGTGTTTACAAAAAGATGTATCGTGCAGATAATCAGTTAAAGGTTATTGCGTGTGCGGTATCTCATATGAGAGTCTGGGAAGAGATCATACGAAACAATCGTCCCGCTATCGTGTTGGAGAGTGATGCATACTTTACAAGAAAGTTTACTGGGATGCGTAAAGGACTAGGTTGTGTTGGGTTATCTGATCCAAGAGGTGCAACACGTAGGTCTGCTAAGTTCCACGATTGGGCATCTCAGAGTAAGAATCTGAAGTTTGTTCCTGTAGTAAACGAACCAGACGAAGATCCTGTACCACAAGGACTTGCTGGTGGATCTGCATATTGGATGGAACCAGAGTTCGCAGAAAAACTGTTTGACAAGATCAAAGAAGTGGGCATGTGGCCCAATGATGCGATCATCTGTAGGGAGAACTTCCTACACCTGAGAATCGTATATCCATATTATACTAAAGTACAGGGAGTCACTTCGACTACAACATTATGAGTCATTTTGTTATTACTATTATGGACAATCCACGATCGGTGGAATGTGCAGATCGGTGTATTAAGTCTGGTAAGAAGTGGGGTAACGACATCCAGAAATGGGAAGCGACCACACCGAAAGATGATCCTGAACTCTTGTTTCTAAGAGAAGATTTACCTATCGATGGAATACGTGAGAAGTACAGTCGATTCCAGAACTGTGCAGCTGCTTTCTATTCGCACTACTCTCTATGGAAACACTGTATTCAACTAGGTCATGACATTACCATTTTTGAACACGATGCGGTACTGCATAATAGTATTCCCATAAACTCATTCAAGTATGTAATGAATATTGGAGAACCGTCTTACGGTAAATACAACACTCCACCTTTGTTTGGTGTTAATGATTTGACCAGTAAACGATATCTGCCAGGAGCTCATGCATATAGAGTCACACCTATAGGTGCAAAGATGTTGGTTCAACTTGCAAGGAGAAACGCAAGACCAACCGATGTTTTTATCAACTTAGATGACATCTACATACAAGAGTACTATCCTTGGATTGCAAGTGCAAATGATTCGTTTACCACAATCCAAAAGGAATTGGGTACTTACGCGAAACACAACAAGGTGGACATCATTGATGCATAAAGTATATCTTACAGGATGTGATGAAGTAACGGAATGGCAACTCCCTTGGTTTATTACTAATCTACGACAACACACAGAGATTGAATTACTCGTTGCGGACTTTGGTATGTCTGAGACAATGAGGGAATCCTTAGAACTACTAGAAGATGTCAAGGTATTCCAAGTTCTCAGTCAAGCGAAGGGATGGTTCAAGAAACCTCGTGCAATGTTAGATGCATCTTTGATGGGTTATGATAAAGTATGTTGGTTAGACACTGACTGTGAAGTAACCGATGATAGTATTGATACTATATTCAACTGGACTGAACAAGGTAAGTTGGGTATGGTTGAAGATAGACCGTGGACTAAGAGACGTGGTAACATGGGACGATGGCACAACTCTGGTGTTGTTGTCTTTGAAGGAAGTCCAAATATCCTAAGACAGTGGGCAGAGACGTGTATTAATAATCCTGTTGTAGGAGACCAAGAAACACTTTATGGTATAATCGGTGGTAATGAGATTATGCGTATGTCTATCATACGTGACTTACCACATAGGTTTAACACGGTAAGGTTAGACTATATAGATGGTATAGCTGAAAAAAATCCCTGTGTAGTACATCACACAGGTAAGAAAGGTAAGGAAACCATAAAGGAGAAAATGGAATGAACATGTTAATGGAAGCACTAGTAAAAAAATTAGAAGGCGAAATCGCAGTTGCGAAGGCGAATGTAGAAGTATACTTAAATAGTTCAGTCGGTATCGGAGAACATCCTGATATCGTTGAAGCGATTGAAACACAAGTATCCAAGATTGCAGAAGCGGAGGACAAACTGGAAATCGTCATAGAACATTTCGGAGAAAAATATGTATGAGTATTCGGCAACAATTGGGCGATGGGTTGACGGTGACACTGTGGATCTTGATATTGACCTTGGGTTTGATATTATTCTTAGGGATCAGCGTGTTCGTCTTTCTGGCGTCAATACTCCAGAAACTCGCACCAGAGACCTCGCCGAAAAAGCACGAGGTCTGGCCGCCAAAGAGTACGTCAACAAGATGGCGCCCTCTGGATCGAAGGTAATTCTTCGTACTACTAAGTACGATGCAAAAGGTAAGTTCGGACGTATCCTTGGTCAGATATTGTTCGAGTCTGGTAATGGTAAGTACGTGATTAATGAGTTATTAATTAATGAAGGACATGCGACAGAATATCATGGCGGAAAGAGGTAGAGTAGGTTTTACTTGTTCTGCATTCGACTTGTTACATGCTGGTCATGTATCTATGTTACGTGATGCAAAGGATCAATGTGATTATTTGATTTGCGGATTACAAGTCGATCCGTCTGGTAGGAAAGGAAAGAACAAACCTATCCAGACAGTAGTTGAAAGATACACACAACTCAAGGCAGTAGGATATGTCGATGAGATCATTCCGTATGGTACGGAAGAAGATCTTGAGGATATTCTAAATATGTACAATATCGATGTACGTATTCTGGGTGAAGAGTATCGAGATCGAGATTTTACTGGGAAAGATATCTGTCGTAAGAGAGATATCGATTTATATTTTAATAAAAGAGATCATCGATTTAGTTCGAGTGATTTGAGAAAAAGAGTCTGTACAGAATGAGAGTTAATGTTTTAGGTAACGGTGATCACAACTTCCTGTTCGAGAGAGGGACTAAAGGTAAGTTACTTGTATGTAACATGCCTCCCTTTGAGATACCAAGATCAGAAGTACATGCAACTTGTATGGTTGACTTCAAGATGATGTTAGCACTACAAGAAGGTAGGATCAAACTTGACATGTATGATTGGGTACTTGGTACACGTCCTCGTAAATGGATGGAGATCCAACCAAACTTTTATCTAAAATATTCGCAGAATATTCGGGGGTTCTGGCAAAGAGTTCCTGAGTATGCTGGTAATGCGACCAACTTTAATTGTGGTCACATGGCAGTTGATTATGCTTGCGGTCATATGAAAGCGACCGAAGTACACATGTATGGGTTTGATAACATTTTCGATATGACGTTGTTGAGTGCAACAGACTTACTTCTAGAAAGTGACAGATCTATAAATAATACACATAGAATAACGGATAACTGGAGACCGATTTGGCCAGCAATGTTCAAAGAGTACTCTCATGTCCAGTTCTATCTTTACCATTCGCATGATAAGGTCAAAATAAAACTACCAGAGAATGCACAGGTAATAGTAAAATCAAAAAAGGGGTAAACTCATGTTAGACAAAGTAAAATCACTTTGGAATAAAGCGCAAGAAGTCGTGGTTGATTTTTTACGTGGTACAATCGAAGACTTTAAAACAGTCTGGGAATTCCGTCCGAATGTAGTAATTTGGTTCGTACTTCTCGCAATTCTTTGCTTGTTTGTATAAATAACAATATGAAAACCTTTAACCAACACTATCTCGAAGAACGAGAACTTCAACAACATGGTGAGATTCTATTAGAGAAACTCATTACGTTTGGTGGTCAAGCATATCCTAAATTTGGTAACGTAGTTATCATGGCGGGTGGTGCTGGTTCGGGTAAAGGTTTTGTCCTATCCAATCTTGTTGGACTCGAAGGTAAGGTCATGGATGTTGATGCACTCAAGACCGCTGCCTCAAAGTCTAAACTCATTCAAAAGAGAGTGAAAGCAAAGACTGGTATGGACATCAAAGCAATTGCTTCTGATCTTAAAAATCCAGAGAATGTTGGTGCATTACATGACATAATCGCCAATGTTCTCGAACTGGATTCTCGTAAACAAAAAGCATTGATGACAGGTATTCTTGCAGCTGCTCCTGATCGTAAACCTAATCTTGTTTTCGATACAACTCTAAAAGATCTTCAGAAGTTAGGTAACCTATCTCGTATGTTGACTAACGTAGGTTACGACAAAAAGAACATCCACATCGTGTGGGTAGTAAATGATATCGAAGTTGCAAAGGCACAGAACCTCACACGTAGTCGTACTGTTCCTGCCGAGATCCTAGTCAATACTCACCGTGGTGCATCACAGACCATGGCAGATGTTTTGAATATGGGTAAGTCTCTGAAGAGATACATGGATGGAGATATCGTATTCGCATTCAACAAAGTCGGTGTTGACTCTTCACTTAAAGTATCTGGGGGTGGAGGTTCATTCCTAGATGATGCGAAATACTTCTATGTCAAACGTCAAGGTAAACAACCTACTCCAGTAGACAAACTGGAAAAGGATATCAAGGCGAAGATCGCCTCATACGTTCCTAAAGCGGTTACTTGGGCTTAATCTCTAATTGGATCAGTCGAGAAGACTTTGATCTGACGTTTCAAAAAGTTTAATTCTTCTGCGTATCCACGGTTACGGTTTGACTTATCCCATGTCGAACGTGCAGAGAATACATTACCAAGATCTTTTGCAGTATCCATTACGTGGCGTCTTGCACGGAAGAATCTCATATTGTTATCCAAACCTTGGTTGTTCCAGATATCAACATACTCACAGTTACTTGTCACATAAGGTTCAAACCTAGATTTAACTTCTTCTAATTGAAACGACTGAGTTTCGTTCTGCATAGGTACACCAGCAAACACAACCGCATCAAATCGAACACCATCCCAATCATTCAAATAGAACTCATGGTTTACTCTGTGTTTGTACTGTTTGTTACTGTTCACTATATTATCTGATACTCTGAACAGGTTGTACAAGTGATGGATGACACCTTTATACTTTGGTTCGGGTGGACGTACAATAGTCACCTTGGGTGTGTAGTTCCAATGTCTCATAAAGATAGGAATGAACTGAAGGATGATATTGATGTCTGGGTAATAGGTATCACCAGATCTTTCTGGGGGGAAGGAGTCGTACATCCTAGTGTTAGGATTTAAAAGATCTCGTTCAAGATACCAATGATATTGTGCCATATCGAAATGACCAACAAACAAGATGTTGTTGTAACCACGAGAGGTTAGGAAGTTACAATACATGGGCGCACGATTCATCGCCTCTGCAACCATATGTACCTGTTCGTTTTTATATTTAATAAGAAGATCTTGCGAAGCGATTGTGTTCACAAGTCTACTGTTAATATAACGGTACGTCTCTAGTTTATCTTCGTGAGAGACATAGGTCAATATTGCATCACCGTGTTGATCGGTGTCCCTAATGATAGTCTCTTGGTCATCTCTATAGAACATAATTTACCCTTTGTAAATTGACTGAATGTGATCCTCGAACGCTTCAATCTTTTCAGTACGATTAGGCCAAAGGATGTATTCTTTCTCTGGGTTCATCTTCAGATTGTTGAGCAGTGGTTGAATCGCATTAAATAGTTTGTCTAGTTTTGCTTGGGTTTCTTCCGCAGTAGACGAAGTCGCAGTCACAGTCGCCTGTGCCTGTTGAACTGCCTCTAGTTCATTCTCATCTACTAGGGTAAAACCGAAATCGAATAGTTCGTTACTCATAGTGTTATTTATACCTTTCTGTCGTTATACCCATTTATTTATACTTTTTTTATAATAAACGCTTGACAAAACCTGTTGGGTATGTCATAATACTTGTATTGAAAATAAGGAGTAAAGATGAGTTGTGACTGGAATGAGAGAATGAAAGAGATGCTTTTTGAAGAAGGTCTCGCAATGGGTATGAGTGACGATGAAGCGGAACACTATGCCGAAGAACAGTTTGAAATGAGAATGGGAGCATAATTATGACTGCGTTTGTTAAAGAAGAGTTCACATGGGATGGTATGTATCTCATGTATAGAGGCAGACACTCTAAGTCTGTCAACATGGAGGTCGCAAGACCTAACTGCCATCCGTCTTGGGTGGGTAAACCAAAACCTGAGTTCATCGCTAGGTTCAAGTATGGTTACAAACCATACAAAGCATGGATCAACTTCCTTGTTAAAAATGTTGCAGTTGAGGAATACATCAAGTTGCAAGAGGAATCGACTCCAGTTCAAGCGATGAGAACTCTTGGTTACAAAGGTAAGTGTTAATGGAATACTTACTTGAGGTCACTGATTGGGGACAACACAAAGTCCCCAACCATACCTACATCGTTGATGGAAAAGGTCATCTTGCTGGGTACATCAAACAAGGTACTACCGAAGAAATATGGTTCAAGACTCCGATGAAACAATGGTCAAAGGCGAGAAGAAAGTTTAAAAAAGTGCTTGACAAAAGTTGTTGAGTTTGATATTATAGTGTTTTAATGAGAGAGGAATTTGATATGGCTAAAGCAAAGATTGTGATTGGAACCCAACATAGGGAAAACTATGGCGCCCACGATTGGGACGGAGTTGGGGAATGTCCCCAATACTGGAAGTTCAAGGGTGGTTCCACCTACGTTGTCGAGTTCGATGTGAACTCGCAGTCCGCAAAGGACATCGTTGCGGAGGTCAAGCCTCTGATCGAATCCTTCTCTAAGGGATTCGAGGAGTACATCATTGACTACTCTGTAGTCGATCTCGATGAGACTCCGTGGGATGAGTGGGAGTACCCATACTTCCTCACCAAGAACTTCTACGGCAATTATATTGCCGAGAGAGGTCTGTACTTCAATGAAGGTGGTACAGAATCGTATGTCATGCTTCCCGAAGGGGAGAGGGCAGAATATCATCAGCAAATAAAGGAGGTTGTTTGATGGAAATCATTGGTGGTATCGTTGTAATGTTGGGTGTTGCGATTTTTAGTTTACTCGCAATTTTTGGTTCACTTGCAGCTGCGTATGAGTCTCAAGAACGTAAACGTCAAATGAGGGCTGGAACGCACGACTACTATGGGAATAAGTTAGATGAATAATGTCATGAAGGGTGGTTGCACGGTAGAGAAAGTAGATGCACACGATGGGTATCAACTACTCTACAAGTTTGATAATGGTTACGGTGCATCTGTGGTCAAACACAGTTTCTCGTATGGTGGTAAGGACGGTAAGTACGAACTCGCAGTTCTTGATGAGAGCGGTGATCTTTGTTACGACACTCCAATCACTTCAGATGTCATTGGATATCTGACCATGTCAGAAGTCGATAAGATACTTATAAATATCTCACATCTATGAAGATATTTAATAAGTACAAAGAGACATGTCAAAAGCACTGGAAGGAGATCCTAGTGCTTGCCATGTCTTTTCATTTCTTGATGGACTGGGTTATCTTCATACTTGGCGCATTAGTAGGATATCATCTTAACGAGGGACACTGTCATTGAACAGAGAACGTATAATACAATTACTCAAGGATAAGATCCAAGAGTACACGGAAAAAGCGGTCAACTCGGATGACAAGTTGTTGTATACCTTTGCATTAGTTCAAAGTGAGTTGACTGGTATTCTAAAGGAGATAGAGGAGTATGAAGAATAAAAGACTCGCATGGGAACTACACAAATCCAGAAAAAATCCTGTCGCACGAAACTTAAACAAGTTTAACAAACCAGCGACACACAAAGACAAAAAGAAAGAATCCAAAAAGACTGGAGACTATCTAGATGAAAGTCAATGAAATAGATTTTCAAAGACCTACCAACACAAAGTTTCAATCAAAAGATCGGTACTATATTCCTATTCATAACGAGTGGGAATATAGTAATGGTCGTTTGAAATGGTGGGAAGAAGATGTCACCAAAAATAAAAGAGTCGATTGTTTCATGGAACAACGTGACTACAAACAGACTCTAAGGTTTCTTGATTTCATTTCAAGTTTACCTATCAACAAAGAAGGCGGTATTGCTGAGGTCGGAGTTCACCTTGGTTGGTTTTTCATCGCTTTGAATCAACTGATAGATGACAACTCAGATGCTATGGCGATCGATCTATTCCAAGAAGGTCAAAAGTATAATGTCAGTATCTCTGGTGGATGCGATCCAACCGATAACTGGGTGACCGAAGAATACAACTTCACCGAAAACGATCTAGAGGTCATGAATGACCAACTGGTATGGTTCAATCAAAATCTTCGCAATTTAGACTTGAAAAATCGTGGAGAGAATGTTATAATACACCAAGGTGATTCGATGACTATGATTCCCGAAGATCTTGGTATTAGAAAGTACAAGTTCATATCTGTAGATGGTGGTCATGATCCAGAACACGCAGAGAACGATCTGCGACTGGTTGAGAGATGTATAACACAAGAAGGTGTTGTGATTCTTGATGATTGGTTCCAACCACAATTTATGGGTGCGACTGAAGGTTATTTTAAATACAAGTCTAACGGTGGATCACTAGTACCGTTTGCGGTATGTGGAAACAAGTTGTACTTGTGTAATTACAGTGTACACTATATGTACATACAATATCTTGAACAACTCAAAGTACGCAAGGGTACGGACAAGATATCGGGTTATGAAGTGGTATTGATTTATTAGGAGAGATTATGTTTTACGGTAGTATGCGACACACGTCTACAGGACGTAAAAAGAAAACCAACTATTGGACTACACCAAAGAAGAAGGAACCAGAGTTCAAACCATATGTGCCTTCTCAGAAGTTTGTTCGATCCACACCAGACTATCCAAGTGTTTCATTAAGTGAACAAGGTAAATCTTATGAAACAAAATCACCTACCAAACAAGAGAAGATCGATATATCATCTAATTATACCATTGCACCTGCTTATAACAAAGGCGCATATCAGGTAATCGGAAGAAACAATATTAAAGATATTGGAAAATAATGCTTGACAAGTTCTGCAACTGTTGTTATAATGGTCACATACTAGAGAGAGGTATTGCATGTACATGATATCAGGTCGCCACCAGAAGAAACAGATTGTCGATCAATACGCACGTAATCTGTTCAAGGCGTTGGGAATCCATCGGTTCACCAGCCGACATATCTACATTGAATTCAAGACAGTTTTAGAAGATGAGGCAGATGGTCTCTGTTGCGGAGACACCAAAGAGGTCACGTTAAGTATCGCGACCAAGAACAAAAGTTTTATGAGACAGATGCAGGCACTCGCACATGAGATGGTTCATGCACGTCAGATCCTAAGAGGACAACTTACCTGTGAAGGTGGGTTTGCATGGAAAGGTCGTAAGGCGTCTGGTTTCAAATATAAGAACCAACCTTGGGAGAAAGAGGCGTACAGGTTAGAACGTACACTCTTTCTAGATTGTTTTCCTTTTGATGACTTGGAGGTTTAATATGGAGAGAGGGGATGAGTTCTGGCACTATGCACGTAACATGTGGTTAGATAACTGTGCGGAACGTGAACAGTATGGTGAGAAACCGTTGGAATTTGAAATGTATGTGAAAAAATTTGATAAGTGGTTGATTGTCAATTATCAAAAAACTTTTGAAACCGAAAAGAAAGGATGGTTTAAATGGCGATAAATAAGGTTCAACGATATGCAATGATCAAGGCAGCTGCTGAGAAGATTCAGAAACAGAAGTTGCGTGATCTTGAAGTTGATAGACAAGTGGAACAGGTCAAGAAGTATGATGACATGTCCGCAATACACTGGAGTGATGCAGAAGACTATGCGAAGGCGCACTACGGTGGAATTTATGAAAGTACTCGCATAGGGGATGAATATTAATATGGCAACAGCAAAGAAGGCGACTCCAAAGAGTCGTGCAACAAAGGGTGACAGTAGTGTACCCTTGAAGACTGACGAGTCTGCGGTGAGTAATTCACCAGAGATGCGTAAGTATGCAGATCTTCCCGACATCAAACCAGATGAGGCGGAAGCAGTTGCGATCGAAGTGATTCGTGATGTCTATGTTGAGACAATTCGTTTTTACCTAGATCGTAAAGAAGGTAAAACTGGTGAGGGTGAACCATCGACTACCGAACTCAATTCTATTGAAGACTTGTTGAAGTCTTTTGAGAAGGTAATCATTTGGTTCGACCAAACCGATAAATGGTTGAATGACTTACACGCTGGTAAGTTTTCAAAATAGAAGGAGTAATATATAATGGCTATATCATATAGTAAAGAAGAAATCCTTGACATGCTCAGGGATGGTATGGTAGACTTATCGTTTACCAAAGTGAAAGACGGAGAAGTCCGTCAAATGAAAGCGACACTGGTATCCGATATGATACCAGAAGACAAACGTCCTAAGTCAGACAAAGAACCTAACAACCATGAGGTTGCATGTAGGGTGTTCGACTTAGTTCTACAGGAATGGAGATCATTCCGTTATGATTCATTACTAACTTTCCAACCGATAGAGTAGTTTATGACAAAAGGACAGAAGGCAGCCGAAACTCGTAGAAAGAAACAAGAAGCTGCTATGGAACAATTGGGATTCAAACGCAAGAAGATCAAGCGTAAAAGAAAACCCATGACCGAAGAACAGAGAAAGGCAGCTGCTGAACGTCTTGCAAAGGCGAGAGAGGCACGTGGTCATACTGGTTTAAAGACTGTCCACCATTCTATCCGTGATCTTGAGGATGATCATTTCTTACATCCGTTAAAGGTCAAGGAGTGGATAAAGAGTAATGAACTGAAGTTGAAAGGTATGAGTACGATGAAGAACTCTTCCAAATGGCAAGAGAGATCTGAGTACCTTGATCTTCAGACTTATATTAGAAACATGAAGTCCTATCTGACTACTGGACACTGGGGTGATTTTCGTTATGGTGAGAACATGGAGAACAGAGTTAAGAAAGTCTGTATCGCTATGTCCTACTATCCAGACGGAACACCCAAGAGATCACACGGAGTGTGGTATCCAGACATCGGTCAGACTTGGACTAAGGAACTAGAGGAATCATGGTATGGTGACGAAGATCCAAGACGAGTCCACGCAACCCCAACCAAAAGAGAACTTTCTGACGAAGAAGAAGTTCTCAACGATGGTGGAGACAGCGGTACGGACTAATCGGATGACCTACATTGATGCTATTGTTTGGATCTGTGAGAAGAACAATATCGAAGTGGAGGACATCAAAAAATATTTGAATACATCGATCGTAGAGAACTTGGAAAAGGAAGCGATGGATTTGAATATACTTCCGAAGGTAAATACTTTGGATGTATAAATAGTGCTTGACACAAGGAACATCTTGTGTTATAATACTAAGATTATATTATGCACAAAGTGGATAAATTGTTAATACATTGTAAATACGGAGAAATATATGTCTTTTGCAAATCTAAAGTCGGGTAAGACCGATATCTCAAAACTGGTTTCAGCCGCACAAGAAGTATCAGGTGGTCAGAAAACCAAAAACAAATACGAAGATGAACGTAAGTGGAAACCCACAGTCGATGACGCTGGGAACGGTTACGCAGTCATTCGTTTTCTTCCAGCGATGGAAGGTCAGGAACTCCCTTGGGAGAGGTACTGGGATCATGGGTTTAAAGGCCCAACTGGTCAATGGTACATCGAAAAGTCTTTGACATCAATCGGACAGAAAGATCCAGTCGGTGAGTTGAACTCACGTCTGTGGAATTCTGGTAACGAGGATGATAAAGAGACTGCTCGTAAACAGAAGCGTAGACTTCACTACATCTCTAACATTCTAGTTGTTAGTGATCCTTCTAACCCTGCTAACGAGGGTAAAGTATTCTTGTATGAGTATGGTAAGAAGATCTTTGACAAACTTATGGATGTTATGCAACCACAATTTCCTGGCGAAGAACCAGTAAATCCCTTTGACTTCTGGACTGGTGCAGACTTCCAGTTGAAGATCAGAAACGTGGCGGGATATCGTAACTACGACAAGTCAGAGTTCAAATCTCAATCTGCATTGTTTGATGCGGACGAGACTAAACTCGAAGCAACCTACAATCAACTTCACGATCTCGCGGAGTTTGTAGATCCGAGTAACTACAAGTCCTATGACGAACTTAACTCTCGTCTGCAATTGGTCTTAGGTCATTCGGTTGGTGAAGGTGCAACTGCAAAGAATGAAGCGTTAACGCAAACTGCGGAAGCGAGTCCATCGATTGCGACACCAGAACCAGAGATTGTAAGTGCAGAGGCACCTACAGTCGCAGAGACATCTTCAGACGAAGATGACACACTGTCTTACTTTGCCAAGATGGCACAGGCGGACTAAACTAGAGAGAAACTGGTTAAGCAGTTGGGAAAGGGGGCAGAGTGATCTGCCCCTTTTTTTTAGATTACGAACCGTAGGTTCGATCGAGGTTATCTACTACGGGCATATTCTGATTTTGTACCACGGTAGTAGGTGAGGTGTTGTTTACAACTTGGTTACTTGGTGCAACAACTAAGTTCTGTTGCGCTTTAGATCTTTCATCTCTCTCAATATAGAGTTCTGCTCTACGTCTTTGTTCATCGGTAATCGCTTGACCTTTATACATTCCTGTCGCAAGCATCTCACGTGCTTTCTCTGCCCTTTCTGCACGAAGGATCATTGCACGTTCCATCATCTTCGCGTGTTCTTCTTCACGCCTCATCTTGTTCTCTGCCATCTGGATCTGGAACTGTTTCTCGCGTTCGTCCCTTTCGATCTGCATCTTCTTCTGGTGTTCGATACCTTCAGGTGAGTTGAACCACAACATCCAATCTTTGGTTGCTTGATCGACTTCTGAATCTATCTCATCTTGAGTGAATGGACGATCAGGTACTCGATCTTCAAGACTTGCAACCTCTAGTTTCTTTTCCATCAATGGTTGTTTGTCACCAGTCTTGATTGCCTCCATCCTTGCATCATTTAGTTCTTGATTGACTCGCACGTTTTCAGGAACTTCCAATCCAAGTTTCTCTGCCATTCTTCTCTGTGCATCAGTAATCTCAACTGGTTCTTCCGCTTCGATTTCTTTTGCTGGTTCATCTACGGCAGGATCTTTTTGTTCGGGTGGTGCAAATCGACCAGTCTGACCTACCCATTCATAAACTGCATCTGGAACAAACTTCTCAAGGAACGATCCTTTCTCAGGTAACTTGTCCATGATAAACATTCTGAACTTGTCTTGCATATCCGCAACTTTACCTTTGAACTTACTGAATGTGTCTTTTGCGTGTTGGAACTTCTTGAAGAATCCTTCTGAAGCACCGTTCCACCATTCACCAACTTTATCACCGATACCACCGAAGAATCCACCAAAGTCGATATCACTGAAGAAATCACCAATCGCTGAGATTCCACTGGTCAGACCATCAATGATCTTGCCAGGCAAGTCGAGTAAGAAATTAGTCAACCAATCAAAGATACCAGAGAAGAACCCTTTGAAACTGAATCCTGCTAATGCATTCTCTACATTCTCGAATCCTAGTTTACCTGCTATCCAACCTACTGCACCTTTGAGTAGATCAAGTGGTAATGATATCAGTCCATTGAATACACCTTTGATTGCACCCATGACTCCACCAAACAAACCAGCGACAAATCCTCTTTCACCATACTTTTTGAAACCAGAGAAGAAACCTTTGACTGCATCTACAATCGTTACGATAACGGTGATAGGGAATGCGATAAACCTACCTATTGATTTGAACAGGGTGAACATCTTACCGAAAGTACCGCCAAGTGATTTCGCTATCTTTCCGAATTTACTTGCACCATCACCTATCTTTTTAAATGTCTTGGGGACTCCACCAAATGCTCTTCCTACACTTGCGAAGAAATCACCTAGTGGTTTGATGAACCTTTTGAACTTGTTGATTGATCTCTGTATCGCCAATCCTGTTTTTGAAAATGCGAGTTTCTTTAAACTCTCTCCCAGATTGAAAAAGAACTGATTCAATCCAGTCAGTCCTCTCTGAGTACTCATGAAAGTACCAGTGAATGCAGACCTTATTGTTTTGGAACCATCAAATCCTGCTTTTATGAGTCGAGTAAAGTTTTGAAAGAACTTAGGGATACGTTTGATACGATCAACAAATCCACCTATTGCTTTATTGACAGGTGCGAATAGTTTGTTGATACCAAGTTTCTTTCCTATCGCTTTAAGTACTCTCGTGAAACCAAGAACAATACCAACCGCAAGACCAGTGACCGCACCCGCTATACCAGAAAGGATGGTTCCGATACCAAACATCATACCACCTTCGACATCTGGTTTAGGTGGTTTGTCATCCTTCTTCTCTGGTTTTTGCGACTTCTCTTCTTTGTCTTGACTGCGTTGACGATCAAGTGCCATACCTTCTAACATGTCCCCAATAAGACGAGCGGTCTCAGCGGTCGCTGATGCCGTCTTCTCTTGGTTCTCGTTTAGATCGGAGAGTTTCTTATTATTCTCTTCTCGCAATAAAACGATTGCGGTTGTTAGATTGTCTCTTGGTTCTGCCATTACTGGTTATCCGTTTTGTTGGTTTTGTCTTTCTATTCTCTCATTCTCTTCCTTGATGTGTTCCAATAACATACTTACATATATTTCCCTTTCCCATGGCATCATCATCTCTAGTTCTGTTAGACTGTAATGATGATGTTGCATCATTGCGAAATTCGTCTTATAATGGTTTACAAGACTATCATGAGAAAGGTTTAGGATAAAAAATCCGATATCCCTTTAAGTTCCATATTGTTGTAGTGACCACAATTTAGACACTTAAATTTCGCCTCATGTTTCATTGCTGGAAGATCACCAATGTACTTGGTTACCCTCTCGAACTGTTCACTAGTCATTGACTCGATGAACTCCATCAATTCTTTTTTGGATACATCATTTGCATCCATACGTTCTTCTTCAAGACCGTTCTTTACTATGATTCCAGATATACTCGCTACGACCATATCCAGACCTAGTTCCATCTGATCACCTTGTAGATCTGATTCCATGATTGCCTTGTAAGGCGGATATTTCATCTCAATCGTGATCTGATCTGTTAGATCAACAACCCTATCATCTTCATTCAACTCTACCTTAATCTCAGATAGGTCAACTTCATATTCGTGTTGAGTTTCACACTCTTCACATTTCAATAGGACTGTTGCCTTTTCACCAGCGGACTTAGAACGTATCTGTGTAAACAAATACTCGACATCAAATGTCGCCAAGTCTTGGACTTTCAATTTATCTTGAACACATGCTTCGATAGTTGCAACGATTGCTTTCAACGCTTGTTTCTGGTCACCAGACTCAAACGCCATCATCAAAACTTTCTCTTCCTTAACAAGGTACGGTCTATAACTAACACGTTCCCCTGTTGATGGAACCGACATTTCATATATCGGTGCAGTGTTTAACTTTGGTAATGCCATTTCATTCTCCTAATAATTTAGAAATAGTTTAAATCAAAATATATTTATAGCGCCACTAAGTAACTTCGAGAAGACACTTTTAGCGTCATAAGATTCACCTTCCCAATCCTTCACTTTGAAAGATATGGTTATTTCTGCGATTGCGTTCTCTTGTTCATCACCCAACTGAATATCACTAAGTGTTGTGGGTATACAATCGATCAATCTACAGGAATATGTTTTCTCATCCTTTGTACCCAAGTCCATATCTATCTCACCTTGAGACAGTTTAAATGGGCCGATGTCAGGTAGACGATTACGTATAATCGGGTTTACCTTCTTCAAGAATGGAATCTGTTTGTTAAAAGCAGGAATAGTCGCACCAGTCTTCAGTGTGGATATACGAATATCCCTTGCGTAATCTTTATAGTATCCTACTTCACCACGGTTCCACGCAACACTTTGCCACGTAGTAAAATAGTTTTTAACTGTGTGAGTCGCTGGTACATGAAATACCATAGTGACTTCACTTAATGTCATTGCGTTTATGACATCATACTTGTATGTACCAAGTTGTTTTTCTATTGTACCTAACTGACGGCCAGGCATGAGAACTGCCTTACACAATAAGTTTAGGTCACTAGTCTTATATCCATCGATGGGAGGTAGTTCTACTTGGAACAGGTTTGGTCTTTGTACACCATCACTCGCACCAATTAGTTGTTTGATCCCTTCAATAGATCCTAGTCTGTTTGTATCGTTAGCCATCTATCATTTGCCTTGAATCGTAGAATACTTTCTGTGAGTTTGCCTTTCTGAACTGTGCAGTTGGTAAGAAAGTTGCAATTTCCCACTCTGGTGTTTGTACTTCTGCAAACCGACTTTTCACGTGTGCGGTCAGATAGTGTTTCAAACACGGTTTGTAATACCGCATTTTTGCGGTCTTCTTCAAGATGCGATAAGTCAACTGCATCCTTGCAGTCTTTGTCATCTTCGCACCAAGAACATCCATTAATGCATCCAGAAACTTCGCACGAAGAATCGGAGGTAAGTAATGCAAGTTGAGTCCGTAGAATCCACCTTCTGCGGGCCCAATAATAATCACCAACGGAAACGCATCGTAGTATGGTAATGTCTTCTTATGTTTTGGATCATAGAAGAACATCTGCATAGAACCAATCAACTCTCGATTATCCGCCTTTGATGCATCACGTCTTTTCAACGGATCTTCTTTCATCAACGCTTCACGGTTTATCGAACGTAGATTCGATGCCTTTTTTCTGAACCAATCACGACTTTCCTTTGTTCTAGGTGTAATACCAGCACGGAATGCCTGTAGTTCTAGTCTGTTGAATAAATTACTCATACGTCTATTTATACCTATTTACTTCGTTTTCTGAAAGGTTTTAATGGTTTAGTTGACTTGGGCATCAATCCCATTGCAGTTAGTTCTTTCTCTGTCCAGATCTCAAACTTCCACCCACGATCCTTTGCGTATTCAGATGCAGCTTTCCATTTGTTTTGGTTCTTGACATAGGTAAACGATTCTGTTAACATACGTTTAGTACGTCTACCTTTCATCTTAGGTAATTGTGTTTCCTTGAATGGTTTGACTTCGATCAGTTTGGTTACGCCTGTTTTATAAACAATAACGAAATCCATGAAGTATCGGTGATATTTCCTATCTACTTCATATAGATAAGGTATAACAATCTCTTCTGATCCCCATTCTTTTACATCCGAAGAGTTGTCACAATACTTCATTACATACTTTTCCCACAAAGATCTGTATACAATGTTGGTCACGTCACCCAAATACTTCTCAGGGTTTTTGGGTTTAAATTTTCCAGAATACGCCATAGAATCCTTATAAATAGAAATAGTAGTTTTCAATAACCCTATTTAGTGGAAAAGATATGTCAGCAAAAAACATATACAAATATCCTCTTCATGACGAAGACGATTATAAAGGTAGAATCAGGTTCACTCTGTTTGCGGAAAAGTATTTCAATACTGGTCTGAACGATATCCTGTCGGATAAGAAAAGTGATATCAGGTCACTCAAAGAGAAAAGACAAGAATTGTTGAATCAAGCAAAAGCAGAAGCGAAAGAGAATGAAGGTGGTGCTGGTAAGGCAACCGAATCAACAATGAAGGAACTAGAAGAAGTTCAAGCGCAACTGGAGGAACTTGCGAAAGACGTAGGTTCATTCAATGGTCTCAACAATGAAACCGAAATGGGGATGCGACCGAGACAGATCGTTGATACTGAAGTACTACTATATCTTCCACAGGGTTTACAGTTCAGGGATAATGTCACATACGAGAATATTGATGTTGGTGCATCAGGAGCTGCGGTCGCTGGGGGTGCATCTGCAATCGCATCTATGGCAGACGGTGTTGGATCATTTGTACAAGGACTTACTGGTGGAAGTGCAAATGACGGTCTCGCAAAATTAGCGACTGTACGTCTATCACAAGCAGCTGGTAAATTTAGTGATGAGGTTACGGCAGGTTTGAAACTACAAACTGGTGTTACTACCAACCCGAACACACGCTCGTTATTCAAACAAGTAAACATGCGTGAGTTCCAGTTTAACTTCAAAATGATTGCACGGTCAGCTGCGGAATCACAACAAGTAAAAGAGATCGTCAACTTCTTCCGTAGTGAATTATATCCCGAAGACATTCCAGTAACTATTGGTGGTCAAGAGATCTCTCTTGGTTATAACTTCCCAAACAAGTTCAACATCGAGTTTGAGTATGATGGTAAGACTATTGCACATAAAGTAAAACCTTGTTTCTTACGTTCGGTCGATACCACATACAATGCAAGTCAGATGGCGTTCCATGAAGACGGTGAGTTCTTGGAAGTGGACATGAACCTTAACTTTACCGAAACCGTTACCCTATCCAAGAAAGATATTCTTGAGACAGATGCGGATGGAGTTGGATACTAATGAGTACAAGATATTTTCAACGGTTTGAGAAACTATACTATAAGTTTGGTGACGAAACTGCATTTAACATTATGCAGAACCTTACTCAGTATGTGGATCTAATTGATCAGATCAAACCACAACTTGCGTTTTACGAAGACTACATGATCAAGTCAGGTGATCGACCAGACACATTATCATTACAGTTATATGGTGATACATCCTATTACTGGACATTCTTTTTATTGAACGACCACTTACGCGAATCTGGTTGGCCTCTTATGAACGAAGAAGTCCGATCTCGTGCAAAAGATTACTATCCTCATCGTGTAGTTACATCAACAACCGATCTTGCAACCGCAGAAGGTGGATATGATTTCAGAGTAGGGAGACAAGTTGAAGGACAGACTTCAGGTACGGTGGGTACAATTATCAAGAGAAACCTTGATCTAGGTCAGTTGATCATTGACACCGAAACTGCATTCACAAGTGCGGACACTAATTTCACCTTGACAGTTAACAGTAATGGTGCAGCTACACTCACACTAACAGATCCGTTACAGAAGTTTGCACAAACCGACTTATGGGTAATGACTAAAAAGAATCTAGACACACCTACTGTTGATCCAGTTGTGTTGAACGGATTCGACATAACACTAGAAAGTATAGACACTGTTGCACAGTTACGTAATATTCCTTTCGAGGTAGGTAACTTTGAATATGTTATCAGAGCAAAGGTACAAACATTCAACAGTGCTGACTCAACATTCTTGGTGGGAGAGAACATATTCTTCCGTGATGATACGACAGGATTGACCGTATTCGCAGACGTACATAAAGAGTCTGCACAATATAATGCAGTGCATCACTATGAGAATGCTGACGGTGAATGGGTAGATATAGATCCATTTACTCAGGTCATAGGTTCTAGTCTAATACCAGTAACTAATCTAGATAGGATTAGTGCAAAGAATGACAATTTAAAACAAATCAAAGTATTGAAACCTAGTGCAGTAGATAGTGTAGTAAAAGAGTTCTATAGGTTGATGAACGAACGATGAGTACACAAAACGACAACCAGTCGCAATATAAAATTACTCAGGCGTACATCGTATCCGAAGGGATGGGCGGTGATGACGAGGGTAATAGAATTAATGTTAATTCAAGTATTGTCGAACTGGTATTTTTTGAAAGTCTAGAGAAACCGTACATCTCTGGTCAGATTGCATTATCTGACGATCAGGGTTTTGTAGACGGTATGGGTTTCTCTGGAACCGAAAGAATATTCATCGAGATTGCATCGGAGGACAAGACACTTGTCCCTGTTATGTCTCGATCATTTATCATGACTAGTATCGATCAGGTCATCAAATCAAATGACGCTGGTAAAGCATCGGTATACTTGTTCACTATTATGGACGAACATGCGTTCGTAAGTAAGTCAAAGAAGATTAGTAGAACGGTTACTGATACACTAGAGAAAGAGATACAGAAAATCTGTGGTCAGGATCTAGGTAAAGATATCGATATCTCGTACTTACATCCTTCTGTTCAAAACAACATGAAGGTAATCATTCCATATCTACATCCACTTGAAGCATGTGAATGGTTAAGAGATCGTGCAACCACAACAAATGGTTGTCCGTTGTTCTTGTACGCATCAATACACGACACCAATATACGTTTGGGTTCTCTGGACAAGATGTTAGAACAAGATCCTTGGAACGATCAGATACCTTATTTGTATTCACCATCGAACGTAAAACAGACCGAAGCGAAATCACCGTTGCATCGTACATTCCAAATACAGACCATGAGAGCTGCGAAACTACAAAACACTTTGACACAAATGATGGCGGGTGGTGTTGGTGCAACATATAATAACACAAATCTTAACACAGGTCAAATAGGTTCTACACATTATTCTGTAACTAAAACACTTGAAAAGTTAGAGAAAACTGGTATAATACCTTCGGAGAAAGAACAAAACGTATATCCCAAAGAGTTTAAGTTGGAAGATCAACTTGTACACGAGAGAGACTCTAAGATATATCACCAGATAACATCGACTGGTGTCTATGGTACATACAAGAGTTATCACGATGAAGTGAAACAAAATAGTTTTACAAACAAGTTAGACAACATGGGTATTCGCAACATGTTGTATAAAAACCAATTTGAAGTCACGGTGCCTGGAGCTGGTTTCATTGTTTCCAAGGCGAGTGTAGGTGACATCGTCACGATCAACACTTTGTCAGATGATGGTGACACCGAAACTACACAGGCGTTCGATAGTCTTCGTAGTGGTGACTTCTTAATTTACAATACTAGACATACATTCAAAAACACAAGACATGATGTTGTTATGTCTGTTTGCAAGTTGACGAGGGGATAATGAAGGCGATTCAAACAGAATACTATGGAGACAACACTCGTTGGTTTATTGCGGACGTGATTGACCATACACCACCATATGGTTTGGAGGGACGAGTAAAGATTCGTATTCATGGTGTACACAATCCGTCAACCAAAGAGATCAAACAAAACGACTTACCTTGGGCGCAAGTAGTAATACCCACAACCGAAGGTGGTGTTTCTGGTTTGGGTAGAACACCTAGACTCAGTTCAGGTGCAACTGTCTTTGGTTTCTTTATGGACGGTAAAGCATCTCAGGTTCCTCTTGTTGTTGGATCTATTCCAAAGATAGAATATCCGACTCGTGTTCAAAGACAAGTAGAGTTCAATACAGTTCAGGAAAGAATCGCACAAGAAGAATTGTTTTATGAACAAGAAGTTCAGATCATTGATTCTGAAAAGGTAGAGGACGATAACTTTGGACGAGTATTCAATAGAACGATTGACTTCAGAAAAACCGAAGCGGTCAAGTTCTTCCTTGGTAGTGGATACACAATAAACCAATCAATTGGTATTGTCGCTGGACTTATTTTCAAATCAAATCTAAACGAGATTGCGGTTGTAGACGAAACAGAGTTGAACCCTGTTGGTATTGCTGGATGGATAACCACACGTAAGGCACTATTGAAGAACTTCAGTAACGACTGGAGGAAGTATAGTAGTCAATTGGTGTTCATAAAATATGAACTAAATAGTACAGCATCAGCTGCAAACATACGGTTACGAAAAGTAGATACTCTAGAGAAAAAGAACAAAGACAACTGTGCAAGAGTGTTTGCAAAGTATTATCTTGGTGTAAAGAAAGAATCAGACTTCGCAAGATGTGAATTACTTGCAGAACGTCTCAGGGAATTATTGGGTGTATAGATGCCATTAAAAGCAAGTCAACTTAATCAAAGATTAGACGCTAGTCAGAACAACCAACAGTTTGGTGAGAAGGCGAAAGAAGCAGCTGGTCTACTGAAGGAGAATACATTCGCTAAGGATGCGACTCTTCTTGGAAACAAGGCAGGTGAGATAGTTGGTGGTATTGAAAGTCTAGAAACTAAAGTAGATAATGCTGGTTCACCTGTATTGGGAGATGCTATGTGTTCCTTTACGGATGGTGTATCAGGATTGTCTGGTATATCTGATCCTACTGCGATTGATCTAGATTTATCTGTTCCTACATTTACTCTTGGGACAGAAGGAGAGGCAGGAGACTCTGGTGGTGTTGTAAATACTATTACAGCGAGTGCAACTTCAAATCAATCCGTGTCATCGGTAGTACAACAACTTACTGGATTGGGTGCGCCTGTTAAACAACTAGAATCTCAGACGTTGGGTGCATCTTCACTAGACGCTATCGATGCAACTGCAAATGACATCGAAGGTAAATCAAGTGCGTTGAAGTCAAAGATCCAAGGTGTTGCAAGTGAAGTAAAGTCTGCATCGGGAACTGGTGGTGGTGCATCGGGTGGACTAGGTGCGATTACTGATACACTGAAAAAATCAGAGAACTTAGTAAAGGACGTTATTGGAGAGATATCTGCGGTTCCGTCTTTGAATGCAAACGCCCCCGAACTCAGTAACGTAACAAACGGTGCAAACGAACTAAAGAATAATCTGAACTCAATCAAGTCTGGAATAAATGATATTGCGAATGAGGTTACATCTGGATTAAACACTGCGTTGCAAGATCTAGAGAAGAACCAAAAAGAACTCTCTAGTCATTTCGACAAGAGTCCAGTAAAGACAGGATTAGGTTTGTTACAAGATCTCGTAGAGGATATCACGAACGATGTGACACAGGTTGTACGTACATTTACATCTAACGCACAATTAGGAAAGTCCACGGTATCCGAGATTGTAAGTTCTGCACTTGACGGAACACCAGAAGGACTTGCAAAAGCAACACAGATAACAATTAAAAATGACACAACTCTGACACCTAAAATGAAAACGGTGATTGGTACGATAGATGATGGACTTACCAACCAAGAGTTTGTTGAGGATCTGGGACAAAAGGCGAGAAGTGCTGGTATTCCAGATAACGAAGTAGAGGTGATTCAGAATCGTGTTTACTTGACAGAAGAAGAATTATCTAAGATCGATACTACTATCTCTGGATCGTTGATTACATCTGCGGATTCTTTTGTAGTGGAGGATGTGGATATTCGTGAGACACTTAAACGATTCGATGGTAAGAACACACAGTTCTCACAGTTTACATACATCGACTCTAAGGAAGAACTAGGTACAGAGTTTAGAATTATCAACCGTCCTATCACAGAACTCATAGTACACGCATCTGAAACATACACCAATCAAAACATTGGTTCAGAAGAACTACACGTAGAACACAATGAATCGGGTGAGGACGGAATCAAATATCATCTGGTGATAAGACGAGATGGTAAATTACAAAGAGGTAGACCGTTTGATAAGATAGGTGAAACTCAAGGTGTCAACGGTCATGGTACAAACTCTATTGACATCTGTCTGGTAGGTGGATTGAACTGTTCGACAGGATGTGAGAACCCACAACAATATCGTTCTTCACAGTCATTTACTCGTGAACAGATGACTACATTAGAAACAGTATGTGAAGCATTCTATCGTAGGTACTATGGTGGTCAGGTGTTTGGTCACAATGAAATACAACCTTTGGTAGAAGATCCGTACTTCTCAGTAAGTGAATACGTAGAGACAATGTTTAGAAAAGCGACCGTGTATGTCGATTTACAGAATGACAAAGCATTGACTCCCGCTGAACTCATAACGAAGAAACCACAATGACAATAGAATCAAAGAAAAACAAACTAGGACAGAACCCTGCTAAGGATCAAACACTTGGTGTACCACTTGATGGTTTCCAAGATCCTACAGGTGAGTTTCCTAAAACGACATATCATTATACGTCTACCATAAACAAAGCTGCTCGTGGATTCGAGACAAATGAATTGTATCTTGGTGGTGGAGACTTCAATGTATCTCTGAATGTTGAGGATCAACAACCATCTCAGTTCCCTTTCAATCAGGTTATGGAGACTGCATCTGGACATGTGATCGAACACGATGACACGCCTGGCGGTGAACGTATTCTTATCAAACACCGTAAAGGTGGTGGTATTGAGATGCGAGCAGATGGTTCTATTATTATATCATCCCCGAACAATAAAGTCGAGGTGACTGGAGGAGACAATACGGTCATCGTAGAAGGTGATGCAGAGATGGTCTATAAAGGTAATCTGAACCAGACGGTTACAGGTGACTGGAATATGGACGTAGGTGGTAACCACAATCTTAACATACATGGACACAATAAACAACATGTATTGTTGAATAAGAGAACCGAAGTATCAGGTAACACAGAATACATCACAAAACAATCTGCATCATATAAGACAGTAGAGAACAAGAACGAACTGGTCTTGGGTAATAACACAGAATGGACGAAGGGATATTCTAAAGAACATGTTGAGGGAGAACTCAATGTGTTTACTGACAACCGTTTGATCATGACCGCAAAAGACGAATACATCCAGACTGCACCAGTAATGGCAATCACTGGATCTGAATTATCGGTCATGGGTATGAAAGGTGTGATCGGTGGTGAACAGGTAGAGATGACTTCACCTGTATACATGGGGCCGAAGGGTGCGGTTCCGTTCGCATCAGGAGCTGCGTTCTATGGATCATTCCACGGACAGGCGACAGAAGCGATTCGATCATACAATGCGAATGTGGCAGACAAGTCTAAGACTGCATTCCAAGCACAGAAAGCGGGAACCGCTGGTGCGATAGGATCAGCGGGTTCTGCATCTAATCCTACAGTTAAGAAGGCAGTTGAAGGACAGGAGACTCCGACACCGAAGAAACCAGTCCCACTTGCAGATGCGATCGGAGCAATGATGACAATGGGTGACTTCTCTGTACGCACCGTGACTGTAGATGCTGGTGACGTATTGAAGAACAAGATACTTCTACGTGATGACTACGAAGGATTGTTTGAGAAACATCCGACAACACAAGAGATTCGATCTACGATTCGTGATACTGCAAACCGTTCTCTTATTGGAAACAAGATGGTTTCAGAGGGTAGACTGAACTCAGAATATGATAACACAAGTCCACCTAAGATTGGTAGAACTGCATCATCAAAACAATCATCTAGGTTTGGATTTGTACCGATCGGTAATTCGATTGCGAATAGAGGTAAGAGGTTTAAAGGATGATTATATTACCAGATCCCATATACAACCCTAACTTTCTGGACGGAGACAATATATCCTCTAGAACTAAGTTAGCTCCAGGCGTGACCATTGCGAAATACCTTGGTGCGTATGGAGACAAGACACCGTTCTCTCACGTAGGTGATGCGAACAAACGTAAACAGATTGCACGTAACCTTTATCTACATGCAGAGATGTACAGAACAATCAATGGTAACACTGACTTGTTTAACAATGTACGTCTGATTGTAAGTGAAGGTATCTACAAAGGTGGCCCACTTGAAACCGTTGGGGGTGACAATCTGAAAAAAGAAGATGGTCGTGTTGTAGTTTATCAGGTCATCGACAGAAAAGGTAAGATAGATCACTCTGCAACATTTGACGTTGCAGAATACTGGAAGGATTATTGTTTCTATGACAAGATAACTCTGGATTATGACATCTATAACCCAGACGGATCATTGACATCTCAGATCGTAGTAGAGATGCCTGAGGTAACCGAATCGTTTGATCTAAACTTTGGTTTAGGTATTGCGACCAATTATAACGGAAAACTACTATCTTCTAAGGAATTAGTTGAAGTAAAACTAGATTAATTCGTATAAATAGATACAAGGTAATTAAGAGACTATTATGGCAACTACAAGAGCATTATCAATCGAAGATACTAATCTTGCATCAGCGAGTACGGTAGCTGCGACTACCAATAAAGAATACTCAGATGTAGATCTTTCTCTTGCGTTAAGAACCAACACGAAGGACATCTTTAAGAAGTCTAACGCGGAGGCGGTTAAGTTCGCAGTAAAGAATCTCTTGTTAACAAATCAAGGAGAGAAACCATTCAACCCATATTATGGTGGAAACCTTTATAACTTCTTATTTGAACTCGCGGACGGTGGAACAGAAAAATCAATAGTTCGAGAGATCCGTAATGTATTAGAAGTGTACGAACCACGTGTTGATATACCATCATTAAAGGTTATTGTCAACATGGAACCAGATCAGAACTCAGCAGAAGTAACTGTTATTTTTAAAATAATAAACACTGGGGAACTAGTAGAATTTACTACCGTATTAAGTAGGTTAAGATAAATGGCGACAACAATTAAATCAACAGCATTAGACTTTCAGGCGATCAAGAACAATCTGAAAGAATACCTTGAGAAGGAAAACGAATTCAAGGACTTCAACTTTGAAGCATCAGGTTTATCCAACCTGTTGGATGTCCTTGCATACAATACGCATATCAATGCGTTGACAGCGAACTTTGCATTGAACGAATCCTTCCTTGGAACTGCACAACTCCGTAGTTCTATGGTATCTCTTTCTGAGGGTATCGGTTATATTCCCGATAGTAAGAACGCTTCGACTGCACAAGTCAAACTGTCTTTGAACTTATCAGGTATTGTTAATCGTAGTCCACGTATCTCTGTTGCATCTGGTTATAAATTTACGACATCTGTTGATGATGTTGATTATACATTCCAGACAACCGAAACTATTTCTGCAACAGATGACGGATTTGGTTTCTACGAGTTCAAACAAAATAACGGATCTAACATTATCCCTATCAAAGAGGGTACTTCAAAAACTAAGACATTTATCTCAGGTGATAATAAAGAAAACATCACGTATATTATACCAGATAAAAACCTAGATCTCAATACTGCGGTAGTAAAAGTATTCCCTAGTTCTACTGCATTAGAGTTTACCGCATACAAGAACATTCTTGATGCGAACGTAATCAATAATGATTCTACTCTATACATTCTCAAAGAGATGCCTAACGGTTATTACGAATTGACTTTCGGTAACGGTACGACTCTTGGTAAGACACCAGATGCGGGCAACAAGATTGTTGTTGAGTATCTGTCTGTGTCAGGTGCAGATGCAAACTTTGCTGAAGTGTTTGAACCAGTAAATGAAATCAGTGTTAACGAGACTACCACTCGTACACCTACAATTACTGTAGAGTCTAAATCAGCGGGTGGTGCAGAAAAAGAAACACTAGAGTCTATTCGTAAGAACGCACCTTTCCAGTATGCATCACAAAACAGAATGGTAACTCATGCGGATTACTCATCACTTGTATTGCGTAACTTCTCATCACTGATCAAAGATATCAAAGCATGGGGTGGGGAAGACAACATCATTAAACAATATGGTTGTGTATTCATGTCAGTATTGTTTAATAGTGATATTCCTGCTACAACTGTAGAAACAACTAAGACTGCGATCTTAGATCTTGCAGAACAATTGTCTATCGCTTCTTTTGATTTGAAGTTTTCTGATCCAGTCAAGACATTTGTCGAGTTGGACACTAAGTTCCAATTCAACGAACGACTCACTTCATTAACATTGAGTACTGTCAAGACACAAGTAGAAGATCAGATTCGTACATACTTTGCACAGAACACAGGTAAGTTCGATCAGGCATTTAGACGATCTAACCTTCTCACATTGATTGATGAAGTATCGCCTGCGGTTCTTTCTTCTCGTACAGAAGTTAAGATGCAACAAAGATTTACACCAACATTGGGACTACAATCAGACCACACATTGAAGTTCCCTGTTGAAATACAATCACAGGATGACGAGAACTTTGTTATCACGTCAACTAACTTTGTATTTAAAAATGTTAACTGCGTAATTAGAAACAAACTAAACTCTAACACACTACAGGTTATCAACTTGACAGATAACCAAGTATTGGTAGACAATGTTGGTAACTACGCATCGAGTACAGGTTTTGTATATCTGGTAGGTTTACAGGTAGACAGTATTACTGGTGGACAAACATTCATCAAGGTATCTGCGGTTCCTGCCAACCAATCACTACTTGTACCACAAAGAAACGATATTCTTGAATATGATGAATCACGTTCAAGAACAACTGGTATACTGACAACAGCGACTAACTAATGAGTGGACATTTAGACAAGACGTTTACGGACTTAGGTCGTAGGGAAATAAACCTACGACACTATAAGGTTGAGGAAGTACTTCCCGATCATATAGTAGAGAGTTTTCCAAAGTTTGTTGAACTGTTAAAAGCGTACTATCATTTTGAAGATCAGGACGGATCACCGACCAATCTTCTGAATGAATTATTCTTGACCAAGGATATCACGCAAACCGATATAGATCTTTTGAGTTATATCGAAGACGAATTACTTTTGGGACAATCTTACTTTGAAGGTTTCCCAGATAAAAGAGAAGCTGCGAAGTACTCGAACACATTGTACCGATCAAAGGGTACTAAGTATTCGATACAACAATTCTTCCGCACCTTCTTTAATATAGATCCAGATGTTGTCTATACAAAGAAAAACATCTTTAATTTGAATGAGTCTGAGATTGGCCCATCGTCACAAAGATATATCACTGACGATAAACTATACCAGACATATGCAATTCAGATTAAGAGTGAACTTGCGATCTCTGAATGGAGAAACATTTATAAATTGTTTGTTCACCCTGCTGGAATGTATCTGGGATCTCAGGTTCAACTTGAGGGTGTTGTGGATTTGGACATTGAGAACCAACCAAGGCCAGGCACGTTGGATATCCCACCACAAGAAGTGGAAGGTATCGCAACTCTTGGACATCCACAAGGTTTCGCACAACATACTGCGTTGTTCGATTTAGATACAGGAGATGAAATATTGAAATTTAGAACCAACATGGGTAGTCCGAATACCTATCCAAATCCTGGCGGTAACGATATTAAGGACGTTGGTGATATCTCAATTGGTGAAGCAGATAGATTGTACCAGACAATGACTGAGTACTTAGAACCTAACTCACCAACATTTGATATCGATCATAATGCAGACAGTTCAGGTATTGGATTATCGTCACTCGAAACAATTGACCAAGAACAATTCACTTGGGTTAATGTGAAGAGAACAGATGCACAGAACCCAGCAGTGGGTGAAACTGGTGACTCAGATGGCGAAATAACTCTTGATGAACTGATATAAAACGTATAAATAGACTATAGAACTTTTAGGTAAAGGTCAAAATGACAAGACAAGTATTAAATAGAGGAACAGTAGCGAACGATGGTACAGGGGATACCCTTCGTACCGCAGCTCTGAAGATCAATGCAAACTTCGTAGAACTGTATAAGTTCCTTGGTAACGACAGTGATATACTGGCGAGTAAGATCCAGTTCGACTCTGACGGTATCATATTTGAAGGAACTTCGATCGATGACTTCGAGGTTAAGTTGGCAGCTGCAAACGCAACCGCTGATCGTGTTCTCACACTTCCAGATGCGAGTGGTGATTTCGTACTTACTACTGCGACTCAGACACTTACAAATAAAACACTAACTAGTCCAGTCATTACGACTCCACAGATTAACGACACATCTGCAAATCACCAGTATCAGTTGGTTCCATCTGAACTGGCAGCGGATAGGAATATAAACCTACCGTTATTGACAGATAGTGATGAGTTGACTTTCAATGCACACACTCAGACATTGACTAATAAGACTCTAACAACTCCATCATTGACCACACCAAAGATTACTGGTAATATCGAAGACGAATCTGGTAACGAGGTCATTGTATTAGATAACGCTACAAACGCAAATGCGGAAGTAACTATTTCTTCTTCTGCATCTGGATCACATCCTAAAGTAAAAGCATCGGGTGATGTTGCAAATATCAATCTAGAACTACACGGTAAAGGAACTGGTGCGGTTGCGGTTGAAACTAAATTTGCATTAGGAGTCCAGAACGTAACCGCAACTCCAGCGGTAGTTGCTCTAACTGCACCACTGACATATTTCAATATGGCGACTGCGGTGACAGCGACTATGGCAGACGGTACTGTAGATGGGGAGATAAAACACTTAATAAATATAAACACTGGGACAGCAACTGTAACAATAAGTAATAACAGTGCTTCCAGAGATACCGTTGTTTTGACTGGTGGTCAATCAGTATCACTTGCATATAGTACATCTGCATCTGAGTGGTTCGTGGTATCTAGTCAAGGCGCAACAATTTCATAGGACAAATAAATGGCTGCTATAGTAACTGATAAAATTAAAAAACTCTTTCTCGAAGACCTCTTTGAAGACTTCGATTCTGCGAGTGTTCGATATTATGCTGGTATCGGTCGTTCCGAGGTTTGGAACTCTACTGACACTACCGTTACTCCACAGAATCGTGTACGTGATGAACGTAATGCTCGATTGGACATGCAGTCGATTAAAAACATCACAGATAAATCATTCGTAGTTCCTCGTTACAACTGGTCTTCTGGTACACAGTATAGTGCATTCGATGACAATCATGTAGGTTATCCTACACAACCGTTCTACGTAATGAATAGTAACCAAGAAGTTTATATTTGTGTCCAACAAGGTAAGGATGCAACTGGTACTGTACAAAACTCTACAGTACAACCAACAGGTAATACAACTGGTACACCTTTCTCAACTTCAGATGGATATCGATGGAAGTTTGTATACTCTATCGGTGCATTGAACGCTTCTAAGTTCTTATCATCTGCATATATGCCCGTTCAGTTTGTTGACTCAGATCAAGCAGCTGGTGTTGGTGCAACTGCGGAACAAGTAGAACAACGTGCGGTAGAAGTAGCTGCACGTGCTGGTGAGTTGGTAGGTGTCGCAGTAACTAACGGTGGTACTGGATATACATCCACACCTACTGTAGAAGTTATTGGTGACGGTAATGGTGCGGTAGTTACTCCGATCATTAGTGGTAACTCACTAGTAAACTTAATTATAAAAGAAGATTCTTCGGGTAACCTTGGTGGTACTAATCCAAATGGATGGTCAACAGGTTCATTCCGTGGATCAGGTTATACTCGTGCAAATCTAAAGATTACTGGTGTAGGTGATTCTGCATCAGGTCGTGCGATCTTTGGGCCTACTAAAGGTCTTGGTGCAGATCCTCGTGATGACTTACGTGCATCTGCGGTCATGTTCAACTCTAAGATTGATGGTGATGAAGGGGGAGATTTCTTACTTGGTGAGAATACTTTCCGTCAGGTATTGTTACTTCGTAACCCATTGGTTGCGGATTCTAACAACCGTACTGACTTAGACTTCTTTACCGAATCAACTGGTAATGGTTTGATCAAACTAGAACTTACGTCTACTAGTGGAACCTTTACCGAAGATACAACAATTGAAGATGCATCAACTGGTGCGAAAGCATATATCGATACAGTCGATTCAGTTAACTCATCTCTACTGACTGCACGTTTACTTGTTCACCAGAACGAGGAAACAGGTTTCAAGTCATTCACTGCAAGTAACACTGTGACAGATCCTAGTGGTAATACTGGTACGGTATCACAACAATTGGCGGGGGAGTTTGATCCTATGACAGGAGAACTCCTATATATTGATAACAGGGCGGCAGTAGACCGTTCAGCGGAACAAATCGAAGATTTGAAAATCGTAATACAACTCTAAGGTAAAAAGATGGCCTCAACTTATACTGAACAAACATTCTCTTCCACTTATAAGGATGACTACGATAAGACTAAGAATTATCATCGTATTCTATTCAATAGTGGTAAAGCACTGCAAGCACGTGAACTTACGCAGATGCAGACAGTTATTCAGAGTGAACTGTCTAACCTTATGGGTAACTTGTTTACCGAAGGTGCAACCATCACGCCAGGCGGTTTCCGTTGCGACAACAAATTAGAATTCATTAAGATTGCATCGTCTACACCATTCCCTACAGACGAAACAACACTAGAGGGTGTAGAGTTCGCATCATCGGACAACACAATTAAGTTTGTTGTTGTTAAAGCGATTGCAGCTGAGGACGGTGATCCAGATACTCTTTATGTTGAGTATACACAAGATACTCAAGGTAGTGAGACAGGTACACGAGTAGATGCTGGTGATACACTTACTAGTACTAGTGGTGCATTTACATTTGACGTTCAGACAGTTAACACTACACAAAACCCTGCTGTTGGTTTAGGTTCATCTATTCAGGTAGAAGAAGGTCACTTCTTTGTTCAAGGACGTGTTGTATATTGTCCAAAACAAAGACTGATTTTCCGTAAGTATTCAAACAACGCATCGTCTCGTTTTGGTTTCATTATCACTCAGGATATTGTAACTGCGGATGACGATAACACCTTATACGACAATCAAGGTGCGACACCAAACTTAACATCGCCTGGAGCTGATCGTTACCGTATCCGTCTAGAACTTGCGGATGCACGTGTTGTTACACAAGATAAGATCTTCATTCCAATAATCGAAGTATCTGGTGGTCAGATTATTTCACAACCGACTGCAAGTAGTGGATTCAATTCTATTCGTGAAGAGATGGCGTTGCGTACTCATGAAGAGTCTGGTGATTATATCAAACGATATTTCCGTGCTTCATTTGCACCGAACGATACCTCAAGTTTCAAATTAAAAGTAACGCCAGGCACAGCATACGTAAAGGGTTACCGTATCAACAAAGATGCAGAGACAGTTATCAAGGTTGACAAACCTCAAGAAACTCTTGCAAGAAATAATGACTCGATTACTATTGACTATGGTAACTACTTCCTGTATACTGACGGTAAGAAGATGGCAAACTTCGATGAGTGCGAAGTATATAACTTCCATCCAAGTACAGGTGGTAGTGGTACTGCATTCGGTTCGTGTCGTATTCGTGCAATTAATGAAAACAGTGGTGTAGCGGGTACTAAGAAAGTTTCTGTTTTTGAAATCAAGTTTACGGATGCAACTAAGAGTATTCGTGACATACAATCTATCGCAGCTACAAGTTCACCTACCTCACAGTATTATAACATATACCGAGAGCCAGGCGTAAACTTCACTAAGATCTACCGCACTGACAAACGACCATTGTTGTTTGATGCACCTATCCGTAGACCTAAAGTATTCTCAGATATTTCTGTAACTGTTGCGAAACGTCATTCAGATAATACTGGGGGTGGTACTTCTATCACAGTTAATCCATCTTCTGGTAACTCACTTGCAAATGCTGGTAGTTGGATTGTTTCTTCTGACGATAGTGATCAGGTTGCAGATGCAACAATCGACTTTGACGGAACTGGTACTACAATTAGTAACCTTGAAACTGGTACTGCATATGAAGTATTATACTACGAAAAGATTGCAAATGCAACCCAAAGAGATAAAACTCTTGAGACTGCAACAGTAACTTCATACCTAGACTCAGACGGTGAGGGTATCAAGTTTATCAATCTTGGTAAAACAGATATCTACGAAATCACTCGTTGTACAAAAGATGATTCAGACGGTAAAAACATTCTAGGATTGTTTGGTATCGATAATGGTCAACGTGATACTCACTACGGTGTGGGTAGATTGATCTATAGAGGTCAAGGATTGGATAGTGACGATAATGTATTCGTTCGATTCAAACACTTTGATCACGGTACTACTGGTGAGTTCTTTGGTGTAAATTCATATGACGGTGAAGTTACTTATGGTAACATCCCTGTACACCGTACACAGAATAACAAAATCATCTCACTACGAGATGTTATCGATTTCCGTCCTTCAGTAAACACTGCGGACGAAACATTTACTGGTGGTGACACTATTGTATTAGGATTACCACAAGAGAATACTCTAGTAAATGCGGATGCAGAATACTACATGCCACGTCTTGACAAACTAGTATTGTCGAAGGGTGGTGAGTTGCGTTACATCCAAGGTGTGTCTGCAATGATGCCTAAGTATCCATCTACTCCAGTAGATTGTATTGATCTGTATAAGATCGAACTAGGTGCAAACACACTTCATACAAAAGATTTAAAAACCACTATCATTCCAAGACGTGGATACACGATGGAAGATATTGGTAAACTAGACAAACGTATTGACAAACTAGAAGAAGCGACTACACTTTCTCTGTTGGAGTTATCTGCAACAAATGAAAGATTGTTTGACTCTTCTGGTAACGAACGTCTACACACTGGTTTCTTTGTTGATAACTTCAAGAACCAGAAGTTCACAGATACTAAGAGTCTGGAACATCGTGCATCTCAAGATCCAACAAAAGGATTGATTCGTCCTACTTACACATGTAAGACTATTCCTATGTTGTTCGATTCTGCACACTCTATCTCTACAGGTGTGACTCAGAAAGGTGACAACGTGATGTTGGATCACACTGAAGTTCAATATCTGTCACAAACGATGGCATCCAAGACCATCAATGTTAACCCATTCCATGTTGAGAAAACATTTGGTGACCTTGTATTGTCACCATCAAAAGATACTTGGAAGAACTTTGAACAGGATGCACCTACTATCATTGATGGTGGTACAGAGTTCGATGCATCACAAGCACTTCTTTGGAACGAACAAGAATGGGGATGGGGTGGTACAGATGTAAATGACCTTCAAGTTGGTCAGACTTCAGATCCTCTTGTTTCAAGTACAAGTCAAACAACACTATTGGGTGAGTCTACTCGTCTGGTAGGTCAAGAAGTTGATATCGATTATGGTGAGTGGGTAGAAGAAGGTTCTACTTCAAACACTTCTACACTTTCAAGTGGAACTGAGGTTGTTGGTATTGAGAACAACCAAGTAGCAGGGGACATTGTCAAGGAAACTGAAACAACTCAAGGGCCTTACACTGGTAAAACTATTACTGGTACAGTCGCACCTAAGTTCAGTAAGAAACTTGAACTCAATGTTAAAGATGAGTATATCATCACCTTCAGTAAATACCACAAATACGTGTTCCGTTGTAAAGCGCACCAGAACAGAATCGAGACGTATTTCCAAAGACAAGGTACTAGTACTTGGACTAAGTTCGGTAATCGTGGTGATACATTTAAACTTAGAAATGATTCCACACCTTCTTACAAAAAATCATTTGCGGTTGGTGATAAACTAAAAATTAAAGCGATCGGAACTGGTGGCGCACACGTTTACTTCTATCCAAAGAAAGATGCATATGGTAGAGGTACTCGTTGGGACATAAGTGTTGGTCTTAAAAAGACACAAACTAATACTAACACCAGACAGTATCAAACTGTAACTGATCAAAGAACAACTTATACTCAGGACGTATCTGTTGCGGAGACTGTAACTAACACTACTTACGGTAGAACAAATACTATCTCTACTGAAAACACATACGAGACTACACAAGAATATAACACTGCAACCGAAACTACAACTACTGTAAACCGTATTGCAAGTGAAAGTGTATTATCTGAGGTGGTGGACAATCGTGAATTACAGATCATCCATATTCCTTGGATGCGTTCACGTAAGGTATCGTTCCGTGCGACTAACCTTCGTCCGAATACACGTTACTTCCCATTCTTCAACAATACAGATGTGAGTCGTTTCTGTAAGACTAAGACTTTCTACAAGTCATCTACTCTTGCAGATCCTAACTACACTATTGCAGATGATGGATCTAACATGGTTCCAGAAGTAGAATTACCACCTTCAACACAACACTCTGAAGGTAGTACAACACTTACTTCGGATGCGAATGGTATATTAGAAGGTGAGTTCGAGATTCCAAACATTGTGAATCCACCTATGCGATTCCCATGCGGAACTGCGGTATTCTCTTTGTATGATATCAGCAAACCAGATAAAACAAAAGCACTTTCGCATTGTTCACAGTTCTATACTGCATCTGGTGTAATCGAAAGTCTATCTGGTGAGTACACAATTACTAATACTCGTGTACTAGAGATTGTCGGTGGTCAAACAACGACAGTCAATAATGACAGATACAATACACAGACTGTATCTACGGAAACTGTTGTAACTACTGAAACACAACAGGATGTTAAGACTGAGGTAACTCAAACTGAGATCCGTGGCCCAATTGAAAGTAACACGGTGATTACTGGAAGTTCGACTATTGAGGTTGACGCTAACACTGCACCTAACTATGCACAGACTTCAAGTCCTGCTGGTGCGAATACTCCATTCGCTGGTACTGCATCGTATTCTGCTACAATACCATACATGGTTCAGTACAATCAAACTCTTCACAAAAATATTCAGAGTAATCAGTTAGTCTACAAAGACGAAGATCCTACTGCACAGTCATTTGAGGTACTAGATCCAAACGGTATCTTCTTGACACGTCTACGTCTCTTCTTTGCAGAGAAGCCAGGCAGTGATGATGATCAGTATCCAGTAAGTATTGCGATTACCGAAGCACCATCTGGTTTCCCAGATCGTACACGAAGAGTGCCTGGCTCGTATACTGCACTGACACCTTCTCAGGTTAAAGTTGTTCCAGAGGCAACAATTGCAAGTATGGTTGCGAACGGAACAGACTTTGTGTTTGATGAACCAATCTTCCTACAAGGTAATGGTGCAAACTACTCAATCATTATTCGTTCTAAGTCTATGAAGTACAAGATGTACATCTCAGAAGTAGAAGACTTCTTGTTAGGTTCTACAGAGACTCGTATCACCAAACAACCTACATTGGGATCGTTGTTCGTATCTCAGAACACAGACGTTTGGGAACCACGTGGTCTACAGGATCTCGCATACGTAATGTATCGTGCAGAATTTGAGACTCAAGGTAATGCGTTCTTACACAACAGGAATGTACGACCAATCAATCTCGTGAAGAACCCATTCATGACCGACTCAGGTAGTAATGAGTTGACAGTATTCACGACTGGTCACGGTCTACGTAAAGGTGACAGAACTAGGGTATTTGGACTAGATGCATCTACTACCTACAATGGTATTAAAGGTTCGTCTATCATGAGTAACTCATCACCGTTCTATAGAACAGTTAAGTCAGTTGATGCGACATCGATTAAGTTTGATGCGGATAGTTCTGCAACATCATCTGGTAGAACTGGTTCGGGTGAAGTAAGATTGTTACAACACATTCCTTACGATGTTATCCGTCCAGACTTTGATGTACTGCAACCAGAAGCGACAAACTATACATTGTCCGCGAAGATGACTCAGAACTCATCGTTTGCAGATTCAGATAACACAGATGGATTGACTCAATTAAGTGGTTCTAGATTTGCGGTTGACAATGCGTTCCAGATCATCAAGAACAAAACTAACTTGACTCTGGAAGTACCTCATGCGGTATTCAATCAGTTTGAAGAATCAACAGAGAACTCATTGATTGCGAATGATCAACACTCGTTGACTGCACAGGTAACAATGACAACTACTGACAGACGTGTATCACCTGTATTAGACTTGGAGGCAACAGACTTCAAACTGACAGGTAACATCATTGACAATACAGATCCTGGCTGTTCTGCATTCATGGACACTATTGTGGGTGACAAACACATGTACGTAGATGAGAGTCATCCTAGTGAGGGTACTGCACCAGCGAAACACGTAACTATACCGATTACTCTTGCAGAGACAGCGGTAGGTCTACGAATCATGGCGAGTGTAAACAGACCACCAAACACAGGTCTTCAATTATACTACAGAACATGTTCTAAGGAACAGAACATTAGGGAAGTGAATTGGGAACCAGCGTTTACTCTAAATGAGACTCCACCAGATAACAACAAGAACGCATTCCGTGAATATAGTTATCTGATTGGTGGACAAGAAGGTTCGGAAGATCCGTTCCAACAGTTCCAGTTGAAGATGACCTTCGGTAGTTTGAATAACGCAAAAGTACCAGTGGTCAAAGATTTGAGGTGTATTGCTCTTGCAGACTAAGACAACATTTATTCCAGTAGAGGGACACAGTGATTTAGCACGTGATCCCAATACTGGGGCGATTATGAATATAAATAGTGATAAGATAAGACAATCTCGTGAGAGAAAGAAGATCGCTAGACAGAAAATAAAAGAAGAACAAGAACTGAAAGCAAAGGTGGAAGGTTTGGAGAGTGATATCTCAGACATGAAAAATATGCTTTCGCAACTTATAGAGAAACTCTAATGGCAAGAAAACCGATAGTAAATTTAGTCGATTCGTTTAAGTTATTTACGACAAAGTTTAATACTTTATCGAATAACGTAGGTGACATGGAGCAGTTGAATACTCATCAAGATAGTGATCTTGTGACAGTAATCAATGAGATAGAAGCAGCTTTCGATGCATCTGCTGGTGAGATCTTATACCCCAATGGACAAACTGGGGAGACTTCCACACACTTAAAGATTAGTACGAATCAATCTAGTGGTCAGGATATTGACATTGATGCTGGTCGAGATGTTCTTGTTGATGCGGTTGCGGATATCGAACTGACTAGTGTTAATTTTGAAGGGGATCATTCTGGAAACTACATCAACAAGGTTGACGGAACATCTCTAGATTCTGTTGGTGGTGCAATCACCGTAACAGGTAACTCTACCTACAATCTTACAACTGGTGGTAACTTTGTACAGAATACCACTGGACATATTGATTTAAACGCATCTGATAATATCATACTGGATGCAGCCGCAGACGTAATCCTTGACGCTGGTGACAGCGATATCTTCTTCCGTAGAAACGGAACAGTCTTTGTCAAGACACAGATGGGTATGTCTGGTAATGCGAATTTAACAAGACAATACTATCAACAAGGTGGTTTAGAACTAGACGCTGCTGGTAATATTACTCTAGATGCATCTGGTGACATCATCCTTGATGCAGAAGCTAATGACATCATCTTTAAGAATGGTACTGGCGGTGATGAAGTAACCCATAATCTTGGTGATAATGGTACATATACAATATCTGCACCTGCCAACTTGAAACTTGATGCGGTAGGAGATATCGTACTTGATGCAGATGGTAACGACCTAGTCCTCAGAAATGGCGATGGGGCTGATTCTTGTCGAATAAACCTTAATAACGATGCCACATTCGATATGCATGTTCCTTCTGATTTCTTAGTAGATGCAGGCGGTGACATTACCCTCGATGCTGGTGGAGATAACATAACATTAAAAGACGCTGGTACAACACGTCAAGAATATACTCTAGGTGCAACAACCACAATTGCAACAACTGGTAA